>NZ_CP136600.1:0-1225194 GCF_032911225.1 Thalassotalea fonticola | reverse complement strand
GGTGTTTCTACTGTTGGTAGTGATGATTTTACCACGACAGTGTCACCGTTATCGAAAGCTAAGCTATACAGTACTAGCATTAAACGGTCAATGAGCCCGTATTATTACGAAGATGACAAAGACTCGGTGTTCGTTGTTCCCGTAAGTATTCCGGCCCGTTCAGATCGGTTAATTATCGAGGTGTTGGAAACCACATCACCTGATATAGATCTATATCTGGGCTATGATGCCAACCTTGATGGCGAAGCCGGTGCCTTTGAAATAAGAGCTGGGCAAGTCCTTAACCGAGCTACTATGGCTGCGTTGGAATTACTTGATGTGCCGTCCCCACCAAATGGTGATTTCTGGTTGCTCGTTCACAACTATGGTAACCAGTTCAATCACTTGGAAGACCCAGACTACGATCCGGTCGCGGAGCAAACTTATGACGATATTAAATTGGCGGTGACCGTTGTTAGTGATGATTTGGAAGTTCATGGCGAAGATGAATTAAAAGTTAGCGCACCAAAAGAAAATTATGCCAACTCTATCGTGCCAATTGATATCCATTGGCAGGAAGATATGCAAGAGGATGATCGCTTTTACGGCATGATCGGTCTTAGTACAAAAGAAGAGCTAGGTATTAATATTGGTATGGTTAACGTCAATATTGCCCGCGGTGTTGATGATGTTGCTTTATCTTTAATTGAGAATGATAGTGCTAACAGTCTGGCAAGTTATAAAATCAGCTTTATGGCCAATAACACTACTCACGATAAAGAATATCAAATGTCGTTAGATCTTGAGCCGGGTGCATTGCTGGAAACCATTACTATCGATAGCGTTATTGATGGTGCGACCACGTCCGCCGAGCCGTTAACCGTTGAACAAGATGGTGAGCAACTTACTTGGACCTATACCCATTCGGCTAATTCTACGGCTAGTGAAGTAGTAATTGTGTTTAACTATCAAAATGTTTCAGGTAAAAGCGACATCACCCCTTATGTCACGTCCATGCTTGATGATAGTGAACTAATACAAATTGCTCGTACTAAACAACCAACTATGGTGCAGGGCAAACCGTTCTTTATGGTCGAAGCATCAAACACCTTAGTTATGACAGGTGAAGTGGTTAGTTTAGACGCCATAGTCGTTGATGCGGTTATTGATTCTCCACAAATTAGCTATCAGTGGCAACAAACCGAAGGCCCTGAAGTAGTGGCTAGTATCGATGAGTCGCAGTTAAGTTTTACTGTGCCTGAATTTAAGCATGATGAAGCGATAACGTTTGAATTGATTGGCAGTAATGGTGAGCGTCAGTCTAATCCGGTACTAACTACTGTTTATGTTACAGGTATTGATAATGACAAAGGCGGCAGCAGCGGGTTTATCTGGTTTGCTCTGCTCTTATCAGGCTTAGTACTACGTCGTAAAAAATAATACCTAGAAAAATAATAATTAATGCAAGTGAGTCAGGTGGCGACAAAATATTTATGTTGTCCATCGACTGCTTGCTAATTAGGAAATTAATTGTGATTAAAATAAACAAACTTGCCCGCAGTATTCAAGCCGCAATAATGCTTGGCACACTTGCAAGCGCAAACAGCCATGCATTTGCAGAAGATAAGTCAGCCCAAGAGGTTGAGCGATCAGCGGTTGAGCAGACAACGGTTGAACAAACAAAAAGTGAACTAAACGAAGACATTGAAGTAGTTGAAGTCACCGGCTCACGGATTAAAGCCAACGTGTTGGAAGGGGTAAGCCCGGTAACGGTTATCACCTCTGACGACATGCTAAAAAAGGGCTTTGCTACAGCCTATGATGCATTAAAAGACTTAACTCAAAATACCGGTGTAACACAGGGGGCTGAATGGGGTTCGCAAGGTGGTTTTACGCCAAACGCGCAAACGGTGAGTTTACGCGGCTTAGGTAATAACCAGGTATTGGTATTGATCAATGGTCGTCGAGTTGCCGATTACCCAGCGCCATATAACGGTGCGTCAAACTTTGTAAATTTATCGTCGATACCAGCAGCAGCTATTTCAAATATTCAAATATTAACTTCAGGTGCATCGGCAATTTACGGCTCTGATGCGGTTGCCGGGGTAATGAATATTATTACCAAGAAAGATGTTGATGACACTACATTTAGTGCCAAGTTAGGTACTACAACAGAAGGGGGCGGCGATGAAGCGCGCTTTCAGTTAGTTACCGGTACATCGGGTGATGATTACACGGTAACTATGGCAGTAGAATATCAAAAACAAGATCCTATTTTTGCCGAAGACCGTGATTTTATGGACTCGGTCGACGATGGTCCTGCCGGTCATAATTATCTCGACCGTGGTATTGTTATTGTTGATGAAATGGTGAAGTTAGGCTTTTATCAAGATAAAGACAATGTTGATGAAGACTGGACCGAACATCACGGCGCCGACGATAAGGACCATGATGAAAGTTGGACTTTATATCGAGACCCCACACAGCAGCGCTGTATTGATTCGGGATCTGGTTATGAATGGACCGAACGTATCATGAATGAGGGCGAGGATGATGAAGACAACTATGGTAAATATTGTGGTACAGATTTATCAGGTACGAATTCTATTCGCAATGAACGTGAAACCGTATCAGTTTATATTAGCAGTGAATATGAGTTAAGCGACGATATCATCGCATATGCCGATGTAATGTATGCCCAACAGGATGCCTATTTACGTGGCAGTTTTCATTACGTTAACTCGCCAATTATTGAATACCGAGCTAATGGCGATGGTAATATGAAAGCACTACAGGAAATAAGTGATGATTATGCCGGCTCTGAATATTGGGATTACCGCACCGAACAGCGTTTGTTTGCAGAGCATGAACTTGGCTTTAGAAATAGTCGTATTGAAGATACCGGATTACAGATAAACACTGGTGTCAAAGGTATTTTACTCGATGAATTTGACTGGGACATTAATTTCAGTCGCAGTGAAAATAGCAATGACAAGTATTCAAGCCTGTTAAAAGAAGAGCAAGTTTACCAGATGTACCTTGGCTCAAAAGGCGATTACTGGAACGTAGATTATTACGATGGATTGGGCACTCACGATCTGTATGAGCCGATCACCAGTGCTATGAAAGATGCATTGCTTGGCACACAAGTAACGTTAGCCGATTCATATTCAAACACCGTTAATGGTTTAATTACCGGGCCAATATTTGAATTACCCAGTGGTGATATGTATTTTGCCTTGACCGCAGAATGGAATAAACAAGGTTACGATATTAACCTTGATGATCGTACTCTAAATAATGATGGCTTTGGTTGGTTTGGTGTGACTGGTACCGAAGGTGGCGGCGACCGTGAACGTTATGCCGTTGGTTTAGAGCTGCAATTGCCAATCCTAGACACATTAAGTGCACAAGTAGCAGGCAGATATGATCAATACGATGATGATACTACCGATGTTGGTGGCCGCTTCTCGCCACAAATTGGTCTTGAATATCGTCCACTCGATGAATTGTTAGTTCGGGCAAATTGGGGCCAAAGCTTCCGTGCCCCTGATATGCACCGGGTATTTGCCACCGAAGGTGGTTATTATTCATCCGGTGCCGATTTGTCGGTGTGTGAAGATCAATTCTATGAAAATCAACGCGATGACGCTACTGGCGAATTACCAGATGATGTTGAACAATTTGAACCAAGTGAAGATTGTTATCCGCAATCGATAAAAGGTAATAGTTCAGGCTCAAAAACGTTGAAAGAAGAAGAGGGCACAAACTATGGTGTCGGTTTTGTTTGGGATGTAACCGATGATCTGAATATGAGCGTGGATTGGTACCAAATTGAAATAGAGCAGCTTGTGCAAGGGGAATCAATTCAAGGAATTTTAGAGCTAGACTACTATTGTAAGGTTCGTGATACCGAAAATGAAGACGCAGATAATTATTATCCTTTCCCAGTAAATGAGCGACCGGATATTGTGCCAGGTAGTCAACAATGTCAGGAAAATGCAGAAAAAATCAATCGAGAAGAAGCTGGCTTTGCCGGTGAACAGGTTGAATCGGTGAGCACCTCCCATGTAAATGTCGCTAAGCAAACTACAGAAGGTATTGATGCCAAAGTTGCTTATCATTATGAAAGCAACATTGGGGATTGGTACTTTAATTTAGCTTGGACTCACACTCTCGATTCAACATATCAAGTCGACGATGAAAGTGAAGAGATACATACTCGTGATTTATTCTTTAATAAATCTGCTCGCTCTGTGGTTAATGGCTCGGTTACCTGGGCAGATGATGATTTATCAATTACCCTAAGTGGTCGCCGAACTGGCTCTATTCCAATTTGGAATCCACCACAAGAGTTTGGTGATGAAGACAGCTATTTTTATGAAAAGTATGATCGTCTAGACCCATACTATACGTTTAATTTAACCTCTTCATACGCTTGGAACGGTTCGTTAAAGGTAAGTGCTCAGGTAATAAATATCTTTAATCCAAAACCTCCTGGTGATGATACTCACACCTCATGGCCGTATTACAATGCTGGTCAATACGGCGGCGCATCTGTAGGACGCAGCGTTTCAATGGAAGCCACTTATGTTTTTTAATTAACACCATAAGTTAAGCAAGTAAAAGCAGCTCTATGAGCTGCTTTTTTGTTTGATCAATTCTCACAGTCTGCTGGCCAAAGCTATGTTCCTTTAGCGCCATAGCCATGAGTTTTTATAGCTCAAATTTAAGTGATTTAGCCGGCATTTATTTTTTCAGTAAACCCCGATAGTGTTTTGTTGTTATTCTATAAGTTGTTGTATATATAGATAAAAGATGATTTGTAAAGTTATAATAGTCGATTATTTGAGAGCTGCTTGCTTGTATTGTTGCAGTAATGGTTTTATCAATGGTAAGCAAATTCTATTAGCCATTAATTATCAAGTCTTGATTAATAATTAATGGTTTTGGTAACACTAAAAAATACTTAAACTAATATTTAGGAAACAGAATGAGTTTATCCTCTAATTATAAAAAAATATTACTATCGAGCTGTTTACTAACCGCCAGTGCTTTAACTGGTTGTGGTGGCGGTGGCGGCGGTAGTGAGCCACCAGAAATTACTAACCAGGCACCCACTGCAGAAATTATTGGCGCGAATCGTGCCGTTGAGCATCAACAAGCAAACTTGCGTGCCGATGTTGCAGATATTGATGGCACAGTTGCCGCATACTCATGGTCAGTTGCGGGCATTGATTTAGTGCTTAGCGGTGCTGATACTGCAGAAGTTAGCTTCACAGCCCCAAGTGTCGAACAAGATACTAGCTTTACCGTGCATTTAACCGTAACCGACAATGATGGAGCAACGGTTGAAAAGTCAATGGTTTTTACCAGCGAGCGTATATTCGATACCTTGTTGATACAAGGCTTAGTGACCGATGAGCCGTTGGTGCGACCGCAAGTAACGCTTGACGTTGGTGATGAATCATTTACCACCATCGGCAACTCTAATGGTGTTTATGTATTCAGAGATATCGAAATTGATGAGCGAAACTTCGATAAACTGGTAAAAATTACAGCTATTGGCGACGAACAATATAACCCAGGCGTAAAACTAGTATCGTTGTTAGAGTCGTTTCGCACCTTGGTATCTTATGAGACATCGCAAGAGTATATTATCGCACTCGATTATTTTGGCTTAAATGTAACCAATGTCACTACCGCAAAATATGTTTTGGCAATGGCGGCGAATGGTAACCAGCCATTTGACAATGAAAGCCAGTTAAATGCGATTCTGGATACGCTTGACCATAAAAAAGTACTGGAAGTTGCCGGTGTACTTAAGGTGATTATCGACTCCGAAGAGTATGCATTACCTGACACTGTATCTGATACCTTGGCATTAGTTTCTGTTGAAAACCAACAAGTATATGACGAAACATTAGCAACAATTAATGCCGAGTATAATGTGTTGACCACTGCGATTGAGCAAATCTTAGGTGATGAAAATTTAGTTGAAAACCCTGATTTTGATGCAGATGGTCTTGTTGATCATGAAGATCCTGATATTGATAACGATGGCGTGTTAAATGAAGACGATTACTTTGATCGTGATAAAAACAAGTCACTGCCTGAAATTGGTATGATCAACTATCCTTGGGATGCTGAATATGGTTCATGGTTAGAATTTTGTATACGTGAAAGTGTTAACCCAACAATAAAAGATCGTGAATTATATGACCCGTATACCACTTATAAAACCATACCTGCTGATGAGGTTACAGAACTTTATTGTAGTGGCTCAGGTTTAGTCGATATTAGTGCGCTAACACACTTTCCCAACCTTAAAGTATTAGAGTTGGCTGGAACCAAGGTAAGCGATATTTCAATACTGGCACAGTTAACGCAGTTAGAACAGCTGCTTATTCAGGGAATACCAGCAGAAGATTTTAGTGCCTTAGCCCAGTTAACTAAGCTACAAACTTTAAATATGGGCGGTACCAACTTCAGCGATACGTCAGTGTTATCAAATTCTACGAATTTGCAAGTATTGAATATTAGTGACACTTATATAAGCGATTTAGTCGATATTGCTTTATTAACCAAGTTAAAACAGTTAGATATTTCCGGTACCCAAGTAACCGATTTAAGTCTGCTAGAGAGTGCCAGCGATTTACAGCTTTTATATGCTCATAAAGCGAAAGTGGTTGAATTAGCTGATTTTTCAAAGCTAGCACAATTAACCCAACTTACCTTATTTAATAATGAAATTAGTGATATTAGCACTTTGGCAAGTTTAGTGCAGATCACTAAACTGGATTTAAGTAAAAACAAGATTATTGATACTGCTGCCTTGGGTAGCCTAGTTGAACTAACTGAATTGAACTTAAGCAATAACCAGCTTGCCAATACTGACGGACTGAGCACACTAAGTAAGTTGAGTATGATCGACTTGTCTTACAACCTGCTTGATTCTGATTATGCCGGTATTGCCCCTGGCACCTTGCTATCAGGTTTGGCAAACAAACCACTTTTGACCAGTGTTGATTTAAGTCATAACCAGATTAATTCTAACGTCAATGATTTGGCACAATTAACCCAATCTGTTGCTTTAATTGATTTAGATCTTTCCAATAACAACTTACTAAGTATGCAGGGCGTTAGTAACTTTACTTTGTTACAAGACTTTGACGCTTCGGATAATAATCTGACAAGCATTAGTGAACTGGCCAACTTAACAGCGCTAGAGCAATTGGATTTGGCTAATAACAATATTGAAGACATCAGCCCATTATCCAAATTAACCGCGTTGAACAAATTACTGCTTAGTAAAAACGAAATTGTCAATATCGATGTGCTTAACAGCTGGGAATCTCTGCCATTAACACTTTGGCTGCAAGGTAATGTAGGAATGAATTGTATGACTACACCGCTCACTAACCCGATTACTCCTTTGAGCGCTGTAGAACAACTGCAAATCAAGGCTGATGAACAAAATATTAACTTTAAAAGCCCTTGTGAAGGTGTTATTGCCCGCCCGGCAATTGAAGAGCCTGCACAGATCATGGATATTCTCGATCAAGAGTTAACCGATTATATGAGTAGCGGAATTAGTAGTCTGGGTCAATTAGAACGAATTACTTGCATGAATCAATTTCATGACGGTTACCCGTTATGTTGGGTGGCAAATGTACCGAGTTTCTGGTATCCGCAATGTACAGCAGAGCTAAACGCGCCGCTGATGACCTGTACAGATGGCCCGGAAGAAGGCAATGAATATCCATACAATAGCGGTAATTATTGGAAATCAGTGCCGTTTACCGTCGATTATGACTTTACCTTGCAAACCGATAATCAATTTGTCTCAACGTTTGATAACCGTTTATTAATTACCTTATTAAAAAATAGTACCTTGGAGACTGACATCAAGTGTTTGCCACTAGACGATGAGGGCGAAGCAAGTTGTACTATGACTGGCGATTTCTTCAACGGTGAAATAAGCTGGACCCAATACCATACTGACGAACATATCCCGCGTTGTAGTGGTGAAATCGGATCATCGCTTGCCACTTGTACACCTGGTCCTTCACTTGAACAGATCCAAGCGGCGGCAAAAACCATTGACGAATTGCCAGTATTAAACACCGATTACAATTTTGAAGTCGACCTGTCGACTATCGAAATCACCCCGGTACAAGATCGTGATTATCCATGTATTCCCGGAGCTCAATGCTTTTAGTTTATTGAAGCTATACGATAACCTTTTAACAGCCAGTTCCGTAAGGAACTGGCTTTTTTAATATCAGAGTCAAAAACTAGGGTCAGAGTCAAGTTTTACAGTAAAGCCTGACTCTGACCCTGATTATTTTAATCTAAGTGCGAGTATATCCATTTACGGTTTTTGTATAAGAAAGTCATCAATTTAGTAAATTTTTCAGGCATCCAACGCTTAAACGTCCACACCCAACGGGCATCGGCCTGTGGCATAACATACAATTTATTGCCCAATATCCCTTTAAAGGTACTATCGGCGACCATTTCTGGGGTAAATTTTGACTCATTAATTTGTTGCGCAATGTTTTTCTCGAAATTGGTCTCGCCTTTCATCGATTCACTAATATTGGTTTTTAACACGGTAGGGCATACAACCGTTACGCCAATGTTGTCGGTAGATAGTTCAACATTTAGCGTTTCAGATAACGCAACCACGCCAGATTTAGCCACGTTATAGCCAGCCATTTCCGCTAAACATAAAGTACCAGCACTCGATGCCGTATTAATAATATGACCGCCACCGTTCTTTTTCAATAACGGCGCAAAGATACGACAGCCATGAATAACACTCCATAAATCAATGTTTATCACCCGGTGCCATTCTTCGTCGTCATGCTCATTTAATTTACCACAGCTGCCAATGCCGGCATTATTGAACACTAAATCCACACCGCCCCAGGCTTGTTCAAGTTGATCTGCGGCATTTTGTTGTTGTTCTTTACTGGTTACATCAACCACCATAGTGATAACGACACCGCCTAACTGTTCAAGTTCGACTTTCGCTTCAGCTAAGCGCTGTTCATTAATATCAGCAATTGCTACTCGCCATTTGTCACTGGCCAATTTTTTAGCGTAGGCCAAACCTAAACCACTGGCGCCGCCGGTTATGAAGGCGCGCTTTTCGGGGAAACGTTTATTTAACATGTAATGTCCTGCATTTTTGTATGTTCAAATGTATTACTTATATTTAACCCTGCAATTAATTAAAAGCCTCACCCGTTCGGATGAAATTGCCTATTTCTCACCGGTAATTAAGCATTTTGGTAAAATCACCCATAGGGGTGATTCTGAACAGTTTTTAAAAGTTTAGCGTAAACAGCATAAATTAAAATAATTTTAAAAGTCGATATCGTTTCTAATTAACGTCCACTCTTTATAACTTTTAGGAGTTTCTGAGAGAAACATTGTTGGACTGATACGCTAAAACCCTGAAGGAAAAAGTTATGACAAATAAATCTGTAGTGTTATATGGCGCAAGTGGTTATACCGGAAAATTAGTTGCTGAATTTTTACGTGAATACGGCATTTCATTTATTGCTGCTGGTCGAAATGCTGAAAAAATTGAAGCCGCAATGGCCACAGTTCCTGGTATTGAAACCGCAGATTATGAAGTGGTACAAGTTGAGCATACTAAAGAAGCATTAACTGAACTGTTTAAAGGCGCAAAAGTTATTTGTAATACCGTTGGCCCATTCATGTATTTTGGTCAGCCAGTCGTTGAAGCAGCTTTAGAAGCAGGCTGTCATTATTTAGATACCGGTGGTGAAATGAATTTCATCACTAAAATTCAGCAAGAGTTAGGGCCAAAATTCGCAGCAAAGAATTTAGTCTTGGCTCCAGGCACATCATACATGTATACCTCGTTAGAAATTGGTGCGCGTATGGTGTTAGAACAAGGTCAAATTGATACCTTAAATTGTCTTACTGCGCCTACATTAGTACCAACGGTTGGTTCATTCCAAACTATCTTTGCCATGTTCAGTATTGCCGAACAATCATTTAAATTAGAAAATAATCAACGTGTGATCTGGCCTGTAGCGAAGGGCTATGAAGTGAGTGTTCCTGGCCGTGCAGATTCTTTGCTAGCACATCCTTGGGGCGGCGGTATGTTGCCGCTTTATTTTGAACATGATCCAAGGGTTCGCAATGTTCAACAATTAACGGCAACCCAAAACCGAGCGATGATGGAAATGGTTTTGGATTTACAAAATACCTATGAAAACGAAATCAAGCATTTGCCTACAGAAGAAAAAGCGGCGAAGTTAGCTGAGTACGGTAATAGCATGCAGGCAACTATGCCGCCACGAGAAAACAAGCTTGTGCATCGTTGCTTAGATGTTGTGCATGGCAGTGGCTCTTTTGATTCAGCAACTTGTGAAGTACGAACGTCGTGTGGGTATTTAACTACTGGTGCCTTACAAGCAGCAACCGCTAGCTTGTTAATTGGTGGTTTACAAAAAACAAACGGTTTTTCATCAGCGTGTGAAGCGGTAGGACATAACGAATTAGCCAATCAACTGAGAAGTTTTGGTTTGGTTGATTATAAGATGATTAACTCATAGGAATAATGACCATGCGTATAATTGATTTTTTTGATCAGGGCGCGACATTATACCCTGACAACATTGCCTTTCATGAACTGGCAAGCGATGAAAAAAGAACCTATAAACAAGCCGAAGCTTTTAGTCATAAACTAGCAAGTGCGTTAACGCAACAAGGTTTCGGTAAAGGGGCAAAAATTGGTATTTTGGCGCCAAACTCAAACATTGCTTTTGAATGCTTAATTGGCTTGTTTCGCGCCGAAGCCGTGTGGTTGCCAGTAAACCCGCGTAACCCGGTAGAGGTAAACACCGACTTATTGCATCGTTTTGATGGCGACTTATTAATGTTTCATTCAAGCTATGAAAATGAAGCAATAGCCATTGCCAATGATGCGCCAAACCTAAAACAAATAGTGTGCATTGATAAAGACCTTGATGGTGAAAATTTACCCCACTGGTTAGCTTCTGCAGATAAACACCATGAAATGGGGGATGGCAGTGATGATGACATTATGGCTATTTTCCCAACCGGCGGCACAACGGGTAAATCAAAAGGCGTAATGATGTCTAATAAGGCCTTGGAAACGATGTTTTCCAATTTTTATGCGCATTTTAATTATTACGATAACACTAATCATTTAGTTGTCGCGCCAATGACTCATTCTGCCGGGCTGATGGGCGCTATGCACTTTGCCCGTGGCGGTACCAATACCATTATGGCAGCAGTTGATCCAGGTGAAATTTTAAAGGTTATTGAACAACATAAAATCACCCATTTTTTCTTACCGCCAACCGTTATGTATATGATGTTGGCACACGAGGATGTAAGTAAATATGATTATTCATCACTACAACATTTTATCGTAGCTGCTGCGCCTGTTTCTTTGACTAAATTAAAAGAAGCGATAAAGGTTTTTGGTCCGGTTATGACCGAAGTGTTTGGTCAATCAGAAGCACCTGCGGCAATTTGTGCAAAAGCGCCGTGGGATTATATTAATGCCGATGGTTCTATTAATGAAGACAGACTGAAAACTGTAGGTCGTCCTTGCGTATTAAACCAAGTCGCCATTATGGACGATGATAATAAACCACTACCTATGGGGCAAGCAGGCGAAATTTGTGTCAAAGGCCATATTGTCAATCCGGGGTATTACAAGAACCCAGAAGCAACGCTAGAAGCTCAAATTGACGGATGGTTGCATACTGGTGATGTAGGCGTTATGGATAAAGATGGTTATATCCAAATAGTAGATCGTAAAAAAGATATGATCATTACCGGTGGTTTTAACGTATTTCCTAACGAAATTGAGCAAGTGCTTAACTCCCATACAGAAATACAAGATTGTGCGGTGATCGGCATTCCTGATGAAAAATGGGGCGAAGCAGTCAAAGCCATAGTGCTATGTAAATCTGGTAGCACTATTGATGAGCAAGTTTTAATAAATCTGGTGAAGCAAGAATTGGGTAGTGTAAAAGCACCTAAATCGATTGATTTTGTCGATGATTTGCCCCGCAGCCCAGCAGGCAAAGTATTAAAAACAGACATTCGTAAAAAATACTGGAACAGCGAAAATCGTATGGTGAATTAACTCTCCATAGCAAAAACTTTAAGGTCACCAAAGTTGGTGGCCTTTTTTATATTGTTAAAAAGGTAATAAAACCAGTAATTAGTAATGTTTTATATAAAGGTCTTTGCTTATAACTGACTGTTATTAATCGATAATTTATACTTTGTTGAATGTTTTTAATAATATCACCCGATAGGGTGAATCACAGTAAACGATTACCGATTAGTTTATTTCTAAAGGTAATTAATTGTAATTCAATAGCAAAGCAAAGCTGAAAAAAACGGCTTGTTACATAATCAGCCATTTGAAAAACAGGATAAACAATGACTAGAAAAGTAGTAATTTGTGGTGTTGGTATGGTGCCATTTAAAAAGCCTGGTCAAAGTGACGGTTACCAAGTTATGGGCGCCAATGCTGGACGGGTAGCATTAACTGATGCAGGTTTAGATTATTCCTTAATTGAACAGGCATTTACCTCTTATGTGCAAGGCGATAGTTGTTCAGGCCAAGCTGCACTTTATGGCATAGGTATGACCGGTATTCCAGTCACTAATGTGAATAATAACTGTGCTAGTGGTTCAACCGCGTTTGCCTTGGCGGCACAGGCGGTTGAATACGGTATTTCAGAATGCGTTATGGCTTTAGGATTTGAGCAAATGGCACCTGGCGCCATCGAGATGATGTACCCAGACAGAACAAGTCCGCTGCAACGTCACACCGATGCCATTGTTAATTTGATGGGACTAGACCTGCACGAAGCGCAATTACCTCCGGCAGTATTAATGTTTGGTTGCCAAGCTGAAGCATTAATGAACGATTACAATATAAGTGAACAAGCACTGGCAAGCATCGCAGTAAAAGCTAGAAAACACGCCGAATTTAATCCTTATGCAATTTATCGTGAGCTACTAACTGTTGAACAAGTGCTAGAGCAGCCAGCACTTTATCGTGGCTTGCGTAAGTTGTTTGCTTGTCCACCAAGTTGTGGTGCTGCCAGCGTAATTGTTTGTAGTGAAGAGTTTGCCAAAAAACATAACCTAGATATCAGTATTACTTTAAAAGGCTCAAGTTGGTGTAGCGATAAACCTGAGTATTTCACTTCGAATGTACTCGACGTCACGTTTGGCGCATTAAGCCGTGAAGCATGTAAGCAAGCCTATGAAAGTGCCGGGGTTGGCCCTGATGATATTGATGTTATTGAATTACATGACTGCTTTACCAGTAATGAAATCTTCACCTATTCAGCATTAGGGTTATGTGCTGATGATGATTTAGAAAAATTTATTCTAGAAGGACAGAATACCTACGGTGGCAAAGTTGTTATCGGCCCATCTGGTGGGTTGATGGCAAAAGGGCATCCGTTAGGCGCAACCGGACTTGCACAAATAACCGAATTAGTTAAACAACTAAGAGGTCAATGTGGTCAACGACAAGTTGAACACGCAAGAATCGCTCTACAACACAACGGGGGAATTGGCAGCTCTGGTTTTGTCAACATTTTTGAAAGAACAACATAAACCTCATTTTAAATGAGCTTTGTTTTGCATTAAGCAATTAAACATCAAATAAAAATAATAAAAACAACAAAATAGAATTTACCTTTAGGAGAGGAATTTAATGAAATTTATTACAAATAGTCAGAATTTACGAAAGAGCAAACTTGCATTAGCCATTGGTGCCACACTTTTTATTAGCAGCAATGCAACTGCAGCAGAAGAAGTCGAAGGTGAAAAGTTAAAAGGTCTTGAAGTAATCAAAGTAACGGCAACAAAGCGTTCACAAAGTGTTCAGTCAGTGCCAATGTCAATTACTGCCATAAACGGTGACAAGATTGAAAAATCAGCGATACAAGATTTATCAGAAATATCTGATTATGTGCCAAACTTAAGTATTTCTGAAAATGCCATTAACACCAATATCTTTATGCGCGGTGTTGGCTCAGGTAACAACCGCTCGTTTGAGCAATCGGTAGGTATGTTCATTGATGGCATTTACATGGGCCGCAGTAAGCAATTTCGTGCCCCGTTTTTAGACTTGGAACGTGCTGAAATTTTGCGTGGTCCGCAAGGCATCTTATTTGGTAAAAATACCATTGCCGGCACATTAAACCTTAGTACAGCGAAAGCCGAAGCCGGTTCAGATTTTGAAGGTAAAGTTATCGCAGAGTATGAACCTGAATATAATAGCCAAGGCTTAACTGGCGTACTTGCTGGTGGTATAACAGATGAGTTGGGTTATCGCTTAGCTGTAAAAGATTCTTCTTCTGACGGTTACATGGTGAATAATAACTTAGACAGAGATGAGTCACAATCAGAGGAAACGATTGTTCGCTTGTCTCTTCATTGGCAGCCAATAGATGACTTATCTGTGCATTTTAAAGCAGAAAACTCGGAAACAGAAAGTGTTGGTAGCACCTCGCAATTTATCAGTGCAAAGCCATTAGATGGTTTAGCCGGTTTTATTCTTGGTGCGGTGATTCCAAGTGTGCAAGATGATTTTGAAACCAGTTTAGACGATACCCGAAGTTCTGATAATGCCTATGAAGGTGAATTTCGTGGGGTAGAAGCGGATAACGTTGCCTTGAATATTGATTATGATTTAGCCGGCGGTGTTTTATCTTATACAGGCGGTTACAGCGCTTATGAGTCAATTGAACACCAAGATTTAGATTATATGCCGTTCCCGTTTTTACATACTACCGATGACCATGATTTTGATCAAACCAGTCATGAAATTCGGTTTGCCAGTTCACTTGGTGGCAGATTTGATTACATTACCGGGATTTATTACTCAGATTCAGACTTAGTAATGGATGTGGCAACTCACATTGATGTTGCGTCAATCACTCCGGCATTAATGCCAGCTTACAACGCACCTAGAGATGCGTTAGGTGGGTTAAGTTTTACCGACATCGGCTTTGCGCCTGAGTCGTTAGACCGAGTATCGAACTTTAACCAGGAAACCGAAACCTTGTCGGCATTCTTCCAAGGTACTTATCATTTTACTGATGCGTTACGTTTAACTGTTGGCGGTCGGTACACCGATGATACAAAAGATGTGTTCCGCCAAAGTGCCCATGGTGAAGTACAATTAAATCATACCTTTGACAATTTAATTCCAGCTGATGCAAACAGTGCATTTACCGCGGTAGCATTAGCCGTTAATGTGAAAACACCTGAGTACACTGATAGTTATGACGAGTCACACTTTACCCCATCAGTCAAAATTCAGTACGATGTTAATGATGACATGATGATTTATGCCACTGCTGAAGAGGGTTTCAAAGCCGGTGGTTTTAACTCTGATACCGCTGCTGCAGAAGAAGATATGGTGTTTGAAGATGAAGAAGCATTAGGTCTTGAATTAGGGGTGAAATCAGATTTTCTTGATGGCCTAGCTCGTTTAAATGTGGCTGTATTTCACACCACATTTGATAACCTGCAAGTTACGTCATGGACAGGTACTGGCTTTAGTGTTGGTAATGCTGCAGAGTCAACAACACAAGGTGTCGAATTTGATGGCGCATATGTACTAAGTGATAACTGGACATTTAGTGGTTCTCTGTCATTTTTAGACTCTACTTATGACGACTACTCAAATGGTCCATGTACAGCTCCAATTCTTAAAGATCCGGTAAACCCACAAACTATTTGTGATTTAACTGATGAAACAACACCGTTCGCGCCTGAAATGTCAGCATCGCTTTTCTTAGACTACGAGACAGAAATCGGTAGCTCACTATTATTTGCTGCACGGTTAAATGTTAATTTTTCTGATGAATACTATGTTGATAGCGATCTTGATGAAAACTTAAAACAAGACTCATTCAGTAAAGTAAATTTGATGCTGTCGTTAGCGTCTGCTGAGGATACTTGGGATGTATCTTTAATTGGCAAAAACTTAACAGATGAAACAACATTTTCTGCTGGTTTAGACACGCCATTAGTTGCTGGTGGTTATATTGGTTATACCGATGCACCACGTACTGTTACAGTACAAGGTACGTACCATTTCTAGTTTCTGAAATGGTACGTCAAATAACTTCATTTAGGTAAGTTGATTACCTAGTGTGACTCTGATTGAAACCACCAGTTTTTTTAAATCTGGTGGTTTTTTATTTCCTAAGGTAAAGCGAATTTAAATATATTCAATTAATGTTACAGTTTAAATTAGCTAAACAATCAAATTTATTAACCAGGTATCAAACGAAGGCTAAAATGAAAATAAATAGTTTAGAATTTAATGTTGAAGTAGAAGGCGAGGGTGAAGTACTCGTTTGGGGCCATGGTTTAACGGCAAGCATTGAAAGTGAAGATTTATTGGATATTTTTCAATGGCACAAGTTTTCAAAAGAAGCAAAGCTAGTGCGCTATGATGCTCGTGGTCATGGTAAAACACAAGCATCAAATTCACCATCTGATTACCATTGGAAAAATTTAGCCAATGACATGTTGTCAGTTGCCAATGAGGTTGGCGTGGATACATTTATTGCCGGTGGACAATCAATGGGCTGTGCTACCACTATTTATTCAGCCATGCTTGCTCCCAAACGTATTAAAAGTATGATCTTAATGAACCCGCCAACCGCATGGCATACAAGAGCTGAGCAAGGAAAACTTTACCATAAACTCGCAACTGTTGGTGGTTTACTGGGCGGCAGGATTTTGGCAAAACTAATGGCTAGAAAACCTGAACGCTTGCTTCCTGCCTGGTTAGTTGCGGCAAAGAAAGAAAACATTCAAGGAGTTTTTGAAGGAATAAAACCAATAAAAAGAAAGACCTTGTCAAATCTGTTCAAAGGGGCTGCTTTGACTGATCTACCTTCTAAGGAAGAACTTAAATCGATTAACCTTCCTACGCTTATTTTGGCATGGACTGGAGATCCAAGCCATCCAGTCGAAACTGCTACTGAATTACATCAAATAATGGCAAATACAGAACTTTATATTGCAGATAAATATTCTGATCTTCAACATTGGCCGCAATTAATACGAAATTTTGTAGCTAAAACTCAATAGCTTTTACATGGTTTTTTAATTTTATATTTTTAAATTTAAAAATATCACCCGACAGGGTGATTCTGAACGTTTATGAAAGGATTAGCTTAACAGCATACTCCTTAAATAAATATCTGGAAATAACATGTTTGTATTAAATGAAGTACCTCTACCGAAATTAGGCCTTACCGGTTTAGAAGGTCTGATGAGCGAAGAAGAGCTAGCTATTCAAGAAGTAGCACACCGTTTTGCTGAAGAGGTCATGCGTCCAATTGGCGAAAAAATGGACAAGCTAACTGCTGAGCAAGCAGTAGCAGAAGATTCTCCTGTATGGGAGTTTTATGACAAATTACACGAGTCAGGTATTTTTGATTTAGAAGCGATAGGTGGCATGACTGATGAAGAAAAAGCTCGTATCCTACCTATTATCCTTGAAGAATTTGCTTGGGGAGATGCGGGCCTAACGTTATTAGCCATGGTTACTCATTTCGCCGCAATTACTGCTGTAGGTACAGGCAATGCTGAGTTAATTGAACGTTTTGGCCATTTACGTGGCTGCTGGATTGGCACGCAACCAGATAGAGGCAGTGATGTACTCGATATTGATAAAACCGAAGCGATTCCTGGCTCAAAACATGGTCGTGGTAATTTAATTGCCCGTGTTGATGGTGATGAACTGGTGATTTCTGGGCAAACATCTGCTTGGGTTTCTGGCGCACCATTGGCTGAATGTGGCCTAATGTACACCCAATGTGACTATGGCGATGGCATTTATCGTGAAGATGGCGGTCTTCATTATGTCGGGGTATTAGTGCCATTTGATCTACCTGGGTTTTCTCGCGGCTTGCCACTTGAAAAACTTGGTTTGCGCTCATTGCCACAAGGCGAACTGTACTTTGATGAAGTACGAGTGCCAATGAGTTATGTTATTGCTGGCAAAGAACAAGCATATCCTAGCTTCTTCGGATCATTAACGTTTGGCAATATGGAAATGAGTATCACCTATACAGGCATTGCCAGAGCTGCATATGAACACGCTCTTACTTACGTGCATGAACGTAAACAAGGTGGTGGCGAAATCATCAATCATCAAAGTGTACGAGCGCGTTTATTTGATATGTTCAGAAATGTTGAAGCATGTCGAGGAATGGCGCATCGTGCATTTAATTATAACTATGGCCCTAATGGCCCACACTTACTTGGCAGTGCTACAGCAAAAACTTTTGTTACCAAAACTTCAGTGGATGTAACTAGCGAAGCGCTACAAATGTTTGGGGGTAATGGGTTAACTAAAGAGTACCCGCTTGAAAAGCTATTTAGAGATGCCCGTGCAGGTTTGATCACCGATGGTGAAAACAACGTATTATCGTTAAAAGGTGGCACCATGTTAAGTCAAATTTATAAAGATAAATATGGCTTAACATAACTAAAATTTAGTATTTAATCATTTTAAAATTGGTGTAAAACATTGTTTTACGCCATTTTTTACTTTAATAAACTGCCATCATCAATAGCTAAATTAGCAGATAAATGTTTTCAATCTTCGTATTAAAATAGCAAAATAATCTGCTATGGTTAATGGTAATAATAGTTAATTATTCTCTGTGTTTTAATATTAAATATTTAGGTACATCAATAGTATGCAAAAATATGTAGTTCCTATTAAACCAGCAAAGTTATATCGAAGAACTCGTTTAATAGACAAAATAGGCATCTCTTTAACTGATCAAACTAAGTTTTTGTTTATCAAAGCGCCCGCCGGCTATGGTAAAAGCTATTTGATGATCGATTATGCTAACTACATTTTGCAACAATCGGGGTTAGTAGTGTGGACCAGTCTAGATAATGATGACAATCAGGCAGAGTTTTTTTTCACTTATTTCCTGGAGGCTTTAAAGGCACAAGGGTTGGTAAACAAAGGTTTAGTTTATGATGAAAACATTTCACAATTAAGCTTTGTCTATCATTTGATTGCTGAACTGGAACAATGTAAAAAATCTATCTATTTGTTTTTTGATGACTTTCATTTTATTCATCACGCTATTATTGCCGATTTTTTCCAGCAATTAATCTTAAACAGCTCAAAAAAAATCAATGTAATTATTGCCAGTAGAGTCGATTTGCCTTTTCCTATTGCTAAAGCCTATGTCGCTGAAAAAGTCTGCAAACTAAAAGCTCATGATTTGGCGTTCACGATAGATGAAATCAAGCAATACTCAGAGCAATTCAATCAAACACCTTTAACTAACGATGATGTTACTAATGTTTTCAGCATTACCGGTGGTTGGCCTGCAATTATCAGTATGCATAAAAATTTGTCGCACTGGACAGCAAATTCAAGCAATGAAGAAAATCTAGCCGCTTATTTTGTTGAAGAAATTATTGTTGGCTTATCTGAACAAGAAAAGCAATGGTTGTTGATGATTTCCATCAGTGACTTTCTCTGTGAGCAATTAATCGATACCATCACCGAGTCGTCGGAATTTTCAGCTAGCGTTGTAAAAAAAATTCCGATCATGCGTCTTTATAAAAACGACCTTACCGAAAGGTTCGAGTGGTTTGCACTGCAGCCGTTACTCAAAGATTATTTATATCAGCAACTCACTATTCACAAACCTGAGGATATTAAGGTATTGCACCAACGCTGTGCCGATTGGTATTTGTCGCACCAAATTTATTTGGAAGCGGTCGATCATTATATTAAAGCTGAGCAATACCAAAATGCAGTTGAGATATTGGAAGAGCATGGCAATGCTATCATTGCCAGTGGTAATTTTCCGCGCTTTAATGTGTTAATCAGCCAGCTGCCTTACGATGTGCTGCTATCCAATGTTTACCTTTTAGTGCTGCAAGCCTGGAATTATTCCCTTACGTATCAGCATAGCAAAGGCCAACAGGCTATTGAAAACCTTGAACACATGCTCAAACAAAATTTAAAAATACAAGGGCGCGAACAAATAAAATTGTTAGCGGTAAAAGCTGCGCATGCGGCTTGGACTGATAACTTTTTCAGCTACCATCAACTAGTTGATGATGCGATGAGTAAACGACCACTAACGCTGCCACATTTTGAGAATGCGCTAAGAGTTGTACAATGTATCGGTTACTTACATAGTAACCAATTTGAAAAGTTAAAAGAAACAGGTGAAGATGCTGCATTTTTTGCCCGCGGTGGCAGCCTTTTTTATAGTACAGTGATGATCAAAGCTACCTTGGCTATGTTTGAATTTATTCAGGGCAATACCAATCAGTGTTTAGCTAAATGTGATGAAATAACTGCCTTTATCAATAGCCAAGAACATGATAGCCAATTGGCTCATTTGGTTAATATTATGCGCGGTATGGCAGCTTATATTATCGGTGATTTGGATGTCACGAAGCGCTATTTTGAGGCATCAGGCAGTATTATCAGTTATATTGCTGAGCCATCATTTTTGGCCTGGTATTATGTCACACATATCCAATTGCTTACCGATCTTAATGATAATGAACAAAGAGAGGTAATGATAGAACAGTTACTTGAGCTGTTAGAATCAAGACAATTAACGACCTCTAAAATTCCAATTTATTATGAAGCGATCCGCTATTACTTGTTTACCGCAAATCCCGAAGAAGCCAATACAATCTATGATTCCTTCAAAGCTGAGAATATAAATACCGACACACCAGAAAATAATCACTTATTATATAACGGTGCAATGATAGATTGCTTAATGTTATCGGCCAAAGGGGATATGGAAACTTGTATTGCCAAATTAAAGCAAGTGGCTTTAGAGTTTGAGCAATCATCAAGGACGCTTCAACAGGTTAGAGCTTTGGTTTTTTTAGTGAATATTTATATTATCGCCAAAGACATCAACAGCGCTAAAGTAACCTTAAAGAAAGTCATTAGTATCGCCAGTAAAAAAAATATCATTCAGTATTTAGGACGGCTTGATAAGGTTGCTATTGAATTTCTCCATGAATGGTCGTTCACTGAATTATCACCGCGTAGAAAGGCCTTTATGCAAGAGATTTGTCAGCGTTTTGAAGGCCTGGATATAAGAAAGCGTTTTGAAATGCAGTCGGTTGAAAGTTTAACCATGGCAGAGCAAAAAGTTATGCAATTACTTGGCAGCGGAAATTCAAACCAGCAAATAGCCGATCAACTATGCGTATCAATAAATACAGTTAAAACTCATTTAAAAACATCTTATGCAAAGCTTGGGGTAAGTAATCGTATCCAAGCAACACAAATGTTTAGTCAAATACAGCAGACTAATAACCATTAATTCTCTCTTTAAATCACCCGTTTGGGTGTTTGCTAAATTCAGGTTAAACGTTAACTTAGAGATATAACCCATAAAGATATCGTTTTAATGAAAAAAAATACCATTATTTATCATTATGTACAGGCACTGGTTAATTCGTTAAATCGCCATGGAAAAGATTCAGCAAGCATATTAGCAAGTTGTGGTATTTCTGCGTATGAAGCTGAAAATAGTCATTTAAGAATATCTACTGAAAATTTTGTCAATTTACTGAAACAAACCATACTAGAACTGGATGATGAACATTTTGGTTTAATCGAGCAGCCATTACCTATAGGCAGTTTTTTTTATGCCAGTCATGTGATGAGTAGCTGCGCCAATTTAGGCAAAGCTTTAGAGTTAGGTTTTGGTTACTATCAACTGCATTGTCAGGCCTATCAATTAGAGCTTTACACCACAGGTGATGAAGTCGAAATTAGAGTCGTATTAGCAAACCCAGAGTTAGATCCTGAACATTTACTCGCCGAATTTATTCTTAACGCCTGGCACCGGTTTGCAAGTTGGCTGATTGGCAAAAATATTATAATCAGATGTGCCAGTTTTGATTACTCGCCACCTGCTCATGAAAGTGAATATCAATACTTATTTCCGGGTATTAGAAAATTTAACCAACCATTTCTGAGCTTGTCTTTTAGTAAAGACTATTTAGCGATGCCCATTATTAAAAAAAATACTGGTGAGTTAGAACAATACTTAAAAAACACCTTCCAAAACTTACTGTTTACGCCAATTGATGATCAAAGTTTAAGTGCTAAAATTCGTTTGATTATTGAGGATTTTGAAGAAAATAACTTTCCAAGCTTTACCTTAGTCGCTGATAAACTATTTATGACTGAAAAGACCTTAAGGGCAAAATTGAATAAAGAAGGGGTGAGTTATCAAAAAATTAAAGATTTTATGCGCCGCGATTCAGCCATTTATTATTTAACTAAACAACACCTATCAATAGCAGAAATAGCCTATAAAACTGGGTTTAGTGAGCCGAGTGGCTTTATACGAGCCTTTAAAAAATGGACCGGCTTAACGCCTACCGTATATAGAGGCAAGGAAGAGTAACACTTAGAAAAATAATATTATTATCTAAGTGTTAAAAGTATTACTGTTTATAACGAGTTAAAAATACAACCGCAAGAATGATAAATAAACCACTCTCGGCAATAGGCACGAGTTGCGCAAAAAAAGCGGGTAAAAATTCAAAGGTTTGTGGTGCTACAAAAATCGCGATTATGCGCATAATGGCAGATAACAGCAACATGATTCCGGTAGCGTAGGCCACTGTCGGTATAAACTCTTTGTGCTCGGCTGTTTTAATCATTAATAGACCCCACGCCACTAATAGTGCGCCACAAAAACTCATCAGGTAGCTACTTAAATAGCTAAAACCAGGCAATAGTTCGAATTGAAAAACTACTTTCAAAAATATAGCTGTAAAAAAAATTGCACCCAATAACATTAGTGCCCGGCCGGTATTTATAAATAATGACATGTTGTAGATCTCGTTAATCAATTTATTATTGTCTCATCATATAGAGCTCCCCTTGTAGAGCAATGTCCGAAACCTACCAAAAAATTACCCAAAACAGCCGAGGTCAAAATAAGTCTATTTAATGGTGTTTTTCGGACATTGTGGCTGTTCAGCGATTTGCCTAAATTAATAGTCACTAAAATTTAAACAAAGTTAGAGCCTGTTTCTAACTTTTACTATTGCATAAAGATATAAAGCAGAGGTTTGTTCAATGAGTAATATTCGTTTTTATGACCAAGTAGTTATTGTTACCGGTGCAGGTGGCGGCCTGGGGCGTGCTTATGCCTTAGAGTTTGCCAAACGTGGTGCTAAGGTGGTGGTCAATGATTTAGGCGGCTCTGGCAGTGGCATAGGTGAAAATTCAAAAGCTGCTGATAGCGTTGTAGCAAAAATTAAAGAGTTTGGTGGTGATGCTGTTGCTAACTACGACTCCGTTGAATTTGGTGAACGCATTGTCCAAACTGCTATCGATAACTATGGCCGTATTGATATTGTCATAAATAATGCTGGTTTCTTGCGTGATGTCAGCTTTACTAAAATGCAAGACCGCGATTGGCAGAAGATATTTAACGTTCATGTTGATGGTGCGTATAGCGTAACGAAAGCTGCTTGGCCATACATGCAAGCACAAGGCTTTGGTCGAATTATTTTCACTACCTCGGCGGCCGGTATTTATGGCAACTTTGGCCAGGCGAACTACAGTGCCGCCAAATCGGCGTTACTTGGTTTAGGCAAAACGCTTGCTATTGAAGGTGCTCGCAAAAACGTCTACTCAAATGTAATCGCTCCTATTGCAGGCTCTCGATTAACGGAAACGATTTGGGATGAGGAGATATTAAAAGCCACTAGCCCAGAATATGTTGTGCCATTAGTGATTAAGCTATGTGATGAAAACAGCGTTGAAAATGGTGGTGTTTTTGAAGTAGGCGCAAGCTGGTTTGCAAAAATTCGTACTGAGCGCAGTAAAGGCGTTGCCTTTGGTGTTGAAAATAACGTGAGTGCTGAGCAAGTAGCATCGCGCTGGGCTGACATATGCAACTTTGAGCAATCAGAGCCAGCGTTAGATATTGGCAGTACCTTTGTTGCCGTGGGCGATATGGTTGGTTTAGATCTGTTAGCGAAAAAGACAAACAAATAGAAACAGGAATAGGAGTAGGAATATGACACATACACGTATAGCTGGTGTAGGAATGGTAAAATTTTCTAAACCAGGACAGAATGAACCGTATCGAGTAATGGCCGCAAAAGCGATCAAGTTGGCATTGAGTGATGCCGGTATTGAGTACAAATATATTCAGCAAGCTTATGCCAGTTATATATATGGTGACAGCACCTGTGGCCAACATGCTCTATATGAAGTGGGCATGACTGGTATTCCGGTAGTCAATGTTAATAATAATTGTTCATCAGGCTCCACTGCACTTTATTTAGCTCGACAAGCGGTTGAGTTTGGCGCAGTAGAATGTGCGTTAGCGTTTGGTTTTGAAGAAATGCAAAAAGGCGCGCTAGGCTCGCACTGGGATGATAGAGAATCACCGTTTGATCCTATGTTAAATAAACTTTCTGAGATTTCAACTGCGCCTGAAGGGCCGCTAGCACTTCGCATGTTTGGCCAAGCAGGCAGTGCGTATATTGAAAAATATAATGCCAATCCAAATATTTTCGGCAAAGTATCGGTTAAAACTCGAAGCCATGCGGTAAATAACCCCTATTCATTATTTGCTAATAAACTCACTTTAGATGAAGTGATGGGATCACCAATTATATTCCCGCCATACTTGACTCGTTTTATGGCATGCCCACCAACGTGTGGCGCAGCAGCGGTGGTAGTTTGTAGTCCGGCATTTGCGAAAAAGCATGGTTTAACCAACGCCAATGTAGAAATTGTCGCACAATCAATTGCGACTGATATTGCCGATACCTGGACAGATCCAATGAAACTTATTGGTTCAGAAATGACCGCTAAAGCCGCCAAAGAAGTCTATGAACTAGCGGGTATGGGACCAGAAGAAGCTCAGGTAGTAGAACTGCATGATTGTTTTACTCCGAATGAAGTGATCACCTATGAAGGGTTAGGTTTGTGTGACGAAGGACAGGCAGAGCAATTTATCTGTGATAATGATAATACTTATGGCGGTAAATTTGTAGTTAACCCGTCAGGCGGCTTAATGAGTAAAGGCCATCCAATTGGCGCGACCGGTTTGGCACAATGTACCGAACTTACCTGGCATTTACGTGGTACCGCCGGCAAACGTCAAGTTGAAGGTGCGCGCGTTGCCTTACAGCATAATCTTGGTCTTGGTGGTGCTGCCGTAGTTAGCATGTTCCGCAAGGTTTAGGGGAAATCAATGTTAGATCAAACTAAAGTAGGGTATAAATTTCCTGCCTTTAACATTGATGTTGAAAAAGGCCGCCTAAAAATGTTCGCTAAAGCTATAGGCGAAACTAATCCAATTTATACTGATGAACAAGCGGCAATTGCTGCCGGTTTTAAAACTATACCAGCACCGCCAACGTTTCCATTCACTATAGAGCTTGAAGGACCAGAGTTGCTGCCTGTACTTAACATGTTAAACATGGACATAGCGAAACTCTTACATGGCTCACAAGAATTTGAATATTTCGACAGTATTTACGCTGGCGATAGCATTGAAGTAAGCTCGTCGATCGTAAATATGTTTGCTAAAAAGGGCGGTGCACTTGAATTTGTTGAACTTGAATCGAGTTACAGCAATCAAGATGCCAAATTGGTTGCCAAGGCAACGTGTACTTTAGTTTATCGTAACGCCTAAGGATTGTTAAAATGACTAATATAAACGTTGGCGATAAATTACCAACATTAACCCTTCCGGCAATAAAGCGCAGCACGCTGGCATTATTTGCAGGCGCCAGTGGCGATCATAACCCAATTCATATTGATAGTGATTTTGCTAAAGCAGCAGGCATGGACGATGTATTTGCCCATGGTATGTTATCGATGGCTTATTTAGGGCGAATGTTAACAAATTGGCAACCGCAATCAAAACTACGAAAATTCAGTAATCGGTTTTTAGCAATTACCCAGTTACACGACGTAATCACCTGTACAGGTGAAGTTGTCGATATTGTTAATGAAAATGGCGAGCTAAGAGCTCGAATTGAAATTTTTGCTACTAAAGCTGAAGGTACTCACACATTGGCTGGCGTTGCTGAAGTGGCAATATAATGTCTGTAACTTTACTTTGAGTTCAGGTGCTTAGAGATAACATTATGATTTAAAAAAACGGTCACTTTAGCATGTAGACCGTTTTGTTTTCGTTGTTTACATACTTTAACAGTATTCACCCGTACGGGTGATGAAGCTTACCTATTGAAAGTTCAAACTTTATTTTAGTTATTTTTGCTGATAGTTGGAATTTTACTATATCCCTATCTAAGCTAAGTTTATGAATAAAATAAACATATTTTATATTATAAGGATAATAGGTATGAACAAATCTGTAACCACATTGATTCACTCTGTTCTAGGGATATTGCTATTTTTTATATGTTGCACCAGCAGTATGGCTAAAGAGCAGACTATCAGTGAGAAAATGACTCACAGTCGTGCTATAGAAGCCGTAGTTTGGTCAATGCCATTACTTAACTATAAAGGGTATCGAGATGGTCATACGGCATTAGGTGTGAAAATGAACGATATTGCCTACAACAGTAAAGTTCAGGATTGGAAGTACCAAACTGCCACACCTAACAATACCACACCTTATGTAAGCTTTTTTTGGAATATTGAGAACGGGCCTATGGTAGTTGAAATACCACCTTCTGCTGATGGTGTTGGTATTTTTGGTACGTTAATGGACGCATGGCAGCGACCAATTGATGATGTTGGCGCGGCAGGACGTGATAAAGGGCGCGGCGCTAAATATATTTTACTACCTAAAGGTTACCAAGGACCACTTTTAGATAGAGCTTATACTTATGAACAACGTACCAATAACGGTTTTGCGATATTAAGACCGATCATGCAAGGTGGTCCGACGCCTGAAAATTTAAAAAAAGCTGCTGACTTTGCGAAAACAATAAAAGTTTACCCTTTAGCACAAGCGACTAACCCACCTAAGAATAACTATGTTGATATTTATGGAAAAATACTAGAAGGCACGCCTGTTTTAGACCAAAGCATTTACACTGACTTAAATGAAATCATTCAAGAAGAAGTGGTAGAAAAACAAAACATTACCATGATGGGCATGTTAAAACGCATTGGCATTGAAAAAGGCAAAGCCTTTAAGCCAGATGACAGCATGAAAGCAATTTATGCTAAAGCCGCGCCGCAAGCCTTAGAATTTATGATTGAGCAATATCATCGTCATCTAAACCCGTGGATGTACCCGGGCAAAAAATGGAGTTTATTATTACCTCCTGGCGCTATTGAAACAGAAATGAGCTATGAGTACCCAAGCTATTATGACTATAGTGCTCGAGGCTCTGTTTACTACGCAATAATTTCAAGTGTAAAAAACTATGGTACCGCCACCTTTTATTTAGATTTAGCAGAAACCGCTGACGGCCAATGGTTAGATGGTAATAAAAACTACAAGTTAGTTGTTCCACCAAATGTACCTGCAAAAGATTTCTGGGCAATAACAGTTTACGACTTAGAAACAGCCTCATACTTAAGGGATATTTCCAAAAGTAGTGTCGATTCAGATATGGATATGAAGAAAAATAAAGACGGCAGTACTACCATTTATATGGGACCTAAAGCGCCTAAAGGCTTAGAGTCTAATTGGATACCAACCAACGACCGCCGTTTCTTCCTGTTATTCCGCTTTTATGGACCAACGCCAGGTTTACGTGACGGTAGTTTTGAATTAAACGATATTGAACTCGTTAAGTAAATTTACTTTTATCTTATATAGCCCCGTTGAGTCGGGGTTATAGCAATAAAATAGTGCTGAATTTGAATTAGCGGGTGAAAACACAAAATCTATAAATGTAATGTGTCAACAACTTCAACATAAACCGATTTATTCGTAATAATCTTTCAATGATTAATTTTAAATTTTTACAGGGATAATTATATGAAATTTACCAAAATAACGACCAGTTTAGTCTTAGCGAGTTGCATTTTTACCAGCTCGGTAATTGCAAATTCCGATATCCCCGCCAATATAACCACGCCTGATGTAGTTAAAACTCAAGCTGTTGGTGATTTACATTTTAAAGACGGTTACCCGTCTGATGAAACCATGAGTAAAGTTCAGCGTTACATGTATATTCAAAGGGCGGTGAATGTATTTACTGATGGTATTCAAATTTCGTCAATGCAAGCAATTCAAGTTGGTTTAGAATCGATAGGCGCTACATCAAATAAAGTTATTCCGATCAGTGAATCATTTTTAGATAGTAAGAGCTTATGGTTAACCGGTAATACCAGTACTCCATATGCATTATTTAGTGTTGATGTAAAAAATGGGCCAATAGTTATGGACCTTAAAACACCAGTATTAGGTTTTATCGATGATGCATTTTTTCAATATGTTGGTGATATTGGTGTTGGTAACCCTGAAGACGCAGGTAAAGGCGCTAAATATATTGTTGTACATGACAGTTATAAAGGAGAAATACCAGAAGGCCATATAGTATTAACAACACCGACGTACAAACATTGGGTTGCGTTTAGGTATGCCGATACTAAACAAATAAAACAATTTAAAGAAACTTTTAAAATGTACCGTTTAGGTGAAGGGGCTAGCAAAGTCAAATACATGGATATTAGTGGCGTTAAAATGAATACGGTTCATGCTAATAATGAAGACTTTTATCATGAATTAAATGAAATGATCCAATATGAGCCAGTAACATCTGGTGACCCGCATTATCGCGGTTTACTTGCAAAAATAGGCATTGAAAAGGGCAAACCATTTAATCCTAAGGGTGAGCAACTTGAAGCACTGAAAGAAGCTGCGGGTATCGCCAATGTTCATGCTCGTAATGAAGCCTTTAGACCGTCAAATAAAGACTCATATTTTTATGGAGATAAACGCAACTGGTTTTTACCGTTTGGTAGCACTATGTCATATCAGTTTATTAAAGACGGCGCGTTATACCTAGATGATCGCACAGCGTTTCATTATGTAGCTACAGGCATTACGCCACTTATGACTGCTAAGTTTGATGGCAAGGGCAGCTCATATTTAATGACGACTACTGATGATAAAGGTGAAGCTCTTGATGGCAACGAAGTTTATACTGTGACGTTACCACCAAACCCGCCGATGAAACGTTTTTGGAGTTTCATGGCATATGACAACCAGTCGCGCAGCATATTAGCGACAGAACAGCGTTCAGGCGGGTTTGATAGTCAAGGTGAGCTAGTAACGAATGAAGATGGTTCTGTTACGGTTACGTTTTCATCGACCAAACCACAAGGAAAATCAAACTGGGTGCAAACCTTGCCTAATAAGGGGTTCTTCCTGTTGTACCGTATGTATTCGCCAACCCAAGAGTGGCATGACCGAAAATACATGATTGGTGATTTGATCAAACAGTGATTATATAATACAAATATTTAGAATTATTTAAAAACCAGATTTACACAGAAAATCTGGTTTTTGTTTTTTGCATTGCAAAAGTCAGTTTTAGATATCTACTAAAAAGTGAAGCGTAGAAGCCGCTTCTAGTTTAATTAATCTAAATGTTTGTAAATCCAGATACGGTTTTTGTACATGTAAGACATTAACTTTGAGTAGGTTTCTGGCATTAGCCGTTTTATGCGCCAGCCCCAGGTTGCATCACTTTGCGGCATTACATAGAGTTTATTATTTTTAATTGCTTTAAACGTCTTTTTGACAATGTCGGCACTTGTCACTTTTGATTCTTTTAACTGCTCTTGCAAGTTACGTTCAAACGCTGTTTTACCACTTACCGACTCACCCAGGTTGGTTTTGAATACGGTAGGACACAATACAGTAACGCCGATATTATTTGGCGAAAGTTCAACTTTTAACGTTTCTGATAATGAAACAACGCCTGCTTTGGCTACGTTATAATTGGCCATCTCTGCAGCGGATAAGGTGCCGGCACTTGAGGCGGTATTGATAATATGGCCAGCATTTTGCTTTTTCAGCATTGGAATAAAAGCACGACAGCCGTAAATAACACTCCATAAATCGATATCTATAACTCGTTCGAAGTCATCACGGTCAATTTCTTCGATTTTACCGGCGCCGGCAATCCCGGCATTGTTAAACAGTAAATCAATTCCTTGCCAGTTTTGTTCTATATTTTCTGCTGCGCTGAATATTGCTTCTGCATCGGTAACGTTTAGCTCGATAGCAATGACTTCTTTTGCACCAAGGTTTTCAAGTTCGGTTTTAGTATTGGCTAAACGTTCGCTGTTGATATCAGCAATGGCTAAGCGCCATTGATGTTTGGCAAGTTGTTGGCATATTTCTAAGCCTAAGCCACTGGCAGCGCCAGTAATGAATGCTCGTTTTTCTGGAAATTTTTGATTAAACATAGTGAGTTGTTCCTGGTTTTACTTTGGTATTGACTCAGCAGTTGGATAAGTAAATACGAAAATAAACTAGGGCCAGAGTCAAATTTTCTCAGTTGATTTACTGGGAAACTTGACTCTGACCCCGGTTACTTTAGAAGCGGTAAGTACCTTGAACAGATACCGTACGAGGTGCGTCGGTATAGCCCATGTAACCACCTTTAACTAGCGGTACATCAAGACCGGCACTGAATGTCGTTTCATCAGTTAGGTTTTTACCAATTAATGCTAATTCCCAAGTTTCTTCAATAGAGGCTAATGCAATTCTAGCATTCACTTTAGTGTGAGCTTCTTGCATTAATTTAGGATCTAAATCTGTATCGAAGAAGAAGTCATCTTTGAAGTTAACGTTAAGTTGCGCGAAAAACTCCATAGACTCACCAACTTCTGTTACGTAATCAAGGAATAAAGATGACGAAATTTCTGGTGCGAATGGCGTTGATTCGTCGGTTAAATCACAAATCTCCATACCCATAGCTTGCTTTTCAGCGGTACAAGGACCAGTTGCATAGTCTTCATAGTAAGAATCCAGGTATGAAAATGAGCCGCTAAAGGTTAGGTTATCGGTAATTAGGAATGAACCGTCAACTTCAATACCTTGTGATACAGACTCTGCCGCATTACCAACTTCAAAAGCGAAGCCGTTCCAGGTAGTCACTTGTAAATCTTCAAAGTTTGTGTGAAATACTGCCATATTTAAACGTGCACGGCCGTCAAGTAAATCTGATTTAAAACCAAGCTCTACGCCAATAGCTTTTTCTTCTTCAAACTCATTGTTTTCATCCGTAGCATCGGCATTAGCGTTGAAGCCACCAGATTTAAAACCTTGTTCAACACCACCATAAACCATAAATTTATCGTTTACATCATATTGGAATTTAACCGAAGGAATAAATTGGCTTTCATCTCGAGAGCCGCCGCCTTCAGGATCGGTAACAGCAACACCTAATAAAGTAGCCGTTACAAAGCCATTTAATTCTGGTGACGGGTATGCACTTGCTGGTGGCGTGATGTCTACCGCTGATGCATATAGTGATGAATCAATAGTTGCGTTCATACTTCTACGAATCACATCTTTCGTTTCTTCCGTATAGCGACCACCTGCAATAATTCTAAAATCTTCACTAAAGTTATAAGTACCTTGGAAGAAGGCTGATAATGAGTCTGTTTCTTGATCAAAGTTGGTTGTACGAGTGAAAGAGTTTGGTGTAATACCAACATCAACTAACGATAAGCCAGCTGGGAATGCTGGATTAATTGCTTGCGCCGGCACTCCTGCGAATGCAGCCATTAATGCTGGGTTGATTTGCGTGGTGTCAACATGTGAGTAGAAGTCAAAATCTAATTCATTTTGTTGGTAATAAACGCCAGTAATGTAATCAAATTTATTGTTACCTGAGGTAGCGTAACGAATTTCTTGGCTGACTTGCGAAAAGTCTTCTATGTCATTGGTATTGATGAAAGTCACCGGCATGAAGTCAACGTCTTGCAGTAGCTCAGACTCATAAGCAGAGTAACCTGTAACTAACGTTAACGTGCCATCACCTAAGGCATAATCAATGTTAATAGACACATTATCTGATTCAACTTCACGCATTTCTGGGTTTAATGCCTGATCAGTCGATGTTTTGTAATCGTCTTTATCATCACCAAATTCAGAGTCCAGCATCGGTGCTACCATGCCAGCAACAAAGTTTGCTAAACCGCCCATAGGCTCTAAACCAATAATTTGTGCAGTTGTCCCTTTTGTTGAAAATTCAGTATGCTCAACTTTCATGTGTACATCTAGGTCAGTTGATGGAGCCCAGTGCGCAGATAAACGAACAATGTCTTCTTCAGTTGATTGCTCATCGCGACCGGTAAAAGTATTTTCCATGTAGCCATCTGATTCAGATGTTTTAACCGCTAAACGCACCCCTAACTCATCAGTTAAACCTGATGCTAATACCGCACTAACACCTTGAGAACCATATTCTGGTTCAACATCTACCGTTACTTTACCTTCAAAATCTCCGCCAGCTTCTGCTTTTGCCGTAGAAAGGTTGATCGTGCCGGCAATAGTATTTTTACCAAATAAAACACCTTGTGGACCACGTAATACTTCGGCGCGTTCTAAATCAAGAAATGGGGCACGAAATTGCTTACCACGTCCCATATAAATACCATCGATAAACATACCAACCGATTGCTCAAATGCACGGTTGATACCCGAGCCAACACCACGCATATAAATGTTAGTGTTAATCGCACCTTCTGAGATTGTTAGGTTAGGGATGTAGCCAGACATTTCAGATAAATCTTGGATGCCTGCTTTCTCAATTCTATCACCGTTAATTGCGGTGATAGACATAGGAACGTCTTGAATACTTTCAGTACGCTTTGTTGCGGTCACTTGAATCACTTCAAGTTTACCACTTTCTGAGCTTGCAGCTCCTTGCGCCATTGCGTAGCCAGATAACATCATAGATGCACCAATAGCTAACGCCAGTTTACTCTTGTTCATTCGTGTTGTGTTTGTAACTTTCATTTATTAGCACTCCAAAAATACTATTAACATATTGTTTTTATTGTTGTTATAGCTTTTAATTTAAAAAATATTTTTTAACCGATCTAAGTTTGAGTTTTAGTTGATTAATAAAATGTGTTTAAGGTGTTGCGTTTGTATCAATTTGTAACCTTGTTAGGGTAAAAAAATGGACGTAATTAACTGAATAAAAACGTCCTTTGGTTAGGTGTTACAGGCGTTCGAAAATGTTTACGAAACCTGCGCTGCCTAAACCTCCATTGTGTTGCAAAGCGATGCGAGCACCATCAACTTGTCTGTTACCTGATTGACCGCGTAGTTGTTGTACTAACTCGGTGATCTGGGCAAGACCTGTTGCGCCTAATGGATGTCCTTTTGCTAATAAACCACCTGATGGACCAACAACATATTTGCCGCCATAAGTGTTTTGACCTTCCATGATGAACTTTTCTATGTCAGCGTCTTGGCATAAACCAAGAGCAGAATAGGTAAGTATTTCGTTACTGGTAAAGCAATCGTGAAGTTCGATAACATCGATGTCTTCAGGCCCTACTCCGGCATCAGCGTAAGCTAAGTCGGCAGCATTTTTACTTAACGCTCTAAAGGTGATATCTAAGGGGTGAGAGTTGAAGTAGTCGGCTTTATCGCTACAATTACCACTGCCTTTTAATATCACTTTAATGTCTAAATTATGTTTTTTAGCAAACTCTTCACTACAGACAATGACTGATGCCGCGCCACAACTCGGTGGACAGGCAAAAAGTTTTCGTAAACCGCGATAAATCGGTGGTTTTTCTAATATCTCTGCGGTGGTTAACGGAGTTCGGTAAATTGCATTGGGATTATGCTCTGCGTGTACACGAGATTTAATCGCAATTTGTGCCATTGCCTCTTCGCTAATGCCATACTCGTTCATCACAATTTCAGCCTGGCATCCAAACATCATTACTGCTGGTGGCATTTGACGTTCTTCTGCACTTGCGCCTACCAAATCAGCTAACGCGTCGGTATGACGCTGTAATGGACTGGTTCTATCTGGAAATGCCATTTCAATAGCGCCAGGAGTCATTTGTTCAAAACCGAGCGCCATTACACATTCAGAAATACCGTATTGAATCGCTTGCGCAGCTAAAGAAAATGCGGTTGAGCCACTGGCACAATTATTGTTTACGTTGGTAATTGGGATACCCGTTATACCTACGCCATACAATGCGGCTTGGCCGGCACAGCTGTCGCCATATACATAAGAAGCAAATGCCTGGTCTACGTGTTTATAGTCTAAAGTAGCGTCTGCTAGTGCTGCTTTGGCAGCATTCGCGCCCATCACTTCATAACCATCGCTTTTACCTGGCTTTTTAAAAGGCACCATGCCTACGCCACAAATTACTACTGTTCTAGTCATCATATTTTCCTAGTTAACTGCACGCTCTGATTGACCCCAAAATTGCTTGCGGATCTCTGCTTTAAGCACTTTCCCTACTGGGCTACGAGGTAAACTTTCGACAAAATCAATCGATTTTGGTGTTTTCACACTGCCAAGTTCAGCTTTGATAATTGCCACCAACTCACTTTCAATTAAGTCAGAGTCAGGTTTGAGTTGTACAACTGCCTTCACTGCTTCTCCCCATTTTTCATCAGGGATACCAACAACAGCGCAATCTTGTACTGCCGCTTGTGCACTGATCACTTGTTCAATTTCATTTGGGAATACGTTGAAACCACCGGTGATGATCATGTCTTTTTTACGGTCAACTATGGTGATGTAACCATCTTTATCCATAACGCCGACATCGCCGGTATGTAACCAACCATCAATTTGTGCCTCACGAGTTGCAGCTTCGTTTTTGTAGTACCCTGGGTTAACCAAATTACCCTTTACGCAAATTTCACCGGCTTCCCCTGGTGCTAATACATTGCAATCATCGTCCATAATAACTACTTTGTTCATCACACATGGGCGGCCAACTGATGCTAAACGAGCATCATTGATACTGCCGTCAGAGTTCATGTAATCCCATGGCGCTTTTGCACAAATTGCCGCGGGTGCTTCTGATTGACCAAATGCTTCGGTCATTACAGGGCCAAATACGTTAATCGCTTCTTTTAATTTAGAAAGCGAAGTAGGGGCAGCGCCTACTAAAAAGTGTTGTAAAGATGAGTAGTCGTAATTATTTACATTTTCATGCGCCAGCATCATGTACATAACCGTTGGCGGTAAGAAAAAGTGCGTGATCTTTTGCTGTTCAATGGTTTGCATGATGCCCTCAGGATCGGCTGCTGCCATCATTACGTTTTTACCACCACGGGCAAAATGCAAAGCACCAATTAAGCCTGCTGAATGAGTCATTGGCGCAACCACTAAGTGACAAGTGTTGTCATAATAATCAAAGTGGCTGTAGAAATTAGTAAACATAGCTTCAATCGCTTGGTGTGACATGATCACACCTTTTGATTTACCTGTTGTGCCACCGGTTGGGAAAATAGCCGCTATATCATCAGCTTGTTCGTCGCCAACTTGGTGAAAATCATCTGCAGCTGCTAACCAAGAATCAAGATTTTCACCTTCAATGTCGGTTTTATTGATACATACGATTTCTTTCAAATTGGGTGTGCCAGCAGCAATTGCGCGCGCTTCTGTTTCGTAGTTTGAATGGTACAGTAATAAGTCACCATCAAAACGAGTTAACAGATCTACATTGATGTCCACTGGGTTACGCGGATTAATTGGTAACCAAACAGCTTCGGCGCGAAACGCACCTAATAACACCTCAAAGGCAACATTTGAGTTAGGCGCTAAAATACCTATTTTGCTACCTTTTACATAACCACGCTGGTGTAAAGCTGATGCAACTTTATGAGAAACTCTACTCGCTTGCGCGTAAGTCGTGTCACTGCCGTCAGCTAAATCATGAAAGGCAACATTATTAGGATAAAATGCTGCACCTTGGTCAAAAAAATCGATTACTCGCATGAACTATTTTCCTCAAAAAAGCTATTTAATTGCTAAATTAAATAGCAGTTATAATCTTCTTAAAATTCTTCTATTTTCATATCGCAGAAACCAAAACCTTCTAAAGCGCCATACAACTCATGATGACCAACAGCCTTACAAGGGGATTGGAAACCAACGTTGTTAGGGCCTTTATTGATTAATTGCTTAGCAATAAACGCTTGTACTAAACCGGTTTGAATGTATGCACTGTGACCTATAATTGTTACGCAAATTTGTGATTTAGGACCTACGCCGTAAACACGGTCAACTAAACGATGAATAGTGCGGTTTTCACGCGGCGGCATGCCTGGAGTGATACCTGCTGCCATTGCATCAAGTTGAGCTTCTTGTTCTGCAACAGGTAAGTCTTTTAAGTTATCTTCATAATGCGCAGCCATTGCCATAACGCCTTGCATTAATGGACGGTTAGTAAAACCTGTTAATGAACTTGCACTGTTTACACGAGTATCATTTGCATACCATAAAGGAATGCTGCCACCGCCCCAAGGGAGTGCCATAATAGAAGAATTAAAACCTGGAATAGTAACTTCATGGGCGTGTTTCATTGGGTCGACAATTTCAACCAACTCGTTATTTTCCAGCCAGTATTGTTTGTTACGAGCCATATCCATAACGGTTTGCGTAGAGCCAACAGTTGGTACTCCTGTTGGAATACAAGCTGCATTAATTGCATCAATCGTTGGGTTTTCTAAACAAAACTCTGCAGCGATGTTACCAACAGCATGCATATAAGCTGTAGATGGTGCGAGTAATAAGCCTTTTTCAGCATAAGCTTCTGAGAACGTATCACGCATCTCAATCATCCACTGCTGCTCACCAGTAGTATCAAGGTAATGACACTCTGCATTTAAACAAGCTTCAACCACAGCCGTGCCAAAACGGGAGAATGGGCCAACTGTGTTACAAACGACTTTTGCCCCTTGAAAAAATTCAGTTAATGCTTCCACCGAATGTTCTACTACGGCAATTTCATAATTTGCTGTTTCGATACCCGGCACTTTCGCCATAGCATCTTCAAGCTTTTGTTTATTGCGGCCTGCGGCTATAAATGGAATTTGATATTCACGTAAAAATTCACAGACTAAACGGCCGGTATAACCACTTGCGCCGTACACTATTACAGGTTTGTTGTTCATAATAATATTCCTAATTTTCTAAACTGTGGGTATTAAAGCCCGACTCTATTTTTATATTCTTTGCTCAGCCAGGTTGCTGATTTAAGGCCTAAAACGTTATTTTCACCATCAGCAATTTGCGCTGTTCTGGCATCCCGGAAAAGTTTTTCTACTGGGTATTCTTTGGTTAAGCCATTGCCACCAAGAAGCTGAATAGCTTCACTGGTAACTTCTACGCAGGTGTCGGTAACAAAGGTTTTACTGGTAGCTGATGCTAATAAATGTGGTCCGTTTGGGCCATAATTATAGGCAAATGCACGTAATGCCAACGCTCGACATGCTTCAACTTTTTGTTGCATTTTAAATAAGCGAGCGCGTACGGTTTGATGATTGATAAGCTCTGTGCCGCCTTGTTTGCGTTCATGTACATAAGCCAGGGCATGCTCGTATGCTGCTCGAGCAACACCGGTAAAAGAAATTCCCATTTCCATATTGCCAAAGGTCAATGCGCCAAAGAAACTAGGAAATGCTTCATTTTGACCCGCTACTATGTAACTCAATGGAATTCTTACTTCATCAAAGAATACTTCCCCTTGACATAAGGCTCGCATGCCCATTTTATCGAGAGGTTTGCCTTTAGATACGCCGGGTAAATCAAATGGTACTAGTGCCGCGACATAATTATGGCTGCCGTCTTCTTTATATAAACCATCGCCATAATCACATTGACAGTAAAGTAGGGCACATTCTGCAATAGGGGTAGCAGACACCCAAGCGGCTGATTGGCCGGTGATCACCAATTCTTCACCATCAATACGGGCATGCAAGTTACCACGGTGTTGTTTGGTATCAGGATGACCTTCGGTAAAATCCATATCGACCACTTCTGAACCGCGGTCAGGTTGTGTTGCTACCCAGCAGCCACGAAGTTTACCAAACCGTTCAATTAATTCGGGCTTACCAGTATTGTATGCGGCAAAAGCTGGAAATTTTAATACCATTGAGGTTAGTGCTAAGCCACAGTCACCCCAAGCTAACTCTTCAAAAATGATAGGGATGATGCGCGATTTTTCTGCATCACTCATACCACCGATAGCTTCTAAATCTAAAAGTCCAGATTCATCCATTTTGGCAATGTAATCCCATAATGGTGAACCTTCGGCTACAACATCTTGTGGATCCATTTTGTCAAGTTTTTCGCCAATAGGGCGCATTACTTCTTCGGCAAAGCGGTGGGTCACATCTTGTATTGCTAACTCTTCTTCACTCAAAACTCCATCTAAGCCTGTTAGGCCAAGTTTTGGTAAAGGTACTTCATCAAAATTAAACATATTCGTTTCCATAAGTTGAATGGGATTTACTTATGCATTGACAGTAATACGTATGCTTTTTTGACAATATCACCCTAAGGGGTGAATTTTGAATTCAGCTCCAAAAACTTGTTTTAAAGTATAAATATCATAATGTTACGTTTGTTGTTTAGTTGTTAGTGCATTGTTAATAATTGTATTTTTAGACAGATAAAAATAAAAAAGTCGACAAGCAATTGCTTGTCGACTCAAGTTAGTCAGTCTCTATTTTTTACAGGGTGTTAAAACCGTTGATAGTATTAAAGGACTATGAAGGTTACTCAACAATCCCCATGCCGGCTAATAAACCTCCATCAATTTGATGAGCCGAACCGTTCATATAACTGGCTTGATCTGATCCTAACCAAGTAACAAAATTGGCAACCTCTTGTGGGGTAGCTCCACGCCCTAAAGGGATCATCGAATTAAATAATTCTTTTTCCTCATTAGCAAAACTTTCCTCAGTCATATCAGTCACAATATAGCCAGGGCAAACAGCAACACAACGAATCCCTTTTCTGCTGTACTCTAAGGCCGTAGATTTCGTTAAACCAACGACACCATGTTTAGCCGCAACGTAAGGTGAAATGGTACTCATACCAACGAGTCCGTCAACTGAAGCTGTATTTATGATAACGCCGCTGCCATTTTCTAACATGGCAGGAATAGCCGCTTTAGTACAAAAGAACACACCATTTAAATTAATATCGATGACTTTTTGCCACATTTCTGTTGTTGTGTCTTCCACTAATGCTCGCTCACCGGCGATACCTGCATTGTTAAAAATTACGTCAAGCTTGCCATATTTTTCAACAGTTTTATCAACCATGTTTTGGCAATCCTGCATATTAGCAACGTTAGTAACAACAACAAGTACTTCACCACCGTTGTCTTTGATTAATTGTGCAGTAGCTTCAATGCCGGCTTGATTAATGTCAGCAAGAGCTACTTTTGCACCCTGGTTGGCAAATTCTAATGCGGTTGCTCTACCAATACCTGCCGATGCGCCAGTTACTATTACTACTTTATTTTCAAATGAGTTCATTTTTTCTCTCTACTTGTTGCTGTCTGTTTTCTATACATTTCAGATTTATAGATAAAGACTACTGCACCATAATTAAAAGGACACTCATCCTTTCGGGTGAAAATTAAAACAAATAAAGCAAAATGTGAGGAACACTTATTGACAAATTTAAATTATGCATTATCTATTTTTCTAGCATATAGTTAATGAGTAATATAACTTGAGTGCATAAAATGAAGATATTAGAACAAAAATTATCTCGCATAGATTTAAACTTGTTGGTGTCGTTAAGTGTGTTGTTAAAAGAGCGCCATGTTGGCAAGTCGGCTGAAACATTGTTTATTACTCAACCAGCAATGAGCAGAACGTTACAAAGGCTTAGAGATTTATTTGACGATCAACTGTTTTACCGAACTTCTGTCGGTATTAGCCCTACAGCGAAAGCGTTAGAACTTGAGCGAATGCTTCCCCATGCGCTCGAAAGTTTAAATAGCATTTTGTCGTCAGAAGAGTTTGACCCGTTAACTTGTGAGCAAAGCTTTTCAATATCGATACCTTCGATATTAAGTCATAACTTAATATTACCGTTATTTAACTTATTACATAAAGAAGCGCCAAGTATTCAATTAATCGAAAGTACGGCAAAATCTAATCCGTTTGATTTACTAGAAGCTGGTACCTTAGATTTTGCGATTCACGTTGCAAAAGACATTCCGCCAAGATTTAACGCCATGTCTATAGGCATAGTAAAGACGGTTATATTTGCACGCAAAGATCATCCATTGACTAACAAAAAACAAGTAACATTAGATGATTGTTTAACCTATGACTTCGTTTCGTTAAATGTTGAAAATAATCAGAGTGCAAAATTTACTGGTCCTGTTGAGATAATGCTAGCTAAAAGAGGGGCAAGCAAAGAGCCTTTATATAAAACCAGCCAATTGCAAATGCTGTTAGAAATTATGGAAAACAGTGATTGTTTATTTGTAGGTCCAAGTCTATTAATAAACAGTCTTGATTTAATTAATCATTTCGTAGCTGTTTATGAATTCAATTTACCAAAAAAAGACATGATCGAATTTTTTTTACTCGAGCATAAACGGTCAGAAAATAGTAAAGCCCATCAGTGGTTTAAAGAAAAACTTTTGAACCAAATAGAGAAGCTTTCTTAATATAAGCTAAATAAACAAATAGTTAATTATGATTATTAATCACTTGCATAATATATATGATTAAAAGTCACTTTGATTATCTGAAATCTAGCTTAAAATTAACTTAGTTAACAAATATATAACCAATTTACAATGATTTTTAAGGAATCGTATATGTCTGAAGTTTCAACTGTTGAAAAAACCAACAAGAGCTTAGGGATGAAGATAATTAGTTTTATCGTTAAAGCTGTAATTTTTATCGTGGTTGTAGGCGCTATTGCTAAAGCACTGTCGTTTTTAGGAGAAATACATGGCAAAGACTTACCAGAAAGTTATTTTTCTGACGGATACCCAACTATTTTAGGGTTACTTGATTCTGAAATTTTTATGGGGTTGATCTTTTTTATTACATTATCGGTATTTGCTTATATTGGGTATTTATTATGGGAACTACATGAAGTGGCTGTACATAAAGCTGAAGCGAACGCATCGCCGCAATTGCAGTTAGTGTTTGCATTATCACTTTGTGGTTTATTTATTCATAAGGCGTGGTGGGTATTAGCGATAATTATTGCGTTCACCAGTTGGTCTCATATCGGTGACTGGTTATCAAATATTATTCATAAAGATAATCGCTCAGCAGAAGATAATAAGGAAAATAAATAATGAAAGAAATAATGCTCCCTTACATTCTTATTATGTGGATTCTGGTAAAGCTTGGTGTCATTGAATGGACATTAAAGAATGCTGTTAGAATTGTCGGTTTAGGCGGGTTCATATGCTTTATGTTATTTACCGCGCATCGTTTTTGGTCTCCTGCAGACTTAACCGACAGTTCAACCGTAAAAGCTCCACACGCTGTTTTGAGCCCATTAGTTGGTGAACAAATTAAAGACATTTACGTCACCCATAATCAAATACTAAAAAAAGGTGATTTAATCTATACCCTTGTAGATACCGAGTCTTCATCTATTATGCAAGGTATTCAGGCTGAGATTGAGCAGCAAGAAGAAGTTATTGCTCAAAGTAAACGTGATATTCAGCGTAGTGTTGAAGCACCAGGTGTTTTCGCTGAGCGTCAGATTGAAACCGTAAAATCTAATTTAAAAGGGGCTATTTCAGCAAAGGCTAAGCTTGAAGCAGATCTAGAAAAAGCTCGTTTTGATCAATCAAGAAAAGAGATCCGTGCTCCTTTTGATGGCCAAATGTCTATCACTAACATTGCGGCGGGTTCACGTATAGGTAATATGCATATTTATGATACCAGTAAAAAGTTTGTAGAAATGCGCATACCTGATCAATCTTATCGCTACATCAAAATAGGCCAGTTTGCCGAGTTTTATGTTAATGCTTATCCGGGGGAAATTTTTAGAGGTAGGGTACACAGTATTACCGCAGGAACAGGCGAAGCGATGATCTCATCTCGTGGTGTTGACCAACAAGTACGTCAACATGTTGGTCAAAACATGAGCGCTCATGGTCGTACCGTGGTAATCGAGTTTATCCAACCTGAGGGCTATAATGTGCCAATTGGTGCAACAGGCTCTGCGTGGATTTCAGCAAGTAAACCTTTACCAATATTGGGTTTTATGGATATTGTCGGCGCTGCTACGGTTAGGCTTAAAGCCTATAAAGCCTATCTTAACGCTATGTAGTTAATTAAATATAATATCGAACTATAAGATAAACGTTTTGCGCTTTTTGTCTTATAGTTCTTTTTTTGCTTATCGCTCTTCATTTGTACTTTTAATTCTTAGGCTCTGGGTGAATTATGCGCTTGATGCATAATTATTATACTCATATAGCATTGGCTATTAACCCTTCTAATTATTAAAATATCCTCACTTTATTAACGAACTCGGTATTAAACTTGTCATCAGGCTTAATGCTTATTAATAAAGTATTTTTTAACATAATAAAGTTTTGGCAATATCAGAAGTAGTGCTTTGATATTGCTTTTTTTTATTAGTTATATTGAGTCAACGTATTTGTTTAATGGACTGTAATTAAAAGGTTTTATTTGATTTTATTGACGATTCACCCATAAGGGTGGTTAACAAAAATGGTTTTATCGTTAAACTGTTTTCCACTTTATTCATAGGATATATAGCATGAAGAAATTATTAGCGAGCAGTTCCAGTGGTGGTCTTACTTTTATGCATTCGGTTATTGAACAGTATTCATTAGATGTTGATGCAATCCTTAAATCTTGTGGAATTAATAGCAACGAACTTAACAATATTTATAAGCGCATTCCTGAGCAGCGATGCTCTGACTATATTAATTTAATGATAAAAGAAACATCTCCTGTCGTTGCGATTAAAGCCTGTGAACATTTGAATCCAGCAATTTTTAATAGCTTTGGCACCGGATTATTGTTTAGTTCGTCATTAAGGGATTTTTGCCTGCGTTACAGCACTGGTTTTGCATTTATAACTAGCCTAATTGATGTTGATTTCATTGAAGATGAATCACAAAGCTACCTAACCATTAAAGAAACCGTTGATCTTAACAGCGTAAATTCAAATTTTTATTCTGATGTTTTTTCTGCATTAACCATCAAGTTACTTAAATTATCAATTGGACCAAATTTTAAAGCTAAAAAAATATGCTTAACCTGGACTCCGAAAGAAGACATTCTTCAGGATTACATTGATTATTTTGATTGCGAGATTGAATTTTCTGCTAATAAGACCATGGTTCTTTTTGATAATGCAGAGCTCGATATTGAATTTCCATGGGCAAATGAAGAGTTGGCTGAAAAATCAGATAAAATGGTGTTTGAATTTTTACAACGTAGTTATGATTTTGACCTTACCTCTAAAGTAACGACAATAGTTACAGAGCTATTAGCACAAGGTAAATGTAATAAACTCAATGTCGCAAAAATTTGTGGTATGTCCGAAAGTACACTGCAAAATAAGCTCAATAATGAAGATACTAATTTTCAGGAAATTGTTGATAACTTGCGAAAGAAATCGGCGGTACAACTGATAAGGGATAACAGCACAAATCTGGAGCAAATTTCGTTTAAATTGGGCTATTACAGCTATAGTAATTTTTCACGGGCGTTTAAGGCTTGGTTTGGTTTAACGCCATTGGAATATAAAAATTCGCAAATCGATTCTTATGCTTTAGCGGGGTAGATATTCTTAGAAACGAGAAACGACGATTCTTACTCCTTCCTGAACCAGTTTCAGGATCCAGATTAACTTTAGATCCGGAAACAAGTTCAGCAAATGATAGGGTCTTTGGAAATGGTAGGGGGTTAACATCAACTAGAAATGCTCTTCGTCTCTCGTTTCTAACAATCTCGTTTCTTAAATGATAAAGCCAGCATTCGCTGGAACGCAGGCTTTATAGTTTCAGGATCTTGCTCTTCGCTTCTAGCGTTCTCGTTTCTTAAATTAGTCTTAAGCCGCTTTTTCATCCTTATTCGGCTCTTGGTTAGCCAAGTGTTTTTCTTTATTGGCAACCAGGTCAATAGAATCAAAATCATCAACGTTAATTACATCTTTGCGTTGCTGTTCAGTTAGCGTTAAAAATTCAGCTTCATCTTTGCTGATTAATGAATCAATCAGGGCTGTTTCAGCTAATTTATCTAAGTTGATAATGGCGTGGCGCTTACCTGTTGCTTTATTGATTTTATCTACAATTGCTTCCGCTTTAATGATGTTTTCAAGCGTTAACTCTAATTTTCCTAATAAACTTCCATCGGTTTTATTTAAATACTGGCCTTGGCCTAAACGTGTACGGGCAGCATTAGGTTGTTGCAGTATCTGTGATACTTTGTGATCCAACACATCACTTGGTTTTTTCAGCGATGGACCAAATGGCATAACCAATAATTTAAATACTTTACCAATAAAGCGGTTAGGGAAGTTCTCGCTTAACTCTTTAATTGCTAATTCACATTTATACAAGCTATCTTCTATTGCCCACATCATTAGGGCTTGATCTTCTTTCTGACGACCTTCATCGTTAAAACGCTTCAACGTAGCAGATGCCAGATATAAGTAACTCAACACATCACCTAAACGCGCTGACATACGCTCACGACGCTTTAAATCGCCGCCAAGAACAGCCATAGATAAATCAGACAATAGCGCTAAATTTGAGCTGAAACGAGTCATAATCTGGTAGTAGCGATGCGTTTTATCTTTATACGGCGCACCAACTAAATGAGCACCGGATAATGAGAACCAAATTGAACGAACCATGTTTGATATAGTAAAGCCCATATGGCCGAATAGCGCCTGGTCGAAATCTTGACTTGCTTGCTCAAAATCAGGGTTAGCCGCAGCTTCAAGCTCTGCTAATACAAAAGGGTGACAACGAATAGCACCTTGCCCGTAAATGATCATATTACGCGTTAATATATTTGCCCCTTCTACAGTGATAGCTATTGGTGCGCCTTGATAACCGCGTGCTACGTAGTTATTAGGCCCCATACACACGCCTTTACCGCCATGGATATCCATAGAGTCGATAACGCAATCACGCATTTTTTCAGTTAGATGGTACTTACATATGGCTGATACAACCGATGGTTTTTCACCTAAATCAACAGCGCCAGTACTCATTGTAGTTACTGCATCCATTAAATAGGCATTGCCGCCAATACGGGCTAGGGCTTCTTCAACACCTTCCATTTTACCTATTGGCATTTTAAATTGGCGACGAATGTGGCTATAGGCACCCGTTGCAAGGGCAAGCGATTTAACGCCACCGGCAGAAGTAGAAGGTAAGGTAATTGCACGGCCAACAGATAAACATTCAACCAACATGCGCCAACCTTGACCAACCATATCTTGACCACCAATGATGAAATCTAGGGGTACAAAAATATTCTCTCCCTGAGTTGGTCCATTTTGAAATGGTACGTTAAGCGGGAAATGACGACGACCGGTAATTACACCTTTAATATCAGTGGGGATCAAAGCACAGGTAATACCTAAATCTTTTTCTTCACCAATAAGCTGGTCAGGATCGTATAATTTAAACGCTAAACCAAGAATTGTCGCAACCGGTGCTAAGGTAATGTAACGTTTATTCCAAGTTAAACGCATACCTAACACTTCTTTGCCGTCAAACTCACCCTTACATATAATGCCAAAATCAGGTATTGCACCAGCGTCTGATCCCGCTTCGGGGCTAGTTAAGGCAAAACATGGGATCTCTTCACCCGTTGCAAGGCGAGGTAGATAATGATCTTGCTGTTCTTTGGTGCCATAGTGCTGTAGTAATTCACCCGGACCCAATGAGTTTGGTACACCAACGGTACTTGATAACACTGCCGATACACTACTAAGTTTTTGTAACACTCGAGATTGCGCGTAAGCACTAAACTCTAATCCGCCATATTGTTTTTTGATGATCATGGCAAAAAATCTATTATCTTTTAAGTATTGCCACACTTGGGGTGATAGGTCGGCCAATTCATGAGTAACTTCCCAGTCATCGCACATACGACAGACTTCCTCTACCGGGCCATCTAAAAAGGCTTGTTCTGCAAGCGTTAACCGGGGCTGAGGAAATTTATGCAGCTTTTGCCAGTCGGGATCGCCTTTAAATAGCTCAGCTTCATACCAGGTAGTACCTGCATTTAATGCTTCTTTTTCAGTTGAAGACATTTCCGGCATAATTTTTTGGAAAGCTTTAAGTAGTTTTTCACTGATTAAGCTTTGTCGTAAACTTTTAATATTGAATATTGCTGCAATAGCAATAAATACGATCCAGCTAAATCCACCGACTAAGTTAAACATGCTACCGATAAACATTAATAATGCGTACGACGTGGTGAATACACTAAGTGAGGCTCTGGTATAGGCTAAATAACCCGTGATTAAAATAAATGCTGATAAACCGATTAATACTTCCACAATAACTCCCCAATAACTCTATAATAAGAGGTCTGACCACTACTTTTATTTAAGCATAATTACATTTTGTTGCAAGATCAAATAATTTATTAACGTTAGTATGACTATTAGTATAATTAACTCTGCAAATTGAGCTAATTTTTACTGAAGTTTTTGTTAAATTTTTACTGAAAATAATGTTAATTAATCGTTATACTAGAAAATAAGTTTTACAAGAATTGATAAGGCCTTTACATGTGCGAATTATTGGCAATGAGTGCCAACGTACCAACAGATATTTGTTTTAGCTTTGCTGGCTTAATGCAACGAGGCGGTAATACCGGACCACATAAAGATGGTTGGGGTATTACTTTTTATGAAGGCAAGGGCTGTCGTACTTTTAAAGACCCTAAACCAAGCTTTGATTCTGAAATTGCTAAACTGGTTACTAACTACCCGATAAAAAGTTTAGCGGTAATTTGTCATATAAGACAAGCCAATGCCGGACCGGTAAGCTTAGAAAATACCCATCCTTTTACCCGCGAGTTATGGGGACGAAACTTTACTTATGCGCACAATGGTCAACTAGCCAACCATAAAAAAATACTGAAAACTCATAAACTATTGCCTATCGGTATCACCGATAGTGAGCAAGCGTTTGTGTGGATATTAGAACAATTACGGATTAAATTTGGTGATAACAGGCCTGCTTCTGAAGCTCTTTATAATTATTTAGCAAGTTTATGCGAGCTTATTGATGCTTTAGGGGTATTTAATTTAATTTTAAGTGATGGTGAGTTCATTTTCGCTTATTGCTCAAATAACTTACACTGGATCACCCGACGTGCGCCATTTGGCCCAGCGCAGTTAATTGATACCGATGTTGCTATTGATTTTAAAAAAGAGACCACAGAAAACGATGTGGTTACCGTTATTGCCACTCAACCTCTCACCGCTGATGAAACATGGTCTAAACTGCAAGCAGGTGATTGGTTAGCTTTTGAATATGGTGAAATAGCCTATCAAGGCAATAGGCTAGGGTAATCGGTTGGTATTAGACGTTAGTTATTGTGCTTTGTCAGTTTCAGTAGAGTCGGCTTTATTTATGTGTTGCTCTACCGATACCAGCTCTGCTTGAAATTGCTGAAAACTACTTTCAATTTGATGTAATTTAACCATTAAATAATTTAATTTTGGCGCAAACCAAGCATAAGTCACTTGTTTGGTATTTGGTTTTTTACGTTTTAATTTTATTGCATCAATAACCCCGAATGGCAACATTAATTCTTCTTTGCCAATATATTCATAATTATATGTACTAATACCACCTGACGTACTTAATGCCTCGAAATGAAAGTTTTTAACGCCGTTAATAAGGTTTAATCGCGACTGCAAGTGATAACTTAACTTACTTTGCAAACCATCTACCCATTCGCCTTTCATCGGCTTGTTCTTTTTTTTCAGGTTGTAAGCAGTTTTATTGTCGTGATCAAATTGCCAATGATAATATTTGTCTTTGCCAGTACCTTCTCTATCAGATTGATAGGTAAGCGGGATCACTTTGCCATCAACAATTTTGTTGGTGGTTATTTCTCTTCTATGATCAGAAAAAATTAGCCATTCAATATCGGTTTTATAATTAAAATCAAAACTGCCATCAGGAAGGTTTTTCAAGGTGCGCTCAGCTTTGCCGACAATGTCGCCATCATGGACAATATTATACTTTGCGGTAAAATCAGGAATGCTATTAACGGGCTGCGCTGCAACGGTAGATATGGAAAAACAGGCTAGGCCTAAGCCATATAAAAGAGGAGATAATAACTTACTGTTCATATTAACCCTTTGTTTCTAAAAATAATGTAGTAGAAAAACATTAGAGTGATGAGACAGTAAGTTAGTTCAATTAAGTTTAATAATTAGTGTTACTCATCACTGGCATAACCATTTTCTGGTAATGCTTGATTATCAAGTTTGGCACATTCTTCGCTCATTGTTAAGCGCTGTTCACAGAACCATTTAACCACTAATGGGTAAATGCGATGTTCTTGTTCATGCACTCTGGCTGCAAGATCATCAGCATTGTCACCGGCAAATACCGGCACTTTGGCTTGTAAAATAACCGGGCCACCATCAAGCTCTTCAGTAACAAAATGAACACTAACGCCATGCTCTTTATCACCGGCATCTATAGCCCGCTGATGGGTATTTAAACCTTGATACTTAGGTAATAAAGAAGGGTGGATGTTTAACAAGCGACCTTGAAAGTGTTGTACAAATTCTGCCGTTAAAATACGCATAAAACCAGCAAGGATAACAAGATCAGGTTCAAATGCATCAATCTCTTTTAACAACTGAATATCGTAAGCATCACGAGTATCGAATTCTTTATGAGAAAGTACACAGGTTGCAATGTCAGCGTTTTCAGCACGGGTTAAACCAAATACATCAGCTTTGTTAGATAACACCCCAACAACGTTGCCGTTAATATATTGGTTTTTGCAGGCATTTATTATTGCCTGCAAATTAGTACCACTTCCCGAGATCAGAACAACAATTCTTTTCTCGGTTAAGTTTGCAGATGGCATATTAGTTAATTACCACTTGTTCTTCATTGTCATCAGCTGCTTGAATTTCACCTAAGTGCCAGGCATTTTCGCCATGCGCTTTAAGAATTTCGAGGCTTTGTTCAACTTTATCTGCTGGCACAACAATCATCAGACCAACACCACAATTAAATGTACGGTACATTTCGTGGGTCGTAATGTTACCTTTTTCTTGTAACCAGTTGAAAATTTCAGGCCATTGCCAGCTGTTACCGTTTACCACAGCTTTGGTGTTAGCTGGCAATACTCGTGGAATGTTTTCCCAGAAGCCACCACCAGTAATGTGTGAAAGAGCATTAGCTTTAACTTCTTTCAACATGGCTAAAGTAGATTTAACATAAATCTTAGTCGGCTCTAATAAATGGTCGGCGATTGAACGCTCACCCAGCATTTCGCTAGTGTCGGTATTATTTACTTCTAATACTTTACGTATTAATGAGAAACCATTTGAATGAGGGCCAGAAGAGGCAAGGGCAATAAGTTGATCGCCTGCAGCAACATTTTCACCAGTGATTAATTCTGATTTTTCTGCAACACCTGTACAGAAACCCGCGATGTCGTAATCGCCTTCGTGGTACATGCCAGGCATTTCAGCGGTTTCACCACCAACTAAGGCACAACCAGATTGCACACAGCCTTCAGCAATACCGGCAACTACATCTGCTGCAACTTGTACGTCAAGTTTTGCCGTAGCGTAGTAATCCAGGAAGTATAAAGGCTCTGCACCTAAAACCAGCAAATCGTTTACACACATAGCAACTAAATCAATACCTACAGTGTCATGCTTCTTTAAATCGATAGCTAAGCGCAGTTTAGTACCTACACCGTCGGTGCCAGAAATTAATACTGGCTCTTTATAGCCCGCAGGAATTTGACATACTGCACCAAAACCACCTAAACCACCCATAACTTCTGGGCGAGTCGTTCTCTTAACCGCAGATTTGATTTTTTCAACTAATGCATTACCTGCGTCAATATCAACACCTGCGTCTTTATAGCTTAACGATTGTTTTTGCTCGCTCACTTGGAACCCTTAAAATGTTATTTATACCAATATTGGCAAATTACTTATAAAAATTGCGCATATTCTACCAGTGCTGGCGCCGATATAAAATCTTTGTGAGAAAATATTTTTTTTCTTGGCTAAATTCTTAATCTATATGATAATATTTGCCCATGAAAAGAATAAATTTATCTCCTATTAAAGCTATCAGCACTTTTTTATTGTTTGCTGTAATGGCATTTCCTGCGTTTACTGTAGAAGTAAACGATTTATATCAAGCACACGTGTTAGTTGATAGTACGTCTTCGGGTAAGAAAAAAGCGGCTAAAAAAGCATTTAAACAAGTACTCGTTAAGCTGGCTGGGGCAGAATTTGTTAAAACAAATAAACAAATAAAAAGTGCTTTGCTTAAGCCGAACAATTATTTAAGCCAGTTCAGTTATAATCAAGTAGAAAATGAAACGTTTTTATTAGCCAGTTTTGAGCAAGAAAAAATAAATCAGCTACTGCAAAAAGCCAATGCCAGTGTTTGGGGCAAATATCGTCCACTTATAACCGTATGGATGGTTGATGAGAATGGTATTGATCGTAATGTTGTTGATGATTCAACATTCGAATTAAAAACACAGGTAACCGCCACTGCAAACAATCGTGGGTTACCAGTTAATTTTCCTTTAATGGACTTAACCGATGCGATGAATATTTCTGTTAGTGATGTTTGGGGACGTTTTCCTGACACATTACAACAAGCATCCAGTCGCTATTTAGCCGAAGCGGTTGTGGTTATTCGAGTATCCAACAGTACGTTAATTGAAGAGCCGGACATTACGACTTGTGGACGTATCTGTAAAAAGTGGCAATACTCAGTTGACTGGCAATACATGAGTCAGGGTGAAGTCATACAGGGTAAAGTAAACGGCGATGATAAAAATAAAGCTATCGATTTAGCGGTTAATGATTTAGCTGAGCATTTACACAAAAACAATGCTTATGTATTTAATACTGAACAGCAAGGGCAATTGGATATTGAGATTGCCAATGTTAATTCAATGCAGGCCTTTGTCTCAGTCAGTGAATTTTTAACGAGTTTAACCTTAGTTTCAGATGTTAAACTGATCAGCGTGTTTGGCGAGAAAATGCTATTTAGACTCAACATTTTAGCTAACGCTGAGGCAATAAAACAAACCTTGAAACTTGAACAAAAACTAAGTGAAAGCCACGATCCGTTAGGGGTCATTAATGAAGATGATACGATTAGTTTTATGTGGAAGGGTTAATGTCGAATACTGAGCAGTTACCTTTAGCCGTTCATCTACCTGATGATGAAACTTTTGACAGCTTTTATGCTGTTAACAGTGGTGCCGTTATTGGTCAGCTAAAAGCCTTTATTCAAACGCCTGTAACCACGACCAATGGTTTTTACTTATTTGGTCAAGAAGGTGTAGGGAAATCTCATTTATTGCATGCCAGTTGTGCTTTTGCCGCTGAAATGGGCTTAACCTCTTTATGCTTATCATTTTCAGAAATCAAACAACTATCAGTTGAGGTGTTAGCCAATCTTGAGAATTTTGACTTGATTTGTTTGGATGATTTACACCTTATTGCGGGTGATGAACATTGGCAACAAGGTATTTTTGATTTATATAACCGAGTAATAGAAAATAATAAAAAGTTAATCATTGCCGGTAACAATAGTGCCAACAGCTTACTTATTACCTTACCCGATCTTGTTTCACGTATTACCTGGGGTTTTACTGAACAGCTAAAACCATTAGCCGATGTAGACAAGATACAAGCTATGCAACTTCGCTCGAAATTGCGAGGCATTGAAATGAATGAAGAAACAGCCAAGTTTCTATTAAATCGTTTGTCTCGAAATATGAATGATTTGGTAGAATGTTTGGATGTACTCGATAAAGCTTCTATTAAAGCACAACGTAAAATCACTATTCCTTTTATTAAAGAAACATTGTTTTAAAGATTACTAGCCAACTCAACCTGGTGGATATAAGCTTGATATTTGTGACGAATGTTACGCACGTAATTTACCGGTTCATTTCCACGAACATAACCGTAGCGTGCTTTCGAAGAGTATTGATGTTTAGATAATAACAACATTGCCCGCTCGACATTGTCAAACCACACATCATCACGCCAGCCTTTTTGCCGAGCTAAACGGATGGCATCACTGACATGGCCAACGCCGGCATTGTAAGAAGCCAATGAAAACCAAATGAGTTGATCTTGACGCACGTCCATCGCTTTCATTCTTTCTTGTACCCAGTGCATATACTTAACTCCCGCATGAATACCATTTTCGGGATTGGTCATGTTTGATATTTTTAACTCTTTTGCTGTTCTGGGCATAACTTGAAATAAACCTAATGCCCCAGCATAAGATTTAGCATTTGGATTAAAGCGGCTTTCCTGGTGCATTTGAGCGATCAATAAACTGCTGTCAAAACCGTACTGTTTGGCATATTTCTTTACTACATCATCATAAGGCGATAATGCCCCCCCAGTTTTTTGTGAGGTAAAGTCTTGATGATGCTTATCAATGAGCTTTTGATTTTCAAAGTATTTGTTATGAATTACGTTATAAAAAAGGCCGCGATAGGTACGTTTAATGTAGGTGTTTACTTTGCTCAATAATGCATTACTACCAGCTTGTATTACCCAGCTTTGGCCTTTTTCTTTACCTATATTAATACTGGCATTTATGTCGGTTCGTAAACTTAGCACTAAATCTACAAGGTGATTATCGGCAATGGTAATATCATATTCGCCGGTGGCTACGGCTTCAATGATGCGCTCGGTATCATAAGTTTCTAGCGCCGCGGTAAGCACAATTTCAGGCATTAAGGCTTGTAAATCTTTAACGGTATACCAGTAAGAACTGGATTTTCTAACGGTAATATTTCGATATTTTAAATCTTCAAGGCTATCAATTAAGGGATCGTTCGCGCCAATAACTAATTGCTCTGTGGCGTAATGATAAGGGCGAGAAAAGCTTAACCCTTGATTGATTCGTCGTTGAGTTGGGGTATAAAATCCCAGAGCAATGTCGGCTTTGCCTGTTTTGATGTATTCAAACATCGCCTCATTATCTGGGGCAACTAAAATTTCATAGCGTAAATGGTGCGCTCTGGCAAAATCTTTAGCAAGCTCATAATGAAAGCCCATCAATTCACCTTTCCATAAATAATATGAAGAGATGTTATTGCGCATTACAAATTTAATGGTACGGCGTTCATTAATAATGTCCCATTCATCTTTAATAGGAATACTTTTATCAATGGTTATTTGTTGTTGAACTAAAAAGTTATTTAACGCGGTTTTTAATAATTTAGAATGCTTGTTTACTGCCCAAGCCATTTCCTTGGCGCTGTTGGCTTGCAGACTTAATTTTATATCTTGGCGATACTCTAAAGTGGAATCAATAATGTTTGAATCGACAATGGTTAAGTCATATTCACCAATCGCCACTTTATCAAAAATTTCATCATGGCTAAGGTGTTTGGGGATTTCGATGATCTCAAGGTTTTTATAAACTTTGGCTAACCCAATTGCGGTGAACGCATAGGAGGTGCCAGGTTGTACCGCAACTTTACGATTGTCTAAATCTTTTGCATTGGCTAAACCTTTGGCATTACTTGCCATAATTAAATATTCAGTGGTTTCAACAATTGGCAGAGTAAAATCAATTTGTCTTTTTCGCATAGTGTTTATGGTGAGGTTAGACGCTATTATGTCTCCTTCACCTTTGACTAATGCCGGAATTAAGTCGGCGAAGTCATCTTTATATACGTATTCAATGCTGAGGTTATTGTCTTGAGCAAATTTTTCTAAATAGTCTTTATCTAAACGAGGAGGAGAGCCAGCTCTTGGCAAATAATTATCTTGGCCTGACCAAGTTAACACTTTTAGGATCTTACTTGCTTCAATCTCACTAAGATCTCTATTACTAGCTTCAACCATGTTGGCGAAACATAAGAAATATAATAAGGAAAAAACTAAATAAAGGTGTTGTTTAGTCAAAAGTAAGCCTAATTTAAATTTTATTATTAATAAAACTTTAGCATAATTAACGAAACCTATATGATTAAATCAATAAAATTATTGAGATGACGTTTTGGCAGAGAAAAAACTCCAGCACTTTTATATCGCTGAAGATCAGTCTATTTATCTACTTAGTCATAAAGATGCTGCTAAGTTAAAGCAGTGGATTGAATTAAGTAAAAACCAGCTAATTCAACTTGGCTACAGCAATGTCGAAATGATCGGTAAAGGCGCTTATGGTTTTGTTTTTTCTGGTGAAGATGATAGCGGTGAAGCACAAGTTTTTAAGTTTTCACGCATTAACTTGCCACAGCACGTACAAGACCGGTTGGCCGATGAAGCTGAAATGCAGTCTATGTTACAGCATAAACGCATCCCTAAGTTATTTGAATACTTAAAAATTAAACGCCAATCAATCGTTCATATGAGCCGTGCACCTGGTGATGATTTAGATGTTATTTCACATAAACTAGGGCCGTTACCTACTGAGCAAGTTATCAATATTGCCATACAGTTAATTGAACTGTTAAAGTTTATTCGCGAGCCCAAGAACAATACTCGCAATCAACCTGTTGTTCATGGTGATATTAAACCCTCCAATATTGTATTTGATCAACAAAACAACCAGATGCAGCTTATTGATTGGGGCTCTTCGGTTTGGGCACAATGTGACAAAGACGGTCATAGTACGGCCAATAACATCATGGATTTAATGAGTGGTGATTTGCAACAAACCAACTCACGTATGGGCGATATTTATTTTATCGGCGATGATCAATTAAATGGCGGTTTATCATCGCCTCGTTTTGATGAGCAGGGCATGGCCGCGACCATTTACGCACTGGCATCGGGGCAATCATGTCGTTATGGCTACAAGGTAATACCGGCATCATCATTAGGCTTACCCTTAATGTTGGCGAAAGCATTAGATGGTATGTTGGGAGAAGATCCTAAACTACGCCTAAAAGCAGGTGATTATTTAATTAATAACTTGAATCTATTAAAAAATATCGTGTTAGCGAGCAAACCAACAAAACTACACGTTGAGGCGATGATCCCCGTTTGGCAAAGAGTCCATCAGGAAGAAATAGATACCGTAGTTTATGGCTCACGTAAATCGTTCTTAAGGGCACAGGCCGATAAAGAAAGTTTGGTTGATATTGACGATGTACAACTAGAAAAATATTATAAAAATTTCTTAGTTGGTATGGGCGATACAGAGAAAGCATTCGTAGCTGCGGTTAGTCGCTTGGCAAAATTTCCTGTAGTTGGCGGTTTAGCAATACGGTGGGAAAAAGAAGGCGTTTATGTTGACTCTAATGTAAGTTTATTCGATCCGAGTCTGGAATATTCATTTAAATCTGCAGTGAATAACATGGTTACTTTAGCCCGAGGTATTTTCCGCATCGGTATTTTTAAATCTTGTTTATTTAATGCCAGAGATACTTTACATGTTGAACGTAAAAGTAATACCACGCCATTTATCGCTAACGCTAATCAACGCATTCCATTTGAAGTAAGTAAACTTGCCGAAGGTGATAACACCAGTCAGCTTCATTCGTACTTTGAAGATGGTAAAGATCCGGATGAATATTTACGTTTGCCAGATGGCATTATGGCGGTATTGGCGAGATTGAATTTAATTCATCACACTGGTTGTATTATTTTTGAGGTATTAGATAAACATTTAAAAATTCACAGTTATTTAATGCTATTAAATCATAACGAACAAACTGAATTTAAACAGTGCTTACAAGATATTCTAGATTTATTGCCAACTATCAAGGGTGTTGGCATTTCAGGGTTTATGAAACTACCCTATAAAGACACTCGTTTTTTTGAGCATATAAATCAAATGCCTGATAAATTTTATCCAAAAAATCCGAAGCTGCTGCACACTTAAGCTTAATCAAGCATCCAAAAGTATCTAACCAACCACGGTCAAATAGTAGCGTTTAATGCGAACGTTCGCAATAGATTACTGTGAATGAGCTCAATGGTAACTGTGAACGTAATAGTTTTGTAATTCATTGTGTTACAACTGTATGTGAAAATTGACGCACAGTCGGTACTTGATGCTATGGATTTAGCTTAGCTACTTGCTAATTGGTGAGTTGAATCTATATTGAATGGGTGAGCTACTAACCTAATAGTAGCCCTCCCTGCAAAACTAAGTTAAGCAAATGGATGTGCTGTATCAACTCATGGATGAATAATGCAGTCTTGCTTATATACCTTTATTTCAATTTTGCTGTTTTCTTTTCTTTTGCCTTTCTTAATGCTGCCTTGGTTTCAAAGTAAGCCAATAATTTCAAGCCTTTTTTGCTCGCTATTACACGCCTAACATGTGAACCTGTAATTTTTTCAATAGTTGTTAACTCATGTATTTGTAGTCTAGTGTTGAGGGTGTGAAAAACAAAAGAAGAATAGGGGTTTTTATCGGCTTTAGCGTTAGATTGACAGCCTTTAATTACATAATCTTGTAGGTAAATTAACCACTCAAATACAGTGTATTTATCTTCTGTAAATTCTTTCCCAAGATACGTCGGAGTATTGATATAGGTAGACCTTAACACATCAATAAGTAAATCAAACTCTTGGATTTCTGGTGATTTAGCTATAGGAAGAGTGGACTCTTTAGTTAATTTCGCATTCTGCTTAACTAGCTCATTTCTCTCTTTTGTAAGTTTACTTATTTCATCGATTAGACCACTTGAATCAGGGATGTTATCACCACGAACCCAACCACTTAAATCTTTACTGCCGATAATATCTGGTAGAGTTTCATGAACACACAAGCGAATGTCTTTCTCATCATCAAAAAATGAAGAGATATTACTAAGAACCTTTTCCCTAAAGACCTTTAAAAGCTTAGGGTTTTCATCTTCAAGTACACCGCGACCTATTAACTTAACTTTGTTATCTAATGCGCCCTCTTTGATAACAACAGCAAATAAAGGTTTGCCTGACTCAAGAGCGTAATTATATTCAAGTTCTGTGTAGCTCAACCCAGACTCTTCCTCTACAGAGCCGTAACGGCCACCTAGTATAAGCATATAAATGTCTGACTCATCTATCCACCGCTTAATTGTTGTTAATTGGCTTTGGTCTCCGGATTTAAATAACTCCATCCCTGCGGGTATATGTCCTGCCTTTAATACCGCTGATACTGCTGACTGTCTTTCATCAATTAAGTCTGTGTAGGTTGATGAAATAAATACTTGATATTTTTTGCTCATTAATAAAGTTACTCTTTCTTGTTATTTTTTATAGTAAACATGTTAGGGCTATTGTTATAAATATCAACCCTTAAATCAAATGAGAGCTGTAAATAAACCCAGTAACTCTGATTGCCCATCAAAACCAATAATTTTAGTGAAAAACTGAAGAATTGCAGCAAGTATAAAATTGGCTTTTATTGAGTTTACGATGAGTAAAATCCTTAGTAAGCCCCTCTTATTGGGTTGCAATATGACAAAACCATTAACTCCCTACTTGTTGGCAGCTAAGGCAGCTCCTGTAAGGAGTTTGCTGGTTCGCATGCTAAAAAATAACAATAAATTACCTAGAGTTAACATGGGTTTATTAGTAACTGTACATACGCCTCTATAACCTTTCAAACTTTTTGTCTTCGACAATCCACCAAAGGTTAAGAGCTTATGGAATCTATTATAAAATATTTTAGTTGTTTTTATTTAGGCTGTAGCCGTTTTAATAGACTCTATAATCTACTCAAAGATATATATAGATAGACCTTATTAATTCAGATTCCTATTGAATAAATAATTATCATCATTAATAACTAAGCTAATAATTCAATAGTATTATAGGTGTTCGTAAGGTCTAATATAGTTATATAGAGGCTCGCGAACAGCTAACAATAAAGCCCGTTAAGCAGCGAGTTTCAGCTCTACCTGTGTATACAATGGTCTTAATTCCTTTAGTAGTGTATAGCACTTTGTTCTAGATGGTGCATTCTCGCAAAGCACCAACTTTAATTGGTGTAATGTTTTGTTTATAGAGATATTTGAATCAGCAGCAAGTAGCTTGCCAACCTCAGCTCTCCATAAACTATCTTTTTGAGCTCTATCTTCTGCTTGCTTGTTTAGAGTTGCTTTGGGTATGTCAATAACATAATCACGATTAACGTTTGCACCTTTAAAGTACCCTTCGGTTAGGTATTTAACGGCTCTTTCATCTGAGACAATCCATTTTATTCCAAGCTTACATTCCATGTTCCTAATACTGGTTCTAGTCAATAATTGAAACATTGGCTCTAGAGATTTACTAACTATGAAGGCTTCAATAAGTTTATCACTTTCAATATTGAGCTTCTCAGCTAGCTCAGTTAACATCACTATATGGTCAGAACTAGGGTTGTACCTAAACAAGCTTATAGCAACGTTTACATCAGAGTAAGAATTAATACCTTGTGCGTTGTAAGGTACAAGTTTGTCATCCTTCCTCCAGCCTTGATTATTTATGGCTTTACGGTTCTCGTTAACCGTATAGATGGCAGGTTGATTACCTGCTATTTTTAAGGCTGAAGACTTCATTAGTGAGTATACCTCTTGGCCATCAATCAGCTTCTCTTCAAGGGTTCTTGTATGGTTTACGCCAAGTAGTGGGTATATGGTAATTCTATCTACTGACGGATAGCTAGAACGACTTGGTAAAATTTCACTATCTACAAATGAATACTTAAACACGCTATTCAAAAATAACGCATCAATCGTATTGTGTATATTTGCAGCCATTATTGTGGTTGATGAGAACATATTCATTGTAGTTTCAGCATCCTTATACTCTAAAAAATGAAGTCTATTTTTAGGCTTTCCTGTTCTTTTATCTGGCGCTGTGTCGAGTGTAATAGTCCTTCCTTGATAAAGAGTGTTAAATAGACCGTACACTTCAGGCTTGAATGTCCCTAATCCTGGGTTACTCCTCTTTTCCTTACAAATCTTAGAAATGAACCCCGTTGCATTGCAGAGTTTAAACTTTCTTCTAGTGCTATTTTTATCAGTACCTACCTCAGTCCACTCGTCGTAATGCATATTACCGAAATCCATCGGGACGGATGTAAAGTTGACAATACTAGGAACCTCGTCAATGTATAAATCCCAATCACTATATATATTTGGTATCTGCTGATTGTAATTATCAGTCTTTCCCTTTAAAAACCATATCCCTGCATGGCAAGTCACAATTACTTGAGTGCCACTTATATTGATGTGCTTATTAAGTTCTTGCTCTATATCGCTTCCGACACTTTTCGAATTGTCGCTATATATAAGTGTAGCATTGACACCCTTATCAATTAGGTCTTGATGGGTCTGCTCTGCGAGTACTTTACTTATACAGGCAATTACGGCTCTATCATCAGTGTGTGATAGTTTCTCTATAACTGCGTGGGTTTTCCCCATGGCTGGCGCAGCTATTAATGTTTTAATTTGTTTTATATTCCTCGTCATTATTTTCTCCTTGGTAGTTGCAGATACCTATGCAATAAACATCCGCTGTTTTATAAAAGTTCATATTCGTAACCTTGAATTTCGGGCATAAAAAAACCGTCTAGTTTAAGCTTGTGCCATCACTGTAACGGATTCGTGTGTAACAGGTTTTAACCACCTTGTTTTTAGGTGCGCTGTTACTGGTTGATATTAAAGCACTTTTCTCTTGCTTTGTCAAGTAGTAAGTTTAAGGTATGAAAAAGGTTATCACTTAAATTACATTTGAAATTGGTCAATATAAAGGTGATAGGGAGGTTTTACTTAGCTTGGTGAAATCCTTTGTTTCGCTACTTAATACCTCTTGGTAATCGCATGTAGTGGTTATGATAACTAAATTTCAACACTAGTAATAAAGATTTATTTTAAACAGGGATAATATGAAAGCAACAATTAATATAGCTTTTATTGTGATGCTTTTAGCCTCTTTTGGCTCCGCTGCCGATGGTATCGTAGTTACTGGAATTGAGGTAAAAGGTAGCTTGATAAATACCGCAAGTAAAGCAAATGAGTATAATGAGCGATATGCTAGATGTAGTGAGTGGCAGGAGGATGCTGATTCTTATAGGAAGGAGTTTTTAAGCGACCAGCTGAAAAGTGTAAAAAGTAGGCTGATAAGTATAGGTCTTTATGATATCAAGCTTAAGGGGTATATAGCGGATGCTTTTAATTCTGGCGGTAGAAAAGGTGCTGTAAATCACAATATGAATTGTGATGAAGAGTTTGAAAATGCGTCACGATACTTTGAAATGATGATTGGTTATATGGATATATCATTAACACAGTATAGGAGGTCTGCACCAGTAATGATTAAGCGACTCAAAAGCTTAGCAAGTAAGTGCGCTAAATCAGTTAAGCTAGGCGAAACGACATTTACTCAAGAAGGTCATTTCAGTAGAACTTCGCCAGTATGTAAACAGTTCGATACCGAGCAGACTATTTTAAGTGACTTTATTAGCTCTGACGAGTTTAAGTCTTGGCCTAAACTTTTAGGGGTGAATTTTCTCGACACCCTAATCGAAGGGATAGGTATTGTAACTGATGCAAAATCAAACACTTGATATATCCTCTATCATTTGAGCACCCTTTAAAGATAGTGTTGAATGTATCTATCATTTAGGTGTTGATTAATCTATGTGACAGGGTTATCATTAGGGTCTCTATATGATAGTCAGTCAAGTGAGATGATAGATGCTTTATATTTACGCTAGAACTTCAACAGTTGAGCAAAATGTACAACAACAAGTAAATTACCTTGAGGGTAAGTATAAGGTCGATGGTGTGTATTCTGACCAACAAACGGGTAAAACCCTTGATAGACCTGAATTCATTAAATTAAAGGCTGTAGTTAAGTGTGGTGACTCAATAGTGGTTCAAGACTTGTCAAGAATAGGTCGTAATACTACTGAGGTATTAGAGTTTGTTGATGAGATGGTTGGTAAAGGTGTTGGTATTAAGATTGATGACCTTGGTGAGATAGATATAACCTCTAGTGCTGGTAAGATGGTTTTAACTACATTGGCAGCAGTTGCAACAATGCAGCGTGAGCAGATGTTAGAGAAACAAGCGATTGGTATAGCTACGGCTAGGGCTGAGGGTAAGTACAGAGGTAAGCAGCAATCACAGGCTACTATTGATAAATGTAAGCAAGCTATCTCATTGATTGAAGGTATGGGTTACTCTAAAGAAAAGGCCGCTAAAGCCTCTGGTGTTGGCGTAGCAACGCTATATCGTTATATAAAAACTAGTTAAGTTGTTGGGTAATAAGCACCATTGAATTATCTTGATTTTATCATGGGTTGCAGTGTGGGGGGATGGCTGGTGCTTAACACCTATATCAATGATTATCTTATTCTAGGTATTGGGTGGGGCAAAGCTAATGTTATCTTTCGGGCAATCAGGTTTGCATTTTTTTATATTATCTGACAGTCTGTGATGAGCGAGCAGCAGCCGTTGATAGGTCAAGATTTGCCGCATCATGTAAGTGCCATATTTCACAACGAGTCTGAATTTAAAATGGATAGAGTTTTTACCGATAATCAAGAAGAGATTGTTTCCTACGACCTCGAAAAAATTGATGAAAATGAAACAGTGGAAGTTAATCTTAAAGATTTAATGTATGTCTATAGAACCCTCCAAGAATATATGCGATTTTTTCATCAGCCCGCTCATTATCCTAATTTAAGTGATGTACAGAATTTCTTAGGTACTGCCGATAAACCCGCAGGCTTTCACATTCTCAATGAATCTGTATATAACAAAATGTCTGAAATGCTCCCTGAGCATATAAGTGATATGTTCAACGAAGGTGATTTTGATTGTCCTAAATTACCTTCTTATTACGATGAGAAGCGGAACTAGAACAAGGATTGTAAAAATGGAATTTCCAATTGTATTAACCCATAACAACATCGTTCTAAAGCTATTTAATTGGATGGATTACCCAAGCTGGAAAGCAGCTAGAAATGTCGAGGCATTTGACAAGGAAGGAAACAAGCTTTGGACAATAGAGTCATTAGGCGGTATTTCCTCAACCGATTGCTACACAAACATTTCTTCCAAAAATGGTGAAATTCATGCCTTCAACTTTCAATGTTACGACTGTATTATTGATGAAAATAACGGTAAGGTAATATCAAGTGCCTTTACCAAGTAAACGGCTTAAAAGAGCGATTTGCGGTCATTGATGGCTCAAATAACTTGGTAAGAAAACTCAATAAAAGCTCACATCCTTCATATATCTGTTATTAGATAAATAATTAATCAAAAATCAATATCCATTCAATAGACTAAAAGCTGAAAGTAGTTATTCTACTAGGAGCGGCCAGCAGACGTTGGTGAATTTAAATTATCCACTTAACAACACTCACAGGATTCTGTGACCGATTAAATGACATACGCTATCGAATAAATATCTGCATTTTACACAGCAAATGCAGGTGTTATCTTCTTCTTAAAAAAGCTGTTAGCCGTTTAGTGCAAACTTGCACAAGGAGTTATTTTGAAAATTTATATTTTAATACTTACTGTTTTTCTTAGCGCGTGTAATTCAACACCGAAATCAAACATACCTGTTGAATCAGCTAAAAATCAGGAGGTACCTACTTCTAAAAAAGTTTACTTCTTCCAACACAAAATTCTTCCAGAGTGGACATTTACAACAAATGGTGGGTTTTATGCTGATTTAATTAAGGGGGATTTATCTCGACTTAATATGGCTGCCTCTGAGGTTGTATCAAATGACTACGCTAAGGGCATAACAAGTGAAATTCTAAAAGATGGAACCTCCGTTCTAATTACATTTCCTACGCCTCAAGGCTTAGCCAACTGCTATTTTGTTTTAATTCAAAAATCTAAAGACGGTTTCAGCTTTGATACATATGAAAAAGCTATGAGTTTTGGGGAGGACGATCCTGTGATAGGAGTTGTAGGAAGTTGGTCTCCAGAAGGAAGTCATGGCAATTTAGGTGGTAGAACATATATAAAAGCAAGTGACTTTGTTTCAGATATTCTTGGTAAAAACGGCTAACAAGTCGTTTAAAAGGACAAAAAACAGTTGGCTTTTAACGAGGCGTTAGAGGGTTACGGAGGTTAATGGTGAAAAAATTAATGTTTGTAGGTATTTTTACTTTATGCGGCTGCACTTCGGTTGCTCAAAAACCTACGAAATATATTGATTTAACAAATAAAAAAGATGAAGTAATACAGTATTGGGAAGAAAAAAGAGAAATTGCTCCACGCTACCCCAGAAAAGCGGCTATTAAAGCTATAACTGGCTGTGTTGAATTCTCTTTGATTATCAATAGCGAGGGAAAAGCTTTTGACCCTCGGATAATAAAATCATATCCGAATGATATTTTTAATTATCAAGCTCTTAAAGCCATAAAGAAGTGGGAGTGGCAACCAACCAAAGAAAACTCAGCAAAAATAGCTGTCTTAACGACTATTCAACTTGATTTTCTTACGATAAAGAGTAGCTCTGAAGATGCTTGGAATACATTGATGGCGTGTAACACTAACAAGTTGCTCAATAGTACAAATAACGCTGTCACGGCTTTTGACAAAAAACGCAAAACCACGAGCCAACATAATTAGCCTCTTAGCGAGGCGTTAGCGACTGGCAGGTTATGGCACAATTTGCACGGTCACAGCATATAGCGTAAGTTATTGATAATGAACGGCTATAAAGAGCGATAACCTGCCATTGCCGATAACTATATTAAAAAGGAATTTATGAAATACTTAGCAACACTATGCCTGATCATTTCTTTCTTCTCGATTGCGACTGAAGATAAAGTTAAAGCTGTGAAATTAGATGATACAGCTCTTTGTTATCCTTCGGCTTACTCGCCTAACACTTCATTCATGAAAGCTTATTTAGAGCCAATAAAAGACCAGTTAGATAGTTCTGAAGGTCAGGAGCTAATTTATATCCCTGCTCAAGCAATAAAGGCTAAAGTACCTGAATATACAATTAGTCATATAAACAAACATGGAGTGGATTTTGAACATAAGCTAACAGGGTTAGCATATGCTAAATCTCAGATAGGCAACCCTCAAGGGATGGCTGAATCTGCATGGAATATATACAGTGAAAGGGAAAGTGTGTATGTCGAAAAAGATCCCATGCTTCCATTTACAAGGGTTTACGCATATCACAAACCATTATTTATGTGGCACTTAGTTAAATACCCTCCTATGAAGAAAACAGATCAGTCGTTACCCAATGATTGGTATATTGGCAGTTGCTCAGAAAGTGCTGGAAGCTTTAGTTGCAGGCAGGTTACAGAATATAAATCTGTTCACTATGAATACGAGTTACAAGCACACGATATGCACTTACGTAAAGAGGTTAATGATGCTGTGAAAGGGTTGTTATCTGAGTGGAATTTAAAATGTAGTGATTATTTATAGTTATTTCATCAATAGCTATTTTCATATTTGCGTAAGTTGGAAATCTGACGTAAGTTATTGATAACAAAAGTGCAGCGGCCAACGGCTGCTGCGAGCGAGCAGCAGACACTGGAGCATGGTAAATAATTAGATGAAATGGATTACTGTTCTAAGCATAATAATGTTTAATTTGCCTTATGCAGAAGCTAGCGATTGCCCAATAGAAGAAAATGCTGAACAAATGTATTCTGTCTTCTTCCAGGTCGCTTACGAACCAAATAAAGAAGAAGCGGGAACCTTTAAGACTAAGCTTCCAGATGAAGATAAGGCCAAAATTGCATGGTCTTGTTTAATCAAATCAGCCAAATTAAAAAACTGTAGTGCTATTAGATTGCTTGAGTTGCATTACGAGCATGGTATCGGCAAGATTACATTTGGTATTCCTGCGGATAAAGATAAAGCGAACTTCTACAAACAACAAAGGGTGAAACTCTGTTCGGAGTAGAACTTGATTAACAGAAAAATCTCACAGGCTTCTGCGAGCGATTAAGAGACGTTCTCTCTTTACGTTAAACCTTCCTTTCCACAACACAAATGAAGGTTTTTTTCCTGTTAATAGTGCTGTTAGGTTTATAGCAGTTGTCCCTAAATTCAGGTGTTTAAATGAATAAAGAAATCTTCATTCTAAAACTTAATGCGATAAATATCGTGGAAAGATTTAAAGAGTTGTGTTCCTCTTTTAATGACCGTAAAAACTCTTTATCAGGAAATCATCATGATACTTATAAAAAATATCTAGAAAAATATGGCTATACGATTGAATCTGATAGACGAGAGTCATTTTTTCGGTTTAACACAAAAATTACTGATGAATATAGCTTAGGAATGCAATTCGTTTTAAAAGATGGAATTGTAGAAACTGTGTTAGGGCTACGCGTTAATGATGTCGTCATTAAGCCAAGTGGAAGAATTGACTTTATGCCTATGAAAATGGGGTTCAACTTTGATAAAAAAATATATAAACTGCCTTCCTATAAAAGTTTTGAAGAATTAGAAAGCATTTTAAATATCACTTTTGGTATTTTCGAAGACCTTAAAAAAGAAATTGTGGAACTATCACCCCCCATAAACCTAACAAGGCAAATAAAGCGGGACTGCTAACAGTTTGCTCAATTCCGCTCCGCTTCACATTTTAGCAAACTATTAATCAGCCCCTTATTTGGGCGTTATCGACTGGCCGCTCCTGGCACTTTGCCGACCAATTGAAGGTTTCAATTTAGGCTAAAAACTAATTTATCTAGCCACAGCATAAGTCAGGAGGTCCCTCATCTCGCTCCGCTCGTGAGGGATGACGGCGTACTTTCTCTACTTCTCCTTGTGGCATTGAAGAGTCATTCGAGTAAATCCAGTACCAAGCTAGAGTGGCGATTTTAATCGCGTCAGGTTGGCACTAAGTAGTCAGTAGTATTTTAATTTAAAGCCCTGTTTCCTCTTTGGATTCAGGGCTTTTTATTGCTTTTGCATTGGATAAAACTGACATAGGGATAACTGGTACATGCTGGCAATTCCTTTTGCGATAACATGGATAAAGCGTAGCTTAATAGGGTATTTAATATCCATCTTTAAGGCTTAGTGCTTACTGTTTGGGTTATTGCTGGTTTATATTCAATCTTCTTCAGTACAGCGGTTTCAAATCCAAGGTAGTGATAGCCAAACATAGCAATCATCAAGGCACCTGTGCCGATGGCAACTGTAGATAAGAATCTTGCTACGATGAATCTAAACTTGTCTTTCCAATCGTGCCAAACTCTGGTTTTGATTGAGTCGGTTAATTTTTCAAATTTGCCCTTCAGTCCTGAATATTGAAAAGAAAACTTATGGCTTATATGTACATCAGGGCGTTGTTCTTCCCCTAGTATCCTCCTTTTTCTGTTAGGGTGCTTGATAAGAGCTGCGATTTCTTCTTTGCTGTGCTCTGGGTGGTCTCGTTGTAGGTTTAGGGTCGTTTCGATTGTTTCGTTAAAAACGTCTTCGAAAGTTTGCTCAAGTTCTGACTTAAAATCTTGTTTTGATAATTCTTGGTTACCTCCAATCCAGCTTTTTTTTAGGTTTTCGATAAGCTCTGCTATTGAGTCTGCAAATGAGGAGTTTATCTTGGTGTTTGGCATAAATGTCCCTATTGTTATTGTTGAACGGAATATGAGCTATTATATCATGAAATTCAAACTGTTAAGGGGGTTCATTCTGCGTAACTACCCTGTACTTATATATCGCCTCAAGTGCTGGCAAAATGGTACTAATTACGGTGGCGGCAGTTGAGTAAGCTGGCTTTATTTGATGGGAAAAACATCACTTAAGCTGAGTTGGAGGTTTAAGTGATGTTCGTGGTTAATTCTTATAGGTGTATTTGACTTATCTATTAATGAAAAATGGCGCTTTCAATTCTCCGCCTAGGTATAGGCTTTTATGGCAATCAACACTTTGGTTTTCAGGTTCGCATTGCCAAGCTAACATGTTCGGTAATTCTTGTCTCGAAGGGGTGTAGACCTTCTCATTCCTGATATTGTATTCGTCATGATTGTGGCAATTTCCACCGTAAGACCAGCTTTTAATTTCAACATCTGTCATTTCGACATTCTGGGTCATAATTAATATTTCATTGGTTGCTTCATCATAGCCCACCAAAATTCCATTTTCAGCTAGCCTAACAGAAAACATTATTTCATTATTACTTCGAAAGTATGCGGTTCCTTGGCAATCTGGAGAGGCATAATTTGGTTCTGACGTGGTTACTCTTCCGCTAAAGATATCATCAAGGGATGCTAATAGGTTAAGTGAATCTAGCATGACCATGTCATCTTCACTTCCTGCTGGAATAAATTCACCCACCCTTAATCTATTCAAATCTTCTATGAAAAGGGGAGGATTACTTCTACTCTGTTCTATATTAGCAGCTAAAGTTTCAATAGCTGTTGTGTTAGATGTTGTATTGCCTTCTATAGTGGTCAATTTAGAGTTGGTGCTTATCGATAACTCTTCAATAGCATTGGAGTTAAGAATTGTATCGTCACGGACAGCTTTAAAGTTATTATTAAAAGCTTCTGCAGTGGCAATATCGCCTTTTTTAAATTCTGTAATTTCAGCTGCTGTAACGGTGTTTGATAATGCAGCTAAAATTGCTAGTGTTATTATTTTTGTTTTCATCATTAATTCCTTTTATCCTAACTTTGATTCGTTAAATTTCCCTTCACCAATAACCATTTCTGGTGTTTCTTTTGGCTGTACTTGTTCTTTTGTGTCAGTGCTGCTTTCACCACCGCATGCTGTTAGAGTCAGCAATAAGAATAATGCTGTGATTTTCTCCATCCTTAGTTCCTTTTCCAGTGTTTTATTTACAATAATAAACTAACATAAAATGACTTAAATGCTAGTGAAAATCAATTGCTTACATCAGGTCACGACTCAGTGCCTGTAAATCTAAGTGATTATTTTATTTCTAATCATCCATTAAAGGTAATGTTTCTTTTGGTATATTCTTTACGTACCTGTTAAGGCTAATCAGTGATTTATGTCCAGTTATCGACCTTAATGCTACAGTACTTAACCCTTTCTTTGCATAATGAGTAACACCACTATGGCGAAGAGAGTGTAGTACCAAACCCTCATAGCCAAGTTTCTCGGCTACTTTTCTAAATACTTCACTCACAGTGCCAGAAACGAAGTTAAATAAAGTATTCTCGCCTCTTATTTTTGAATACGATATTTCTTCTTCTAGAATAGCGATGACCTCCTTATTGAGTAGCACTTCTCTTTTGGTTTTAGTCTTGGTTTTGTAATCTGGTAACTTAATTATTTGTTCATCTAAATGTATCCATTCCACAGGTAAGTGAAGTAATTCTGATTTCCTGCTACATGTATAAAATAGAACCTTTAAATAGTTTCTATATTTTGCCGGTGTATGAGCGACAAACGTTATTAGTTCATCTTTGTTTATAACCACATCTCGTTGCTTAGAGCCAGATGGTTTCTTAACCTTTTTAGCAACATTAACAAGATTAGGTATATCTAAATCAATCGATGCAAAATCAAATAACCTACCTAAAAATGCCATTTCACCATGAACAGTCGCTTCAGCTCTTCCTGATTTAAGCCTGTAATCTCGATATGAGCTAATCATGCCTGTTGTAATGTCTCTCAAAGGAATATCCCCTAAATATTTCACTAAGCTTTTTCCTCTGAAAGTAAAAGCGTGGTGAGAGGATTTAGGCGTACCATCGTAATTGGTCAGTCTTCTTGTTAAATATTCATCTATGACAAACTGCAAGCCACTATTGGAAGTGTTATTTAAACAATCTTTTATTCTATCTTCCGTTTCTTTAGACCAGAGTTCGGCTTGAAATAAACTGGGGAAAGTTTTGCTTACTGGTTTATGGCCTTGGATTCTAATATTAACGTTGTAATTTCCAGATTTTAGTTTTCTAATAGTACTCATAAATTCACCTATATAGTTTAAGTATTTAGGTGGTTGGTAGTTACACATGGCTTATGCTGAACTTTGATTTTATACGTGTGTTAACCTATAAATAGTGCTAACGTTCACAGTTATGAAACTGTTGAACGCAGTGAAACTAAGGCGTGCGGAGCAACGACAAAACCCTATAAAGACACTCGTTTTTTTGAGCATATAAATCAAATGCCTGATAAATTTTATCCAAAAAATCCGAAAATACTCGACGCTAAATCATAGAAGGTGAGCAGCATGGCAAATGATAAAATTGGCGATGTCGCCTGGCTTGACTTAACCGTTTCAAATGCAACAGCAGTGAAAGATTTTTACCAAGATGTCGTCGGCTGGAATAGCGAAGGTTGCAATATGGGCGATTATGAGAATTATGTAATGACCAGTCCTCTTGATGGTGAAGCTAAATCGGGTGTTTGCCACTCAACAGGCGTTAATGCTGATTTACCGCCCGTTTGGCTGCCTTACTTTTTAGTGGCAGATATCAACGAATCCGTTGGTGCTGTGCAAGCTAAAGGCGGGACATTATTAACCGAAATTAAATCAATGGGTGGTGATGACAAATACGTGGTAATAAAAGATCCTGCCGGCGCTATTTGCGCACTTTATTATAAAAAAGCAGTTAAAAAAACAGTTTAAAAATAGTTTAATAGGAATAATCAGTGAGAAAAGCGTTAGCTGTGTATGCGGGTAAAACTGCATTAGCGCAAATAAAAGAACAGGGTATTAGTCAGGAGCAATTTAAGTTGTTAGTTGGCGCCAGTGGTGGCCCTAAATGGTTTGTGCTTGCCGGTTTAGATAGATTTTTTTGTAGGGAATTTTTTAAAGAAAGGCAAACACCACTTTATACGCTTGGCTCTTCAGCAGGAGCGTGGCGATTTAGCTGTTATGCCCAGCCGGACCCGCTTGCCGCAATAAATCGATTAATTGATGGTTACTCACATTTGTCTTACCCGAGTAATGCAAGTATTAAGCAAGTAACCGAACAAAGTGAAAAGCTGTTAACTCATATTGTTGACGGTAATGCCGAAGAAATAGCTCGTAATCCGATAATTAAAAACACCTTAATTGTTGCAAAATCAAAAGGTCTGACTCGGTATGAAAATAAGAGTGTGCTGCTGTTTGGTCTACTCGTTTCGGCGCTGGCAAACAGGGTAAGTCGCAAGTATTTAGGTAAATATTATCAACGAACCATATTTAGTAGTGATATTAACCAAATTCCATTTGATTATAATGATGGCATCGATTCAAAACTGGTCGCTTTGCACGAAAATAATGTACAGCAAGCGCTACTGGCGACAGGATCAATACCTATGGTTGTTAATGGCGTTAAGGATATTAATGGCGCTGACAGCGGTATGTTTCGCGATGGCGGTATTATCGATTATCATTTTGACCAACCATTTTTACCGCAATCATCCACAGAGCAAAATGGTTTAGTCTTGTATCCGCATTTTTATAATGAATTTAAACCCGGCTGGTTTGATAAGTACATTAAAAACCGCTTTGCTAAGCATCAGTATTTTGACAACACGTTGGTATTATCGCCTACCGATGAATTTGTTGCCAAATTACCTTATGGAAAAATACCGGATAGAAAAGATTTTACCGAAATGTCTGAACAGCAACGAATTCAATACTGGCAAACCGTTATTGGTGAGTCTGAGCGCTTAGCCGAAGAATTTGCTGAGCTTTGTCAAAGTGATGAACCCGCGAATAGCATCCAACTACTGTAGATATTAGTAATTATCTTCATTAACATTGATACCACTAGCTAAAAACATGCTGTTATAAATCTTAGTGGCAAATTCATCAGTCATACCCGACAAATAATCGGCAATAACCCGTTGTGGGTTTTGGCTGTTTTCACAGGCATCTAACCAACGTTGGCAGGTGGCATCGGGTAGCAGCCTTTGTGGATCGCTGGCAAAAGCTTCAAATAATTCCATGACGATTTGCTGACCTTTATATTCCATACGCTGAATATTGGTTTGTTTGATCACAAATTGGTAAACATAATCTTTAAATACGGCTAAAGCTGCAGCTTCTGTTTCGGGTAGGGCGGCATTGTATCGAAGTAAAGGCTCAACAAAACTTGTGCCTTTAACCTTGTTTAAATCGATAAGCTCAATTGCGGTAATTAAATAATTAACTAATGAGCCAATGCCGTCTTTTTGCTTATGATGTTGTTTGGAGAACAGCTTGTCGGCCAATTCACTGGCGATTTGGTTTAACCAAGAATCATTTAACTGTTCTAACGGTTTTATTACATGTTCAACAAAACTGTCTTTATTAACCACACCAGTAACGATGGCATCTTCCATATCGTGAATACCGTAAGCAATATCATCAGCAAGCTCCATAATTGAGCAATCAAACGATTTAAATTGGGTTTTATGGTGTTTACTGGCATTAACACTTATCTTTTGAAATTGTGCTTTATCATCTTCAGATAATGGTTCTAAAACCCAGTTGAGCAGTTCAATGTCATCAATATACAAACCTTTAGGTGGATGCCAGTCGCTTGCTTTTAATTGTCTAAAGTTTACCGGGGTAGCTGGAATTTGATGATTGGCCAGCTTATCGATAATTTGTGGATACTTTAATAAGCCTAATAAGGTTCTTCTACTTAGGTTCATGCCAAAATGTTCGGTATACGGCTCTAACTTAGTGACGATACGAAAGGTTTGACCATTACCTTCAAAGCCACCAAAATTATGCATCATATAATTTAATGCCACTTCGCCACCATGGCCAAAAGGCGGGTGGCCAATATCATGAGCAAGACAAATAGCTTCAATTAATGAATCTTCATTCGGTAACAATAGACTGCATTGCTCCGGAAATTTTGAACGAAGCTGAGCGGTTATGCCAGAACCAATTTGTGCAGCTTCTAAAGAATGGGTTAAACGTGTACGGTAAAAGTCACTTTGGCCAATCCCCATAACTTGAGTTTTGGCCTGCAAACGTCTAAATGCGGCAGAGTGTAAAATTCTAGCTCGGTCTCGTTGAAACGGTGAGCGATGATCTTGTTGTCGTGAAGAGCCGTTTGATAATCGTCTTTGCAGCCAGTTCTCGTTCATGAAACATTCACTATATTACCCTGTATAGGTTTAACATACTGAATTCAAAATAAATATCAACAAAATTAAAGGGGCCAGTCCCTTTTATTTATTAACTAAAACGTTCACTCACGATCGGATTTATGCTCAGCAAGGATAATTTTTTCAAGCAATAGTACCCCAGGTCCGGCATTTTCTCTGTCTGGGATAACTAAGGTTACAGGAATTACAATTTGTGCCGAGCCTTCGAGGTTTATCGCTTTAAGGCTGCCATCATTCATTTCACTTTCAATTAGATGACAGGGAAGCCAGCAAAAACCAATGCCTTGTTTTAATATGGTACTTGCCTCAAAAAAACTTGAAACTGTCCAACGTTTTTCAGATTTTAACCAGCCTTTGTCGGGTTTTGCTTTACCTGTATCGCTGATCACAACTTGCAAGTGTCTGGCTAGTTCTTCACTGCTTATCGACTCTTGCTGATGAATTTCATGACTGCGATGACAAACAGGAATAAGCTTTGTGCTGCACAAGTGATTACCACGAAAGCCTTCAGATGTACTTGGGCTTAAAACAATGTCAGCGCTTTTGTTTTTAATTGCTTCGGTCGAGCCGGAGATCACTTCGTCGGTAATTTTTAATCGACTACCATGACTTTGTGGCCAATATTGTTGTAAGGCTTTTAGTAAACGATGTTTTGGATACAACACTTCACAGGCGATGGTTATTTCTGCTTCCCAACCGCCATTTAAGGTATCGGCAAAATCTTCAATTGATTGGATATCTTCCAACAATTTTTTTGAGCGGCGCAGCATGGCTGTACCTGCTTCGGTAATTTTAGTCTGCCTGCCTTCAACTTCTAATAGTGCTAAACCAAGCTGTGATTGCAATTTGGCAACCGCATGGTTTAACGAAGACTGGCTTTTATTCAGTGCGTCACTGGCTTTTGCATAGCTGCCATGTTCAACCACAGCATGAAAAATTCGCCATTGTTCTATGGTGGTTTTTGCGCGAAATACTTTTTCCATAGTAAACTCTTTTGCTTATACTTAGTCGATTAAATGTTGGCTACAATAATGGCACGCAATGGTGCAGGGTGACCTTCGATGGTTTTGGATGGATCGTTCGGGTCTAAGAAGTCTTCTAACGACTCTGTTTCCATCCAAGGCGTTTGGCGCTGCTCTTCAAAGGCGGTTTTGTCGGTATTTACCACGCGTACATTTTTAAAACCTAAACGTTGCATCCAAAAAACTAATGCATCACAACTTGGTAAAAACCAAACATTTCGCATTTTTGCGTAACGATCACCAGGTACTAGCACCGTATGTTTATCGCCTTCAATAACTAAGGTTTCTAACACTAATTCGCCGCCTGGGGCTAATTGCGCTTTGAGTTGCTGTAAAAAATCGATTGGTGATTTACGATGATAAAGCACGCCCATAGCAAACACCGTATCAAACGCCTTTAACTTTGGTAGGTGTTCGACACCTAAAGGTAAAAGATTAACAGCGTCATCTTTGATAAAATGTTGCATCGCTAAAAACTGCATCATGAATAATTGCGTAGGGTCAACGCCAACAACGAACTTTGCGCCATCACCGCGCATACGCCATAAGTGATAGCCACTGCCACAACCAATATCTAATACATAACGGTCTTTTAAATCACTGATATGTGGCTTTAAACGATCCCATTTAAAATCACTGCGCCATTCGGTATCTATATGTACACCATGAATATGATACGGGCCTTTCCGCCAAGGTTTAAAATTCATCAATAAATTACTAATGCGCTTTTGTTCACCTTCACTGATATCATCTGCTGAACCAACAGTAACGCTGTTTTTTAATTCAATAGCGCTTGGTTTTGTATTTGGTAGGGCATCAATAGTTTTTTGCCACTTGGCAAACTCACCATGTAAGTCATTTTTTTGCCAAGTACTAAGTTGCTCGGGTAAACATGTTAACCAATGGGCTAAGCGGTTACCGGCTATTTGTTGATAAAATTTGTTGAATTCTTTCATAGATTTGTTGATATCACTATTTGATCGCGATTAAAGAGAAAAAGTTGAAACATTGAAACCATGGCGTGGCATGACTAAAGCCAGCTTCGTGCAAGTGTTGTAAATGAGTATTTAAATGATCGGGCTTCATTACATTTTCGATGGCGGCCCGCTTTTGCGCTATTTCTAAATCGCTGTAGCCATTGGCTCGTTTAAAATTGTGATGCAAATCATTTAACAAATCCATACACACCGGATCTTCATCATAAATCTTTTCAGATAACACTAAAATACCACCTGGCACTAGAGCTTTGGCGATATTGTTTAACAACGTTTGTCGATGTTGTGGCGCAATAAACTGTAGAGTAAAGTTCAACACAATAACGGAAGCGTTGTGCATGTCTTCAGCTAAAATGTCACCTTGTTTTACCATACAAGGTGTTTTTGCTTTAAAAGCGTTGACGTGAATTTGACAACGTTCAACCATTTCTTTTGAGTTATCAATAGATATAATTTTGCAATTATCGGCAATAATATTCTGTCGCATTGCTAAACTTGCTGCGCCCAGAGAGCAACCCAGATCGTAAATGTTAGTGTCATCTTGCGCATAACGAGCACTTAGTTGACCAATTGTTTCAATAATCGTGCTGTAACCCGGTACAGAACGCTTGATCATGTCAGGAAATACTTCGACCACTTGGGCGTCAAAGCGGAAATCTTCAACGCGTGTTTTTGGTGATGAATAAATTAAATCTTTTTCTTTAGAACTCATGAATATACAGATTTTAAAAAGCGTATAAACATTTTATCCTAAAAGTTCGCGTTATAAAAATTAATGTCATTTGTTTTTTACTAAAAGTTACGGTTAAAGACTCTAATTCAGGTGACATTGGTGTTGATTGCTTTATAATAACCGCTTTTAAATTTAGGCATCTTGTTTGCTGCAAAAATGATTTTTATCACTGATAGAAACAGCGCAAACCATAGTTGATTTAGTGATATTTATAACTAGAAAAACTCTTACTAAGATGCATAGCAAAATTATATTCAGGAATTATCAATAATGCGTAGCTTATTTTGTGGTGAGGTTAACGAATCTCACGTAGGTCAAGAAGTAACACTTTGTGGTTGGGTTAACCGTCGTCGTGACTTGGGTGCGGTGATCTTTGTTGATTTACGCGACCGTGAAGGTTTAGTACAAGTTGTTTTTGATCCTGATTTACAAGACGTGTTAGCGACAGCAAATACTTTGAGAAATGAATTTTGTGTACAAATTAAAGGTAAGGTTCGCGCTCGTCCTGAATCACAAGTGAATAAAACTATGGCAACGGGGGCAATTGAAGTTTTAGGTTTAGAGCTTAATATTTTAAATAAATCTGCACCGTTACCGCTTGATTCCAACCAAGAAAATAGTGAAGAAAACCGACTTAAGTATCGTTATTTAGATTTACGTCGTCCTGAGATGACTGAACGTTTACGTTTTCGTGCAAAAGTAACATCACAAGTTCGCGCTTCATTAGAAGCCCAAGCGTTCATGGATATTGAAACACCAATCCTTACGGCTGCAACGCCTGAAGGAGCGCGCGATTATTTAGTACCTTCACGTACGCAAAAGGGCAACTTCTTTGCTTTACCACAATCACCACAATTATTTAAACAATTGCTGATGATGTCAGGTATGGAACGTTACTACCAAATCGTAAAATGTTTCCGTGATGAAGATTTACGTGCTGACCGTCAACCTGAATTTACTCAAATAGATATTGAAACGTCTTTCATGTCTGCTGAGCAAGTGATGGCTGTTGCTGAGAAAATGATCCGTGAATTATTCGAAAGTCTGCTAAATGTAGATTTGGGTGAATTTCCGCACATGACTTACGCAGAGGCAATGACTCGTTACGGCTCAGATAAGCCAGATTTGCGTAACCCGCTTGAAATCGTAGATGTTGCTGATATTTTAAAAGACGTTGAATTTAAAGTTTTCTCAGGTCCTGCTAATGATCCAAAAGGTCGTGTATCGGTAATTAAAGTACCTGGCGCGGCAGCAGAACTTTCACGCAAAAAGCTTGATAATTACACCAAGTACGTTGGTATTTACGGCGCTAAAGGTATGCCGTGGTTAAAAGTAAACGACGTGGATGCAGGTCGTGACGGATTACAATCACCAATCTTGAAGTTCTTATCAGATGAAGAAGTAACGGCGTTATTAACACGAGTTAATGCAGCGACCGGCGATATTATTTTCTTCGGCGCTGACACATATAATGTGGTTACAGAATCATTAGGCGCACTTCGTCTTAAACTTGGTGAAGATTTAGGTATGGTTTCAGATGAGTGGAAACCTCTTTGGGTTGTTGATTTCCCAATGTTTGAAGAAATTAATGGCGGCTTACACGCCTTGCATCACCCATTTACTGCACCAACAAAAGTAACGGCTGAAGAACTTGAAGCTAATCCAATTGGTGCATTATCGAATGCTTACGATATGGTGTTAAACGGCTGTGAGTTAGGTGGTGGTTCTGTTCGTATTCATAATGAAGATATGCAAGCGGCAGTATTTAGAATTTTGGGGATCAGCGATGAAGAAGCACAAGAGAAATTTGGTTTCTTATTAGAAGCGCTGCGCTACGGTACACCGCCACATGCAGGCTTAGCCTTTGGTTTAGACCGTATCGTAATGTTAATGACTGGCGCTACATCAATTCGTGACGTTATGGCATTCCCGAAAACAACAACGGCGGCATGCCCATTAACGAATGCACCAAGTAAAGCAAATCCGGCTCAACTTGTAGAACTTGGTATACAAGCCATTCCACAAGAGCCAGAAGAAGCTGACGCTGAGTAGTGTTTAATGTGTTGTCAAAAAGCCTTGTTTGAGTGATCAAACAAGGCTTTTTTGTACATTGATGTACTTATACCCGACAGGCATGGAGCCTTTTGAGGGTTATGTTTTTTAGAAACGAGAAACGAAAAGCATGGATTACCGCATCCGCGGCAATGACGGTGTTTAATTACGTCATACCCTGCTTGTTCGAGTATCCATATGGTTGTGATGTCGCCGCTGTTAGGGAGTATATAAAGAGTCGAAATGTAAGCTACTTTTATTTCCTGTTTTTCTGTGTCATCTTAATAGCAAAATATTTATAAGTATAAAAATTTTAATGAGCATAATTTTAGGAATCGACCCAGGTTCACGGCTAACCGGTTATGGCGTTATTGAAAAGCAGGGACGAAAATTTACCTACCTAGGCAGCGGTTGCATTAAAACCTTGTCTGCCGGCGATAACCATCCTGAACGACTGCAAATCATCTTTGCCGGTGTATCTGAACTGATCTTGCAATTTAAACCCGACATGGTTGCTGTTGAGCAAATATTTATGGGCTTAAACCCCGGTGGAGCGCTTAAGCTAGGCCAAGCTCGAGGCGCGGCAATAGTTGCTGCTACCAACAACGGTATTGAAGTATCTGAATATTCGGCAAGGCAAATAAAACAAGCCGTTGTTGGCACGGGGGCGGCTGATAAATCACAAGTACAGCATATGGTGAAATCATTTTTAAAACTACCGGCAACACCGCAAGAAGATGCTGCTGATGCACTCGCGGTAGCAATTTGCCATGCGCACAGTTATGAATCATTGATAAAAATGTCTGGCCGAGCAACTAAAACCGTACGTGGCCGCCTTAGATAAGTATCAGGGGCAGAATCATTAATCGACGCACTAGCGTTGTCCCGAATACGATTCGGGATCTTATTTAGATCTGACCCTAATTATTTTTGTTTACTATATATTTATACAGTGGTATTGTTTGCATATTAAATCGCACCAACAATAATAGGAAATAGCGGTGATAGGACGTTTACGCGGCATTTTAATTGAAAAGCAAGCACCTGAAATATTACTTGAATGTAATGGCGTAGGTTATGAAGTTACCTTGCCCATGACAAGCTTTTACCATCTGCCCAAGCTTGAGCAAGAAGCGGTGATCTATACCCATTTTGTAGTGCGTGAAGATGCACAATTACTGTATGGTTTTGCCAATCAAACTGAACGTAAGCTGTTTCGTTTGTTGATTAAAGTAAACGGTGTCGGTCCTAAATTAGCTCTCGCGATTTTATCAAATATGTCAGCCGGGCAATTCGTGCATTGTGTAACTCTTGATGATGTTGCCACAATAGTTAAAATTCCAGGTGTTGGTAAGAAAACTGCAGAGCGATTACTCATTGAAATGCGTGATAAGTTAAAAGACTGGGGTAATGATATCGCTACACCAGCAACAGATAATATGCCAATAGACTTAATTTCAGCTGATAGCTCTTTGGTAACAGCGGCTTCTAATAAGGATGATGCAATTACCGCCTTGGTATCTCTTGGTTATAAGCCTGTACAAGCAGATAAGGCGGTTAAAGCAATTTTTGCTGACGATATGAGTTCAGAAGAGTTGATCCGTGATGCTCTTAAATCAATGCTATAAAATTAAACAACAAATAAATAAGTAAACACTATGATTGAAGCAGACAGGCTAATACAACCAGAGCGCATAATAGAGCCAACGGCAAATCGTGAAGAAGAAACCATAGACAGGGCTATTCGCCCTAAAATGCTTGCCGATTATACCGGTCAAGATCATGTAAAAGAGCAAATGGAAATCTTCATTCAAGCGGCTAAAAATCGCGGTGAACCCCTTGATCATTTGCTTATATTTGGCCCTCCCGGTTTAGGTAAAACAACGCTTGCAAACATTGTCGCCAACGAAATGGACGTGAATATTCGCACCACCTCAGGTCCAGTCTTGGAAAAGGCCGGTGACTTGGCCGCACTATTGACCAACCTTGAAGAAAACGATGTATTATTTATTGATGAAATTCATCGATTAAGCCCTGTGGTAGAAGAGATTTTGTACCCAGCAATGGAAGATTATCAATTAGATATTATGATAGGTGAAGGGCCTGCTGCTCGTTCAATTAAACTGGATTTACCGCCTTTTACTCTTATTGGCGCAACAACAAGAGCTGGCTCTTTAACGTCACCGCTGCGTGATCGTTTCGGCATTGTTCAGCGTTTAGAATTTTATAAAGTTGCTGATTTAAAAGATATTGTCAGCCGGTCTGCGCACTTTTTAAATGTCGATTTAAATGAAGAAGGTGCATTTGAAATTGCAAAACGTTCGCGTGGAACACCGCGTATTGCCAATCGATTGTTACGCCGGGTACGAGATTATGCTGAAGTAAAAACGACAGGTGAAGTAGGGCAGGAAACAGCATCTAAAGCATTGAACATGCTTGAGGTTGACACCGAAGGCTTTGATTTAATGGATAGAAAGTTATTACTCGCCATTATTGATAAATTTTCTGGTGGCCCTGTAGGCTTAGATAATGTTGCCGCCGCTATTGGTGAAGAGCGTGAAACCATTGAAGATGTAATAGAGCCTTATTTAATTCAACAAGGCTTTTTACAACGCACACCTCGTGGACGAATTGTTACTGACAATGCCTACCTACATTTTGGTTTAGACAAACCAACAAATAAATAGTCGAGTTTTTCTACTCAATTAAAGATGACCTGATTTCAATCAGGTCGTCTTTTGTTTTGATATTGGTATTAAATTTATTACTGTGCTTTAGACCTTGAAAATACGCTGTATAGAATAGGTAAAATAAACAAGGTTAAAAACGTAGCGGTAACCAAACCACCAACAATCACAGAGGCTAAAGGCTTTTGAATTTCAGCGCCAACGCCGTTTGATAATAACATTGGCAATAAACCCAATGCGGAAGTTAACGCGGTCATTAATACCGGACGCAATCTTGATACTGCCCCTTCAAAAGCTGCATTAGTTATCGACGCGCCATCTACTACTCGTCGATTGATACTTTCAACCATTACCACACCATTTAACACAGCGACTCCAAATAAGGTAATAAAGCCTACGGAGCTAGGAACCGATAGATACTGCCCAGAAAAGTACAATGAGAATACGCCGCCGATAATCGCTAAAGGAACATTTACTAATATTAAGGCCGCTTGCCCGATAGAACCAAATGAGAAATAAAGTAGCAAAGCAATCAATGCCAGTGAAATTGGTACTACTATCATTAACCTTTTCTGTGCACGCTGTTGCGATTCAAATTGTCCGCCAATTAATACCGAGTAACCAGCTGGTAAATCAACTTTATTGTTTATAACTGCACGTATATCAGCAACCACGCTCCCCATATCGCGGCCTTGTACATTAGCTTGAATTACTACTCGGCGTTGTACATCATCGCGCCTTATTTGCGGCGGTCCTGATTCAATGCCAACGTTAGCAACATCACCGAGCCTTACCCAAGCACCGGTTGGTGATTGTATGCGCAGCTCAGAAATTTTGTCCTGCTTATTGCGAAACTCTTCAGCAAGTCTTACATAAATGTCATAACGTTCATTACCATTAATTATCTGTCCGGCAGCTTGCCCCCCAAGGCCGTCTCTAACAACCCTCATAACATCATCAACTGACAAACCATAACGAGAAAGTTGTCGACGATTTGGGCTTATCACCAGTTGTGATTCACCAACTATTTGTTCAATGGCAACGTCTCTGGCACCATTGACATCTTTAATAGCACTTTCTATCTCTAAGCCTTTTTCGGCCAGCACTGTTAAATCAGGGCCAAATAGTTTAATGGCAAGTTGCGCTTTTACCCCTGATAAAAGTTCGTCTACGCGTGTGGCGATAGGCTGTGAGAAATTCAGCAGTAAACCCGGAAATTGCTCAAGCTTAATTGACATTAACTCTTGTAAGGCAACTCTGTCAGTTGCACTTGTCCATTGTGATATGGGTGTTAAACCGATATAAACTTCAATGTTATTTACCGGCTCAGGATCGCCGCCAATTTCCGGTCGGCCAATACGACTCAGGGTATAGGTCACTTCAGGAAATTCCATCAGCATGGCTTCAAGTTTTGGTGCAACGCTAAGTGCGGTTTCTAAACTTGACGAAGGTGCTAAAGTTACTCGTAAGTTTATTGTGCCTTCTTCAAGCTCAGGAACAAACTCTGTGCCTAATTTAGGTACTAAAAATGCAGCAGACAGTAACAACGCTAAAGCAATTGATAGCACTATTTTACTATTCTCTATTGCCCACTTTAATGACTTTCGATAACCAGCTTCTAATGGATTTAACAATACATTGTTTGGTGCTTTAAAGCTTTTTTTGAACATAAAGGTTGCTAAAGCCGGCACAATGATCAGCGCGACAAACAATGCTGAAATTATGGCTAACATAATACTAATCGCCATAGGCTGGAATAACTTAGCTTCAACCCCTTCAAAGGTAAACATAGGGGTAAACACTACGAGTATGATCATGGTGGCGAAAAATATTGGCCGAGCAACTTCTTTACCAGCTTGCTGTAGCCTTAATGAAATACCTTGCGGGTTATTACTGTCGTGTGCGATATCATGAGGGTCATCTTCTTGGTCATTCCTATCTTTGGCTTTTTGCTGATGAATAGCATCAGGAGAGGTTAAATGTTTAAACATATTCTCCACCATAACTACCGAGCCATCTACTAGCATACCAATGGCCACAGCAATTCCTCCAAGTGACATTAAATTGGCGGATAAACCAAACCAAGACATGATCAACAAAGCAATTGTGATTGAAATAGGGATAGATATTAAGACCAGAAAGGTAGCTCTTAAATTTAATAAAAATAGCGCTAGTACAATAATAATAAACACAAACGCTAATAATAAAGCATTGGTCACAGTGTCAATTGCTTGCTTAATTAAATCAGCTTGATCGTAAAATGGTTTAAACGTGACCCCTTCAGGTAAAGCTTGATTAATTAACGCATTGCGCTCAATAATGCCATCAATGGTTGATTTAGTGTTTGCCCCCATTCGTTTGAGCACAATTCCGGAAACGACTTCACCGAGTGAATTAACATTACCTTCAACATCTCTTTCAGTCATGGTAACCGCGCCTTGACGAATTTCATCACCAAATTCTACTTTAGCGACATCGGCAACGGTTACTACAGTTCCGGCAATTGTTTTAAGCGGTACTTGACCTAATTCTTGCAAGCCTTGTTCTGAGTGGCTAAGCCAGCCTGTGCCTCTGATCACTAACTGCTCTTGGCCGCGATTTAGGTACCAACCGCCAACATTGCTGTTATTTCGTTCAAGGGCAGCAATTACATCAGCTTGAGTAAGGTTGTATGATAATAATTTAGATGGATCTATGTTCACTTGATATTGCAGTACATCACCGCCAAAAGACAACACATCGGTAATCCCATCTACTGGCATTAGTAATAATTTGACTACCCAGTCGTTTAGACTGCGCAAGCTTTTGTTGTCGTACCCTGAACCTTGCTCTGCAATCAGCATATACTGATAAACTTGCCCTAAACCTGAAGTGTTTGGCCCTAATTCTGGTGAACCAACATTGGCAGGAATGAGTTCTTTGGCTGATTGTAATTGCTCAAACACTAACTGCCGGGCAAAATAAATATCGACTCCTTCATTAAATACTACCGTAATGCCGGAAAGGCCGGTTTTAGATATAGAGCGTACTTGCGCGACATCGGGTAGTGCATACATGACTGATTCAATAGGAAACGTAATTAATTGCTCCACTTCTTCCGAGGCTAACCCCGGCGCTTCAGTATTAATAGTGACCTGCACGTTGGTTACATCAGGAAATGCATCTAAATTCAACTTAGGGATCACGGCGATTGCCGTGGCTAACAGGGTGATCAGTGCGATAACAACCAATAATCGGTTCGTTACCGCCCAATCGATAATTCGATTAAACATAGTAAACTACTCCAATTTATTAATGGTTGTGCGGATCAAAGCCGCCTTTTGCTTGCTCTGAGGCAATAAAAAATGCCCCTTGCATAACAACATTTAACCCTGATGCGATGCCTGATATTTCTCTAAACTCGCCTAATGATCGTCCTAGTTCAACTTCTTTAGCGATGAATTCACCAGGATGATCTTCAATAAATACTAGCCAATCACCATCACTGCCACGCATAAGCGCTGTTTCTGGTACGGCAATTACTTCAGTTGCCGTTTCTAAGTTAAAAAACACATCGCCAAACATACCTGCGTGTAATTTATGATCATCATTGTTAACAGATAAACGTACAATGCGAGTACGAGTTTCAGGATCAATAGTGTGTGCTTCTTGGATCACAGTTGCGACATATGAAGTGCCATAAACCGTTAATGTCGCTTTAGTTCCCGCAGGTAAGGCAAGATCAACACTAGGTGATAACTTTGCTTCTACCCAAAGTTCGCTCTCGTCGGCAAGCACCATCAGCGTCTTTCCCGATTCAACTCGTTGGCCTTGTTGAAAATCATCGCTTAATACCGAACCAGATTGTATTGCTTCCAAGGTATATTGACCAAGAGGTGAGGCGTTATCTTTGCTAAGTTGGTTGATTGTTGCTGTTGATAAACCAAACGCCTTAAGGCTGGCAAGGGCAGCATTGTAACGCGTTTCGGCTTCAGAGATACTTTTCTCACTCACTGCACTTTTATCTATATTTTGCACTCTAAGCCAATCATTGTAATAAATACGATAATCAGCCTCTGCTTGGGCGATCACTTCACTAAAAAGAGTGACTAAAGGTTGGCCTTTAACGACATGTTCGCCTAGGGCAACGTGTCTTTTTAATACAATTGAATCGACTCTAGGCGATACCACATAACTGGTATAGCCATTAGCCTTGATTTCAGTTGGCGCATAAACTTTTTCGTGCATGATTTTGGCAGTAAGTGTTTCAACTTTGATACCGGCAAGACTAACTTGTTTTGTTGATAACTCTATGGCAGATTCATGGTCTTCATCGTTAGCCTCGGTCAGGATTCCGTCGCCGTCCGATAAAGCTAATACGGTGTTAGGTTTGCTTTGCTGTTCTTCTGCAGCGTGATTGTGACCATCTTCTTCACTTGCTTGGCTAAATGAAAAAGGCATAGCTAATAATAATGCGACCAGCACAATGCGGCCACTATAAATAGGTTTCATATAAATTCTCTTAACTTTTAAAAATAATAAGCAGCAATTCCTTAATGAAAAGAAATTACGTAATAAACTTTGTTAATAAAAATTAAGAAATTGGAGGGCGAAGCGGGCTATCTAAGTGACCATTATTACTAACAACTAAATAGGGTAATGATTGTTCGTTATTACTTTGTGCAATAGAGTTAAGATCATTTGCCGTTACCCATTGAGAATGAGAGCCATGGCAATGGCCACAATGATGGCAGTCTTCGATTTGATGGTCATCATCAGCGCTATTATCTGACGCTACTTGAAAGTCATTGTCGTGGGAATGTTCAATTTTGATATGCTCGTTTTCTACTTGATGGATTTCTTGAGCGTTAAGCACAGTAAAAAACGACTGCAAAGCAATCGAAAGTACTAATAAGTAGCTTAACCAGTGTGGTTTCATCTGTGTGAGACATTATCCAAAATTAAATCGAAGCCAATTTATCACCAATGAATAAAGTGAGCAATACCAGTTATGTATATAAATATTTCATAAATGTTTAATTTAAGCTTTGCCAATCACCAGGTTTGTCAATATCTGCTACGGTGCCACTGTCGTCTACTTTCATTAAATGTAATTTATCATTGTTGGCCTTGATAACTTTTACTGCGCCAAGATCGCCACATAATTGACTTAACTGCGCCAAAAATTCAGTACCAAAACAAACAGGGTGGCCAGCTTGATTTTGAAACATTGGCCGGACAATGTTACTACTAACCGATTCGCGTAATAGCATTTTTATAGTGTCAGAATTTATATAGGGCATATCGGCTAAGAAAATACTGACACTACTTATCTTATTTGCTGTTTGATTTTTCAAAATACCCTTAATACCTGCGGCTAAACTATTTCCTAAACCGATATCGCCCTTAGGTGCAGGGATTAAACTAAGTGATTTGTGTTTAATTGTAGCCAGAAAAGTATCATCAAGGTGGCGATGTACAAGATATACGGTGTTAAAATTCTGACAAACTAAATCTAGGGTTTGTAAAATTAATGGTTGCTTGTCACCCGACAGCCTTTTGTCACTGCCGTAACGTTTGGAGAAGCCTGCAGCAAGCACCAGCGCGATATGATGGGTCATAATAATTCTTTGCTAATTGAGTGCCGTACCCTGATGATGTCAGCCATGGTCGAAATGGCAATTTCAAACGGAGTTTTACTACCAATATTTAATCCGATGGGGGCGGTTAATCGGCTTAATTGCTCATCGCTTAATGCACATATTCGTTTAAGTCGATCGCGTCGGTTTGCGGTTGTTCGCATTGAACCCATAGCGCCAATGTAAAAAGCAGGGGTATCGAATACGGTCATCATAGCAACATCATCAACTCTTGGATCATGAGCGAGCGCTAATACCGCACTGCGTTTATTTGCATATTGCTCAATAAATTCATCGGGTGACTGCCAATGGATATCGACACCGCCATTGGCTTTAGTAAAGTGCCAACTTGAACTTAATTCTTTGCGCATATCACATACTTTTACATCAAAACCTGCCTGCAAGCCTAATTGCGCAATGTGCTCGGTTACTTGTCCTATACCTATGAGTAAAAGTGAATACACCTGAGCATAAGCCAGCTGTACACTTAAATTGTCTTCTACAACTTGTGGGAATGTGTCATCTAACCGCGGGGATGTGTTGCTGATATCATCATTAAAGAAAACTTCTCTTAAAAAGGCTTGCTGAGTTTGGGCAAGTTCAAGCCAGTTAACAATGATTTGTTGATTAATTACAGTTGGAATGAAGTGCTCGACTAACAAACGAATTGTGCCACCACAAGGTAATTCTCTAGCAATGTCTTGCTCAACGGCATGATCACCGTAAGTGAATACCTGTGCTGTCTTTAAGAACCTGCCTTGTTTGATCATATTTACAAATGCATCTTCTAAACAACCTCCTGAAATAGAGCCTACCCGTTCATTACCATCGGTTAAAAAAATTGAGCCTATTGGCCGAGGAGCAGAGCCATAGGTTTTTAAAATAGTACAAAGCCAAATAGGCTTGCCTGCAGATAGCCACTGCTCAGCTTTGATAATTACATTTATGTCAGTAAGTTGCATTAGTTTACTTTGCTAAATTCTTAATACACTTAAACTACTGATAAATTATAGAAAGTTAAAGAAATAATTTTAGCTAACGCGCGAACAAGCACGCGCCAACCTCTATTTTACTATGGTTGGTCCGAATTTATTCAAAAGTTAATCAGTTTAGTGGTAATCGAATAGACGTCGAAATACTACCTCCCTGTAATTTCGACATGCCTTCCTCCATGAAGGCAAAAAAAAGCCCGCTAATTAGCGGGCAAACAACATAAGTTGATAGGAGGAAGTTAAATAAATCCAGAAACATAATTAAAACAAGAGATGTCGCTTAGATGGGGGAATTATATGGAGTAAATAAAAAGTTAACAAACTAAATAAATTAAAATTATTCATTAGAAAAACTAATGAATAGAATTTATTTATTGCTGGTAGGAGTTCTCTTTAGTGCCTTTGTATCTAAGTTGTTTTTGTTGTAATTAGTTATTTTCATAAGTTAATAAAAATAATGGTTATGTGTAAATTGTAAAAGAGGATGCGCTCATCGTGATTTTTTAAATATTGTTTTTATAAAATAAATGAAAAAAAATTTAACCTATTGCATTAATCCACTTGAGTGTAGGGTTTAAATTCGCGTAATATAAGCCAGTGTAATTTAAATGTACAAATCTACTATTTAGAGCGAATGAATAATAATAACAATGCTTTTCAATATGACTTGCGAGTTTACTATGAAGACACCGACGCCGGTGGCATAGTTTATTACGCTAATTATTTAAAGTTTGCTGAGCGAGCCAGAACGGAATGGCTTAGAGACTTGGGAATAAATCAGTCATTTTTTCTTGAACAAAAGTTAGGATTCGTGGTCAGAAAGGTTGAAATGGATAACAGAGCCTCTGCCAAACTCGATGATTTGCTAACCATTACAACAACAATTTCAAATTTAAAAAAAGCCAGTTTGGTATTTGAGCAAGTGATTCAAAATCAACACGGCGACATTTTATGTAATGTTTCCGTGCTCGTCGCTAGCGTTAATTTACAACGCGCCAAACCTTGTGCAATTCCAGAACAAATTTTAGGAGCTTTAACTAGTGCACGCTGAATTATCGTTTTTTGATTTATTTTTACAAGCCAGCCTTCTGGTCAAAGCGGTTATGCTTTGTTTATTAGGTTTTTCTATTGCTTCATGGACCATGATTATTCAACGCTCAAAAGCGCTGAATAAAGCCCAAGTACAATCATCGACGTTTGAAGACAAATTCTGGTCTGGTGCTGATTTAAGTAAATTGTACAAAGAAATCAGTGCTCGTGGCGCTGTAGATGGTATTGAAAGTTTATTTGTCGCGGGTTTTAAAGAGTTTGCCCGTATCAGGAAAAGCCCTGATTCATCGCCACAGGCAGTTATTGATGGCACCCATAGAGCTATGCGAGTTTCCTTATCTCGCGAAGTAGATGAATTAGAAACTCATTTATCTTTTTTAGCAACCGTTGGTTCTATTAGCCCTTATATTGGCTTGTTTGGTACGGTTTGGGGAATTATGAATTCATTTATTGCCTTAGGCGCAGTTCAGCAAGCAACACTTTCTATGGTTGCACCTGGCATAGCCGAAGCACTTATTGCCACCGCTATGGGATTATTTGCTGCAATACCTGCGGTAATGGCATTTAACCGTTTTTCTCATACGGTTGAAAAACTTGAAAATAGTTATGGTAATTTTGTCGAAGAGTTTTCAAGTATCTTACAACGCCAATCTATTGCCTCTAACCGAACTCAAGCTCAATAGCGTCGAGGATTTAGTATGTACGTTAGAGTTAAACGTAAACGTGTAGCCGAAATCAACGTTGTGCCATATATTGATGTAATGTTGGTGCTGTTGATCATCTTTATGGTGACTGCTCCTTTGATCACTCAGGGGGTAAAAGTTGATTTGCCAAAAGCTGATTCAGAGTCACTACCACAAGACTCTAAAACACCCATTGTTGCCAGTGTGGATATTGACGGTTTGTTTTATTTAAATGTGGGCGACTCTAAGTCTGAATCGCTCGAACCTGCCGAATTAGCAGTGTTAGTTCGAGCGCGATTAGAAGTTGATCCAGACACCCCTGTAGTGGTTAATGGTGATGGTAATGTCCCATATAATTCAATTATTCAACTCATGGTGTTATTGCAACAGTCGGGTGTTCCTTCCGTTGGCCTAATGACCGAATCGCCGGAGCAATAATAAAGTGTTTGCAGTTTTTAAAAATGCGATTTGCAATTTAGTTAACAAATGCATGTTGGTGTTTACCTATTTGCCCGATGGTAAAAATGCTAAACAGCAATATATCATTGCTATTGCTGCGGCAGTAGGTCTTCATTTAATCATGGCCATTGTATTAATGCTTAATACAGACTTTAGTCCTAAAGCTAAGCCTGTTGTTAAACCACAAATGCAAGTGATTGATGCAGTAGTTATTGATGAGAGCAAACTGAAACAACAAGTTGATAAACTTAAAAGGCAAAAACAAGCGGCTAAAAAACGTGAAGATGACCGCATTAAAGAATTAGAGCGTAGAGCTGATGATGCGGCTAAAAAACGCAAAAATGAAGCTCAAAAAATAAAAAACTTAGAAAAACAGCGCAAGAAAAAAGAAGCTGAAAAGAAAAAAGCTGATGCTGCGGCAAAAACCGCGAAAGCGAAAGCAGCAACTCAAGAGAAAATACGTAAGAAAAAAGAGCAAGAGCGTAAACAAGCTGAAAAAGCTGCAAGTGACGCAAAAGCGAAACGTTTAAAAGAAGAAAAAGCCGCTGCTGATGCTGCAGAACAGCGTCGCCGTAAAAAGCTGGAAGATGATAAACGCAAAAGAGAAGCCGCTGAACGCGCTGAGCAAGAACGCATGTTAGAACAGCAAATGCTTGAAGAAATGGCGTCTCGTGACACTGCTCGTAGTCGGCAAGTTATGGGTGAGGTAGATAAATATAAAGCGTTAGTGTCGCAAGCAATATCTCGTAATTTCATCATCGATGAAGGAACAATGCGTGGTAAGTCTTGTAAAATAAAAATTAAATTAGCGAGTAGCGGTTTTGTGATAAGTGCTACAGCCGGGGCGGGCGATAAAGTGGTTTGTTTAGAGGCTGTGAAAGCCGTAAATAAAGCCGGTACCTTACCTGTTTCGAAAGATCCTGAAGTGTTTAATCAATTTAAAAGCTTTAGCATAAATTACATACCAGAAATTAATTAATGGAAAATTAGAAATAGAATGATATTTAAAAAATTATTTGCCGGATTGGTTTTTCTCTCCTTAACAATAACAACTGCACAAGCTGAACTCGAGCTGGTTATCACTGGCGGTGTTAATACGGCCAGACCGATAGCTGTTTTACCGTTTACCTATAATGGCACTAGTGCATTACCTGAAAACATTGCCAAAGTTATCAGCGATGATTTATTGCGCAGCGGCAAATTTAATCCTATTAGCACGATGAATATGCCGCAAATGCCAACAAAAGTTGCCGATGTTGATTTTCAAGCTTGGGCCAGTTTAGGGGTTGAAGCTATTGTTATGGGTAACGTTACCGAATCAACGCCAAATAATTATCTGATATCTTTTAAACTTGTCGATGTTATCCGCGGACAAATGACCGGCGGTGAAGGGGGCTCGTTAAAGAATGGCCAATTAGTGCAAAGTAATGACCATGTATTGATTAACTCCAGTCCTAGTCAATATATTCCAGCAAAACTATTTCGCCCTAAAGCACACCAAATATCCGATAGCATATTTGAGAAACTTACTGGTGTTCGCGGTGCATTTCTAACAAAAATTGCTTACGTGATTGTGCGCGACAGTGGTGCTAAAAAATATCAATTAGTGCTAGCCGATTATGATGGTTACAACGAGCAAGTGTTATTAAGTTCTTCAGAGCCTTTAATGTCACCAACCTGGTCACCCGATGGTACAAAATTAGCCTATGTAACGTTTGAACAACGCCAAGCTCAAATATATATTCAAAATATTTATACTGCTCAGCGTGAAGTAATTTCAACTTTCAAAGGTATAAATGGCGCGCCTCGCTGGTCTCCTGATGGCAAGAGCATGGCTATGGTATTGTCTAAAGATGGCAATCCTGAAGTATATGTAATGAATATTGCCACTAAAAAATTACGCCGTATTACTCGCCATCGCGCCATAGATACTGAGCCAAGTTGGGCACCGGATGGAAATTCTTTAATATTTACCTCAGAACGGGGTGGTAAACCGCAGTTATATCGCGTAGATTTAGCAAGTGGTAAAGTGAAAAGAGTTACATTCGATGGAGAAATGAATCTTGGTGGTTCTTTTACTCCCGATGGCCGTCAATTGGTAATGGTTAATCGCACACAAGGACAATACCATCTTGCTAAGCAAGAGCTTGATTCGATGAATCCTGTACAAGTTTTAACGAAGACTAGATTGGACGAATCACCAAGTATTGCCCCTAACGGTGGCATGATAATTTATAGTACTTTGTATAATAATCGCCAAGTACTGGGTTTGGTATCTGTTGATGGCCGCTTTAAAGCACGTTTGCCTGCGAAAAATGGGCAGGTAAAAGCACCAGCATGGTCACCATACCTATAATAAAAATAATTTAATTTTAAATTTCAAAAAAGGAAATAAAATGCGTTTAAATAAACTTGTTAAAAGCATTGCTGTAGCTCTGCCATTAATGGCAATGGCTGCATGTAGCTCAAATGACACAACTGAAGCTGAAGCAGAATTAGCTGCTAACCAAGCTGCACAACAAGCACAAGCAGAGCAACAAGCTGCTGAAGCTGCCGCAGCTGCAGAAGTAGCTCGTTTAGAGCAAATTAAACAAGAAGAACAAGATAAGTTACAAACATCTAACACTATCTATTTCGACTTCGATACGTCTAAATTAGATTCTTCAGTAACTGATATTTTAAATATGCATGCTACATTTTTAGTTAGCAATGCTAACGCTCGTGTAGTTATTGAAGGTCATGCTGATGAACGTGGTACGCCAGAATACAACATAGCTCTTGGCGAACGTCGTGCTCAAGCTGTGCAAAAATACCTAGAAAACTCTGGTGTTTTATCGTCTCAAATCGAAACCGTTAGTTACGGTGAAGAAAAACCAGCTATTAGCGACCGCACAGAAGGTGCTTTTGCTAAAAACCGTCGCGCTGTATTAGTATACTAATCGACGAATTTTTAATTAAACCTTAAATATACTGGTTTAATTGAAGATACTGTTAAAAAGCTTGTAACAGATTAAATTTATTAGAATATCAGTTTTCTGTATTCTTAATTATTTAATTGGTTATCAAGCTTTTTCTCTTTTTATATGAGTAAATATTTACTAGTATTGACTTAGTAAATTAATAATTTTGGTAATAGGATATTCAATGACATCGTATAAACTCATTTTCGGTTTAGCGGTAATGGCTAGTACAACTGCATTAGCGGCTGAGCCAGCCCCTGTTTTAGACATCAATGAACAAACTGTGAACTCTGCACAGCCAGCAGATGTGACTACGTTACAACGTACGTTGCAGGTTCGGAACAATGCATTAAACGCAATGCAGCAACAAATAGATGAGCTACAAACTGAACTCAGCGAGCTTAGAGGTGTTACGGAAGAGCAGGCCTATACTATTAATCAAATTCTGCAACGTCAGCGTGAATTGTATCAAGAAATTGATAGAAGGCTCGCAGCGGCACAATCTGCGCCGAAAGTTCCAGCTGCAGGCAACAATAGTAATGTTAATTACTCATCAAACTTAACCGAAAATGAAGCCTATGATCATGCGGTTAATTTAGTTTTGAAACAGAAGAAATACGATCAGGCCATTACTGAGTTTCAATCGTTTAACCAAAAGTTTCCTAATTCAAGTTATTCAGCCAATGCCCATTATTGGTTAGGGCAATTACTTTTTAATAAAGGAAAGTTGAATGAAGCAGGCACTGAATTTTCAAATGTGATCAATAATTTTGAAAATTCAAACAAGCGAAGTGATGCAATGTTGAAATTAGGCATGGTTGAGGAAAAGCTAAATAACCCGCAAAAGGCGAAAACGATCTTTAATCAACTGATTAAAGAATATGCAGATTCATCTGCGGCGCAATTAGCCAAAGCTCGTTTATCTAGTTTATAATTTTTTTTAGTTTTATTAAAATCCATGTTAGTTATCGTTACTGTATGTTTTTTGAGCGCAATTGATTGCATACTTTGACGATAACTTGCTCTATCTGCTCTCTTTTTGCGCATACAAACTTATTTTTACAAAAAACTGAAATTTGTTGTTGCACTAATAATTATTATCAGTATCATATGCCCCGCATTGAGGCACCAACTTCAATGTAAAAAACTATGGCGGCCGTTAGCTCAGCTGGTAGAGCAGTTGGCTTTTAACCAATTTGTCGAAGGTTCAAATCCTTCACGGCCGACCACTTTTTTAAGACGAAGATTTTGATTATAAAATAAAAGCCTAGGCTTTTAACGTTTATACCCAAATAGGTCGAAGATTAAATTCTTCACACCGACCACTTCTTTTTCTTGTTTTAAGGAAAAGTAAAAATAGTTTTGTAAAGTTTATATCGGCCGTTAGCTCAGCTGGTAGAGCAGTTGGCTTTTAACCAATTTGTCGAAGGTTCAAATCCTTCACGGCCGACCACTTTCTTTAAATAAAAGATTGAGGTTGTGATATAAACGCTGTTGTAAAAAATGAATTCGGCCGTTAGCTCAGCTGGTAGAGCAGTTGGCTTTTAACCAATTTGTCGAAGGTTCAAATCCTTCACGGCCGACCAATTCATTAAAATGTAATAGGAATTTTGAGTATAATAAAAGCCGAGGCTTTTAACGCTTATACCCAAATAGGTCGAAGGTTCAAATCCTTCACGGCCGACCAATTCATTTAAAAATCAAAGTATACCCTTGTATCGGCCGTTAGCTCAGCTGGTAGAGCAGTTGGCTTTTAACCAATTTGTCGAAGGTTCAAATCCTTCACGGCCGACCACTTCTTCAGTGGTTAGTAGATACAAGTACTTATATTCAAAATTCTCACTTCCTAAAAATATTTTATCAGAACATTCAATTTACTTCGTAAATCTACTTCGAGAAACTAGAAACGAAAAGCAGCTTGCTGTTTTAGTCTTCGGTTAAATGCTAACAGTCTCCTTATGCTTTCATAAAACACCGAAACATTACCGAACCCTCTCTCTTAATTTCTCGTCTCTAGCAACCTCGTCTCTTTCAACCTCGTTTCTTTTTTAAAATTTATCAACTATAGTAATTTCAATGATTTAAATTAGTTATATCAATTACATTTATGAATTTATCAACTGGCGCTTAGTATTAGGGAACATAATGAAAAAATTACATTTAAGCTTATCTTTAATTTGGCTTTTGGGGCTCTTGTCTTTTGGTTCAAGGGCTTCAGAAGAAAACGCAACTCCTTTAACGGACGTATGGGTTATAACAATCGATAATGTGAATAAAAAAGCCTTTGAGAAAGGTTTAAAGGCCCATATGCAATACCGCGTTGATAAAGGCGAGAAAGTTAGTTGGAATGTATACACCCAAGTAGTTGGTGATCAACTTGATACTTATGTTTTACGCGCATGTTGTACTAATTGGGACAAAATAAGCGACCATAATGAATGGAGTAAGGCCGCAAAAACATCTAAGCACTGGCGTGAAAATATCCTTAAATACATTAAACACAGAGAACATTTTTACAGTAAAGTTGATAGCGATAATAGTTCTTGGGACACCTCTAAGACCTTTAAATATTTCTCGGTTGATACGCTTTACCCAAAACCAGGTGAACGCTTTGAAATGCAAGCATCTATTAAAGCGATAAGCGATGCTGCTAAACAAATGCAATGGCCAGAAAGCTGGTCGTGGAATAGGCGTATAGGAGGTAAACCTATGTTGCAATTAGTGGTTGGGCATGAAAGTTATGCTGACATGATGCCACAAGATAAATCATTCTTTGTGCGCTTAAGTGAACAAATGAATTCAAAAGAAGATGCACAAGAATTGTTAGAAGAATATGGTCAGAGCTTTAGCGAAACGAACTATTCAATTTGGGTGCACCGTATAGGACTATCGTCTCCGGAGACAGTTTCTAAGAATTAATAGATCTACTGCGCATTTCTATAATGGCCACTACTGTGGCGGTATTATTTACCTAACGACTTTCAAGCGGTTTTCTATGGGGTTGGGGGCGAAGCAAAGCTAGAATGCTGCGCCTGGGAAGTTATCTTTTTATTTTCTTTTGAGTAAATATTATCAACGGTAGTATTAAGCCTCCAACAGCGCCCCATAAATGAGCGTCTATTGCGACCGAGGCATTAATTAACGCTTCAACATCGGCGCTAGCACCAAATACTTGCTCGTAAAGGATTTTGCCCCAAACACCAATCAATAATAAGTAGCCTGATTTCCAACCTTTTTGAATGTCTAGTATAGCGCCCCAAACAAAGATGCCATGTAACACGCCAGACAAGCCTACATATCGTGTCATGTCAGGCACCAAGTAAAATATGCCTACACTACAAATAAACGCGGCAAGGAAAAATGACACGCTATAAGTTTTATTGCTGTAATGATCGCCGTGTAACGCCCATAGCATAGTTAGCCCGGCAAGATTTAATAACAAGTGGTTGAAATTCGTATGGGCAAAGTGACCAGTGATAAAGCGCCAATATTCACCATCGATTATCCGGTTGCGATCAAAAATTAAATACTCTGAAATACCGTCAGGCAGCAAGTAAACAATTACCGCAACAATGAAAATACATAAGGGCAAGGTGAATGCTTGCGAATTAAAAGGTAAAGACAACTTCAACATAGGGGACTTTCAAGTTTATAATAAGGTTAATTATTTTTATTTAACAAGCTTTTGCTTGTCGGTGTTATGAGCAGACAGTATTGCACAAGGTGTCAACGACCGCTAGTCACATGTATTTGTAATTTATGTTGCCACATTGAAAACAATGTAAGGGTTATATTCTTACAACATCCTAGTGAAGAGAAGCAAGCTAAAGGTACAGCGATGCTAGCGCATTTAAGTTTGCAAAACTCCAATATTATTATTGGTGAAAACTTTGATGAAAGTGTAGAACTAAATAGCCTCATTAACGATGTAAATAATCATGTCTTATTACTTTATCCTACGGAAGATACCCAAGTAGTAAGTAAGCTATCTACTGATATGCAAAAGCAAACAATAATTCTTGTGCTGGATGGTACGTGGAAAAAAGCCTATCGCATGTACCAGTTATCAACAAATTTGCAGCAACTAAATAAAATCACTCTGGCAAATAATATAAAAAGCCAGTATGTTATTCGCAAGCATCATAAAGACAGTGATGTATCTTCATTAGAAGCATGCGCACATGCATTAATAGCCTTAGAAGGTAACAATGACAAGTATGCTGAGTTGCTAGATAGCTTTACTAAATTCAATCAATTTCAATTGTCACTGGCTAACAAAAATAGAAACGAAAGGAACTAACGTGTTCAATAAGCTAAAACTATTTACCCTTATCCCATTATTAATGTTCACAACAGCTTGTACCGTGGAACAATCAAGCAATAGCGTTGTTCGTGAAGATAGAGAGCCTGAAGCTGCTACGGGCATACAAAAATCGAAAGCGGTAGTAGGCAAAAAGTATATGGTTGCTGCAGCAAATCCATATGCGAGCGAAGCAGGTTTTAATATTTTAGCAAAAGGTGGTAATGCCATTGATGCGGCTATTGCTGTGCAACTGGTGCTCACTTTAGTTGAGCCTCAGTCTTCAGGTATCGGCGGCGGCGCATTTATTTTACATTTCAATAATTCGGATAAGCAGTTAACTACTTTTGATGGTAGAGAGGTTGCCCCTGAACACGCTAGCCAAGATCAATTTCTAGATGCACAAGGTAACCCTGTGCGTTGGATTGATGCTGTAGTTGGTGGTCGTAGTGTTGGCGTCCCCGGCGTATTAAAAGCGTTAGAAGATGCCCACCAAAAACACGGCAAGCTACCATGGTCAGAACTCTTTGATGATGCAATAAATTTAGCCGAACAAGGTTTTATAGTATCGCCTCGTATGGCAAAACTGGTCGCAATGGCGTTTAATCCAGGAATTCAAAAACTACCAGCAGCGAGCAATTATTTTTTCCCAAACGGGCAAGCCGTAACTGCTGGAACATTACTTAAGAACCCCGAATTAGCTAAAGTATATAAAGCTATCGCTAAACAGGGCACAAAAGTGTTTTATCAGGGCTGGATAGCAAATAGTATTGTTCATGCCGCTCAAAACTCTGCAATAGCTCCAGGACGCCTTTCGTTATCAGACATGGCAAATTATCGGGCAACAGAAAGTAAAGCAATTTGTGGTGCATACAAGCTCTATGAAGTCTGTGGGATGCCGCCGCCTAGCTCCGGCGGGGTTGCAGTAATTCAAATTCTAAAACAACTTGAACAGCATAACTTAGCGCAATATCCAGCTAATGATGCAAAGGCTTTGCACCTTTTTACTCAAAGTTCACGGTTAGCGTTTGCTGATAGAGCAAAATACATTGCCGATCCTGACTTTGTAAGCGTACCGGTTGAGCAATTACTTGCTACAGATTACTTAACTCAACGTGGGCAATTGATCTCGTCAAAGTTTGATATGGGCAGGGCTGTAGCCGGAGAATTTGAAAACATTGCAAAACTTGCCAATGATAATGCCATAGAAATGCCATCAACGTCGCACATTTCAATTGTTGATGGAGAAGGTAATGCAATTTCAATGACCACCAGTGTTGAAATGGCCTTTGGCTCAGCGGTATTTGTTGAAGGTTTTCTGTTAAATAATCAACTTACTGATTTTTCATTAGCACCAATGGTAAACGGTTCCCCTGTCGCTAATCGTTTAGAGCCATTTAAACGCCCTAGAAGCTCTATGGCACCCACTATGGTGTTTAATCAAGATGGAAGCCTTAGATTGGTTGTTGGCTCGCCTGGTGGTAGCCGAATAATTAACTATGTTGCGCAAACTGTGGTTGGCGTATTAGATTGGCAACTTGATATTCAATCAGCCATCGATTTACCTAAAGTGACTAATCGCAATGATGCTACCACTTTAGAGAAAGGCACAGACATTGCTGCTTATAAATTACAGCTAGAATCTATGGGTCATAAAGTTAGTGTTAGAGACTTAAACAGTGGTATCCATGGTATTGAGGTCTTTACAGATAAATTAATCGGTGGAGCGGACCCGCGCAGAGAAGGTAAAGTTTTTAGTCAATAAAAACTAGGGTCAGAGTCAGGTTATTAACAAATAACCTGACTCTGACCCTCATATTTTATTACTGTGAAAGTTCAGCGTCAGTGAATGTATCTGAGAACAGAGGGCTTGATAAATAGCGCTCTGCAGAGCTGGCTAATATCACTACAATATTTTTATCAGCATTTTCAGGCTTTTCAGCTAAACGTTTAGCTGCTACAACTGCGGCACCTGATGAAATTCCAGCTAAAATACCTTCTTCTTTCATTAAACGGTGTGCCATTGCCATTGAATCATCATTTGAAACACGTTCAACTGAGTCAATGATTGAAAGATCCAGGTTACCTGGAATGAAACCTGCGCCGATACCTTGAATTTTATGTGGACCCGGCGTTAATTCTTCACCTGCTAATTTTTGTCCAATTACTGGCGAGTCTTCTGGCTCAACGGCAACTGATTGTAATGCTTTACCTTTAGTGTTTTTAATATAACGACTAACACCTGTAATAGTACCGCCAGTACCTACACCTGCTACAAAAATATCAACTTTACCTTCTAAATCATCCCAAATTTCAGGGCCAGTCGTTAGTTCATGAATTTCTGGGTTTGCCGGGTTATCAAATTGACCTAAAATTAAATACTTATTTGGATCTTGAGCTTTAATTTCTTCGGCTTTATCGATAGCGCCTTTCATGCCTTTTGCGCCATCAGTTAGTTCAAGTTTTGCCCCTAATGCAACTAATAGCTTACGACGCTCTAAACTCATGGTATGTGGCATAGTAAGAATTAGGTCATAACCTTTAGATGCGGCTACAAACGCTAAAGCAATACCGGTATTACCACTGGTTGGTTCAACTATGGTAATGCCTTTTTTAAGAGTTCCTTTTTTCTCAGCATCCCAAATCATGTTTGCGCCAATACGACATTTCACACTGAAACTAGGGTTTCTCGCTTCAATTTTTGCGAATACATTACCACCAGTAACATTGTTTAATTTTACTAAAGGCGTTTGGCCAATAGTATCTGGGTTGTTTTGAAATAAGTTTGTCATGGTTTAGTCCTTTGAAAATCGGTTAAATCGCGTTAATATTTGCGTTAATTGTAGTTAAGATTACACCGTTTTCATATTTTCGAAAGTAATAGAACGATATAACTAATAACTGTTTGTTTTAATATGTTTATTAAATTTTCAAGGATCCCATGAGTACATTTAAAGGCACCAAAAATTACATCGCTAGCCAAGATCTCCAACTTGCCGTGAACGCTGCAATAGCACTTGAAAAACCATTACTAATTAAAGGTGAACCTGGCACCGGTAAAACCATGCTTGCAGAAGAGTTGGCCGAAGCATTAGGAACCGATTTGATCCAATGGCACATAAAATCTACTACTCGAGCACAACAGGGTTTGTACGAATACGATGCGGTTTCTCGTTTGCGCGATAGCCAGTTAGGTAGCGAGGGGGTAAAAGACATCAGTAACTACATAATTAAGGGTAAGCTATGGCAGGCCTTTACTGCAGACAAGCGCCCTGTATTACTGATTGATGAAATAGATAAAGCTGATATTGAATTTCCGAACGACTTGCTGTTAGAACTCGATAAAATGGAATTTTACGTTTATGAAACCCAAGAGAAAGTCGTAGCAAAGCAACGGCCAATTGTAATTATTACTTCTAATAATGAAAAAGAGCTGCCCGATGCGTTTTTACGTCGTTGTTTTTTTCATTACATTAAGTTTCCTGAAAAAGATGAAATGCAAAGCATTGTCGATGTGCATTTTGACGGTTTAAAACAAACCTTACTCGATGAAGCGTTAGCGGTATTTTTTAACCTTAGAGACATACCCGGTTTAAAGAAAAAGCCATCTACATCAGAACTCATTGATTGGTTAAAACTATTGGTTGCCGAAGATATCCCGACAGAAGTGCTGCATCAAACCAGTCAGAAAAAATCTATCCCACCATTACATGGCGCATTATTAAAGAATGAGCAAGATGTACATTTATTTGAAAAGCTAGCGTTCATGCATCGTGGTGAGCGTTAATGCTGTTAGATTTCTTTATCAAGCTGCGTGAGTATCGAGTACCGTGCACCTTACGTGAGTTACTCGATTTACTTGGTGCGATGAAAAAGCATGTGATCTTTTGCTCTATCGATGACTTTTATACGTTATCTCGGGTGATATTAGTTAAAGATGAAAGCCATTTTGATAAATTTGACCGAGCCTTTGCTAATTATTTTGAAGGAGTAGCTAATGTAGAGCTGGATTTATCAGGTATTCCTAAAGACTGGCTAGAAAAACGCTTTGTGAAGCATTTAAGTGAAGAAGATAAAGCCAAGGTAAAAAAACTTGGCGGCTTGGATGAGCTTATGAAAACGTTAAAAGAGCGTTTAGCCGAGCAAGAAAAACGCCATCAAGGCGGCAATAAGTGGATAGGGACTGGTGGTACGTCACCGTTCGGCGCTGAAGGCTATCACCCTGGAGGTGTAAGAATTGGCCAAGATGGCAATAGAAATTTCAGTGCAGCTAAAGTGTGGGATAAACGTGAATTTAAAAATCTGGACTCAAGTGTAGAGTTGGGTACACGTAACATTAAAATTGCATTAAGAAAGCTGCGGCAATTTGCTCGCACCGGGGCAGGAGAAGAGCTTGATTTAGATCATACCATTAGAGCAACTGCTAAAAATGCTGGTTACCTTGATGTAAAAATGCAACCAGAGCGTCATAACGCAATAAAAGTATTGATGTTTTTTGATGTTGGCGGCTCAATGGATGATTATATTAAAGTCTGTGAAGAGCTATTTTCAGCGGTGCACACCGAATTCAAACATCTGGAATATTTTTATTTTCACAATTGTGTGTATGAGCATGTTTGGCATGATAATGGTCGCCGCTATCAAGAAACGCTAGATGTTTGGGATATCATTCATCGTTTTTCAAAAGATTATAAAATTATCTTTGTCGGGGATGCCACTATGGGGCCTTATGAAATTGCCTACCCTGGCGGCAGCGTCGAGCATTGGAATGAAGAGCCAGGCAGTGTTTGGCTAGAGCGTATCACTGCACATTTTGATAATTGTATTTGGTTAAATCCTCAGCCATTAAAATACTGGAATTATTATCAATCGATTGGTTTAATGAAACAACTGATGGCCAGTCGAATGTACCCAATGACGATTGAAGGTTTATCGGCAGGCATTAAAGAGTTACTCTAAACCGACTCCAGTCGTCCTGTACTTGATACGGGATCTAAGAAAAAACGGTATTAGGGCGTCCCGTACTCGATGCGGGAGCTAAGTAAAAATCAACAGGAAGTTTGATGATAAACATATTCGCTAAAACTAAAAAGAAGCTAACTTTCGATGAAACTCAAGAAATCATCACCCCATTTGCGTTCAAATTTAATGAAGAGTTATTTGGCACTGCAATAGCAAGTCCATGGAAACGCGGGGTTGCTATTTCGATTGATTTTTTATTGATTGCAGCATTGAGCGGCGCTGGTGGCGAGTTATTAGCGATAGCATTAGCGATTATGGCCTTTAGAATGGGGAGTAAACGCAGAGCAGAGCAGCAAGGAAAGGTGAAAGGGCGTAAACGTCGTGCCATTATGCGTTTTTTTGGTGCGTTAATCGTATTAGTGTTGCTATTAAATACCTTACCGCCGCTAATGAAATCTTTATTTGGTGATGGTACTAACGAACAAAGCCAAGAAGAGTTAAGACAATTAAAAGAAGATGGCGTTATTATTATTGGCGATAAAGATGTAAATGTAGGCACGGCATTTAAAATGGCTGGTTATGCGATCAAAACCATTCAGGAAATAGAAAAACACAACTGTACTGAATTATCTTGTTGGCAAGAAGTGCTCACTGAAGTTCCTGACAGAGCTGTCGAGCTTGGTTTAAATTCCAAACAGGCGACTGGCTTATTCACCGATGTGAGTGAATCAACAGAATTATCTGAAGTGGATCAAGAGCAGCTTGTTCAATACTTGGAACATAAATACACTGCATTGATTGAACTTAAACAAGATATGGATACCACTATAGAAAATGAGAAAAGAGAAGTTGTACAGCAATCAATACCTGCTGTCGAAAATGTAGAAAAGCCCGATATAAATAATTACTACGAAGGGCATCCAGAAGATCAGGAAAAGAAAAATGATAGACCTATTTATTCAATCATCGAGCTGTTTAAAGGAATTATTGACGATCTAGGTTTAGGCGTTGGTTGGGCTGCGTTTTATTTTACCGTGTTCACTGCACGCTGGAATGGTAAAACACCGGGTAAACGATTAATGAATATTCGAGTGTTGCAACTTGATGGTACACCGTTATCTCTGTGGGATAGTTTTGGTCGGTTCGGTGGTTATGCTGCTGGTCCTGCCACTGGTTTACTAGGTTTTTTACAGGTGTATTGGGATCCTAATCGGCAAGCTATTCAAGATAAAATATCAGCAACGGTAGTGATTGATGAAAAGAAAAAAGTAGCACAAGAAATTATTGATGCAGCCAAAGAAAAATATGAAAAAATGGTTTAGCTAATCAAAAATCTTTAGCTATTCTTTAAGTAGAATTTATATGGAGACTATTATGAATAAAGTTATATTGCTTTGCTTTTTCAGCATATTATTGACAGCATGCACTTCTACTGGAGATGATTCATCAAGCTCGGTTAAAGCGAGTGGTGCTCCAACTGATGAATGTGCTTCTCTGGAATATTTGGCTAGACAACAATGCTTATCAGATAAAATGAATGCCGGTTAAGTAGTGTAAAACGATACCAGTCCAGTTCCTGACGAAGGTCAGGATCTCGCTTTTATTTTTAGATCCTGAAACAAGTTCAGGAAATGATTGCCCCCTAGAGCATAAAACGTCACCAGTTCCTGACGAAGGTCAGGAGCTCGCTTTTTTTTAGATCCTGAAACAAGTTCAGGAAATGATTGCCCCTAGAGTATAAAACGTCACCAGTTCCTGACGAAGGTCAGGAGCTCGCTTTTACTTTTAGATCCTGAAACAAGTTCAGGAAATGCCAGGACGTTAGGATGAAGTAGTTATGCGTTAAGAACGTGATTAGTGCGCTAGCAGGGTTGGCTCTTGGTTTCTCGAAGACAATTAATTGCGAAGCAGTTAATGTCTGTTCTCGATTCTAGTAAATAAATTACATCCAAGCGTAACTAAGCTTTAAAAATGCGGTACGTTGATTTTGTTTTAATTCTTTCTTTTCGCCAACCAATTCATTATCAATTGAGTTGTCAGAGTAACCTAAAAAGAATACCGTTTGTGGATTTAATTTATAAGAATAAAGCAGTTGTGTCGAAAGGTTATCATGATAATTCGAATCAATAATAATATCAGGGTTATTATTAGAGTTGTAATCGGTAGCATTGTAAACCATGGTTAACCGCAGGAAACTGTTCACATTAAACGCATAGGTTAATCTGAAATCAGTAATATTTTCGCGGTAGACGTAGTCATTATCAGCTTCTAATTCAGCATACACATGCATTAATTCAAGTTCTAAATGAGTAGTAATATTCCAGATAAGATCAGGGGCAAATTCAATTAACTCACCTTTGCGATCATTAGTATAATCAATGGAGTCACCAATACGACTAGAAAAACCAAACATGAGATCGGCTCTGGGCTGAATGCTCATGTATAAGTCTACATAATCCAGTTCAAATAAACTGGTATTATCATCAATCGCACTCAGGTTGGGATCATAACGTAAACCAACTTGCTCTTCATGCGAATATATCACATCAAAAAGGGACTGCCATGGGCCCCAAATGGTATAGCTTATTGATGAGCGCTTATTGATTAAATCACCGTCATCATTATGACTCGTTTGAAACTCTCCGCCAAAAATCATTTCTGACCAAAAGGTATCATCAGAATAAACAGTTCGATTAATTGTGGTAGTGAACTCGTTATAATCAACTTGTGGAAGATAGCCTAGGTCTGCACGAAAATCTTCGCCGATAGCCAGATATTTTGTTTTAAACAACCAATTTTCACTGTCGTGTTCAAATTCAAGGTTAAAGGCTTGGTCGGTAAAGCTACCTTGATTTTTGTTAATCATTGACGGTAAATAGCATTCATCTTGTGCGCTACCATTCGAACACCACTTTTCATAAAGCGCTACAGGATATTCTGTATCTGATGTTAGTACTTGGGCAATAAGAGTATTGCTAACCGACATTTTATATTTAGCATCGATAGCATTAACGTAATTGTGATATTGATCAGCGCTTCGCATTGTTGACGTTAGGCCAAATGACAAGTTTTCATTTACATCATAACGATAGCGCAGCGCGCCTGAATAACTCTCATCATTTATTTCATCAGGTAGTGAATAAAGATTACCGGGTAATATTAAGCTGGTAAAATTGTCTTTGGTCATAAAAAAGCCAAAGGTTTGTTTATCAAGTTTTCCGGTAATTTTAGCTCCAACGTCAGGGTCTGTGATGTTTCGGGTATACACCAGATTAAGTGGGCTGGAAAAATACTCAGAATTGTCTAAAAAGAATGTTCTTTTTTCATCAAAAAATAACGCAGAGGTTTTATTAACAGATAATTGCCCTGCATCAGCCTCAACATTGGAAAAATCTGGGTTTATTGTTGCATTCAGCATTACATCCGGGGTGATACCCCAACGTACATTTAAGCCAAGCTCAGCATCATTGTCAGATTGCCAATCTTCATTTTGATAAACGTCACGTTCTTCATCTACTTTTGCAACTACTGATGGCGTAACTAATAAATTTTTACCTATTTTTGCTTGCTCGAAACCTTGCATTTCATCCATTTGGCAAGTCCAACAAGGGTCATTACGATCAAGCTCAATATTTGAAATACGCAATACTTTATCTCTTGGGTATAGTCTTAACAGCTCTATCCCCCAAGTTTTAATATCATCACTTTCTTCAAAATTAAGCTCTCGATAAGGGATAGCAAATTCAACCTGATAACCATGTTCGGTTACCTTGCCGTTAGCATCCCATATGCCATCCCAAAGGTTGCTATTTTGCGAAGTCATTTCATTATCTATGCCGTCGTTTTGTACGCCATAAGGATTAACAAAAAACTTATAAGCCAGACGGTGATTGTTAAAAGTATCTAACTTGATACCAACAATATCATCAGAAAATGCATCATCACGGTCGCGAATAAACGCTTGAATTTTTTCTGGGTTAGGATCTTGCGCTATAAAAGCAAAATAAATCTGTGTGCCATCTTCAAATATATAGGCATCAGTTTGTACTGGGCTTGGGGTGTTTTCATAAGGATAGTTAACAATATTAACCGAAACATGCTTGGCTTGCTGCCATACAGGCTCATTAAGCTCGCCATCAAATGTAATGTCAGCTTTAATGTTTGGAATGATAATTGGCTCGGCCAAAGATGGAAAAGCAGTACTACAAAATAGCATTAGCGTGGCTAATACTGTCGCGCTCCTCCGGGGCAAAATCATGACTACTTCCTATGTTTGCATTTATTATTATTGTCAGAGCTTTAATATTTACAGAGCCCTGTATTGTTAATACCTTTTAACAACCTTTTTATAGCGTATTTAACGAGTTACTGTCAATGTAATTAAGCCCTTAACACTAAATTAACGCGGGTTGATTATGCCTTAATAGTGAAATTTTTTTATCGAATTAGTTATTAACTTATGGATAATATAAATTGAATAGGCATAATGAAAATAGATAATTATTCATTAAAGATCATTTGGAATTATAGTGTCATTAACCGTTTTTGATTTTATTGCCTTAACACTATTTTTTACCTGTTGGATTGGTTATACCCAGTTTGCTCGTATTAAAGCAAAAAATACCGCTTGTTTGTCGAGAGTCCTACATCAGCATAGAATTTTATGGATGCGACAAATTCTTGATAATGATGTACGTGTTTCACATGCAGCGTTACTGTCAAATTTAGATCGCCATGTCGCCTTCTTCGCCTCAACAACGTTATTGATATTAGCTGGTGTGTTAACACTGTTTACTCAGGTAGACAATGTTAATGAAGTTTTATCATCAATTCCAATTGCCACTGAACGCAATCATGTCGCTATTCAAATTAAACTTAGTTTACTAGGTATGATATTTGTTATGGCATTTTTTCAATTTACCTGGTCAATGCGTCAGTACGGTTTTTTAAACATATTGATAGGTGCGGCCCCCGTGGCGGAACAAACCACAAATCCAGCGTTACTTGATTACGCCAAGCAAATGGGCGTAGTGCAAGACCAAGCAGGGCACGCCTATAACTATGGTTTACGCTCGTACTATTTTTCGTTAGCCGCGCTAAGTTGGTTTTTTCATCCGCTCATGTTTATTGTTTCAAGCCTTGCTGTAGTTTATGTATTGTTTTACCGAGAGTTTAAATCAAAGGCTTTGCGGGCAATAATCCTAGCGATCAAAGATTTAGAGTCTGAGGACATATGATAAGAACATTACAAGGTGGTTGTCATTGTAAAAAGGTGCGTTTTGCCATAGAGGTAGTAGATACGCCCTATATTACCGAGTGTAATTGTTCAATGTGTACGATTACAGGGTTTATTCATTTAATTGTACCAAGTAATAAATTTACTCTGCTGACTGATCAAAGTGAATTAAGCTGTTATCAATTCAATACAAAAGTGGCGAAGCATTATTTTTGTAAAACGTGCGGAGTTAAATCATTTTATATTCCGCGCTCGAATCCTGATGGCTATAGTGTTAACGCTAAATGTTTAGACACAGACGAATGGCAGCAATGGCCGGTAGAAAACTTTGATGGACAAAATTGGGAAGATAATGCTGATACTTTAGCTCACCTTTCAAAACCTGATATCTAGCATCTAAGACCTAAGAAATAACATTAACCAAAAGTAGACATCGCAGTGCACCCGTTAGCAAATTATTCAATCAAAGATTTTGACAAACATAACTGTTTAAAACTGTCTTTTATATTTTATTTTATTTTGGCCTTTTTATTACGAGGCTATGTTGTGGGTATTTTATCATTAAGTAATTTACGCGATAAGTTAAGTTTAATTCAGTGGGTCTATTCAGATTCGAGCCTATTTTATTTAAGTTTAGCCACAGGTATCCCTGGTATTTTACTGTTAATTGTTATTTTTGCGCGAAAACCTAATGCCAGTAAGTGGCTGCAAACATTATGGAATAAGTTTCTAATGTATAGCTGTATAGCTGTGAGTTTGGATTTAGGCTTTTACTGGGGACAACACTTGCTGTTTGGCCAAGGGAAACTGAATTGGTTAATTACCCAAACCGTTGTTGGTATAGGCTTGTTGTTACTGGCAAAGAGTAGTAAACGAGTACAAATCAATTTATCTGAATTTCCAGAAGAGATTGATGACACGCCACGAAAAGTTAGACCTGATCAAGCTAAATAGATCTTCAAGCCAGACAACGTGTGGGTTTAGTCGCATTAGTGGTAAAGGGCGATATGTGTTTATCGTCAGCGTTTTTATTATTTTCTTTTTTCAATTATTTACTTACGGTGTATATCGCATTTTATTAAACGCATATAGCTATAAATAATCGGGTTACAGAAGTAGTTGAAACTGATTCTTTATAGTTATTGATTTAATTTCCAAACATAGGCTAATATTAAAGTATTATTGTTTTTAAATACTTATACCATTTAAAGTAAATTATCCCTTAGTGGAAATCATTTATTTTAATGTGGATCAAATACTCGTTAGGGCCGCTCACTTCAATGGCAAATATTTCTCCAACTAGTTTTTATGGCAATGCTGCCACCATATCGCAGGCGTTAAATGCATCTGATGTGGATACCAACATCTTGTTATTACAAGCTGGCATCAATATTAAAGAGTACAAACATGGTATCAATCGGGTTCCTTATGATTTAATGGGGAAGTTTATTGAACTGGGAATTTCAGCAACTGATCCAAGCCTAAGTTTAAAAAGCTGCGAATTTTTAAGCCCAGCCAGCTACCATGCACTGGGCGTTGGTTTATTATATAGCGATAACCTCCGCTCATTTTGTCAGCGTTATCAGCGTTATTTTGCATTAATCAGTACGTTATTAACTGTTGAGTATCATGAATCTGGAGGCAAGGCTTGGTTAAGCAGTAACGAGTTGGATAACGGCTCACAAGTAGTTAAAAACTTTGATTCTGATTGTTTTGCGGCGATCACAGTAAAGTTTATTCGAATGATCCGCGGCCCTGAGTATACCCCTAAAAAGATTAGTCTGATCTGGACACCAAGTGATGATATTATTCAAAGATATCATGATTATTTTCGTTGTGAAATTGAGTTCTCTGCCAAACAAACCGCAGTCTGTCTAGAAGTATCTGAACTCGATAAAGAATTACCTGCTTCTAACCGTGAACTTGCTCGCGAGAGCGATAAAACCGTTACTGAATTTTTAGAGAAAACCGCCAAGGTAGATTTAAAATCTCGGGTAATGGCTAAACTTATCGAGTTTCTCCCATCGGGTAATTGTTCACGAGAACGAGTGGCAATGTCATTACATATGACCGCAAGTACTTTTCATAACAAATTAAAGAAAGAAGGCACTAACTATCAAGATTTACTTGATCAAATTCGCAAAGAATTAGCTGAGCAATACATTGGCAAAGATGGCATGTCGATGGCAGAAGCCACTTATTTATTAGGCTTTACCGACTGCAGTAACTTCTCTCGCGCATTTAAACGTTGGGTAGGTATGTCACCTAGAGATTACCGAAGCTCACTGGATAATAGTTAAATAACTCGTTATAGCAGCCCGAAAGCCCTATAATTGTTTTTTTTGCTTTCTAAACTTTAAAATCTACAAATTAACATTAGATTAAACCTTTTTGACTGGAATTAATTTACTATTTTTGCCAGTATATTTGCCTGTTAATTAACCTCTATTAAATTAATTACCTAAGTTGTAGCCATGAAGTTGTTTTCACCTGTTAAGTTTATCTTTGTTTATGTGAGTATGATCTCATCTCAAGCCTTTGCGCAAGGAACAGCTTCTTCTTTATGGATTGAGCAAGATCAACATAGCAATATTATTCAAAGTAAAAGTAATCAAGCAAAGGCTTTGTTCAATATTAAAGCCAAAAATTCACGTTTATTATCAGCAAATATTAACGCTTTAAATAAACAGTTGAAAACAGCGCACTTGCAACTTGAACTGCCATTACCAAATGGCCAGTTAGTAACATTTAATTTGCAGCAAAATTCAGTGCTTCCACAATCACTTTCTGCCAAGTATCCAACAATAAAAACATTTACTGGTATGCAAGTTGGTAATCCTAAAAATAGTGGCCGATTCGATATTAGCAGTAATGGCTTTCATGGTGCGTTTAATCATAATGGCGAAACAGTATACATTGACCCACAACAACGTGGTAATAATGAGTTATACCTGAGCTACTATAAAAAAGATGCTCTACCGCTAACGACAAAGGTAACTGACAGTACTAAGGAAGCTAGCCGTGAGCAAATTAGTGCCGAATTAACTGCTTTAGCCGCAAAAACTACGGGGTTAACCTCAATAAATAAACGCTATCGTATCGCATTTTCAACATCAGCTGAATACAGCGTATTTCATGGTAATACCAAGGAACAAGTGTTAGCAGCTATCGTCACTTTAGTTAATCGCATGAATGCGGTGTTTAGTCGTGATTTGGCGGTTGAATTTATCTTGGCTGATAATTCTGATGCGGTAATATTTTTAGCTCCGCAAAAACCTGACGGCAGTTACGATTATTCACAGGACCCATTTGATAATACTGACAATGGCGTATATGAAAATCCAGCGATAGCCGAACAATACATTGGCAACACAAATTATGATATAGGCCACTTGTTAACAACTGGCGCAGGTGGCTTAGCGGGTGTTGGTGTTATTTGTGATAATGAAGAATTTATTGATGGTGGGGTAAACTATGGTGGCCCATGGAAAGCTGTAGGCGTAACCGGTAGTGAAGCACCAACGAATGACAGTTTTTATATTGATTTTGTCGCTCATGAATTAGGTCATCAACTAGGCGCTGAGCACAGTTTTAACTCGTTAAGTGGTGCTTGCTCGGGAAATCGCTGGAGTGATTCTGCCTTCGAACCTGGCAGCGGGTCAACTATTATGGCCTATACGGGTATTTGTGCTCCAACTAACTTACAAACCAATTCGGATGATTATTTTCATATAAATTCTATTTTAGAAATGCGTGACTATTTAATTAATTCTCCATATGGAAATAGTTGCGGTGCAGGCTTTACACCGGATGAATCACTTAATCAACCACCAGTCGTTGATGCTGGCGTTAATTTTACCATACCTGTAAATACACCTTTTACCTTAACTGCTACTGCCAGTGATGATAATAATGTCTTAACTTATGCTTGGGAGCAATACGATTTAGGTACAGCATCTTTTGATCCAGAAACTATGATTGATAATGGTGACAGGCCAATATTCAGGTCTTTTAAACCTACCACTAACCCTGCACGAACGTTTCCACAATTGGCTAGTGTGTTAAGTGGTGAATTAGTTATTGGTGAAAATTACCCAACCACAACAAGAACATTGAATTTTAAAGTAACGGCTCGTGATGAGCAAGGTGGGGTAGCTGTAGATGCAACTTTAGTAAATGTATTGGCAAATGCTGGTCCCTTTGTACTTACCGAGCCGGCGAATAATGATTATTGGTCAGAGCAAGCACAAAGTCTAGTCCGTTGGGATGTGGCCAATACTGAGGATATTAATGGCGTAAATTGCCAATATGTAGACATTGAATTTTCTGCCAATGGTGGCCAGAGCTTTGATTTTATCTTGGCTACAGAAACTGAAAATGATGGTGAACAGCTAATTAATACGCCTGTCGTTAATAGTAAAACCTCTCGATTAAAAATTACTTGTACGGATAATGTATTTTTTGCCCTGTCGACGAGTGACTTTCAAGTATTCAATTCAACCGCTGAAAATATCGCTCCTGAGATTGTTGCTCAATACCCTTTAGAAGTATACGAAGACAATGAACTTACAATATCGTTAACAGACTTGGTAGTTGTTGATGCAGACAATAAATTTCCTGAACAGTTTAGCTTGTCGATCACCGCATCTGAGCACTATCACGTTTTAGAAAATACCATTATTGTTGATGAAAATTTCAATGGGGAGTTAGGCGTACCGGTAACGGTTAATGACGGTGAAGACGATAGTAATTCTTTTATGCTTACTGTTACTGTGTTGGCCGTTAATGATGTTCCCGTTGCTGTAGATGATACCTTTACTGTTCCTTATCAAAGTGCGTCTTCTTTGCTAGACGTTTTAGTTAATGATAGTGACGTAGATATTAATGATAGCTTATCTATTGCCAGTGTTACTTATAACGGCCAAGGCGCAGTGACAATAAATAATAATCAATTAAGTTATACGCCGCCAACAAAATATAGTGGCTCTGAAATGTTAACGTACCAAGTAGCTGACTCTCTTGGAGCTCGTACTAGTGCGCAAGTGACAATTACCGTTGAGCCGAAACACAATTCAGGCTCTAGTGGCGGAACATTAGCTTGGCTCAACCTATATGCTTTTATGCTTCTTTGTTGGCGAGTTAAATCTTCATCATTAAAAAATTAAAGCTGTTTTAACTCAAATGATTATTTTCATAATATATTTCAAATATAGTGATTCTCGACATAAAAAATTGTGCGCTATTTTGCTTAAATATGTAAAAAACACTGTTACATATAATTGTTAATTTTTTAAGTTACACTAAGAACATCAACTTATATTTAGCCCCTTCACTATAAGTCAAACCTTGGTAACTCGGTAAAAGCAAACAAGTTTGCCCCAATTGACTATCCTTTTAGGCATATTGACCTCCAGCCCTACATCAATTGTAAATTGATTATTGTAAGTTAGTTAAGTGCAATTAATAAAACCAATAACAATGCATAACACCATATCAAGCCTATTAGGGGTTAGATAATAAGAAATATTATAACTAGGAGAGAATATGAATGCAGAAGTAGGAGCGCTTGAAAGAATTCAACAGGAGCCAATGAAAATAGGGCAATGGTATGTTGTCGCTATCTGTATCGGTATATTAGCCCTTGATGGCTACGATGTTTTGGCTATAGCTTTTGCCGCACCTGGTATGACTGCCGAGTGGGGACTTTCTAAAGCCGTGTTAGGGATAATCTTGCCGTTAGAACTTGTAGGTATGGCATTGGGCTCAATTGTAATGGGGGCGTTGGCCGATACGCGTGGACGTAGACCAACAATGTTGCTCGGCCTAATCATTCTGACTATAGGCATGGCAATTGCTGGTTTAGCGCCTAATGTATGGGTATTGGGGGCATCTCGTGTATTTACCGGTATAGGTATTGGTGGATTACTTGCAGCGGCGACGGCGACATCAAGTGATTACTGCAACAATAAAAACAGATCTCTTGCGGTAACCTTGGTCGCAGGTGGTTTTGCCTTTGGTGTTTATTTAGGCGCTACGTTTCTGGCACCATTGCTTAAACAGTACGATTGGCGTGTGACCTTTTATTTGGGCGCTGTTATTAGTTTTCTCTTCATTCCACTGGTGTATTTGTTAGTTCCAGAAACGGTTTCTTTCCTTGAGCGTAAACGCCCAGCAGGAGCCCTAGAACTTATACAAAAAATTATGCGCCGTCTGGGTCATTCCGTACCTGAAACATTAAAGTCGCAAGAACAACAAAAAATTGAACCTGTTGGCGCTAAAAATTTATTTAAAGGTGGTCTAGCTGTCACTACAGGTATTCTTCTATTCGCCTATTTTGGAAATATTGGTACTTATTATTATTTTGTTAAATGGTTACCAACGATTGTTTCAGACCTTGGACATTCTGCTTCAGAAGCGACTAAAGTTTTAGGTGTTATCAGTTTAGGTGGTGTTGTCGGCTCTATCGGTATGGGGATTATTGCACGATTTTTGCCTATTAGAGTATTGATGGTTACTTGTCTTATTTTTGCCGCAATCGGCGTAGGACTTTTTCCATATTTCACCGACACATTAGCGAGCATGAAACAAATTGGCTTCTTTACTGGGACCTTTATATTTGCCGCCATCTCTGGTTTCTTTGGACTGTTTTCCTCATCTTTTCCTTCGTCACTGCTGGGGTCTGGCTCTGGACTTGTTCTTGGCATTGGTCGCGGTGGTGCAGTACTTGGTCCGATGATACCAGGGTTTCTATTTGCCGCCGGTATTCCGTTAACCAATGTCGCACTTATGATGGCCGCGGGCTCCTTTCTGGCGGGCATAACCGTTATGTTTTTGCATCAACAAAAAGACAAATAAAGAGTTCAAAAATGCTATCCTCCATCCTAAAAGTGTAAACACATTTCAGGAAGCGACAAATTAAACTAACAGGGCTACTTAACCGGTAGCCCTTTTTTATAGAGTTTATATTTGTTTACTGCTCCGGGATACTGAATGATTTAGCTGGGATGAATATCCGGGAGTATTCTATCTAATTTGAAGCACATAAATGTACTTGATATGTGCATTAAAGCTCATCTTTTATTGAGGGTAATATTTATTGCGGTTGATTATTTATCTATATAACAGTTAGTTATTCATTTTTTTCATGATTGGTAAGTTGCTTGCAATAGCATAGCTATGGCATACATCAACTAGGAATTAATTATGTTATTCGCAATTCTTTATCAGTTACTGCTTCGTAGAAATAGTGGAATTTTATTGATCCGTAAGTATGTACAAACATTTAAAGCCCATATTTATCAATTAACACCAGATAGGTTTTTAAGTCAGTATTTTTCCATGTTGCTATTTATTGTTTTTTACACCATGGTATTAAGCACCGCTACAGCGCAAACTAGTGAAGCCAAAGAGCAGGAGTTTGAACTGCAGCCTTATGTAGGTATTGGTTTGGGGGGTTGGGATCCCGGCGAGAGTGAACTGGAAGAAGATACAGGAATGGAACTCTACATAGGCGCTAAATTTAATGCCATTTTTGCCGTTGAGTTTGGCGGGTTTTATGGGTACAGCGAAGAAGTTGAGACTAACAATGAATTTGAACTGGACTCTTATTCATTGGCCGGGGTTGCTCATTACCCGTTGAACCAGCATATTGATCTGGTTGGCAAGTTAGGGCTATATTACTGGCAAACCGAGCTGAGAAGGTCTGATGTATGCTTCATTTTGTGTTCTGATGGTGAAAAACTCAATTCTGATAGTGGCACGGATATGTTTTTCAGTTACGGTATTAACTTTCATGTATCTAAATCAGTATCACTGGGCTTGGCACAAAGTCATTACTCGTTCGATACACTTGGCTATGAAACCGATTCTGTGATGACATCTTTGCGCTTAACTTGGTGGTTTTAACCAATAGTGAGCTTGGTATAACAGGCTCACAAATAGTATCGACCATTTATGAACCTGTTTTAATTTATTGATGATTATTTGTGTTAATCAGCAAATAGGCGAGTAAAATTAGTTTAGATAACAACGCTATAGGGTTATTGAAGCGCAAGTGTTAATAACAGTTAGCCGTAAAGCTCTTTCGCCATTTGCTCGCGCATATCAATTTTTCTAATTTTGCCAGTTACCGTCATTGGGTACTCATCAACAAAGCGAATGTAGCGCGGGATCTTAAAGTGGGTTATTTGTCCTTTACAAAATGCTTTAATATCATCTTCTGTAGCTGTTTCACCTTCTTTAAGTTGGATCCAGGCACAAACTTCTTCTCCCATTTTTTCATCAACCACTCCAAATACTTGTACTTCTGAAATCTGAGGGTGAGTGTATAAAAATTCTTCAATTTCGCGCGGGTAAATATTTTCACCACCGCGTATCACCATATCTTTAATACGGCCGGTAATGCGAACATAACCGTGTTCATCCATGGTGCCTAAGTCACCTGAATATAACCAACCGTTTTTTATGGTATCTGCGGTTTTTTCTTTATCGTTCCAGTAATGCGACATCACTGAATAACCCCGGGTACAAATTTCGCCTTGCTCACCAATTGCTACTACGCGTCCTGATTCATCGACAATTTTAATTTCCACATAAGGGATTGCACGACCTACGGTTTGAGTACGATTTTCTAAGGTATCATTCGGTAAAGTCATATGGTTTATTGGACTAACTTCTGTTTGACCATAACCAATAACAACACTTTCCATATGTAGTTTGTTAATGATGTTATTCATTAACTCTTCAGGGCATGGCGCGCCTGCAATAACACCTGTGCGCAGTGAACTTACATCATAATCACTAAAATCAGGATGTTCGAGTTCCATTACGAACATGGTAGGTACGCCATGTAGAGCTGTACATCTTTCTTTATGTACGGCTTCTAAGGTAGAACGCGAGTCAAACGCTTGTGCCGGGAATACCATGGTGGCACCAGTAGTGACACAGCACAAAACACCCAATACCATACCAAAACAATGATACAAAGGAACAGGAATACACAGTCTGTCTTTATCAGTAAATTGCATACCGTTGGCAGTATTATTACCATTGTTAAGAATATTATTATGGCTTAAAGTTGCGCCTTTGGGGTTACCTGTAGTACCAGAAGTAAATTGAATATTTATTGCATCATCAGGTTGTAATTCTACGGCTAATTCAGCCAGTTTTAATTTGCCTTGCTCTGAGCCCATGCCACAAACATTGCCAAAGTTATACATACCGGGTGTTTGCTCAACACCCATGCGGATAACGGTAGTTAAATGTGGTAATTTTTCTGATTTCAGCTTACCTGGCTGACATGTTTTTAGCTCTGGCGCTAATGTTGTTAGCATGTTCAGGTATTCACTGGTTTTAAATTGTTCGGCACTAATAATAGCCTTACATTCAACCTTGTTTAATGCGTACTCTAATTCATATAATCGATAGGCTGGGTTAAGACATACCATTAGGGCACCGATCTTTGCGGTAGCTAGTTGAGTTAATACCCATTCATAGCTATTGGGCCCCCATATACCAACACGGTCGCCTGGCTCTATACCTAAGGCAATTAAGCCGGTGGCTAATTTATTTACTTCTTTGTGTAGATCAGCATAAGTCCAACGAATATTTTGATAACGCACCACTAAGGCTTCATTGTCAGGATACTGCTTTGCAATTCGATCAAAACAATTTCCTATAGTCTCATAGAGTAACTGGCCTGACCCTTCACCGGTCATATAGCTTTGTGTTAGTGTCGTCATTATATTCTTCCTACACATTTTTGTGCTTTAGATTTGTTTATCATTCAAATAGTAATAAATAATACAATTTTAGATATTCTTACTTATTATTTTAGGAAGTTTGCTTGTTTGATGAGAATAAAAAGTAATGTTTTTTTGTTACTCGTAGAAAGCTTTACTAGATCGATTGCTAAAGAGAGAAACTTAAAGCGCTAACATAGCGCTTTATAATCAGAAGGTTAGAAACAATTTAAGTTAAAAAATAGTAAATAATGTAACCGCTAATACTGTACCAATTAACGGTAAAATAAGCGTTAACGCAAAGATTGGTCCATAGGCTGTTGCATGACTTTCTCCACAAATAGCCCTAACTGTAGTAACGACATAACCATTATGAGGAAGGGAATCTAATGCCCCTGAGCTTATTGAAACCACTCGATGCAATTCACTGGCATCAACCCCTGCATTTAAATAATGCGGCGCGAGTTCAGGCAGAGCGATAGACTGTCCACCAGAAGCTGAGCCAGTTATACCGGCAATAATAACAATGGCGACCGCAGCACTGACTAAACCACTGCCAGGTAGGCTCAGCACAAAATCCATGGCGATATCAAACCCCGGCGTCACTTTTGCGAGAGCGCCAAAGCCAACTACAGCACAAGTATTTCCTGTGGCAATCAAAGCTGAATAAGCGCCTTCATGTAAGTCATTTTCCAAAGTGTGGAAATGCTTGATGTTTAATAGATAAGTTAAAATACAGCCAACTAATAAGGCCAAAACCAGTGCATTTTGATGCAACTCTTCATGAGCTAAGAAACTGATCAAAACAATTGAAATTAAAGGAAGGAGAGCGGGTAGTAAACCCGGCAAATCTCGTTCATCTGGATGTGGGTCGTTATCTCTGTCGATAAAGGTTTCACCATTTTCAACTGCAGTAGCTACCATTTTGTTAAGCCAAAAATATCCTGCAATCGCCATAAACAATGCTATTGGAAGACTGACTTCCCAACCAGCCCAGGGGGAGGTCTGCAAGTATTTTATCGGGATCCAGTTTTGAATTTCAGGTGAGCCTGCAGTTGTCATGGTAAAAGTGACTGACCCGAACGCTAAACAACCTGGAATAAAACGACGAGGTAGGTTGGCTTCCCTAAATAAACTTAACGCAATAGGGTATGAAGTAAAGGCAACAACAAATGCACTTACTCCACCATATGTTAAAACTGCACAGGCTAACACAACTGCAAATGGCGCCTGACTTGGACCAACATGACTCATGATATAATGCGATATTTTTTCGGCAGCGCCACAATCTTCCATCAGTTTTCCGAAGATACTACCGAGCAAAAACACCAAAAACCAGGATGCGAAGAAGCTGGTAAAGCCTTTCATGTAGATAAAAGTAAAGCCATGCTCTTCGACAGTCGCAATGTCTATACCACTTAAAAAGGCTAAAATGAGTGCACAAAATGGTGCCGCAACGATAAGGTTGGCGCCACGCATGGTAAGCCATATTAATAAAGTAAGCGACAAGGCTAAAACTAGAATTTCCAAAGTTATTCTCTTTGATATTGTTATTATTTAAGTTAGATAATTTCTTGGCATCATTAAGATGAGCCATTACAGATTTTCAGCCGTAACGTCTTATTGTTAATTGGTTGCCAATGAAAGCTGTTTCTGTTTAATTTAAGACTGTTTAATGATTATGTAAAGCAAAGGGCAGAAAAAAGCCCCGCAATGGCGAGGCTGGTGGAGTTCTAGACCAATTATAATATGCTTTTACAAGCCTTTATATTTTAGAACAACCTATTTAATCCATTTAACGCTGCAACGCGAAAAGCTTCGGCCATAGTAGGGTAGTTAAATGTGGTTTCAATGAAGTAATCAATTGTATTACCACCATTTTTCTGTTGCATGATCGCTTGCCCAATGTGAATAATTTCGGCAGCATTCTCGCCAAAACAATGAATCCCAAGGATCTCTTTCGTTTCACGATGAAATAAAATTTTCAAAGAACCGACTAAGCTATTAGCAATTTGTGCTCGAGCTAAGTGTTTAAATTGTGCACGGCCAACTTCATAAGGGATTTTCGCTTCAGTAAGCTCTAATTCAGTTTTACCCACTGAACTGATCTCTGGAATTGTATAAATCCCTGTTGGAATGTCTGCAATGAGCTTACCTGCGGCATTATTATCAATAATTGCACTAGCAGCAATTCTACCTTGATCATAAGCAGCACTGGCTAAACTTGGGTAACCAATAACATCACCAACTGCGTAGATGTTTTCTACGTCGGTTTGGTAAGCACCATTAACTTTAATTTGACCACGGCCATCGGCAGTTAAACCAGCGGCAGCTAAATTTAATTCAGCAGTGTTACCCGTTCGGCCATTAGCAAAGAGTAAACAATCGGCTTTCATCTTTTTACCCGACTGTAAATGTACAACAACGCAATGATCAGTTGTTTCTACCTTTTCAATTTGTTCGCCATGGCGGATAACCACGCCATTATTCCAAAGGTGATAACTTAATGAGTCTGACATTTCGTCATCTAGAAATGACAGTAAACGGTCACGAGTGTTGATTAAATCTACTTTAACATCTAAACCTCTAAATATAGACGCGTATTCACTACCAATAACGCCAGCTCCATAAATAATAATTTGCCTAGGATCATGTTTTAGCGAAAGGATGCTGTCTGAGTCGTACACACGTGGGTGGGTAAAATCTACATCATCAGGATGATAAGGGCGAGAACCAGTGGCGATAATAATGTTTTTAGCGCTAATAACTTCAATTGAACCATCATCAAGAGTGATCTTTACATGATGTGCATCAACAAACTCAGCTTGTCCATGAAAATTGGTCACTCTATTTCGATTATAAAAACCAGAGCGTAAACGAACTTGTTTATCAATTACTGAAGAGGCATGGCCTAAGATATCAGGAAAGGTAAGATGCTTTGGTTTCTCGTTATTGGCAAATAAAGGGTTTGAGTTATATTGGATTAGTTGACTAACTGATTGGCGTAATGCTTTTGAAGGTATAGTGCCCCAATGCGTACAACCACCACCAACCTTTTTATAACGTTCAATAACGGCAACAGTTTGCTCCTGCTTAGACAGTTTCATAGCTGCACCTTCGCCACCAGGGCCAGTACCTATGATAATGGAATCAAAATCATATGAAGCTTGGTTTTTATCTGAACTCTGTTTTTGTTTAGCCAATGTAAATGCCTTTAACCCTTTGGGTGAGTAAAATAATTAACAGGATTATATCGTAACTAACGCAGTTTGATAAAATAAAACAAAGAAAATGTTAAATTTTATTGTGGTCGATCAACAAAAACACGAATAGCCTTATGATATTTGGAACTTTATTTTTCAACGATTAAACAAACTATCTAAATATTTAAGAAATAAACGCTAACATTTTTTCTTTGGCTATACTTGTTTTACCAATTCAATAGCAACACAAATTCGTTAACAAAAGGCAATGCGTCATATAAAAACCTTGTCCAACGATCTATGTTTATTTAAAGGTTAAGGTGAAACCGCAATGCCATTATTGAAATTTATCAGAGCCCAAGACAAATGTTGGCAACGTGTATGTTGTGAATTGCAAGCAGGTAAAAAGCAGAGCCATTGGATATGGTATGTATTTCCACAGATAATCGGTTTGGGTCATTCTGAAAATGCCGAACATTACGGAATAGAGTCTGTACAACAAGCGCAAGATTATTTAAAAATACCCAAATTAAAGCTGAGATTAATTGCTGCAACAAAATGCATATTACAACACAAAGAAAAAACATTAACTGAGATCATGGGGCGGCCCGACGATCTTAAATTTATTTCCAGCATGACGTTATTTCACCTAATCAGCGAAGAAGATATTTTTAAACAAGCCTTAGATACGTTTAATAATGGTGAGTATTGTCAAAAGACGATACACTTCATTAATCAAGATTCAAACTTATAAATTAGCTTTGACTTAATTTAATAAAATCTTTAAAAACAACAGGTTTGAGTGTTTTTTATTTAGGACTAAACGCCAATTAACTTGTTTTTAAGTTGAATTTGCTTTATCTTGAATACGTTATTAAATGATATGGATTATTATGGCTTCTAGAAAAATAAAAAAAATAGAAACCCTGTTTAACGAAGCTGTTAGTAATGGCGATGTGATCGTACGCCCTGTTAAAAACAGCAGCAATTCACCATCTACTCCTAATTACTCAAATCAAGAAGCTTTACTTAATGGTATGTGGATCATTACCAACAGAGTTTCTTTGCAAGATGCTGTACAACTATTTAATCAATGTAGTCTTTCTACCGTTTGGGGTTTTAAAAAAGTCGCCACCGATTTTAATAATTGGCATTTAGAGCCCGAGCCAAATCAATCTGACTCGCAACTGATTGAAGAAGAATTATTAAAAAGTAAAGTGATCATTGCAGAACTGAATGGCCAAATTTCAGATTTAAAAGCAATTCTTGCATCAGCTAAAGAAGAACAGCCGGCATTAATCAACAGAGTTACCTTGCAATATATTAATGACAGTAGAAGAAGTACCATTGACAACGCCAAGGAAGAAGCGCGTTTAAAAGCTGAAAAAAATGCTGAGCAGCAAGCAGATCAAGTTAGAAAATTATTGAATTTTTAAAGCGAACCATCAGTCCTTTTTAACTAAGTCGATCGGTTTCTATATTTTTAGATTAGTTTCTAGTAGACTTCCCCCGTTTTTATCTCTTATCTTCTGGATACCTCATGCAGACTCTTGCCCAATTAAAATCTGGCGAACTGACTGGCGCTAAACGTTTGGCACTTTCTGAAAACTTAACATCGTTTCCGTTAGAAATTCTAACTTTGGCCGATAGTTTAGAAATTCTTGATTTATCCAATAATCAATTATCTTCTTTACCAGAAGAGTTGGGGCAGTTAAAAAAACTTAAAATTATTTTTGCCAGTAACAACAACTTTGAAACATTACCACAAGTGCTTGGCGGCTGTGTTAGTTTAGAAATGGTAGGGTTTAAATCAAACCAAATTAATGTAGTTCCAGATAACTCATTACCAATAAAGTTGCGTTGGCTTATTTTAACGGATAATCGTATTGAGGTTTTGCCTGACTCATTAGGTAAGCGTCCGCGCCTGCAAAAATTAGCATTAGCAGGTAATCGTTTAACATCTCTGCCACAAACATTAACCCAATCGACTAATCTAGAGTTAGTAAGGATATCGGCAAATCAATTAAAACAATGTCCAACTCAATTATTAAATTTACCTAAACTTGCTTGGTTTGCTTTTGCTGGCAATCCATTTAGTCAGGCAGATATTAATATTCAATCCGTTCCTGAAATTGCTTCATCGAGCTTCACATTAGAAAATGTTCTCGGTCAAGGCGCATCAGGAGTTATTTCAAAGGCCACTTGGAATAACCGTCAAACTACACTTCCTGATGATATTGCTGTTAAAGTATTTAAAGGAGAGGTTACTAGTGATGGTTATCCTGAAGATGAACTACAAGCGTGTTTGAAAGTAGGTAACCATAAAAATCTGGTGCAGTCATTGGCACAGGTAAATGAGCAAGGTTATTTGGCCTTAATTATGTCCTTGATACCTGCTAATTATAAAAACCTAGGGTTACCGCCGTGCTTTAATAGTTGTACTCGAGATACGTTTCCTTCTGGTTTTACTTTATCTATCGAAAAAATAGCTAAAATTATTAGACAAATGGAAGATGTATTTTCTCATTTGCATGAAAATCAAGTTTGTCATGGCGACTTATACGCTCATAACACTCTGTTTGATCAACAGGCTAATATTATCTTTGGCGATTTTGGTGCAGCATCTATGTATCACATGTTAAGTGAAGAGCATCAACAACAAATAAAGCAAATTGAACGTAGAGCCTTACATCATATGATCGATGATTTATTAAGTATTTGCGTTGAAGAAGATCAGTGCAGCGATGAATATATACTTTTCAAACAACAAATCTGTCATTAGTTGTTTAGGGGCTAGATATTTATAGCCAAAATCAAGTTGCTATAATTAATATATATTTATATAACTAGCGGTATACTATTTTTTTATGAAGGCCATAATGCGCGTTTTACTTTGCTGTTTATTTATTTTTTCTAGCCTCTCTTTGGCTAACACACCTCATTTTGCAGTTGACTTGGTAAAAGTCGACAAATCAACACGTACTATGTTCCTCTATGCCGGCGACACGTTAGTGAAAAAGTATCACATAGCTTTAGGAAACAGTCCTAAGGGTCATAAAGAACAAGAGGGCGATAATAAAACCCCTGAAGGTAGTTACAGTTTAGATTATAAAAAAGAAGACTCGCAATTTTATCGAGCCATGCACATTAGTTATCCGAATGAAATAGATATTGAACAAGCCCTGGATAAAGGATTAAAACCTGGGGGATTTATCATGATCCATGGCCAAAAAAATGGCGATACTAAGAACCCTAAAATAACGCAAAGGTTTAATTGGACTAATGGCTGTATTGCTTTAACGAACAATGAAATGGATGAATTTCTTGATTTAGTCGATTCAGGTACTCGAATTAACATCCAGTGGTAATTCGAATGCCTGTTAATTAGCTTTGGTTGGTCTGAATTCATTCGGACGTTACTCTCGAAGAGAGGCTATTGTTCTGCTGGCAATAAATGTTCCGGTAAATTTTTACGCCGTCCGCTATCCGTTGGACTATAGTGCTTTTCTAGATAATCCAGGATTATGACTTCATTTTGCATTAACGGCCACAGTCCTTGCTTTTCCTGCATCCAACGGATTGTTTCTAACCACGTTTCTCTCGACATCCTATTTTGGTTAACCAGTGCAGCACTATGACAAGCGGTACAGTTGGCTTTAACGATATCGAAACCATCGTCTATAACTAAACCTGTATCTTTATCTAGTTGTTGCCCAGCATAGCTAACTGCACTAAATGCTAGCGAAGTAGCAAAACCTAATTGCAGTAACGTTTTAGAATTCATAGTCAATCCTTATACAACTTTCACGGCAATTCTATGACAGGCATTATTTAAGTAACCTTTAGGGTTCCAACCTGGCAAAATCATTGGCTGAGCAATGCCGTCAGAGTCGGTTGCTTTTGCCCAAACTTCATAATAGCCTGCTTTGGGGAATTCTACTTTCGTTTGCCAATGTTGCCAGGCATTGCGGTTAACCGCTTTAGAAACAGGAATGTCTAGCCATGTTTGACCAAAATCTATCGATATTTGCATGCCTACAACTGCTTTATCACCAGCCCAAGCATGACCATTTACAGCAAACTTTTCCCCTAAGGTATGTAATGCACCAGATTTAGGAAAGGTGATTAATGATTTAACCGGCATGTTTTCGATAATGCACATATCTTCATTGGCAACTTTACTTCCTGGTGCAACTGCTTCACAAGGTACCCGATAGGCTGTACCGGTCATTTTTGTACCATCGTGTACTTTATTACGAATATCGATACCTTTTAACCATTTACCGCCGGTAGAGGCAGGCCAACCGCCAAAAACTAATCGTAATGGAAACCCATTCATTATCGGCAAATCTTCGCCATTCATCGCCCATGCGATTAATGATTCATCTTCTAGCGCTTTATTCATAGGAACGCCGCGTGAGATAGCTGCTTTACTTGGATCGCCACTTAAGTGTGCATCAGCGCCATGATAGCCAATATAGATTGCATCATCTTTAATGCCGCAATCAAGTAATACGTCTTTTAAGCGAACACCCGTCCATTTAGGGCAACCTACAGCACCTGTCGTCCACTGATTGCCTTTTGCCGGAGGATTGAACTCAGAACGTCCGTTACCGCCGCACTCTAACGTTAACTGATAGGTATGATGTTTAAATTTGGATTTAAGATCTGCTAAAGTGTAAATTTTTGCATCTTTAACCGATTCACCACCAATGGTAAGTGTCCAGTTTTCAATATTTACGTTTGTGGGGGGAATTCCGTTATTTCTAACAAATAGTTTATCTGCAGGAGTTACAGCATCATTTAATAAATGTGGTGGAGTTTCTGCATTAATAGGGCGATCGTTCAATACTAATAAGCCTGGGTGTTTACCTTCAATGATAAAGCTTTCTGCCGTTTGAGCCAGTGCTGCCGGGATCATACCTGAAGGCATAAAGCGGCTAAAGACAATTTCAGCACCTAAAATGGTACTCATGGCGGTAAGACCCTTTAAGAACCCGCGTCTGGTAAGTGGATTTGAAGTTCTGCCAAATACTTTTAAATCGGCAGCAATAGGATCTTCTTCATATAACTGACCAATCCCCTGTTTCGTTAATGGCTTATTATTATTTATTGGCATGGATACTCCACATATATTTTAATTCTTATAATTGTAGAATATCTTGCTAGTTGTGGATTTTTAAGTAAAGAAAAAGTTAGGTTCGGCAACCGTTATTCCCAATATGAATGCATAAAAAAAGGCGAGCACAGCTCGCCTTAATCAATAAACTAACTGCGTGTTACATTACACGCTGGCCAGGTTGTGCACCGTCATCAGGGTTTAAGATAAAGATATCTTTCCCACCAGGGCCTGCAGCAATGATCATGCCTTCTGACATACCAAAACGCATTTTACGAGGTGCTAAGTTGGCAACGACGACAGTAAGCTTACCGACTAAATCTTCAGGTTGATAAGCTGATTTAATACCGGCAAATATTTGACGGGTTTCACCGCCTAAATCTACCTCAATACGAAGCAGTTTATCGGCCTTTTCAACATGCTCAGCAACAACAATTTTAGCTACACGTAAATCAACCTTAGCAAAATCTTCAAAACCTATTTCATCAGCGATAGGGTCATCAGCAAGCGGACCGGTAATAGGCGCGGCTTCTTGAGCGGCAACTAAATTTTCTTTTGAATCTTCAACCATAGCGTTTACTTTATCCATTTCTACACGTTGTAATAACGCTTTAAATTTATTTACTTTGTGATCGACTAATAGCGCTTTATGGCCATCCCAGATCAGTTCGTCATTTAAGAAACCGGCGGTTTTAGCAGCAAGCTCAGGTAATACCGGCTTAAGGTAAATCATTAAGATGCGGAATAAATTAATACCCAAAGAACAAATGTCTTGAACTTCTTGTTGTTTACCTTCTTCTTTAATCAACTGCCACGGTTCTTTAACTGCGATGTATTCATTAACTTTGTCAGCTAATGCCATGATCTCACGCATTGCACGGCCAAACTCGCGTTTCTCGTATAAATCAGCGATAGAGTCGCCAGCAGTCATAACTTCATCAGCTAATTCTTGATTATCAATATTAGTTGATAACATGCCGTCAAATTTCTTTGATATGAAACTTGCACAGCGCGAAGCAATATTTACAACTTTGCCGACCAAGTCAGAATTTACTCGTTGCGCAAAATCTTCAAGGTTTAAATCTAAGTCATCAATGCGGCTGGTTAATTTAGCGGCATAATAATAACGTAAAAACTCTGGGTTAAGGTGTTCTAAGTAAGTACGACCTTTAATGAATGTGCCTTTTGACTTAGACATTTTACGACCATTAACCGTGACAAAGCCATGAGCATAAACTGATGTAGGTTGACGGTAATCCGCACCACTTAACATTGCAGGCCAGAATAACGAATGGAAATAAATAATGTCTTTACCAATAAAGTGATAAAGCTCTGCAGTAGAGTCTTTTTCCCAAAATTCGTCAAAGTTAATGCCGCGTTTATCACATAAGTTTTTAAAACTGCCCATGTAACCAATAGGTGCGTCCAACCATACGTAGAAAAATTTACCCGGTGCGTTAGGGATCTCAAAACCAAAGTAAGGGGCGTCACGAGAGATATCCCATTGCTGTAGACCTGATTCAAACCATTCAGCCAATTTGTTGGCCATTTCTTCTTGTAATGAACCACTACGTGTCCATTCTTTTAGCATTGTTTCAAATGCCGGTAAGTCAAAGAAGTAATGCTCTGAATCTTTTAATACTGGCGTTGCTCCTGATACGACTGAAATAGGATTAATTAAATCAGTTGGTGAGTAAGTTTCACCGCAGTTATCGCAGTTATCACCGTTTTGATCTTCGCTTTTACATTTAGGGCAAGTACCTTTTACAAAGCGATCAGGTAAAAACATTTGTTTTTCAGGATCGAATAACTGAGAAATAGTACGAGTTTTAATGTGGCCTTTAGCATTTAAACGATTATAAATTTCTTCAGCAAATACGCGATTTTCATCACTGTGTGTTGAATGGTAGTTATCGAATTCAATGTTAAAACTAGCAAAATCAGCCATATGTTCTTCACGAACCTGGCTGATCATTTCTTCTGGTGTAATACCTAATTGCTGAGCTTTAAGCATAATAGGCGTGCCGTGAGCATCATCAGCACAAACATAATAAGTTTCATGGCCACGCATTTTTTGAAAACGCACCCAAATATCAGTTTGAATGTACTCTAATAAGTGACCTAAATGGATCGGACCATTGGCGTATGGTAACGCGCTGGTCACAAGAATTTTACGATTATTGCTAGTCATTGAACGAACTTGCCTAATTTATAAATATTTTAATGGAAATAATGGGTGTGATAGTACAGAATTTAAGGCGTATTTTCATTAATAATTATTATAAATCATCAGAAAAACTAACCATTATGTTTAAAAACCCGTTTAGCAGTAACAAACCTGAAGAAAATGTTAGTGACAGAATCACCGAATTTCTGTCTGAGTATCAATCTGAATTATTTCCAGGTGGTGTAATAAACTCTGTGTCTGCCTTTAATATCGCGCAAAATAAGCAGACATATATACTTGAGTTTACGTTACCGTTTCCATGCCAAGGAGAGCTTGAAGATATCGCCCGAGAACTTGTGACTCATTTAGATATCGATATTGAGCTTGCCCTAACTCTTAATATTAAGCCTGTGAGAACGCATAACATTTCTGGTATTAAGAATATAATTGCTATCGCCTCTGGTAAGGGCGGGGTTGGAAAATCAACTACGTCAGTAAACCTGGCTTATGCGTTAATGGCAGAGGGGGCAAAAGTAGGTATTTTAGATGCTGATATTTATGGGCCTTCCATTCCAACCATGTTAGGTATTGAAAACCAAAGACCGTCATCTGTTGATGGTAAATTGATGCAACCACTTTTAGCAAATGGCCTAACAGCAATGTCTATCGGCTTTTTAGTGTCAGATACAGATGCAACTGTTTGGCGTGGCCCTATGGCCAGCTCTGCTTTTTCACAAATGCTGAATGAAACGGCTTGGCAGGGTGATGGAGCGCCTTTAGATTATTTGATCATTGATATGCCGCCAGGCACTGGCGATATACAATTAACCCTTGCTCAGAAAGTACCTGTTGCGGCGGCCACTATAGTAACCACACCACAAGATATCGCCTTAAAGGATGCAGTAAAAGGCATTAATATGTTCGATAAGGTTAAAGTACCGGTACTTGGCGTTATTGAAAATATGAGTTATCACCTTTGTGAAAACTGTGGTCATCACTCGCATTTATTTGGTCAAGGCGGCGCAGAACATATCGCATCGCAATATAAAGTTGATTTATTGGGGCAATTACCGCTTAATATCCACATTAGAGAAGACTCTGACGCAGGTAAATCGTCAGTATTAGCAAATACTACTAGTGAAATTACTATGTTGTACCGTAAAATAGCGCGAAATATGGCCGCACAATTATATAATCAATTAGATGCCAACAGTCCATATACTGCTGAAATCATTACTGTAAAGAATATAGAAGAATAAAATATGAGACTTTGTGATAAAGATATTATTGAATTAATTGAACAAGAAAAAATTGTAATTATGCCAAAACCAGATGAATCGATGATTTCCGGAGTAAGCGTTGATATTTGTTTAGGTCATAAATTTCGTGTTTTCCAAGATCATACCGCACCTTTTATTGATTTAAGTGGACCTAAAGCTGAAGTTCAAGATGCAATGAATACAGTAATGAGTGATGAAATTCATATTGATGATGGCGATGCATTCTTCTTACATCCGGGTGAATTGGCCCTTGCAGTAACTCACGAGTCTGTCACATTACCTGCTGATATAGTGGGGTGGTTAGACGGACGTTCATCTTTAGCACGTTTAGGCTTAATGGTTCATGTAACGGCTCACCGGATTGATCCAGGTTGGTCCGGCCAAATTGTTTTAGAGTTTTTCAATTCAGGTAAGTTGCCATTAGCATTAAGACCACGCATGAAAATAGCCGCGTTAAACTTTGAAACTATGTCAGGCGATGCACTACGTCCGTACAATAAACGTGCGGATGCTAAATATAAAGGTCAGCAAGGCGCAGTTGCCAGTCGTATTAGCGAAGACGATTAATACAATTAGCTATATCTAAAAAAGCCCTCGATTGTTTGACAGTAATCGGGGGCTTTTTATTATCTTTGTAAATTTATAATTAGTGGCTAACGGGTTTGTGATTTTGCTTTTTATCGCCACTATCTATCGTAATTGTTTGATCAGTAATAGACTCTTGATCAAAAGCAAGTAAACATTGCTCCAGCGCATCAACTAACAAAACCTTGTCATGAAAATAATCTACTTTGCCACTAGCGAGCGGTGTTTTAATTAAATCGACAAAGTTCGATGTTGCGTCCATATTTTCTGTGACCACCATATCTACAGGCTGACAACCAATATTATAAGTTAACCATTCAAGCCTTTCATCAATGGTTAATTCGCCTGCGGGACTATGCTCTTTTGCAATATTATCGATGAAAACACAGCGGGCTTTGCTTGATGTAATAGCTTTTGAAATGTCTCTTACCAATAAAGGGGGGACTACCGATGTTAAAAAACTGCCTGGGCCTAAAATAATTAAATCGGCATTTTTAATCGCCTTTAACGTTTCAGGTAAAGCTTTAACTAAAGGCGCTAACATCATGTTTTTAGGCATAGTAGCCATGTCATCTACTGATATTTCACCGACACGACAACGACCTTCAGCATAAAAAGCCATTAAGTCAGTAGGGGTTTCAGACATAGGTTGCACACGAGTTCTTACTCGTAATATTCGTCTGATCAGCTTTATTGAGTCAAGAGGGCGGGAATGGATGTCATTGAGTGCGTATAAAATTAAATTGCCAAGATTGTGGCCGCTTAAATCATCACTGCCATCAAATCTGAAATTAAATAATTTAGAGCCTACAGAGTTAGGATCAACAAGTTGCATTAAGCAATTACGTAAATCACCCCAAGCGATAGTACTGCTACGTTTTCTTAATTTCCCGGTAGAACCGCCATTATCCGTAGTAGCTACAACACCGGTCAACTGATCGCCTAAAAAGGATAGGGTAGATAATACTCTTCCTAAACCATGGCCACCACCAATTGCAACAACATTCATTTTTTTCAAACGCATAAACTAAATATCCTATTTATAAGCCTCATAATAGCAATAAAGAAAGGCAGACTTAGTAAATACCAATTAAAGTAAATTTATTCCCAACTCAGAGCTATTTTATAAGTTTAATAACAAAGAAAATTAATTTAGATATAGTTATTCTATATTAAATGTATTTTCTGCTGTTAGTGAGGCTATAACAAACTCCCAAAGGGTGAGTTTAAAAGATTTATAGACTGCGTTATTGATTTAGATAAGGGAATAACCATTATCTACAATCAATGCCTTGCCTATAAGCCTTTTAATTCTCACTGAGTGGGAAATAACTTACTTTACTTGGTATCTTCAAGCATAAGCCATTTTAATGTGAAAACAGTAGTTTATGCTATATAAAAATTGTAATCAGACTAGGTGGGATGTTTTTTAGTGCTTTAATTTTATTATTTTTAACGTTTAAATAAATAAAGAACGATCATATTTTGCGATTTGCCGCCATTTAGTTTGTTAAAAAACAGGCAATCCGATCGATAAATGAACGAACATACAATAATTCACACTTTTTTGCGTTTTTCTTAAAAAAATAGGTTGACAGTTTTGGGATGACTGCATAGAATTCGCCTCGCTTTCAACGAGTCTAGGTCGCTCCTGAAAGTAGAAGTATGGGGCCATAGCTCAGCTGGGAGAGCGCTTCGCTGGCAGCGAAGAGGTCTGCGGTTCGATCCCGCATGGCTCCACCAATATACTTCTAAGGGTTTTGGCAAAAACCGACGTAAGATCTCTTACGAGATGGTATATATTTCGATATATAACAATGCGAATGTTAACTTAATTGATAACACCAGCGTCCCCATCGTCTAGAGGCCTAGGACACCGCCCTTTCACGGCGGTAACAGGGGTTCGAATCCCCTTGGGGACGCCAACATTTTTAAAAAGTAAGTTGTACCGTAAGGTAATATACAAGTTCTTAGTGCCAGGTGTTTTACACCGGACACAGAAAACTCTGCAATTGATAGTTGGTTTTAGAATCGACAACTCAATAAGGATTGTTCAATTTCATAAATGAAATGTTCACCCTTACGCAGAGACGTTTTAAGAGTATGTTTTGACAACAAATTCTGCAAGAAATAAGGTCGCTCAGTTGAACAAGTTCAACATTCGCCTTACGCAGAATTTAAAAAACAATTTCTGCAATTTTTAAGGATTATTCAATCGGCGCAGAGCTTGATTGAATGCCAACGCAGAAACATCAAAATATATTTTGATAAGCAGTTTCTGCGTCCCCATCGTCTAGAGGCCTAGGACACCGCCCTTTCACGGCGGTAACAGGGGTTCGAATCCCCTTGGGGACGCCAACTTATTTTAGATAACTTAAGTGATTAAGTTCTAGTGCCAGGTGCTTGCACCGGACACAGAAAAAAGTTTTAACTAACACATTGCTAATAGCAGTATGTTGTAAACGTGAATAATTTCTGCAAAAATATAGGATTGCTCAGTTGAACAAGTTCAACGTTAGCCCTTACGCAGAATTAACAAAACATGTTTTGTAAAACAAATTCTGCGTCCCCATCGTCTAGAGGCCTAGGACACCGCCCTTTCACGGCGGTAACAGGGGTTCGAATCCCCTTGGGGACGCCACTTATTTTATCAATACAATTTATCTTAGGTCTTAACCAGCTTGCTGGTGAAGAACGCTTAAATGTCTAAAGCAGTGCTTTGGAAGCAAATTCAGCGAAAAATTAGGATTGTTCAATTTCATAAATGAAATGTTCACCCTTACGCTGAAATACGAAACTTGTTTCGTAAGCAATTTCAGCGTCCCCATCGTCTAGAGGCCTAGGACACCGCCCTTTCACGGCGGTAACAGGGGTTCGAATCCCCTTGGGGACGCCACTTTATAGTGATGAAAAAGCCGACGTAAGTCGGCTTTTTTGTGTCTGGGATAAAATAACTTAGAATTGCCATGGGCCGTTCTTATACCATTCTTTATGCAGATGGGTATTACGCATCCATGCCTTTACGGCATATACAGCTTCCATGTTGAAAACGGTTTTAATTCTGTTGTACCTGCTTTTTTAAAAATTGTACGATACAGTTCGATTAAGTTATTTTTTTTGTGTTTTATCTATAACTTTTGTTGACACTACAACCTAATCTCATTAATATGCACGCCATTGAACAGCAGGGCTTTGCTTTGATGTTCTAAACAGTTTTATCTTAGGTCTTAACCAGCTTGCTGGTGAAGAACGCTTAAATATCTAAAGCAGTGCTTTGGAAGCAAATTCAGCGAAAAATAAAGATTGTTCAATTTCATAAATGAAATGTTCACCCTTACGCTGAAATACGAAACTTGTTTCGTAAGCAATTTCAGCGTCCCCATCGTCTAGAGGCCTAGGACACCGCCCTTTCACGGCGGTAACAGGGGTTCGAATCCCCTTGGGGACGCCACTTTACAGTGATAAAAAAGCCGACGTAAGTCGGCTTTTTTGTGCCTGTCTATTTATTAATAAAGTCAAAACTTGTGTTCGCTCTTATTTCACAGTAAATTTAATTACTAAACACTAAAAGCGTATTAAAACCTGCATCTTCAACGGTAACGGGTATAAAGGAACACATGAATGACAATGTCAGAGTTTGGCGATTTCGTCATAATATTGATGATAGTAAATGGTGCATTAAGCTATTACTATGGCCGCGATAAAGTTCGCTTTCCGATAGTTGCGGTGTTTTTTGGTGTGTTTTTGTCGATAATCCCGCCACTTGGGATTATTTATGTGACGGTGCTAATGCTAAAAAATGAGCCTGTTGATGCTGAAAAAGAACGCCTAAAAGAAGAAGAGTACCAAAAGGAGTTTGATCGCAGACAATACTCTAAAAAAATGTAGTAATCACGCCATTAAATATTATAAAACCGCCTCTAATATCTTCTTCATTTCAATGGCCACTAATGGTTGTGCTGCAATTGTTGGGTGAATACCATCGGCTTGCATTAATTCAGGTTTAGCCGCAACCGACTCAATAAAAAAAGGCAGTAAAACTACATTAGTTTCACTTGCTGCATGAGTGAAAACATCTGAGAACATTTTATTGTATCTAGGGCCATAGTTTGGCGGAATTCGAATAGCAGAAAGCAATACTTTAATATTTTTAGCTTGTGCTAATTCAATAATTTGTAACAAGTTATTTTTAATTAGTTTAGGTGGGAAACCACGTAAACCATCATTTCCGCCTAATTCAATCAATAAATAATCAATGCTATTCTTCTCTAATATACCCGGCAGCCGCGCTAATCCGCCTGCTGTAGTTTCGCCACTGATACTGGCATTAATGATCCGATACTTTGCTTTTTCTTGTTCTAATGTATTATTTAGTAACATTACCCAGCCATCTTTTTCTTGCATCCCATAACTTGCACTGAGACTATCACCTAAGAGTAAAATAGATTGTTGAGCCAATACCGACATTGAAAACGTACTGGTTAAAATGAACAAGAATGAAAGAGTTAGTTTTTTAAGCATGAATATAAAACCTGAAATAATATTAGAGTGTCGCAATGTTACTAAAACAGTGAAAACTGCCAGTAATAGTCAACATGAAAAATCTTTAACTATCCTGAAAGCAATTAATCTACAAGTCAAGTCTGGAGAGAGTATTGCTATCATTGGTGCCTCTGGCTCAGGCAAAACTACGTTATTGTCTTTACTCGCGGGGTTAGATTTACCAAGCTCTGGAGAAATTTACTTAAACAATTTAGCTCTGCACTCATTTGATGAAGAACGTCGCAGTAAAGTAAGAGCAGATCATGTTGGCTTTATTTTCCAATCTTTTTTATTGATAAATAGTTTAACTGCACTCGAAAATGTAATGTTACCTGCAGAGCTGGCTAATGACTCTGATGCAAAAGAAAAAGCGATTGCCATGCTTGAAAAAGTTGGCCTTGCTGATCGAATTGAACATTATCCGGGGCAATTATCTGGTGGTGAACAACAGCGTGTAGCCATTGCTCGCGCGTTTATATCAAATCCAGCCATTTTATTTGCTGATGAGCCTACCGGCAATTTAGACAGTAAAACTGGTGAAAGAATAACTGAATTGTTGTTTGAACTTAACCAACAACAAGGTACTACCTTAGTGTTAGTTACCCATGACTCTACATTAGCGTTGCGTTGCCAAAGACAGCTTTTGATGCAAGCTGGGGAATTTATCAATCAAGAAGTAGCCATGGCAGAGGTAAGTTAACATGCCTATATGGGTTAAACAGTCACTGCGGCTATTTAGACACGAGCTTAAACGGGGTGAATTAACCATTATTTGCCTAGCCATCATATTAGCTGTTGCGACGGTTTTTTCACTGTCGGGTTTTTCTGAACAAATTCAATCGGCATTGATCAATAAAAGTAATAGTTTTATTGCCTCTGATAGAGTGCTTCAATCATCGCGCCCGGCAGCAAATGAAATACTGATAAAGTCGAAAGAATTACAATTAAACAATGCTGAGGTGATGTTATTTTCCTCCATGGTGTTTGCTGGTGATGAAATGCAATTGGCGTCGGTTAAAGCTGTTAGCAGTTCATATCCGTTAAGAGGGGAGTTATTAATAAATGATCCGCAAAGTTCAAATGTTTTATCTAAGAGTGCTCCCGTTAGAGGCACTGTTTGGGTTCAAGCTGATTTACTTGAAAAGCTTGACGTTAACATTGGCGAAAAACTTGAGCTTGGCGCGGCAGAATTTACAATTGCCGGAACCATAAATAAAGAGCCTGATGCATCTTTTAGTGTCTTCACTCAAGGTCCACGAGTTTTTATCAATTTAGCTGATGTAGAGTTAACCCAAGTTGTACAACCGGGCAGTCGTTTAACCTATCGTTATTTATTTTCAGGTAGTGCAGATGCAATTAGTCAGTATGAACAATGGATAAAACCAAAGATTAGTGATATCCAGCGTTGGTACGATGTTAAAAGTCAGCAAACACCGTTGGCTAATGCATTAACCAGAGCTGAAAAATATTTATCACTGGCAAGCATGCTCGGGATCATTCTGGCGGCTGTGGCTGTTTCTGTGGCAAGTAGAAGGTACGGTCAACGTCATCAGCCTATGGTGGCCGTGTTTAAAGCCATGGGCGCGAATAGGGTGCATATACGAAATTTATATTTATTACATTGGACCAGCCTGTCGATATTTTCAATTAGCATCGGTTTAGTTATTGGTTTTGCTTTGCAAACCTTTGGCTTGTCTTTAATGTCTAGCTACTTGCCTGGAACATCTAATTCAATTTCATTTTACCCGCTTTTAGTCGCTATGGTAACTGGGGTGATCAGTGCGTTCGCTTTTGCTATAACACCAATGAAAATGCTGATTTCTACACCGGTTTTAGCGGTTATTCATGGTTTTGCTGATATCAATACTAAAAAAACTGTTCTGGGAAATCTTCCTCCTGTAATTGCTATTTTTGTTTTACTAATGTTATTTAGCCGTGACTGGTCCTTATCTTTGGCACTTATGGCAAGTGGTGGCGTGATTATTGGAATTTTATTATTGTTCGGTCGTTTGCTAATAAATACCGGCCGGGCGGTAGGTAGTCAAGCCGGGCAAGCTTTCCATTTGGCTATGGCAAATTTAAAACGTCGCGGCAAACAGAACAATGTGCAGTTAGTAAGTTTTACTATTGCGATTAATTTATTATTGCTGATGTTAGTGGTACGTAATGATTTGATTAATGAATGGCAAGCACAACTACCTGTAAATGCGCCTAATCAGTTTTTAGTAAACGTAACTAAAGAACAAGTGCCGCAGGTTGAGAGCTTTTTAACCAAACATGATATGAATTCTAGTGAGTTATATCCCATTGTTAGGGGAAGACTTACCGCTATTAATGAAGAAAAATTATTAAAAAAGGCCAGTAAAGAAGAAACAAACAAGAGCGATCAGGGCAGGCAAGGTATTGGTCGAGAATTGAATATGACCTGGCACTCTACTTTACCTAAAGAAAATGAAGTTGTGCAAGGGCAGTGGTTTGCACCAAACAGCACTTCTGCAGAAGTCTCAATTGAGTCCAAGCTTGCTGAGCGACTAGAAATAAAATTAGGCGACCAATTAAGTTTTCAAATTGGTAGCGAACAAATTAAGTTACCAGTAACTAGTATCCGAGAAGTGAATTGGCAATCGATGCAGCCAAATTTTTATATGATCTTCTCTGATAATGTGTTGGCAGATTTTCCGGCAACTTTTATTTCAGCCATGCACGTACCAACAAATAAACAAAAGCTAATGCAGACATTTTTATCTCAATACCCAACAATAAGTGTGATTGATGTGCAAGCAATGATCAGTCAATTACGCTCGGTAATAGAGCAAGTTTCCTTAGCGATAGAATTTATTCTTGCTTTAGTTGTTATCGCGGGATCACTCGTTTTAGTTGCGCAAGTTCAAGCCAGTATGGAAGAGCGTGAAAGAGAGTTAGCAATTTTACGTACATTAGGAGCAAAAGGTAGCTTATTAAAGGGGGCAACCGTACTAGAGTTTGTAATTTTAGGTGGTATCGCAGGCTTTATGGCGAGCATTGCTATGGAAATAGGTGTTTATGTTATTCAAACAAGAGTCTTTGAGATGCAGCCGTCAATGCATTTGCTTTATTGGTTTGTTGGCATTGGTTTAGGGGCTTTATTTGTTGGATTAGTCGGACTTTTTTCTTGTTGGCGGTTATTGAATTTATCGAGTTTAACGCTAATAAGGCGTACGTTATGAATTGTGTAATTCAGCCAACGCAATATTAATATTTGGGTAAGTAAATTTGAAATGCTGTGATAACAGGTGCTCAGGGAGTACCTTTTGTCCATAGAGTAGTAAATCAGACATTTCTCCAAGCAGTACTTTTAATACAATAGCCGGCACTGTTGCAAAGCTTGGTCTATGTAATGATTTTGCTAGAGCTATGGTAAATTCTGCATTGGTCACTGGTGTTGGTGCGGTTAAGTTGAATGCTCCTTGGCAGTCTAGGTTATTTAATAAAAACTCTATCGCATCAATCATATCTTCAATATGGATCCATGACATGTATTGATGACCTGATGATATTCTTCCTCCTAAACCAAACTTGAATGCCGGGAGCATTTTCTTTAATGCCCCGCCAGAATTTGCCAGTACAATCCCGGTTCTGAGTAAACAGACTCTGCTTTTATCATGCGCTATTAAAGCTTTGTCTTCCCATACTTTACAAATTTTGTGGGTAAATTCTTCATTAATATCCTCGTAGTGTTCATTGATCTCGGTATTACCTTGTCGACCATAATAGCCAACTGCAGAGCCTGAAATGAACACTTTGGGTGGGTTAGCAGATGCATTAATTAAATGGCTTAACTTGTTCGTTAATTTCCAACGGCTTTGACAAATTGCACGCTTTTGTCTTAAGCTCCAACGCTTATCCGCAATAGGTTCACCTGCCAGGTTTATCACCGCCTCAAAATCACTTAAATCTGCCTTATTATTTAGTGTATCGATAAAGTTAATTTTATTTGAACTAGGGAAGTGATTTCTAGCTTTTATTGGCTCACGAGTTAATACCACAAAGTTATATTTGTGTTGATATTTATTTATAAAAGCCGAGCCTATGAGACCCGTACCACCAGTTATTAAAATGTTCATTATTTAATTTACGGGTAATTATGAAATGTCTTTCATTATTAACAATAGTCTAAAAGGAGAGAAAAGTGCCAGTTTCAAATTATACTCATTCCTTAGGGAGAGCGGTATTAAGTACCGATAACTCATTGAGTGTAAATAGTGTATTTATTTGTTATCTTATAAGAATATAAAAAAAAAGAGATTTCTCATGGACTTATCAATTAAAAATACTGGGATAGTTAAAGTTTTAATAATCTTAGCCGCTTTGGTTATTATCATGGCAGGCATAAAAACTGCCAGCAGTATTTTGATCCCGTTCTTACTTTCTTTATTTATTGCCATAATGTGCAACCCGGTTATTAATAAGGCCGCTGAATATAAAATACCGAAAGGACTAGCGATAATATTAGTGATCGCCATTTTTGTTGCTATAGGCATGTCTCTTGCTAGTCTAATTGGCAATTCGCTCGCTGAATTGTCTGCACTAATGCCTGAATACCGGGCTCAATTATCCAGTGATTTTGCTGGTTTAATCGATAAATTAGCAGACTACAATATTAAAGTGTCTTCAACCATATTGATGCAATATTTAGATCCTGCTGCGGCCATGGGCTTTGCTGCCGATATGTTGTCAGGGTTTGGCAATATTATGGCCAACCTGTTTTTGATCATTATTACCGTGGTATTTATGTTGTTTGAAGCGCCTAGCATACCAGCAAAACTTCATTTAGCGCTTAAAGACCCACAAATGAAGATGCAACAAATCGACAAATTCCTCAACTCAGTGAACCAATACATTGCTATTAAAACTTACGTAAGTATCGCTACCGGTTGTTTAGTGAGTTTGATGCTGTGGGCGATAGGGTTAGATTTCTTTTTACTGTGGGGCGTTTTAGCCTTTTTGTTTAATTATATTCCTAATATTGGCTCTATTATTGCCGCAGTGCCAGCGGTGCTGTTAGCGTTACTGCAACTGAATCCATTTGCTGCGGCTATGATCGGGGCAGGATATATGTTGATAAACACGGTAATGGGTAATATGGTTGAGCCTCGTTATTTAGGTAGGGGCCTTGGTTTATCAACTTTGGTAGTATTTTTATCATTAATATTCTGGGGTTGGCTATTAGGTACTGTTGGCATGTTATTGTCGGTACCACTAACCATGATCATTAAAATAGGCTTAGAAAGTTCAGATGAAGCCAAATGGTTCTCTATTATGCTAGGTGATGAAAACCAGGCCGCTGATGAATTAAAACAGCAGCAAGCTCAGATATTACATAATGAAGAATAATCGGAAAAGCTAATGGCGATATTGTTTTTATTATTTATTAACGTGATTTGTATTTTCGTATGCTATTTTATTGCCAGGTGGCGTAAAGCGAATGTAAATACCAAGTCCATCAAGTTATTTCCTACTCAGCGAGAATTAAAAGGCTTATAGGCAAGGCATTGATTGTAGAGAATGGTTATTCCTTTTTTAAAATCAATAACGCAGCATATAAGCCTTTTAAACTCGCCACTGGGAGCTTATCAGTGGCCCACTAACTGCACAAAATTTCATGGGGATAGACAAACTATACCAATAAAATTTAGTTTGTTATTGAACCACTGATATAGCTCTGAGTTGTGAAATAACTTAATGGAATTGGTATAGTACTGGGCAATCTTGGGAGCTCTACTAGGGCCGTTAGCTTTGCCTTTTATACTGTTTGCCAAGCCATTAAAAAAATCAACTAACGAAAGCGCTAGTTGATTTATTCAATTCTGCTTTAATGATTAATTAAGCTCAGATTAGTTATGCAGGTAATACTTTTTTATAAGGTTTAACTGTTACTTTACTGTACACGCCTGCAGCCACATAAGGATCAGCATCAGCCCAAGTTTGAGCATCCTCTAAACTGTTGAATTCTAATATTAACAAAGAACCGGTAAAACCAGAGCTACCTGGATCTTCGCTATCTATTGCAGGGCAAGGTCCGGCAACAATCAACCTACCTTCATTTTGTAATTGCTTTAATCGGCCTATGTGTTGCTCACGAACACTTAACCGTAGTTCTAACGAATTTGGTACATCTTCACTGTAAATTACGTATAACATAGTTGCTTACTTCTCTATTTTATCTTGAGTGGCACTTTCAGTTTCATCCTGAGGGATGTATTTATATATCGACATTATTGAAACAATAGCAAACGTAAAAGTTAAGCCGGTTAAGCCAAACACTTTAAAGTTAACCCATGTTTCTTGGTCAAAACTAAAGGCAATGTATAAATTAAGCAGTGCACAAGTAAAGAAGAAGCCTACCCATGCCAAGTTAAATTTGCTCCAAATTGCATCTGGTAACTTAATTTGTTCACCCATAAAGCTTTGCAACAGATTTTTATTAAACGCATATTTACTGACTAATAGTGCGATACCAAAGAAGCCATTTATGATGGTAACTTTCCATTTTATGAAGGTATCGTCATGGAAAAAGATGGTTAAACCGCCAAATACCGCAATTAAACCAAAGAAGATCCAATGTCTATTCAGGATCGGTTTGCCAGTTGCCTTCATAACAACTAAGTGCATTGCCGAGGTAACGATTAACGCACCTGTAGCAATAAAAACATCGAACATTTTATAAAAGATAAAAAATACGACAAGCGGGATATATTCGAAAAAAGCAACCATTTGGGTACATACTACATTAATTTAAATTAGCTTCATTCTAACTAATCTTAGTGGGGCTTACTAGTGGCTGTTACGCAGCTTTGATAAGTTTTTATGTCGTACAATGGTTAATTATTGTCACCGATGTTAAGTTCGTTGAGTAAGTTTTTATCGATGCGACCTTTATTGGTCGATTCAATTTTATTAGGGTGTTTAATATCTTTCCAGGCCGTAACCTTGCCGCCGATATTAATTTTTACAAAATCATCATTACTGACGGCTAATTTAAAAAAATTAAGTAATGTTTGATAGCTACCTTGCTTGGCAACATTTAAACGCAATAAATCATCAGGTCTATTTCTAAAGTATTGTTCTATGTCTTGCCGGTGATTTAAGTAACATTGCTCAAGAAAGCTATCATCAGCAAGTTTTTCAATAGTAAAAGGCTTAAATATATTGGTATAACTCTGTTTAATTATTGGGTTAAAACCACCATCTTGTCGGGTAACATTAGTATGCATTCTTAGCAATAATTGCTTAATCGAGGGTAACCAATCTGTTAGGTCACGTTCAAGATAAATGAACTTTGAGTTTGGAAATGCTTGGTCGAGCTCTTTAAAGTGATAAAAAACAGGTGCATCAGCAATAACCTGAGCTTGATGCAAACAATTAAAGGTATAGCAGGTATGCGCAACTTTAAAGCCCAAATCCAGCATGGCGACACAAATACTTGTGGTCGCCGTACGTGGTAAACCAACGATGAATATTTTACCTTGAGTAAGCATATGCAACTTTAAACGTTATAACCAAATGGGTCATCAATAGAGTGAGCTGGCTCGGTAAACCACTTAGGGCCGCTTTCGGTGATGTAAAAATGATCTTCATGGCGAATGCCAAATTCCCCTGGAATACAAATCATCGGTTCATTAGAAAAACACATACCAACGGCTAAAGGTGTTTGATCATTTAGCACTAAATAAGGCCATTCATGAATGTCTAAACCAATGCCATGGCCAGTACGGTGTGGAAGGCCTGGAATATTATAATCAGGACCAAAGCCAACGGTGGCAAGATAGTCTCGTGCTGCTTTATCTGCACTTGCACACGGCTGGCCTAATTGCGCTGCTTCAAATGCCAAACGTTGCGCTTCTTTTTCATTATTCCACACTTGTGTTTGTCTAGGGCTGGCACTGCCATACACATAAGTGCGAGTAATATCAGAGTTGTAGCCCTCTAATTGACAACCAGTATCAATAAGCACAACATCGTTTAAATCTAATGATTTAGGGGTGGCTACGCCATGCGGATAGGCTGAGTCTTCACCAAACAATACAATACAAAAATATGAACCTGCAGTAGCGCCAACACGTTTATGAGCCTCATTAATGAACGCTTCTACTTCTTTAGTCGTTATGCCTTCATGTAATATTTTTGCAGCGGCTTTATGTACTTCTAAGGTCATGTTTTTCGCACGCTGTAATAAGGCTATTTCTGCTGCAGTTTTACACATTCGGCAGCCGGCCGTTACAACTTTAGCATCGATTAAATTAAATTGCGGTGCTGCCTTGTTTATACCATTCGCGATAAAGAATGCAGTAGATTCATCAATAGCAATATTTCCCGCTAGGATATTCATTGCGGCTAAACTTTCTGCAAATGTCTGATAGGGACTGATGTGCTCATGCCAACTGCTGACCGCCCCTTTTATTACCATAAACTGTTCAAGGGTACTTATTTCAAAATGCGGGGCAATATATACAATGTCACCTTGGGCTGGAATAATTGCACCAACCATACGTTCAGATGCATACCAGCGAGTGCCAGTAAAATAATAAAGGTTAGTACCTGCATTTATGTACGTAGCAGCAATGTTGTTTTGCTGCATAATTTGCTGCGCTTTGTTAATCCTTTGCTGATACTCTTCGCTAGAAATAGGCACAATATCAGATACCATATTCGTTAATTTGCCTAACTCTTTAGTTGCGGTTGAACCGCCGATGCCATTGTTTATCATAGCTTGAAACTTCTGTGGATTATGGATGAAAAGAAAGTAGCGCAGAATTAATTCCAAGTCCATTAAATAATTGGCCAAATTATTTAATGGACTTGGAATAACTGATAAGAAAGTAAAATTTATATTGGTAATTCTTTAACACGTAACGTTGGTTTATCTTATTAAAAAATGGATGTATTTATATATTAGATAAATCTAATGTACGTCTTTTATATACAGTCATTATTGATTATAATCGCTCGATAAAAATAAGCATTGTTCAAACTAGGATTTATTAATGTTAAAAACTATCCCTGAGCTCTTAAAAGAGGCAGGTAAAAATGTAAGAAAAGTCACTGCTGAACAGGCATTTGTTGAACTAGCTGAAAATAATGGCTTACTTATTGATATCAGGGAGCCTGTTGAATATGCTGCTGGCTCTGCAATAGGTGCTATTAATATTCCACGTGGTTTGTTAGAAATGAAAGTACTAGAGTTAGTAAAACAAGAAAATACCGCTATTTACTTACATTGTGCTTCTGCAGTTAGGGCAACTTTGGGCGCAGAGTCTTTAATACGAGTTGGTTATACCAATGTCAGCGCAATAAACTGTAAATTTGATGTCATTGCTAAAGTTTATGGCTCCAAGCCTATGGCTTGAAGCTATTATCGAAAACTGTCATTTATACTGCCTAACACACGTTCGCCTGGGCAGAGTAAATCTTGCTTTACTTGATTCATTGGTGTGTCAGCAGTGTTATTTAACTCATGAAATGTACTGGCTGTAGGATTTAAATAAAGTAAACCAGTCAAAATTTCACCTCGTTGTTTATGCTCTTCTACATCAGTCATAGCTTTTAAGCGGTTTGAGGTATCATAGCCTTTATCAAGTTTATGGATTCGAATAACGGAACCATCGTGTAAACAAATATCTTCAAATTCACCTTCTGGTATTTGCGCAGTGATTTCTTCCTTAATAGGTACAAAATCCGTTACCGCACCTGTTGTAACATGCTCTTGTACATAGTCATAGGAGCGAGTAGAACCCGGATGATTATTAAAAGTAACGCAGGGTGAGATTATATCGATAAAGGCAAAACCTTGATGAGCAATTGCCGCTTTTATAATTGGAACTAATTGTGCTTTATCACCAGAAAAACAGCGTGCTACAAATGACGCGCCAAGTTGTAAGGCCATAGTACACAGATCTATGTCATTAAATAGGCTAGTATCACCGGTTTTATTTTTTACTCCTCGATCTGATGTTGCAGCAAGCTGACCTTTAGTTAAGCCATAAACACCATTATTAGCGACCATATACACCATGTTGAGCTGGCGTCGAACAACATGGGCAAACTGACCTAAACCTATTGAGGCACTGTCACCGTCACCTGACATGGCTAAATAGGTTAAATCTTTATTGGCCAGGTTGGCCCCAGTAGTCACCGATGGCATTCTGCCATGTACGGTATTAAAACCATGGGAGTTATTAAGGAAATAGTTCGGCGCCTTAGAAGAACAGCCGATACCCGACATCTTGGCAATTTTATGTGGCTCAATAGATAATTCGGCACAGGCATGAATAATAGCTGAAGAAATAGAGTCGTGACCACATCCGGCGCACAGTGTTGATATTGCTCCTTCGTAGTCTCGATAGGTTAAGCCTAAATCATTTACTGGTAGTGACTTATGTCTAAATTTTGATTTTGCAAAGCTCATCTTACACAACCTCCTGATTAGGTATTTGTTGCTCTATTACCTGAATAATGTCATTACTTATTTGTTTTGCTGTAATTGATAATCCGTCAAAACAAACAACCGATGTTAAGCAATTTGGATCAATGTTTAACTCAGTTGACAGCAAGGTACGCATTTGCGCGTCTCGGTTTTGTTCAATTACAAATATTTGTTCATGCTGTTCGATAAACTTTTTAATTTCTGAACCAAATGGAAAGCCTTTTATTCGCATTAAGTCAACGGGAATACCTTGTTTATGTAGAATATGTTTTGTTTCACCGATTGCTTGGGCAGTTGAGCCGTAGTAAATTAATCCTATCTGGGTGTTTTGTAGCCCTGATGATATTTCTGCTTTTGGGATCAAGGTGGCGGCTGTAGCAAATTTTCGTTCTAAACGCCGCATATTATCAACATAGTCAGCTGATTTTTCAGAATAAATGGCATCTTCATTTCTCGATGTTCCACGGGTGAAGAAAGCCCCTTTATTGGGATGTGTTCCGGCAAAAGTGCGATAACAGATTCCATCGCCATCTACATCACGATAGCGTCCGAAAGACTCCGTATTATCTAATTCACGTATAGATAACACTTTTCCCAGATCGTATTTTTGTTTGTCATTCCAGATAAATGGCGCAGATAAGTGGTCATTCATGCCTAAATCTAAATCACTCATAATGATCACCGGGGTTTGCAATCTATCACTTAAATCAAAGGCGAGGGCACTGTGCTCAAAACATTCAGCGGGTGATTCAGGAAATAATAAAACGTGCTTGGTATCGCCATGAGATGCATATGCACATGCTAATACATCTGATTGTTGTGTTCTCGTTGGCATACCTGTTGAGGGGCCAGCGCGTTGAATATTGATCAACACCACAGGGATCTCGGCAAAATAAGCCAAGCCCAAAAACTCTGCCATTAATGAGATGCCAGGACCACTGGTAGCGGTAAACGAGCGTGCACCGTTCCAACCGGCGCCTATCGCCATACCAATTGCAGCCAATTCGTCCTCAGCTTGTACAATAGCAAAGTTTTTCTTGCCAGTTGCCGGGTCTATTCTTAACCGCTGACAGTAACTGGCAAATTTCTCAACAACAGAGGTCGAAGGAGTAATGGGATACCAACCAACCACAGTAGCCCCACCATATACCGCACCTAGCCCCGAACCCGTATTGCCATCTACCATAATGCGGTTACCAATCAGATCACGGCGCTGAACTTTAAAGTTCAATGGACAAGAGAAGTGATTGCTTGCATATTGAAAGCCAAGTTCTAAAGCATACACATTCGGGGTTATTAGTTTTTCCTTACCTTTAAACTGGTCACCAACTAAGGTTTTTAATACTCCAAATTCAATATCGAGCAGAGCAGCAAGCGCGCCGACATAAATCACGTTTTTAAATAATTGTCGTTGCCTTGGGTTTTGAAACTCTTTTAAACACATGGAAGAAATAGGAATACCAAGGTAATTAATATCATCTCTGAGCAAATCAGCGGGTATTTGTTTCGATGAATCAAATAATAAATAACCGCCAGAGACAACATCTTCTATATCTTCAATAAAACTTTGCGCATTCATCGCAACAATAATTTCTGTTTTTCCACCGCGTCGACCTAAAAATTCATTTTCATTAATCCTTACTTCATACCAGGTAGGTGCGCCTTGAATATTCGACGGAAAAATATTTTTTGCACTCACCGGTATGCCCATACGCATAATCGCTTTGGCAAACATATTATTGGCACTGGCAGAGCCTGTACCATTGGTATTGGCGAACTTAACGACAAAGTCATTTATCTTTGTAGAGGTATTATCTTCAACATTTTCATTGATCATTTTATTGTCGCCTCTATGTTATCAAGGGTAAGTTTTTGCATATCCCATGCGGCTGTAGGGCAACGTTCTGCACATAAACCACAATGCAAACACATATCTTCATCTTTCACCATAATATTGCCGGTTTTGAGCTTGTCGGAGATGAAATAGTCTTGCTCGTCGGTGGCTTTGTCTACTTTCAGTTTACCTTTTAGCAGTTCTTGCTCAGGTGTATGGTTATCTTTTATATCCTCAATAAAGTTAATGCAATCAGTTGGACATATATCTTCACAAGCAGAACACTCAATACAAGTACTTTCAGTAAACACGGTCTGCACGTCACAATTTAAACAACGACTCGCTTCTTCTAATGCTAATTGTTCATCAAAGCCCAGTTCAACTTCTGTTGTTAGTTCTTTTACTGCTTCTTCCCAGCTTATATGGGGCACAAGGTTGCGATTGTCATGGTCTATAATGTTGGTGTAACTCCATTCATGCATGCCCATTTTTTGACTGATAAGGTTGAAGTTACTAATTGGTCTTTGGCTTGGTACTTTGCCTTGACAAAATAAATCGATAGAAATAGCGGCTTTATGACCGTGGGCAACAGCGGTTATGATGTTTTCCGGGCCATATGCTGCATCACCACCAAAAAAGACTTTTTCAATGCTCGATTGTAATGTTGCTTCGTTTAAACAGGGCTGATCCCAATCATTAAAATCTAGGCCTATATCGCGTTCTATCCAAGGAAATGATGTATCTTGGCCAATGGCAACGAGCACTAGGTCACATTCAGCCAGCAAAGTATTTCCGGTATTGTTAAGCACACGGTGACCGCCGCGGTCGTAAAATGATTCAACTTCATCAAACAACACACCTTTTAATTTACCTTTTTCAATGACAAATTCTTTTGGGGTGTGGTTAACAATAATATCGATGCTTTCAGCTTTCGCATCTTCCTTTTCCCAGGGGGACGCTTTCATTGCAGCATAGCTCGAGCGCACAATAACTTTTACATCTTTCGCGCCAAGCCGTTTAGCAGTGCGGCAGCAATCCATCGCAGTATTACCGCCACCTAGCACTACAACTCTTTTGGGGGCGGAATCGCTATGACCAAAGCTGACATTAGCTAACCAATCTATACCAATGGCGATGTGTGACTTGGCTTGTTCATAGCCAGGAATATTTAAAGCCCTGCCTCTAGGGGCTCCTGTACCGACAAAGATTGCATCAAAATTTCGTTGCAATAACATATGCAGACTGGTGATTGGTTTACCAAAGTGAGTTTCTGCGCCCATATTTAAAATGTAATCTATTTCTTCATCAAGCACGGTTTCAGGTAATCGAAATGCTGGTATTTGACTACGCATCATTCCGCCACCCTTTGCATCCCGATCAAAAATAGATACTCGATAACCTAATGGTAATAAATCTCTAGCTACCGTTAATGACGCCGGGCCTGCGCCAATAAGAGCTATGTGTTTACCATTATTTTCACTGGGGGCTTTTGGTAAAAGTTCGGTAATGTCGTCTTTATAGTCTGCTGTTACTCGTTTTAACCGACATATAGCAACAGGCTCTTCTTCAACTCTACCTCTTCTACAAGCGGGCTCGCACGGGCGGTCGCATACTCTTCCTAAAACGCCAGGGAATACATTAGATTGCCAATTAAGCATGTAGGCGTCGGTATAACGTTTATCGCTTATTAGGCGAATGTACTCAGGAACAGGCGTATGGGCAGGGCAAGCTTGTTGGCAATCAACAACTTTTAGGTAATGGTTGTAGTTTGACACATCCGTTTTTTTCAAAATGACACCACAAATTTAGTAAACCGTTACTTATAATGTACACAATTTATGCAAATAATTAAGTGTTTCTTTGAAATAAATTTAAAGTCATTGTAGAAATTACGCTAACGAAGATAGCAAAGCCTATACCGGTTGCTATTGCCGCAGTATTTAAAGGGATTGTTAATTGATAATCTTGTAATGTTGCTTTGGCTATATCTAAATCTATTTCAATTATAAAATAGTATATTTTGGCAAAATAATCTGACTCAAATAAATGAGCAACGTGATGCGTTAATAAGGATATGCGTTCAATTAAGTCAAACACCACATCACCAGCAGCGTTTATACCTGGATCGCTATTCATTTGATAACGCTTTACCAACAATAATATATCGCCCTGGTAGTGTTGATCGGCAATGTATTGATATTTTTGCAGTTGATATTGAGCTTCAGCTAAATGGCCTGATATACGCTGACCGTATTGTTGAATAAAGCCCGGTAATTGCATGGCTAGTACAACATTTACGGAAAACAATATTTTATCTAAGGAGCTAAAAATAAATTTAAACATATCAGTCCGTTACAATACTTACATGTTCTAATAGTAACTCACCAATGGGTAATAGCAAGAACCCCGACTGTTCATCGTCCAATATAATTAAATTTAAAATGTATTAGTAACAAGCGGAGGGAAATTGGTAAACTAATACTTTATTAAAACCAAGTATTTTCTTATGTACAGCGATCAACAAGTAATAAATCAATGCAAACAATGGGTAGACGAAATCATTATCGGTTTGAATTTTTGTCCTTTTGCGAAAAAAGAGTTTGTACAAAATACTATTGCTTATCCGGTTGTTCGAAATGTTGATTTAGCCTCGGCGCTGCAATCTTTACTGGAAGAATGTAAACATTTGGATGAACATCCAGAGCTTGAAACGACTTTAGTTATTTACCCAGAAAACTTTCAATACTTTTACGATTACCTTGAGTTAGTCAATATGGCTGAAAACCTTATGGTGGCAGAGGGATATGAAGGGGTTTATCAAATAGCATCTTTTCACCCCGATTATGTCTTTAATGGCGTGGCTGAAGATGATGAAAGTAATTTTACTAACCGATCACCATTTCCTATTTTGCACATTATACGGGAAGCGTCGATGGATAGGGCAGTTAATGCCCACCCTGATCCAGAAGGAATACCCGATAGAAATATTGAACTGTGCTATAAAAAAGGCAGCGAGTTTTTTACACAGTTTCTTCTAAACCTCAAAAAAGAAAGATAAAGGATCTTTTACATGGATTTAAGTCAGTATTACGCCGAATTTTTAACCATTGCACTGGTGCATTTTTTAGCGGTGGCTAGCCCGGGTCCAGACTTTGCTGTAATTGTTAAACAAAGTTTAACGCGCGGCCGTCGCACAGCAATTATCACCAGTCTTGGTGTAGGAACGGCGATACTTCTTCATGTGACTTATTCATTAATCGGTATTGGTTTATTAATTTCCCAAAATCCGATGTATTTCACCGTATTGTCTTATATCGCGGCAGCCTATTTATTCTATATTGGTATGCAAGGACTGCGTGCGAAAGCAAGCCATAAAGACGACAATGTAAAATTTGCACATAAGCAGGAACAATCTTCGGGTAAAGCATTTTTGACCGGATTTTTAGTCAATGGCTTGAACGTTAAAGCGACTTTATTTTTTGTGTCTTTGTTTTCCTTGATAATTTCAGCGCAAACGCCAACTTCAGTCCAAGCATTTTACGGTGGCTATATGGCAATTGCTACTGCTGCATGGTTTAGCTTTTTATCGGTGATGTTAACCATAGGGAAATTTAGAGAAAAGCTTTTACAAAAGGCCCATGTAATTGATCGTTTTATGGGAATAGTGCTGATCGCTTTAGCAATAAAAATAGTACTTATTTGATCCTGTTTTAGTACAAAATCACATAATTCATTACAAACTTAACCATACTTTACTAATCACCCGGTATTAGACTTAGTATTAGTTTGGTATAATCATCTTTCATTCTCAAAAAAGAAAATCATTATTGTGCAAGAAAAAAGATTCGTTGAAATAGGCTCTAACCTTGAAAAAGCAGTTCAAGGAGAATACAAACTCGATGTTCAGGCAATTTTAAAAGAAGGATGGTTATTAACTAAAACCAATAAACAAGCAATACTGTTAGGTTTGGTTTTTGTCTTTTTAATGGGCATTATTATTACCATGGTTGCCGCACAATATATGGGCGGTATTGAAACGGTAATGCAAAATAATCAAGCGCAAGTGGCGATTAATTTAATCATTACCGTGTTGTTATGGCCTTTTATTGCCGGTATTGAAATGATGGGGGTTTCGCATGCTGTTGGCATTAAAACCCGTACCGGTTTTGTTTTTGCATTTTTAAAACGCAGCGCCTATACCGCGATTACCGCGCTTATTATTGCCAGTATCACCTCACTAGGTTTTTACTTGATTTTACCCGGCATTTACCTTGCAGTAGCTTTATCGCTTACAATTCCACTTATTGTTGAAAAAAATATGTCACCAATTCCTGCTATTGTTTTATCGTTAAAAGCAACACGCTTTCAATGGTTTAAATTGTTACAGATATATAGCTTGTTGTTGCTGGCCGCGATGCTGTCATTATTGCCTGGTTTTCTGGGCTTTCCGCCAATAATTGCTATGGTTATATTTTTTATCTCTATGGGGTTTTTAGCGCCACTTTATTACAATATTAAGGGTATTTTATATCGAGAAATTTTTGGTGTTCGTATGCAGGTAATCGGTAAACCTGGTGAACAAGACATGTACTTTTCAGCTTAGTAGATATGAATCAATTTAGTTTATGAATATAAGAAGGATCTTATAATGGTTAGTCCAAATAGAAAAAAACATAATACAATTAAAGGTGTATTACTCATTGCCATTTTTATGATGGCATTATTCCCATTTATATTTATTAGTGAAACAGAAGTCCTGATAAGTGATCATAAAATAGAAAACAGAACGGCAACAAAACCCACTAGAGTTGTTGAACAACCGTTACATGATGTGCAATTACCTAATTTTATTACTATTAAAGATATCCCGACGCGCAAGCAGCAATTCTTTGACTTTTTAAAACCAGCCATCGATGATGAAAATAAAAGGCTTGCCAAGCGTAGATCTAAGGTTGTTAAAATTGCTGAAGACCTAGCTGCAGATAAACCTTTATCGAGAAAACAACGTAACTTTTTAACTAAACAAGCGCAAAAGTACAAATTAAAAAATACTTCCTCAACTGAAATTATTATAAAGCAGTTGTTATTAAGAATTGATCAAATACCAAGAGAATTAGTTTTGGTTCAAGCTGCAAATGAGTCGGCTTGGGGCAGCTCTCGCTTTGCTCGCATTGGTTTAAACTTTTTTGGTATGTGGTGCTTTAAAAAAGGTTGTGGCCTTGTGCCTAAAGGCAGAGATTCAGGCCTTAATCATGAAGTAGCAGCTTTTGATAGCCTAGAGCAGATGGTTAATCATTATTTTCATAATATTAATACCAATGCAGCGTATGACTTATTTAGAACTATAAGAGGGCAGTTAAGAGACAATGATGTTGAACTTCTGCCTAATGTACTTGCTACCGGCTTATTACCGTATTCAGAGCGTGGTATAGATTATATTGTCGAAATAAATACTATGCTGCGTCATAACCATAAATATATTAAAGCGTGAACGAGTTAAATGAAATTTAAGAAACAGACTCCAATGAAAACAAAATCAATAAAACAGTACATTGTGGCAGGCATGTTATCGCTTACTGCTTTTGCCAGCCAAGCGGTAGATCTGGAGTATAAAGGCTTTTATCAGCGCTTAGATTTGATTAAAGAAAACAAGCTTGATCAAATTACCATGGGATTTTATCTGGTCGATTCTTATAAAAGAACCCGTTGTGATCTGGTTAGTGCCACTATGCTGGCACAAGGCAAAGAGCCTGAGCAAGTTGATATAGCTGCAGATGGCCAACTTTTAGTGCCATTATCGCGTGAATTGTACGACAAGTTTGCTTTATTACGAGTAAAGCTAAAAGATGAATATCAAAACTGTATCTTACAAATGCAGATGCAAGTTAAAGATAAAACCAAAACAGACTTTAGCTTTAGTGAGTTAGCGTTAATCACCAAGCAGATGCAAGAGCTTGTTGATGAATTTGGTTCATTCCTTTGGTTTATGATGCCAAATGTAAGTGGCTTACATGTTGAACTTAGTCGTGCTGACAGTATTTCTTATATCAATGAAGAATTTAAAAGTGCTTTAAATTGCCAACAAGACAAGTGTAAGTTAGACATAAATCAAAAGAATCAATCTAATGATATGGCTATTAGCTTTGATATGCCGCCACAAGTAATATCACCTTGGATCAAAGACGATTAATTCAACAGTTCAAACGTAAGAAGGGTGTTTAGCTTTTAAATACCCTACAAAGCCTTTTAAATAAAACATTCATAGCGTTTAGCTTTATTGATTATATAAAGCTAATAAGCCGTCTCAAAGCTTGTTTCCTACCATAAATCCTCATCTACCAGTTCATATAAATCGATAAATAAATATATTTATAAGGCTTCTGCCTTTGGCCTTATTAAATATTTATAAATCTATACCTTTTAAGTTTATTGCGAATGATAATGATTCTTATTTACATTTGATTTCAAGTGAATTAGAATCCGTTGCGATTCGAACACACAAAAACAACAAACAACTTAATGAGATCTAAAATGAACAAAACTTCTCTTTCTCTCGCAATTTTCTCTTCTTGTTCACTTTCAACCGCTATGGCTGAGCAGCAAATGCCAGGTATTGAAGTTATTCAAATACAAGGCAGTTATTTCAATGATTACAAAGTTGATAACGCATCTGGCGCCACACGAGTAGATACACCTTTACTCGAAACTGCGCAATCGGTAACGGTTATACCAATTACAATAATTGATGAACAACTGGCTACGACACTAGGTGAGGTTGTGGCAAACGATGCAAGTTTAACTGCAGGCTCAAAACAGCGAAATAGAGAAGTATTTAGCTCCCGAGGTTTTGAACTAAGCTCATCTACCGGATATTTACGTGATGGTCACCAACATTGGTCCCACTATCAACAACCCATTGAAACGCTTGACTCTGTAGAAATTATAAAAGGACCGGCAAGCATCCTTTATGGTCAATCTGCCCCAGGCGGTCTGATTAATATGGTAACTAAAAAACCTACACACAAGCAATTTACCAATGTAAGTATGGATACCGATCAAAACGGTTCGAATCGTTTCACCTTAGATAGTGGTGGGGCGCTCAGCAATGATGAATCTTTACGCTACAGAACGGTATTGGTAAAACAAGATGTTATTTTTAGCCGAGAATATGAAAATGGAGAAGAACGTGAACGTGATCGTTTCTTGGGCTCTATGGTGCTTGATTATGATGTAAGCGATGAGTTATTGCTACGCATTCATTATGACCGAACTGAGGACAAAGCAGGGCTTGATACAGGTGCCTGGCTTGATGAAAGTGGCGAAATCATTGGCGATGATAAAACAATTTATGATATGTCTTGGGCATTCACTGACATTAACGTTGAAAACACAGGTATCGACTTGACCTACTATCTTGCGGAAAGTTGGCAGGTAAAGCTGGGATATAACGAGCAAAATTTTGAACGTCAACGTTTTGAATCAGCACCAAAAAAGCCTGACGATTATCAAGCAGGAGATAGTTATCAATCAAAGCCTTATGATCGTTTTGACGATTGGCAATTTAAAACCACGTTTATTGATTTCAGTGGCGAATTTGAATTAGTAGGAATAACTCATCAGCTTTTATTAGGCGCAAATAGCCTAGATTATTATTATGGCCAATTAAAAACATCTGCAGACTCATTTGAGTATGTACCAGGTTCTCCTGAGCCAGAAAAACCAAACATTAGTTATAAAACCGACGACAGCCTGTATACCAGTGCATATGACTATTACGGGGTCTATGTTCAAGATTTAATTACATTTAATGAATTCTGGCAGTTATCAATCGGTGCTCGGTATGACAAACAAAATAAACAAGGTGCTGATAACGAATCTATATTACCCAAGTTTGGCATCATGTATCACCCAAATAATGATGCAACTATTTATGCCAGTTACACTGAAGGGTTTGAGCCACAATCAAGCGAAACAATTACCGATGAAACAGATAGTAACTATGGCATGAATATAGACGCAATTACCTCAGAACAAATTGAGCTAGGTGCAAAATGGCAAGTTAGCGAGCGATTGTTAGTAACAACGGCGTACTTTGATATTGAAAAAAGCGGCTCTTTGATTACTGAAGCGCTATTTAATGATCCAAATTATGACTCCATCACTACCCAGTCTGGCTTACAACGACACCAAGGTTTTGAGTTTTCAGCTCAGGGAGCCGTAACTGATAAGTTATTTATGATGGCTTCAGCCATGAATCTTGATGCTGAATTTGAACGGGATGAAAACTATCAAGGGAAAACTCCCGTTGATGCACCACAATGGTCGGCATCTTTATGGGGGCGTTATGAACTAAGCGAAAACGTTGCTTTAAACGCAGGTGTTTTTTATCAGGGAGACCGTTTTGCTGATAGCGAAAATACTATCGAAAAAGAATCCTACACACGCGTAGATCTAGGGGCTACTTATACCACTAGATTTGCTAGTAATGATATTAACTTCAGAGTGAATGTTGAAAACCTATTCGACACAAACTATCTTGCTGGCGGTGGCACCAATAACGTCACCGTTGGTGAAGAGCGCACAGTGCGTTTTGAAGTAAAAGCCAGTTTTTAATCCCATTTGAAAATCCCCCATAACTACCACTTGTTTAGTAATTAAATAACTAAACAAGTGGTCACAATATTAAATAATTGAACACATATGACAAAATTTTTAAAACTTCTACATAACTGGCTTGGCTTTATTATCAGTCTGGTAATGCTCATAGTATTAACTACAGGTATTTACCTTGGTAGCGTCGATTTAATTAAGCGTTTCGATGATAAAGGTCAAACATACTCTAGTTTAACTGCAGAACAAAAAGCTCAAATAGCGGCGCATATTATTACTAATTACCCAACTGCTACCGCAGTTAAATTACCGACTGCAACCAATCCATATGTAGAAGCTTATTCACGAGAAAAGTCGGTATTTTTAACCACTGAATTAACCGAGATAAACACGCAATTAAATGCCAATAATCACGTTTGGCGCTGGCTATTCTTTTTTCATCGTAACTTTCAATTAGGTGAAGCAGGTATGCACGCAAATGCCATTAGCGCTGTTTTGGCAACTATTATTATGTTTATTGGTTTATATTTATGGTGGTTGATTAAAAAAGGTTTTAGATGGAAGCAAACTCTACCTAAAAACACTAAAAATAGCGCACTGATAAAGAGCCACATTCAGTTGGGTTTACTGTTTTCAATACCGTTATTGGTTATGGCAATAAGTGGTGCTTACATTACTTATGGTTTTTGGGGAGAGTCGACCTTAGATGAAAACAAACCAACACCCGTAATAGCCCATGCGAATAACTGGCAAGCACAAATTTTAGCTGCTCAAAAACTTTGGCCAAAATCAAAGCTAGTGTCGATATCAAAACCTCGAACTAAGGAAGGGGATAGTTATATATACTCACTAAGTTTTAATGACGATACCATGTTCGGTTTACAACAAACCGACACCATAAAAATCGACCTACATAATGGCCAATTACAATCGGCGCAAACATTTAAAGAGAAAAGCCTAGCTTATCAATTAAAATACATTGCTCGGTTTTTACATGACGGTGCAAGAATGCCAACATGGTACTTAATAATGCTTATTGTCAGTTCAATATTCGGTACAGCAATGAACAGCTTTATAATTGTTACTTTTATACGTAAAGAAATTTTTGTACGCATTAATATGAAATTAACTAAGAAGAAAATAACAGAAGCTATAAAGTAGTGCTTAGCCCCATAACATATGTTAACCGGGGCTTTAATTGTATAAATAAACTAGCCTTTTAAGGTGAATGTGAGTTAGGTAAAAAGCTGAATTATTTAATTTCAATAATGTTTACCAGATCACCTTGCTCAAATTTAGGTTGAACAAAGCTTGCTGCTGAGTTTATTTCTTCTTTATCAAACGCTATGTCGCCGCCATTGATTACACCGGTATTTAAATCAACGTTTTTAAAGTCAAATAATTGCTGATCAGCTAAATGCGAAGGCACTACATTTTGTAATGCAGTGAAAATAGATTCTGCCCGGCCGGGAAATTTAACATCCCAGTCTTGTAGCATGGCTTTAACATTTTGTCTTTGTAAGTTTGGCTGACTGCCACACAAATTGCATGGAATAATAGGGAACTGTTTTAATGAAGAATACTGCTTAATCTCTTTTTCTTTGCAATAAGCCAGTGGGCGTATTACTACATGCTCGCCATTATCAGATACAAGTTTAGCGGGCATGGTTTTAGTTTTACCATTAAAGAACATGTTCAACAAAAGTGTCTCAATCATGTCATCCCGATGATGACCTAGGGCGATTTTGGTTACGTGTAACCTTTTTGCCGTGCTGTATAAAATCCCTCTACGTAAGCGTGAGCAAAGGCTGCAGGTGGTTTTGCCTTCTGGTATTTTATCCATAACAATAGAGTAAGTGTCTTCTTCTATTACATGGTATTCAACGCCTAAATCTTCAAGGTAGTTTGGTAGAATATGTTCAGGAAAGCCTGGTTGTTTTTGATCTAAATTTACCGCAACAATATCAAAGTGGATTGGTGCAGAAGCTTTAAGCTTTAGCAAAATATCAAGCATCGTATAACTATCGGCACCACCAGATAAGCACACCATGACTTTGTCACCATCTTCAATCATGTTGTAATCGCTGATTGCTTTACCTACATGATGGCGAAAGCGCTTAGCAAGTTTTGCTAATTGTTGCTTTGCAATTTTAATGTCAGAATCGTTTAATGGGTGATTTAGCGTCTGTAGTGACATGTTGCGTACCGTATAGTTATCTTCAAGGCGCGCATTATACCTAAGGCTATCTGACGTTAAAAGCATTAATAATATAGCTAATAATGCTTATAACGGAGAAATGAGAACGATAGAGGTTTTATTTAAGGAAGGGCGATTGGTAACCATCTGGCTTTAATGCCAATAGATCACAATTAAGTCTGTCAATTACATGCTCGGCAGTATTGCCAATAAGAACTGCTGATAACCCTGTGCGGCCAATTGTGCCTAAGATCACTAATTCAGCATCAATTTGGTTGGCAACTTTTTCAATAACATCCTCTGGCAGGCCTTCTTCTACGTGTAAGTACTGCTCAGCCATATTGTATTTGTCACCATGTTCTTTCATTACATCAACATGGTGTTGTTTCATTGCATCGTTGTATTCGTTGGCATCAAATTCAGGTATTTCTATGGCAATATTTATTGGTGTGCCTGGATATGAATTTACAAAATGTACGTCAGCGTTAATGAGTTTAGCTAGATTGATTGCTTCTTCAGAAATTTTGTTATTCAGTGATTGATGTTCTTCTTCTTCGCTACCAGCGTTTACTGCAGCTAGAATATGACCATTATCAGGCCAGGTGTGTTCTTTAACTAACAATAATGGTACCCAACACTTACGAATAAGGTGCCAATCTGTTGGGGTAAATATAACTGATTGTAAGGTAGGGTGCTCGTGTGTGCTTTTAATGACCACATCAAAGGCATTATCTCTTACTTCAGCAAGAATGGCTTCAAAAGGGCGATTATGCCAAATCACTTTAGTTTGAATGTCATAATCAAAGTCTTCGATCAAATCAGTTAGCCAATTTTCTCTACCCTTAACTACCGTTTCACGCATAGCCTCACGTTCTTCACCGGATAGCATTGTGGTCATTTCATAGGAAAAATCATAAATAGATAAAAATGCGGTGACCTTAGCTCCTGAATGTTTAGCCAGAGTACATGCCCGTGCTAATGCTTTTTGTTCTTCAGTTGTAGGGTCAATAACGACTAATATATTCTGATAACTTTCCATACGTTCACCAATATAAAAATAATTAAGCTGATATAAGCTTAATATGAACTGGCGATTGTTACAAATATGTATTGAAAATTTATGTAAGGTTTATTAACGCGTTGATTTAAATCAAGTATAAATCAACGCATAAAGAGATGAGAGGAGGAAGTTTACTTAGTGTATCCGGCCAGTTCTAATAAGGCATCTTTATCTAGTATAGTAATGAATTTGTTCTCTACTTTGATCAAGCCTTCTTTTTGAAAGCGGGTCATTAAACGAGAGATTGTTTCTATGGTTAAACCAATATAATTGCCAATTTCGCTTCGGGTCATTGGTAAGTTAAATTCAACGGATGACAAATTTCGGTTACCTAATCTACGGCCATAATTAGCAAGAAATGTTGCTAACTTTTCTTCGGCATTTTTACGATTCAACAATAGTAACATTTCGCTGTTACACTGTATTTCGTCGCTCATTAAGCTCATCATTTGGGCTTTAAGCTTAGGAATTTTACTTGATAGTGTATCGAGTACTTCAAACGGTATTTCACATACCATTGATGTTTCTAACGCTTTAGCAAAGCTCGGATGGCTTTTGGCTGAAAGGGCATCAAAGCCCATTAAATCGCCGGCTAAATGGAAACCGGTAATCTGTTCTTCGCCTTGCTCAGAAATAATGAATGTTTTAAAGGTACCAGAGCGTATTGCATATAGAGTATGCAATTGTTCGCCAGCTTTAAATATTTGCGTATTTTTCTGGATTGGTTTTTTACGTTGAATAATATCATCAAGTAAGTTCAACTCGGTTTCATTTAAACTAAATGGTAAACAAAGTTCACTGATACTACAGTTCTGACACTTAATGTTATTTGCAATCGGTATTATTTGAGGCATATTATTACAGCTATTTCCATATTTAATGTGGTGCAGGGTACTAAAATATTTGATTTAGGGCAATAAATAACGAAAATAAGCCGTAAAAAATCAGTAAAATAGCTGTTAATGTACGAATTAGATCAGAACGTAACATTTCGGTTACAAATTTATAACCTGAAGCTAAAGTAAGTAATGCAGGTAATGTACCTAAGCCAAAAGCTAGCATTATTAATGCGCCATTTTGCCATGTCGCGCTGGCAATAGACCAAGTTAGGGTGGAATAGACCAAACCACAAGGCAACCAACCCCACACCATACCTAACAGTAAAGACTGTTTAACATTTTTTACCGGGATAAAGTTCTTACTCAGTGGTTGTAAGTATCTCCACAGAAACTTACCAATATTTTCTACTTTTGCTAGAACGAAAGACCACTTGGCAATATAAAGCCCTAAAAATATCACGAATAAGGCAGCGATAACTTTTAACCATAATATCGGAAAACCGAGCGACTTAGCAGCTAAAGAGCCGGTAAATCCAGCAATTGCACCTGCAACTGAATAAGAAAAAATGCGACCAAAATTGTAAGCGAAAATTAGGCTGATACTGGCCTTGGTTTTGTCTGCTATTGAGGCTGTCAGCATTGTAGTTATGCCACCACACATAGCAACACAGTGCCCCGCACCTGCAATACCAATTAAAAATGCGGATAAAAAGTCTAATTCCATATGGAGTTATTTGTCAGCTTTATTTGAGTGGCTGGTGTTATCTTGGAGTTCAGATTCATTTGATTTATTTGTATCGGTGGCAGTGCTGCTAATTTTATTACTTACCGGTTCATCATCAAACAAAATGCTCATGCCTTGTTTTTCCAAATCGTCAAACTGTTCTGTTTTTACCGCCCAAAAAAATAAATAAATTGCAATAGCGGTAAAAATAATGGCAATAGGAATAAGGATATAAATAACACTCATAAAATAGCTACTTTAATAATCTTAATGAATTAGTAACAACAATAATCGAACTTGCTGACATACCTAATACTGCCATATAAGGGGTGATAAAACCACACACCGCTAACGGCAGAATAATGGCGTTGTAGGCCAATGCCCAGGCAAAATTTTGTTTAACGATATTCGAGGTTTTCAACGCAATAGCTTTAAGCCTTAACAGGCTTGCAAGATGATTGTTCACTAAAATCACGTCGGCGCCACTTTTCGCTATCTCTGTACCACTTCCCATAGCAATCGATACGTGAGCTTGGGCAAACACTGGTGAATCGTTTACGCCATCGCCAACCATTGCGACAGTTTTACCTGCATTTTGTTTATCAGCCAAAATTTTCAGCTTGTCATTGGCACTGCAGGTGTCAAAGCTTTGATCGAGTTTTACTTGCTGATTAAAACCGTTAACCCCAGCCTTATTATCACCACTGATCAACATCGTTTCAATGTTGGATAAACGCATGCTGTTGATCACTGACTTAGTATTAGTACGTAAAGTATCTTGCATATAAAACGCAGCAACAAGAATATTATCTACGGTGAGTAAGCACTGTGATTTATTATAACAAGCGTCAACAGATAAGCTCTCTTCTATCCAGCTTATCTTTCCAATACATATTTGATGACCATCCTTAGTGCCTTTAACACCGCAACCTGGAACCACTTCGACATCATTAACATTGATATCGTGGTTTCTGTATTGGTTGAATGCCTTTGCTAAAGGGTGTTCAGAATGAGCTTCTAAAGCCGCAGCAATGGCTAGCACACTTTCTTTGTCGTATTGTTTATTAAGTAAATTAACTTTGGTTATAGCAAACACACCATTGGTTAACGTGCCAGTTTTATCAAAAGCAAAGCAATTTACTTTTGGCATGGTTTCTAATACGTGGGCATTTTTAATCATGATGCCGTCTTTATTAAGCCTAATTGTGCCGCAAGTTAGTGCTGTGGGTGTGGCAAGAGAAAGCGCACATGGGCAGGTAGCTACCAAAACCGAAAGGGTGATCCAAAATGCTTCTTCGGGTGAATGTATGGTCCAGTAAATGGAAGTAGCAATTGCGGTTAACAATATTAATGCGACAAAGTATTGAGCGATACGATCAGATAATTTAGCTATAGCTGGTTTATGCGCCTGTGCAGACTCACTTAAACGGATCAAATTAGTAAGAAAACTGTCTGAATTAGTTTTAATAATTTCTATGGTTAAGTTGCCATCACCATTTACTGTGCCTGCAAAAACCGTTGCGCCTTTAGATTTTTGTACTGGCGAGTGCTCGCCAGTAAGCATAGCCTCGTTAACACTTGACTGGCCAGTCAGTATTAATCCATCTCCAGGAATGGTTTCTCCTGGTTTAACAATGACTATATCGGTTAATTCTAATTGTTTAGCACTGATCACTTGCTCTTGTACTTGGTTATTAACGGTGAGTAATTTCGTTGCCGTTAAAGGCATGAGTTTTAGTAAGTTAGCCGATACTTCAGCGGCTTTTGCACGCGCTCTAAACTCTAAATATTTACCAATAAGCAATAAAAAGGTAAACATTGCCAATGATTCAAAATACACCTCGCCCGAGCGAGTAAATGTTGCCCAAGTACTGGCACAAAACGCTAATACAATGGCAATTGATACAGGAACATCCATTGATAACCTACGGGCTTTCAATGCTGATATAGCACCAGTGTAAAAAGGAAACGCACCGAAAGTAACTATTGGGAGAGTGAGAACAAAACTCGTGCCGCGCAAATAAGCCAAATTATGCTCAGCCAGATCACTAAATGCGCCAAAATATAAACCAAAAGCAATCATCATTACTTGCATGGTTAAAATTCCAGAAACACCAAGGCGGCGTATAAAGGCTTTAGCTTGTTGTTTATTACGTTGTTCAGCTAGATTTGCTTTAAACGGTAGTGCTTGATAACCAATTTGATTAATTGCCGTCAAAATATCACTGAGTTTGATCAACTCATTTTGCCAAACAACAGTTGCTCTTTGTGTTGTGGCGTTAACTTGTATTTTAGCTATGCCGCTTTGTTGCGATAATTGTTTTTCAATTAACCACGCACATGCCGCACAAGACATACCATCGATAGACAGTATTGTTTCTTTGCAATTATCCACATCGAAAGTGAATTCGGTTTGTAAATTTTCATCATCAATAAATTGATTATTTAATAGAGAGTCGGGAACTTGTGCATCAACTTTATTACCTTTTTCACTGCGAAACCGGTAATAGTCTTCAAGATTATTTTCAACTATTGCTGTAGCTACCGCTTGGCAACCGATACAACACATATCTTGCATTTTGTTGTCGATGAGCACAGATAAGGAAAAACCCGGCGGGACTATTTCGCCACAATGAAAGCAGTTTTTATTATTCATTTAAATGGTTTATTCATTAGTACTGTAATTCAAACTCGGAAAATTGCGATTGCGGTAGGGCTACAGTAGTTTGCATTTTCCATTTGTTATCATATGGAGTAACTAGCACTCGCCATTTTCCCTCGACATTTTGATCAAAGCTTTGACGCATCCAACCGTTACCATCAGGTGTTAATTTTACTGAAAAGTCACGTTCAGCAATGGTAACATGATAAAAATTAACGTTAAGGACAGGAAATGTTTTTTCAATGCCGGTTGGTTTTAATATAACCTCATTGTTTGAAATTTGCATATCAAAACGTATGCCTAGTTTTTGTGAAAGCTTGTACTTACGAATATCTTGGTTAATGGTTTTGCCTTTTTTATAGTAATCATCAACGACTACAGTATCAGCATTTTTATTGGCGATAAAAAAAACTGTAGTGCCAACGACAACTGAAATTAAAGGAAGGCCGAAGACTAAATAAGCCCATGGCTCTTTGTACCAAGCTGTTTTCATAAATTGTTTCTCGTTTAATTTGAGGCGCTATTTTACCGTGTATTTAATCAACGATAAAGAGGGTGATTCTCGATATAAATTTTTACTTATTTATATTTTTAATAAAATTATAAATAAATAAAAACTAATAATACCAAGTTGACTAAGTTACTTCCCACTCAGTGAGAATTAAAAGGCTTATAGGCAAGTAATTGATTGAAGAGAATGGTTGTTCCCTTGTCAAAATCAATAACGCAGCATATAAGCCTTTTAAACTCACCCTCGGGAGCTTGTTCTAGGAACTCTAACTGCACAAAATTCATTTAATATAGAACAACTATATCTAAATAAATTTTGCTTGTTATGGACCCTATAACATAGCTCTGAGTTGGTAATGAATTTAATCAAATTGGTTTGTATACAAAACAAAACCCTGTCTAGCATCGCCATACAGGGTTTTATTAAAAAGTCTTTAGTTATTCTTGGTTAGATAAACTATATACGTATGCACTAATTACACGTACTTTATCTTCGCCTAAAATACCTTTCCAAGCAGGCATTACACCGGCACGGCCATTAGCGATTGATTCTTGCACTGCTCGCTCAGAACCACCGTATAACCAGGTATTGTCAGAAAGATTTGGTGCACCTAATGGAATACCCATTGCAGTACTACCTGTACCATCTACGCCATGACAAGCTGCACACATAGCAAATTTAGCTTCACCTTTAGCGGCTAGGGCTGAGTCTACTTTAGTTGCACGCTCAGGGTTAAGAGAAAGTACGTAAGCTGCAACTTCTTTAACGCCTTCATCGCCACCTAACATAGTTTCCCAGGCGATCATGCCTTGCGCTTTACGGCCATGCAAAATTGATTGCTCAATAGTTGCACCATCACCGCCGTATAACCAGTCGTTATCAACTAGGTTAGGGAAGCCTGTAGTACCTTTGGCATCTGAACCATGACATTGTGAACAGTTTTGTAAAAATAAACGTTGGCCAATTTTTAGCGCAGCTTTATCTTTACTTAGTGATTCAACGTCTTGCTTAGCAAATTCAGCAAAAATAGGACCAAATTTAGCATTTGCACGGTCAACTTCACGGTCATATTGAACCGCAAAACCAGCTTCTTTCATTGAGGCAACTTGTGCTTTTGAATCGGCAAGGCTCATTACGTCTTGGTTAGAACTTTTCCAGCCAAATAAACCTTTGTAGTTACCTAAACCAGGGTATAACGCTAAGTAGCCAAAGCCCCAAATAATAGTTACTAAAAAGAACGTGCTCCACCATTTAGGAAGAGGGTTGTTCAATTCTTCGATACCGTCAAACTCATGGCCCATTGATTCCCCTTCAGGAACACCAGCGAAGTTTTTTAAACACCAACGTAGTAGTATGTAACAACCTACTAAGGTACCCAGTGTTAAAACAGATATCCATACACTCCAAAATGTAGACATTAATTGTCTCCTTTGTTCGTATTCACTTTATCGTTTTTATTTTCATTTTCGTCAAATATAGAATTAGCGGCTTCATCAAACGATGACTTACGGTTTTTGTTATAAGCCCAAAGTACTATCACAATGAATAGTACAAAGATTAATACCGTAAAAATGCCTCTTAATAAGCCAATATCCATAATTATTTCAACGCATGACCAAGTGATTGTAAATATGCGATAAGAGCGTCCATTTCAGTTAGACTGTTCTTACCAGTAATACTTTTCGTCGTTTTAAATTCTGAACCTGCGTTAGCAATATCGTCGCTTGAGTAAAGTGGGATAGGGTTACCATCCGCATCTTTATGGCTTCGATTTTTGGTAAGCATATTAAAAATTTCCATCTTCTTGGCTGATAGTTCATTTGACGCTGGTGTTTCAGCTAACCAAGAGTACGATGGCATATTAGATTCAGGAACTACTGAACGAGGATCCATTAAATGAGCATAATGCCAATCATCTGAATAACGTTGGCCAACACGTGCCAAGTCTGGACCAGTACGTTTAGAACCCCATAAGAAAGGATGTTCCCAAACGGACTCTCCAGCAACAGAGTAGTGACCGTAACGCTCTGTTTCAGCGCGTAATGGACGGATCATTTGTGAATGACAGTTGTTACAGCCTTCACGAATGTAAATATCACGACCTTCCATTTCTAACGCAGTATATGGGCGTAAGCTTTCTACTGGTGTTGTTGTTTCTTTTTGGAAAAACAAAGGTGTTATCTCAACCAAGCCACCAATACTGATCGCAGCAATAGTAAAGGTAAAGAACCAACCTACGTGTTTTTCTACTTTTTCATGTTTATTTTGCATAGGGTTCTCCTTAAGCCATCACTTCTTGTTTTTCTAAACTATTGTCTTTAGCACCAATAGTTTTGAACATGTTGTAAGCCATTAATAGGAAACCTGCTACTACTAAACAACCACCAACAAAACGAATGAAGTAGAACGGATATGAAGCCTGTAAACTTTCAACGAAACTGTAGGTTAAGGTACCGTCGGTGTTAACCGCACGCCACATCAAACCTTGCATTACACCTGAAATCCACATTGCTACTATGTATAAAACAATACCGGTAGTGTGCAACCAGAAATGAACGTTGATTAATTTAACACTGTACATGCGACCTTGGTTAAATAGTACTGGAATTAAGTGGTACATAGCACCAATAGAAACCATAGCTACCCAGCCTAGTGCGCCTGAGTGTACGTGGCCAACAGTCCAGTCAGTGTAATGAGATAATGCGTTTACAGATTTAATTGCCATCATTGGCCCTTCAAACGTAGACATACCGTAGAAAGACAGAGAAACAATTAAGAAACGTAAAATTGGATCATGGCGAAGTTTATGCCATGCACCCGATAACGTCATAATACCGTTGATCATACCGCCCCATGAAGGAAGGAATAAAACGATAGACATTACCATACCGACACTTTGTGTCCAATCAGGAAGCGCGGTGTAATGTAAATGATGAGGTCCAGCCCAAATGTATAAAGATACAAGTGCCCAGAAGTGAACAATTGATAAACGGTATGAGTAAACCGGACGTTCAGCTTGTTTAGGTACAAAGTAGTACATCATACCTAGGAAACCAGCAGTTAGTAGGAAGCCAACGGCATTATGTCCATACCACCACTGCATCATCGCATCGATGGCACCAGGGTATAATGAATATGATTTAGTCCAAGTTAATGGAATAACCATTGAATTACCAATGTGTAAAACAGCAACGGTTAAGATGAAACCACCAAAGAACCAGTTTGCCACATAAATGTGAGATGTTTTACGCTTTAATAATGTACCAAAGAATACAATCGCATATGACACCCATACTAAGGCAATTAAAATGTCAATTGGCCATTCTAGTTCAGCATATTCTTTTGAAGATGTTAATCCTAAAGGTAAGGTGATTGCAGCAGATAAAATAACGGCTTGCCATCCCCAGAAGGTGAAAGCGACAAGTTTACCGCCGAATAATGCTGTTTTACAGGTACGCTGTACTACATAGTACGACGTGGCGAACAGAGCGCTTGTACCAAATGCGAAAATTACTGCATTGGTGTGTAAAGGACGTAAACGAGAGTAAGTTAACCACGGAGTTTCGAAGTTAAGCGCTGGCCAGATTAACTGTGCTGCGATTAAAACACCGACTGCCGTACCAACAATACCCCAAATTACAGTCATTACAGTAAACTGGCGAACAACTTTGTAGTTGTAATCCATTTCTGTCAGATTGCTTTGACTCATATTAAAGGTTCCACATTATATAATTATAAAGTTGATGTGAGTGAATATAGTTACTAGAATTCATCCACCCTGAAGCGTTCAAAAAAACTTTTGTAACTACTAAGTTATAGTTCAAAAAAACAACACTTTATAGTTTGTTATTTTTCGGATGCGATAATAAGCGTTGCAAGGGCAATTGTCACGCTTAACGTTTTAAAATATGACCTAGATCAACAAAATGTTTCTATTTGTAACTTTTATGTACAGTGTATCTGGGTTTTATCATACTATTCACTATTTTTAATGGTATTTATGAGTAATTTTTATACAGCTATAATTCTAATTTTATTGATAATTTTAGGCTTTTTAGGTTATCAATTTATTGAAACAGATAAACCACAAATTCATGATCAAAATTATTGTGATTTTAGTGCTGGATCTTGTTTACGAACTTATGCTTTTGGTCGTTTTGAACTAAATGCTAGCCCAAATGTGATAATGTCAGAAAATGAAATATATTTTTCATTAACATCAAAATCTAACCCGTCAATGCAAATAAAATCGGCGTGGCTTGAAGGTAAGGATATGTTTATGGGAAAAATTCCATTGTTTTTTGAACAAAGCAATGGAATTTATTCTGCCAACACCTTAATCGGTGCTTGCACTGAAGATCAAATGATTTGGACTATGTGGGTTGAATTGATAATTAACGATAAAATTGAAATCTTAATGTTTGATTTTACCAGTTATCAATAATTTGTTCCCACGTTCAAGTTATACGAATTGGTATTAGTTAGCTTAATGCTAACCAAAGCGCAACTCCCATCATTAGGGTTCCTGAAATACGGTTCATTACACGTACATTTTCAGCTTTAGCGAGTAATAGTCCTAATGATTTACCGCCTGTAGCGTACAACATCATACAAATAAACTCTGATACCATAATAACCCCGACCAAAAAGCTTAACTGCACAGCAACAGAGTTTTCTGGATTAATAAACGGTGGCAATAACGAAATCATAAAAGCCCAACCTTTTGGATTCGCTATAGCGGTAACTAATCCCTGCATAAACAACCCTTTACGCGATACGGTAGGAGTAGCTTCGCGATTGTGGGTAATAGCCATTTTGCCTTTAGATAGCCACATTTGAATCCCTAGATAGGCAAGGTATAGAGCACCAACGATTTTAAAAATGCTAAAGACTTCGGGTAGCTTAAGCATTAAAGCCGCAACTCCTAAAACCGCAGCAACTGCTACAGCGGCAACGCCAATTAATTCACCCATCATCATCCACATTGTGCGGCGAACGCCAATGCTCATGCCTAAAGTGAGCGCAAGCGTCATACACATTCCCGGGGTGATGCTTATAAAGAAAACGGTTGGGATAAAGATAGCTAAAATTGTGAAGTCCAATACTGTAAATCCTTGTAGTTGTGGGTTTTAGTTGTGATTTGTAAGCTATCCTAACTAGTGGCGTATCTAGGTGAGAATGTCACTAGGTGAGAAAATAACTAGTGTTTTTCAAAACTCACCTAGTACGTTTTAGAGAGGATATTTTATCATTTTTAATATTGAAAAAAAAATAAAAAAAAGTGATAAATTGTTGTGAACGGTCACTTAATAAACAAAAGGCTCTATTAGCGTTAATTGTTGAGCTTTATTTTTTTCGTCAGCAAATGCCACATTGCGGAAGGTTTAATTGGCCTATTGGTATTCAGGCTCAGCAGAAATGCCTACTCGGAGCTTTCAAAAGAAAATAAATCGATTACCCGTAAGCTGACATTTGAAACATTTAAATCCTGTTTCTCTACTTATTCGATTTCGATCTTAAAACAAGGTGTGTTTTAGGATAGGATACCAGACTCGAACCGTCGGATCAGTCCCACAAAGAGAAGTAGAAAAAGTACACCGCCATCCCCCACGAGTGGAGCGAAATGAGGGACCTCCTTAAGCGTATTGTGGATAGAAAATCGTCTTCCTGAACTAGTTTCAGGATCTTCTTTGATATTGCGATGACCGTCTCAAAAGTGCCACCAGCGGTAGTAGAAAAACACCGTCATTCCCGCGAAGGCGGGAATCCATGATTTCGGCTGCTTTGTGCCATTAACTGCCTATTAGCATTTTCTCATATACTTGAGTTAATGCCTTGTTATAAGTTATTTACCACTGTTTATGAGCACTAAAGAAAAAACAAAGATAATAGGAGACCAAACTATGATGAATAACACCCTCAATAACCATCTTTTCCATGGTTTATTTTCTCTCCGCGCTTCAGCCCTTTCGCGCATGAACCTCTTATATGTGAAGTAGCAAATCGCAGATATGACTACGGTATAGAAGGTATAAAGAAGATTTTCTCGTGTTTTGGTGCTTACATTAAAGTAATCAAGCACTGCAACTACAACACCGTTGATAGCGCCATCTAAATCTATATAACCCGCCCGTCCCAGGAAGCTTACTATAATCCCTAATACTCCAATGAGCATCATAATTTCAATGCGAGTCAATCTATTACCCATAATTTATAACAGTTTAATATGTAGACCTCTTAGTAATAACGCCTACTCTTTTTTAAATTGATATTGAACGGCCGTTGGTCGATTTTTACTAGTAAATGTTGAATGTTAAAACAACAAATAAACCCGATTTAAATGCTTAGAGCTATTTTTATCATCGAGTGAAAAAATAGGAGGAGCTAGCAAAAATCAACATAAATCCCCCCATAACAATATAAAAAATTGATGTAATATTATTTGGTTTAATAGTATTAGATGTATAATATTCATTTATACTTGAAATCAAATTAAACATTAAGTCCTTATCTTTTGATTTTTTCAATTTTAATTGCCCAGTACCAACCCAACTTTGAACTGCAACCTGAAGCTCTGATTTTATACTTGTTAATTTAATTAACGAAAGTTGTTCTTCAAATTCAATCTGATTTTTATTTAATGAGTAATGGATTGCATTTCTAAATGAATTATCCGATATACCAATCGCCATATAACCTTTCATTTGAATCCACATAAAAGCTAAGATAACAACGAACATTAAAGGACTGATATATAAAATTATTCCCATGTCTAAAAACGTAGGTGAAGCAAAACGCTCAAACGACATAATAAATTGAGGAGAAAAAGCTAATAGCATAAATATAAAGAAAATTTTCGATGGGAACAATAAAGGTCTCTTTGATACTATAACTTTAATACCAATGTATAAAAAAAAGACAGCCATAAAAACAAAAAGTAATGGAAAATATATATCTAAGTAAAAATCCATATTAATTAAATTCCTTAAAAATTGAAACGTTATTGTTTGCTAAAATTGTTAAAAACCGAACAACATCACCGTCCGTAGATCGCTCTTAGTAGAATAACCACTTTTAGCTTTGAGTCTATTTATTGTATGTTGATTTGTTATTAATTATTTATCTAATAACCGATATATGAAGGGTGTGAGCTTTTATTGAGATTTCTTACCAAATTATTTGCACTATCAACGACTGCTGTTCGCTCTAGCCGTCGTTAGGCTTTTGATTTAACTTACGTTATTTTGTCGACTGACGCAAACAGTCAATAGCAGCCCATTAGAAAGTTCTAATATAGATTTTAAATGACGCCAAGTCCTTTAAGATTATAAGTGCCTACCCCCTAAAGAAAATAATTAGCTTTCAAATCTACTTCACCTAAGAGTATGAAAGCGGCTCGTTAGCTTAGAGCAATAGTGCGATTAAAAGAACGATACCAGCTAAAAAGACAGGAATAGCTTCCATTGCTTGAAAAAAATCTCCCGGATCAATTCCTTTTGTAATTTCACCTTCATGATATGAGATTGTTTCAATATCGCTTATTTTTACTTTAGGGACGTAGTAGCCAACAACGTATTCATCAGTGATTTTATCAACGTCAAACTGGAGTATTTCGCCTTGACGAGTTTTAATTTTAGTCGGTATATCTTCTACAAACGTAGACTTTAGAAAAGCAACAAACTCAATATGTGACATATCATCTGCGGAAACGGTTACCACGTGACGCGTGTTTGAAGCACAAGAGCCAAGCAAACAACAAGTTAAAACTAAACAGGCAATTTTCATTTAGTCACCAGTATTCAACATTTAAAATAAAGCTTAGCCTAAAAGAGGTGGTTTGGCTCATTGGCTTGTTGTAAAGAAAAGGCCCATATTACTGATCCTATCGATTAGTTATCTTTCTTCCATATGATAAGGGGGGGGATATACTTCATGAAAATCATCATACAGAACTTCAGCTTCAATCAATAGTCGAGTAGAAGGGGATGAAAAATTTCTACATTCGCCAAAGTTTGTCATATAGCTTGTTAAGGTAGTTTCTTCAGGAATTCCGTTTTTACTAACCCATACAGTTGCATCCCCTGACACTGGGTCGACTAAAGTTGCTGCACGATAATCGAAACCACTCAAGAATAGATTATTGGAATACATATAAACGGGGCCTTGGCAATTCAACTCTTTGAAAACTATATTTACTCCATCAGCCAACCTTTCCTTTGTTAGTTGTAACATTATGGCTCTTTCGGTACCAGTGGCGGTTTGATAAGTATACTTAGTTCTTATTACAGAGTAATACCCTCCGATAGTTCTAGGAAACACTTCAGCAACTTCTTTTCCTTCACTATCGATTACTACATAACCACCACTTTCTTTAACATCTTCGGCACAAACCCAATTTTCACCATCAAACTTGGCTATTTGGTTTGTCGAGCAATCGAGTTGACTTAGTTTGTTGCTTGCATTTCCTGCGTCTTGTGAAAGTGCAGGGTTAGTTATGAACATACTACTTGTTATTACGGCAATGAAATATTTGGACATATTCATTGTTATTTCCTCCTTTAAAAGTTGAAAATAAGTTTAGTACAAATATCCAATTATGCATTTTGGTTTGCGCTTATTTCTACATAATCACCAGTAAAGCACTTCTATTTCAACATAATCTGACTATTGCTGGTTTCACCAGGCATTACCATAGATGCCGCATGCTATGCTCTGACATAATATGTCACTAAGTCGTTAGGGGTAGTTATGGCTAAGATACAGACAAACTTTGAAGCAAAAAGTGATTCGTTTGATAAAAAAACAGTCAACAAAAATTCAAAAACTAAGGCCAGTTTAAGTAATGAAGGCTTGAATAAATTATGGTGCCTGGGCCATAGTGGATTAATGCTATATGATGCGTTAAAGGGTGAGTTTGACACCATTAAAGAGTGGTCCGTTATTACCGGCTTACCTTACAAAATGCTTAAAGGTATGACTTGGTGGGATGTTCAAGCGTTTACTATGGCTGACATTTAACAGGCTTGTGCGGCGTATTTTTGGCAATTCTTGTACCGCGATGATGAAAATGATTTTACCTGCATCATTGTAACGCCTAGTAAGAAATACCACTTAAAAGGGTTTGGAATGCAGACCAAGAAGAGTTTGAAAAAGCCAAGAAAAAACACTTTGCATTATAAAAGTTTAAGGAATTTACGTGCTAATGATTTATGGTAATTGCCACTTAGGTGTTTTTAAACCTTCAAAGTATGTCGGCGACGTTGGATCATAAAATGACCAAGGATCAGCTTCACATTGTTGAAACATAGCTAATGAATTGTAAGGTTGTTCAGGATAAACGGATGAATTAATTTGTGGCGTTTGGGTTAGCGCATTGTTGATCATCTTATCTATTAGCAACCGGCTACCAATGCTAATCATGCCAGGGTAATCGCTTTTGAATATTGATACACCGCTAACATTATCGTTTAACTATTGAATCAATGCGATGATGTGTGGCGATGCACCGTTAGAACACCACCAGCATCAATTAAACCACCGCTGGCAATGTCACAATACCAATTTACAAAACTTGGTCTACCTTCCCGGGGTGATGGAAATGAAGAATACGGTTGGGATAAAGATAGCTAAAACAGTGAAATCCATAGGAAATTTTCAGAAATAAAATAATAATTTTCGATAATACCTTATTTCATGACTGAAACAATTCATTTAATTGTAACTTTAATCGCAATTGTGTGTTTTACGGCAGGTGAAAAGCGGACAAGTAGTGTTTTAATCAGTTATAATTTTATTATTCAAAAATTATAATTGAAACAATACCCAAGGATTGCGGTTGCCTAACAATAACAGTATTGAAGCAAGTACGCCGGCAGATACTGCCAAATTTGTACCAAACTCATCCATCAAAATTGCCACATTCAATTTATATAACTATATTGAACCTCCTTTTGCATTTTACGATTTTGAAAAAATATTAAGTGCTGAGCAATGGCAAAAAAAACAAAATTGGATATCTGATTATTTATCTGAATTTACACCTGATGTAATTGGCTTTCAGGAAGTATTTAGCCCAGTGCCATTAAATAAGTTGGTGCAAGAGCAAGGCTATCCATACTTTTATGTTGTTGATGAAGCCGAAGTTGTTGATGACTTTATTTGTAAAAGTCCGGTAGTTGCGATTGCCTCAAAATATAACATTACCGAAATAGCTGCCGTGCAGCCGGATGAAGCTTTAGCAAAGGCGATAGGGCTTAATGCAGATTTTTCATTCAGTCGCAAGGTGTTAAGGGCAACCATAGATTTACCTCACATAGGACTTTGTGATTGTTATGTTGTGCACTTTAAATCTAAACGACCATTGATTGAGCATGAACAAAACATTGAATTGTCGCCAGAAAAAAATATTATCGAGAAACTCAAGGCGCAAGTAATAGGAGGTTGGGGCTCGTCTGTGCAACGTGGTAGTGAAGCGGCGTTGTTATTTGCTGAAATGATTTGCCAAAGAGAACAATCAGGCCGGCCAATGATACTACTGGGAGATTTTAACAATACTCTACAAGATGGGGTACTCACGCATTTGTTAACCAATACATTACGCTTTGCCTCTGCATTTGATGTCAACGCCTACCTTGAAAAATATTGTTTAAGTGATGCTTGGGATTTATACCAAAGTACCGATAACGATACTGAGCATATTTCACGTAAGCCTACACATTACTACGGCGCTACCGAATCAGTACTGGATTATATTTTATTATCATGTGAGTTTGATGCGAATTTCCAAGGCAGTTTGTTTGAAGTGAGTAACTATGACACTTATGACCGACACCTGATAAACCCTATATTTGAACGCGATGGTGAAAGTACCGATCATGGCGTTGTATTGGTGACGCTTTCGCTTCGAAATTAATAGAATGACGACTTTTATTACAGGTACAAAAAAGCCGCTAAAAAGCGGCTATTTTAAAATACTTATAAAGCGTTAATTAGCTGTTACAAGCATCTTTTAAAGACTTACCAGCTTTGAAGCCAGGAGCTTTAGATGCAGCAATTTGAATTTCTGCACCAGTTTGTGGGTTACGGCCAGTACGAGCAGCACGATCGCTAACTTTAAAAGTACCAAAACCTACAAGTGCAACGTCACCGCCACTTGCTAACTCAGCAGTAACAGATTCGATTAAAGTATCTAATGCACGACCAGCTGAAGCTTTAGAAAGATCTGCGCCTTCAGCGATTTTTGAAATCAATTCACTTTTATTCATTGTTTTTATTCCTTGTTGAATAATTAAAAAAAGTAACACTACTAAAATGTTTATTTATTAGCAAAGCAGAATCACTAACACTATAAAACACCACTTCTACAGCAAGATCAATAGATTTTTTAAAAGATCTTAACTTTTTTTACTTTTTGGACGTATTTTGGCCTAAAACGAGTGATAGAGCGTGCTGAAGGGGCCGTGTAAAAAATAAAAATAATAAATTTAGTATCGATGATAAATGTAATTTTTAAATTACAACAATCAAAAGTTAGGCATATTTTAATGTGATTGAGCTTTTTTCTGACTTAATTTAACGGTATCACCTATCTTGATAAATCCAGGACTTAACACTTTCGCGGTAATGCCACCGTGCCCCCGCATTGCATTATAACCACCAGGACCTAAAGTAGTTTCCATTTTAGAACAAGGGTGGCACAAGCCTGTAGTTTGCAATACTACATCGTTTATACAAAAGGTTTGCCCTTTTAAGGCAAGCAGATTAATCCCTTTTACTACAAGGTTTCGTCTTAGTATATTGGCTGAAATTTCGTCTTGGTGCAATAGCGAAGCCATTGCCATTAAATGTTCATGTTGAATTAATGTGATCTGCCTTTTACTTTCACTAATTCCAGTAAACCTATCTTTAACTAGACCTTCACCAACTTTAACTTCAGCCTGGATTAATTCTAACATTACTTCATTTCTTGCCGGCCTTACTCCTATCCAAACCAGCTCTCCTTGCTGGGGTAGAGTGTTTAACAATTGTTGCATTGTAGGATTGTTCTTTCGCATTGAATACCAGTGACATAACTAAATTGTGGAATAGCTAGAGTATGAGCAATAATAGTGTATTAGCAAAATGCTTACGTTATATTAATTTTATAAATGACAAAAGCCTCAGGGAGAGGCTTTTGTCAATTGATACTAATAACTACTAGTATCACAGGATTATATACAGGAACTTACCCATCTATAAATCTACCATTAAAAATAATACTCTGCTGCAAGCTGAATATGGTCATCATCTTTGATAACATAAAGTTGATCTGTGCTATTAGTGCTCTGCAGTAGCCTGAGATCGAGACTTATTTTAACGTTTTCACCAAAGCGTCGGTTACCTTCGATAAGAAAGCTAAAGGCATTGTGCTCTAAATCTGCACCAAAACCAATCAGCATCTCACTGCTTTGCATATCGTTAAACGCAAGACGACTGCCCAAAAAGATATCGTCTTGTATATTGGCACCCGGAGAGTTTTCATCTCCTTCACCGCGCGAGTCCCAACCATATTCCGTTAATAAGCCGACATCAGCGTTGCTGTCAAATACTCCGATAAAAGTATATTCAAAACCAGCTTGAGTCGCCCAAAAGTCATCATCGTCGGTAGTACGATATATGGTTTCAAATTTCCACAACCAATCGTTAATGGTTGCTTGAAGATCAACACCAAACTGATCCATTTGGTTATAGTATTGATTGAGTACTACTTTATTGCCTTCAGTTACTGGCGTTAGTATGGGCTCGCGGTTAGTACCATGAAACCAGTAACTGCCCAAATCAAAGGCGCCTATAGTGTGACTCCAGCGCATCGCCACATCGAGATGATTATCTTCTGCCGAAGACTCATAACGTATATTATGGTTATCAACCGTTACAGGGCCGCGCAGACGACTTTCCTGACCGACAAACGTTCTTTCTCTAAAACCAGGCAATAAATACATATCGATGATGCCCCAATCTTTCACTAATGAAAGGTTAAGCATAAGTTGGCCGAGTTTATCTTCGCCATCGGTATCTTCAACACCATCGGTTTGGTTTATTACATCGACAAGGTGTTGAAACTCTGTAACCCCCCAGAATTCTTTACGAATACCGGCCCTCAATTCCCAGTTGTCACTGGCATGAATGTAAGACAACTCGCGAATGTCAGCATGGCTACGTTCATCGTCATACTCATCCTGGCGATAAAAGGGTTTAAAAGTTAAGGTGTCGCTGCCTTCATTCCACCCCCAATAAAGCTCAGGTTCAACAAAGATTGATGCTTGGCTGTGCTCTAGCTGTCCATCGTATTGGCCTTGTTCGGCAAAGTAGCGCTGTTCAAAGCCAATCTTACCAGAGAGCTCAAAATCGTCAGCAGAGGCTGCTAACGGTAGCAACATGCTGTTTAATCCAAGCGTAGTAAGCAACACTGGTTTTTTTATTTTCTGTATCAGGTTCATTGTGACTAACGCGCACGTTTTAAGGTGTTACGGTTAAAATCACTTTCGACTAATCCCGTTTTAAAAGCATAGTTGCTCCATTGTAACTCGGTGCTTTTGCCACTTTGGTGATTAATCATTAATGCCGAATCAGCACGCCAATATTTATTTAAATACTGTTTATAATCGCTATATGACAAGGTTTTTAGCAGTGAATTTTTACGATCATAAAAATCAATTTTTTGTACGCGATATTCTATTTTATCCAGCCAAACGATACGCCTTGTATAGCCAGAGTTTTCAGCCACTGGAAATTGTTCAACCATAAAACTTTCAAGACCATTTATGTTCTCATCGCCTAAATAGTTATAACGATATTTTTCAATTTCAAATGAACTTAAATCTTCAAAAGAAAATTCTGAGCCCATAAATGGGCCAGATTTATTGCGTGAAGAAATACGCTTTACTCGCTTTAACGACGGTAAATAGAGCCATTGGTCATCATTGCCAACAGGGTGTGAAAAGCTTAAAAAAGACGTGCCTTTTACATCCCTTGGTTTGTTAAAAATAGTTAGGCTTTTATCGCCATCGTCTAACAATTCCAGGGTTTTTGTTTTAATTTCACGAATACTCTCCTGGCCTTGTTTATTCCGCAGTAACATCAACATATCGGAAGTGTTATCTGCCCAACCAGTATCACGTGATTTAGCTTCTTCAGATATTTCTAAACCCAGCTTTTCGGCTTGCACTTGTTGTGACGGCACCGCTATTGCATTAGCAGTTACTATTGATAGAGCCACAGTAGTAAAAAGACTGGCAATGATTTGTTTATTTAACATAATTTTCTCCAAATATTTTAATTAACTTGCTGAAAGTTCGGCAGTTAAGGTGTTCTGATTTATTACTGACGCTGTGTTTTTATCTTTATCAAGTGCCATCAACAACGGTGGCAAGAATAAGAAATCAACGATCAATGCAATAAGAATAGTGATGGCGGTCAGTAAACCCATGTCAGCATTTAAGCTAAATGACGATTGTGCCAAAACGATAAAGCCAGCGACTAATACGAATGTGGTTGTCCACAGGGCGCTACCAACATTACCAAAAGCATAGTGAACCGCAGCTTCAGGGCTAGCTTGCTTTTCACGGCGTGCATGTAAGTATTTAGTTAAAAAGTGCACGGTATCGTCAACAACAATACCCAGAGTCATACCAATAACCACGGATATACTCATACCAACTTGACCCTCAATGAGTCCCCAAATACCAAATGCTACCCCCGCAGGAATCAAATTAGGTAGTAAGCTAATTGCGCCGTAGCGCCAGCTCTTTAAGGCAACGCCTAAAATAATTGAGATAAGTAATAAGGCTAACGTGGTGCCTATTAACATGCTGTTGATACCGCGCTGGCCAATATGGGCAAACATTAAACTAGGACTCGCAACATCCACTGTGTATTGGGCTGCGTTATTGGCAAACCATGCATTAATTCGTTGCTCTATTTCAATCAATTCATTGCTGGTTAAGTTTTTGAAAGTAGCCACTATTTTAGCTGATGATTTATCTACATTGAGTTGGTTATTTAGATCTAACCCGTAAGGTAGTGACATTTCATAAAGTAATAAGTATTGCGCCGCCATTTCTTGCTCTGTAGGTAATTTGTACCAAGCAGGATCGTCAGCATGCATGTTTTTATTTAAACGCTTTAAGGTATCCGTAATGGTATTAACGTGGTCCGTTTCAGGTTGTTGGCGTAACCAATCGCTAAAGTTGGCTAAATTACGTAAATATTCCGGGTTATTTATACCACTAGAGATGCCTGTTTTAACGGATATTTCTAATAATGTCATACCTGATAAATGTTCTTGCATGTAATCAGTAGCAACACGGTATGGTATTGATGTATCGAAATATTTTACAAAGTCATCATTGAGTTCGTTTTTAGGAATAAACAACGTTGAAGCTATAATAATAACGCTGGTTAATGGCAACAATAGCTTTCTTTTTTTGATAACAAAGCTTGCTAAAGTAGACATAGCATCGGTTTTACCTTCTGCCACTGCTTTTATTTTAATTGGCAGTACCGTCAGTAATGCCGGGAAAATGGTAATTGAAAATATGAAAGCCAGCATAACCCCCATGGCGACCAAATTGCCTAGATCTCTAAATGGCGGTGAATCAGAAAAATTCATGCTCAAGAAACCGATAGCGGTGGTGATACTGGTTAAGAATATTGGTTGCAAATTAAGGCGTAAGCTTTTCGCCAGAGCTGTTTTTTTGTCATTGCCTTGGCGCATTTCATAAAACATTGACGAGAGTATATGAATACAATCGGCAACCGCTAAAGTTAATATCATGGTTGGTGCCGATGAAGAAGGACCGGTTAAATAGAAACCGAGCCAGCCTGCTATTCCCATAGTGGTAGCAATACTTATGATGATAATCATCACTGTGGCAAAAGTACCGGATATAGTACGCAATAACAGGCCAATAAAGACAATAACAATTAAGAACATTAATGGTATTAAAGTCGCGCTATCACTCATAGCAACTTCAGTAAAAGCTCCGTTCATCATAACCATACCGGATAAATGAACTTCAGTTCCTGGGTTGGCAACGATAAAATTAGCTTTCATTTTTTTTACAAAATTTGACACATTTGCAATTTCAGCATTTGGATCTAACCCTGGAAATTGCACGCTAACGTTGACCACAGATACATGGCCAGTAGGTGAAATAATTTTATTAAGCAAAAGCGGCTCGTTAATAGCAATGTTTTTGATATTGCTTAAATCTGTTGAAGTTAACTTGCTGGTATCCATAACTAAGTCTTCAACGATCATGTCGTCGTCTTCGGCATAGGTGTATTGGAAGTTAGTAATTGAATCTACTCGAGTAGAGAAGGGCACTTGCCAACTTTGTTTGGTTAAGTCTTTTAACGCTTGTAAATGCTCAGCGCTAAAAACGTTACCGTCTTTAGGTACAACAACAAATGAAACATTATCACTCTTGTTATATGTATTTTGCATTGACTCATAAGCCATCAATTGTGGGTTATCAGCACCAAAAAATACTCGGTAATCACTTTTAAATACCAAGTTTTGTGCTCCTGAAGCAGCAAAAAAGGCGAAGGATAGGCTAACGAGAATAACCCAAATTGGGTGTTTTCCGACAAAGCCAAACAGCTTATCTTTCATGGTCTCTCCATTGTGACGAATCGTCACTAATTATTGTAAAAAAAACGGTGCGCACACCGGTCAATTTGTTGGTATTATAATGACGAATCGTCACTATAATGTGCTAAAAAAACGGCAAAATAGTCACCGCTTATTTATTAATAAAAACCCAAATAGATTAGGTATTTACCTGTAAATTCTTTGCATAAGTTTGCTGGGATTAATTATCTGAAATTTAATTCTCTACCCATAGATTTCATTAGCGCAAGTTCGCCTGGAAATACTGTCTTTAATCCTAATTCTAGTGCTTGCTTGTAGTCTTTTTCTTCTGTTAATGGTTGCCATCTTAAGCCATCAAAAATGAGATTGTTTTGATTAAATAATTCACGTTCTATGACCATAGGTATACCACCACACATATCACTTTCAGAATAAAGCAACTCGATGGTACCGTAATTGGCTGCCCATATATTAAAGCAAACCTGCATAATACTCATGTGTGCAGGCAAAACTAGCTGATTACTTGCTTGTGCATCTTCAATGATGCCAAAAATGGTGCCCATTAGTTTTTGCTCTAGTAAATCCTGCTCTCGTATTCTTTTTTCACTGGACTTACCATATACATTTGGGCTTTTAGAACATTGAACCGTTTTAAACAACGAGGGATGCAATATTGCATACAGCAAATATGCAATATTCTTAAGCATCATACGCTCTCTAGCGCAACCTTGATGCTGTGCTGCACGGCTGAATAAGTCAGACAATATGGTTGCTGCATGATTACCTATGGCTAAAAACAAATCTTCTTTGCCAATAAAATGTTTGTAAACAGTGCCCTTTGAATAGGGCACAGCAGCAACGACTTTATCCATAGTGATATTTTCAACACCATGTTTTTCAATTAATGCGATTGTTGCATCAATAATGTCTTGTTCACGAGCTTTTAAACTGTGCTCATCTAAAATTCTTGGGGTCATATTTTAAGTGACGATTCGTCATTACGTGTGACAATAATAAATTATTGAAAGATTTTGTCAATACAAATGTAAATAAAATGTAGATACATTCTAAATTAATGAGTATTGATAGGGCTGTGCCCATTTTGTCTAACTGAATGTGGCAGCATGTTTACGGAGTTTATGATTACCATAATTCTCGCTTAACCCTGTCATGAACTCGATGATAGCCAAGGAAATCAATTTTGAGTTTTTCAATCCCGTGCATGTCCTACATTATCTGTAATCGTTTAACTAAAACTCGTCCAGATGTTATCAAAGAAAATGACCACACATGTATATATATAAGCATCAAAGCCTTTTTAATATTAGTGTTTAAAAACTGATAACAATTGAACTAATAAGCCGTTATCCTTAACATTAGAACTTTGTTTCAATATTCACTTAAACAAAATCATAGGAGCCGTTTGTGTCATCCTCTTTTATCAGTAAACTGCCAAATTTAGAGACCAGTATTTTTACTGAAATGTCGATAATGGCCAATCAACATCAGGCAATAAATTTATCTCAAGGCTTCCCAGAATTTGATACACCTGCTTTTTTGAAAGATAAAATTAACCAAGCGATTAATGAAGGGAAAAATCAATACTCACCATCAAACGGCTTGCCTGAGCTATTAACTCAAATTGCCGAAATGGTGCATAGGCAATATCAAACTGATTTAGCCGTTGAACAAAAGCTTGATGGGCTAAACAACATTACTATTACTTCAGGGGCCACCGAAGCATTATGGGTCGCCATACAAACCCTTGTGCGCCAAAATGATGAAGTGATTATTTTTGATCCCGCCTACGACTCTTATGAGCCTGCCATTGAGCTTGCAGGAGGAAAATGTCGCCACATCGCACTTGATGCACCAAGTTATACAATAAACTGGGCTCTGGTAGAGCAAACAATTAATGCAAAAACACGCGCCATTATTATCAACAGCCCACATAATCCGACGGGTTCAATACTTAGCCAGTCGGATCTGAGTACGTTACAGGCATTGGTTGAGAAATATAATTTATATGTGATCAGCGATGAAGTATACGAACACATGACCTTTGACGGCTTACGCCATGAAAGTGTTTTGCGTTATCCTGAGTTATTTAAACGAGCCTTTGTCGTATCTAGCTTTGGTAAAACCTTTCATTGTACAGGCTGGAAAATGGGCTATTGCGCCGCACCCAATAAGCTTACTAGCGAGTTTAGAAAAATCCATCAATACGTCACCTTTAGCACATTTACTCCTGCACAAATAGCGATTGCGCAAATGTTAAAAGAGCAATCTTCGCATGTCACAAGCTTAGCAAGCTTCTATCAGCAAAAAAGAGATGTACTCATAAACGCACTAAAATATTCTCGCTTTACCATACTACCGTCAAAAGGAACTTATTTCTTATTATTGGATTATTCAGCCATATCAGAACTCAATGATCGTGAATTTTGTCATTGGTTAACGAAAGAGGTAGGTGTTGCAGCTATTCCCCTCAGTCCATTTTATCAAGCAGAGCAACGGCTGAATTATCATCAGAATAATAAGGTGATCCGACTCTGTTTTGCCAAAAACGACGACACCTTATTTCAAGCGGCAGAAATATTATGTCAACTTTAACCATAGCAGCGGTGCAATACGATATTCATTGGCTAGATCAACAAGCCAATTTTAATCGCTTAGAACAACTGTTCGCAGATCACTTTAGAGAAAATTTTGCTGCCGACTTATTATTGCTACCAGAAACATTTTCAACTGGCTTTTGTATTAATAAAAAAGGTGTGGAAGAAGCCGAAGATGGAGGCATTGCCTTAGCATGGCTAAAGAAAATGGCAAAACAGTATAACTGTGTGGTTGCTGGCAGTGTGTTAGTAAGTCAAAACGATAAGAAGGTGAATCGCTTTTATTGGGTCTGTGCTAATGGCACTGTTGAACATTACGATAAACGCCATTTATTTCGCCTAGGCAAAGAGCAAGATCACGTCGCACAAGGCCAAAACAGAAAAATAATCACGATTAATGGCATCAACATACTGCCATTGGTTTGTTATGATTTACGCTTTCCTGTTTGGTCTAGAAACCGTCAGGACTATGATCTCATGGTCAATGTCGCTAATTGGCCAGCGGCGAGGCGCCATGTTTGGGATACCTTATTAAAAGCGCGGGCAATGGAGAATCAAACCTGGGTTGTTGGCGTCAATCGCATCGGAGAAGATGGTAGAAATACTTCACACTCTGGTGGCACGACGATAATTGATTTTAGCGGTAAAACCATTATTAGTGCCGTTGATAATCAACAACAAATTATTACCACGCAACTCGATTTTAGCAAGCTTGAGAAATTCAAACATGACTTTCCTGCATTTCTAGATGCTGATGAATTTGAGTTGCAATAATGCAGTACTGACTCAGACGAGCTAACAATTTTTTTATAGAACTGGATATGGTTATATTGTTTTTTAAACGCCAGAAACGAAAAAAGCCCGTTAGGGCTTTTTCATCGTTTGCTTTTTTACATTTGGAAATTGGTTGCGGGAGCAGGATTTGAACCTACGACCTTCGGGTTATGAGCCCGACGAGCTACCAGGCTGCTCCATCCCGCGTCCGAATGACCTATATAAATAGGAAAGCCAATAACTATTTGAATTCTGTTATTAGAGAATTGGTTGCGGGAGCCAGATTTGAACTGACGACCTTCGGGTTATGAGCCCGACGAGCTACCAGGCTGCTCCATCCCGCGTCCGAATGGTTTAAGATAAACTTAAACAAGCCAGTAACTATTTAAACTCTGTTACTAAAGAGGGTATTCAGACATTTTTAATTTACAAACTGAATTGAAAATTGGTTGCGGGAGCCAGATTTGAACTGACGACCTTCGGGTTATGAGCCCGACGAGCTACCAGGCTGCTCCATCCCGCGTCCGAATGGTTTAAGAAAATTCTCAAACAAGCCACATCAGTTTTGATTCATAATGTAAGAATAAATTCAGAATTCTTTTACTTAACTTTCATTAACTAAAGAGAATTGGTTGCGGGAGCCAGATTTGAACTGACGACCTTCGGGTTATGAGCCCGACGAGCTACCAGGCTGCTCCATCCCGCGCCTGAATTCGAGGCGTACTATAAGGATTGCCATGACATAATGCAAGCAGATTTATCTAAATAATTAATATAATTTACATTTGTGGGCAATAAACAATCAGGCGCTTTTTTAATGTACTCAAACTGTATGATTTTTGAGGCTATAAAGTCTATTTTTTAGTTATTTGGGGACTGAAATTTATAATAACGATCAAATGGTTAATAAAGTTGTGTTAATTGTCTTTGTAATAAGACAAATGCGGGCAGGTCGTTTATAATCTGCGCCATCAAATGCTTTGGATCAACACATGAAACAATTTTTAGCTTTAACTTCTTTTGGTATAGAGTCACTTCTAGCCGATGAAATCACTGCAATAGGTGGCAGTGATGTAGTGCAGCGCCCTGAAGGCGTGCATTTTAGTGCAACTATGGAAACGGGTTATCAAGCCTGTTTAAAGTCTCGCTTAGCCAGTCGTATTTTAATTCGTATTGATGCGCCTTCAGCAGTAAAAGATAAAGATGCACTATATAAAGCTGCAAAAGATATTGATTGGACTGAGCATTTTACCAGTGAAGACTTCTTCGCCGTAGATTTTGTTGGTAAAAATGAACACATACGTGATTCACAGTTTGGTGGGTTAACGGTAAAAGATGCGATAGTTGATTGTTTCAGAGATGAGGGTTTAGATAGGCCTTCTGTTGAAAAAACTAATCCTGACATTCGTATTCAGGCTAGGTTACTTAGAAATGAAGTTACTTTCTATATTGATTTTTCTGGTCGTTCATTGTCTAAGCGTGGATATCGTGAACATTCTGGAGCAGCGCCAATTAAAGAAAACCTAGCTGCAGCACTAGTTGTTCGCTCTGGCTGGTTAAATGATACAAGCAAGCCGCTAGTTGATCCTATGTGCGGTTCAGGTACATTATTGCTTGAAGCTGTTTCAATGGCGTCGGGAATACAACCCGGTGTAGATAGAGAGCAGTGGGGCTTTAGCCGTTGGAAATTTCACGATGCTAGTTTATTTAATCAACTATTAGATAAAGCAAAGCAAGAAACCGAACAAGCATTAGCAAAAAGTAAAGTTAAAGTGTTTGGCTTTGATATGGATGGCAGGGTAATGCAAACAGCGAAAGCGAATGCTCGCAGCGCTGGCCTTGGCCATATGATTGAATTCAAACAAGGTCGAGCTGAAGAACTTAAAAATCAATTCGGTGAACCCGGCCATATTCTATTTAACCCGCCTTATGGAGAACGTATTGGTTCATTGCCTGAGCTTGTGTCTACGTTTACCGAGCTTGGTAAAGTATTTAAACAAGAGTTTTTAGGTTGGAAAGTTGGCCTTATTACCGCCAATGTTGAAATGCTCTCATTACTAAAGCTATCTAGCTTTAAACGTTATAAATTTAAAAATGGCCCATTAGATTGTCAATTAGCGTTATATAATATTGACGAAGGTCAATTAGATCGTACACCTGTGCAAACCGACTTTACTGGTCAGAATTCAGACTTTGCCAATCGCTTAAAGAAAAATGTAAAAGGTTTAAAATCTTGGCTTAAGCAAAACGATGTTAATTGTTACCGCGTTTATGATGCCGATATTCCTGAATTTAATGTCTCTATTGATATCTATGGCGATCATTTAGTATTGCACGAGTATGCGCCGCCAAAAGACATTGACGAAGTAAAATCAGCGAAACGTTTACAAGAAGCAATTTTTTGGGCTCCAAAAGTATTGAACATTGACACAGATAAGGTGGCGTTAAAAGTAAGAAGTAAACAAAAAGGTAAAAACCAGTACCAACAGTTAAGTAAAAGTAAAAAGTCACTTATCGTAAAAGAATACGATGCTTTACTAAAAGTTAACTTATGGGATTACCTAGATACCGGTTTATTTTTAGATCATCGTAAAACCCGTAAAATTGTTGCTAAAAAAGCTAAAGGTAAAACATTACTTAATCTTTTTGCCTATACGGGCTCTGTTTCATTACAAGCTGCTATAGCAGGCTCTGAAAAAGTAACTACGGTAGATATGTCTAAAACCTATTTAGACTGGGCCCAAGATAACTTTGAATTAAATAAATTGCGTGGCCACAAGTATGAGTTTATTCAAGCTGATTGTTTGCAATGGTTAAAAGAAAATAGCTTTAAATATGATGTTGTATTTATTGATCCACCTACGTTTTCAAACTCAAAACGGATGAATACAACCTTTGATGTACAGCGCGATCATATGGATTTAATTAAAACCGGAATGAAATCTGTTGCTGATAAAGGTGAACTGATATTCACCAATAATAAACGTGGCTTTAAAATGGATTTTGACGGGTTAAATCTAGTTGGCCTAAAAGCTGAGTGTTTAACGGAAGTTACTCGCGATTTTGATTTTAAACGTAACAAGCATATACATAACAGTTGGTGTATTAGCCGTTTATAAAGAACCGAATGTTATGAAAACCATACAATATAATTTATATGGCACCGACGGGTGCCATTTATGCGAAATAGCTGAACAGCTATGCGCCGAGCTGATCAATACTGATAATATTGCCTACGTAGATATTATTGAACAGCCTGAGTTGGTTGAGTTATACAGCACAAGCATTCCTGTGTTAGAGCATTTAAATAGTCATATGGCCTTATATTGGCCATTTAATATTGAACAATTACAAGAGTTTATCAGTGGAACTAATTAGAATTACTAACGCAGAGCTTGCGTTCGGCGAAGATAAGATCCTCGCCAATACAGAGTTTAGAATTCAAACAGGCGAACGAGTATGTCTCGTTGGTCGTAATGGCGCAGGTAAGTCGTCATTAATGAAAATCATCAATGGTATGCAAAACTTAGATGATGGACAGATGGTTTTTACCAATAATATTAAAGTGGCCATGCTCGCACAAGATCCACCTAAATCTGAAGATACCACTGTTTTTGATTATGTTGCTCTTGGTCTAGAAGTTAACGGCAAACTTATTCGTCAGTATCACGAAATACTTAATGTTGTAGTTGAAGACCCATCAGAGCAAAACTTAGAAGAAATGGCGAAAATCCAAGGCAAGCTTGAACAAAATAATGCTTGGGAAGACGAACAGCGTATCGAACAAGTATTAAGTAAGCTGCATTTAACCCCTGATCAAAGTATTAAAGAGCTTTCAGGTGGTTGGTTAAGAAAAGTGGCATTAGCACGGACTTTGGTAACGAATCCAGATGTATTGTTGCTGGATGAACCGACTAACCACTTGGATATTACTAGTGTGCTGTGGTTAGAAAACTTCCTTAAGAACTATCACGGAACAATAATATTTATCAGTCATGATAGAGCATTTATTCGCTCGGTATCTACTCGTATAGTTGATTTAGACCGTGGTATATTAACAAGTTACCCTGGTAACTATGATTTGTACCTTGAGCAAAAAGAAAATGACTTACAAGTTGAAGCCCAGCAAAATCATTTGTTTGACAAAAAACTTGCTGAAGAAGAAGTATGGGTCCGCCAAGGTGTAAAAGCGCGTCGCACTCGTAATGAAGGCCGTGTTCGAGCTTTAGATAAATTAAGAGAAGAACGTAAAGCCCGCCGCGATGTTAAAAAACAAGACAATATGGTGCTTACCCAAGGCGATCGTTCTGGTAAATTAGTATTTGAGTGTGAAAATTTAAATATGACATTCAGTGATAAGAGCGTCATTAATAGTCTCGATTTATTAATCACTCGTGGCGACCGTGTTGCTTTTATTGGTGGTAATGGTGTTGGTAAGTCAACATTATTAAAATTAATTACCGGTCAGTATCAACAAACCTCCGGTAAAATGCGTAATGGCGTTAATTTAGAAATTGCTTATTTTGATCAGCACCGCGACCAACTTGATGTCAACATGACAGTACAAGACGCAGTTTCTGAAGGTAAGCAAGAAGTAATGGTTAATGGCAAGCCGCGTCACGTACTTGGTTACTTACAAGATTTCTTATTCAGTCCTAAACGAGCTCGTACACCGGTTCGTGCGTTATCGGGTGGTGAAAGAAACCGTTTGTTACTTGCGAAACTATTTTTAAAACCAAGTAATTTACTTATTCTCGATGAGCCAACCAATGATTTGGATATTGAAACCCTTGAATTACTCGAAATGGTAGTAGCAAATTACCCTGGCACGGTATTATTGGTAAGTCATGATCGTGATTTCGTAAATAATTGTGTAAATAGTTGTCTTTACTTTGACGGTAGTGGCGAAATAGGGCAAATTGTTGGTGGTTATAGTGACGTTGAAGATTATTTATCTTACAAAGCGGAACAAAATGCGAAATTTACAATCAAAGACAAAACTAAAGAAAAAACGCAGGAAAAATCTGTTGCAGTAAATAAAGTTAAAAATAAATTATCTTTTAAAGAAAAACATGAGTTAGAATCATTACCCGAATTATTGGAAACCCTTGAACAACAAGTGGAAGATTATCAGCAACAAATAAGCAGTGCTGATTTTTACAGCCAATCTTCAGATAAAACTCAACAAGTATTAAAAGAATTACAAGAAATTGAAGCCAAGTTTGAACAGGCTTTTGACCGTTGGCAAGAATTAGAAGAAATTCAAGAGAAAAGTAGTTAATGAAAACCTTGATAAAATCAGTTATAGCGTTAAGCATTTCCGGTGCTTTATTAGCACCAGCAGCACAGGCTGTTACATACACCATAGAAGATTTAGGTATTGTTGATACCGTTGAAAATTCATACGGTATTGAACAAAATAACTCCGGACAAGTTTTATTGTCTGGACAAACAACTTACAACTTTCCTGTTCAATTTCAACATTTTGATGAAGATGGTGACGATTTTGATGAAATTGTGCGTTTAGCCAATAATACTCATGATAGTTACTATGATTTATTTAAAATAGATGATGCCGCCGAAGATGCATTACGCGCAGGGAATCCTGATGCAAACGCTCTTTCTTGGACAATTCTATGGCTCAGAAGTAAAGGTGGTACGCTACATCAAAAGTACGGCGATGCGCAAGTTTATGTTTATGAGCCTAATAGTGACGCAGCAATAGAATTACCAGTGTTTGATGAAACATTCGAAGACGGTAACTATACTCGTTCAACTATCGATGTAGCAAAAGGCATAACAGATGCTGGCCTTGTTTATGGACACTCTTCAGCTCCTTACCAAGCATTAGACCCATTTGATGATGGCGGCAGCGAATTAAATACCCATTGGGTTAATGATTTTGCTAGCCGTGGTTGGGTACGAAGTATTGATGGCTCTGTTGAATTTGATTTGATCCCGTTTACTGAATTAGATGAAACAACGAATCACTATGGCGGTTTGTCTGCGGTAAATGATATTGCGTCTATAAATGGCAATACTGTCGCTATCGGTACTTCAAGTGTAGCACTTAACTCAAGAGCTGTTGAAGATTTGGAGGAAGAGGGCGATTACTGTGATGATCGCGAGGATGACATGCCATTTGAAGCCTGTGTGCAAATCATTCGACCAAATCTATATTATTCAAATGCGTTGAAATGGGAAGTTGACGAATCAGGCACATTGATAGCTGCAACCGATTTAGGTCGGGGTGTGGTAAATATTGATGAAGACGATAAACGACCATTTACCAGTGATGCACTAAGTATCAATGATTCTGGCATCATTGTTGGTTACTCTCACTTTTGGTGGGATGAAGACGAAACAACACCAAGTTCAAATGAACGAGTGGGCAGTTTCGCTGCAATATTTAAAGATGACCAAATTATCGATTTTACTGATCGCGACGATTATTTTGACTCAAAAGCCTTAGATATTAACAACGATGGTGTATTTACCGGTTACATGTACAAATATGTTAACGGTAAAGCCAGAACAAAGTTTTATTACGCCAATGCAAATGATGCTGAAATTACACCTGTATTTCCAACTGACTTTTTCAAGGGGTCATCAAGTTACCCGCATGCGATTAATAATAATGGCATGATAGTTGGTGAAGGTGAAGTTGAAGATTTCGTCGATAGTGGTAGTACTCCACGTCGCCGTCATGGTTTCTTATACAGCATTAACGATGATGCGTTTTATAACGTTAACCAGTTTTTAAGCTGTGATGATCAAGCTAAGTACACCATAGTAGAAGCCAGAGATATCAATGATGATAATAATGTAATATTAGGTACTGCTTGGGTTAAAGCTCCTAAATTAGATTCAAAAGGCGAACCATTCTCTATTGATGGGCAAGTTATTCTTGATGCTGAACAGGACGTGTTAGTTGCGGTTAGATTAACGCCAACAGGTGAAGAGTTTCAAGTAAATGACTGTTCAGTAGAGCTTGGTGAAAAAACCGAACGAAGAGGCGCAAGCTTTGGTTTCCTATCAATACTTGCCGGTATGTCTTTATTGTTTAGACGACGTCGAGTTAGTTAACAATTTCAATAAAATACGTATAAAAAAGGGAAGTGATAACTTCCCTTTTTTTATGATTTTAAAACTAGTTTCTAAAATTTTGAAGTATCTTCAAATAAACCAACTTTTAAATCAGTAGCTGCGTAAATTACACGACCATCAACTTCTACAGTACCGTCTGCTAAACCCATAAATAACTTACGTTTAATTACTCGTTTAAGATCAATACGGTAAGTAACCTTAGAAGCTGTTGGTAAAATTTGGCCAGTGAATTTAACTTCACCCACACCTAGCGCTCTGCCTAAACCAGGTCCACCAGACCAAGCCAGGAAAAAGCCTACTAATTGCCACATTGCATCTAAGCCTAAACAACCTGGCATTACCGGGTCACCTTTAAAGTGACAATCGAAGAACCAAAGATCAGGAGTGATATCTAGTTCGGCAATTATTTCACCTTTACCATATTTACCACCTTCATCAGTAATTTTAACGATGCGATCCATCATTAACATATTGTCTGAAGGTAATTTGCTGTTTCCAGGACCAAATAATTCACCAGTACCAGCTTGAATTAGACCTGCTTTGTCAAATGAGTTTTGTTTTGTCATGACTCTACTTTCTCTATTAAATGTATAATAGATAATGCTAATTATCAGCTAATTGGCATTATCAGAAAATCTGCCGCTACTTTAGCGAACACTTGTACACTAAACAATAATTATTTGAAATAAATTGCAATTACTTTGGTTATCCGTAACCATAAGCAATAAATATATTAAAAGGTAATGCCTATGACTAATAAGCCTAGCAAAAAAGCCGCATTAACCAATGCTGAAAAGCAAAAAAGATTTCGAGATAAACAAAAAGACAGTGGAAAAAAGGAGGTTAGAGGCTATTTAACTTCCGAAGCCATTGAATGTTATGCAAAAATTAGTGACCAAACGGATTGGAACGATAGTGTTATTTTATCAAATGCGATTCGTATTACTTATGCAGCTTATAAAAATGGCCAAATTGGCTTACTTAATAATTGGCTTAATCAAAATAAACTTTAATCGCATATAACATATGTGGTATTTTTATATTAATAAAAAAAGTGATTTGCACCGTAGGGGAAATAAGTGATCAAAGTATTGTTGGTAGATGATCATGATCTAGTTAGAATGGGGATCAGACGTTTACTTGAAGATGCTTCAGGTATTGAAGTTGTTAGTGAAGTATCTACCGGTGAAGAAGCCGTGCAGTACTGCCGTGCTAATGTTCCCGACGTTGTGCTTATGGATGTTAATATGCCTGGAATAGGGGGCTTAGAAGCAACTAAGAAAATCATCCGCTATAACCCTGACATTAAAGTATTAATTTTAACTGTTCATATTGAAGATCCTTTCCCAACGAAAGTAATGCAAATAGGCGCTTCTGGTTTTTTAACTAAGAATACACCACCGCAGGAGATGATTCAGGCGATTAAAGCGGTTAAAAGCGGTCAACGTTACATTACCCCCGGAATTGCCCAGAAAATGGCATTGAGTCAATTTAATAAACCTGATGAAAGCCCGTTTTCTTCTTTATCTGAGCGTGAATTACAAATTATGATGATGATCACTCGTGGTGAAAAAGTGGTTGATATATCAGATCAATTAAGTTTAAGCAGTAAAACCATAAACAGTTATCGTTATCGTATGTTCGATAAACTTTCGGTGAGTAACGATGTTGAGCTTACTCACTTAGCAATTCGTTATGGCATGCTTAATACAGAAATGTTGTAGAATTTCCTAACAGAATATATTTGGTAATTTGATGACAGAGCAAAGTAATGACTTTGACTATAAAGCTTTCTTATCTTCGGTAACTGAGCAAAGCGGTGTATACCGTATGTATGATGGTGAACAAACTATCATTTATGTAGGTAAAGCAAAAGATCTAAAAAGTCGACTGAGTAGTTATTTTCGAAAAGATGTTGGCAGTGTTAAAACTAGGGCCTTAGTGAGTCATATAAAAGCTATAGATGTCACTGTAACTCATACTGAGGGCGAAGCCCTTATTTTAGAAAATAACTACATTAAGAAATACCAGCCTAAATATAATGTTCTGTTAAGAGATGATAAATCTTACCCGTATCTATTAATTAGTTCCCATAAGCACCCTAAATTAGGCTCTCATCGTGGCGGTAAACGTACTAAAGGCGAATACTTTGGCCCATTCCCTACAGCAGGTGCTGTATGGGAAAGTCTTAGGTTAATGCAAAAACTTTTTCCAATTAGACAATGTGAAGATAGTTACTACCGGGCCCGTTCAAGACCATGTTTGCAATATCAACTTAAGCGCTGCTCAGCCCCTTGTGTAGGAAAAATATCCGATGCAGACTATCAACAACAAGTAAGCTTGGCTCGATTATTTTTACAAGGTAAAAATGAACAAGTGATTTCCTCCCTTGTTAGTAATATGGAAGTTTCAAGTGAGCAATTGGATTTTGAAAATGCTGCCCGATATAGAGATCAAATTGCTACGTTAAGAAAAGTTCAACAACAGCAATTTGTTAGTGGTACAACCGCAGAGTTAGATGTGATTGGTTTCCATCGTTTGAAGAATCAAGCCTGTTTGCATTTGTTGTTTATCCGCGATCAAAAAATTCTGGGAAGTAAAAGTTTTTTCCCTAACATTCCAGCCAATACCAGTGATGAAGAAGTTGTAGAAGCATTTATAAGTCAACACTATTTAGGCGAAGGCGTTGACCAAGCTAATATTGCCAAAGAAATCATTCTGCCGCTTGCTTTTGAATCTCAAAAAGAAATTGCAGTGTTATTAACAAAACAAGCAGAGCGTGACGTTAAACTTTCAGTAAACGTTCGTTCAGAGCGTTCTCGCTATTTAAAATTGGCGACGACCAATGCCGAAAATGCCTTAAATGTAAAAAATAGCCATAAAGAATCGATGCAAGCGCGTTTTAGAGATTTAAATAATGAATTTGAGTTATCCAAGCCAATAGAGCGGCTTGAGTGTTTTGATATAAGCCATACCATGGGACAACAAACTATTGCCTCTTGTGTTGTGTTTAATACTGATGGGCCGTTAAAAAGCGACTACAGGCGTTATAACGTGCATGGTATTACTCCTGGTGATGATTATGCGGCAATGTCTTTTGCCCTGAACAAACGTTATAGTAAAGTTACTGACGAAGATAAGCTGCCAGATATCGTGTTTATTGATGGTGGTAAAGGTCAATTAGCAAGAGCGGAAACATTTTTTGCCGATTTAAATATAACAAAACCGCCTATGCTTATTGGTGTAGCAAAAGGCGAATCTAGAAAACCAGGGTTAGAAACCCTAATCATGGCAGGCTCGCATCAACTTATTTCTTTGCCAGCTACTTCTCCTGCATTACATTTAGTACAGCATATCAGAGATGAATCACATCGTTTTGCTATAGCCGGCCACAGAGCAAAAAGAGGAAAGGCTGCTACTAAATCAACGTTGGAAGAAATTCCAGGTATTGGCATGAAAAAGCGCCAAGCGCTGCTTAAATATTTAGGCGGATTACAAGAAGTTAAAAAAGCGACGGTAGATGAGTTGATGAAAGTACCAGGTATAAGTAAAGATTTAGCGACAAATATTTTCAATAGCTTACATGACAATTAACCTTCATCATGTACAATGTATTTATAATAAAAAGCCTGTAGTAGAGTTATGTGGACAATACCTAATCAAATAACACTTTTCCGGATTATTTTAATCCCTGTTTTTGTCGTTGTGTTTTACATGCACGACATGATGCCTGAAACATTTTCAAAAAATTGGTCAAATTTTGCCTCGTTCGCAGTATTCTGGGTGGCTTCTATCAGCGATGCATTAGATGGATACCTTGCTAGAAAATTAAAACAGTCTAGTAACTTTGGTGCATTTATAGACCCTGTCGCTGATAAACTTATGGTTACTATCGCCTTGGTATTAATAGTTTCTGAATACCGTAACCTTTGGGTTACCGTTCCGGCATTAATCATGGTTGCTCGTGAAATTATAATTTCAGCGCTACGAGAATTTATGGCTGATTTAGGTAAGCGCGGTAATGTTGCTGTATCTGAATTAGGTAAGTGGAAAACAGCAGCGCAAATGTTGGCATTAATGGGCTTAATTTGGAATCCTAATTATCCAATTCCTTTAGGCTTGTTCGATTTACCTGCAATTGTGATTAATTATGCAGCATGGGGGTTTTACTTTTTTGCCACTGTTTTTGCCTTTGTTTCAATGTTTCAATATCTTAAAGCAGCTTGGCCAGAATTTTCAAAAAAATAATAAACATTTATTTTCACTAGGTGGTTAAATAAATTACAAATTTAAGTTAAAAAAACGACAGATTAGTCGTATTTTAAGCAAACAGAAAAAAATAGAAAAAAATTGAAGGTAAAGTGTTGACTCATCAATAGAACGATGTAGAATGCACATCCGTTGACAAGGAGTCGACATCTTGAAGCGGCTGTAGCTCAGCTGGTAGAGCATCACGTTGCCAACGTGAATGTCACGAGTTCGAGTCTCGTTAGCCGCTCCAATTTTTTCTAAGGAAGTACATCACCAACAGTTGATGAAAATTGGCGGGTTGGCAGAGTGGCTATGCAGCGGATTGCAAATCCGTGGACCTCGATTCGACTTCGGGACCCGCCTCCACTTTGCCCGGGTGGTGGAATTGGTAGACACACGGGATTTAAAATCCCGCGTCTTAACGGATGTGCCGGTTCAAGTCCGGCCCCGGGTACCATTTTCATTGATTTGATGGTTTGTATGAAGAACGTAATAATTAAATTAAGCGGCTGTAGCTCAGCTGGTAGAGCATCACGTTGCCAACGTGAATGTCACGAGTTCGAGTCTCGTTAGCCGCTCCAATTTAATGTTACAAAATAGATTATATGAAGCGGCTGTAGCTCAGCTGGTAGAGCATCACGTTGCCAACGTGAATGTCACGAGTTCGAGTCTCGTTAGCCGCTCCAATCCAATCTAATATTTTGCTACTTAGTCATGTAGAAATGACAGGCATTATCCTAATTTAGGAATACAATGCCCGGGTGGTGGAATTGGTAGACACACGGGATTTAAAATCCCGCGTCTTAACGGATGTGCCGGTTCAAGTCCGGCCCCGGGTACCATTTCTACAATGTATTAAGTAACATAGCTCTATATGAAGCGGCTGTAGCTCAGCTGGTAGAGCATCACGTTGCCAACGTGAATGTCACGAGTTCGAGTCTCGTTAGCCGCTCCAATTTCTTTCTTATAAATCTCATTTTATTTATTAGAAAAGTAGGGAACCAATCTCTACTCAAAAAAGCATACCCAAACCTTTATAGGTACTGTGCCCGGGTGGTGGAATTGGTAGACACACGGGATTTAAAATCCCGCGTCTTAACGGATGTGCCGGTTCAAGTCCGGCCCCGGGTACCATTTTAAGATATCCAATATTCTCCTAATAAACTTACTTACTGAACTTGTTTCAGTATCACTATCATTTTGCTGAATTTATTTCAGTATCTGCTCTTAATCTTGTTGATTTAAAATCCCACGTCACTCTTATCAACATGATGTGTCGGTTCAAGTCCGGCCCCGGGTACCATTTTTAATATATTTCCTTTATTCATATTTACAGACTACCTCAAGATATTTGCTGAACTTGTTGCAGTATCACTATCATTTTGCTGAATTTATTTCAGTATCTGATCTTAATCTAGTTAATTTAAAATCCCGCGTTATTCATCTAATCGCAATACTAAGCACATATTTTTTAGTTTCATCATCTTAAAACTGAAATAAATCTACATTTTTCTATTATTATTAGTAGTATTAGATACATAGATAATTAAATAGAGGTTTTGATGAAATTTTCATGTTTTAAGTTCGCGGCTTTATTATTGTTACTATCTGGCTGTGCTACATCGTATAATCCTGATATTGATTACAATCCAGAATATAACTTTGCACAGTTACAAACATTTGTTGTGTTAGATGACTTTGAAGCAAATCAACAGGCGTCAAAAAAACTTAACCGAAACTTGAGCAGTTTAGACAACGATCGTTTGATTAAAGCTATTAGCAATACGCTAAAACAAAAAGGCATGGCTGAAGTAGATAAAGCTGATGCAGACATGCAAGTACGCTTTCAATTAGTCACTAAAGATAAAACTCAATTAAGAACTTACAATACTGGCTTCTACCAATGTTGGCGTTGTAGAGGTTTTTATAGCTATCCGCATCATACTGGAACGCAAGTTGAAATAAAGGATTATGTGGAAGGCACGATTATTATAGATTTTGTTGACCCTGCAGAAGGGAAATCAGTTTGGCGTTCAGTAGTGTCTAAAGCGATTAAGAAAACCAAAATACCTGTTGAAGAAAAACAAGCTAAAATCCAAGAGTTGGTTAATGCCATGTTAGCAAGCTTTAAAGCGCCAATTGTGGCCCAGTAATAAAGGAATTCTCATGAGTGAAGAAACTATATTTTCAAAAATTATCCGCCAGGAAATTCCAACACCTTTACTGTATCAAGATGATTTAGTTACCGCTTTTCGAGATATATCGCCAAAAGCACCGAGTCATATTTTAATTATTCCTAATAAACTTATACCTACGGTTAATGATGTAACTGAAGATGATGAATTAACGCTGGGTCGTATGTTCACCGTAGCTAGAAAATTAGCAATGGAAGAGGGCATTAGCGAAGATGGTTATCGGTTACTGGTTAATTGTAATAACCATGGCGGCCAAGAGGTTTATCATATTCATATGCATTTAGTTGGCGGTAAACGTTTAGGTCCGATGTTAGCAGGGTAGCCTTCCTCCAGCTTTTAAATATGCACTTTTATCTGAACAGCATTTAGTTATATAAGGTTTAATATTGTTTTAGTAGTAATTTATATAGTTACACCTATTTACAAAATGATGAAACTTGATAGTATTCGCACCGAGCCAGGGGGTGTTGTTATTACGAATGTGATGACAACTGAGATGCAGTTAACAATAAGCTCTATTGTAAAACGCAAACCCTTTGAACCTGAACCGGATAATACCGGCGTAGGGATGGTTAAGAATCATTGGATCGTTTTTACACAGCAGTTCCATTTTCTATATTTCCTTCTTTGTGCCGGATCTCCATTATAAAATTAATCTGAGATCTGTAATGAACTTTCACACTACACTTAAAGCCAGTAAATCAATTTTAGCTTCGGCTATAACTTTGGCTTTACTTCCGACCAGCGTTTTTGCTGAAACTGATGCTAATACCGAATTAGAACAAGACTTTGAAATTATTCAAGTAGTCGGTGACTTTCGAGAGCAAAACCTGCAAAAAACTGCATCATCTTTATCCGTAGTGAATAGTGATGATATTGCCCTACGTAACGCACAAAACCTAGAAGAAATAGTGTTAGCTACACCAAATGTTAACTTTTCCAGTGGCTCTAGTCGCGCTCGCTATTACCAAATACGTGGAATAGGTGAGCGAAGTCAATTTAAAGAGCCAATTAACCCGTCAGTAGGTGTTATTATTGATGAAGTAGATTTCACCGGTATTGGCAGTGCGGCATCGTTATTTGACGTAAAACAAGTTGAAATATTTAGAGGTCCGCAAGGCACAAAATTTGGTGCTAATGCTATGGCTGGCGTAATTAATATTACTACCTTCGATCCTGCTCAAGAGTTTGAAGGCTCAGTGAAAGCTATGGTTGGTAACTATAATTCATCATCATTAGGACTGATGTTGTCAGGACCAGCAAGTGACAAGCTTGGCTACCGAGTAGCCGTTGAGCAATTTCAGAGTGATGGTTTTATTGAAAATACCTACTTAGATAAAGAAGATACCAATAACAAAGATGAGTTAACGATTAGAACCAAATTAAAATACAAAGCCTCAGAACACCTAACAATTGATATGTCAGTGTTTTATTTAGACTTTGACAATGGTTATGACGCTTTCTCATTAGATAATAACCGTGACACGTTATCCGATCAGCCTGGTTTTGATACGCAAGAAACCATTGCAACAAGTATTAAAGCAACTTATAGCGGACTAAACACTGTTGATGTGGTTTCAATTTTCAGTTACGCCGATTCTGAACTTGATTACGGCTATGATGAAGATTGGAGTAATGCTGATTTATGCGTAGAAAATGAATGTCCGTGGGGAGATTATTCTTCAACAGATTATTATTTTAGAGATAAAGCGTCTTCAACCCAAGAGATCAGATTAGTTTCTAAGCCCGATCACCAAATATTTGCTAACACCACTTCATGGGTTGCTGGTGTTTACCATAAAAATGAAAGCGAAGACTTAATACGTGAATATACTTATGGAGGCTTAGAATCTGAATTTGACGCTGATACTATTGCAGGTTTTGTGCAATTAGACAGTAAAGTTGCTAATAACTTAACCTTAACAACCGGTATTCGTGTTGAAGACCGCAATGCAGATTACAGTAATTCAGAAGGAGTAAATTTTGAGCCATCTGACACTATGGTTGGTGGTAAAGTTGTTTTAGCCTATCAAGCAACGGCTGATAGCTTAGTTTATGGTTCAGTTAATCGTGGTTTTAAGGCCGGAGGAGTCAATTCAAGTGGCACTTTGAGTGCTGATAACCGTGAATTTGAACCTGAATATGTAATGAACTACGAATTAGGTTTAAAGCAAAACTATTTAGACGGTGATGCATATGCTCGTTTTTCCTTGTTTTATATGGACAGAGATGACATGCAAATCAGTTCATATACTGAAGTTTTCCGTGAAGATGGGTCTACAGAGTTTGTTAGTTATCTAGTGAATGCTTCATCTGGTACAAACCAAGGTTTAGAAATTGATGGAGCATGGAATATCAATGATAATTTCGAGCTGTATGGATCTTTAGGCTTACTTGATAGTGAGTATACGAATTATATACACACAGATTCAGATGGAAATGAAACTGATTATTCTGGAGAAGAGCAAGCTCATTCCCCTCAATACCAATTTAATTTTGGCGTAAATTACTTTCTAAACGATAATTTCTTATTTAATGTTAGTGTTGATGGCAAGGATGAGTTTTATTTCTCAGATTCTCATCGTGAAAAATCAGAAGCCATAGAATTATTAAATTCATCGGTCACTTATTTTCAAGATACCTGGCAAGTTAAACTGTGGGGACGTAACATTACTGATGAAGATTATCAAAGCCGCGGCTTTTATTTTGGTAATGATCCGCGCGATAGCTATACTGCCAAAGGGTATTATCAATTAGCTGCACCCGCTGAATTCGGTATAACAGTAGATTATCAATTTTAATCAATCTACTAAATATTCTACTTGCCACTTTGTGGTGGTGTTAGAGGTGGCTCTGTGTTGAATACAAAAAATACGGAAGACACCTCTGACAAAATTAAACAATGAGATTATTATGCAAATATCCATAGAAATAAGCCTATATCCATTAGCGGAAGAAAAATTCAAAGCTGAAATTTGGTCGTTTATTCGTACTCTGAGAACCGTTGACGGTTTAAAAGTAGTAACTAATGGAATGAGTACGCAAGTGTTTGGCGAGTATGATTTAGCTGTTGCTACGGTTATGCAGGAAATAAAGCAAGTGCATCAAACTCTTGGCAGTGCGGTGTTTGTTTGTAAATTTATTAGTGGCGATCGTAGCGAGCCTGAAGCTGAAATATAATCGTTAAAGAAAGGGCAGTTAATGCAAAGTATTATTAATTACTTTATTGGGTTACCTTTTTGGGAATTACTGGCTGTAGGCTTGTCGATAGCCTATGTAGTTTTAGTTGCCCGTAATAATAGCTGGTGTTGGCCAGCTGCGTTTATTAGCACATTAATATTCACAGTTATTTTCTATGATGTGTCACTATTGATGGAATCTTTATTAAGCGTTTATTATATGGCCATGGCTTTATATGGCTGGTATCGTTGGCAAAACTCTGATGTATTAACAGCAAATAATCAAATGCCGGTATGTACTTGGCCAATTTTAAAGCATATTAAACTTATTACGTTTTTAACAATATTAAGTTTGTTGTTAGGTTGGTACATGGATAATTATACTCACGCCGATTATGCATACTTAGATACATTTACTACGGTTTTTGCTGTATCTACTACGTATTTAGTCACGATAAAACTGCTTGAAAATTGGTTGTATTGGTTTGTAATAAACACAGTGTCAGTGTTTCTATATTTACAAAAAGGCCTTGAGCCAACAGCAGTACTTGGTAGCTTCAATATATTAATGTGCATAATTGGTTTTATAAATTGGTCTAAACTGTACAAAGTAGAACAAGCTGAAACGGCCAGTAGAGTGTTGAAACCTGAACGTGCTACAACTCAATAAAATTTTATCGATAAGTAATACTCTGCAAGGGTATAGTTCAGTTACTCAAATCACTGGTGGCTTAAGTCATCAGTGTTTTAAGGTAAGCTTTGTTACTAAACCATACTCGCTTTTTCTTAAAATATTTAATAATCATTTACCTGATACTATTGCTTGGGAACAGCAGATACAATTACAAAAATCAGCCGCAGCTACAGGTTTTGGTCCTTTAATCATTGAGGAGTCAGATTTATTTGGTTATATCATTACCGAGTATTTAACTGGCGAAACGTTACAGCAGAGTGCAATACCGTCAATCGACAAGCTCAATTGTGCTGTCAATCTAATACAACACTGCCAACAGTTACCTGCTGCACTTCCAGTGTTTAATCCTCAGCTTATATTCAATGAGCTTGTTGAAAAAATAGATAATACAGCAAATATAACCAATGAACAGATAACTCAAATTAAGCGTTATTGGCAGTCACTTATGCAATCGCTTGATATTGATGAAACACGTTATGTAGTAAATCATGGTGATGTTAATTTTAATAATATTTTTGTAGCGGATAAACATACATGGTTAATTGATTGGGAATATAGTGTATTAGCAGAGCCTGAATACGATGTTGGTATGTGCTTTGCTATAAATGGAGTTTCACCTGATGATCAAACTTCGCTTTTATTACCAAGCCCTAATACTACACAAAATTTAGCGCCATATATAAGGTCATTAAATCTAGATAAGGTAACGCGGTACTTTAAAATAAGTCAATTAATCAATGCGTTATGGTTTTTTAATGATATTTCTGATTCGGTGCATGCTGTATCTGATTTATCAATAAAGCAGCAAAAACAGCTGTTATTAACTCTATTGGATGATTAAAATTTGCGGTAAATAGCAATAAAGTTACGATTAATCACAGTGTGTTTACATTTTACTTCAGTAATAATGAAGTTATACAATAAGTTCATTATCGGTGTTGAGTAATATTTTGAATTGGCAAGAGTTTATCGAAAATAGAAATCGTTTTTTCTGGTTACTGCATATCGGCGGCTGGATCGGTTTTGCTCTGGTGCATTACCTAGGGTCGCTATTACATGATTTAAGAGATCTATTTACTTGGGTAGTTATTTTGAGTGCCTATGCTGGTGCCTTGTTTTCTATCCCTCTACGTTACATCTATCAAAAAGCTTGGAATTTATCACCGTTAAAAATTGCGATTGTAATAATTGTCTCATCTTATTGTGCAGGCTTGTTATGGCAAGTAGTAAAAAATATTACCTATTGGGAAATTTACAAACACGGCTGGCGTCCCGATTTTTGGCTCTATTATGCACAATCGGCAGTATGGTCCTTTTACATTATGTTGAGCTGGAGTGGTTTGTATTTCGGTATTAAATATTATCAAATGCTGCAGCAAGAAAAACAAAAAGTACTAAAAGCTAATAATATGGCCAACCAGGCACAACTTAAAATGTTGCGCTATCAGTTAAACCCGCACTTTCTATTTAATACATTAAATGCTATTTCTACTCTAATTCTTATAGATGAGAATAAAACGGCTAATGGTATGGTGACTAAACTCAGTGATTTTTTACGCTATTCATTAGATATGGACCCAATGAAAAAGGTAACCTTGTCACAAGAAATAAAAGCGGTGAACCTTTATCTTGAAATTGAGAAAGTGAGATTTGAAGAACGGTTAAAAATTACTTTTGAAGTGCAAAATAATTGTCAAAATGCTTTAGTGCCAAGTATGTTATTTCAACCTCTCGTTGAAAACGCCATTAAATACGCCATTGCCGTTAAAGAAAATGGTGGCACTATTGCCATTAAAGTGTCGAGATTTGCTAACGATCTACAGTTAGAAATTGCCGATGATGGCCCAGGCACTGAAATTATCAATGGCAACTTACACCGAGAGAATGGTGTAGGGCTAGTTAACACCAAAGATCGTTTGTCAGCACTATATGATAATAATTATTCCATAGTAGTTAGTGACAATATTCCTACAGGCGTTAAAATAAACATACGGATCCCTTTTCAACTTGAACATGACGAATGAATAAAACGCTAAAAACAATAGTTGTTGATGATGAACCTCTCGCACGAAAAGGCTTAGCGGTCAGGCTTAGCGCTTTTGAATATATTGATGTATGCGCATTATGTAGCAATGGTCGTGAGGCGATACAGGAAATAACCAAGCAGCAGCCTGATTTAGTTTTTCTTGATATTCAAATGCCCGAGATTAATGGCTTTCAAGTTGTACAAGCGCTGGAAGAAATGCATGAAAAAATGCCGCTTATTATCTTTGTCACTGCATTTGATCAATACGCAATTAAAGCATTTGAAATACACGCTCTGGATTACCTATTAAAGCCTGTTGACCATGACCGGCTTGAAGACGCTATTATTAAAGTGGTTAAAACCTTAGAGCATGCTAAAGATGGCGAGCATAAAGACAAGCTTGTGCAATTAGTTAGTGAAGTTACGGGCAATGATTGTGAAAAAATCTTAGCTGAACTGGCCGCTAATGGCCCGGTTAGTGTTAGCCAGTATTCCGACGTATTAGCGATTAAAGATGTAGGTGAAACAACGCTAGTACCAACAAAAGATATTCTATGTATTGATGCCGCTGGCGATTACATGTGCGTACATACACATGAAGGCACCCATATTTTAAGAAAAACAATGAAAGATTTAGAAGAATTGTTGGACCCTAAACTGTTTATTCGCATTCATCGTTCAAGCATTGTCAATAAAACCTATATAGATAAGTTTGGTAATCATGTTAGTGGCGAATATTATTTAATTCTAACTAATGACAAAGAGATGAAAGTAAGTCGCAGTTATAAAGATAAAGTAAAACAAGCAGTATTAGGCTAATTTTTATTCTAACGACAAAAACTATTAGAGTTTATTTATTTTTGCTAATTCAGCAATGTCTAATATAGAATTCTGCGCCATTAGTAATTCGCCATTAACTTGCTTTTTGTGTTTGACGGCCTGTGTTATCTTAATTTCATTGATCGAACCTGAGATTTCACCAATCATAATCATCGATTTATCAGCATTAATCGCATTTACAGCTGCCACGCCCATTTTAGTGGCCATGATCCTATCTTTCGCCACTGGAGAGCCGCCTCGTTGGATGTAACCTAAAATGCATGGTGTACAAGTTATATTCGCATAGGCTTGTAAATCAATACAGAGTTGCTCAACACCTTGTGGCCAAAGATTTTCAGCGGCAACAATTAAATAGCTACTGGCACCACGTTTTTCTTTGCAAAGTTTTATATGCTCAGCAATATTTTGTAATTCTACACCAGGGTTTTGAAAGTTTTCAAATGTTAAAACTTGCTCAGCACCACTAGCTATTCCAATATTTAAAGCTAAAAAGCCACTGTGCCTACCCATAACCTCTACAACAAAAACTCGTTCGAATGCATCAGCTGTATCTCTGATCTTATCTATGGCATCTATTGCGGTATTTACGGCAGTGGCAAAACCAATGGTGTGATCGGTACCATCGACATCATTATCTATGGTACCGGGCAGGGCAATTAATTGGCCTTTATAATATTCTGCAAGCGCTAACATTCCACAAAATGAACCATCACCACCAATAACAATCAAAGCATCGATGTGCAACTTAGTTAAATTTTCAGCCGCTAACTGTTGTTTGTTTTCATCTAAAAATTCAGGACAACGCGCACTTTTTAGAATTGTACCGCCATAATGAATGATATCTCTTACGTCTTGCTCAGCTAAAGCGGTAAATTCATTATTCAGTAAGCCCTTAAAACCGTGTAAAAAACCATAAACATTATGGCCAAAATGCAAGGCGGCTAAAGTGCAGCTTCGTATCGCCGCATTCATTCCCGGCGCATCACCTCCACTGGTAAGAATGGCGATATTTTTGACTGGAATTTTATTAGTCATGGCTATAGCTTATACTCATAAGTCATTAATATATAAAGTATAACAGATCAGTTTAAAGAGAATAAAATTTTTATAGAAACGAGAAACGAGAAACGAGAAAGCCAGCTAATTAGCTGGCTTTATCAGTAAACATTGGGAATGTTTATTTTTTAACCGTTAATATCTTCATAGTATTAGAAGCACCGACCGTTTCCATAGTATCACCATGAGTAAAGATAACTAAATCACCGTCGTTTAATTCTGAAATATTTGTCGCCAACACCGCGTCTAGTACATCTTTTGACAAAGCGTGTTCAGTTGAGTCGGTTGAATCGAATTGAACAGGGTAAACACCGCGATAAATAGCAGACTTACTTAAGGTTTTAGTATGACGAGATAATGAATAAATCGGTAAACCTGAAGTAATACGAGACATGATTTTTGATGTCATGCCCGACTCTGTTAACGAGATAATTGCCTTAACGCCTTTTAAGTGATTCGCTGCATACATGGCCGATAAAGCTACTGTTTCAGAAACACCTTCAAACATCATTTCAAGACGGTGGCCTGAAATATTTACAGAACGTTGCTTTTCTGCACCTATACATACGTGTGCCATTGCTTTAACTGTTTCTACTGGGTATTTACCGGCAGCAGTTTCAGCGCTTAACATGACCGCATCAGTACCATCAAGAACAGCATTGGCAACATCCATCACTTCTGCACGAGTAGGCATAGGTTGAGTGATCATGGTTTCCATCATTTGTGTTGCGGTAATAACTACACGGTTTAACTGACGAGAGCGAGCAATAATATGTTTTTGCTTACCAACTAGCTCTGCATCACCAATTTCAACACCTAAGTCACCACGAGCTACCATTACGACATCTGATGCTAAAATGATGCCATCAAGTACATCATTGTCATTTACGGCTTCAGCACGTTCAATTTTTGATACTAAACGAGCATTACAGTTAGCTTCTTGAGCAAGTAAACGTGCTTCACGCATATCTGCAGCATCACGAGGGAAAGAAACGGCTAAGAAGTCAGCATCTAATTTAGCAGCGAGTTTAATATCTTCTTTATCTTTTGCTGTTAATGCTGCAGCTGATAAACCGCCACCTTGGCGATTAATACCTTTATTGTTAGAAAGAGGGCCACCAACGGTTGTAACAGTATGAACTTTGTTACCTTCAATACTTTCAACTTTTAATTGCACACGACCGTCATCTAATAATAGTACATCACCGTTAGATACATCTTTAGGTAAGGCTTTATAGTCTATACCGACACTTTCTTTAGTACCTTCACCTTTGCCTAAGTCAGCATCTAAAATAAAATTATCGCCAATTTCTAACTGGATTGGGCCATCTTTAAACGTTGAAACACGTATTTTAGGTCCTTGCAAGTCACCTAAAATTGCTACGTAAGTGTTTAATTCTTTAGCTATAGCACGTACATTTTCAGCGCGTTGAATGTGATCTTCTGCCACTCCATGTGAAAAGTTAAGGCGTACAACATTAACTCCGGCTTTTATTACTTCTCTTAGTACATTGATATCATCTGTTGCTGGCCCTAAGGTAGCAACAATTTTCGTTCTTCTAGGCATGGAGGGGAAACCTTATATTGTAAATTTAATTAATCTTTACGCTCAAAACGTGAGCTACGTAAACTGTCTTTAACTTTCTTTAAGTTATCTCTGAATTTATCACCGCGGCGTAATGTAAAACCGGTGGCTAAAATATCAATTAATGTAAGTTGCGCAATGCGCGAGGCCATTGGCATATATAAATCGGTATCTTCAGACACTGTAGGGGATAAAACTATGTTGCATTCTTTCGCTAGTGGCGAGTTCGCATCGGTGATGCCAATAACAATAGCGTCATTTTCTCTGGCCATGGCGGCAACTTCTACTAATGGCTTAGTTCTACCTGTATGAGAAATAACAACGACTACATCACCTTGTGCGCTATTAATGCTGCTCATACGTTGCATTAATATGTCATCGAAATAAACAACAGGAACATTGAATCTGAAAAACTTGTTTTGCGCATCATGGGCAACGATTGCTGATGCCCCTAGACCGAAAAAAGATATCTTATTAGCTTGCGTTAACACATCGACCGCACGATTGATCAAGTTTGTGTCTAAACTTTTGCGTGCCATTTCAAGATTCGCTAACGTAGATTCAAAAATTTTATTTGTATACTCTTCAGCGCTGTCGTTTTCATCTACGTGACGATTAACATAAGGTGTACCATTTGCTAATGACTGAGCTAAATGCAATTTAAAATCTGGATAACCTTTAGTGTCTAAACGGCGGCAAAACCTATTAACGGTAGGTTCGCTTATATTCGCTTGCTTAGCCAGAGCAGCTATACTTGAATGTATTACTGTTGCCGGTGAAGCTAAAATTACTTCCGCAACTTTACGTTCTGATTTACTAAAAGAATCAAACTCGTTGGTGATTTTTTCTAATATATTCATTAACAGGCCTCGGTTGATTTACTGCTACTGTAAATTATTTTTATGAAATAAAACAGCTTTTATGTAAATTTATTTCATATTTATGTATTATTTTAACGTAATTCTATAATTTATCCAGGTTTATTATAAATAAACAACACCTATTTGCCGTTAATCCTTATATATCAAGGAATGTTCGCTGTAATTAAATTACAAATTGTTCTTTACCTTAGCCCGATATCAGTATAAATTAAGCTTAAATGTAATTTATTTTCATTATTTTGAGAGATTAATATTCATGTCTGAATCTTCATTATTATCAGCTAAACAAATCGTATTATTCGGTGCAGCAGGTGATTTATCTAAACGTAAATTGTTCGCAGCTCTATATCAATTATTTGTTGCAGACCTACTCGTAGACGAGGTTAAAATAATTGGCGTTGCCCGTGTGGCGTTTGAAGACGCTGACTTTCAAGCGTTTGTAAAAGAAAATTTAAACACTTTTGTCGCAGATCAAATTGCAGCCGATAAAGTTGATGAATTTATTAAATTGTTTTCCTATGTGCAATTAGACTTTTCTGATCAAGCTGGTTTTAAATCATTAGCAAAAGTACTTGATGCTAACGTTTATACATTACACTACTTAGCCACGCCACCTTCGATTTATGGACTCATCGCTGATGGTTTAAAAGCGCATAAGCTAAATAATGACTTTGCTCGGGTAGTGATGGAAAAACCAATTGGTCATGATCTAGAAAGCTCAAAAGTAATAAACGATTTAGTCAGTCGACATTTTAAAGAATCTCAAATATATCGAATTGATCATTATCTTGGTAAAGAAACGGTATTAAATTTAATATCATTGCGATTCGCCAATTCGTTGTTTAGTACCAACTGGGATCATACTTGTATTGATCATGTACAAATAACTGTTGCAGAAAGTGTTGGAATAGAAGGCCGTTGGGGTTTTTATGATGATACCGGTCAAATTCGCGATATGGTGCAAAACCATTTACTACAAATATTGTCTTTGCTCGCTATGGAACCGCCTACGGATTTATCCTCAGAAAATATTCGTGATGAAAAACTTAAAGTTATTAAAGCATTAAGAAAGATTGACCGCAGTAACGTACATGAAAAAACGGTACGAGGTCAATATACTAAAGGTCATATGAATGGCCAACCGGTACCAGGCTACCTTGAAGAAGACGGGGCAGTAACAGACAGTACTACTGAAAGCTTTGTTGCCATTAAAGCCGAGATTGATAACTGGCGCTGGGCAGGTGTTCCATTTTACATGAGAACCGGAAAACGCATGCCTTGTAAGCATTCTGAAGTTGTGATCCATTTTAAACATCAACCACATAATATCTTCGATAATAGTTACTCGCAATTGCCAGCAAACAAATTAACTATTCGTCTGCAACCTGACGAAGGTGTAGAGTTAACCGTGATGAACAAAGTTCCAGGGATCACCAAAGAGCTTGAGATAAAAGAAACTAAACTTGATTTAAGTTTCTCTGATATAAACGATTCTTCACGCGTAATTGACGCTTATGAACGTTTGATTTTAAGCGCGATTAACGGTAATGCCGGTTTGTTTATTCGTCGTGATGAAGTAGAAGCATCCTGGGAATGGATAGACAGTATTAAAGCTGCTTGGGATTCATCAAATGAAGCACCAAAAGGTTATGCCGCTGGTTCATGGGGGCCTGTTTCTTCAATTGCTCTTATTGCCAGAGATGATAGAGATTGGGACGAATAATGAACATCAACAACACATTTAGAACTCGCAATATGCTAGATCAAAAATTTGCTCAGCGTATTGCCAAGCAATTAACTGCAGCAATTTCTGATAAAGGCTATGCCAGCATTGCTTTTTCTGGTGGTAGCACGCCAAAAGGTTTATTTAAAGAACTTTCAAATAAAAATATTGATTGGTCAAAGGTTACCATAACCTTAGTCGATGATCGCTGGGTAGATACCCAAAATACTGATTCAAATGATCGTTTATTAAAAGAAAACTTATTACAAAACTATGCTGCAAATGCAACATTCTTTTCTTTAAAACAAGCTGATGCACTAACCGAGCAATACTTAACTAATTTAACTGATCAAGCAAACAGCTTTTTGCCTTTAGACGTGGTTATTTTAGGTATGGGCGAAGATGGTCATACAGCGTCAATTTTTCCTTGTAGTGCACAAGTGCATCAAGGACTTGATGAAAATGCAGATCCGGCTTTAATAAAAGTTGTACCTACTACAGCTCCTTATGAACGAGTTACGTTTAACTATGCTGCTTTAATTCAAGCTTCACATCTTTATTTACATGTTGTCGGTCAATCAAAGCAAGATGTTATCTCGCAAGCGCTTGCGAATGATGACGCGGTAGCAATGCCAATTAGAGCATTTTTACAAAATGAAGATAAAACCTGCAATATTTTTTGGGCGGAATAACCGATGTCGAATATCAAAATGAATGAAAATATTACCGCGATCACCAATCGCATTATTGAACGAAGTAAAAAACAAAGAACTGATTACTTAACAAAAATAGATAATGCTAAGTCTTCAAAAGTTCACCGCTCTGCGTTGTCTTGTGGCAATTTAGCTCATGGTTTTGCCGCTTGTGGTAAAGAAGACAAGTCTATTTTAAAACAGTTAAATCATAGTGATGTAGCTATAGTGTCAGCTTATAACGATATGTTATCAGCACATCAACCGTATGAAACTTATCCAGAGATAATTAAACAAGCTGTTCGTGATACCGGCGGTGTTGCGCAGTTTGCTGGTGGTGTACCTGCAATGTGTGACGGTGTAACTCAAGGGCAACCGGGCATGGATCTTAGCTTGATGAGCCGTGATGTTATTGCCATGTCTTCAGCCGTTGCGCTGTCGCATAACATGTTTGACGGTACCTTAATGCTTGGTATTTGTGACAAAATTGTTCCTGGTCTGCTTATTGCTGCAATGACATTTGGTCATTTACCGACAGTTTTTGTACCAGCAGGGCCAATGCCTTCAGGACTTCCAAATAAAGAAAAAGCTCGTGTTAGACAACAATATGCTAAAGGCGAGGTTGGTGAAGATAAATTATTAGAAGCTGAATCTGCTTCTTATCACAGTGCTGGTACTTGTACGTTTTTTGGAACGGCAAACTCAAACCAATTAGTCGTTGAAGTGATGGGCTTGCATTTACCTGGCGCTTCATTTGTTGCGCCAAACACTGAACTTAGAGAAGAGCTCACTAAAGCTGCAGCCAGACAAGTTACGCGGTTAACTCAACAATCGGGTAATTTTGTTCCTGTTGGTAAAATGATCAACGAAAAATCAATCGTTAACGCAATCGTTGCATTACTTGCAACTGGTGGTTCAACGAACTTGACTATGCATATTATCGCCTTTGCTCGCGCGGCCGGGATCATCATTAATTGGGATGACTTTGCCGATTTATCTGATGCAGTGCCATTAATCACTAGAATTTACCCAAATGGTTTTGCTGACATTAACCAGTTCCAAGAAGCTGGTGGTATGGCATTACTGTTTAGAGAGCTGATAGATGCGGGTTTACTGCATGAAGATGTAGATACAATTTGTGGACAAGGTTTAGAACGTTACACGCAAGTTCCTACCTTGCAAGATGGTAAATTAGTTTGGATTGATGGACCGACAGTATCTGGCGATGCTGAAGTTATAGCAAACCCTGGTGTACCATTTAAAGCAGATGGTGGATTAAAACTACTTAAAGGTAATTTAGGTCGTTCTGTTTTGAAAACCTCTTCTTTACGCGATGGTCAAGAAGTTATACAAGCGCCAGCGGTAGTATTTGAAGATCAACATGAACTTGATGCTGCTTTTCAATCTGGCTCATTAGATAAAGATTTTGTTGCTGTTGTTCGTTTCCAAGGCCCTAAAGCCCGCGGTATGCCAGAATGTCATAAATTAACGCCACCATTAGGTGTTCTTCAAGATAAAGGCTTCAATGTTGCCTTAGTTACTGATGGCCGTATGTCTGGCGCATCAGGTAAAGTACCTGCTGCTATCCATTTAGTGCCAGAAGCACTCGATGGCGGTTTAATTGCGAAAGTACAAACTGGCGATATGATTTTAGTTGACGGTTTAACTGGTGAATTAACATTAATGGTTGATGAAGAAGAGCTTAACAACCGCCCATTGGCAAAATTTGCTGCACAGCATGAACATCAAGGCATGGGCCGAGAAATGTTTGGCTTTATGCGCAACAATTTAAGTGGCGCTGAGCTAGGAGCTTGTTCATTGTTTTCTGAGGACAATGTGTAATGTCAAATGATGTAATTAATATTGTTGCAGATATTGGTGGCACTAATTTACGTATAGCGATGCTAGATGAATTAGGAAATATTAAAAATTTAAAGACTTATCAATGCTCACAATATCCTTGTTTACGTAATGTAATTGATGATTACTTGCAGACATTAGAGATAAATAGTCTTAAGCAAGACGTTAACGCATGTCTAGCTATTGCTTGTCCCGTTGATCAAGACTTAATTGATATGACCAACTTGCCATGGAGCTTTTCTAAAGCAAAATTAAAAGCTGATCTAGGTTTAAATAAACTTCATATGATTAACGACTATACAGCTATTGCCTGGTCGATTAATAGTTTAGATGAGTGGCAAAAATATAAAATAGGCGGCGGTGAGGTTGTAAGTCACAAACCTATTGCAATTTGTGGTCCAGGTACTGGTTTAGGAGTTGCTAACGTAATTTGGGGTAATGATCAGTGGATAAGTGTTGGCGGTGAAGGTGGTCACTCAGACTTTGCTCCAATTAACGATGTTGAAATTGCCATTTTAAACTATTTAAAAGAAAAATATTCACGCGTATCTTACGAGCAATTGCTTTCAGGCTTAGGAATTGAGCAAATATATCAAGCACTTTGCCACTATCGTGATGTCGATACAAAAAACTTTAGTGCGGCGGAAATCTCCAACCGTGCAATCGAAAAACGCTGTGATATTTGTTTAGAGACAATGGAGCAGTTTTGTAAAACTTTGGGTAGTTTTGCCGGTAATTTAGCATTAACAACAGCCAGTTTTGGTGGTGTTTATATTGCAGGTGGGATTGTACCAAGGTTTTTGGAATTCTTTGAAGAGAGCGGTTTTAGACGCCGTTTCGAAGCAAAAGGTCGGTTTACCCATTTTAATGCGAAAATACCAACTTTTGTGATCACCGAATCACAACCTGGTTTACTTGGTGCTAGCGCTTACTTAATTCAACAAAATATAAACGAGGACTTATGTCGTTAACAAATACATGGCTAACTCAGCCAGAAGAAATTTTTTCATTAGGATCGATTGTTCCTGTCTTAGTCATAGAGAATGTTGAAGATGCAGTACCAATTGCAAAAGCATTAATTGCTGGTGGCATCAATGTTTTAGAAGTTACTTTAAGAACAGCTAATGCTTTAGAAGTGATTAAAGAAATCGCGACTAATGTTCCTGAAGCTATGATTGGCTCTGGAACAGTAATTAACCCGGAAACTCTGCAACAATCAATTGATGCTGGGGCAAAATTTGCCATAAGTCCAGGTTTAACTAAAGAGTTACTGGCCGCGGCAAAAGAGTCAAAAATTCCATTAATTCCAGGAATTGCATCAATTTCAGAATTAATGACAGGTATAGATGCTGGTTTTGATCACTTTAAGTTTTTCCCGGCTGAAGCTGTAGGTGGTTCTAAATCGATCAAATCAATTTCAGGCCCGTTCCCTAATATTCGCTTTTGCCCTACAGGTGGCATAAACCAGGATAATATGGGCAATTATTTAAACTTAAACAATGTAAGCTGTATTGGTGGTTCATGGTTAGTACCAAATGATGCCGTTGCTAACAAAGATTGGGCTAAAATTACCGAAATTACTAAAAATGCAGTTGCTGCAGCTAGGCAATTTACAAAATAGATAAAATACATTACTAATTAAGGTCGCTTTTGCGACCTTTTTTGCTTTATGGAAGAAGGAATGCAAACTGCCATGGTTTGTTTCTTAGCCTCTATGCGTTGACGCCATTCTTTATGTCCTTTACATTAAACGAATCAATTATGAAGTTAGTACAGGCCGTTATTTTTATGCTTAAACAAAGGTGCAATGTATTCTTTATTATATGCCTATTTAGCAACACTGTAGCTTGTTCCTCTGTCACATTCGGCTCAGGCAATAAGAAAGTTGTGCTCGACCCCAATCCTAAACAACCATGCAGTATTGAAAACGTCAATGTGCCATGCCCAACGCAATCTATTCAGGGAAATTTTTGATTATTGCTAAGTTATAACTAAAACGTTGAAACGCATCGTGAATATTGTTTTAAAATAACGTTTTATATCAATTTTAAACTAATGTAGGAATTTTAATATGTCAGAATTTCAAAATGTGTCAGTAGTACGAGAGGCCAATATTTATTTTGATGGGCAAGTGACTAGCCGCGCAGTTATTTTTGCTGATGGCTCGAGCAAAACCTTAGGTATAATGCTGCCTGGTGAGTATGAGTTCAATACCAGTGAAAAAGAATTAATGGAGATTATTGCTGGTGATTTAGATGTTCTTTTACCCAACTCTCAATGGCAACAGATAAAAGGTGGTGAAAGCTTTGAAGTTCCTAAAGATTCAACGTTTAAACTCAAAATTAATAAAGTTACAGATTACTGCTGCAGTTATATCAAATAAGTTGAATTTAGTTGGCTTTATTAAATTCCTGAGATTACAACTTAAAGTAATGATTAAAACGATGTTATGAATGCCGAGTTCACATGGATGTGATAGAACGGTCCATGGCAGTTTGCATTTCTTCTCCCCAAAAAAACAAAAAAGGACCTATATAGGTCCTTTTGAGTTAACTAACTAATAGTAGTCTATATGTTTCTTAGCTAGCTAAACGCTTTGGGATAACAGCTTCCTCATAAGCGAATACATGAGCTGCTAAATCTAATACTTTGTTTGAATATCCCATTTCATTGTCATACCAAGAAACAAGTTTTACAAACTTATCTGTCATCGCAATACCTGCTTTAGCATCGAACACGCTAGTACAAGATTCACCAATAAAATCATTAGAAACAACCGCATCTTCGGTATAGCCTAAAATACCTTTCATTTCACCCTCAGAAGCTTCTTTAACAGCAGCACAAATATCTTCATAGCTGGCAGAAGTTTTAAGGTTGATAGTTAGGTCGACAACAGAAACATCTGGTGTTGGTACTCGAAATGCCATCCCGGTAAGTTTACCATTTAGTTCTGGAATAACACGTCCAACAGCTTTAGCTGCACCAGTTGAAGATGGAATAATGTTTTGACCAGCTCCACGACCACCACGCCAGTCCTTTGCGCTTGGCGCATCGACTGTTTTTTGTGTTGCTGTTGCAGCATGTACTGTAGTCATTAATCCGTTTTCAATACCAAATTTGTCATTGATAACTTTCGCCAGTGGCGCTAAACAATTTGTTGTACATGAAGCATTAGAAACAATGTCTTCACCTTGATACTCATCAAAGTTAACACCTGAAACAAACATTGGGGTTGCGTCTTTAGAAGGAGCTGACAAGATAACCTTTCTCGCGCCAGCAGCAATGTGCTTACGAGCAGTTTCATCAGTTAAAAATAGGCCGGTTGATTCAACAACTATTTCAGCACCTACTTCATCCCATTTTAAATTCTCTGGATTACGTTCTGCAGTGATACGAACTGACTTTCCATTTACAATTAAAGCATTTTCTGCAACTTCAACAGTTCCCTTAAAACGACCATGTGTAGAGTCGTATTTAAGCATGTAAGCCATATAATCTATGTCGATCAAATCATTGATAGCAACAACTTCTAAATCATTTCGCTCTGCGGCAGCTCTAAATACTAAGCGACCAATACGGCCAAAACCATTAATTGCAATTTTTTTCATGCTTAAAATCCTTATGGAAAATATAATGTAGTAAAATTACAACATTTGAGCGAAATATCAAGCTTTATTTGCGTTTTTGTGTAGTTTTATTAGATTTAAGCTTAATTTGTTTGTAAATATTACAAAATGAAGTGGTTTATGGCAAAATACACTGGTTAATAATAAATTTGATGTAAATGTGGATAATATTTTAAATGTCAAACAATACAAATAAATGTGACATCGGCTTTGTAGGTCTTGGTGTTATGGGGAAAAACCTTGTTCTAAATTTAGCTGATAATGGCTATAAAATTGCTGCTTTTGATTTAGATTCTGAAAAGGTCGAAGCGGCTATCGAACAAGATGTTCTAGAAACAAATAAACAAACTCCTAGAGTTATTGGTTGCTCATCATATACAGAGCTTTTGTCAAAATTAAAAACGCCACACCTTATCGTATTATCGGTTCCTGCCGGTGAGGTAGTAGATCAAGTCTGTCAAAATTTGATCGGCGCGGGCATACAGCCTGATGATATCGTAATTGATACCGGTAATAGTTTATGGACAGATACCGTAAAGCGAGAATCGAACTATCAGGACAACTTTATCTTCTTTTCTTCCGCGGTTTCTGGTGGTGAAGTGGGGGCGCGCTTTGGTCCTGCTTTGATGCCAAGTGGCTCTGCTTATGCGTGGACTAGGGTAAAGCCTATTTGGAGCGCGATTGCTGCTAAAGTTGATTCTGTAACGGGTAAGCCTATTGAGCGTACTGAACCAGGTCAAATTGTAGTAGATGGTGAACCTTGCGCAGACTATATTGGTCCCGCGGGCTCAGGTCATTATGTAAAAATGGTTCACAATGGTATTGAGTACGCTGACATGCAAATGATTTGTGAAGCCTATCATGTATTGCGTGAAGGCCTACAATTTAGCTGTGATGACATTGCTGATATATTCTCCCAATGGAACGAAGGTGTACTTGATAGTTATTTAATGGGCATATCTGTTGAAGTATTACGTCATAAAGACCCTGAAACAGGTTCACACCTGGTTGATCTTATTCTTGATCAAGCGGGACAAAAGGGCACTGGTTTATGGACTGCCGTTAGTTCATTGGAAGTTGGTTGTCCAGCCCCGACAATTTCACAAGCGGTTTATGCTCGTTCAATTTCAGCATTTAAAACCTTGCGTCAGCAGACATCGAAAACACTTTCTGCGCCCCATGTTGAAAGCTATAGCGATACTCAAAAGCAAGAATTGGTTAGCCAATTACATGATGCTTTGTATTGCGCGAAAATTTGTGCCTATGCCCAAGGATTTCAGTTAATGAAATTAGCCAGTGTGGAGCAAAACTGGCAATTAAACTTTGCATCTATAGCTAAAATTTGGCGTTCAGGTTGTATTATTAGAGCTGCGTTTTTGCAATCAATTACCGATGCATTTGAACGCGATGATAAACTGGAGAATTTATTACTAGATTCATTCTTCAGTGAACAATTAAGCAAGTATCAACAAAACTGGCGTTATGCGGTAGCGAAAGCAACCATGATGGGTATCCCTATCGGCGCTATCTCTGCGTCATTAAGTTATTATGATTCAATGCGTAGTGCTGTTCTACCTGCTAACCTATTACAGGGGCAGCGTGATTATTTTGGTGCTCATACGTTTAAACGAGTCGATAAGCCAGCAACGCAAAAGTTTCATGTACAGTGGACATCTCCCGGACGTCCTATAGAGCAAGTTTAAAAGGGTAAACAAGATGAGTGCAGCAGATGACAAGTATAAAGAAACATTATCGGCTGACGCTTTTAAAGTTTGTCGCTTAGGTGCTACCGAATCACCTTTTTCAGGAAAGTATTATGATCATTGGCAGCAGGGCAGTTATGTTTGTGCGTGTTGCCAAGATCATTTATTTTTAAGTTCGTCAAAATTTCAGTCCGGTTGTGGCTGGCCAAGTTTTTTTGAGGCAATAGAAAATAAAGTTTCCTATCTAACTGATAGCAGTCATGGTATGCAGCGTACTGAGATAAAGTGTAAAGCTTGTGACTCGCATCTTGGTCATGTTTTTGATGATGGCCCAGCTCCTACCTTTAAACGCTACTGCGTTAACTCTTTAAGCCTAAATTTTGAAGCCTCTAACGACAGTTAATGTTGTTGTTTAAAAAAATGTAAAAACGTTTTGTAAGTGGTGGAGAAAAGTTACAACATCTATTACAATAGCGTCGAATTTTAATATTGTATTGGTTTTTGCATAAAAGCTACCGATACAATTCCATTTAGTTATAACAATTAAGGTTTACCGAATGACTTCTCAACACGAGGAAATGTATCAAAAGAGCTGGCAGGAACGCCAGGATTTCGCTGAAAGAATGCAACCAATTATTGGACAATTATATCGTAACTTCGGTGTAGAGGTTTCTGTATATGGCCGTCCATTAGTGAATGCTTCTGCAATTGATATTATCAAAGCACATAAATACGTTGGTACTCATGAAGAAACCAAGTTACGTTTACGTGAGAGTTTTCCGTTTGTCGAAGCATTAAGTAAAATGGACTTACGTCCGGCAAGTATAGATGTAGGTAAATTAGCATACCGTTACTTATTCCAAGGCGAAGCCAATGATTTAACCATTGAGCAATACCTTCAAAAAGAGCTTTCGCCATTAAAAGAGCAAGCCGCACCAGCACCTAAAGATGTTGTTTTATACGGTTTTGGTCGTATTGGTCGGATCTTGGCTCGTTTACTTATCGAACGTACTGGCCCAATGGCGAACTTACGTTTACGTGCAATTGTTATCCGCCCGGGTAAAGATGGTGATCTTGAAAAACGTGCATCACTGTTACGTCGTGATTCAATCCATGGCGCATTTAATGGCAGTATTTCAGTTGATGAAGACCAAGGTGCAATTCGTGCTAACGGTGCATACATTAAAGTAATATATGCAAAATCACCTAGTGAAATTGATTACACCCAATACGGCATTGAAGATGCCTTAGTTGTTGATAACACTGGTATTTGGACTGATGAAGATGGGTTAGGTCAGCACCTTCAATCTAAAGGTGTTGGTAAAGTACTATTAACAGCACCAGGTAAAGGCGACATTAAAAATATCGTTTACGGTGTTAACCAAGATATGATCTTGGATGAAGACAAGATTGTTTCAGCAGCAAGTTGTACTACCAATGCAATCACACCGGTACTTAAAGCACTAAATGACAAGTATGGCATTAAAAATGGTCACGTTGAAACCGTTCACTCATACACTAACGATCAAAACTTAATTGATAACTACCATAAATCTGAACGTCGTGGTCGCAGTGCACCGCTTAACATGGTAATCACTTCTACGGGCGCAGCTAAAGCAGTTGCGAAAGCATTGCCAGAATTGAAAGGTTTATTAACGGGTAACGCAATTCGTGTTCCTACGCCAAACGTTTCTATGGCTATTATGAACCTTAACCTCAAAACGGCTACAGACCGTGAAGCATTGAATGATTACTTACGTGGTGTATCACTAGAGTCACCATTGCGTGAACAAGTTGACTACACAGCCTCAACTGAAATTGTATCTACAGATTTAGTTGGATCTCGTTTCGCTGGTGTTGTTGACTCACAAGCAACGATTGTTGAAGACGATCGCGCTGTATTATACGTTTGGTATGATAATGAATTTGGTTATAGCTGCCAGGTTGTTAAAGTGATGCATAAAATGGCTGGTGTTACGTTCCAGAACTTACCAAAGGCATAATTAAACTCATTGTCGTAAAATTCGGTGACAGTTTAAATGTAAGGCTAGTAGCATGTGCTTCTAGCCTTTCTTATTTATCGGGGTAGTGATAATACCAAACGGATTAAATATATAGTCAACTCATTCCTTATGCAGAGCGGTATAATAATGCACAACCATCAATTTTTTCTAAAATTGGAAATAGATTTTATTTAACTGTGGTCTACTAACTAAGCATGTTGTTTTATAGGATTAAAAATTGAAAGGTTTTATCGCTCAGTTATTTATTATCGCACTTGTTGTTAATTTAGTGTCTATGGTTCGTGAGACAAGCATGTTATCTAGTTGGGATAAAGATACTGCGCCCAATTTTGAATTAACCGGGCTTGGCGAAGAACAAACATTTATCTATCAAACACCCAATAGCAAAGAGCACAAAACTGTTGTTTATTTCTTCGCTCCTTGGTGTTCAATATGTCGCATAAGTATTCAAAATTTACAAAGCTTATATGAACGAGATAACAATATTAGCGTAGTTGCTGTCGCGCTGGATTTTGTTAATAAAAAAGAGGTTTCAGATTTTTCAAATAAATTAAACCTGTCTCTGCCGATTTTATACGGCAATGAAGAAGTTAAACAGCGCTATCAAGTCTCTGCATATCCTAGTTACTACGTGGTCAATTATTTGGGTGAAATTGAACATAGATCAATGGGCTATTCGACTGAGTTAGGGCTATTTCTTCGTAGTCGTTAGCGGTATTAATATATATTTGTTTAAGTATTAATCTCTTTACAGTTATAAGGTTAACTTATTGCCAACTTTATCCTCACCTTGCTTTTTATCTAGCAAACACTTGTGTACACTTATTTAAATTTTTAAATAAATAATAGGTTCACAATGCAAATCTCTTCAAATTTTGACAGTGGTAATATTCGTGTCATTAAAGCTGATTCAGCTAACGATATTCAATTGGAAATAAAACTTGATAATCAATCTGAATATTATCAATGGTTTCATTTTAAATTGCACAATAACGAGCGCTGTGAACATAGTTTAACAATTACCAATGCCGGTCAGTCTGCATACGTAGAAGGTTGGAAAGATTATCAAGCGGTAGCGTCTTATGATCGTATTACCTGGTTTAGAGTACCAACCACGTTTGATGGTCAAAACTTAACTATCACGGTTACCCCTGAATTTGATTCAATGTATTTTGCGTATTTTGTACCTTATAGCTATGAGCGTCATCAAGATTTGATCCATCAAGCGCAACTTGATGCTGATTGCCAGTTAGAAGTATTAGGGCAAACGTATGATGGACGTGATATTAGCTTGTTAAGAGTGGGTGAGCCTGAAGAAGGTAAAATGAATATCTGGTTAACAGCTCGTCAGCATCCAGGTGAAACGATGGCAGAATGGTTTATGGAAGGCTTTATAGATCGCTTGTTGGATGAGGATGACGGTACTGCTCGTGCTTTATTTAGTAAGGCGGTTTTTTACATGGTGCCTAACATGAATCCTGATGGTGGTTACCGCGGCCATTTAAGAACTAATGCGCTTGGCGTTAATTTGAATCGTGAATGGCAAACGCCTTCAATGGAAAAGAGCCCGGAAGTTTATCTTGTAACCGAGAAGATGAAGCAAATTGGTGTGGATATGCATCTAGATATTCATGGCGATGAAGCGTTACCGGTAAATTTTGTTGCTGGTTGCGAAGGTATACCTTCTTATAGCGAGCATCATAAAATGTTAGAAGAAAAGTTTAAAAATGTTCTTTTAGCTATTACACCTGAGTTTCAAGATAGTCGGGGTTACGATAAAGACGAACCTGGAAAGGCCAACTTAACGGTTGGCTCAAACTGGGTAGGTGAACAGTTTAAATGTTTGGCATATACCGTTGAAATGCCATTTAAAGATAATGATTTATTGCCTGATCCTTTAGTGGGTTGGAATGATAATCGCAGCAGCATCTTAGGTAGAGATACTTTGACAGCTATCTATCATGTTGTAGATGATCTAAGATAAGTTATCTGGCCTGTTTTTGTTATTACAAGAACAGGTTAATCCTCACTGGTCAATGGCGTTACTTGTGAGGAAATTAATACAAACCTCCACACATACTTTTAATGAAATCAGTGTGGATAAATAACAATAATTAAAATAATTTTTTAGGGGTTTACTTTGCTAGAGTTTGTTAATTTTATAAATGGGATCATTTGGAGCCCTGCGTTAATATACCTATGTTTAGGCACTGGCCTGTTCTTTTCATACAAAACCCGCTTTGTACAAGTGCGTTTTTTCAGAGAAATGTACCGACTACTGTTATCAGGTAAAAGCTCTGAGAAGGGGATTTCATCTTTTCAAGCATTAGCCGTTTCATTATCTGGCCGAGTTGGTACCGGTAATATTGCCGGTGTTGCTGCAGCTATTGGCTTTGGTGGCCCCGGCGCAGTATTTTGGATGTGGGTGGTCGCATTTTTAGGTGCATCTACAGCGTATGTTGAATCAACATTGGCGCAGATTTATAAAGAAGAAGATGAAGGCTCATACCGTGGTGGTCCAGCTTACTATATTGAAAAAGCAATGGGCCAAAAATGGTACGCATGGATATTTGCCATTGCTACAATTTTAGCTTGTGGCGTTATGCTACCTATGGTGCAATCTAATGGTATTGGTGAAGCTGTAGAACAAGCATTTGGGACAGCGGGTACTCTTGATACTGCATTAGGTGTAATTAGTTATGCCAAAATTTATACGGCTACTGCAGTTGTGTTATTGCTAGGGTTTATCATATTTGGTGGGGTTAAACGTATTGCTCACTTCACCCAGATCGTCGTTCCTTTTATGGCGCTTGCGTATATTTTAGTGTCTCTGATAATTATTGGTTTAAACATAGATCAATTGCCACATGTATTTATGCTAATTATTGGTGATGCATTTACTCCTATGGCTGGTGTAGGCGCTGCAATTGGTTGGGGTGTTAAGCGTGGTGTTTATTCGAACGAAGCAGGCCAGGGGACAGGTCCGCATGCTGCAGCCGCCGCTGAAGTAGACCACCCCGCGCAACAAGGTTTAGTACAAGCCTTTTCTGTTTATATTGATACCTTATTCGTTTGTTCAGCTACTGCATTTATGATCCTTATTACTGGCGCGTACAATGTTCATGGTGTAGGTGACGCATTTATTATCCAAAACGTAGCTGCAGAAGTTGCTGCCAACAGCCCTGCATTTACTCAAATGGCAGTAGACAGTGTTTTTGTTGGTGTAGGTAAACCGTTTATCGCTATTGCTTTATTCTTCTTCGCCTTTACCACTATCTTGGCTTACTACTTTATTGCGGAGAATAATGTTTATTACATTCACCGTACGTTAAAAATACCAGGTTTAACGTTTTTATTAAAAGCCGTTATTATGAGTGCCACGTTTTACGGAACAGTAAAAGCTGCTGATATTGCATGGGGAATGGGAGATATTGGTGTTGGCTTAATGGCATGGTTAAATATAATCGGCATCTTAATTATTTTCTTTATGTCTAAACCTGCGCTCAAAGCATTAAAAGACTATGAAGAACAACGTAAAGCTGGCGTTGAAAAATACACATTTGACCCGAAAAAGCTTGGTATTAAGAATGCCGAACTATGGGAAAAGAAACTTTAAGTTGTAATTCAAGCTTATTTATAAAAAACGTCCAAAAGGGCGTTTTTTTTTAGGCGTTATTTAGGTAAAATTAACCATCCAATGCAAAGAGGTTATTATGGCATTAATTAATTGTCCCAAATGTGCAAAGCGTATTTCATCGAAAGCAGCAGTGTGTAACCATTGCCAATGTGTTTTGGCTGAATTAAATGAAGAACAACGAGTAAATATGCAACAATTAACTCGTCTGGAAGTTTCACAAAAATTAATGAATCAGTCAATGGTCGCTATGCTGTTATTTTGTGGCGGTTTTGGTTTCATGTTTTGGGGAGAGCCTTCACCAGAATCATGGCAATATAGTGTCGCTACAGGAACCGCCGTATTAGGTTTTTCTTGGTATATAGTAAATCGTGTTAGAATTTTAATGTTAAAGAAGAAGTAGAGTAGTCATGGATCTTTTTGAAGTTGTCGATAATATGTCGATTGAAATGTATGAACGTCTTAAACATGCCGCTGAAACGGGTAAGTGGCCAGAAGGTACACCAGTTGATCAAGCGCAAAGAGATTCAGCTATGCAATTGTCTATGGCTTATCAATCTAGACACTTAAATAGTGATGATATTCTTACTATTGGCAGTGATGGCGGTATTGTGCATAAGAGCAAAGCCGAATTAAAAAAACAATTCAAACAAGCTGCTCTAGCTGTAAATTCTGATAATAATAATGATATAGCCAGGTTCAAAAACTTATGATCTTTAGCAAATTATTCAAAGCGAAATGGCAACACAAAGATGCCAATGTACGTATACAAGCAATTCAAGAATTTGATTTAGATGAGCAAAATAATATCGATATTATTAGGCAAATTATCGCTAATGATTCAAGCGAGTTAGTCTGTCGCGCAGCGTTGTTGAAATTAAATGAATTCGAACAATTTCGTAGCACAGCCTTTGAACACAATAAATTAAATATTCGCCAGTTCGCGCATGAACGCTTGCAATTGCAAATCTTAAATTCCGCAACTATTACTGTCGAGCAAAAGTTAAGTTATTTAGAACAATGCGAGAAAACCTCATTTTTTGAAAGCTGGTTAATGGTTGAACATGAACATCAGATATTGCAGGCATTAATTGCGAAAGTTAACAAACCGCATATGCTAACTCAGTTTATAGTTAAAACTGATAATATTGATTTACAGCATGAAATCTTAACTGGTATCGAGGATATCAATTTACTCGAGAAATTATCCAGAAAACTCAAAGATGGTAAATTTAAAACTGAACTTGTTAACAAGCTCAATAATCTTCTAGCACTTGCGGCTAAGCCCGAAAAAATAAGAAAACAATTACAATTACTTTTATCAAAGTTACTTGCTTTAAAAGATTTACAAGACTTTGCAGACATGCAGGCGCGTAAACGTTCTTTAGAAGAAGAATGGCAAGCGGTAGTCACAGACTTCGTTCACTTAAGTGCAGAAGAAAAACAGCAATACCTTGATAAACATGAACATATTCAACAGCAGTTGAAAAAGCATTTTGGTCAACGTGAAGAAGCTTATCTACATCAGCAATTTATTAATGAGCAAACAGCTAAAGAGCAAGCCGAAAAGGCCGAAATAAAGGCTGAGATAGCGTTAATCTCTCAGCAAATTAGTGAAGCCGTTTTTGAAAACACCGAATTAGATGAATTTAAAGTCAGCCAACATCTAGATAACATAAATAAGCAAATAGAGTCATCAACTGTAGCAGATACAGAGAAAGACAGCTTATATAAGCAAGTTAAAAGTTTACATAAAAAGCTCAACCAACTGCCTGAAGTGGCGGAGTGCGTAAGCAGTGCAACCTCACTTATATCTAAATTATCTACGTTAGCCATACCTGAAACAATAGAAGAGCTTAATCTTCGTAAACCTGTTTTTGAACAATGGCAACAGCAATGGCATCAAATAAACGATTTGGCTAACGATGTGTTGCCGCAATCCATTATTTGTGCCCGAGATGAATTACAAGCAAGTTGGACTAAAGCTCTTAAGCCGCTGGTAAAGCAGCAGCATGTAGCTTTTGAACATTTCCGTAAAAAAGTTTCAGAACTAAAACGCTTGATGGCAAACGGTAAGTACAAATCGGCTTTTGGCTTACACAAAAAATTAACTTATTTAATAAAGGATTTATCTGCTAGTCAGCAACAAAAAATCGTTGCTGACTTTGAAAGTGTTACAAGCAAAATCACAGAGTTACATGAACTTGAAGCATTTATCGTAACCCCTCGTAAACAAGAAGTATTAGCAGAGATCAAAGCTCTTATTGAGCAACCGCTAGATAATCCAATGGCACAAGCTGAACAAGTTAAAACATTCAGGAAGCATTGGAATGCTTTAGGCCATGCAGATGAAGCGTTAGATAAAGAATTAAATACTGAATTTAATAACGCTTGTGAGCTTGCTTTTGCTCCATGTAGGGCTTTTTATGCGGAGCAAGCAAATATACGAGCAAATCATTTAAAGCAAAAAGTGGATGTAATCGAAAAACTTGATGCGTTGTTAATTCAATCGAATGCTGAACAAGTAAATTGGCGAGAAATTGATAATCAGCTACATAAACTATTAAAAGAATGGCGTAATTCTGGTGAAGTAGACCGGACGGAATATGTAAAAATTCAACCAAAATTCAATGAATTAGTAGAACCACTGAAAAAAGCTATACATACATTTCATCACGATAATGCGGCATTAAAACAACTATTAATTAATAAAGCCAAGCTGCAACTAGATAATGAAGATGTATTTTCAGCAATCAATGAACTGAAATCACTGCAGCAAAAGTGGCAAGATATAGGTCATGCAGGCCCTAACAAAGAAAACAGTTTATGGATGACATTTAGAAAAATAAACGATCAGATGTTTGCCAAACGTAATGACATTAAACAACAAGAGCAAGTGCAACTAAATGCTCGAACTGAAGAGTTTGCAGCGCAATTAACTACATTAAATAACGCATTAAACTCTGCTGTAGAAATTAAAGTTCAACAAAATCTACTTGTTGAAATTGAAACATTGATCAGTAGTTTAAAAGACACAAAACCTTTACTTAAAACATTATTGAATCAAGCAATAAGTGCTGAAAATAATGTGAAAGCAAAGATTAAAGCGTCTCAAATTACAGCCAAACAGCAAGTATTTGTTAATTTATTTAACGTTATGGCAGAAGAAACAAATGAGGCAAATCTTACTGAGAACAGTTATTACCAAGCTTTACCAACAAGTTGGCAAAAGGCGATACAATTTGCTTTAAACAAAGAAGCCAATAAAACTCTGCGTGAACAGCTTACTTTAGAGCTTGAAATTCTTGCAAATGTCGAATCACCAACAGAGTTTGCTGAGCAAAGGCTAGCTGTTCAAGTTCAATTGTTGTCAGATAAAATGATGCAGGGTGAAGAGGTGAATGTAACCACAAAGTTAAAACAATGGTTAAATTGTGGGCCTTTAAGTGAAGAAGAGCAGCCTTTACTTGACCGAGTAAGACCAATTTTTATTAGTTAACTTTTATAGTCCCTTCAATCTGTGAATGTTCTAAATATAAATAACTACTTGATCCCGGCGCAAGTCGGGAACTTTTTTAGAATATAATGTGCCACGAAACAATCTTTTCCTAAAATATATGTACCGGATTTTGCCAGTATGATCGTTGTTTTTCTAGAATTGTATATCAGCTCCTAGCATTTTATAAATGCCAAAGCGTTACTAAACCTAAACCACATAAAGCGAACTGGCTGAAGGATAAATCGTATTTTTGACTCAATCCGACCCAATTAAAAGTGCCTTTAACGCTCACTTGTTAATACTTAAATCGCATATTATGCACATACAAAATTAAATGTTGCACACCCAAGATTTATTCCGTTAAACTCAGTAAAATAATGCTCGTGATGAGTAGCTTTAAACCCTAACTTTTCTAACACTGCTTTTGATACAGGGTTATTGTCCAATACTTGTGCCTTTAGCTCCTTTATTGAATATGAGGTATTTGCTGTTCGAATTAACTCTGCAAGACAGTAACTGGCATAACCTTTGCCAATACTATTTTTTGCCACACGGTAACCAACAGAGCAAATTTTGTTTTTAGTATCTATACCTTTAAGGTTCCCTCGTGCTACAACTGCACCTTTTTCAATAAGCACACCGGAATAAGCTCTGCCTAATTTTGCATCCGAAATGCAAGTTGAAAAATGTTTGTTAAATCCATTATCTGTATAAAAGTCATTTCCTCTTGAAGCTATTAATGTTTCAAACCAATCTCTATTTTCTAACTCAAATTGGAATAGTAAATCTGCATGTTTATTTGATAATGTTTCGAATCTCACAACTTAAACCTGTATGTACGATGATGTACTAAGTACATAATATATGTATGTATAAAATAAAAAATCGAGGAAAAATCCTCGATTTTAGTTTAGCAAGATTTTTAGTCTTGCTTGGGTGTGACTTACTCTGTTAATTCATTTCACAAGTTAAACAGACTGAATAAATACCCCTGGGATCATTCAATTGGTTAATGCTTTCAAACTCATTAATCATTTTCATAATACGTTGCTTTAAAGTAGGATTAGCTAAGCTTGTCATTGGTGATTCAGATTCAGGTAAAAATGTTTGTGCAGATTCAAACATGTTTCTTAAGAACATATCTTTTGCACTAAGCTCTTTTTCAACGAGCCAAGTATCGTAAACCTTTAATCCTGCTCGATCAGCTGCAGCAATAACGGCATCATCGAGATTCCCTAATTTATCGACTAAACCAAGTTCTTGGGCCTTAGCACCAGTCCAAACCCGGCCTTGAGCAATTGCGTCTACTTCTTCTAACGTCATTCCTCGATTTTCCGATACTAACGTTATAAATTCTTTATAGCCACGGTTAATGCTTGCCTGAATAATGTTACCTATGTCTTTATTTAATGGCCGGCTAACGCTAAGCCCCGCCAAGTCGGTTGTACCAACACCGTCAGTATGAATGCCTATTTTATCAAGAGCACGTTCGAAGGTTGGAAACATGCCGAATATACCTATAGATCCGGTGATAGTATTTGGCGATGCCCAAATTTCGTTTGCCGATGCAGAAATCCAATAACCACCTGATGCAGCATAGTTTGCCATTGACGCGATAACTGGTTTTCCTGCGGCTTTTAATAATTCAACTTCTTGACGAATAATTTCTGAGGCATAAGCACTGCCGCCACCGCTGTCGACTCTTAATACAACAGCTTTAACTTTATCGTTTAAACGAGCTTTTCTTAAAAGTTTAGCCGTAGAGTCCCCACCAATAGTGCCTGGATCTTGATCACCATTTAAAATAGTACCTTTAGCAACAACAATTGCGACTTTATCGGTCATAGGGTTAACAACAGGGAAAGGTGCTTTATTAGCTTTTAAGTAGTCTTTATAACTAATCTGGTTATATTGATCACCAGCATGAGCTTTGCCAACTTTATCTATCATTGCAATGCGTATTTGTTCACGTGTTCTAAGTTCATCAACTAAACCGCTTTGGAGGGCATAAACGGCAAAACTACCTTCGGCTTGTTCAAGCTTAGCTAATAACCCTACCGCAGTTTCATCAAAGTCGTTCATGTCGATATTACGATTTTCTGCAACGTCATGTTTATAGCTAGTCCAAAGTTGTGTAAGCCATTCTTTGTTGGCTTCCTTTGCCTCTTCAGACATGTTGTCACGAATGTAAGGTTCTACTGCAGATTTATATGTTCCTACTTTAAATACATGCTGAGTAACATTAAGTTTTTCCAAGGCTGCTTTGAAGTAAGTTCTATAGCGGCCAAAACCTTCAAGTACTATTGCGCCTTCTGGGTTAATCCATACTTTATCGGCGTAAGACGCTAAAAAATATTGATCTTGAGAGAAGTAATCACCGAAGGCGACAACTTCTTTTCCTGATTGTTTAAAGTCATTAATAGCTGCGCCTATCTCTTGTAAGTGATGTAAACCAGCACGTTTAAGATTTTGTGGGTATAGAACCAATGTTTTTATTCGATCATCATTCTTAGCTGTCTTAATCACATTTTTAATATCTGTGATTAACATTTCAGGATTTTCTTCTTTTTGATTAAACGCTTCTTGCATGATAGCGTCGGCCGGGTCAACTTCATGTTTTTGTTCAACAATTGTACCGTAAAAGTTTAGCACTAACGCGGTTTCATTGGGGATTTTAACTTCGTGGGAATCATCGGTTAATACACTATATAAGAAGATCAAAAAGCCAAAAAAAACTAAATTTAAAAACACCTTTCTAGAAGTGTTTATTATCGCCCATAACTTTTTCAATACTTTTTTAATAACACTTGGTTTTTCAGACATATATCCTCACGTCTTGTTGAAAATTCTACTTATCTTAATATACATCGCAATCAATAAAAGATCTTTGCAAACTATCATTTATTAAAAAATACTTACAATTAAACACACAAACTGAGTAAATATTGGTTTATTAAAAATGTATGAAATATAAATTGAACTACAATGTTCTTATTAGTTATTGAAAAAAAGAAATAAAACTAATTTAAAGGACAATTATGAATATTATAAATTTATACAACACGGTTGTTGATAAGTTACTTAAGCTTGATGCAATACCTGCTTTATTATTAAGGATCTTTTTAGCGCCAGTATTTATTATTGCGGGCTATAACAAGATGCAATTAAGTAATAGCGAGCTTGATCTTTTTGAACAAATTATGGTTAAACCCGAAATTGTACAATGGTTTGGCAATGCCGAGTGGGGCTTAGGTTTACCGTTTCCAGATTTGTTAGCTAATTTAGCCGCATGGACAGAGTTTTTTGGCGGCTGGCTATTATTAATAGGCCTAGCAACACGCTTATTTAGTATTCCGTTAATGATTACTATGATTGTTGCTGCAACCACGGTTCATTTAGACAATGGCTGGTTTGCGATTACTCCGACCAATCCAGCAACCAGTTCTGCCCAAGTTTTTTCTTGGGTTGGCTTTGAAAGTGCAGATAATAGTTTACAAAATAGTGAAGATGCGGGAACAAGACTAACCAAAATTAAAGAAATTGTTGATCAAAATGGTAATCCCGATTGGCTGTATGAAAAAGGCAATGTGGTAATACTCAATAACGGCATTGAATTCGCTTCTACCTATTTTATTATGTTATTAGCATTATTTTTTATTGGTGCAGGTCGATATGTGAGTTTAGATTATTGGCTTTTTAAACCAGAAGAAGATGATTTAAAAAAAATCGAATAAATATTACTTAAACAGATCATGTTTACCTGGCCTGCAATTGTTGAATATTACTATTCAGGCCTTTTTATGTTAATTTATAACATCGATTTCTTTTTCAAATTTACTATATGTCGGCAATTGAATTTTTATTAGCAAGACAGTCAAATGGCTTCTTAGCAGAACCTGCGCCATCACCTGAACAATTAGATAGCATTTTTGCTACTGCCATGGCGGTTCCCGACCATGCAGGTCTAAACCCTTATAAATTTCATCAAATACAAGGTGCTGGTTTAGCTAAGTTAACCAGTATTTATGTACGCGCGATTAAAGCGTTAACTGAGGATAATGTTAAAATTGCCAAGGCCGAGAAAATGGCCTATCGAGCACCGTTACTTATTGTGGTATCAACTGATTATAAACAACACCCGAAAGTGCCTAAACAAGAACAATTAGTTACAGCCGGTTGTGCTGCTCATGCCATACAAATGGCAAGTACCTCTCTAGGTTATGGTGCAATGTGGCGTACGGGAGATGTGGCATATAGCAATGTGGTAAAAGATGGTCTCGGGATTTCTGCAGAAAATGATATCGTCGGCTTTATTTATATAGGTACTAAAAGCCGAGAACTAACAAATAAATCAAGAAAGCCAGTTGCGGACTTTATTGATAAGTGGCTGTGATCTATGACTCCTGCAATAAATACTGCGAATAAGCATAAAATAGATTACACAATCCATCACTACATTCATAATGAAAACGCTTTGTCCTATGGCCTGGAAGCCGCTGAAAAACTTAACGTAGCTGCCAACAGGGTATTTAAAACCTTGGTGGTTGTTAATGAACAAAATAAATTGCTGGTTGCCATTGTACCGGTGGAGCAGCAATTAAACCTAAAACGATTCGCCAAAGCGAGTAAATCAAAAAAAGTAGCAATGGCAGATCCGAAAGCTGTCGAAAGAAGCTCTGGCTATGTATTAGGTGGAGTCAGTCCATTAGGACAAAAGCGATTATTACCTACCGTAATAGATGAAAGCGCCGTACTTCATCAATCTATTTTTGTTAGTGCTGGCAAGAGAGGTTTAGAAATTGAAATTGCTCCCAACGATTTAAGTAAACTGTTGAATTCTTCATTTCACTCTATCACTTAATGTAGTCCAACAAAGTTGAATTAGCTTTGCTATTTTAAAGATCAAAAAAAGGCGCATAGCGCCTTTTTGGATTTAAAACTGATAATAATGCGCTGCAGAATTATTAATAATCTGCATTGTTTGGTGTACGAGGGAATGGGATCACGTCACGTACGTTTTGCATGCCAGTTGCATAAACAACTAAACGTTCAAAACCTAAGCCGAAGCCAGCGTGAGGTACAGTACCATAACGACGTAGATCGCGGTACCAACTATAATCCGCTTTATCTAAGCCCATTTCATCTAAACGCATATCAAGTACATCTAAACGTTCTTCACGTTGTGCACCACCAATGATTTCACCAATGCCAGGAGCAAGTACATCCATAGCAGCAACTGTTTTACCGTCATCATTTAAGCGCATGTAAAACGCTTTAATGTCTTTCGGGTAGTTCATTAATACTAATGGGCCTTTAACATATTCTTCAGCAAGGTAGCGTTCGTGTTCAGAATTTAAATCTACCCCCCATTCAACCTTGTTTTCAAATTTCTTACCACATTTTTGTAAGATATCGATTGCATCAGTGTAATCCATACGAACAAAGTCAGAATCAACAACTGATTGCAGACGGTCAATAACGGTTTTATCAACACGCTGTTGGAAAAAAGCCATATCATCTGGGCGTTCTTTTAAAACAGCTTTAAAGACATAACGTAACATTTCTTCAGCAAGTGTTGCTGCATCGCCTAAATCAGCAAAGGCAATTTCAGGTTCCATCATCCAAAACTCAGCTAAATGACGCGAGGTATTTGAATTTTCAGCACGAAATGTTGGTCCAAAGGTATAAACCTTAGACATGGCACAGGCAAGTGTTTCAGCGTTAAGTTGACCAGATACCGTTAGGAATGTTTCTTTACCGAAGAAATCTTCTGTGTAATCAACGGCACCTTTATCATCACGAGGTAAGTTTTCTAAATCTAACGTACTTACACGGAACATTTCACCAGCACCTTCGGTATCAGAGCCGGTGATAAGTGGTGTGCTGATCCAAAAGTAACCTTTTTCATGCATGAATCGGTGAATAGCTTGTGCTAAACAGTTACGTACGCGAGTTACGGCGCCACCTATGTTTGTGCGATTACGTAAATGCGCTTGTTCACGTAAGAATTCAATTGAATGACGTTTTGCTGCCATAGGATAAGTATCAGGGTCTTCAACGAAACCAAGCACTTCAACTTGTGTGGCTTGAATTTCAAACGATTGCCCTTTACCCATAGATTCAACTAACGTACCCGTCACAGCAACAGATGCGCCAGTTGTTAATTTTAAAACTTCTTCTTCGTAATTATTCAAATCACTTGGTACAACTGCTTGAATAGGATCGAAACACGAACCATCGTGAATTGCTAAAAAGGAAATACCGGCTTTAGAGTCGCGGCGGGTTCTGATCCAACCCTTTACTGTTACTGTATCGCCAACAGCTGATTTACCCGCTAGGGCATCAGTAATTGCAGTAAATGTCATTATTGACCTCATTTTATTTTGAATAATTATTAAATTAATAGCTGCATATAAATTTTAATATAAAATATGCACTTATTGGATTGATGTATTTTACCTACGCTCAGCGTAGACTCAAGTAATACTTAACGTTATCAGCCAATTTTTCGGCAAAATAGCTTTATTTATTAAAAACTTCAGCACATTGAACTACTTCAGCGATTGCGCTGGTTAATTTCGTCAATTCAGTATTATTGATCACAAACGGTGGCATGATATAAATAAGCTTACCAAATGGTCTTATCCAAACACCAAGTTCAACAAATTTTTGTTGAATAATGGCCATATTTACTGGGTACTTAGCTTCAATTACGCCAATGGCACCAAGTACTCGAACGTTTGCTACGTTGTCATGTTTGGATAATGGCAAGAGTTCTGCGTTTAATTGTGATTCAATATTACTTACCTGATTTTTCCAATCGTTTTCAATAAGCAAATCTAGACTCGCATTTGCCGCCGCGCATGCGAGTGGGTTGCCCATAAATGTTGGACCGTGCATAAATACGCCAGCTTCTCCTTCACTAATGGTTGTAGCAACATGATCAGTACATAGAGTCGCGGCAAGTGTTAAGTAGCCTCCGGTTAAGGCTTTACCTAAGCATAAAATATCAGGGCTGATATCTGCATGTTCGCAGGCAAATAACTTTCCACTTCGGCCAAATCCAGTGGCAATTTCATCGGCAATCAGCAACACATCGTATTGATCACATAATGTTCGGCAAGCTTTTAAAAATTCAGGGTGATAAAAACGCATACCACCAGCGCCTTGCACTATTGGCTCTAGTATAAGTGCAGCGATATGATGATGGTTATCACTAAATTGCTGTTTTAAACTGTCTAAGTCTGCTTCATGCCATTGCTGATCAAAACCAATTTGTGGAGCATCAGCAAAAAAGTTTTCAGTGATAAAGCCGCTGAATAATTGGTGCATACCATTAACAGGATCGCAGACTGACATCGCGGCAAATGTATCGCCATGGTAACCATTTTTAATGGTCAGCATTTTGTTTTTATTAAGTTTACGTTTACTGTGTTGGTATTGGATAGCCATCTTGATAGCAACTTCAACCGCAACTGAGCCACTATCAGCAAGAAATACTTTATTTAATCCTTGTGGTGTTAAGCTGATAAGCTTTTCGGCTAATTCTATCGCCGGAGTATGGGTTAAGCCGCCAAACATCACATGTGAAAACTTATCAATTTGAGCTTTCATCGCTGCATTTAACACTGGGTGATTATAACCATGCACGACTGACCACCAAGAAGACATACCGTCGATTACTTTTTCACCGCTGGCTAAATGTAAATATACACCATCAGCGTGTTCTACAAGATAAGAGGGTAAGGGAGAATTCATTGAAGTATAGGGATGCCAAAGATGTTCTTGGTCATACATCAAAATGGCTGTATAATTTTTAACCATAGGTAAACAAATAAACTTTTAGTTAGTTGACAGGATGATTGAGAAAGTTAGACTACCTATTAAACGCAATACTTGCAATAACTTATATCCGTTACATTCACAGAGAATTTTATGTCTATTAATGCCATTGTCCGAAACGATTGGACCGTATCTGAAGTACAAGCACTTTTCAATTTACCGTTTAACGATCTAATGTTTCAAGCACAAACAGTACATCGCGCCAATTTTAATCCAAATGAAGTACAAGTAAGCACTTTATTGTCAATAAAAACAGGCGCATGCCCAGAAGATTGCAAATATTGTTCTCAAAGTGCCAGATACAGTACCGATGTTGATAAAGAAAAATTAATGGAAGTAGAGAATGTACTGGAAGCGGCTAAAAAGGCTAAAGCACAAGGCTCTACTCGTTTTTGTATGGGGGCTGGGTGGAGAAATCCAAAGGCAAGAGATATGCCTCATATTGTAAAGATGGTCGAGGGAGTTCGAGAATTAGGACTGGAAACCTGTATGACGCTTGGAATGTTGTCAAAAGAGCAAGCTGATACGCTAAGTGATGCAGGTTTAGATTACTACAATCACAACTTAGATACGTCACCTGAGCATTATAACCAAATTATTACAACGCGAACTTATCAAGACAGATTGAACACCTTAGACAATGTACGTGGATCTGGCATGAAAGTGTGTAGTGGCGGTATTATGGGCCTTGGCGAAACTTCAGTTGATCGGGCATCATTATTAGTACAACTCGCCAATCTTGATAAACAACCAGAAAGTGTGCCAATTAACATGTTGGTTAAAATTGATGGTACACCGTTAGCTGATGTTGCAGATTTAGATAACTTCGACTTTATTCGCTGTATCGCTGTTGCCCGTATTATGATGCCAGGATCTCACGTTCGTTTATCTGCAGGACGTGATGCTATGAATGAGCAAATGCAAGCAATGTGTTTCCTTGCCGGTGCAAATTCTATTTTCTATGGCTGTAAATTACTGACTACTGATAACCCTGAAGCTGATGCCGATATGATGTTATTTAAAAAGTTAGGTATTAATACAGAACGATTAAACGCACAAACAGAAGGGCAACAAGCCGACGAAGAATATGCCCTAAGAACAGCTATTGTAAACAGTGAAAACAAAGACTTGTTTTACGACGCAACTGCTAAGTAAGTTCAGTTAGTTAAATGTCCTTTTCTTTTATAAAGCCACAACTTGCTAAACAGCAAGAGCTGAACCTTTATCGGTCTCGCAAAGAGTTAGATAAAGGTGCTGGACGCTTATTGGTTCATCAAGGTAAGCAATACATAAACTTTTCCAGTAATGATTACCTCGGTTTAAACCAGCACTGTGATATCAAATCGGCCTTTAAAAAGGGCATAGAGCAATATGGCTGTGGCTCTGGTTCATCAAGCTTAGTAACAGGTTACAGTAAAGCACATCAAGAGTTAGAAGAATTAATAGCTGATTGGTTAGAAGCACCTAAGTGTTTACTATTTTCAACAGGTTTTAGTGCAAATTCAGGTGTGTTATCTGCATTAGGGCAAAGTACTAATACCGGTTATTTTCTAGATAAACTTAGTCATGCATCACTTATTGATGGCGCATTCAACTCTAAAGCTAAAAGCAAACGCTTCAAGCACAACAACTGTGAACAACTTAACGATATGCTTAGCAGTAGTGACTGTAATGACAAGTTAATTATTGCTGAAGGTGTTTATAGTATGGATGGCGATACAGGTAATTTATCCAGTATTAATAACCTTGCTTTAAAACATCAAGCCAATTTATATATAGATGATGCTCATGGTGTTGGCGTGCTTGGTAAAGAAGGTCAAGGCACCTTAGAACAACAAAATATTGAAAAAGGCAGTCACCTTATTCAAATGATCACCTTTGGTAAAGCGCTAGCAACCCAAGGCGCTGCGGTTACTGGTAGCGCAGAATTTATCGATTATTTAGTTAATCGTTGTCGGGATTATATTTATTCTACGGCGATGCCGCCTGCAAATGCAGTGGCGACAATCACCAGTATTAAACTTTGTCAATCTGAACACTGGCGCAGAGAAAAAATAAGCAAGCTTACCTGTTTATTCAAATCTCAACTTGATAACAGTATTGAGATAACAGATTCTCAGTCATCAATAATTGGCATTTTAACCGGCAGTGAAGAAAATGCATTGTATTGTCAGCTACAATTGAAAAACAAAGGTTTTTGGTTAACTGCAATTAGGCCACCGACTGTTGAAATTGGCAAATCAAGGTTACGCGTTACCTTGAGTGCGAGTCATAATGATAAAGATATCATAGAGTTAGCTGATTGTATTAATGAGGTTATAGGCAAATGCCTACAGAACAAATAAAACAACAAATTGCCAATACATTTGGTAATGCATCAAAATCTTACGATGAATCGGCTAGATTACAGCGTTATTCTGGTGAATTATTACTGTCAAATCTACCAAATAATAACGATAGTGTAGTCTTGGATTTAGGTTGCGGTACAGGTTATTTTGCTAACGTATTAGCAACTAAATTTAATACCGTAATAGGCTTAGACCTATCAAAAGAGATGCTCAATTATTCAAAATTGAACCGTAACAAAAACATAAATTGGCTCAATGCCGATATGCACAACATACCATTGGCAGATAACAGTGTTGATATCGTATTTTCTAATCTTGCTATACAATGGTGTAATCCATTAACCGATGCGTTTATTGAAATAAAACGGATATTAAAGCCTGATGGTGTACTTATTTTTTCAAGTCTATTAGATGGTACTTTAAATGAATTAAAGCAATCTTGGCTTAGTGTCGACAACGATGACCATGTTATAGACTTTAATGAGCTAATCGATATTAAGCACTCTTTACAGATTAGTGGCTTGAGCATTACCAAACTAGAGAAAACCCCGGTTGTACTTGATTACGATAATGTTCGACACTTAGCAAAAGAGCTTAAAAATTTAGGCGCTAGTAAAGTACCTAAAAGATCACGTAAAGGCTTGTCAGGTAAAAACAGCTGGAAAAAAATGACCCAAGCTTATGATGGCTATTTAACCGAGCAGGGCGTTTATCCAGCAACGTATCAACTTTGTACTGGTATGGTGATGAATACTCATGAATAAATACTTTATAACAGCAACGGACACTGATGCAGGAAAAACTTTAGTTGCAACAGCAATTACCGCTGGTTTTGTTGCCAATAATAACAAAGTAGCAGTATTTAAGCCTGTTTCTGCAGGTTGTGAGTTAATAGACGGCAATTTAGTGAACCAAGATGCCAAGCTCTTACAAGGTCAGTCAAATTGTCAGCAATCAATTCAAAACATTAACCCTATTGCTTTTGCTGAACCAATAGCGCCACATATAGCGGCATTTAAAGCTAATAGTGCGATACAAACAGATTTGATCAGTGCTTATTTTAACGACGTTATGCAAATAAATGCAGATGTGATCATAACGGAAGGTGCTGGTGGCTGGCGCTTACCTTTAGGAAACGGAGATTTTTTATCCGACTTTGTTAAACAACAACAACTCGATGTGATTTTAGTTGTTGGCATGAAACTAGGCTGTTTAAACCATGCAATTTTAACTTATGAAAGCATACTTAATGATGGTGTGAATGTTGTCGGTTGGGTGGCAAATCATCCGGTGCATATGCAATACCTTGAAGAGAATATTGAATTACTGCAATCTACATTCAAAGCCCCTTTACTAGGCCGACTTGGTTTTATTAGTGATATAGAGCAAGCAATTAACTCTATAGATTTAGAGCTGCTGTAATAATTCGCTCGCGCATTTCGATGAATCCACTTCTTATGGGTTAACTAGTTCCGGTCCATGGAACTGGGGTCAGAGCAAAACCCTATTCAAAAAGAATAGGTTTTGGTCTGACCCCACATGGCTGTACCTGCGAGTATATCGTTGCCAAGTTTTCTTAACTCAGCCTAAAGCAAGAAACTAATGTCCGCATCTGCTGCGATAATGTCTTTTTTACCATTTAAGAATAAATAACCCTGTGCACCACCAATAAGGGTCATACTATTGTCTGTAACTTTTAACGCTGTACCTTCAACGATTGCGGCAATATGAGTGGTTGGATTTAACACCATAAACTCAGCAAGGCGTTGCTCTCTGGTTTCACCATTATGACCCGGAGGATTGTAGTCGGTATAGTGTGGGTTCAATTGCACAGGAATTAACGCCAGTGCATCAAAACTTTTCGGCTGTATTATTGGCATATCATTGGTTGTTCTGATGGTACTTCCCGCTACATTTGAACCAGCACTCCAACCGATATAAGGCATGCCTTTGTCAGTTTTTGCTCTTAGTGGCTCTACAAGGTTATGTTCATAAAGCTGATGTAATAAATGAAAGGTATTACCACCACCAATGGCCACGGCTTGTGCATTGTTTATAGCGGCTACTTGGTCGGTAAAAGTATGCAAACCAATAACTTTGATGTTTAAATCGGTTAGGGCGGTTTGCACCATTTGGGTATATTGGTCGTAGTTGACAGTAACGCCAGCATAGGGAACAAAAACTAATTCTCGAGCTTCGCCAAGGTGTTCATTGATCATTTCTTTAGCGTGCTGTAAATATTCAGTATCGCCAACTCTTGAACTACTTAACAATAAAAGGTTTTTATTCATTTGTTTTCACTTTTGTTTTAAGTTTTTAGACTTAATAGTTTTATTATACAAGACTGCCGTTAAAGCAACTTAACTGTTTTTTAATTCATTTATTGCTGCCGTAGCTAAAAATCCTGAGCGTGTCGCATAGTTAGGGTTTGATGATACACACTCGTCAATTTTCTTAATTAGAAGTTCAGGTAGCGTTACATTAATTTTATGACTCTTCCCTAAAAATGGGGTTATATCAATATCTACAACCGCCCACACTCCGCCTCTAAATTCCATTTTACTTACATGATTTTCAAAGCTTGAAGCATTTGGAATGTCTTCTGAGTACTCTGCCAATAAAGACAGATGACTCTCGATTACCGCAATAATTTCATTCAAAGCGATATCCATAGTTTTAGCTCTACAGCTGCAACCAGGCATGTCTGGAACGGTGACCTTGTAGTCATTAGTTTCAGGATTAAATAACAAAACAATTGGAAAGCGCATAGCCAGTTTCTCTTAATAACATATAAATTATTGATAACTCTAACAACTCTAGGTGATAAATTCAAGGTAACCCTGATAACTCTCCGAAGCTTTATGTCAGTAACCCTGATAACCCTGCTTGCATTATCATGAGTAACCCTGATAACTCTGTCGTTAAGTGTGTAAATATTCACCTACTTGTTAGTTACCAACATGATTGAATTTATTAAATGAGCAGTTAAATAAAAGGCTGGCATTGCGGTATTGAAACTTTGCTCACTAACTTATCCACATATCGTTTAAGCGAAAACAATACAGAGTTAGCGGAGTCTTTATGCTTGTATATAGTTAGTGAATTAAATTATTAATTTGAGACTTAGTTCATTCTTTAATAACTACATTTTAGTGTCTAAATAAAGTGGAGATGGTTTGATCAACTGTTCGATTTTAAATTTAAATAATCAATTGTTGCGGTAATATCTTTATATAACCATGCTTGATTAAACGTTGGTATTGAGTTGTTAATATCATTAAAATTTTCTTGAGGATTAAAAACTGCAACGAGCTTACCTTCAGGATTAATTAAAAATAAATGCACCCCATGGCTAACTTTTATTTGGACAATGGAATTATCAGTTATGGTTTTTATATCGGCTTTAATACCTAAATTATTAGCAAAATCATTATTGAGTTCAGAAGTATCTTCATGGGTTAAACCAATAAATTCATCGTCAAAAAAGCTTAAATATTGTTTTAAGTTATTCGGTCGGTCTCTTGTTGGATCAACACTGTAAAACAAATAATTCAAAGAATATGAGTTCTTAGTTAATTTTTCTTTAATACGGCTTAATAGAATTAAGGTTGTAGGACAAACGTCTGGGCAATGCAAATAGCCATAACTGACTAAATGCCAATTGCCCGTTAATTTTTGATTGTTAAATATTTTGTTATTTTGGTCGATAAGGGTAAAGGGTATGATCTTATACGGATTAATTAATATTGTACCGCTGATCTTGGGCGGTATGAGCGTTTGTTTAGACGGTTGGCTGCTAAGATAAATTAAATGAGTTATCGTCAATAAAATAACTAATCCAAATAGTGCAAAGTGCTGTTTTGATAATGTGTTCATTTTCATTAATGAATATAGACTTGCCAAAAATGATCAACCAATAAGGCCATAAAAAGGCCTAATAGGTAGTATATCGACACATAAAAACATTTGATGGCACAGCCTGGGGTAGGAAAACATTTAAGTTTTATTGCACTAAATATGAACCAAGCGCCTAGCGCTGTAGCGCAAACACAATAAATAGCACCACTCATACCTGTTGCAACCGGGATATAGCTGACTAATACTGTTAATAAGGTATAAATAATGACACAAACTTTAGTATAAGCAACGCCCTTGATAACCGGTAACATTGGCACTTTGGCTTTTCTATAATCATCAACTCTATCTATGGCTAAAGCCCAGAAATGAGCAGGAGTCCAGAAAAAGATGATAGCCAATAGTACTAGCCCATTTATGCTTACCTCATTGGTCATTGCCGTCCAGCCTAATAAAGGTGGTAAAGCTCCAGACAGGCCGCCTATAACGATGTTTTGTGGCGTTGTGTGCTTTAAATAAAGGCTGTAGATAAACGCATATCCAATTAACCCGGCAAAAGTTAATATCGCGGTAAGCAAATTAATATAATTAATAAGCAACAGCATAGAAGTAAATGTTAATAGCGTTGCTAGAAGTTTAGCTTTACTGCTACTCACACTACCTATAACCATCGGACGTTTATGGGTACGCACCATCTTGCTGTCAATATTAACGTCGACTAAATGATTGACAATGGCGGCAGCACTTGCAGCTAAACCAATACCTATTACAGCAATAAACATCGTTGTAAGGCGAGCTAGAGCAGGATCATTAGTTTCATTAGGTGCTAATTGCATGCCAACGAATGCTGTTATCAACAACATAAATACCACTTTTGGTTTGCACATTTCAAAATAAGCTAAGCCGTGCAGGGAAAATTGTTTATGCAAAGTGACTATCTTCTCAACCATTATTAATCCGTTATTTTAATGTTATGAACTGTTACTTGGAAAACGTTAAACGATTTAAATAGGTGTAATCTGCTTCTATCGCCATAAGTGCAATAAAGATAAGTACAGCAATAGGAGGAATAAAGAGTAAAAGTTTTACCGAATATTTTTCCCAACTGACGTGCATGAATATTCCGATAATTAATCCAGCTTTTAAAAACATGAACACTAATATTAAGGTCCAACGAAGAATCCCTTCTAATTGATAGTAGTCAACAAGGTATGAAAGGGTACTTAAAACAAACAACAGTCCCCATATTTTCAAATAGAGACTAATTGGATGTTGTTGTTGATCACTTGACTGACTCATGAAAATTCTCCATTTAACTAATACAACTCTATTAATTTACCAAAGGTAGAAAAAGGCGAAAATAAACACCCAAACTAAATCGACAAAATGCCAATACAAACCGGTGATTTCGACAATATGGAAGCCTTTTTTATCATAATCACCTTTGCGTACTTTATTGGCGACAATCGCCAAATAAATAACACCACAACTTACGTGCAGGCCATGAAAACCGGTGATCATGAAAAAGATAGAGCCGAATTGAGCGGCACCCATAGGATTTCCCCAAGGTCTGATACCTTCATCAACAATCAATTTTGTCCACTCGAATGCTTGCATACCAACAAATGATGCACCTAACACTGCAGTTATAATCATCAAATAAAAAGTCTTTGATTTATCCCCTTTGTAAGCAAAGTTGACCGCCATTGCCATGGTGCCACTACTGGTGATCAGGATGAATGTCATTATGGCGATCAAAACTAATGGTATGTGGTTACCCGCAATAGTAAGGGCAAAAACTTCACTTGAACTTGGCCACTCTACAGTAGTCGTCATCCTAACTTTCATATAACTGGTTAAGAAAATACTAAAGATAAAAGTGTCACTTAATAAGAAAATCCACATCATCAACTTGCCCCAAGGCATGTTGAAGGTTTCTTTATCGGCAGACCAGTCAGCTACAGCACTTTGCCAAGAGCTTGTTTGTTTACTGTGTTTGTCATCATTTGCCATAAATCACCTAAAAGCCGCAAATTTGGGCTATCGTTTTAAATGTTTCAGTAGAGCTGGTTAGTAAAGTGAATAATGCTAACCATACAAAAAATAAGTAGTGCCAATAGGTTGTTGCTAATTGCAGCGCCCGATTAAATTGTGATGAATTATTATTGCGATAAAATACATACAGCAGCCTCATCATTGCTATCAGCCCGCCTATTAGATGTAGAGCATGTAAACCTGTTAGTAAATAAAAAAAGCTGTTGGCAGGATTAGAGTTAACGTAGTAGCCATTGTTGTTTAGTAGTTGCCATACTTGCCACTGACCAAAGATAAATAGCAAACTGACAACCATAGCAAGACAAATTAAGCTAAACCTGGTATTGGCAGAAACCTTGTTTTTAAGTAGCACTGAAAGTTGTAAAAAAATACTGGCGAATAAAATAACCCCCGTATTTATCATTAGTTGATCACTATTTTCTAATGGTAACCAAGGCTCACCAGCCAACGCTTGAAAATCTGAAAATTGAGTGCGTGACAAGAAGGTAATGATAAAAAGGATAAATACTACAGACACAACGGCAAGAAAGAATTTCAGTGCAGTTTTACCGGGAGTATAGTTTTCTTCAAGGTGGGCAAAACCAACACCTGACGAGCTTTCCTGCCAAGGTTTTTCAGCTAGAGTATTAAATAATCCCATTAACTTTCTCCATGCTGTTCAGGGTTTTGGCCTACATAGGTAGAGTTGTCGAGCATTTTTACTTCATTATCGGGGAGGTTTTGCGGTAAGAAATCGACCGCAGCACCAGGCACACTAAAATCATAAGCCCACCTATGTACAACCGGTAATTTTTCTCCCCAATTACCATGTTTTGGTGGATTATCAGGGGTTTGCCATTCTAAACTTGTTGCTCCCCATGGGTTAGGTGGTGATTTTTTGCCATATTTTAAACTGTAAATTACATTATATAAGAATATTAATTGCACCACGCCAACGATTATTGCTGACACGGTAATACTGGCATTTAACGATGCTGCAGAATCAGGTATGAAGTTAGTTTCACCCATAGCAAAATAGCGGCGCGGCACCCCTAAAAATCCTAGATAGTGCATCGGTAAATATATTGCGTAAGTACCTAAAAATGTGAGCCAAAAATGGATCTTTCCTAGACCATTATGAAAATAGCGACCAGTAATTTTTGGATACCAATGATAAATGGCCGCAAATAACACCATTACTGGCGATACGCCCATAACCATGTGAAAGTGAGCAACAACAAAATAGGTATCAGACAGAGGTAAATCAACTACAACGTTTCCTAACCAAAGCCCTGTTAAACCACCGTGGGTGAAGGTAAATATAAAGCCTATTGCGAATAGCATAGGTACCGTTAGGTGGATGTTTCCTTTCCAGAGCGTTAGAACCCAATTATAAACTTTAAGTGCCGTAGGTACGGCAATAATCAGTGTAGTGGTCGCAAAAAAGAAGCCAAAATAAGGGTTCATTCCACTCACATACATATGATGAGCCCATACAACGAAACTTAAACCGCCTATTGCGACAATAGCCCAAACCATCATTCGATAACCAAATATGTTTTTACGAGCATGAACAGCGATTACGTCTGAAACCATTCCAAATGCTGGTAGGGCAACGATGTAAACCTCAGGATGCCCAAAGAACCAGAATAAATGCTGGAATAAAATAGGACTACCATTGGTGTATTGCAATGACTCTCCTAGCGAAATTATCGCGGGCATAAAGAAACTGGTGCCAAGTAATTTATCAAACAACATCATAATGGCGCTAACGAGTAATGCCGGAAACGCAAGTAAGCCTAAAATAGTGGCAATAAATATCCCCCAAATAGTCAAGGGCATCCGCATTAAGGTCATACCTTTTGTTCTTGCTTGTAATACCGTAGTAACATAATTCAAACCACCCATCGTAAACGCGATGATAAAAACACCTAAAGATGCCAACATCAAAATGATGCCTTTATCAGCCCCAGGGGTTCCTTGTAATATTGCTTGCGGTGGATATAAAGTCCAGCCAGCCCCTGTAGGACCGCCTGTAACAAAGAAGCTGCAAATAAGAATGATCACCGCTAATAAATAGGTCCAGTAACTGAGCATGTTCAAATAGGGAAATACCATGTCGCGAGCACCAACCATTAACGGGATCAAATAGTTACCGAAGCCGCCTAGCAGTAATGCAGTTAATAGATAAATCACCATGATCATCCCATGCATAGTGACAAACTGTAGGTATGAACTTGGATCAATAAAAGAAAAACTATCTGGAAAGCCTAATTGCAGGCGCATCATTCCTGAAAGTACGAGTGCGATTAAGCCTACAAATATGGCAGTAACGGCATATTGTATGGCAATAACTTTATGATCTTGGCTCCAAATGTACTTACGAATAAAGCCACTTGGTTCATGGTCTTCTTCTATTTGATCAGCAATCGCAATATGTGTCATAAAAAACCTTTAAATGTGGTTACTTGTTATTCTTGCAAAACGGCTTTGTTTTGTTCGTTATTTATTGGCTGCAGTTGATTGATATAAGCTAAAACCTGCTCAATTGCATCATCGTTTTGTAATAGACGCGACATAAGCACCATTTGTTTGCCGTAAAGATCACCTTCATGTTTGCCACGAATATCATTTTTAAAATTAAGCAACTGACGTTTTAAATACCAGTCGTGTTGACCGGCAAGCCTTGGTGCATTCAATGCGTAATTTCCTTCGCCATTATTGCCATGACAAAAACTGCAATTACGGTATAAAATTTTACCTTTGCTACTATCAGCTTCTGTACGCTGTTTCATTTTATTGTTAGGTAAGGATTGTATATATGCTGAAACATCATTAATGGCTTTATCATCAGGTAAAGTTGCCGACATGGCCGCCATCTGAGCACCAAATGTGTCTTCTGAGGATGATCCTCTTACATTGTGCTTAAAATATTGTAATTGTCGCTTACTGTACCAAGAAGAAAGACCCGCGAGTTTTGGAGCATTCATTGCTTCATTACCTAAACCTTCGACGCCATGACAAGCAACGCACGCTTGATAGTGCTTTTTACCAGCGACTACGTCACCTTTGGGCCGTTGTAAGGATTCAGCAAAGGTTGGGAATTTGCTTAACCAGATATTAAAGTCAGCTTCAGTTTGAACAACCACTTTTCCGCGCATTAAGTAATGAGCTATGCCACATAACTCTTGGCAAAGAACATCATAAGTTCCTAGTTTTGTTGGAGTAAACCAAAAATAACTTGTTATTCCCGGTACCAAATCCATTTTTACCCGAAATTGCGGGATAGCAAAATTATGCAATACGTCTTTCGAACGTTGCAAAACTTTGACTGGTTGGTTTATTGGCAGATGAACTTCGTTAGAGTTTATTAGCACATCATCTTGTCCATTAGGATCATCAGGTCTAATACCAAAAGGGTTCTGAGCAGAAATAACGGTATTATCAATTTTACCTAGTAAGCCATCTTCACCTGGAAATCTGTAATTCCAACTCCATTGTTGACCAACAACTTCAAATTCCTTTGCATCTTCTGGTACATGAACAAATTCAGACCAAACAACTAGACCGGGTGCAAGCATTGCGGCAACGCCGATAGTGGTTATGATTGTTAACCAGGTCTCTAGTTTTTTATTTTCAGGCTCATAATCTGCTTTTTGATCTTTTTTGTGACGGAATTTATAAACAGCGTAAGCAAGAAATAAATTAACTAAAACAAAAACAATACCTGTGACCCACAGAGTTATATCTATGGTGCCATCAATAGAGCTCCAGTTAGAGGCGAGGGGAGTAAACCACCAAGGGCTTAAGAAGTGAAAAATTACTGTCGCTAGTATGAGTATAAGAATAACAATCGCAATTGCCATACCATATGAATCCTTTTAAATTATTATTACTGTTATTTATGCTTCTATGGCATTACCAGTTCTAATTATTTATTTAGGGTTTCCACTACAAACTACGAAAAGACCAAATAATTTTATCTTTATTAAACATAGTCTATTTTTGGTATTTGACCACAAGTATTTGAAATTTCTGTTATTACAGAATTTAACTTTTAGAAGAAGGATCATTAAGCAGAAAGCTTAATTTCGATAAGTTAAAAATAAAAAATGCCGTATAACATTAATAATACACGGCATTTATATGAACATAGTATGTTATGGCATGGTTTTCATAAAGTCATGATACTTGTCTTGGCCTCTAACCACCCATGATGGTGTGGCTTCCCCAAGTCCTTCAACCACTAAATTTGGATGATGTTTCATCAATCTTTTTAGCAGCGGTTCTTGCTCAGGTTCAGCATCAACAAAAAATATATGATTACCTTCAGCCAACATTTTTTGGAAACGGACAAACTCAACATTAGGACGTTGAATACCTATAAATCCACCTTCCCAAGTACAAAAGCCTAATACAACTACAGCTAAGAATATGAAAGGCATCCATCCAGCTGCGCCATTTGTCCACTCGAGTAAATATGCCGTAATTAAAACTAATGCAGCCCCAGCTAAGCCAACTAAAGCGCCAACTTCAGTCGAATGGACCACATCTTTTTTTAATACCGACTCTACTTCATGTAGATGGTGTTTTTGTACTTCCGCATCATTTTCACTTAATACGTGCATTTGCGGTGTGGTAAATCCCTCTTTTAGAAGCTCGTTTTCAACGTCTTCTAATTCATCCAAATCATTGCTTAAATAATAATGGCGTACCATAAGGTTCTCCGCGTTGTTCAGTGTTGAAAAATATTCATTAAACAAGTGCGGTTTGGGGAGAGTGCACAACTGAGCGAAACATATTTAATGAATGCTTAAAATAAGTATAGCAGGTAAATAAAATAAGAAGGGTTAACGGTTAATTGAGGTGAATTTGGGAAATCTATTCATAACGTTTTAAAAACTAAGAACGTGGTGAGACCCTTTTGAAAAGACATCTTTTAAATAAAATATTTTTAAGTTTGAAATTGGTCGGGATATTAGGAATTAGTAACTTGTGTACTTATTATTAAATATTTTGAAATTGGTCGAGATATCAGGAATTAGTAACTTGTGTACTTATTATTAAATATTTTGAAATTGGTCGGGATATCAGGAATTAGTAACTTGTGTACTTATTATTAAATATTTTGAAATTGGTCGGGATGTTAGGAATTAGTAACTTGTGTACTTATTATTAAATATTTTGAAATTGGTCGGGATATTAGGAATTAGTAACTTGTGTACTTATTATTAAATATTTTGAAATTGGTCGGGATGACAAGATTCGAACTTGTGACCTCACGTCCCCCAGACGCACGCGCTACCAGGCTGCGCTACACCCCGACTATTTTCAATTAATACACCATCTATAAAGAACCATATAAATGACACTTCAATAGTAATTAAGTTTTTAGCGGTTGCATAGCTAAAATTGAACTTAAGTGTTTGATTGTTTAATTCTTGTTCTGATCTATTGATTTGTTTTGTAAACTAAATGAATTAATTAGTTTTACGCCATCGATAAGCATTGGAAAATCAGAATCTTCACTAATTAATGTATCGAGTTGAGTCGAATAAGTTTCGAAATTTCCTTGTTGATCGATAAATAAATTTTTATCTTTCTTAATCACTAATAAACCGTTTTCAGCTGTATTAGCAAATAATCGGTCATCATTTACTCGATAAATGTTATGGCCGTTACTGTAGCGCTTGTAATCTAAACGGCAATTAAACCAATTTCGCATTAAAGTACTTTGTACATCCATAACACTCGTTAATTCATTAATTGCTCGACTTTGCTTTTCAGCGAAGATAAATAGAGCAGGTTTTGGTGTTAATGTAGTTTTATCTAAATCGTTACCTAAAGAACTTAGCCAGATGATATCTTTTAAATCTTTTTGTTGCTGCGCTAGTAATAACGCATTTACAAACAGTTCATATTGATAATCGGTTTGACCTGAAAAATAGAAAACATGCAAGCCAGGTTTTAAACCATTTAATTTATCAGCAAACAGAAAGCTCGATATATCTTCGTATTGGCTTTGATTGGTAAATAAATTCGAAAGCCACAATGGTAAATCTGAGTTACCGTCTTTGCTGGCAAAAACATTAATTGACGTAGTTAACTGTGCAGCATTAATTTGCTGGAACAACATAGGTTCAGCTTGCTGAGCTTTCATATCTTCTTGATAAATAGTAGGAAGACCATAGAGCAGGTTAAACCAAGCATCATGACTACTCGCATTGTCGATGTAATTTAGTAAGTTACTACCTTTTACACTTGAGCTTTGATTAAATTGGTTGAGTTGCTTTTCAGTTAAAACTTTATCATTTAACACTAAAAATGTAGAACGTTGTGGAGTATTTATGTTTTTGCATACCTCTGTAAGTTCCGGGTAATCAGGCGTTTTATTGGTAAATGAGAAAGGATTATTTTTGCGTTGAACATAATCTGTACGATCAAATAGACCATATTTTGTGAGCAGGGTTTTTGCCGTAGAAGGATAAGAGAACGGTAATACAGTGTCTTGCCTTAATACACTGTATTCAAGGTCTGCATCGGCCCACACGTGGATTATATGAGAAATAAAGAAAGAAGAAACAAATACACCAACCAAATATTTAGGTGCTTTGAGTTGCTGTAATTCTTTAAGGTGCTTCCAACAATAATTACTCATCACTAATTGAAATAATAAAATGGCAATAAATATTATCCAATTTAAGGTGGTCAAAGAAAGCGTTCCAAATTGAAACTTTTCCTTTAACAATGCAAATATCTGCGAGCTTGAGTCGGTATTTATATGATAACCAAGTTCAGCATAGGTAAAACCGTCAATGACCAATAAACATAGGGCGAAACTAAAGACAAACGATGCGGCGCCGCGAATAAACCTTGTTTTAGGGAACAATAAAGTAAGCGGAAATACAGTTAAAACAAAACAGATAAAAGTTAAAAAAGCCATATGACTAAACCAATTGGTTAGCATATAGGCTTTGCCAATTAATGTTTCGGGTATGCCTTCAGCATGAAGAAATATAACAGCAATTAAAATTGCGGCACCGACATTAAAGAAGGTAAACCAATGTCCCCAACTAATAAGATGCAATAACCTTTTACTGTATGAACTATTTTCTGTAGTAACCATATAAATATTCGCGAAATTTTGTTATTTTATTGTTTTTGTTGATTGAGCTAATGCATTGGCAAAGTTTTTAGCAATAGCGTCTCTTTGTTTTTCTGGAACTTGATTATTTATAATTGTTGATAGAGTGTTACCAAGACACATCAAGGCAAGATCTGTAGAAGCTTCTTCCTTTACAAGTACATCAATTAAATTTTGAACAATCTTTTCTACACGTTCATTAGAATATTTAGATACAATAGGCATTATTTTTTAAATTACATCCTTTTTAAGGGTTTTTAGTTTAATAGCATTTAGTTTATCAAAACCTAACACAAGTTAAAACTGACCAATTATTATGAGTTTAATTATAACCAATATCGATCTGCATTATCTAACTAAAGCAGAAAATAGTACCGAAGTTAAAATAACATCAAGTAAAGGGCTGATTGAAATCAATGAAAAAATTACAAATTTCATTGAATCTCTTCACAATACTTATAACAGTAAGGGGAGTAAAGCCTACGGTTCATTTAAAGATGAAGCAAGTGAAGATGTATCACAACCATTTAAAAAGTTGATGCAAGATTATTTAGACGATCAAGAACAATTTATCCCGTTTTCAAATCAGGCCAGTATCAGATTAAAACAAGAACTTGAAAAATATGATCTTGCTGAAACTGGTTATTTAGTAACTTGCCACTATGAAATGCTCGGTGGCCGTTACTTATTTGTCTGTTTATTGCCTGTTACTGAACATTACTACGTTGATGGTGAGTTAAATATAGCTGCTGATCAACATATTGATAGCTCTAAAATGCAACTAGCAGCCAGAATCGATTTATTTGATTATGCTGATTCACCTGAGAAATTACGTTATATCTCTTTTATAAAAGGGCGTGCCGGCCGAAAAGTATCAGATTTCTTTTTAGACTTTTTGGGTTGTGAAGAAGGCGTTGATCCTAAGCAACAATCGCACGTATTAGTACAAGCGGTTGAAGATTTTGTAAATGTAAATCAACTAAACCCTGAAGAAAAACAAAATACCAGAAAAGAATTGCTTTCTTATTGTAAAGAACAACAACAAACAGGCAAAGAAGTTGACTTACAAGAGTTATCGCAAGCTATTCCGCATGAAGATAATGGCGATGAGTTTTTTAACTTCTGTAAAGAAAATGAATATGAAATTGAACATAGCTTTCCGCATGATCAAGCCGTAATTAACAAAGTAACAAAATATTCCGGCTTTGGTGCTGGCATCAGCGTGAGTTTTGAACGCTCGCACTTTGGTACTGATGTTACCTACAACCCGTTAAAAGGCTCTTTAACTATTCATAAAGTACCGCCAAACTTAAAAGATCAGTTAATGAAACTACTTGCCGCTGCTGAAGACGAAAAGCTAAAGCAGGAAGAAAGCCTGAATCAAGCAGAAACAGTAAATAAATTTTAGTTAATATATTTAACTAAAATGCAATAAAGTGTTGATTTGATTGTCTTAAAAATTAGGGCAAGATAAAATCAACGCAACACAAATATATAAATTTGCTTACTATAAATTAAGCTGAATAAGTTGGAAACTATGACTACATTAACAATTACTCGTCCAGACGACTGGCATGTACATTTACGCGATGGCGAAGTACTAAAAGATACAGTGAGAGACACAGGCCGTTATTTTGGCCGCGCAATCATCATGCCAAACCTGGTTCCACCGGTAATGAATGCTGAGCAGGCACAAGAGTACTTTGATAGAATTCAAGCGGTTAACGAAACTGAGCACTTTCAACCTTTAATGGTGTTATATCTTACAGATAATACAACGGCACAAGACATTAAAGATTGCAAAGAAAGTGGTATTGTTTACGCGGCTAAATTATATCCTGCCGGCGCTACAACCAATTCTGCATCGGGTGTGACTGACATTAAAAATATTTACCCAGTGCTGGAAGCGATGCAAGCGGAAGATATGCCGTTATTGCTACATGGGGAAGTAACCGATAACGACATAGATATTTTCGATCGTGAGAAAGCTTACATAGACAGGATTTTAACACCCGTAGTGAAAGACTTTCCAAATTTACGTATTGTACTTGAACACATCACCACAAAAAATGCTGTAGATTTTGTTAATAACGCTAGTGAAAACGTAGCTGCCACAATAACAGCACATCATTTATTATTTAACCGCAATCATATGTTAGTTGGTGGTATACGCCCACATTACTTCTGTTTACCAGTACTTAAACGCAATACTCATCAACAAGCGTTAGTAGAAGCAGCAACCAGTGGTAGTACTAAGTTCTTTTTAGGTACAGACTCAGCACCACATACCAAAGCGAATAAAGAAAACGCTTGTGGGTGTGCAGGAGCGTACACAGCCCATGCTGCAATAGAATTATATGCTGAAGTGTTTGAGCAAGAAAATGCACTGGATAAACTTGAAGGTTTTGCCAGTTTCAACGGCCCTGACTTTTATAAGTTACCACGTCATACTGATTCAATTACATTAGTTAAAGAAAGCTGGGACGTTCCAGCAACTATGCCGTTTGGTAACGATGTTGTTGTACCTATTCGTGCTAATGAACAAATTTTATGGCAAGTAAAGTAGGGCAAGGTTGATGAAGAACATGCAGCTGTTTGTTAATGATTTAACCGTAATTGATTTCTCTTATTTATGTAGTGAAAGGGGAGTTGTCGGTGAAAGTTGGATAGTTGACGTGCTATTATCTGGCGACTTAAATGCTGAAAGCATGGTATTAGATTTTGGCATTGTTAAAAAACAAATCAAAGCTATTATTGATGACAGCGTTGATCACAAATTAGTGTTGCCAACACAAAACTCTGATATTTCAATTTCAAAATCTAACCGTAGTGATCATTTATATGTTGATTTCGACGTAAAAGATAATGGTATATTTTTACAATCACCAAGTGCTGCATTTGCTCAAATTGAAACTGACTATATAAACGAACTTAGCGTAACGCGTTACCTGGAAAGTGTTATAAAACAACAACTTCCAGAAAATGTTCAGGGAATCGAATTAACGTTGCGCGCTGAAAATATAAATGGTGAATACTACCATTATACCCACGGCTTGAAAAAACATGATGGAAATTGTCAACGAATTGCACATGGGCATCGCTCTACCATTCATATTTATGAAAATGATGTCCGATCAACGGATCTTGAGCAAATGTGGTGCAATCGCTGGCAAGATATTTACTTAGCAACAGTGTCAGATCAAATTGAGCTAAGCCAAGTAGAACTGTCAGAACAAGCTAAGGGTAAATTAAAACCCGATCACCAATACTTTTCTTACTATGCACCGCAAGGAAGGTTTGACATTGCGGTTAGAGCAGGCACACTAGAAATAGTTGATTGTGATTCTACAGTTGAACTATTAGCAGATTATATTGCCAGACAATTAAAAGCTGCAAACGATGCTAATAACTATAGAGTTGTAGCATTTGAAGGTGTAGGTAAAGGAGCAATAGCAAGTGCATAAGAAGTTTCCAGTTAGTAAACTAGTATCGGGCTTATTATTAGTGTGTTTGAGTCAATCTGCAAAAGCTAAGGTTTTACTTGAGCTAGATGGTGACATCACTCAAGGTGGATTGGTTGTAGGTTCAACGAGTCCTAGCAGTGAAGTTTATTTCGATAAAGATCCATTAAAAGTATCTCGCCATGGCTTATTTACCTTAGGTTTTTCTAGAGATGATGAACAAACCCATGAGCTTAAAATTATAAATTCCGAAGGTAAAGAGTTGGTCCAATATTTAACACCTTCTAAACGCGAGTATAATGTACAAAGTATTGAAGGCATTGATAAAAAAATTATGCAGCCAAGCGCTGAGGCGCTTAAGCAAATTACTAAAGACAGTATACAAATTAGAGCCGCAAGGGCAATTTCTTCAGATAATATTGATTTTGCCCATGGTTTTAAAGCGCCATCTACAGGCAGGATCACTGGCGTTTATGGTAGCCAGCGTATTTATAATGGTGTTCCTAAAAATCCGCATTATGGCTTAGATTATGCTGGCCCCAAAGGTACTGCGGTAAAATCTCCGGCTGCAGGTATTATCACACTTTGGTCGCCTAATATGTTTTATTCTGGTGGCACATTGATTATTGATCATGGTCACGGTATTACATCAACATTTTTGCATTTAAGCGCAAGCAGAGTTGAAGTTGGTGATAAAGTTCTACAAGGTCAGGCAATTGCTGAAATTGGTTCGACAGGGCGCTCAACTGGTCCGCACCTTGATTGGCGGGTAAATTGGCATAATGTCAGACTGGACCCCGCATTAGCATTAACCCTACCAAATTCACATACCTTTAAAGCGGCTGAATAGCCGCTAGTGGCTTGGTTGATCTGAAATTAACCCTTAACACCATTCCCTGAATTTATTTCAGGGTCTCATTATCTACTTTCTATTAGCCGTTTCTTACCTGATTTAGCACGCTCTAGGTGATCTGACTGTACATAAACTCTATCGGTTGTGCCCATACTTGCATGGCCAAGTTCATCAGCCATATGTTTTAAAGGTCTGGAGTCTATATCCATCGACGCACCAGTGTGTCTAAGCCAATGGGTTGTTGCTTCTTTTAAGGTTTGTGCTTCATTAGCAAAACCTTCTTTAACCATTTGTTCAAAGGCAAAGTCGAATGCTTGTTGAACAATTCTGCGTAATTGACGCGATGTCATACCGCCAGAGCCTTTAAGTTTATGGATCAACGGATCTGTTTCACTAGATAATGGATAGCCTGATAAGCCGCGACATTCCCGGTAACGTTCCAGATATAAAAGATAGGAGTCAGGCACCGATACATCTCGTTGTTTAGAGCCTTTACCAAATACTTTGAACCAGTGATTCTTGTCTTTATCTTGCCAAAAATGGCCCATAACAGGTGCCCAATTATTGCGTTCTGAAAGCTCTGATATACGTAGATATAAGGTTTTGAGGCTTGCTATGATAAAAAGGGTGCGTTCATGATCTTCATTTTCATCGGCCATTTTTGTGGCGCTTTCAAGGATATAATCCCATTGTAGGCTTGATAAACGCTTAACTTCGGTAAATGAGCTGTCTTTGATCAAAAACGGGCAATCTTTTTTAACTGAGGCAATAGCATTACCAAAGGCGTAATCTTCAGTAACCAAGTAGTCGTAATAAACATTAAGCACTGAAAATGTTGCTTTTAGTGTATCTTGAGAGCATTTGTAGTTTAGTTTTTTTTGCTTATGGTCCACATTGGCTAAACGTTGCGCCTTAGGAATTTTGATGGCAAACGGGCGCCAGTCAGGGTTGATATCACGAATTCCGTTGCGATTATCAAAGCGACGATACACATTATCTGAGATCCAATAATGTGGTGGCTTATTAATAAAATCGATGTAGGTTTCTAGATCTCGACGTTTTAATTGCACCACAGATTTTTTTGCAATAAGCCATGACCACAATAAAAACTTTTCAGTTTCACCGCGAAATAAATTATAGGTAGCTTCATTTCGTCGACCTTTAGATTGAAGAAACTCTTTAGTGTAACGGTAATCTTCTAATGCATCTGGAACAGTTTGAGAAGCTTGCTCGACAAAAATTTTAACATTAGGATTGTCATCACAGAACAATGTATTTTTATGGATAAGTTGAAAATAGCGATGAGAATCGAATAATGGCTCAGCGTTGAAAACATCTGACATAGAAAAGTACCAAAGTTATTATTATTGAATGCTAATGGTTATAAATGCCAAATCTTAATTTTTATTAAGTAACAGCATTACAGCCTATGTTAAATACTTTGAAAGTAAATGTCCACTAATTAACATTAACGGACATTTCAGTGTAAGGAATACGCCCTTGTTTAACTCTATAGCCAATAAACAGCTATTTTAAATCCGTTGATAAAATTAAGGCTACTTAATTAGCAGCCTTACTTAATCATCATTTTTTATTTCGTTAACACTGGTTTCCAGTCATGCCAACTTTCTTCAGCTTCAGAATTTAAATTGAATGTGTGTCCATTTTCAATTGCTGTTGCTTCTGGATCTTCCGGCGTAGCGAATGCGATACCACCAGCTAAAATTGCTTCAATAGATGTAGTGTCCACTTTGACACCAGAAAATAAACCCGCATCAATTTTTATACCACTGGCATTGTAAAACTCAGTTTTGTTATTCACCAACTGCGTATATTGATCATCTATATTGATATAAATATAAACACCATCAGAATTTTCATTAAGGTTCACACCTAGAACTCGTCCTACTTTTACTTGTCGATAATAAACTGGATTGTCGATATTGATTGAACCTTTAACATTGCTGGTTAAAACGATATTAATTCCATTAGGTTTTGCTGTTGTTGCCGGTTCATTTAATAAGCCAGTAAATTCTGTTATCTGTTCACCATTACCCGCTAAAACACCAATGTAATTTCCGGTAAAATATGCTTTCGCATTAGCTACTCTTGCCATACTAACTTCAGGTTTAACTAACCAAAACTTAGAGCCTGTGGAACTTAATTTAGAGTGGTCTTTACTTAATGTTAATAATAACTTAGTTTTCGTTAATGCTTCATTGAGTTTCACTGACATTACATGACCGACAATATGCCCTGCATATTGAACAGTCGCATTAACCTTTATGTCTACAACTTCATTAAAGGTTAACGTCACTTCTGTACCTGATTGATTCATTGTATCGAAGTTAGGATGCAATACGAATTCTGTCATTTCTTCGGCTAAATCATCTAAATTTGCACGCTCATTATCTAAAGCAATCCCTCCTCTGATAATGCTCTGCAAACTTTCCGTTTGTATTGTCATACCTGTCATATCTGCATGAGCTCTTATGCCACTACTTTGATAAAATTGGGATGTGTTGCTAACTAAATGTCTAAAATTGTCCTCTATGGTAGCAGCTACTTCTACGTGCATGCCATCGTCACTAAAATAAACAGTATCTACTATACCTATAACCATTTTCATATATGAAATTGGCGTGCCTTTTTCAATTGAATCGGCATCTTTTAATTTAAAGCGTACTTGTAAACCGCTATCATCTGCAGACGATGGAGGTGCTTTAGCCAGCAATTTAAAATGATTTTTATATTTTGTACTAAAACCAGGCTTAACCTGTATGAAAGTTCCGGTTAGTAGTGCATTGAATCCGGCTAAATTACCAGTGGAAAGTTTAGGCTCGACAATCCAAACTTTCGAATCTTCCTTAAATAAATTTTTATAATCACGATGATAGCCAATAGAAATAATAGAAGATTTAAGATCTGAACTAGGCGTTATATCTTTTATAGTGCCTATATGTTTATCAGCAAACATTAATTTGGTAATTCCCGCGGTAAGTTCATATTTAATTGCTGCAGTGATCGTAACTTGTTCAGTATTTAAAGCATCTTCAAAATTTCTGTTTAATTCAAACGTTGTACCATTTGTTACCGTTTGTGCATCATCAAAATCTATGGTGTGAAAAGACACTCCGCCAACTAGCATTGATTGTAGCGGTGAGGTTTTGACAGTAAAGCCTTTTAATGAGCCTGAAACCTCTAGTCCCCCTTGTTCATAAAATACTGAAGTGGAATTAATTAAATGTACGTATTCTTTTTCAATATGTATATGTACATTAAAAAATCGCTGGTCTTCTGATAATTTATGATTTTGAACACTACCTACCTTTAAGTTTTTATAAAATACAGGAGAGCCAAAGGCTAAGGAGTCGACACTGTTTGCTTCAATATTAAGGTGTAATCCCTCTTCAGAATACTTTAATGCCGGTACAGAAGGTAGCACATCAAATTCTCTTGTTGGCTCCCCCCCTCCTATGCGAAAAGAAACATAGGTGCCACTAAGCAATCGATCAACATTAGAAATCCCTGCTAAGCTGATACTTGGTTTTACCAACCAAAACTCCATCTCACTTAGTAAGTATGGCTCTAGCCTTGGATCAAATAACACTGATGCTGTAACGCCACCTTTAGCTTGGTTATAAACAAAGTCTTCTATGGTTGCCACTTCTACACCTTCGAAGATAACCTTAGTGATCCCTGCTTTTATGCCACTATTGCGGGGAAAATTCATTTTAACCACAATACCTGCTTTAGCTTCATCAAAGCCTTCATATAAAGGGTATTCGGTAAAGTTTTCAACTTTGGTTTTAATATCTCCGATTTCTGGGGTATAAAATGCGATACCACCACCTATCACTGAAGCTAAAGATTGAGTTCTTAATTTAAAACCAGACAAGTCTCCTTTCATTTCAATGCCACTTGCATTCCAAAAACGTGTATTAAGTTTTATTAAATCTTTATGCTCTTCATCAATTAACAGATTAATTTTAATATGGCTTTTATCTTCGGAAATATCATAACCATATACTTCCCCTACCTTTATTTGCTTGTAATAAATACTGCTACCGTGAGCAATTGAACCGAGCTCTTTAGAATGTAGAGTTACATGTAATCCTGGGGAGTCTTCAGACTTAGGTGGCGGTTGTTTTAATGCGACAAACTCTTTTACTAATTTAGTGCCTTCTTCAGGTAATATTTCGAAATAATTCCCGGTAATTACTGTATCAAGGCCTGATACACCAGATAAGCTAATTTCTGGTTTAACTAACCAAAATAGAGAGTTTTCTGAAAGATACTGTTTAACACTATTATTAACTTCAACAGAAACTAATACTGTATTTAGGTTTTCTAAATCTAAATCTGTCACTAGCCCAACTGGAAAACCTTTGTAGCGAAGCTCGGTTTTTCCAATAACAATGCCTTCAGCACTATCTGTTTTTATTACTATATCAATTCCAGCATCACTGAAAGATTTGAATAACAACCATAAACCAATTAACGCTGCCAAAACAGGCAATAACCAGATCGACGATATTGGTGATTTATTTGAAATAACAGCTTGTTCTTCACTCATCTTTTATTTTTCTTCTCTTTAGTTAATGCCATTTCATTGTCTTCTTCATCCCATAATAGACGTGGATCGAAGCTATTGGCAGCAAAAATAGTTAAAATTACCATAATTCCAAAAGCCGTTGCCCCCGGCCCGGCAACAACCTCAACAACGGCACCTATTTCAACCAAGGCGACTAATAAAGCCACTACAAATACATCTAACATTGACCAGCGGCCAAATAATTCTATATAGCGATACATTTTAGTACGCTGTTGTTTGGTAAGTTTGGATTTGTTTCTTAATGATAGTAGCAAAACAAACAATCCGATGATTTTAGCTAATGGCACAACAAAACTGGCAATAAACACAATAGCTGCAATCGGGTACATACCAAACTTAAGTAATAATACAATACCAGAGAGTATGGTATCTGGTTGGCCTTTGCCAAAGTAAAGAATGGTCATAATGGGATATGCGTTGGCAGGAATGAATGCAATTAAAGAGCAAATAGTTAACGCCCAACAACGTTGTAAAGAATCATATATACGCATATGAATTTTACTATCACACCTTGGGCAGTAATTATCTATTGATTCATCAATATCAATCAAAAGGTTACACACATGGCATTGGGCCAAACCTTGGGCTTTAGCTGTGTTACTTTCTTGATTGCTGGATTTTAAATCAGTGCTCATAGTCAAGATCATCCCAGATCATCTGTTTATCCAAAGTTACCTTTAATGATAATACGCAAAGCATAAATGCACTAAAACATAACAGTCCTAAATTAAAGGATAAATCGGCCATATCTTTAAGTTTTATAATAGATACTAATATTCCTATCAAGAATACCTCTAGCATTTCCCAGCTATCAACGTGATGATAAAACAACATTAATTGTTTATAGAAAGGATGTTGATGGCGCTTGTGTTTATACCCTAAAGTAACAAAAAACGCTGCACTTAATTTTACCAAAGGTGCCAACACACAAAATAAGAAGATTAAGGTTGCTACTAGATAAAGTTCTGTTTGCCATAATGCAGATATTCCAGACATTAAACTTGCAGAGCTTTCTACAGAAAGTAACTGCATTGACATAAGTGGGAAAAATGTCGCTGGGATAAACAACAAAAGACCTGTGCCACTAATTGCCAGGGTACGATTTATTGAATCATATTTTTTATCTACAATATGATGATGACACCTAGGGCAACTAGCAACCTCACCTTCATTAATAGAAGTGATTGTTATTAATGTATCACACTCATAACAAGCAAATTGCTTTTGATTCAAAGTTAACAACGCCTAGCATTAAAGGTTTTATGTATATGATTGTTAGTAATAAATTTAATTTAGGCAAGCTTTATATGAATATATTTAAATAAAAACCTCTTGGTTAGGTTGTTTTTTAACCTTGTTTGTAATCAGCTAATTACAACTTTATGATTTTTCTTAGAAAATTGTAACCTTTAGATGTTTTTTCTTGCATAGTTTGCGTTTTAAACTAATACTTAATAACTAGAGGAATTAAGTAAATTCCCTTTAAAAAAATAATTAGCCTTCCACAAGGTTTGTATTTGTATTTAAGGATAATAAAATGAAAAAATTATTAGTTACGTCGCTACTTTTAGCGTCAACTTCAGCTATGGCTGGTGGGTCTGGTGTTGCAGGTAGTGTTAGTGATGTACCAGATACTCCAACTGAAGCTAAATCTGGCTGGAAAGCGTCTGTAGGTTTAGGTGTTGTTAATGCGCCTACTTTTGCTGGTGTTGATGATACCGAATCAACTGGAGTGCCATTAATTAATGTAAGTTACAACGATACGTTTTACTTCGAATACAACAAATTAGGTTGGTGGGCTTGGAAACCTCAAGATACAGGTTTCCGTGTTGGTTTGGTTGCGCAATCTCGCAAAGGTTATGATCGTGGTGACGGTCCTTGGATAGAGCATGAAGTAGACGATACAGGTTTAGCTGGTGTTCGCGCCCAGTGGAAATCAGGTATGTTTAAATTAGATGCATCTTTACTCGCTTCGTCTGAAGAAGACAGTGGTGGTGAAATGCATATCACTGCTAGTTATACCTTCTTAGCGTCAGCTAAAGGAACATTAACGGGTATGGTAAAAGCAGAATCATTATCAGAAGATTCAGTTAACTACTTCTACTATGGTGCAAATGCGAATTCTGGTGACCCATTATTCTCTGGCGGTGAAAGCACTACAAACGTTTCAGTAGGTCTTATTGGCACATATAATATTGCTCCACAATGGACATTAATCGGTGCTGTTTTAGCAACTTCATACGGTGATGCTATCTCTGATGCTCCAACTAACCGTGGAACTGGAATGGAAGATTCAGGCACAACAGCATTAGTTGGCGCTACATACACATTCTAGTTATAAGTAATTAGTTTGATGATATAAAGGTCTCTTGTGAGACCTTTTTTATTTCCCTTACTCAAATATAATTTTGTACCATACGAATTAATACTAAACTCCTTCCGTCATAAAACGCTTAAATTTTAACGTTTTCATGGTAAATTGTTATCATTCATCCCTGAAGTTTTACTAATTTATCACCATCCGTGGCAGTTTACATTCCATCTTCTCTGAAAACAAAAAAGAGCACCTAAGTGCCCTATTCATATAAATCATAACAATTTATTATTCTTCAAATAATATGTCATGAATATTGGTCAAATCTTGCTTGCCATTAATAATTTCTTCTTTAGTCAATCCCGATAATTCATGCGGGAACACTAACCATTCATCAGAAGAATGCACATAGTAATCAGGTACAATATCAACTTTTGAGTTTTGTGGTTTATACCACGGGCAGGCAACTCGAATATCCTTTGGCGTGTTTAACCGCATTTGCTCTTGGATTTTTTCAATCAAGGCCGCAACACTTCGGCCTGAATCAAAAACATCGTCAACAATTAATAATGAGTCACCAGCATTAGCATTTTCAATAAGGTAATGTAAGCCATGTACTTTTATTTCTTTTGCTTGCTGGTTAATACCGTAATATGACGAAGTACGAACAGCAATATGATCAGTTTCGATTTGCTTGTAATCAAAGTACTCTTGTACTGCAATACCAATCGGTGCGCCACCACGCCAAATTCCGATAATGAACTGCGGTTTAAAACCATCTTTATATACTTTATGTGCAACACGAAATGAATCTTCAAGAAGTTCTTGTGCGGTAATGAATTTTTTATCCATATTATCGGCCTCATGGATTGAGCTTATAGTAATTATACTTAGCTGTTACTTAAAAATAAAAACAGATTATAGCGTAAATGGATTAATTATGATGTTCATATTGCAGTTTTTTGAGATAAATTTTGATCTACTTCCCAGATAAGATTTTTAATACTTTCAAAGGCATTTGAATAAAAGCCAAGGTTAATGTTTTTAAACGTATCCTTGGGGGAATGGTAATTCTTATGGTTATCACCTGTTACGAATAAATATGGTATGCCGACTTTATGAAATTCGTAATGATCACTCGCTTTATGTAAATTGATTGATGCTCTTAATGACGAAATAGAATTACTGTCCAGTTTATTTTTAAATATGAACTTTACAGGGGATATTTTATTTACCTGTTCGACTAATGACTTAAGCTCAGGTTGATTTCTGGAAGCAGCTATATACAATGCTTTATGTTTTTTTCCATAAGAAATCATGTCTAAATTTATATTGAAGATAATATCTTTTTGTCTAACTTTGGACTCTGACAAAAAAGCTTTCGCGCCTTTAAAACCATATTCTTCAGCATCAGTCGCTAATAGAATTAGCGTATAATTAGTATCTATAGATTCTAGCCAGGGCTTTAAACTTAATAGTGCTGCCGTACCCGAAGCATTATCGTCAGCGCCGTAATAAATTTTCCCCATTTTTTTTCCAAGGTGATCATAGTGCGCAGAAATAATGATAAATTTATTTTTAAAAAGCTTACCTTGCCTAATAAAAATATGATTTACCCCTATTTTGCGGCTAAAACCATAATCATAATGAAAAGGTTCACTAAAAAAAGTGCTGTTGTGATTCGCTGGTGATAAATTTTGGGCAATATATCTAGAGGCTAGTGCGTGACCTTTACTGCCTGGATAACGCCCTGAAAATTCTTTTGAGGATAGCTGTTTAAGGTGATCTATTAACTGCGAGTTGTCAGCTTCAAAAGCAAGTAGATGAATACAGAAGAAATAAACCAATCCCCCCGCTATTAAAGCCTTTATACGTTTACTTATTCTTGCCATTACAAGCGAGATAATAAATTAAGTTTGTGCTGATATTTGTCCTCTATATCTTTGAAATTGGCATACCGTTTAGCTTTTAGTAGGTAAAATTCTGACTTTTTATAATTACCTAATTTATAAAAAGATTTAGCTAAACCAAAATAAAACTCATGTTCTTTATCGGTCATTGATTTGGCTTTTTTGTAATGCTCAATGGCTACTTTGTAGTCACCATTATAATACGCTTCCTCACCTAATAACGCATGGTAATACGGGTTTTTCATCCGAGCTTTGTGAATAAAGCTATAAATCTGTTTAGCTTCTTCATGTCTATTTTGTTCTGACATTAATATAGCTAAATTATTCCAGGCATTATAATTTTTATAATTAAAATTTACCGAAGCAAAATAAGCCTGCTCTCCATATCCCTTAAGGCCAACCGTCTTATAAAGTAACCCAAGGTTTCCCCAAACAGGGCTAAAGTTAGGCTCTTGTTCTATAGATGCTTTAAAATAAGCGTAGGCTAAATCATACTCACTTCTTACCAGTGCTTGTGCTCCTTTATTATTGTAAAACATTGCTGTTACCCTGCTTTTGGATATGAGATTTTTAGGGAAATGTTTTTTCACATTATAAGGATCAAAATCAATAACGGTTTCTTTATTGCCCCATACTATTGTATTCGTGGTTTTCAAATTTCCAACAACCTTGATATTTACATGCCCGGTTAACAAATTATAATTGCCATCTCTTACCCAATATTCAGGGATTAGCACTTCTTGAAACTCAATCTTTAAATTCGCTTTTTTAGCCAACGTGTAGGCCAAAATAGTCAAGGACAAACAATTAGCTGTATTTTGATGAAATGCTTGCTGTGCGGTTAAATTAGCTCCATTTTGATATCTTAAATCTTCTGGAGAACGATGAAATAATTTCTTTAACAACAAACGTGCTCGTTTGTATGGGTCTTCTTCATGCAATAAGCGAGAACTAACAAATTTTTGCATAACATCATCTAGAGCATAAATTTGCTTTTCTGTTTCAATTGAGAAGTTTGAGTGGGTTGGGAAAGCGTCATCATACAACAAATTGCTTGTATCAATATCTACTAAGGTAGCTTGCTCGGGATGAGATGAGCATGCAGATAAAAGCATGGAGAAACTAAACACCATAAATAAGACTGTTAGTTTAATATTTATCGTCATAAAACCCTCAGTTCATCAATAAATAACTATTTGTTGATATTTTAAGCATAACCAATTATCGCAATAAATAACAGGTTGACTATTGTGTAGAAATACAAACTTACAATTATTTAAAATATACTCGGCACCTTTTTTGGGAACTCTAAGATAGATTCCGTGCTATAAACCGATGCCTTTCTTAGGTTTTTATTCAAATATAGCGGTTCGCTTCATGGATGAAGCTATGTGGTTTTGACGGGGAGGCATACAAAGCCAGGACATAGAGATTGTATAAATTACGTCCATATAATTTACCCTACGGGCGAAAAAGTTCGTGAAAAAATGTTCCATACATCTTTTGGAACTCTTTAGTATGAGTTGGCTATACCCCCCCCCAATGGGTTTTTATCTCAATTTTAAAACGAAAAAAGCTCATTTGGTTGAGCTTTTTTCTTAATATGGCGGTATGTTATAAGCTGAGCTCTATATTGGATTAGCACTACAAACCCATGCTCTAAATTTTGGATAAAAAAAGCCCAACTGGTGTTGGGCTATTCTCTTAATATGGCGGTATGTTATAGGCTGAACTCTATATTGGATTAGCGCTACAAACCCTATGGTTTTTATCTCAATTCTAAAACGAAAAAAGCTCAACCTTTTGGTTGAGCTTTTTTCTTAATATGGCGGTGAGATAGAGATTTGAACTCTAGATGGGCTACAAACCCATGCCGGTTTTCAAGACCGGTGCTTTCGACCACTCAGCCATCTCACCGAGTTGCTGCGAATATTAAAGACTGACGGCGCACTTGTAAAGTGCTAAATCTAAATATTTCTAAATAATTTAATAAAAGTTGATTGTTTGCAGAAAAAACCAACAAACCCTGTATAAAAAACATAAACCAGTTAGAAAATAGCTCTATATCAATCGGATTAAATATAATTTTTATTGATAACTAATCGATTAGGATACTAGGTGTCCTACTCGACAATCTCGTTAATACTTCGTAGCCTATGGTGTCAGAAAATTCTGCAATTTCATTAACGGGAAGCTCTGCTCCCCATAAAATAACATCATCACCGAGTTTAACATCTACAATATCAGTCACATCTATAGTGATCATATCCATAGAAACACGCCCTGCTAATGGTGCTCGTTGGCCATTAATTAATGTTGGAGTTCCAGATTTAGCACTCCTTGGGTAACCATCACCGTAACCAATTGCTACAGTGGCTATTTTAGTATTTCTTGTTGCGGTCCAAGATTGATTATAACCAACGGACTGTCCTGCAGATACTTCTCTAATCGAAATGATTGCCGATTTAAGTGACATCACAGGCATTAAACTTTTTGACGCTTCATTATCTTGATCTAAAGGTGAATTTCCATAAAGCATAAAACCAAGGCGGTTCCAATTTAAACGTGTTTCAGGAAAAGCAAGTAAAGCCGCTGAATTTGCTAAACTACAAGGTATAACATCATTTTTGCCTAAACAGTTTTGGAGCTGTAGCTTTGTCTGATTAAATACTGCAATTTGATTTGAGGTTGCAGAACTTGCATGCTCATCAGCACTGGAGAAGTGAGTCGTTAATATAATGTCATCGTAAACATTTTCACTTGCTCTTAACGATAAATAAATGTCATTAACTTGGTTAGGTTGAAGGCCTAGTCGATGCATACCTGTGTCAACTTTTAACCAAACCTTTACCGGCGCTGATATTTTAGCGTTTAACACCCAGTTTGCTTGTTGGGAATTATCAACCATAATCCAAAAGTTGTTAGCTACTGCTATTTCTACTTCATCACTACTAAAAATGCCTTCTAATAGTAATATGGGTTTAGATATACCACCTTGACGCAGTTCTATAGCTTCTTCAATGCAAGCTACTCCAAAAGCAGGTACCAAAGGCTCTAATATAGAGGCAATTACAACGGCACCATGACCATAAGCATTCGCTTTTATCACAGCTAGATTATTCGAATCAGGTGCCAATGACTGCGCCACTTTATAATTGTGACGTAGAGCACTTTTGCTAATTAAAGCTTTCGTAGGACGGGCCATTAGTAATTGTATTTTCCTGCGCTATAAAGGGTTTGTGCGGTTAACCACACATTGCCAATTTCACCGTTACCAACTTGCTTACCATTAAATTCTATTACCGGAGCGACTTCTTTACTCGAGCTGGTTAACCAAATTTCATCCGCGTTTTCAACTTCATCCATAGTAACAACACGTTCTTCAACTTTCAGTGAACCATCTTTTGCAAGGATATCGAGTAAAATTAAACGAGTAATACCTGGTAATATTTGATTGTCTAAAGGTGGCGTTGTAATTACACCATCTTTAACAATATAAGCATTTGAAGAACTTGCTTCAGTTAATTCGTTATTCGCGTTAAATAGTAATGTTTCATTACAACCATCAGTAAAGCCTTGTTGAAAATGCATTACATTTCCTAATAAAGCTGTCGATTTAATATGACAACGTTTCCAACGTAAATCTTCTGTTGAATTTACTTTATAGGTTTTTGTAATGGTTTTATCTGCAACCGTAGCCGCAGGAATATCAAAGGCAAAAGCGTAGATGGTCGGAGCTACATTTTCAGGATAAGCATGAGAGCGTTTACCATCGTTACCGCGACTAACATGTAAATAGATACCTAGGTTGCCACCACCATTTTTTTCAATAAGCGACTCAACGACTTCGCGCCATTTATCGACATTCCAGTCAAGCTTTATGCCAATTAACTCCAAACCTTCTTGCATACGTGCAATATGAGGGGCAAAGCCAACTAGTTTTGTGTCGTAAGATGGGATCACTTCATAAATGCCATCACCAAATAAAAAACCACGATCCATAGGGGAAATTTTTGCCTGCTCCATTGGCATAAACGAATCGTTTAAAAATACAATACTCATAACACTCTCTAATCTTTAATAAATTTTGTTAACTTTCTTAAGTTTGAAATAATTTCATGTCCGTAAGCAGGAGGGAAACTGTCTTCAGTTAAATTATTTTCTCGAGTAACGCCATCAACGCTGCCTCTTTCTGATATATATTCAAGCACGGCGATTGGATCAACCTTTGCAAGCAAATCATTTTTTACCCACATACCTAATATCGCAAGGATCCCGTATGCTCCCCAATTGGAAACATCGGCAATCAATAATTCATCACATGTTGTTATTGATGGGGTTATATCTAAACCGGAAATTGCTTGTTTAATATTACCCATACCTATCTCATTACCACCATCACCAATGGCTATCGTAGGACAAGCAGCCTCATTTAAATAATGATCAAAACAGGCACAATAAGCACTTATGTCTTCACCGCGCATATTAAAATAGCCCCCCTGTTCAGAAAGGCCTGGACGTTCAATTGAAATAATTGCTTGCGGTTGTAACTTCGCTAGGGTATCTATCGCCTCTTGTTTGGAATGGGTGAAATCACCTTCTATCAGTTTATGCACACGATATTCATTTTCAGTCAAACTTACAAAAGATTCTCCACCAACTAAAATGGGATGTGCACCAAGTTCTTCTAATGCGTTATACAGAGCAATAGCACCAACTGGTCCATCTGTTTCAAAAGTGTCAGTTACTGGAAATCCTGTTCCGATTAAAACTGTGCCGGTTAAACCTTTAAGAATTTGGGCTGCACGAAGATAATATCCAGGCTTTAGTGCCGGTTGAATATCTTTCATACCGCGCGGGTTTAGAGCGACAAGTAAATCTTCAATCTGTTTGCTTAACTCAAGTTCGCTAAGGTTTATTTGGCTCTGGTTTAATTCAGTCAAAATATCTCTCTTAATCACTTATCAACAGGAGATTCGTGTTGATAAACTAATGTAGTTTCTGTATTCGCCATTGGTGTTTGTGCAAATTTCACTTGTTCTAAATGTAAAAGGTTATGCGCATCTTCTATCTTTATTTGTTCAAATTTTATGGTAGCTCCTTGACCACATTGGGCAAGTTTCGCTAAATCAATCGATAAAACTGAACCAATTTTCGGGTAGCCACCAATAGTTTGACGATCGTTCATTAGTATAATTGGCTGGCCATTCGCCGGTACTTGAATAGCTCCTAAACAAATACCCTCAGATAAAATTCCATCAACCGCAGGCTTTATCTCTGCACCGCTTAACCGATAACCCATTCGATCGCAGCTTTCGGTCACGTTGTATGTACTGGAGAAAAAGATTTGTTTTTGCACATCCGTAAATGCACTTTGTTGATAACCCATTATTACTCGTAATGTAATAGAATTGCTGTAAACAGGTTTATCTACTAATTTAAAATGACTGGCATTACTTTCATAATATGAACAAGGAATTACTTCTCCACCTTGTAATCTCGTACCGTTAATGCCGCCAATGTTTTCTCTAACGACTGTGCTGCTGCTACCAAACGTTGGAGATATTTGAAAACCATCATGTACAGCTAGATAGCTGCGCATTCCTTCACTGGCAAAACCGAATGCAATTTTATCACCTACATGTACAGTAATTGATTGCCATTGTGGCGTTTTATTACCATTAATGGTGAAAGGTATTTTAGCCCCTGTAACACAAATATCAGTATTTACCTGAGCTTCAAGCTCTAACCCGCCAACGGATATTTCTAATGCTGATTCATTTAAATCATTAAAAAGTAGTTTATTTGCCCATTTGAATGCCTCAGGGTCTAATGGCCCGCCAGTAGTTAAACCTATATCATGGCAACCGTAACGGCCTAAATCTTGGATAAGCGTTAGCATTCCAGGGTTTAATACTTTAAAGCCTAATGGTTTTGAACCGCTCATAACTCTCCACCTAAGGCGATGAATTCATCTTTGCCTATTGCTTTAAACTTGACTGTATCCCCTACTTCTACCGGCATAGTAGTAGTCGCCGTTGGATCAAACATTCGCTGTGGACATAAACCTATAATATTCCAGCCACCTGGTGATTGTGCCGGGTAAACCGCTGTTTGCCTATCTGCGATAGCAACTGCTCCCCTTGGTACTTTTAACCTTGGTATGGCAAGGCGTGGCGTCGCGATCCTGGGATCAACTTCACCTAAATACGCAAAACCTGGGGCAAAGCCAATGGCGTAAACTCGATACTCGGTTTGCTGATGAATTTCAATTACTTCATCTACGGTTAAGTTTGCTCGCTTTGCTAATGCTTCTAAGTCAGCGCCAGACTCAGGTGAGTAATAAACAGGTAAAATAACGACTTTGCCCGCAGTTACCCCCACTGTTGAACTATCAGATAACGTTCGCTTGATAATGGATTGAACATGAAAATGATCGGTCAATAAAGCATCATATATAACCAGTAGCGATGCATACGATGGTACTAGATCGATTAACTTATCAGTAAATTGTTCTTGCAACTGACGAGCTGCTTTTTGTACTTGTGCAGAGATTTCTGGTGATGCACTATCACCAAAATAAATGATTAACGAATTTTCACCCGCTACCTCGATCTTCATTTACCGATACGCTCTCTAATTTCTTCAATGGCATTTACCCCTTCCATATTATCGCCATGTACACAAAGTGTATCTGCATGAATAGATAAAGCATTACCACTTACCGTTGTTACCGTACCATGTGTGCAAAGCTGCTCAACTTGGGCGATCATGTTTTCTTTATTGTGTACAGCACCAATTTTTGAACGAGCCAATAGTTTGCCATCATCGTCATAACAACGATCCGCAAACGCTTCAAACCATAATTTTATGCCTAATTGCTCTGCTTCTTGCTGATGAATTCTATAAGCAGGTGTTGCTTGTAACATTAAGGTGATCGGGTATGGAAATTCTGCTACAGATTCCATAATCGCTGAACGCACCTCAATATTTGCCATCATGTCATTATACAAAGCGCCATGCGGTTTAACATATTCTAGGGTTAACCCTTGTGTTTGCGCCATGCCATAAAGTGCTGACATTTGATATTGCATAAAAGCGATAATTTCTGATTTTGAACATTTCATCGAACGACGACCAAAACCGACCAAATCTGGATAACCAGGATGAGCACCGACCATAACATTATGTGTTTTTGCCAACGCTAAAGTATTTTGCATCACTAATGGATCACCAGCATGGAAACCACAAGCGATATTGGCTTGATCAATAAACGGCATTACCGCAGCATCTAGCCCCATAGTCCAAGAGCCATAGCTTTCACCTAAGTCACAATTTAATAATAACGACATACATATTCCCTTTTACACTTATAAAACAGCTAATTTACTGTTTGGTAAATCGGTTACTAGCATACAGCCAGGACTGTGAGTGATACAAAATGGAGGCTTTGCCTGTTCTAAAGCGACTTGCGGTGTTACACCACATGCCCAAAACACCGGTTGTTCGCCATCTTTAATAGTTACAGCATCGCCATAGTCCGTAGTATTTATATCTTCGATACCGATCATACTTGGATCACCAAAATGCACAGGTGCACCGTGAACGGATGGAAATCGGGTGCAAATTTGAATTGCTCGAATAGCATCACTTGGATTAAAAGGACGCATACTTACCACCATATTACCTTTAAATGGTCCTGCCGGTTTACACTCAATATTAGTGCGATACATAGGTACATTGACCTGCTCGCTAATATTACGTACATCGAGGCCATCAGCAATCAAGCTTTCTTCAAAGGAGAATGAACAACCTAAGGCAAAAGTAACCAGATCATCGCGCCAGTATTCAGTTATATCCGTTACTTCTTTCGTCAGAATGCCATCTTTAAATATTCGATAGCTTGGAATATCAGTTCTTAAATCTAAATCAGCAGCTATATCAGGCAAATGTATATCACCAGGGTTTTCCGAAACACCAATTAAAGGGCAAGGCTTCTGATTTAATTGACAAAACTTTAAAAAATCTGCTGCCCAATCTTTTGGCAGCATCACTAAATTACATTGCACAAAACCATGGCAATATCCGGAAGTGTTAGAATTGTGTTCTCCACTTCTAATTTTTTGTCTTAACTGAACAGGATTCACAGCTGTACTCATTTTGGTAAATAATTATAAATTAGTACTATTACTCTATATTGCTTTAAGGAACATAGATAGTCTAGGCTAAAGGTTGTTTATTATAGTCATTTAGTAGAAAAATTGAATAATAAGCCATGATTTCTCGACAATCGTCTTTACTCATTAAAAAAACTACCAAAATCTCATAATACCAACTCCATTAATTATCTGCTCATTTTTAATGGTTAAAATGAATAACTACTGCGTTATAAAATCTTTAAGTAGAATAACTACTTATAAAATTTCATGCCTTGTATTTATCCATTTTTCCTCAATAAAAAGTAAATCACATAATTAATGGAATTGGTATAACCTTGAGCTATAGCATACAAAACTCTTACTAATATTTTTAAGTGTAAAAGTCTTATATTATTAATGTAGAAATTAAGTTAAACCAAGCCCAATAGTACAGCAATGAAGGTGATGTCATGAACGAAGTTAAAAATGAAGATAACTATTCAATTTTAGACTTGTTGAATAAATACTATTCCCCAAAAGTGATTGATGATAAACAAACAAAGCAAAAATCACTCGCTAGATATTATGATGGCTCTCAAGAGTCTGGTGAAGCCTTTGTGCTTGGCTATAACTAAGCAGATTAATACAACTCCCCTGTCACTTAGCGGTTAAAAGGATTTAACCGCATTTATTTTTCCGTAATTTCCCTACTCGTCTTACTGCAATTAATTCCACCCGATCAAATCGGTTAAACAATACAATACAATATAAAAACAAAGCAGTTAAAGGTTAAACATTAATTGAAAATGTAATTACATCCGCAATTAATGTTTTTTATATTTTGCTAGAAAATAAATTTGCCTGGGAGCTTATTATTATATTGCTCATTTGCAATAACAACAGCGCCATTAACAATAACGGTATTTACACCTTTAGAATATTCATTCCATTTAGCAAAACTCGCCCGCGGGGCAAATTCATCGGCATCAAAAATAATAACATCGGCTTTAAAACCTGATTTCAATGTGCCCCGCTGCTGCAAACCAAGTATTTTTGCAGTTTCAGTCGAGCTCCTAGAAACGAACTCGCCGATAGAAAGTAGTTTTTTGTTGCGAACATATTCACTATATTTTTGTGGAAAACTGGCAAATTTTCGTGGATGGCCATTTGTACCATCAGAGGAAGTAACCACCCAAGGTTTTACCATAAACGCTTCAACATCTTTTGGTGACATATTAAATGATGCAACTCTGACATCCCCTTCTTGTACTAATTGTATAGCTGTGGCTACAGCACTTAAATTACGCTGTTTAGCTATTTGTTCCAGGTTTAAACCAACTAAATTTTGATCTTTAAACGCGGTAACTAATAGTGATGATGGTCCGCCTCGTCGTCTGATGTTTTCTTTAATTTCCTGATTGAGCTTTTCAGTCAGCTTTGGATCATTCAAACGTTGATGAAATGCAGCTTTTGAATCGGCCATTACCCATTTAGGCATTACCGCACTATGCAACTTGGTACCGGAAGCAAGCCAAGGATACTGATCAGCAGATATACTGACGCCTTTGCTTTGAGCTAGCTCAATTTTCTCTATGGCTTGTTCGCTTAGCCCCCAAACATCTACGCCTAAGGCCTTAATATGTGCTAAGTGCAAATGAATATTCGCTTGCTCTGCAACTTCTATCGCTTCATCAAGAGAAGCCAAAATACCAATATTAAAGGTACTTTCGTCACGCATATGGGTGTCATATATCCCTTGATATTTACTGGCTACTTTTGCCAGCGTTATCACTTCTTCAGTATTCGCATAACTGCCTGGAACATAATATAAACCACTTGATAAACCTACCGCGCCATCTTTCATTGCTTGCTCAACTAACGCCGACATTTGTGCAAGTTCTGCATCTGTTGCAAAGCGTTGCTCTCGGCCCATTACCTGCTCGCGCACGCTACCATGGCCTATGAACAAAGCAACGTTAGTGCCAATACCATTTGCTTCCAGAAACTTGGCTGTTGCGGCAATATCAACTGGGCCTTCACCATCGTTACCATTAACAACCGTAGTGACCCCTTGGGTTAAGTAGTTAAGATTATGGTTTTTATCTTTGCTGCGTAACTCTGACAAACTATGGGTGTGTGGATCGATAAAGCCAGGGCTGACAATTTTACCTTTGGCATCAATTATATGTTTAGCATCTACGTTATGATCACCAGTGTTGTATAAACCACAAATTACTTGTTCACAAATGGCGATATCCAAGTTTTGCGGTTTTAAATTATCACCGGTATAAACTGTGCCATTACTGATCAAAATATCGGCATTAAGAGACGTACGTACGTTATTTTCTTCAGGGCCGCAAGCTGACAATACTGATAAAACAGTCAAACTTATGGTAAGCAATACTAAAAATTGATTTGAAGGTTTCATATTAAAACTTGGTTCCTATTCTTTATTGTGGTCAACATCAGACAACATATTTGCCATCAATAAGTTTGATGCATTAAAGGCTATATCTTTGATTTCTTGCCTATCGGTGTTATCACCCATTTCATATGTGATGGCATGTACGCCAAACTTATCTGAAAAATACTGTTTAGCAACCGCCTGATCAGGGTTGTTACCGGGTTTTAATACCACTTCTACATCTGGCATTTTGCGATCTAAGTCGCCTAACCAATGGCGCACGAAATAGGCATTTTCAACACCATAATCCACTGGCATAGTGTAAAAAACATTACTTTTGGTTGAATGAAAATCGACGGCAAATTTAATTTTTTGACCCCTGGCAACCAGTTGTTCTAAATAAGCATTTATTTGACGGGTTTCAATTTGATTAAAGTCAATCCAATCACGGTTTAAATCATAACCATTCGCATTATGACGCCAGTTACCGGCTTGTACGCCATCTGGATTGATATTAGGAATGACTAATACATTGTATTTTTCACGAAACGAAGCGGCTAATTCACTGTTTGAAAGAATGGTTTCTACGAAAGGGAAAAGTGCGAGTGCGCCAGTCACTTCAGGTGGGTGCTGGCGACCTAAAATAACTAACCATTCATTACTACTGCCTTTACTCTCAATTTTGTAGATCGGGCGGCCTTGAGTAGACTCGCCAAGTAAATCATAGCTTATAGACGTTTTAGCTAATAATGTTTTTGCCCAATCATCATAGTATTCGTTATTAATTATTTCTTGACCAGCAATATAGACAGCATTGTTTGATGCGTCTATATTCATTACTAAACGTTCACCATTAAGCTTATAAGGCTGTAGTTTCCAAGTTGTTCCATTTTGGCTGATTTTTGGAGGGTATCTATGTTTGTCACCTTGTACTAGCATAGTAACCTTAATTGTTGTAGCTTGTTCTGCTTGTACTTGAAAGGCATACCAAGGGCTGGAATTTATCGGCGCGTTTGTTTTATTTATTTCTGGTATTAATGTAATTAAAAATTCGTTATCAGCAACACGTTTACAACTGTCCATACGACCTGTTGCAAAGTCAGTTGTTAACTTAACATTGCCGACATTACACGCTTGCGCATTGTCACTTTCATTCAGTTCAGGGGATGTACAAGAGTAAAGTAGCGCCGATGAAAATAATAATGAGCAAGTAAATAATAATTTTTTCATGATATTGTCTTATTTTAGTTTTATCGATTAAAAGAGAAAAAAATATGGCCCGACTAGATTAACGAGCCGAGCCATATAATATAGATAACTATCTACCAGCTAAAGTTTAAAAGCTATAACTTGCGCTAGTGTAGAAGTATCTGCCACGGCTTGAATGTAATGAACCGTCATAACCGAACGTTGTATCAGCCAATGGTGGCTCTTCGTCAGAGATATTATTAATACCAAACGAAAGGTTCAAGTCTTCATAGCCCATAAAGTCTTTACGTGTTAAATAAACATTCGCACGGGTTTGAGACTCCATTTCATAAAACGTTGTTACACTATCAACCGTATTTGAAACTCCAGTATCTACTTCACCAACGTATTTAACAAATAAACCTGCAGCCCATAACTTATCATTTGAGTTCCATTTAATTGATGCGGTTGCTTGCCATTCAGGAATGCTATTGGTACCTACGATATCACCAACTGCAGTTCCTAATACTTCTGGATTTGCTCCTGCATTAACGATGGTTAAAGCATCACCGCCAGCTTCCTGGTCAAACTTTAAAGTTCTGGCGCCATTTAACTGTAGGCCAAAATCACCAATTGATGTATCTAAGTCATAATTAACTGCAATATCGTAACCAGTAATCGTACGGGTATTCAGGTTTTCGTAACTGCGATTGATTTGTACGATTTCACCTAACGGATTTTCCTCATCAATTTCACCACGAACAACGTCAGGGTTTGATGAACCTTCGCCTCTGGCAATAAGGTCAAGACGGGAAATGTTTTCGTCTGAAAGCACACCAACAGTATCTGTCGTCTCAATTTCCCACCAATCATAAGTAAAGGTTAAATTATCTATTGGTTGTAGGGTTAAGCCTAAACTAATATTTTCACTTTCTTCCGCTTTTAAGTCTTTGTTACCTGATGTTGATAAATTATAGTTACCATTACCATCGGCTTCTGCTAACGTGTCAGAATTAACTACAACATTTCCATTAGCATCTAAAGAACTTTCAGCAAAGTCATCAACACCCGTAGTAAGTGTCGCACCAGGAGAGTTTAGTTGTATTAAGTTAGGCGCTCTAAAACCTTTAGAAATTGCCCCTCTAAATTGTAACATTTCAATTGGGTACCATGACACGGCCATTTTCGGACGAGTAATATCACCAATATCGCTAAAGTCTTCATAACGAACCGCCATTTGTACATCTAAGCTATGTACAGCAGGTAGGTCAGCTAACAATGGTACGGCAACTTCTACGTAGGCAGAGAAAACTTCACGCTCACCATATACATCAAGACGAACACTACTGCCTTGTAAACTACTTAGGTTAACCGGATCAGCATTACCTTCAACAAATGGTCTTGTGCCATCAAATATATCACTGTTGTCTTCATCCAACGTTTCTTCGCGGTATTCAAGACCCCATGCAATACCAACATCACCAGCAGGCAATTCAAATAAAAATGGGTTTGATGCTTTAAAATCTACCATTGTTAATGTTGTTTTTGCACTACGTTGAGCCGTAGTTAAAAACGGGTCAATACTAGATTGCGGGTTAGGTGTTGAATCTATAATGCTCGTAGGATCATCTGGATTAACGCCAGTAAAGGGATTATAAGCATCTGCAGTATCTAAACTTAGCTGAGCTAGTAGTAAAGGAGAGCTAATGCGATTACTCATATTATCATCAGTTTCTGCTTCACTGTATAATATACCAGTATCCCAGTCCCAATCATTCCATGTACCACGTAAACCATTTAAGAAACGGTAGCTAGTACTTTCAACTTCAACTTGGCGTGGACCAACATCGGTAGGTCGAATACGTAAATTATAAGCAAGACCTTCAACAGGCACGTCTGCTGGGTCTAAACCGGCAATACGATTAGGGTTAACTCGACCATCGGCAAAGTTTACTGGACCAAATGGGTTATAATAACTGTGCGCTGGTACATCAAAGGTACCATTACTTAAAATTGCTGATTGTTCCCACTGGCGTTCCGCTTTAGAGCTGTAGTAAGTTGACTCGTTATAAAACTCAATACCATTATCAAATTCATGGCTTAAGTTAGTAAAAATATTTAACCTGTCAATATCTGGAACCAAGGTACGTTCTTCGTTACGGTTAGGACGTAATGCTCTATTGTGACTGCCGGTTTGCTCAAGACATACATCGCCCATAACGCCGCCGCCATCAGTCAAAGCACCACCACCACAACTACCCGCAGTGACTAAATCACCTGCATCATTGGTATAAGTAGTAGGTCGAATGATATAATCATCGATACTGCTTGGTAAGCCGATAAAATGTAGATCGGCATGCGGTTCTAGAGTTGAACGGTTATCAAAACTGTTATTATCGGCAAACTCTTCTGGTGCTCTTGAACGTAAGTCTTGATTACTTGAAAAACCATTTTCTGATGCTTGTAAACCATTTTTCTTAGCGTAGTTTGCACTGATCATGAAAAACGTTTGGCTATTGTTAAATTCAAAGCCTTTGTTAGCAGATATTGTAAAGTCATCACGGTCGGTACCTTCTTCAGCACCATAACGGACTTTAAAGCTGCCACCTTCATAATCTTCTTTGGTAACATAATTCACCACACCTGCAACGGCATCAGAGCCATACAATGCACCAGCACCATCACGAAGTACTTCAACACGTGAAAGACCAGAAACAGGTAGAGTATTTGAGTTAACTGAGGTTACCGGCACACCAAAATTTGTTTGCGTAATTGGGTGATTAACCATACGGCGACCGTTAAGTAAAACTAAGGTATTACCTTCACCGATACTACGTAAATTTACCGAGCCTACATCACCACGAGCAGCATTGGTACCGGTATTACCACCACGGGTTCCGGTAAAGCCAACAGCACCAATTTGAGGAATTGAACGTAAAAGTTCATCACCATCTAAAGCACCGGTAGCTGCAATGTCTTCTGCACTTAATTCAGTTACAGGTAAAGCACTAGCCATTGTGCTGCCTTTAATGTTTGAACCGACAACAATAATTCGTTCAACATCAGCTTCTTTTTCTGCTTGTGTTTGCTCTTGTGCATATGCAAACTGCGATGACATTGCTGCCAATATACACAAACTTAAATGTTTACGTTTTAAATTTGCCTTGGTATTCGTTTTCATTTTATTCACCTTATTTCCCAGTTAATCGTTATTTTTTTAAACTTGTATGTAACTACAAAGTTTATATTTCGATTTTAAGTTTTCATTTGGTTTACGTTTATTTAACACCTAGTAACCATGAATAAAAAACGTAACAAATACCAATGACTGTTGATTGTAAAGCTATAACCTAAGGTTATACATTATGGATGAATAGCTAAATCACACGGTGTTAAATTGATGTTATCTTACTGAAAAAGTAGCACAATTTTTAAAAAACGCACAAAAATTAAATAATTTAAAAACAATAAGTTTGCACTCTTCTTGAGATATGATTAACTTAAATATGATTACGGCTAGGAACTATTCATGCCATAAATCGTAATATTTTTATCCATGTTTAGAGATTTTTACTGTAGTGCACTGTACGTATTTAACTAAAGAGAGAACTGAATGCGCCTACGTCATATTGAAATATTTCATGCCATCTATACCACTGGCTCTATTACCAATGCGGCAAATATGCTGCATGTGTCTCAGCCTTCTGTTAGTAAGGTTTTAGCTCATGCTGAGATGCAGTTAGGCTTTAACTTATTTAAACGGATTAAAGGCAGATTGATCCCAACCGAAGAAGCAGAGTTGCTTTATACTGAAGTGGACAAAATATATAAACAAATTTTAACCTTAAAAAATACCACTGATAATATTAAAAAATCTGAGTATGGCCGGATAAATTTGGGGATCAGCCCTGCACTTGGTTTTGATGTCACACCAATCAGCATTGCTAACTTTCACAAAAAATTTCCCAATGTCGAATTTAATATCACCACCATTCATAATGATTCTGTGCAACAAGCCTTGATGGAACACAAGTGTGATCTAGCTGTTTTGTTTGCACCTGAAGACATGCCTGGTGTGAAAACAGTAGATTTTGCCTCGTCTGAGCTAGTCATTGTTTACCCAAAGAAATTATTCCCACATTGCCCGGATAAACTTAAACTCAGTGAAGTTGCAGAAGTCGAATTTATTGATATCACCAGCAGTGGTCCATTAGGTGATATTGCCTGGAAAAGATTAATCGAAGAAAAGGTTGCACCAAAATCTTTAATTAAAGTACAAACATATTTTATTGCCGCCCGACTAGTAGCCCAAGGCTTAGGTATTTGTATTGTAGATAAGTTTACCGCGCAAAATAACTTAACCGATGATATTGCTATCGCTTCTTTTGATCCACCTTTGAATATCACGATCAAAGGATTGCACTTGGAAAATAAAGGCTTACCAAAAGTTGTACAGGAATTTATTCCTTATTTAACAAAAGTGTTTGCCAGCAAAAAGTAATTAACAAGTAAAGGCAGTTAAATATTAACTGCCTTTATCTTCAATAAGTTAATTTATTAACTTAATAATGTACGCATCTGTCTATTAGCAAAATACAACTTATCGATATTAAGCACCCCATTAGCTTTTAGATCGTCAATAACTCGTTCAACTCGGTTCAAATCAGACCGTTTTGTTTCTGCCCACTTGTCAATTGCAACGTCAGGAGCGTATTTTACATAGCTTTTAGTAATTTTTAATACTAACTGCTCTCTTAACTCGAGTAAGTCGAGTAATAACGAGAACAGCGCCATTCTTGACCAATGATCTGTTGTTTCTACTGTTTCAGTTTGCTCAATCAACCAGGATATACCTATTAATTTGGTCACTTTCTGATAACTCAATAACACTTTTTCAACGGTAATTTCTAATTCTTGAGCTGTTTTTACAATGTCACAAAAAACCACACTAGACACTTTTAACTGATGAATTTTATCAACAATTCCACGGCTATCCGCTCCTGCATTTAACTTATATAAAGACTTGGCAACTGGTGTAAATGGCAAGATTATTCCATCACCACTAAGCTGTTGTAATAAGTTTATACCCGGACTGAATTTTGCGACTACCGTTTGAATGCTGGATTTATGATCATCATTATTAATAAACCAAATCGCCATTAAACGATAGAAACGTTGTACTTCAACCATCATTTTTATTTGGATCTCAGCAGGAACAATCCCTTCTAAAGACTCGATATCTTGCCAAATCTCATCTAGTTGGAAGATCTCCTTCGTAATGATAAACGCTTTAACAATTTGAGCAATGTTGGCACCGGTTTGCTCCCGTACCGCATGAATACCACCTCGATTGAAAATTTCATTGGCAACGGCAGTGGCAATAATTTGCTTAGCCAGAGGGTGTTCGACAATCTCTGTTGAATATTTTTTCTGCAGTACAGGCGGAAACGCCGCCAGTAAATATTTCTCAAAGTAATCATCTTCGAGAAAATTTTCTTGTTGTAATAAATCGTTATTCACATCCATTTTTGAATAAGCCATTAATACCGCCAATTCAGGACGTGTAAGACCTTTTTTATTTAGGATACGGCCTTGTAATTCATCATCATCGGGCAGATATTCAAGCTCACGATTTAATTCAACACTGTCAACTAGATAATGGGTTAAACGAGTAAAGCTGTCAAAATGGGCATGGTTGTTTGCTTCATCCAAACTCAGGGCTTGTACTTGATAGGTATTGTTCTGTAATACCATTTGGCTTACGTCTTCGGTCATTTCTTCAAGTAAACAATCACGTTCTTTCTGGCTTAATCGTTTATCAATTAACAAACGATTAAGCAAAATTTTGATATTAACTTCATTATCTGAACAATTCACTCCGGCAGAATTATCGACTGCATCGGTATTTACACGTCCCCCTGCTTTAGCAAATTCAATTCTGGCCAATTGCGTACAACCTAAATTACCACCCTCGCCAATTACTTTACATTGTAACTGGGCTGCATTTACTCGCAGAGCATCATTACCTTTATCGCCAACGTCATTATTATTTTCCAAAGTCGATTTTACATAGGTACCGATACCACCAAACCAAAGTAAATCGGCTTTAGCTTTAAGAATGTAAGCGATTAATTGATTTGGAGATAAGGCTTGCACATCGTCTGCAATGTTCAACAACTGTTTAATTTCTGCAGATAACGGAATACTTTTAAGGCTTCGACTAAAGACTCCGCCTCCGGTTGAAATAAGTTCGCTTTTGTAATCAAGCCACGATGAACGTGGCAGGTTAAACAGTCTTTTTCGCTCTTCAAAACTAACTTCGGCATTAGGAGTTGGATCAATAAAAATATCACGATGATCAAACGCCGCGACTAACTTAATGCTTTGTGAAGACAACATGCCATTACCAAACACATCACCAGACATATCGCCAATACCAATGGCGCTAACTTCGTCATGCTGAACATCTATGCCCATTTCTCGAAAGTGCCTTTGTACTGACACCCAGGCCCCCTTTGCTGTTATGCCCATTTTTTTATGGTCATAACCAACACTTCCACCAGAGGCAAACGCATCGCCTAACCAAAAATCATATTGTTTGGCAAGATCATTAGCAATATCGGAGAATGTTGCGGTTCCTTTGTCAGCTGCAACAACAAGATAGCTGTCATCACCATCAAAGCACACTACTTGTTGCGGTTTAATTATGCCTTTTGGGGTGTTGTTGTCGGTAATGTCTAACAGCGCGGAAATAAATATTTTATAACATTCTATCGCTTCATTGGTAATAGACTCTCGAGAACCATCGATTGGCAGTTGTTTAGGAACAAAACCACCTTTTGCTCCTTGCGGTACAATAACCACGTTTTTAACTTGTTGGGCTTTTACTAAGCCTAACACTTCAGTACGAAAGTCTTCTTCTCGGTCGGACCAACGCAGACCTCCACGTGAAACTGCACTAAAACGTAAATGAACCCCCTCAACTCTTGGCGAGTAAACAAACGTTTCAACGTAAGGACGTGGTTGTGGTGCATCTTCAATTTCACCACTTAAGATCTTAAAAGAACAATACGATTTTTGTTGACCGGTGTTTGTCTGTTGATAAAAATTGGTTCTGACCGTTGCCGAGATAGCCGCGACAAAATTACGTAGAATTCGATCATGATCTATCTTGATTACTTTATTTAACTTAATAAAGAGGCTCTTGGATATATCACTGGTCAATAGCATACGCTTGGCAATGGAACTGTCATTAATTGAAAAACGTTGTTCAAATAACGCAATTAAATCGGCAACGATATCAGGATAGGTAATCAACGCTTGTTGAAAATACTCTTCACTATAACCAAGGCCAAGCTGACGTAAATATTTACCGTAAGCGCGAATGATGACAATTTGTCTAATATTGATATTGGCAGTTAATAATAATTTGTTGTAACCATCATTTTCTATTTTATCTGCCCAAACATCTGTTAACGCTTGTTCTAGATTGAATTTTACTTGCTTCAAATCGAGCTCTTTACCTGCAGGACATTCAAGTGTGTAGCTATACATGTCATTGGTTGAACAGTCATTATTAAGCACTTTAAAACCAAATTCATCCAGAGGACGAAAACCTAGGTTTTCTAAAATTGGAATTGAATCGCTTAAGGCAATACCAGGCACGAATGAATAAATGTTTAACCGTAGCAAGTTATTTTGATCTTGCTCGTTACGATAAATTTGAAATTGATATTTACTGTCTTGATTCAGTTTCTCAAAATGTTCAATATCTTTTACCGCAGCTGCCACTGTAAATTTTTCGCGATAACTTTTTGAAAAGCTATTGCGGTACTTTTGCATTAACAGTGACCCTTGCGCATCCCCCCAACGTTCACAAATGAACGTGCTAAGACTTTCTATCCAGCTTTGGGTTTTTGCTTCAATACGAGCAATAAGGCTGTCTAGACATAGCTGACTTGATGATTGCTTTCCTTTTACTAAGGTAAAATGCCATTGCGCCAAGTAGTTATCATTTAACATTGAGCGACGTGATAATATTTCACCACCATAAAATTGACATAATTCGTTTTCTATTTCGTCACGTAAATCCGTGCAAAATGCATCTTTAGAAACAAATACCAGCGCTGATACTTGTTGATTAAAACTGTTTTCTCTAATGAAAGTGCCACACTTACTTTGAGAAGTTAGGTTATAAATGCCCTTAGCTAAGCTAAATAGATCGGCAGAGTTACTCTCAAAAATTTCTCTTTTAGGGAGTGCCTTTAATATATGGCGAAACTTTTTATAGTTATGGCTTTCTTCTTTGTAGTTAATCTCCTGCATTACAGCGTTTAATTTACCCTGTAAATAAGGAATTGTTATCGGGTTTTGATTATTAGCAGCTTGGGTAAATAAACCAATAAACCTATGTATGGCTATAACATTGCCTTGCTTTGAGTATTGTTTAACACTGACTTGATCATAATAGTCATGGCGATGAATTTTCGCCCTTACCGTCGATTTCGATATTAACAAGGTGAGTTCAGAGTCGATAAAGTGTTGCAACTCTTTACTCATCATTTTCAACGACACCTTATCTAAAGATAACGGGTCAACTGATTGTTTAAAAATGCCTAAACTCTCTATATCAGTATTACTCGGATTCTCTGTTGAAAGTGAAACTGGGTAGTAGCCAAGAAAGGTGAAATTATCTTGGCAAAGCCATTGCATAAATTCGTTTGCCTGCTCAACATTAGAGTCATTGTTTTGACTGTTGCCTAAGACCTTTGCTTGATTAAGCATTGCTGCCCAATCATCGGTAACCAATTTAACTTCATTCAATAGCGCAAGAATTTTATCTTTTAAATTTTGTCCTGCATGTTCACTTAATTGACTGCTAAGTTGAAAATAAATAGCAGAAACGTCAACACTTTTCTGACGTTCATCGACTGAGGATAATTTTTGGATATCCAAAACCGGATGCAAACAGGATTTAATCTGATAACCTTCCTCGACTATTAAGTTGGTGATTGAATCGACAATAAATGGTTGATCATCACTAATAATGTGCAAGGTAGACACATTGTCACCATTTTCTTCAATGGTTTGAATCTCTACTTTATTTTCATGAGGTTGACGACTGATAACATGCTCCCAGAGTGATAATGCTAAATTAAAGCGTCGCTCAATTGGCAAGTATTGGATTTCGTCATTTAATGACGACTCCAGCAACTCTTGTGAGAATTCGATAAAAGGACTAACGTTTGCTTTGTTGTAATTGTTATTTATATAACTGTTTAAATCCTGAGAAATATTGGTAGTCATAATAATCACCTTCATTTTAATTGAAATCTTGCCAAATAATTTGTTATTTAATTAGCTTTATCATTTTAAAAATCATAGCGAGCGAACATATCAGCGGCCAATTCATTTCTATAGTAAAGGTATAACCATGAGTTGTAACAAAGCCGCAACAAATTTCTAACATGCATAACCTAAAGTTATGCATCATCTAACACTTAATAATATCTATAGATTTATTGCTCCTTTATCTTAAATGCATTGACATTTTATCAACATTTAAATCTAGAGATACCCACATGATTAGAAAACAACAGATAATTCAAACAGCAATAAAAGCCAACATTATCGATAGTAACCTGAGTGCAATTGGTATTATGGATTTTGACGGTTTACAAAAGACAGTTAGTGATGCTTACGCAGCTTTTCCAAATAATTTCTTTCATACGTTTGCTGTAAAAGCCAATGCTTTGGTTGAAGTATTAAGCGCTTTACGTAAATACGGCATGGGTGCAGAGGTGGCCAGTCCAGGCGAGTTATTATTAGCCAAAAATGCAGGTTATGATAATGAAAGTATAATTTTTGATTCACCTGCGAAAACTTTAAACGACTTACGTACTTGTATTGAGAATGACATTTCATTAAATATCGATAACCTTCAAGAGCTTGCTCGTATAGATCAGTTAATGCAGGAATTCCCAAATACCAAGTCAGTGATTGGCTTTCGTATTAATCCACAAATTGGTGGCGGTGCAATAAGCTCAACAAGTACAGCAACAGCAACATCAAAATTTGGATATCCGTTAGCAGATGGCAACAACAAACAAGAATTGATAAACATATATCAACAACGCCCTTGGTTAACAAGCTTACATACACACACTGGCTCGCAAGGTTGCGCGTTAGAATTGATGGCAAAGGGTATCGGGGTCATTACTGAATTGGCAGAAGAAATAAATAACCAAGTTGGCCAACAACAAATTAAACGTTTAGACATTGGTGGTGGTTTACCCGTTAATTTTAGCTCTGAAGAAGTAAAACCAAGTTTTGCCGATTATGCGCAAGTTTTGAAAGAAAATGTGCCATTGCTTTTTACCGATAAATACCAAGTAAAAACAGAGTTTGGCCGAGCGATTGCAGCTAAAAATGGTGTGATTATTACTCGCGTTGAATACACTAAAAACTCTGGCGGTCGTCATATTGCGACTACACACGCTGGCGCGCAAATTTTTACTCGAACGGCCTTTTTACCAAAGTCATGGCCAATACGAGTTACTGGTTATAATGCAAAAGGTATTGAAAAAACAGCAGAAACTGATGAAATTATAGCGACTGATGTTGCAGGACCTTGTTGTTTTGCTGGTGATTTAATTTGTGTCGATCAACAACTGCCTAAATTAAATCCAAATGACTATGTTATGGCCCATGATACTGGCGGTTATTACTTCAGTAATCACTTTGATTATAATAGCTTACCTCGTGTCGGTGTATTTTCAGTAACCGGAAAAGATGACAACTTAAATATATCTTGTATTCGCAAGGCAGATTCTTTTGAAGACGTAGCCAGTAAAATGTAACTACGATATTTTATTTTGTATTACAGAAATAAATTATTCATATTTAATTAACAAAATTTATTAGCAGAGATAAATATAAAGCTTACACACAAGAATCACCCTGCTAGTATGCAGCTGATAAACAACAATAAAATAAATTAGAGGTAAATACTCTCCCATGGAAATTGAAATTGGCCTTATTGAGACATTATTAGTAGCGTTATTGATCTTGTTTGCAGGGTATTTTTGCAATAGTAAAATTTCATTTTTACGTAACAACAATATTCCTGAACCTGTGGTTGGAGGTATTGTATTTTCTTTAATTGCAGCAATTGCTTATAGCTATTTTAATATTGAACTTAATTTTGATATGAGCTTTAAAAAGCCGTTCATGACGATATTTTTTACCACCGTAGGATTAGGTGCCAGTTTTAAGTTATTGCTTAAAGGTGGTCCGAAAGTGGTGCTGTTTTTAATTGTCACTTCTATGTACTTGATCCTGCAAAATGCGGTTGGAGTATCATTAGCGCTAGCAAGCGACATGAACCCATTAATGGGCTTGCTTGGCGGTTCAGTAACCCTTTCCGGAGGGCATGGTAATGGTGCTACCTATGCTGATTTATTTATCACTGAATATAACATGTCAGGTGGTGTATTTGAGTTGGCGATGGCGGCGGCCACTATGGGTCTAGTCTTAGGCGGATTGGTAGGCGGCCCAGTAAGTAAACGTTTAATTAAACGCTATGACTTGAAAGCCGGCGAATACCACGAAGAACTCGATGACACCATAACGTTCAATCCAGAAGATCATGACCTGGTTACACCGAAAAAAATGATGGAAACCTTATTTGTTATTCTGTCATGTATGGTGATCGGACATTTGGGACACATGGCTCTAAAAGAAGCAGGTGTTGTACTCCCTTCTTTTTTAATTCCTCTATTGTTTGGGGTGTTAGCGACTAATTTATGTGAGTTCTCTAAATGTTACAACTTGAGTCGCGCTTGTGTCGATTTATGGGGCACAATGGCATTATCAATATTTTTAGCGATGGCACTAATGTCATTAAAAATTTGGGAGCTGGCAAACCTCGCGGGGCCTATGATGGTTATTATATTGATCCAAACCGCGGTATTAATGATGTTTGCCTATTTTATAACGTTTCGCATTATGGGTAAAAATTATGATGCAGCAATTATGGCCGGCGGACATTGTGGTTTTGGTTTAGGGGCTACGCCAACAGCTGTCGCTAATATGGAAGCTTTAGTTGCCCGCCACGGTCCATCTCCACAAGCCTTCTTAGTCGTACCTTTAGTTGGTGCTTTTTTCATCGATATTACAAATGCTTTGGTGATTCAGCTATATTTAAGTTTACCTTTTGTTGGAAACTAACGGTAGGATGTAAAATATTGCGTAAGCTTATCTTCTTAATTGCCTTTATATCGGCAGCATTGCTGCCGAATAATACTGTACTTGCAGAAAGTGATAATAATCAAGTCGCCTCCCAACAAGTGCTGCGCATAGGGACTATGCACTCGCCACCTTTTGCTATTAAAAATTCTGACAATAGCTGGTCTGGGATCAGTATCGAATTATGGCGAGAAATTGCCATCGAATTAAACATTAAATACGAATTTGAAGAGCGTCCCCTGCCAGAACTACTTAATGGTGTACAACAGAAGGAGTTAGATGCTGTTATTGCAGCCATAACGATCACTGAAGAACGTGAGCCTTTAATGGATTTTACCCACCCACACCATACTACAGGTTTTGCCATTGCGACAAAATCTGATCAAGAAAGTAATATCTGGCTATCTACTTTTAAGCAGTTATTTTCATTACAATTTATTCAGGTTGTTGGATCATTATTTTTGCTACTGTTTTTGGTAGGTTGGCTCATGTGGCTGGTTGAACATAAACATAAATCCAAATGCGAAGACAGCCACACCATTCAACATGTAAATGAAGGCTTTTGGTGGGCTGCAGCAACAATGACAACGGTGGGATACGGTGATAAAACCCCCCTCACTAAAGTAGGTAGAGCGATTGGGGTAATATGGATGTTTACTGCTTTGATGATAGTTGCTAGTTTTATTGCCGCCTTTTCAAGTATATTAACCGTACAAAAAATAAATACTAATATAAAACATTTGCAAGATTTGAATAACTTGCGTGTAGCCACATTAACGGGCTCTACCAGCGCAACTTTTCTTAGAAATAACGGTTATATGATCAAGGCCTATCCAAATGTAAGAGATGGTCTACAAGGCATTGTTGAAGGCAAGGTAGATGCAATGGTATACGATGCACCATTACTGCAATATTTTATTCAAACTGAATTTAAAGGCCAAATTGAAATTTCAGCCGCAACTTTTGAACGCCAGGATTACGGCTTTGCCTTAGCGCAAGGAAGTGAACTAAGAGAGCCGTTAAATCGGGTATTGTTGCGTATTGTGCGCAACGATAGTTGGCGAGAAAAACTTGAAAAATATTTAGGCAAATAGCTTTTATACCTATTTGATTAAATATCAAATCAGCTTCGTATTTTTTTATACGTCAAATACTTCACGTTGTTCAGCCACTTCAATACGAATATCAAAATCGCGTGGCCAACCGCCATTATCATAATCAAACTTTGTTGACTCTAACGTATTTTTTTCTTCAATTACTTCATTTTGATCTTCCATCAACCTTTCCTCTTTAATATATTTTGTAGTATTTTTACAACAATAACAGGTAAGAATCAAGTTTAATGTGATTTTAAGCGATATTTATGTAATTTAATTACGTCATTTAATGTGTTGTGGCCTAGTATTCTTTATATAAAAAAAAGGCTAGGAATAAATATTCCTAGCCTTTTTAATTCAGAGAGAATTAATTTACAATTATCAGAGATGCTATAAATTTTGTTATTTTTAGTATTATTAACTACTGGTACAAGAAGTTAAATGAGCCTTTAAAAAACCTTACCGAGTATATCCGTATCAGATAAACTAGGGTGAATTTCAGTCTCAAGGCTTGCTGATTGGAACTGCGACTTCATTGCCCCAACCCAATTTTTAGCCCTAGGTGTAAGTTTGTCGTTTTTAGTTTGCAAATGACCTCTAACTAACAACACTCCCATATCAGCACCTTTATAAATGTACTCTCCTGGTCCTAAAATTCGTAAAAAGAATGCTTCATCCATACCTGACACATTACTCCAATCGGCAGTTCGACGCACTAATTCAACATCATTGTTTTGGGTAGTTCGCCAAATACCAGAGCGTGGCACCTGTTTAAGTAACCGAACATCGTCACCGGTATGTTTGAAAACAACTTGTGACCAGGTATCAAAATCACGCCAGCGTTTTTGGATGTCACGAATATTGATATCATAGTCAATCCCCATATGCTCTAACAAATGAAACATCAACAATGGCACGCCACCGTATTTTTGTGTCAATAAATTAGTGATTGGTGATGCCCCACTGATGCGCGGGTTTAATTCGCCAAGATACATACGACCATCTTTTTTATCAATCAAATAATCAATACAGAAAGTACCTTTATAACCTTCTTGATAAAGGCGCTCACCAAATTTTTTCACCATGCGCTCTAATTTAGTACGAGCATTTTTTTCGAGTACATTAACGAAACCCTCGTTACCGCTCCATCCGCCTTTAAATGGGGTGAGTTCTTTATGACCAACAAGTTCAGTTAAAATAGGGCCTACAATAGTGCCGTGTTTCGTCGCTACGGCTTCAACAGTGCCACAACGTGGGTCAATGCGTTTCATTACTTTAATTTCTTGGCCGATGATCAGCTTTTCATATTGCTGCCAATCTTTTTCCGAGGCGATAAAGAACGTGGTTTTACCCGAATCTCCGTATGGTGTTTGTACCACTAAGTCTTTACCTAGCTTTCCTGATTTTGCCAACGCCATTAACTGCTCAAAGGTTTCGGCTTCACCCAACACATTTGGTACACTAGCTACCCCGGCTTCATTGGCCATTTGGGTAGTGACAATTTTCGAGTCTAAATGGTTACGTAATTCGTGCGATGGCATCGCTAAGTTAATACCCATATCTTTAGCAAGTTGTTCTGTTTTTTCATCGAACATCACTGCCATCATATGTCCACCACCGCCCTGCTTTGCCATGTAGTCTTTTGTTTCGTTATGCTCTAACAAATAGTTAACTACATCTTCTAAACAGGTGAATTCAGGGGCGCCACGATCTTTGGGGGTAAATACCCGATGATGTACACCATCAAAACAATCAAAATAGTTAACATACGTCAGCGAAGGAACTAGCTGTCCTAATCCTAAAATATTAAAAGGCGATGCTGAAACAAAATATATCGGTTTTTTGTAGGTCCGAAAAAATTTGTATATTTCCGTTAAACCATTGAGTTTTTTCATAGCTGTATTCTCTTTAGAGTCTGATTAGTGTTGTTATCGTGTTTTTTAGTTTAATCCCCTCTGAGTTATGCACCAGAGGGGCGAGTTGTAATAAAGTAACTACCTGTTACTTTATTGCGGGTACTTTTTGTTTTCGCTTAGTTGCCGTTTTGACTACCTTTGCGGGCTCTTTAATTGGCATAACCGCTGCCAATTCAGCAACCATTTTTTGTTCGAGTCGATTTAAAGCTTGTTCAGTAAACACACTTAAACCAAGCTCAGGGTTATAGCCATGAATTTCGGTCACATCGAGTGCTTTCATGTATTCCAAAATTTCTTGGCTGATCACTTGCCCTGGTACTAAAATAGGGAAACCTGGTGGATAAGGGATAATAAAAGTACTTGAAACAAGCTCTCTTCCTGCTTGCATTGCGCGCTCAAGTTCACCGTTATCTAAGTTTATGTATTCATAATTGTCACAATCATAAGAAAGGAAATAGGCTTTACGAATATCTCCTTCATCTGTACCCAGATTTGTACCGGGTCGAAAAGCACTATGAAAGCAACTAAAGTCAGGCAATGGCGGTAACTCTTTGGTTAATGATACAACCCGTTTTTGATGAATAGCACGTTCGGCCGGACTCATTTCTTCATCACGAATTTCCAATTCATTAACGGTTTTGTATAAACAATTTAATAGATACATGATCGAGCTACGCGAAGTACCAATATTAACCATGAAAAGAATGGTATTTCGCGAGGTTTTATTAATTTGGATGCCGTATTTATCCATCAAATACTTATCTTTGAAGGTATTACCATCGATACCGGTTTTACCAATATGCACGGTGATCCTGGTTGGATCGACCACAAACTCATCATTAGCCCAGGCTTCTTCCATTTGGCTGAAACCGCTGTCAACATTGAAGTATGTTTCAACGCCGGATTCACGGAATTCAGCGGGAACCAGATCTTTATTAACGAGTACATCAAAGTATTTCTTCAAACGTTCACTTTGATACGCCGATTGACGCATAGTCATTGACAATTCAAGCTGCTTGTTGACCATTTCATAGCCTTCAAGTTCGGCTTGTCGACGACCAATATCAAGTGATGCCAAAATTTGATAATTTGGCGAAGTAGACGTATGTGTCATATACGCTTCGTTAAAGGTACTTTCAACTTTTTGTCGAAAATCCTGATCAAAGATATGGATCATCGAACCTTGACGTAACGATGTTAATGTTTTGTGTGTGGATTGCGTGGTATACGTACGAATTCTGGCAATATCCGGATTAGGCATCAGCTTATTTTCTAACATCCAGGCGTGCTGTTCATCGGGTGACAATTTGGCAAGGTGCTGCTGATAGGCTTCATATTTTTTACGATATTTTGTGCGCTTAAAACGTCTACTTAATGATGCTGCTGAAAACATTGCTGTACGGGTACGATAAATAGGGTTAAAGCTAGCAAAAGCAAACCAGGCTTCATCCCATAAAAACACTAAATCTGGTTTTATTGCCAGACATTCTTCCATCACTTGACGCACGTTATATACCACACCGTCAAAGGTACAATTGGTCAACAGCAACATTTTAACTCGATCTAACTGACCTAATTCTTTGTATTTCAATAAGTTTCGCTTTATTTCTTTTAATGGTACGCCGCCATAGATGGAGAGATCATTTATCGGGTAAGAATCCAAATACTTTACGTGTGCTCCAGAAAGTACCATGCCGTAGTGATGTGACTTATGACAATCTCGGTCAACCAAAATAATATCACCCGGCTGCACCAGCGCTTGTACTACGATTTTATTCGCAGTTGATGTGCCGTTTGTGACAAAATAAGAACTGCGCGATCCGTAGGCTCTAGATGCATATTCTTGGGCTTTTTTTAACGGTCCTTTAGGTTGCAATAATGAATCTAACCCACCGGATGTAGTGGACGTTTCAGCGAGAAATATATTGGCCCCATAAAAGTCGAGCATATCTCCTATCCAGTTCGATTTTTCTATCGATTTTGCACGAGAAATTGGCAACGCATGAAATATACCGGTAGGTTTTCGACTGTATTTTTTTAGGGCTGAAAAAAATGGTGTATCAAAACGTTCAGCAATACCGCCCAAAATACTGTGGTGCATATCTAAGTTGGAGTTTTCACTATAAAATACTCGTTTAAAATATCCATCATCATCTTGATTGGTAGTTTCCATGGCCATGTCGGAGATTAAGTATAAATCCAACTCTGGTCGTAAATAATTGATCAATCGACCCAGTTCACTGCCCTGATTTTTACTGTTATAAACATATTTACGCAGCTTTTCATCGATAGCCGCAACTACATGAGTAATCAGACCGCTATTACGTTTCGATTTCATCGGAAAACTAGGTCGTAAGATGCAGGCTTGAATATTAGGGTTAATTAACACCGCGATAATGGCATCTTCAAATGTAGGCACAACGATGGTGTTGTAGGTGAACTGATCATCATGATGACGCATAGTTCGCATCGCATTGAGCAATTGGTTTTCTGCATCAATGAGTAAATCATCGACAATAAGAACTTCAAAATATGGTCTTGAGCGAGAATTATTCGCCCCCTGAATACTATTCGGGTTTTCATCATCCGCTTCTAAATTGGCTTTTGATTCAGTGGTTGATAAAGATAAATCCACGTCTTTACGGCGATAAGTACCATTTTCCAAAAAATAATGAATTTGCGCGACCGAATGGGTTAAGCCAACATAATCTTTCTGTTCAAATTGGATCCATAAATAACGAAAATCTTCTTTCGATGGAAATGCGGTATAATCCTCAATACTTTCCAGTGACGTTAATGAGAGTTCAACTGCCTTCTTTAATCGGTTATGCCCTTTACTGCTGCGACTGCTAGTTGAAAGGTGAAAGGTATATTTTTTTAATTTCACCCAGGTATCTTGCCGTTTATTATTAAGTTGATGATAAAAGCCGATCATCTCTTGAGTTTTTTTATTTTCAACGTTACTCATAATGTAATTATCCAGTGTTTGTTCGTATAAAGTTCAAGGTTTACCATCAGCCTTATATAAATTTCCGTCGTATTAAATTAGACGTATTTTATTGTCACAGTAGTGTGAGATATTTATAAGCAAGACCATTAATTCTAAAGTCTTAATATACATAGAAAAAATATAAGCACAGCATTTTAGAGATTCTGATTTTTGTGAAATTGATAACCTAAAGTTATAGAGTGACAGCAACAGAAGTTGCTCATAGATAATTAGATGGAAATAAAAATTTTGCCAATGATAGGATCAACAAAAGTTATCGATTAGCACAAAATCAAACCATGAACGGAACCAAAACATACGCTATCCTATTGAATACATAACATTTTCGTAAACGGAGAGTGGGTTGTTAATATTGTTTAATCTGAATGTTAATGCTATGTTTTAATGGTTAAAATGTAGTCAGATATTGATGTTTTTATGACTAGAACAACAATTAATATTAACTTTACGTTATGCACTAGTGATAAAAAGGTATACCTTGGTGTTTCTAATTCTCGATAAAATTTGATAAATTTTGATTCAGAACAAAAAAGACAAATCTGCAGAAAGAGTAAGTTAACTATTTCAATTAGCAGGTTGCAATAAATCCGCTTTTGTTAATAGCCGTCGCATTTGCCACACCAAATTAGGCTATTATGAATCAAGGGCTTTCCACATAATAATCACTAAATCAGGACACACTAATTATGACGCCATTTGGTATAGCTGGCATACAAATGAATTTGCAGCATGGTAACAATGTAGACGCGATTGAAGATAAAATTAATGTACTGATGAGCTTGTACCCATGGGTAGAGATGGTAGTTGTCAGTGAACTGGCCGCTCATGGTCCTTTACATAGTTTTGCAGAACCCATGCCTGGGGTAACTGAAGATCGTTTTTGTGCTATGGCACAAAAACATAACATATGGCTAATTCCCGGTTCGTTTTTTGAACAACGAGATAATGCAATTTTTAATACCGCGCCAGTGATCAACCCACAGGGCCAAGTTATTGCCCGTCATAGAAAGCTATTCCCATTTTGTCCTTTTGAAGAAGGCGTAGAAGCTGGGGACGAATTTGTAGTATTTGATGTACCTGGCGCGGGCCGTTTTGGTGTGTGCATCTGTTATGACATGTGGTTTCCTGAGGTACTTCGGACTCTTACTTCAATGGGCGCTGAAGTTATTTTGCACCCGGTATTAACCGGCACTAATGATCGTGAGATTGAATTAAACCTGGCCCGTAGTAGTGGCGCTCTTTTTCAAAGCTACATCATTGATGTCAATGGTTTGGGGGTCGGTGGTGTCGGTCAGTCATGCCTTATTGATCCTTCTGGCAGAGTCCTGCATCAAGCAGGTGAAACTGATGAGTACTTGGTTACTGAAATTGATTTCGATCTCGTTCGTCGTCAACGAGAAGTAGGTTTACGGAGTCTAGGCCAACCACTAAAAAGTTTTCGTGACAGCAAAATAAACTTTACTGTTTATAACAAAGAACAACGAACGAATGATTATCTTGACAGCTTAGGTCCATTGCAAAAACCAACTAGGGAAAGTAAAAGCAGGATCGCAACAGAACCGGGCCCAAGTGTTAATAATGATGTTGTTATCCCTGATGTTACTCAGCCATTTACTCAGCACAAAATTGCAGAGCCAAACGATGATCTGAACGTAGTTGATTATGGCAATTTGGCTTTAGACCATTCTGGTGATAATCCATCAGCAGCAAATGAGCCACATAAACAGTTGAATTTAACAATAGCAGCCAAAGAAACTGTTGATTTATCGGCTATGACTAAAGTAGCTGAAAGTGTAAAAATAGAGATCGATAAAAATAGTGCCGGCACGGAGTCTGAAAACGGCAACTTAAAATGGTTAAAAGATGCTTCAGCGCAGTTTAAGCAATACATTAAATCATGATTGAACAAATCCCCACAATGGGGTTTTCGTCCCAACAAGAACACTTTCTAGGTGAAAAGTTGGCATTAACCTACGCTCAAACCTGGCCAGCTTATCATCGCTGGTTAAGCCGCGCCCCTGAACGTGTAAGTGCGCAAGAGGGGCGAGAAAAAATACAACAATTTATGCCCAAATTACTCGTTACCTATGATGGTTTATGCCAGGCCTTTGGTGCTGATGAGCAAACGTGTGCATTTTTATGTCTGTATAAACCGCCTGTTTTTCGCTCTGGTTGCTCTCAAGCTTGCAAAACCAACTACGGTATCGAACTGGTGCGAAATTATGACTTCCCTTCACAGTTATGCGACCGATTATTATTGCATACCAATTGGAATGGGACTCGGGTAATTGCCATGACCGACTGTTTATGGGGGGTTATTGATGGGATGAATGAGCATGGCTTGGCAGTTTCACTAGCCTACGGTGGCCGTCAGGCACATGGTGACGGTTTTGCCATCACCATAGTATTACGTTATATACTAGAGTTTTGCAGCACTACCGAACAAGCCGTTGACGTGTTGACCCATGTGCCCATTCATATGCCGTACAACGTTACAGTAGTAGATCGTCAAGGTAACAACAAAACAGTTGTAATTTGTCCCGGCGAAAAAGTTCAGGTTAACTCCCTAGCCTTCGCGACCAACCATCAAGACGGCAGTGCCATTGAAGACATTGATGCTATTGCCGACAGTTACACTCGAGCACAGTATTTATCAACTCGTATAGCCGACCCCCGAGAAGCTAAAAATTCTTTGGTTGATTTATTTCTGCAGCCACCATTGTTAAGAAAATCCAGCGACTGGCATGGTTGGGGGACATTATACACTGCTCGCTACCAACCATTACTTGGTGTGGTTGAATTACACTGGCCTGATGGCCAAGTTTTACGACAAAGCTTTGATCATTTTGTTGAAGGCGACATTAGCGTCAGTTCATCGGCATATATGTAATAAACATAATTGAACTTAAATTTGTTTCTAATTGATGGTCGCATTAACTATCATTGCAACTACGACATGTCGATTAATTAAGCATTCTCTTTTCTGCTTTTTTCCTGTATAGATAGATATTGTATCAACAAATATCCACATTACTTAGCAGGCTAAATAATGCAATTTCAATGGAAAAATGAATGAAGCTAATCAGTGAACGTCACAATCATGTTGCCCTGTTCGTTTTTGTAATTGGCCTGTGTTGCGCTCTTTACATCAATAAAAATGTTGAAAAAACTTGGGTTGAGCAATCTTATATTTACAATATATACACCTCAGACTCAGGTTTACCCGCATATAAATACAAAGATCAAGAAATTGTTATCACTAACAGTGTGCCTTATCATGAATCGTTGCTCAGTCAGGAAAATTTAAACAAACGCCAACTTCCGCCACAATTAGAGCAACAGTGGGTGGTAGACGATAAACAGCAATTAACCCTGTTAAAACCGGCGTTTCATTTCAGTCTTTGGTCATTGTTACCCGCCTTTATCACTATCGCCTTGTGTTTGTTAACAAGAGAGCCTATTACCGCCTTATTTAGTGGCGTAGTTGTGGGTGCAGTTATGTTAGGAGAATACAACCTCACCGATAATGTCATTATCCCAAACCTTGCTAAAGAAGGAACAGCAGCAATTTTATTGTTGTATTTATGGTTATTAGGCGGATTATTGGGGGTTTGGACCAAAACAGGTGCCGCGCAGGCATTTGCTGACTATATGACAAAACATTTTGTTAGAGGCCCAAGATCGGCAAAAGTTGTAACCTGGTTGCTTGGTATTTTATTTTTTCAAGGTGGTACCATGAGTACTGTGCTGGTTGGTACTACGGTAAGGCCACTGGCGGATAAAGCAAGTGTTAGCCATGAAGAAATGAGTTACATTGTTGACTCTACTGCGTCTCCCATTGCTTCCGTGATAGCCCTGAATGCCTGGCCCGCATATATACAAGCGCTAATATTTGTGCCGGGAGTAGCATTCCTGGCAACTGAAACAGATCGTTTAAAATTTTTCTTTAGCAGTATTCCATTTAGTTTTTACGGCATACTTGCCGTGGTTGGTACCTTGTTATTAAGTTTAAATATAACCAAATTTTCAGGAAAGAGAATAAGAGCAGCACATCACCGCGCTGCAACAACGGGTGAGTTAGATGCAAGTAATGCCACGCCACTGAGTGCTAAAGAGTTACAGCATTGTAATGTTCCAGAAGACTACAATCCGCATGTGTTGGAATTTTTCATACCTCTGCTAAGTCTAATTGCGATTGCAGTAGTTACTTTTATCGTTTACGGTTCGCCACAAATTAACTGGGCCTTTGGCAGTGCCCTTTTATTGTCAATTTTTATCGCTTTAGGCAAAGGAATGTCGCTTGTCAATGTTGTTGATGGCTTTGGTAATGGCTTAAAAGGGGTTGTTGTCGCTTCGGTAATTTTGATGTTAGCAGTTATTATTGGCACTATTAGTAAAGAAATAGGTGGTGGTCTGTTTCTCGTATCACAACTGGGTACACAGCTACCGTTTTGGTTATTACCGGTTATTTTGCAATTAATGACTATGGTGATTGCTTTTTCAACAGGCACTAGCTGGGGTACATACGCAATCGCTTTTCCACTGGCAATGCCACTCGCTTGGGCAATCTGTGAGTCGCAAGGTCTGACAAACCCCGAACTATTTATGGCGGTATGTTTTGCTACTGTACTTAATGGCAGCGTGTATGGCGATCAATGCTCGCCCATTTCTGACACGACTATACTCAGTGCGATGACTACAGGATGTGATTTAATGGATCATGTGAAGTCGCAAATAGCGCCTGCGTCTTTAGCTGCGGGGCTAGCGGCTATGTTATGGACATTAACTGTGCTGGTATTTGCTTAATACTATTCTTTATGCAGATTGGTATAACAACAAATTTAAAGAAACTTGTCATCATAATTTAACTTAAATTTAATTGAATCCTAAGCAACGCTCTAATAAAATTAATGCAATACGTTGTTAGGGTGAATATATTGTTTACAGTTTTTAAAACCTTTTTTCTGCTCGGTTGGGTTAGTTTTGGTGGCCCCGCTGCCCATATAGGCTATTTCAGAAGTACGTTTGTTGAAAAATTAAAATGGCTTGATGATCAAGAATACGCACAATTAGTTGCATTGAGCCAATTCATCCCAGGACCTGGTTCAAGCCAGGTTGGCTTTGCTATTGGCTATAAAAAACATGGTCTTGTTGGTGCTTGTTTAGCATTTCTCGGTTTTACCCTACCTTCAATATTACTAATGCTTATACTTGCAATGGTAAGTAGTCAACTTACTGAAACCAGTACATTTGAACATATTATTCATGGCTTAAAACTTTTAGCTGTTGTTGTTGTTGCTGATGCTTGTTGGGGAATGTATAAAAGCTTTTGTAAGCAAACGATCACAATATCTTTATGTTTCTTTACTGCGGTTGTTTTATGGTTGATTTCAGGTGTTGTGCCGCAAATAGTTGTACTAATTTTAGCCGCGCTTGTTGGTTATAAATACCTGTCCGGCCATACAGACTACGTCGCTGATAAATCAAGTATTTCATTATTTCCTTTTTTATTTTTTATTGGTCTATTGTTTGGCCTACCAATATTAGCTCAATATTCAACGTCAATAAAAGTATTTAGTGATTTTTATCAAGCTGGTAGCTTAGTGTTTGGCGGTGGCCATGTTGTACTGCCGTTACTACAAAACATATTAGGTGATCAAATATCTCAAGATTCATTTCTCACCGGGTATGCAGCCGCTCAAGCGGTACCAGGCCCTATGTTTACTTTTGCAACTTATTTAGGGTTTCAATTGTTACCAAGTGCGCCGATCGTTGGCGCATTGATTGCAACATTGGGTGTTTTTCTGCCCGGCTTTTTATTACTGCTAACCGTACTAAATAATTGGCACAACTTAGCAAAACACCCTAATCTTTCAGGCGCTATTGCCGGAGTAAATGCTGCTGTTGTAGGTTTACTGTTTGCTGCACTGTATACGCCAGTATTTACAAATGCAGTGTTTAATACCTTGGATATAGCTCTGGTAGCTGTAGGCTGGTTCTTATTGAAACACTTACAACTATCAATAATGTGGTTAGTGAGTTTTTTTATTATTTCAGCTTTAGGCTTAGGTTTCCTATGAGCTATTTTACAAGGTTTTAGTTGTCTAAGTCGGCATAACCACTGCCTATAGCACTAAACGGTAATTCTAATTCAAGCTCTGGAACCTGCAAACCTAACCATGCTAAAAACGTATTACTATTAGGTCCCGGGAACACACTATATTCATCTGCCCAAGGGTATTGCTTAATTGCGTTTTGAATTTTAGGAATTAATTGCCCAGCTTCTTCTCCCTGAATAGAGAGTAATTTTTCAGGCTTAGATCCGTACCAATAACGATCTGGGGTTATGGTTTGATAGCTTCGCAATGCTGGCAAACCTCTTTTTACCCGCCAGCCTATCACTTCATAAACGGTGTATTCTGACGCATTCGCTTCTTTAAATGCGATCCAAGGGTGTACAGCGAACCAACCACGCCAGCTAAACGCATCCGCGGCATAAACTTCAATCACCGCACGTTTATTGTCACCAGGGTTGGAAGCAATACCTGCAGATTCTCGACTGGCTGTTCGCCAGTCATTATTGGCACAACCACCTACAAAAATAACAAGCAGTATGATGAGTACACTATTTTTCAACACTATTGTCCTTGGGATTAGCTGTTGTACAAAAGACTTATAAAGTCGACTTTAAATACTTGGAATATATTAAGCCTAGCAGCTACGTTTTCTAATAAATAGCGCTAAGATTAAAGGATTTGTAAGTAGATTTTTCAAAATACTTATTTTTCAATGACAAAAACATAATCTTTCGATCAGGGTTTCTCTTAAACTTGAAGAAGATTGGTCTATACGAACAAGACTTTCGTTAGCTAAGAATGTTCGGGAATTAACTATGCTTAATTTAACTCTGGATTGTAAATTAAGAGCTTGTGATTTCATCAAACTTAAGTGAAGGATATTACACACGGCACAAACATTATTGATTAACATATAACGAAAACTTATGACTATAATAAAAGAACTAATAAAAATAGTTCTCTAGGGTATTCAATGGACATACAAACACTCAAAAAAATAAGTTTTACCTTTACCATAGGTTTAATGTTTCTCTCTAACGTCGCATTAGCCGATGACTGGTCGTTTCAACTAGAACCTTATGCTTTAGCCACAACTATTGAAGGCGATGCTGGTATAGGTGTTGTTGACTCACCTGATATTGAAGTAGATTTTGATACTATACTAGAAAACCTCGAAATGGCCGGCATGCTGCATTTTGAAGCTCATCACACATCAGGTTGGGGTTTCGCCCTTGATTATGGTTTTATGGACTTACAAGGTAAAGTATCGTCAGATGCTGGCGGTTTTGTCGATGCCAGTGTGCGCCAAGGCGTGTTAGAAGGGCTAGTGATCAAAAGAAAACATTACCCAAATGTTTTTGTCGATTCATTTATAGGTTTTCGTTGGTGGGATAACGATATTGACGTTCGCATTAAATCAGCAGTTTTACCGATTGATTTTGAACGTAACATCGAAGAAGACTGGGTTGATCCTATCTTAGGTATGCGAATTTTAGTTCACATTACTCCAAATTCTACTATGGTGCTTCATGGTGATGTTGGTGGTTTCGGAGTGAGTTCAGATATTACCTACTCCATGCAAGCAGGAATTATGTACCGGATGACTGAATCTTTAACATTAGATATGCGCTATAAAGCCACTTGGGTAGATTACGAAGATGGTAGTTCTGGTAAGCAAGGTTACTTTAAGTACGACACCGTCACTCATGGCCCGCTTCTGGGCTTATCTTATGATTTTTAAAATATGTGTAGGATAAAAACCCTATGGGTTTTTATCTCAATTCTAAAACGAAAAAGCTCAATCTTTTGATTGAGCTTTTTTCTTAATATGGCGGAGAAGTGAAGATTGGACTCTAAGTTGGATTAGAGCTACAAACCCATGCTCTAAAATTTTGGTAAAAAAAAGCCCAAACTGATGTTGGGCTTTTACTTTTAATATGGCGGAGTAATGGAAGATTGAACTCTAAGTTGGATTAGCACTACAAACCCATGCCTTTTCTTGAGACGAAAAAAAACCTAATCTTTCGATTAGGTTTTTCTTTAAATATGGCGGTGAGATAGAGATTTGAACTCTAGATGGGCTACAAACCCATGCCGGTTTTCAAGACCGGTGCTTTCGACCACTCAGCCATCTCACCTGAAGTCTTAAAACAATGCTTGCTTCAAGATGGAGCGCATATTAAAGGCTCTCTTAATTGTTGTAAAGCATTAATTTAAAAAAAAAGTTTGTTTGTAATTTTTTTCACCAGTTAGCTGAAATTTTCTGCTAAATTAACAATATATATACAACCAACTTGGTTTTAAGGAAAACAAATGTCCAGCTCTAATAATAATCTAAAATGTCGATGCCCTTGGCTAGATGGAACTAAACCCGATTATGTTGAGTATCATGATAAAGAATGGGGAGTTCCGGTTAAAGATGATCAAACTATGTTTGAATTTTTAACCTTGGAATCTGCACAAGCTGGATTAAGTTGGTATACCGTTCTAAAGAAAAGAGAAAATTATAGGCGTTTATTTGCAAACTTTGATGTTAGCGCGGTTGCTAATTTTGATGATGTAAAAGTTGAAGAGTTGTTATTAGATGCGGGCATTATCCGCAACCGTTTAAAAGTAAAAGCGGCAGTCAATAACGCAAAACTGTTTATTGAAATACAAAAAGAATTTGGTAGCTTTTGCGCATATATTTGGGCCTTTGTTGATCATAAACCTATTGTGAATGATTTAAACAATCTTGATGACTACCCTGCTACTTCAGAAATTTCAGATAAACTTAGTAAAGATTTGAAGAAGAGAGGTTTTAAGTTTGTTGGCTCTACTATTATCTACGCGCATATGCAGGCCTGCGGTATGGTAAATGATCACAGCAATGACTGTTACAGAAAACAACAAATTATTGATGCTTATTAGTGTCATTATTTGTATCGTATGTCATAATATGTCACGATTTATGTTTACCTAAGCTTCGGTATACGATATAAAAGTAGGTAAAGGGATTGATTTAACATCATTTAATATTATAAATATTGAATTTTTTTAATTTGACCCCATCTAATTAATACCCGTTACCATTCAAAGTGCGGGATTACAGTGGGAGTTAAATGAAATTTAGGCAAGGCATTGAATTTAGATAATGGTTGTTCCATTATTCAATTCAATAACGCGGCATAAATTGCATTTAAACCCATCGAAGAAGTGCTTGAGCAATCCCACTACTTCGTTGCAGCTATTTGTAAGGGAATAACCATTACTACATAACTGCGCCTTGTATTGGAATCGCTCAAACACTCTGAAACCTGTATCTTGAATGATAACGGGTATATAAGTAATTAAGTTTTCAAAGGAAATTTTATGCAATCTCAAATGGGTTTTAATACTGCTAGCCAAAGCTCAGCTATCGAAATCAATAAGGTTTTACGCAACACCTACATGTTATTAGGTATGACGTTAGCTTTTAGTGCGGTAACAGCGGGTATATCAATGGCCATGGGCCTTTCTCACGTAGCAGCGTTAGTTATGACCTTAGCTGCATTCGGTTTATTATTTGTAGTACACAAAAAAGCTGACCAAGCTAGCGGAATCTACTGGATCTTCGGCTTTACCGGTTTAATGGGGGCTTCTTTAGGGCCAATGTTAAGCATGTACGCTTCAATGCCTGGTGGTGGTGGACTAATCATGCAAGCGCTTGGTGGTACTGCATTAATATTTTTTGGTTTATCTGCATATGCATTAACGACTAAGAAAGACTTCTCATTTATGGGCGGCTTCTTAATGGTAGGTTTATTAGTTGCCATCGTAGCATCTATTGCCAACATTTTTATGGGCATCCCGGCTTTATCACTAGCAGTAAGTGCTGCAATTGTATTAATCATGTCTGGTTTAATTTTATTTGATACAAGCCGTATAATTCACGGCGGCGAGACAAACTACATTCGCGCTACAGTGTCTTTATACTTAAACATATACAACTTATTTGTAAGCCTATTGCATTTACTTGCTGCGTTTACAGGAAATGATGATTAATAAATTTTAAAAAATCATTTATAATTAAAAGCTCCCTACTATGTACGGAGCTTTTTTTTGTATAGGGATATACTTATACACGACAGGCATGGATAGCCTTTAGAGTGTGATTTATACATGGATAACTTAACTTAGAATCACCAAGGATCGTTCCTACGCATCCATGCGTTCACGGCATTCATTACGTCGTGTAAATTATGGTATTAAGTTTGTAAGAACAATTATTTTAATCATATAAGAGATATAGATTTATTTTGAGCTGCTTTTCCTTGGTTGTTACAACCTCGCCCATTGATAATAAAACCAATACAGCATTAGCTTTTGCCAATGAATTGGTTCAACAAGGGCACACTATTAACGGCATCTTCTTTTATCAAGATGGCGTGTTAAGTGCGAATAAATATGTGCAAGCGCCTAGTGATGAAATTAATTTATTAACTGCTTGGGCTGATTTCAACAAACACACATCTACACCATTACACCTTTGTATTACCGCCGGTGAACGTCGAGGGTTAACCGACAGTGATGATGAACAATTAAATCATAATATTCATGCTGCATTTACTATCTCTGGTTTAGGGGAATTAGTCGTTTTAACCAGTGCAGCAGACAAGGTTGTACAATTATGATGCCCGATCAAATTAAAAAATATGCCATCGTAAATACCAGTTCAACCTTTGATAAATTTAATGCTAAAGAAGCCTTGGATGCGGCATTGATATTAGCCAGCTATGAAATGGATGTGTCATTATTTTTTATTGGTGATGGTGTATATCAAAGCCAAGCAAATCAAAATCCTGAACTTGTTAACGGTAAAGATTTTATCTCTTCATTTAAAGCATTAGGTTTTTATGATATTGATGATATTTATATTAGTGAGGCTTGTTTATTAGAAAGGAAACTTTCTGCAAAATTCGCCTTTAAAGATGCTAAATTAGTAAACAAAGACGAATTTTCAATTTTCCTTAATCAAGCAGACGTTATTTTAACTTTTTAATTTATGGCTATATTACACATAGTGCGCAATAGCGCATTCAATGACAATAAACTCAACCTTTGCCTAAATGTTATTAGCGGCAAAGATACTCTCTTTTTAATGGACGATGGTGTTTATAATATTGCTCATCCTAAATTGATGATCAGACAAGACTCGCTGACTGTGTATGCATTAAACGATCATATACAGGCTCGTGGTATCGATATAGGTACGAGTAATATCACTCTTGCCAATTTAAAAGACTTGGTTTTATTATCAGATGAAGCAGCAAAAGTGATCACATGGCAATAACGTTTAACAATCAACAAATAGATACCGACAAAGAGGGCTATCTATTAAATATTACTGATTGGACTGAAGATCTCGCGGCAGTTATAGCTGAAGCCGATAACATTTCATTAACTAAAGATCATTGGGAAGTTGTGAATTTTGTCCGCAACTTCTATTTAGAGTACAAAACCTCCCCTGCTATTCGTGCCTTGATTAAAGCACTAAAACAAGAATTTGGCGAAGAAAAAGCTAACAGTCGTTACCTTTATCGATTATTTCCTAAAGGGCCAGCTAAACAAGCAACTAAAATAGCAGGCCTACCAAAACCAGCCCGTTGTATTTAATACCATCATGCATAAGCACTGAGTTGACTAAATACTTACGTAAACTGGTATAACGCCTTATTTATAATTTCTTACAATTAAAGAAGACGCCATCCATAGTGTTTATTTTCTATTTTAATGTATATTAATAAGTTATTAACTTATTAATATACCTTCTAAAGAGAACGACTATGAGCAAAACTATTAAAATTAATGGCGTAGACCAGCCAATTGACGTAGATGAAAGCATGCCATTGTTATGGTATTTGCGTGACAGGTTAGAATTCACTGGCACAAAGTTTGGGTGTGGTAGTGGATTATGTGGCGCTTGTACTGTTCATGTTGACGGTGTGGCTACACGCTCATGCATATTGCCGGTTAGCTCATTAGTAGGTAAGTCAGTTACTACTATAGAAGGTTTATCAAAAAATGGTGACCATCCCCTGCAAAAAGCCTGGTTAGATAATAACGTACCACAATGTGGATACTGCCAAGCCGGTCAAATTATGAATGCCGCCAGCTTTTTAGCAAGCAACGAAAAACCAACCGATGCAGAAATAAATAATGCCATGCAAGGTAATATATGCCGATGTGGGACTTATCAGCGGATTAAGAAAGCCATCAAGTCTGTCGCATACGATTTAGCTAAGGAGGTTTAACATGAACAAGCATGTAACTGAAGCCCTTTCGGCATATTATCAAAACAACACTCCAGCAATTAGTACAATTACAAAAATGAGTCGTCGCGGCTTTTTAAAAGCAACCGGCATAACTGCTGGAGGATTAGTATTAGGCGTTTCAATACCAAATATTACATCAGCAAAATCCACAGCATCTGAATTTAACCCTAATGCCTTTATACATTTAAGCGACAATGGTGACTTATTACTATTTTGTGGCCGTTGTGAAATGGGCCAAGGTATTTCAACAGCATTACCTGCGGCAGTAGCCGATGAAATGGAAGCTGACTGGTCAAGAGTGACAATTGAGCAAGGCGAAGGAAATGAAGCTAAATACGGCAGTCAAGCAACAGGCGGCTCTGCGAGTATTCGTAAAATGTACGAGCCAATGCGTAAAGCTGGTGCCTCGGCAAAAGAAATGTTAATTATCGCTGCCGCAAAAGTATGGAATGTTAACGCGAGTGATTGTTTTGCACAAAACCACTTTGTCATTAATAAGCTTAATAAACAAAAATTAGCTTATGGCGAGTTAGCCAGTTTAGCTGCTAATGTTGCCCCCCCCAAAGAACCAGTACTAAAAACAAAAGAACAATTCAAATACATTGGTAAAGCCCTAGACAGACACGATCAAGGTAAAGTTGTTGTAGGCACACGTACCTATGGCGTTGACACAAAACTACCTGGAATGAAATATGCGGCAGTAACGCATTGCCCGGTACTTGGTGGAAAATTAAAGTCATTAGATAAAACCGCGGCACTTAAAATCTCTGGCGTAATCGATGTTGTCGAAATCAGTCCGATTAAACATCCCTTTAGTTCAGTGGGTGCAGTTGCCGTCGTTGCCGACAATTCATGGACAGCTCAGCAGGCTGTGAAACAGTTAGTGGTTGAATGGGATCTTGGTCCGAATAAAGTTTATAACACCAAAGAATATAAAGCAGAGTTGGTTAACAATGTTGAAAAACCAGCCGAACTTGCCAAACAACGAGGTGATCTAGATGGTGCTTTTAAATCTGCAGATAAATTAATTAAAGCAACTTATACCGGCGGGCATTTGTCCCACGCACCAATGGAGCCTAATGCCAGTGTAGTTTCAGTGACAGACACAAGTTGTGAAGTTTGGGCGTCAACCCAAAGTCCAGCTGATATTCAAAAAGTGTTAGCACAAGTACTTGGCCGTGAAGAAAAAGACATTTATGTAAATGTAATGATGGCTGGCGGTGCATTTGGTCGTAAATTCAAATGTGACTACGTGCATGAAGCAGCGGTAATTTCACAGCAAATAAAAGCGCCTGTACAACTTATTTGGTCACGTGAAGAAGATATGCGCACCGGATTCTATCATTCGATTAATGCTCAACATATTGAGGCGTCATTAGATGCAGATGGTCAAGTTACCGGTTGGTTGCATCGCGCTGCGTTTCCTTCCATTAATTCCTTGTTTCAAGAAGGTCTTGACCGTGCACCAGCGAAAACACTAGGTGATGTAGATAACCACCCATTTGGTATTAAGAATTATAGAAGTGAGACAGGCCTTGCTCCTGCTCATACGCGTATAGGTTGGTATCGTGCCGTTTATGCAATATTTTATGGTTTCGCCTTTGGAACTTTTGCTGATGAATTAGCAGTTGCGGCAGGAAAAGATACATTTACTATGCTTAACAATATTTATGATGCTAATGAAGATCCAAAGCAGGCTGAACAAGTAGCTCGCTCGAAGGCGACCCTTGCACTAGCAGCAAAACACTCCGACTTTGGTAAAACATTACCTAAAGGTGAAGGTATGGGTATTGCCGTGCATCATAGTTTTCGTAGTTATGTGGCAATGGCTGTGCATGTAAAAGTTGATGGCGATAACATTAAAGTGCTGAATGTTGATTGCGCCATTGATTGTGGCCAAGTACTCAATACTGACGGCGCAACGGCACAAATGGAAGGTGCTGTTGTTATGGGAATGTCACTGGCGCTAGCTACTGAAATCTCTTTTAAAGATGGTGCGGTGGTTAATTCAAACTTCCATAACTACCCTGTTATGCGTATTTCAGATATGCCAAATGTTCGTGTGCATATTATCGATTCAGATGAAAAGCCAACAGGCTTGGGTGAGCCTGGTGTTTCGCCATTTGCACCGGCATTAAGTAATGCTATATTTGCCGCATCAGGTAAACGATATAGAGACCTGCCAATGAAACCTATGGCTGTTTAATAGCAAACAGTATAAGTTTTCTATAAAAACTAAAAAGGCTATATTTTTATATAGCCTTTCTTTTTTATTGCTTGTCTATTATTGGAGCTATCTAATTATTCTTCATTAAAATGATAGGCAAGGTGTTGGTGGAAACGAATTGCTATCTCTTCATGCTTGGGGGTCATATCAAGATCTTTGGCAAACAAACTTAAAGAACGATCGACTCTTTTAAGAAACTCACTATAACCATTGTCTTCAACATCTTGCTCTGTTGCGGCAAATACAACTTGCACATAATCAACTAAGCGGTCATCTTTCCAGCTGCTGTAAAATTCATCATTAGCCTCTTTAGGGTCGAAACCTAATAACTGCAACTCTCCAACTTTCTGTTCAGGTACTGTTGAACTATTGCGAATAATTGGTGTAAGTCCATTGGCAATAAACGCACCATTGGTTAAACCATTCTTTTTAGCCGCTTTCGTACATGAATCACTAAGCATCTGATAAAAATCTGTATAAGATCCTTGCCCAACCAACTTCACATTAGCACGTTGTAATAAACGACGAGAGATAGTTAAGCTGGCAACTACATAACTAATGGTGTCGTTTTTCTTAGGTAAAATTACATTTGATGCTTTATAACGGTTATTTATTAAACGTAATTTATGGCTATTTGTGCCTTCAACGCCTTTATCTTTAGCAAACAAATCGTAAGTTAAATGTTGATGATCACGTAAACGTACACTTTCAGCACTTACGCCAAGTTTTTCTATCAATCTTGCTACAACACTACGAACTTTTGTGTGATAGCCAGCCGCACTAGTACGAATAGAATCCCCAGCAGCTAAAAATAAGATTGAGATCTTTTTAGCACGCACTGTTGGATCAAAATGGGCTTTATAAAACTGATGAAATTCAGGGTTGTAGAATATCAACATTTGTTGTTCTGTTTCCCAATGACGAATTTCTTGGTTAAACCTAACGCGTGGTAATTTGTCATTAGCAATAAAATGTACATTATCAATCTCTTCATCTTCACAAATAGTGAACAACTGCTCAGAGATATTTTGATAAAAATTTTGCCAAGGTTTTAATTTGTCAGCATTTTCATCTGCCTTTAAATGCTCTAATAATTCATCAGTGATCTTAAATTCAGCAAGTAAATACTGATTATAACGTGAATTAGAGGGTAAAAATATGGTGTTTCCTTTACTTCTACTACGACGAATTGGCATGTTGAAACCTTATTTAAATTGGTACGTTTTTTACGTGCAGGCATTATATATCCATATGATGTTTATGGCTATTGTTCTAGAACAAAGTTTAGTACATTTAAGATAAAAGTATTTACATTTACTATTGTTCAGTAAAGTCGTTTGCTCATAAATTGAGCCAGCATTAGGTTGGCATTCCTTCGCCCCTAAAGTAACAGAATTTAAGCCATGAATTAAAAAAGCGCCGTTGAGGCGCTTTTGAAGGGATAATATATATGCAGAATCTAATTAACCAATTTTGGTTAATCCACCCATATATGGCTGTAATACCGCTGGTACTGTAATAGAGCCATCTGCTTGTTGGTAGTTCTCAAGAATAGCCACAAGAGTACGCCCAACTGCTAAACCTGAACCATTTAAGGTATGCAGCAATTCCGTTTTCTTAGTTTCTTTGTTTCTAAAGCGTGCTTGCATACGACGCGCCTGGAAATCACCCATGTTGGAGCATGAAGAAATTTCTCGGTAAGTTTCCTGCGCAGGCAACCAAACTTCAATATCGAAGGTTTTCATCGCACTAAAACCAATATCACCGGTACACAAGGTTACAGTACGGTATGGTAATTCAAGAAGTTGTAGAACTTTTTCAGCATGACCTGTTAATTCATCTAATGCATCAAACGATGATTCAGGTTTAACGAGTTGAACTAATTCAACTTTATCAAATTGATGCTGGCGTATTAAACCACGAATATCACGTCCTGATGAACCCGCTTCACTGCGAAAACAAGAAGATAAAGCCGTTAATTTTATTGGTAACTCATCTTCATCAACAATTTCATCACGCACTAAGTTTGTTAGTGGTACTTCAGCCGTTGGAATTAATGAGAATTTTTTATTGCCTAAATCAGTATGAAATAAATCTTCGCCAAACTTAGGTAATTGCCCAGTACCGAACAACGAGTCATGGTTAACTAATAATGGTACGTTCGCTTCAGTATAACCGTGGCTATCGGTATGCAGATCTAACATGAATTGACCTAACGCACGGTTCAAACGAGCAACTTGCCCTTTTAAAACAACAAAGCGAGTACCACTTAATTTAGCGCCACTTTCAAAGTCTAGACCTTTGTTTATTGCTGCACCTAAATCAACATGATCTTTCACGTCAAATTCAAATTCTTTAGGTGTTCCCCAACGACGAATTTCGACATTATCGTCTTCATCTGCGCCTTGTGGAACTGAGTCATCAGGGATGTTTGGCATTGCCGAAACAATTGCATCAATCTTGGCAAGTAATACGTTTAACTCTTCTTTAGCTAAATCTAATTTAGCACCTAATTGGCCTACTTCAGCCAATAATGGTTGAATGTCTTCGCCACGAGCTTTCGCTTGGCCGATAGACTTTGAACGTGTATTACGTTCACTTTGAAGTTCTTGAGTACGAACTTGTAAATCTTTACGCTCGTCTTCTAAAGCGTTAAACGTTGCAGTATCTAAAACATAACCACGACCGGCTAGTTTTGCTGCAATTGTATCTAAGTCTGCTCTAAGCAGTTTTGAGTCAAGCATGATCTGTCACTGTAATATATAATTTATTTTGTAAAAAACATTCCTAAACCTGCCGCTAATACACATAGCACCACATTTAAAAGAACGTTTAACATGGCTTTCATTATCTCACCTTGTTGTAATAACAACAATGTATCTAATGAAAACGTTGAAAAAGTGGTGAAAGCACCAAGAAATCCAATACCTAATAATGTTCGGTACAAAACGACTTCGATGACACCTTGTTCTATTAATCCGTATAAAACACCCATAATGAGCGAGCCCGTTATATTAACGATCAAGGTCGCAAAAGGGAAACCTTTTCCGAGCAAATTTAAGACTAATTGCGCAATAAAAAAACGTAAACATGCGCCGCCTGCACCACCAATGGCAATAAACAAATATATCATCGCGTTATTCATAACGTTTATTAGCCTCCATACGGTCTAGTTGACGCAAATAGTTGAGTTTTTCTTGCAGTTTTTTTTCTAATCCGCGATCGGTAGGTTGATAGAAACTAGCATGATCTATTAACTCGGGAAAATAGCTTTCACCTGCAGCATAGGCGCCCGGTTCATCATGAGCATATCGATAATCGCTGCCATGACCTAATTCTTTAGTTAATTTTGAGGTGGCATTTCGCAAGTGCAATGGAACCTCTAAGTGACCAGTATCTTTGGCTAATTCTCTTGCCTTTTTAAAGGCCGTATATACTGCGTTACTTTTAGGTGCCAATGCCATATACACAGTCGCCTGTGCTATCGCCCTTTCACCTTCACTTGGACCAACTCGATGATAAGTATCCCAAGCATTTATGGCTAATTGCATGGCACGTGGATCGGCATTACCAATATCTTCACTGGCAATGGCTAGTAAACGTCGGCCAACATATAGAGGATCACCACCACCTTCTAAAATTCGACAATACCAGTATAAAGCTGCATCAGGATCAGAGCCGCGTACTGATTTATGAAAAGCGCTGATTAAATCGTAAAAATGATCACCGCCTTTGTCATATAAGGCTTGTTTTTCACCGGCAACCATATTAACGATATCTAGGCTGATAATGACCTTAGAGTTAGATTGTTCACTAATATCAAAGCAGTTCTCTAACAGGTTAAGCAACCTTCTTGCATCACCGTTGGCTAGTGCCAATAATGATACTTGTGCTTTTGGCTCTAATGAAATGTCATAGTTACCATAGCCTTTATCTTTATCTGCAAGTGCTCGCCCTAATACAGTGTTTAAATCGTCGTCAGAAAGCTTTTGTAATAAATACACTCGTGCTCTAGACAGTAAAGCCTGATTTAACTCAAACGATGGGTTTTCAGTGGTGGCGCCAATAAAAGTTATGGTACCGTCTTCAATAAAAGGCAAAAACGCGTCTTGTTGTGATTTATTAAATCGATGAACCTCATCAACAAATAATATAGTACGACGGTTTCTTGCTTGCGCAGTTAATTTGGCTTTTTCTATGGATGCGCGTATTTCTTTAACACCAGAAGTTACCGCTGAAATACGCTCTATTTCAGCGTTAGCATACGTTGCAATGAGCTCAGCTAAAGTGGTTTTTCCCGTACCTGGCGGGCCCCAAAATATTAAGGAATGACAAAGCCCCTGTTCAATCGCAACTTTTAACGGTTTGCCGTCCGATAATAAATGTTTTTGACCAATGTAATCAGCAAGCACTTCGGGGCGCATTCTTGCCGCTAGTGGCGCAAATGATGATTGGTGGTCAAACTCTAACGACAGGCTACCATTATCTTTGGTCATCAAAGTCCACACCTTCAGGTAAGGTAAAGATAAACATTGAGTCCTCTGGTAATGGATTTGAGACTAAGTTTGTCAAATTAAAATGACTCAACTGCCCTGTTGCATCGCTAACCGTAAACTTGATCAAATCATTATCCGAAAATACTAAGTGCAAGCTTTTAACTTGTGCATCTTCATTCAATGAGGTGATGCGAAATTCGTTTTCATTGATCCTAGCTACGCCATAATCTTGCCAAGCTTCATCATTTAATCCCGACAATAATAAAATCGGCGTATTAGTTACTGCATTTGAGATATTAAATGCTGAAACTTGTTCTACAAACGGATTATAAAACCATAAGGTATTACCATCGCTAACCACTAGGGTTTCATCAGGTGCTCGGGTTTCCCAATAAATAAGGTTAGGTCGTTTAACCGCTAAGGTACCACTTGAATTTTGTAATACATTACCATCAGTGTCTATTACGTCTTGAGTAAACGATGAGCTAAAACCTTTTACTGTATTGAGTTTATCTTTTAAAACCACTTTAGGGTCAGTTTCGACTGCATTGGCAAAGCCTAAAGATAAAGCCAGCAAGGTTGCTGGCAATAATTTTGTAACGAATGTTAGTTTCGACATATCACTTCTTAATTTTTCACTGGTGGAGGCGCTATTACCTCCCTATTACCATTATGGCCTGGACTACTTACGACGCCATTGGCTTCCATTTGTTCAATAATTCTTGCCGCTCTATTGTAACCAATTCTGAATTTTCTTTGTACGCCCGAAATTGATGCACGACGAGATTCTGTTACGTGCATTAGCGCTTCATCATATAAAGCATCGGATTCTTGATCTTCACCTTCTGCAACTTCGCCCGGTAAAAGCATTTCTTCAGAGGTATCGCCAGATAATATTTCTTCAATATATCTTGGTTTACCACGAGCCTTCCAGTCATTAACTACAGCATGTACTTCATGATCGTCAACAAAAGCGCCTTGAGCACGCAATGGCACACTGGTGCCTTGTGGTAAGAATAACATATCACCGTTACCGAGTAATTGTTCTGCACCTTGTTGATCAAGAATAGTCCTTGAATCAATTCTTGATTGTACGGTTAACGCCATACGAGTTGGAATGTTGGCTTTGATTAAACCGGTGATAACATCTACGGATGGCCGCTGAGTTGCGAGAATAAGGTGAATACCGGCAGCACGAGCTTTTTGTGCAATTCTGGCTATTAATTCTTCAACTTTTTTACCAACAATCATGATCATGTCAGCAAACTCATCAACTACAACTACAATACTAGGTAATTTCTCTAGCTCTGGTGCTGTTTCTTCCATACTGTCGCCTGGCTTCCACAGCGGATCAACAATTGCTTCACCTTTATCCTTAGCAGCTAAAATTTTCTGGTTATAACCCGTCAAGTTACGAACGCCAAGCGCTGACATTAATTTATATCGACGCTCCATCTCCCCTACACACCAACGCAAGGCATTGGCAGCATCTTTCATATCAGTTACTACTTCAGATAATAAATGCGGAATACCTTCATACACAGACAGCTCTAACATTTTCGGGTCGATCATGATGAAACGTACATCATCAGGTGTTGATTTATATAACATACTAACAATCATTACATTCACCACTACCGACTTACCAGAGCCTGTAGTACCAGCAACTAACAAATGTGGCATTTTGGCTAAATCAGCAATGATGGGATCGCCAGCAATATCTTTACCCAGCACCATAGTTAATGAAGATTTTGAATTAACAAAAATGTCGCTTTCAATCACTTCACTTAATCGCACCATCTCGCGATGCTTGTTTGGAATTTCGATTCCAATCACTGACTTTCCAGGAATGACTTCAACAACACGCACACTGGCCGCAGATAAGGCACGAGCCAAATCTTTTGATAAGTTGGTAATTTTACTTACTTTAACACCTGGCGCCAAATCCAGTTCGAAGCGAGTAATAACAGGACCTGGATAGACATCGACAACCTGACAAATAACACCATAATCTAATAGTTTGGTTTCAACTAAACGACTTACTAAATCCAGCTCTTCTTGTGATATCGGATTTTTCGTTCGATTTGGCTTATCCAGCAAATCAATAGTTGGCATGCCTTTGTAGCGTTCAAGAGGATTTTCTTGCTCTACATTGTCTGTTTTATTTACAGTGCTTAGTGATTTGCTTTCAATAATGTCGTCATCTTCAACATCTATTTTATCGACAGATTTAAACGCAGCATCTACTTCGTGCTCACCAATATTCTCATCTAGATTGGCGATCATCGGCTCATCGATCAAATCATCAATTTCAACAAAACCATCATCAGCAATTACCGGCTCAGATCTTCCGTTTTTATCAATATCGAGAGTACTATTAGCACTACCAAATAATTGCGCAGCCAAATCAGCTTGGTCATCAAAGGCGCTATCTAAAGTACTGTCAACGTCAGATTGGGGGCTATTATCTGTAGTTGTAGATTCTTCATCCGTAACTACAGTTTTCTTTTTAACTTTACCTTTGACGACCGGCGTTGAATTAAAATGCTGCTTAAAGCCAATAAGCAATGACTTAATCAGTAAAACAAGCTTTATCACATGCTCACCAATAAAGTCGATTATGGTAAATAAAGATAAGCCAGTTAATAACACAAACCCTGAGCAAGTTAACACTAGAAATAAGAGACTTGAGCCAATGAAGTTGAAGTATGGTAATAATGAATAAGAAATATAATCGCCAACGATGCCACCGGCAGAAAAGTCAAACACATCATCAAAATTCATACTGGCTATTGAGGTTAAGCCAATATAAAACATCATGAAGCCGATGAATTTTAAACCTAAAGTAAAAAACTCAATTTCTAATAGATAATGAATGCGCTGAAATAACAACCAACCAATAATGGCAATAACAAAAGGTAGACTATAAGCTACAGTGCCAAAGGCAAATAAAAAGATGTCAGATAAATAAGCTCCGAAAGCTCCACCAGCATTGTTAACAGTGGCATGATAAGCAGTTTGCGACCAACCAGGATCGGCAGGGTCGAAGCTAATTAAAGCGATAATCAAGTACAAGGAGAAAATACTGGTGAAGATTAACCCCGCCTCTAATAAGCGTTGTGTACCAGTGAGTTTTATAGATTCTTTAGCTGCCAAAGTCGCATCCATGAATTTGTAATTATAATTATTGTTTTATACCTACCAAAATAGCAGAAAATTAAGTTAGATAAAATGTTTAAACAGCCTATTTATCACTATCTATAGCTAACTGGTAGTTTATTACCCGATTTGACCTCTTCCATGACAACATAGGTCTTACTATCACTTACAGATGGCAAGGTTAATAACACATCACCAAGTAAGTTTCGATATGCTTGCATATCAGATACTCGAGTTTTTAATAAAAAATCAAAACTGCCAGAAACCAAATGACATTCCTGAATTACATCCAAATCCATTACCGCTTTTGAAAACTCTTCAAACACATCGGGTCCTGTCCTAATTAAAGATATTTCAACAAAGACTAATAATGCCGCATTCAACACCTGTGGGTTTAGGTTAGCACTGTAACCCGTGATGACGCCTTCTTGTTCTAACTTTTTAACACGTTCTAAACAGGGCGTTGGGCTTAACCCTACTCGCTTAGATAATTCAACGTTTGATAAACGGCCATTATTTTGAAGCTCGACGAGAATGTTTTTATCAATTCGATCAAGTTTTTTACTATCAGATATCATGATATAGGTTTTAACTCCAAAATAATAAGACTTTACGATATTTTAAACTACAATTTAAAATATAACGATATGTAATTCTTCAAATGCCTATATATACTAGCTTTAAATAAAACAAATAACAATTCGTAGCAAATATCGCTATGAAATTTACATTACAACAAAACATAGCGAGATTTTAATTATGATTATCGGTGTACCTAAAGAAATTAAAAACCATGAATACCGCGTAGGTATGGTTCCAGCAAGCGTTCGTGAATTAATTGCACACGGCCATGACGTATTCGTTGAAACTAATGCAGGTAACGGCATTGGCTTTGCCGATGCTGATTATGTAACTGCTGGCGCAACAATTTTAGATACTGCCAGTGAAGTTTTCGCTAAAGCTGAAATGATTGTAAAAGTAAAAGAGCCACAAGCGGTAGAGCGTGCAATGCTCCGTGAAGGTCAAATATTATTCACTTACTTGCATTTAGCCCCAGATCTTGCTCAAACAGAAGACTTAGTAAAATCAAAAGCAATTTGTATCGCTTATGAAACAGTTACTGATAGTCACGGTGGCTTACCGCTTCTTGCTCCTATGTCTGAAGTTGCTGGCCGTATGTCGATTCAAGCTGGCGCACAAGCACTAGAAAAATCTAACGCTGGTCGCGGTATGCTACTTGGTGGTGTTCCTGGTGTTGAACCAGCTAAAGTTGTTGTTATTGGTGGTGGTATGGTTGGTAACAACGCAGCACAAATGGCTGTAGGCATGGGCGCTGAAGTTGTCATTCTTGACCGTAACATCAACGTATTACGTCGTTTAGATGCGCAATTTGGTAATAAAATAAAAGCTGTGTACTCTACTGCTGATGCGTTAGAAAAACATGTATTAGAAGCTGATCTAGTGATCGGTGGTGTTCTTATCCCAGGTGCAGCTGCTCCTAAACTAGTTACCAAAGAACATATCAAAAATATGAAACCAGGCTCTGCTATCGTTGATGTTGCCATTGACCAAGGTGGTTGTATTGAAACGTCTTACGCAACAACTCATGCAGAACCAACATTCATCGTAGATGACGTTGTTCATTATTGTGTCGCTAACATGCCAGGTGCTGTACCGCGTACGTCTACCTTTGCATTAAACAATGCAACATTACCGTTTATCATTAACTTAGCAAACAAAGGTTACAAAGAAGCGTTACTATCAGATAGCCATTTCTTAAACGGCCTGAACGTTGTTGACGGTAAAGTAACTGTCCGTGAAGTAGCTGAGAACCTAGGTTTCGAATTTGTTGAACCGAAAGTTGCCTTAAGCTAATTTACTCGATTAGTATATTCTAAGTACCGCTTAGTTTACAAAAACCAACTTAATAAGAAACGCAGTCATTAATGACTGCGTTTTTTTTGTTGATGCCCTTGCATTAATTGCCTATCATCCCAATCAATAATAAATAATGAATCAATAGCGCAACAGCTATAAACAAATACACTTGGAGTTTTTCATGAGTGATGTAAGACATTGCCCTCTTCTTATTTTAGGCTCAGGACCTGCAGGTTATACTGCCGCGGTTTATGCAGCACGTGCTAACTTAAAACCAGTAATGATCACTGGTATGCAACAAGGTGGCCAATTAACAACAACCACTGAAGTTGAAAACTGGCCAGGCGACGCCGATGATTTAACCGGTCCAGCATTAATGGAACGTATGCAAAAGCATGCAGAAAAATTTGATACCGAAATTATATTTGATCACATCGATGAAGTAGACTTTTCTGAAAAGCCTTACAAATTAAAAGGCAGCTCTGGTGAGTATACATGTGATGCATTAATTATTTGTACCGGTGCTTCTGCTCAATACCTTGGCTTAGAATCTGAAACAGCATTTATGGGTAAAGGTATCTCTGCTTGTGCCACTTGTGATGGCTTCTTTTATCGTAACCAAAAAGTTGCGGTTGTTGGCGGTGGTAACACTGCAGTTGAAGAAGCGCTTTACTTATCAAATATCGCTTCTGAAGTTCATTTAATTCACCGTCGTGATACTTTCCGTAGTGAAAAAATATTAACCGCACGGTTAATGGATAAAGTAGCTAACGGTAATATCGTTTTACATACGGACCGTACATTAGATGAGGTATTAGGTGACAATATGGGCGTAACCGGTTTACGTTTAAAACACACTAATTCAGATGCTACAGAAGAGGTTGATGTAACAGGCTGTTTTATTGCCATTGGACATAAACCTAACACAGATATTTTTGCCGGTCAGTTAGATATGAAAGATGGTTACCTAACGATTCAAAGTGGTACTGTGGGTAATGCAACATTAACCAGTAAAGAAGGCGTTTTTGCTGCGGGTGATGTAGCTGATCATATCTACCGTCAAGCCATTACTTCAGCTGGTGCTGGTTGTATGGCAGCTCTTGATGCCGAACGGTATCTAGATGCGTTAAATTCTAACGTATAGCCAAAGCACAATACTATGAGCCAGTTTCTTTACACGTTAGATGATAAAGAGCTGGCCTTTCCCCCACACCAATTTGCCCTTAACGATCCTAACGGATTAATTGCCATGGGCGGTGACTTATCTCCACAGCGATTAATTCAAGCCTACACGAATGGCATCTTCCCCTGGTTTAATGATGGCGATCCGTTGTTATGGTGGTCTCCCAACCCAAGAGCAGTACTAAAAGTTGCAGATTTAAAAATCAACCGCAGTTTAAAAAAATTTATCAATAAGTCTCCTTACAAAATCACAGTAAATAACTGTTTTAACCAAGTCATTGATATATGTGCAGACGCTCCTTTTAGAAGCGACGACACCTGGATCCTTCCAGACATGATTAATGCTTATAAAGTATTGCACCAGCAGGGTTTTGCTCATTCAATAGAGGTGTGGAAAAACGAAGAATTGGTTGGCGGATTGTATGGGGTAGCCATAAACGGTTTTTTTAGTGGTGAGTCAATGTTTTATACACAAACAAATGCTTCTAAAATTGCGCTTGTTTCACTCATTAATTTGCTAAACTTAATAGGGGTACAGTTTATTGATTGTCAAATTCAAAACCCATTTTTAGAAAGTATGGGCGCGATTGAAATAACTAGAGATGAGTTTCTGCAATTAAAAAGCAATGAATTAAACCGCCCTGTTGAAAATAGATTTTGGCAACAAAGAGAGCTAAGCGAGTGAACGAACCTAAAAAATATTTTCAGTTTGGCTTAACCAAAACATTTCCATGCAATTATTTAATGACCGAAAAAGAGCGCTTAATTGTTGTAACAAATGTTGAAGAGTTAAACAGTGAAAACTATGAACGCCTACTATTAGCTGGTTTTCGTCGTAGTGGTGAACAAGTGTATCGCCCCCATTGTGAACATTGTAAAAGTTGTGAATCTATTCGTTTACCCGTTAATGATTTTTCCCCTTCTAAGAGCCAAAAGCGCATTAATTCAATGAATAAAGATTTAACTGTACGAGTAGTTAGCTCCCCCCGTCCAGAGTATTTTAATCTGTATCAGCGCTACATTGATAATGTGCATAAAGATGGCGCTATGTATCCGGCTAACTTCGAACAATACGAAAACTTTATTTTTAGTTCACGAGTAGATCAACTATTTTTAGAGTTGTACTTAGCAGAAGAACTCGTTTCTGTCGCCGTATGTGACAATTTACCTTCCGCCCTATCCGCGTTGTACACATTTTTTGATCCAGATTTATCTAAACGTTCATTAGGTAAATTTTCCATATTAAAACAAATAGAATTAAGCAAAAAAATGCATAAAGAATTTCTCTATTTGGGCTATCAAATTGATCAATGCGCGAAAATGAACTACAAAAATCAATACTTCCCACACGAACGTCTCCAAGATGATAAATGGCAACGCACAGCAAACAAGCAATCGCTAGATTCAAATTTGCAAAAACATCCAAAAAAATAGTGGTTTATCTTTACAATCACTCCACTTTTCGGCATTATCTCGGCAGCAAAATTTTATAGTACAATTTATAGAGGTTTAACGCCCAATGGCGAAAGAAGAAAATATTGAAATGCAGGGTACGGTATTAGATACACTACCTAATACTATGTTCCGTGTTGAATTAGAAAACGGTCACGTTGTTACAGCACACATCTCTGGCAAAATGCGTAAAAACTACATTCGTATTTTAACTGGCGATAAGGTTACTGTTGAATTAACGCCTTACGACTTATCAAAAGGTCGCATTATTTTCCGCGCCAGATAATAGTTACTTTAAAGGTGATCGGTTATCATTAACCGATTATCTTATGAAACATATAAGAATTTAAAAGCCCTGCTAAGTTTAGCAGGGCTTTTTTTTGATAGCGCGCGAATAAATTCACGCCAACCAGAATTTCTATACCAGTGGTTGGTCCGAATTTATTCGGACGTCATTCACGAAGCGAAACTTATCCCAAGTCAAATAATTTGTCTAAGTTTGTACTGTTTAAACATTAAACCAGAACTGTCTGCCTACCTTTTTTAGAGAACCAAATATACATCAAGGGAGCAAACATCAACATAAGTAATGAAATTTGTTCACTGATACTAATTGGTAGCATTTGAACTACACCCGCTAACAACGCTGCACCACTCATTTGTAAAAAACCAAGTAACGCAGAGGCCGTTCCAGCTTTATCACCAAATGCTGCTAATGCTTGTCCTGCACATGTTCCCATTACCAGAGAAAATCCAATTGAACTCAACATTACTGGAAACATAAAAGCGATAGGTGTATGTAAAGGTTGTAAAACTAACATTAACAAACCACCACTAAATAATGTTATCAATCCTATACTAATAGTTCTGGCAGCTCCTTTTCGAATTAATATTTTAGGTGCGGTAACGCAAGCAATTATATTAATTACCGCATTAAGACTAAACCAAAATACAAATTCATTTTGGTTTAATTTAAGCTCAACCATTAACCACGCAGGAGAACTACTTACATAGGCAAGAATTACTCCCATAGCAATCATTACGACAACACCATGAAATAAAAACACCTTGTTGGTAATGACACTTTTATAACGGGATATTTTAAATGGGTTGATTAAACGTCTTTGTTCAACAGTCGTTTGATTCGTTTCTGTTAAATAATATGCTACTAGAAACCCTGCAACAACAGCGTATAAAATTAAAAACACAAAGTTACTTTGCCAGTTAAATGTTTGAGTCAACCAACTCCCTAAAATCGGTGCTAACGCTGGTATGCAGCAAATCAAGCCATTTAAATAGCTATACATGATGCCACTTTGAATGGCATCAAACTTGTCTCTGACCACCGAAAATGCAGCAACGGCAACAGCACATGTCCCAAAACCTTGCAGCAATCGCGATATAAGATGTAATTCAATAGATGCAGCATAAACAGTTAATAATGAGGATAAAGCATATATAACGATACCTACGAGTGCTATCGGTTTACGGCCATATTTATCGGTTAATGGGCCAGTAAATAATTGCCCTATTCCCATGCTTAACATGAATATTGAAATGCTCCATTGCATGGTCGGTAATGAAACAGAAAAATTATCTGCCATCAGCGGTAATGCAGGTAAAAAGATATCAATAGCTAGTGGACTGAATATAACCATTAACATTAATACTGGTAGCATTTTAAGTTTTTGCATGAAATAACCTGAAGATAAAAATATGCTTTATTATATAGTAAAAGCTTCTCGTAATTCATTAATTACAATAGTTAACAAGCAGGTTATGTGAACATTATTTGAATAATAAGCGTTGATAAAATGAGCTATGGATGAATTAAATTTCAGATAGCCTAATATTAATGAATATTAAATCACGGAGTTCATTATGAATAAATTACAAGATAATTTACTAACAACGGTCAAAGCATGTTTATGTCCTCCCGGCGACGGTGTTTATACGGTAAATACGGCAAAAGAGCGCAAGCAACAACTCCAACAAAGCATTTACCCTGGTACTGAGCAAGTTAACTCAGCCTGGAAACAATCCCTTGCAAGTTTACCGAATAGCGATAATGCAGTTATGCTTGGCATAGCTTCTGATTGTGGCGGCGGCATTTTAAGAGGTGCAAACTGGGGGCCACTATTTTTACGAGCTACGTTGCACGAAAAGGCCAAAGAGCTTAGTTACTTTGATATTGGCGATGTCAGAGTCAACCCACACTTATTACACGACAAATACTTGAATCAAGCCACTATCAGTAATTGTCGTAATGCCTTTTATCAAGATGATACGGCCAAATACCCGGTCAGTCCTTTATCTATCACTGAACTGGTCGCTGATGTCTTTTATGCTGCCTACCCCCAAAAAGGCTTATTTGGTATTGGCGGCGATCACTCTATAAGTTATCCATTAACAAAAGCGTACCTTAAAGCGAAACAACAACAAGGCAAAAAGGTGGCCATTATTCATTTTGATGCGCACACCGATTTATTAGTAGAGCGTCTTGGTATTGATTTGTGTTTTGGCTCTTGGTGCACTCATATTTTGAAATACTTGCACAGTCCTTCACATTTAATTCAAATAGGTATTCGCTCTAGTGGTAAACCAAAATCACATTGGGAGAATGAATTTGGTGTTACCCAGCATTGGGCTAATGAAGTACAAGAACTTGGCGTTGAACATATTATTAACACAATATTACTGCAATTGGATGAGGAGGAAATTGATGAGCTTTATGTGAGTTTTGACATAGATGCCATTGATTCGAGTTTTGTTTCAGCTACTGGCACGCCAGAGCCTGACGGGCTGACACCAAGTGAAGCTATGAATGTCTTAAAAGCATTATCAGCCAAGTATCCAATAACTGGCGCCGATATGATGGAAATAGCCCCGTTTACCGATACAAGCGGTGAAGGTATTAAAAGCTCACAACAAACATTAGCGGTTGCCGCAGAGCTATCTGAATTTTTATTAACTAAAATATCAAACAACTAGCTAAAGAAGGTTAATAGACCAACCAATGGTCGGTCTAAATTTATTCGGACGATAATTTAACTATTAATGTGAAACAAGTTCTTTTTTAGGTTCTACAGTGATATCCAGACTGTCTGATTTTTTGTTTACACCGACTTTAGCAACACCACCTTGCATTAAATCACCAAACAGAAGTTCATTTGCCAACGGCTTTTTCAACTTCTCTTGAATGAGTCTAGCCATAGGCCGAGCCCCCATTGATTTATCGTAACCATGATTGGCCAACCATGTTCTCGCCTCTTTTGACATTTCTAAAGAAACACCTTTGCCATCTAGTTGTACTTGTAATTCAACAATAAATTTGTCAACAACCTGCTCCACCACTTCATTTTCTAAATGGTTAAACCAAATTATTGAGTCAAGTCGATTTCTAAATTCAGGCGAAAAAACTCGGTTAATTTCACTCATCGCATCGTGACTATGGTCTTGCTGCTTAAAACCAATAGATTGACGTTGTGTTTCTTGTACACCAGCATTAGTTGTTAACACTAAAACAACATTTCTAAAATCAGCTTTACGACCATTATTATCAGTTAAAGTACCGTGGTCCATTACTTGCAACAAAATATTGTAAATATCAGAATGAGCCTTTTCAATTTCATCAAGTAAAACCACAGAATGAGGGTGTTTTATTACTGAATCAGTTAATAAACCACCCTGCTCAAAACCAACATAACCAGGAGGTGCACCAATTAAACGACTAACCGCATGTTTTTCCATGTATTCAGACATATCAAAGCGTAATAGCTCAACGCCTAGTTGTTTGGCCAATTGCTGCGTTACCTCAGTTTTACCAACCCCAGTAGGGCCTGAGAATAAAAATGAACCGATTGGCTTTTCATCAGCGCCAAGTCCTGCTCTACTTAGTCTGATCACCGAGGTTAAGCCATCAATAGCTTCGTCTTGGCCAAATACCACCATTTTTAAATTACGGTCAATGTTCATCAAGTTATCTTTTTCAGTTGATGAAACCGACTTTTCAGGGATCCGCGCTATACTGGCAACAATCGCTTCAATATCACCGATGTTTATCACTTTTTTACGTTTTTTTACTTCTACAAGCTGCTGCTTTGCACCGGCTTCATCAATAACATCTATGGCCTTGTCTGGTAAGAACCTGTCATTAATGTATTTTGCAGAAAGCTCTGCTGCCGCTCTTAATGCTTTGTTTGAATACTTAACGCTATGATGTTGTTCATATTTATCTTTTAAGCCCATGAGAATCTTAGTCGTTTCATCGATGCTAGGCTCATGAATATCAATTTTTTGGAAACGACGAGCCAAAGCACGGTCTTTTTCAAAAATAGTTTTAAATTCTTGGAATGTGGTTGAGCCCATACAGCGCAACTTACCAGATGATAATAACGGTTTGATTAGATTAGACGCGTCCATCATGCCACCAGATGCAGCTCCTGCGCCAATAATGGTATGGATTTCATCTATAAATAAAATGGCGTGTTTATCTTTTTGTAATTCTTTTAATAATGCTTTAAAACGTTTCTCAAAATCACCTCGATACTTAGTACCGGCAAGTAATGCGCCCATATCTAATGAATAGATGGTTGCGTCAGCCAATACGTCAGGCGCTTTGTTTTCAACAATTAATTTAGCTAACCCTTCAGCTATTGCCGTTTTACCAACACCTGCCTCACCAACAAACAAGGGGTTATTTTTCCGGCGACGACTTAATACCTGAACAGCCCGGTTTAGTTCATTTGCTCGACCGATCATCGGATCAATTTCACCTTTAGCGGCCAATACATTTAAATTATCAGCATAGGCATCAAGGTTCTTAGAATCATCTTCAGCGGTTACCGGTTGCTCTAGACTTGGATTAATTTCTTCAGGTTGTAGATTCTTAGCAATACCGTGCGAAATATAATTCACAATATCTAGACGAGTAATATCCGATTTTTTCAGGAAATATGCCGCTTGTGATTCTTGTTCACTGAAAATCGCGACCAATACATTGGCGCCATTAACTTCGGTTTTACCAGAAGATTGCACATGAAATACTGCACGTTGTAAAACACGTTGAAACCCTAATGTAGGTTGTGTCTCTCTGTCTTCATCACCATGTGGAATTACCGGGGTGGTTTCACCAATAAAGTTTAGAATTTCCATTTTTAACTTGTTGATGTCACCACCACAAGCATTTATAGCATCAACCGCTTCCGGGTTTTCTAATAGTGCTAACAACAAATGCTCTACCGTCATAAATTCATGGCGAGAATCTTTCGCCTGACGAAAAGCTAAATTTAACGAGATTTCCAAATCTTTATTCAACATAGGCACACTCCTGACACTCTATACTTCTAAACTAGTACTAACACGGGAAAAAACCAATATATTTTTAAAACTATTTTTGTCTTCGCTATACCTTTTCCATGGTACACATTAACGGATGTTGATGTTCACGAGCATATCGACACACCAAATCAACTTTTGTTTCAGCAACTTCAGCACTGAAAATACCGCAACTTGCTTTACCTTTATAATGGATTGTCAGCATGATGTCAGTTGCCTGATCACTATTCATGCCAAAAAACTTACTTAATATTTCAACAACAAAATCCATTGGGGTGTAATCATCATTTAATAAAATCACCCGATACATGGATGGACGCTTAAATTTTTCTTTTTCAACTTCAAGCGTTTTAAGATCGCCCTCGATCTCTTCTCTCGTCTTACCCATACTCAAATAATAGCCTTATCTTTACGATCTGTAGAACTCTTTTTGTAAAAAAAATGCAAAAATAACCAACGATTTAACTTGACTATTCTACAAAATTATCTAAATTTTTATAAGTGACTAATTTTTAGACACAAATTGTTCGTATTTATTGCAAAGAATGAAAAACGAAGTGTGAATTAATATTTAATCATGCTTAGGCCAGTAAATATAACAAAATACCGATTCATAAAGAAGGAAGTTAGAAATATGGCAAACGGTACAGTGAAATGGTTTAACAACGCCAAAGGTTTTGGTTTTATATGTCCTGAAGAAGGTGGTGAAGATATATTTGCTCACTACTCAACAATTGTTATGGATGGATACCGAACGTTAAAGGCCGGTCAACACGTTGATTACGAGCTAAATCAGGGTCCCAAGGGTCACCATGCAGCAAGTATAAAACCGACAGACTGCGAATAACACATAAAGATGTGTAAAACAAAAAAACACCCGTAGGTGTTTTTTTTTGTGTCTGTAAAATATAAATGCAAACAACGTCCGAATAAATTCGGACCAACCAAATTATTGAAAACCTGGTTGGCGTGAATGAATGCTTCGCATAGAAATCTATTTATACGATTTGTATTCGCGCGTTAAAAAAGCGAACTAAAGTGCGCTTAACGCCGCATTTAATGTTGCACTTGGACGCATTGCTTTTGCAGCTAATTCAACATTAGCTTGGAAGTAACCGCCAATATTGTTTTCAACACCTTGAGCTGAATTTAGTTCATCTACAATTTTAGCTTCGTTTTCAGTTAACGTTGCAGCAAGAGCTGTAAACTTGGCTTTAAGGGCAGCATCAGTATCTTGTGCAGCTAATTCTTGTGCCCAGTACAAAGCAAGGTAGAAGTGAGAACCACGGTTATCAATTTGACCTACACGACGTGCTGGAGATTTGTTTTCTGCTAAGAATGTGGCTGTAGCTGAATCCAAAGTATCTGCAAGAACTTGCGCTTGAGGGTTATTAGCAAAATTACTAACGTGTTCTAAAGAAGCCGCTAGTGCTAAAAATTCACCTAATGAATCCCAACGTAAATAGTTTTCTTTTTCAAACTGTTGAACATGCTTAGGCGCAGAGCCACCAGCACCAGTTTCAAATAAACCACCGCCGTTCATTAATGGCACGATTGAAAGCATTTTAGCTGACGTACCTAATTCTAAAATTGGGAATAAATCAGTCAAGTAATCACGTAACACATTACCTGTAACAGATATGGTATCTAAACCATCTTTAGCACGTTGAAGTGTTACTTTAGTTGCGTCAATTGGCGCTAAAATTTGAATATCTAAACCCGTTGTATCGTGCTGTGGTAAATAAGCATTAACTTTTTTAATCATTTCAGCGTCGTGTGCACGGTTTTCATCTAACCAGAAAATCGCTGGTGTATTTGATAAACGAGAACGGTTTACAGCAAGCTTAACCCAATCTTGAATTGGTAAATCTTTCGCTTGAGACATACGGAAGATATCGCCAGATTCAACATTTTGTTCCATAAGAACAGTACCAGATGCATCGATAACTTTAACGACACCATCAGCTGCCATTTGGAATGTTTTATCGTGAGAACCGTACTCTTCAGCTTTTTGCGCCATTAAACCAACGTTAGGTACAGTACCCATAGTTGTTACGTCAAATGCGCCATTTTCTTTACAGAAAGCAATTGTTTCAGAATATAACGTTGCATAACAACGATCAGGAATTACAGCTTTAGTATCTTGCTCTTCACCAGCAGTGTTCCACATTTTACCACCGCCACGGATCATTGCAGGCATAGAAGCATCAATGATCACATCTGAAGGTACGTGTAAATTAGTAATGCCTTTATCTGAATCAACCATAGCCATAGCTGGAGCATCAACATAAACAGCATCTATATCAGCTTTGATTTCAGCTTGTAATGATTCATCTAAAGAACCAATTTTTGCGTAAACATCACCAATACCATTATTAACATCAACACCAAGGTTTGCAAATACTGCAGCGTGCTTATCGAAAACAGCTTTGTAAAATACTGATACACATTGACCAAAAATGATTGGGTCAGAAACTTTCATCATCGTTGCTTTCATGTGTAAAGAGAATAAAACACCCTGTGCTTTAGCATCAGCAATTTGCTCAGCTAAAAATGCTTGTAATGCTTTTGAATTCATTACCGATGAATCAATGATCTCACCAGCTAATAGAGGCGTAGAAGCTTTTAATACATTAACTGAACCGTCAGTAGCTGTGAATTCAATTTTAACATCAGTTGCATCAGAAATAGTTACTGATTGCTCGCTACCATAGAAGTCACCGCCACTCATGTGTGAAACGTGAGACTTTGAATCTTTTGCCCAAGCACCCATACGGTGAGGGTTATTTTTAGCAAATTGCTTAACAGAACCTGGCGCACGACGATCAGAGTTACCTTCTCGTAATACAGGGTTAACCGCTGAACCTAATACTTTGGCGTATGCCGCTTTTATTGCTTTCTCTTTATCATTTTTAGGATCTTCAGGAAACTCAGGTAAGGCATAACCTTTAGCTTGCAGTTCTTTGATCGCAGCTTGTAATTGTGGAATTGAAGCACTGATGTTAGGTAACTTAATAATATTAGCTTCAGGTGTTTTAGCTAAAGCGCCTAACTCGGCAAGTGCATCGCCAATACGTTGCTCTTCAGGTAAAAACTCTGCTAAGTTTGCAATAATACGACCTGCTAAAGAGATATCTTTAGTGATCATTTCTATACCAGCAGGAGCAGTAAAAGCTTCAACAATTGGTAAAAATGAATGAGTTGCTAATGCAGGTGCTTCATCTGTAATGGTATAAATGATTTTTGAGTTATCAGTTGTCATTTCGATTCCTATAGTATGCTTACCACTTAACTGTGGTGTAAGTCTTATTGTTTCGTTGTTGTATTATTAAAATAAATTAAAAAATAACAACGAACACGAGGGTATTTCTGATCGGGCGGTAGTATATCAGCATGTAATTGATTAAAATAGTCGACTACAGGGTATATACCATTCATGTAATTTATACTTGGTATTTATTTAATAACTACCAAATTTTTAAAATCCAGATGCATTGATAATGAGAGTATGTAATTGTCTAATTTAGTTGATAAAAGTGGTCAAAACCGACATGGAACGAAAACCAAACAACACCGACAAAAGCCTCTGGGTTTGGCTAGTAAAGCTTATAGAAAAATAAAGCCGGACAAACCTGATACAGGCCCAACAAAAGTACTGATTTTCAATAAGCCCTTTGATGTTCTGACTCAATTTACCGATGACCAAAAACGCAAAACATTAAAAGATTTTATCGATGTACCGCATGTGTATGCAGCTGGTAGGTTAGATAAGGATTCTGAAGGTTTATTGGTGTTAACCAACGATGGTAAATTACAACATCAACTCGCTAATCCAAAAAACAATAAAAGCAAGGTTTACTGGGTACAAGTTGAAGGTGAACCTAGTTTTGAGGCGATTAAGTCTTTAATATCAGGGGTGAAACTAAAAGATGGGCTTACTAAACCAGCTAAAGTTAAAGTAATTGATGAACCTAAGGTTTGGCAACGAATACCGCCGATCAGAGAGCGTAAAAATATCCCGACAACTTGGCTAGAAATTATCATTAGTGAAGGCAAAAATAGACAGGTTCGCCGGATGACCGCTCATATTGGTCACCCTACTTTACGATTAATACGCTACTCTATTGGTAAATATACATTAAGTGATTTACAACCTGGTGAATACCGAATCCTTTAATCACATTGTCTTAAAAGAGCTACTATGACTGATCAATTTAAGCCCAATACTACAGTTGCCGGGATCATCTTCCATAAGAATAAGTTTCTAATCGTAGAAGAAGTCGATGAAGGAAACATTGTTTACAATCAACCAGCAGGTCATGTTGAAGCCGGAGAAAATTTAATCGAAGCGTTTAAACGTGAAGTTAAAGAAGAAACAGGCTTACATGTTACACCAGATCATATTAGTGGTATTTATTATCACTACCGAGAAGATTTAAATTTACATTTCTTACGATTTTGTTTTGTTGTAGAGCTTGATGAGTTCGCACAGACAACTCCTCAAGACCCTGAGATTTTGCAAGCGTTATGGTTAACAAAAGAACAATTGCTTGCTAAAGGCGACCAAATAAGAAGTCCTTTAGTTATCGAGTGTTTGAATGATCACTTAAATGGTAATCACTACCCTCTAGAAATACTAAAAACAAATATATATTAGACGCAATATATACTGTTAGATTTAACTATACGTGCTACAATTTGCGCCATTTTTACACCTACTTGGAATTTAAAGTCTTTGAGTACTGAGAAAACTGGGCAACATATCGTGCAAAACACTGCAAATAAAGATATTAAAGTGATCGTCGGCATGTCTGGCGGCGTTGATTCATCTGTTTCGGCTTACTTGTTATTAGAACAAGGTTATCAGGTTGAAGGCCTGTTTATGAAAAACTGGGAAGAAGATGATGATGATGAATATTGTGCGGCAGCCGATGACCTTAAAGACGCTCAACAAGTGTGTGAAAAACTTGGTATTGAATTACATACTATAAACTTCGCCGCAGAATATTGGGATAATGTTTTTGAGTACTTCTTAGAAGAATACAAAGCCGGCCGCACACCTAATCCAGATATCATGTGTAATAAAGAAATTAAATTTAAAGCATTTCTTGAGTTTGCCTGTGAAGACTTAGGCGCAGATTACATTGCTACCGGCCATTATGTACAACGTAGAACTGATGCTAGCGGCAAATTTGAAATGCTGCGCGGTTTAGATAGTAATAAAGACCAAAGTTACTTTTTATATACACTAAGCCATAAGCAAGTTGGTCAAACTTTATTCCCCGTTGGTCATATTGAAAAACCAGAAGTTCGTGCCATTGCCGAGCGTGAGGGTTTAATTACTCACAATAAAAAAGATTCTACCGGTATTTGTTTTATCGGCGAGCGAAAATTTAAAGACTTTTTGGGCAAGTTTTTACCTGCGCAGCCTGGAGTAATTGAAACTGCTGAGGGCGTGGAAGTTGGTAAACACGAAGGTTTGATGTATCACACCCTTGGTCAACGTAAAGGTTTACACATTGGCGGCTTAAAAGACGCAGGTGAAGAGCCATGGTATGTCGTTGATAAAGACATGCAACGCAATGTGTTAATTGTCGGCCAAGGTAACAAACACCCTCGTCTGTTTTCGAAAGGTTTAATTGCATCACAATTACATTGGGTATCGCGCCTCGATTTAGAAATAAATCAACAAATGCAATGCACGGTTAAAACACGCTATAGACAAGATGATGTAGTTTGTACCATTACTCGTTTAGACGATGATAATCATCAAGTGATTTTTGCTGAGCAACAAAGTTCAGTCACACCTGGACAGTCAGTGGTATTTTATCAAAATGAAATTTGTTTAGGTGGCGGTATTATCGACACCCTGATCAGATAATAAAGCTAGATAGAAAAGAATTAAAGCCATTATGAGCATTAAAGATCAAACATTAACCTTTGCCGGAATTTGCCAAGTAGCGATGATGGTACAAGGTATTGCTCGCAAAAATCATTGCGATGACGAATTATTTAACGTAATGATGCGTAGCATTGTGAACACCAACCCGGCAAATTGTTTAAACGTATATGACGATAAGCTTGCTAACATCAGTGATGGATTAATGATGATAGTTGCACAGTTGGGTGACAAAAATCCGAAAAAAGATCCTGAAATCACCCGTTACATCGTTAGTCTGTTAAATTTAGAGCGACGATTACAAAACAAGCCAAAAGTAATGGCTGAACTAGGCTCTCGTATCGACCAATGTATTCGTCAGCTTGATCACTTTGAGCTTAACAGTGAGCATATGCGCAATTCACTGGCCAGTATTTATACCGATGTAATTAGCCCTTTAGGTGCAAAAATTCAAATTGCCGGAGATCCAAACATTTTAAAACAAGTTGGCAATCAACATCGCATCAGAGCGTTATTACTTGCAGGTATTAGAGCCACAGTTTTATGGCGACAAATGGGCGGTAAACGCAGAACAATTTTATTTAGACGTGGTACTTTTGTTAGCACGGCACAACAACTACTTAAACAAATTTAAATTAAAAACTTAGGAAAATTTATGGAACTTTCAAGCATTAGTGCAATTTCACCAGTAGATGGTCGTTATGGCAGTAAAGTAAAAGCCTTACGCCCAATCTTTAGTGAGTTTGGTCTGATCAAATACCGTGTAACTGTAGAAGTTCGTTGGTTACAAAAATTAGCGGCAACAGCTGAAATTGCGGAAGTACCGGCATTTTCAAGTGATGCTAATGCCGTATTAGACGCGATTGTATCTGAATTTTCAGAAGCTGATGCAGCCCGTGTGAAAGCAATTGAAGCAACAACAAACCATGATGTTAAAGCTGTAGAGTACTTATTAAAAGAAAAAGTAGCCGCTTACCCTGAACTTGAAGCGGTTTCTGAGTTTATCCATTTTGCCTGCACCTCTGAAGACATCAATAACTTATCACACGCATTGATGCTGACTGACTGTCGTGAAACTGTGCTTTTACCAGTTATGGATGAGATTTTAGCTGAGATTAAAAATTTAGCGCTAGAATATCAATCAATGCCAATGATGTGTCGTACTCACGGCCAACCTGCTAGCCCAAGTACTATGGGTAAAGAAATGGCTAACGTTTATGTTCGTTTGAAGCGTCAACGTGATCAAATTGCCAACGTTGAAATGTTAGGTAAAATTAACGGCGCTGTTGGTAACTACAATGCTCACATATCTGCTTACCCTGAAGTTAACTGGCATGAGTTTTCAGAAACGTTTGTTACGTCTTTGGGTGTAACTTGGAATGCATTCACTACTCAAATTGAACCGCATGATTACATTGCTGAATTATTTGATGCAGTAGCTCGTTTCAATACAATACTAATCGACTTTGATCGTGATGTTTGGGGTTACATTGCATTAGGTCACTTTAAGCAAAAAACTATTGCTGGTGAAATTGGCTCTTCAACAATGCCACACAAAGTTAACCCTATTGATTTTGAAAATTCAGAAGGTAACCTAGGCATTGCTAATGCAATTTTAAACCACTTGGCGCAGAAACTTCCAGTATCTCGCTGGCAGCGTGATTTAACTGACTCTACAGTTCTTCGTAACTTAGGTGTTGGTTTTGCACACTCACTAATTTCATACCAGTCAACGTTAAAAGGTATTAGTAAATTAGAAGTAAACGAGCAAGCATTATTAGACGAGTTGGACAAAAACTGGGAAGTTTTAGCTGAACCAATTCAAACAGTTATGCGTCGTTACGGCATTGAAAAGCCTTACGAAAAACTTAAAGAATTAACTCGTGGTAAACGAGTTGACGCCGACTCTATGCGTGCTTTCATAGATACTTTAGCTATGCCAGAAAGTGCAAAAGATGAATTAAAAGCAATGACCCCGGCCAGCTACATTGGGCGTGCTATTGAGTTTATTAACGAAATTTAATGTTTCATTAATCAAACTGTTTTGAAAGGCGCGTTAGCGCCTTTTATTTTGTTCACACTTAACTAAACTTGAATCAAACTAACACTTTTAAATAAGAACCAACATGATAATAGATTTTAAAGATTTAACTCCCGAAACTTTTTTAGCAGAATATTGGCAAAAAAAACCGTTAATCATCAAAGGAGCTTTTGCTAATTTTGAAGATCCAATAGAAGCCAATGAGTTAGCCGGTTTAGCCATGGAGGATTTCATTGAATCTAGGATCATTAGTAACATAAATGCTAACTGGGATGTTAAACATGGTCCATTTGATGATTTTAGTAGCTTTGGCGAAAAAAACTGGACACTGTTAGTACAAGCGACTAACCATTGGTCAAGTGGTGTAAATGCCCTAATTGAGCCATTTAAATTCATTCCAAACTGGCGTATTGATGATGTAATGGTAAGTTTTTCAACACCTGGCGGCGGCGTAGGTCCGCATTTAGATCAATACGATGTATTTATTATACAAGGTGAGGGAAAAAGACGCTGGCAAGTTGGCAAGCCAGACTCAACACTGGAAAACCTAACACCTCATGAAGACTTAAAACAAGTATCGATGTTCAGTGCAGTAATAGATGAAATAACAGAACCAGGCGATTTACTTTATATTCCGCCAAATCATCCACACGACGGCGTTGCGTTAGATAATTCAATTAATTACTCAGTTGGTTTTCAAGCGCCAAGTGCACAAGAGCTAATTTCTGCATTTGCTGATTATCAATTAGATAATCATTTATTTGAACAAAGGTTTGATGACAGCAAAAGAGTGGTAACAGAAACACCTGAAGAGATGCATGAAGCTGACTTTGAACTTTTGAATTCAGTAATGAATTCAGCGTTTAAAAATGAAACTGTTATGCAAGACTTTTTAGGTAAGTACTTAACAAGTGTGCATCACACCTTAAATTTATTAGTGCCAGTCGAACCTTTATCAATAGAGTTAATAAAAGAAATTTTAGCTGATGGTGAAGAGCTTTATCCAGTGCTAGGTTTAAAATGCATTTTGGTAAACCAACCGAAAATCAAAATCTTATTTATTAATGGTGAAAACTACCCTGTAGATACTGACACCCTGGAGTTGGCAAAATTGTTAGCTAGCAAAAAACCTCTTACGAAAGATTTACTAGAAAGTTCAATGGATTGTTTGAAAAACCAGCAGTTGTTAACTAAAGTTATTAATAAGGGGCTCTGGTGTTTTGAGTGTAACTAAGATTTATTCTTGTTAAATTAAGTTGCTTTACTTAATTTTTAAGAACGTTGTAGGTGTCTATTGTTGTGGTGTATCAAGTAAATGTTGTCGATTGGAAACAAGCAAAACAACAATTAAAATCAGTACGAGAAAAGGTGTTTGTTTATGAAATGCGGATACCTTATAACGTAGAATTTGATCGTCATGACAGAAAAGCTTATCACGTTTTAGTCATTGAACAAGGAAGCGAAGAGCCTATTGCAACAGGGCGGATCACTAGCCATGGTGAAATCTCTAGAGTTTGTGTCGTCATGTCAAAACGCAAATCACCAGTGGGCAAAGAAGTCATCGATGCCCTTCTCAACATAGCTAGAAACAACAACCTTTCAGAAGTATATATTAATAGCTCACTAGACGCGGTGGGCTATTTTGCACGCCATGGTTTTGAAACCGTAGGTTCAGTATTTATGGAAGCTGGCATGCCAAGGCAGCGCATGACGTGTTCATTAGGACAAATAAACTTTAAACGATTTTACTTGTCCCATTAGTTTGCTAATTTAATGGATAGCCAGCACAATTGGGCAATTCATTAAGTTGAGATAAATTAACCTTCAGCCCATAATTCATCTTTTTCACATAATTGATACAACCCTTCTGCCTTACCAATAAGTAATTTAGCAAAATTGAGCTGAGTTTCATCGGTAGCATTATTTTCGATATTTTGAGCTTGTAATTGCCACTTCAATGAAAAGTTACGTAAGGCTTCGCGCACATTTTCAGCTGCAGATGTAGGAATATGATCACAAGGCAAGTCACCACTTATTACCCAAACTGACTCTTTGTCTAATGTGTTAAGTTTCCATACGGCAACTACAGGTATTAAATAACGGCTATCTTTTGGTGCTACATTTTCAGTCACTAAACCTTTTTCTGCTAGGTATTTAGTTGCTTTTTGGTATTGTTCTTTAACCCAAGCGGTTTGTTGTTCTTCGGTTAAGTTTATTTGCTCTGACATATTACTTCTCATCAAAATAGGTTGAATCAATACTCGCTGAAAAACCACCTAATGACAAGCACAAATTATGGAAATAATTATCAATTAACTGTAACTAATTCTTAACAACCACGAGTAGTTTTATATTCATAAACTACTAGCCCTGAGACCGTTTAAAGTGCTATGTTGCGTCCACTATAATTACATAAAAAATTGGTTGTTATAATATTATTAACAACGGGTTAAATTCTGGAGAAAACTGTGTCCTATTTTGATTTAGTCGATTTTGATCACCACGAGCAAGTTGTTTATTGTTCAGACGAACAATCTGGTTTAAAAGCAATAATTGCAATACATAATACGAACTTAGGCCCAGCTGCCGGTGGTTGTCGTTTTTGGGATTATTCAAACGATGCAGATGCATTAAAAGACGTGTTACGTTTATCAAAAGGTATGACCTATAAAAATGCCATGGCAGGCTTAAAACTAGGCGGTGGTAAAGCTGTAATTATCGGCAACCCTAAAAAACTTAAATCAACAGAATTATTAAAAGCGTTTGGGCGTGCAGTAAACAATCTAAACGGTCGCTACTACACCGCTGAAGATGTGAACATTACTACGGCAGATATGGCGATAGCCCATCAAGAGACAGACTTTGTTTCTGGTCTCGAAGGAAAAAGTGGTAACCCTGGGCCTTTTACTGCTTATGGAACTCTTTTAGGCATCAAAGCAGCAGTTAAATTCAAACTTGGTAAAGACACTTTGTCAGGTGTAAAAGTTGCAGTCCAAGGCTTAGGTAGCGTAGGTTATTCTTTATGTGAACAACTAAACGCCGAAGGTGCTGAATTAATTGTTACCGATATTAATCAAGAAACCCTTGATAAAGCAGCTAATGAATTAAATGCAAGCATTGTTGGTTTAGATGACATTTATAGCCAAGACGTTGATGTTTTTGCCCCTTGTGCTTTAGGCTCAAGCATTAATGATGAGACAATAAAGCAATTAAAAGCTGTTATCGTTGCTGGGTGTGCGAATAACCAACTTGCAGAAGCACGTCATGATCAAGTCTTAAAAGATTTGGGTATTTTATACACGCCAGATTATGTAATTAATGCCGGCGGTATTATTAATGTCGCTTTAGAAATATATGAAGATGAATATTGCGCTAAAACAGCGACTAATTTAGTTGAGAATATTTATAATACCTTAATGCAAGTATTTGAAAAAGCAGCGCAAGATAACTTGCCTACAGGTGTTGTAGCGGATCAAATGGCAAGAGATATTATCGCCAACGACCATAAGTAAACGCTTAAATAATGAGGGTCAGAGTCAGGTTATTTGCTAATAACCTCACTCTGACCCTCTTTTTTACAGGTGCATTAATAATGCTTGTATCGGGTGTTTCAACTGTTTCTGTCCTAACCTTTTAACCTGACTTCTACATGAAAACCCAGTTGCTAATTGATACGCGGTATCACCAGTATCAATCGGTTGTTGCCAACTTAATTCGTATAACCCCTTAGAGTTAGCTTGATTTTGTTTTTCATGGCCATAAGTGCCAGCCATACCACAACAGCCAACACTAACTGCTGTTAACTTTAAGCCAAAATAGTCAAATATTGACTGCCAATCAGTTTCAGCAGCTGGCAATGCTGTTTTTTCAGTACAATGACTAAATAGTTGATAAATAGGCAGATACTTAGGTTCATTAGGTTGACCGTTGGTAATTATCTGCTTTAACCATTCATGGCTAAGCATTACTTCAAAATCACCACGTTTTTCAGCTAAAATTTGCTTGTACTCATCTCTATAACAGAGCACTAATGAGGCATCCATACCTAACATAGGAATGTTTAGCTGATGAATTTCATTCAACAACTCACTTGCCGTATTTGCGGCTTTGGCAAACTGGCTTAAAAACCCTTTTACATGCTGTGGCTTACCATTGGGCATAAATGGCAACAATACAGGCTTAAAACCAAGTTTATCGATAACTTCCATCATATCACTAACAAGGTTTGCTTCGTAATAAGAAGTAAATGGGTCTTGTACAACAATTACATACTGTTGCCGCTCTTCTACTGATAAACCAGTTAATTTAGCTAAATCAAATGTATCATAGGTTTGCGACTTTAACTGGGTGCTTAATGTAGGCACAGACAATAAAGGCGTGTCAACGTAGCCTAAAACATGCTTACCAAACCAACTAAATAAACGGTTATCAATTGAGAAGTTTATTAAAGATGGCAGTTTTGCCATCAATGGCGCAAGATTTTCTATTTGTCCGACAAAATGATCTTTAACCGGTCTTAAGTATCTTGAATAATAAACTTGGGCAAATTGTGCTTTAAAATCTGGCACATCAACTTTGACAGGACATTGACTAGCACAGGCTTTACAAGCCAAACAGCCACTCATAGCATCCATAACTTCATGAGAATAGTCGTAACTGCCAACTTTACTTTTCATGGTATTAAAGGTTCTTAATGCCATAGATTTTACTGACACTTGCGCAGATTCACGTTGCAACTGCTTAAAATCAACACCTTTATCTGCGAGTAAACGTAACCATTCACGCATTAACCCAGCACGCCCTTTTGGAGAATGCCTTCTATCACCGGTAATTTTACTCGATGGGCACATTGGACTCTTGCTATCAAAATTAAAGCATAAACCGTTACCATTACAGTTCATCACTGAAGGCAAAGCCTCTCTAATTTCGATTGGAATTTCGCGGTCATATGCGCCGCGCTTTTTCGCATCTACACTGACAAGTTGTTCGTTACTGTCAATAGGAGTACAAATTTTACCAGGATTCATTTTATTAAGTGGATCGAACGCTGTTTTAATCCGTCTTAATTCGGTAAATAAGTCATCACCGAAAAATTTCGGCCCATATTCACTACGGTAACCTTTGCCATGTTCGCCCCACATTAATCCGCCATATTTGGCAGTTAAAGCAACCACTTGATCAGATATCTCTCTAAGTGTTATTTCTTGTTGTGGGTCGCACATATCTAGGGCCGGCCTTACGTGAAGAACCCCTGCATCTATATGGCCAAACATACCATAATCAAGCTCATAACTATCGAGCAAGGCTCTAAACTCTAGGATAAAATCAGCTAAATTTTCTGGCGGCACAGCTGTATCTTCAGCGAATGCTAAAGGTTTTGCCTGTCCTTTCGAATTTCCTAATAATCCGACCGCTTTTTTACGCATACCGTAAAGTTTATTTATGCTGGCCAGATCATAAGTAAGTTGAAAACCGATAACACCCAGTTCTTGATTATCAATATTCGTTTGTAAAGTTTTGCTTAAGGCATTTATTTTCTGCTCGACATCAGTAAGCTCAGTTCCGGTAAATTCAACAATATTTATGCCATCCATGACTCGCTCAGGCACATCGGTAATTAAGTCACTTATTGAATGCCAAACAACATCTTGTTTGGCCAGATTAAGCACTCTTGAATCAATAGTTTCTACAGATAAAGCCTTAGCATTAACCAGTTCAGGTGAATGTCTTAACGCTGACTCAAAACTGTCGTATTTTATATTTACCAAGGCCCTAACTTTTGGAATTGGCGTAATGTTTAATTTAGCTTCAGCAACAATGGCTAAAGAGCCTTCAGAGCCGGTAATTAAACGACCTAAGTCAAATTCAGATAAATCTTCATTAAATACATTTTCAAGGTCATAGCCAGTTAAGAATCGGTTTAAACGGGGAAACTTGGCAATGATCTTGTCACGATTGTCCAAACAACTCGCATAAGCGGTTTTATAAATATCTGCAATAGGGTTGGTTTGCGCCATTAAGGTTTGCGTTTCTGCTACGCTTTTAGCTTTGGTGCTAAATTCATCACCGCTTGCCAATATACAGCGTAAGCCTAATACATGATCTGAGGTCTTACCGTATACCAATGAACCTTGACCTGAAGCATCAGTGTTAATCATGCCACCTATGGTTGCACGATTACTGGTAGATAAATCTGGCGAGAAAAAATAACCAAGCGGTTTTAAATATTCATTGAGTTGATCTTTTATTACCCCTGCTTGTACTTTTACCCAACGCTCTTCGACATTGACATCAAGAATTTTTCGCATGTGTTTAGATAAATCAACAACGATACCTGGGGTTAACGATTGTCCGTTGGTACCTGTACCACCACCCCTAGCACTAAATTTAATTTCATTAAATTCAGCTAGATTAGATAGTTGAGTGATAAGCTTGATATCTTCCACTGTTTTTGGATGTAAAACAGCTTGCGGTAATTGTTGATAAATACTGTTATCGGTAGCAACGGCAAGTCGCGAACTATAGTGACAAGAAATGTCACCAGAAAAAGTGGATTTTTTCAGGGCTTTAATATATTGCTGGTATACTGGTGCAATAACGTCTGTGATGTCTAAACGAGGTAACATAGTGCTCTATTGAACTAAGAATGTAGAGAGCACTATGATGCTAAATATTTGTTACGAAAACAAATGCTTTCTGCTTACATTTTATAGAAAATAGCTATATACCGATAACTTTCACTGAATTATCATCAAATCCTAATTCAAACTGATAGTTTGCCTGGCCATTCTCAGCTGAAGCAAAGCTGCCACTGCCATGAATACCTTTAAAATCATCGCTGCAATTTTCACTGATAATTTTAAAGTGGCTACTGGCAACTCCTTGTTCAAACACACCGTCGTGTCTTAATACTATACGCCCCTTTTTGCCGTCAATTGTCGCATTTATCACTTCAAAGCCGACAAAACACGCTGTCGATTCAGTTCTGTAGTTCATCAAATATTTAAGCGAGGAATCACCTTCAATATCACCACTATAAGTTTGCTTTATTTGGGCACAGCATTGTTTCCCACCTTCATCAAACACTAGATGACATTCTTCATTCCATTGGGTAATTTGAAAAAGACCGGTCAGATTTTTACTCATTTTAATTCTCAACTTTTAGGTGATAACACCCTTTTATAGTAAAAATTTTATTAAACGTCTATAGTGCCGCTTAAATATTTAACCGCTTTACCGCTTACTAGAACTCGTTCGTTTAAAACAGTGCACTTTAGCAAACCGCCTCTATATGATGCCTGTCGAGCCAATAGCGATGTAACGCGTAACCTTTTAGACCAGTAAGGAGCAAGGCCTGCATGGATAGAGCCTGTTACTGGATCTTCATCACCGCCATTAGCCGGCCAAAAATAGCGTGAAATAAAATCATAGCGTTTAGAGGTACTTGTAACCACTACATCTAGTGGTGCTAGCTGCTTAATCTTATCAACATTTTGCATCACGTTGATTACGTCTTCTTCATTTTCATAAACGGCAAAATAGGCTTGAGTATTTTTAAGAACTTGCGCCGGTTTAATTGATAAACCATCTAATAATAAGTCGGGAATTTCTGCAACTGGCTCAGGCATCATTAATGGAAAATTCATCGTGATGAAATCGCCTTCCTTTTCAATATTAAAATCGCCCACTGCATCGGCATGAAATACTAATGAGGATAATGATTTATTTTTGTTAAAAAGCACATAAGCGCTGGCAAGTGATGCATGGCCGCAAAAATCTATTTCAGTTAAAGGTGAAAACCAGCGAATATGATATCGCCCATCAGATAACTTAATAATAAATGCCGTTTCAGCAAGCATGTTTTCAGTTGCTATTGCTTGCATTAAATCATTGTTAAGCCATTGCTCTAACATAATAACCGCTGCAGAATTTCCTTTAAATAAGGTATCAGTAAAGGCATTTATGAATTGAATGTTGAGTTGCATTAAAATTTAATACTCCAGTAGTAGCTGTTAGGCATTTTTATTTCAGGTAAATTCCATTTGCTTAGCAGTTTGTTCAGCTAATTCAATGGAATGTAATTTACTCACCAAATGTAAAGACGATTTTTAAGCAGGAAGAAAACAGAATTTAAGCCATCCATGGAAATTCTAAGTTAATTCTTCCATGAATTAAAAAGCCGGCTATTTAGCCGGCTTCATTATTCAAGCATAAACTATGTTTATTTGTTTTGCTCTGCTAAGTATAACCAAGTATCTAATACTGAGTCAGGGTTAAGCGACACACTATCAATGCCTTGTTCTACTAACCATGCAGCAAAGTCTTTATGATCGGAAGGACCTTGACCACAAATACCTACGTATTTACCACGCGCTTTACAGGCTTTAATTGCCATAGACAATAACGCCTTGATTGCCGGGTTACGTTCGTCAAATAAATGAGCGATTAAACCAGAGTCACGGTCTAAACCAAGTGTTAACTGAGTTAAATCGTTTGAGCCAATAGAGAAACCATCAAAGTGATTTAGGAATTGGTCCGCTAATAAAGCATTTGATGGTAATTCACACATCATAATCACTTTAAGGCCATTTTCACCACGAACTAAATCGTTCTCAGCCAAAATTTCAATAACCTGCTCAGCCTCACCTAAGGTTCGCACGAATGGGATCATTACTTCAACGTTTGTTAAGCCCATGTCATTACGAACACGTTTTATTGCGTCACATTCCATGGCAAAACATTCACGGAAGTCTTCAGAAATATAACGAGAAGCACCGCGGTAACCTATCATTGGATTTTCTTCTTCAGGCTCGTATATATCGCCACCCACTAAGTTTGCATATTCGTTTGATTTAAAATCAGACATACGAACGATTACGCGCTCAGGGTTGAAAGCCGCAGCTAACGTAGAAATACCTTCGGTAAGTTTAGTTACGTAAAATTCACGTGGTGATTCATAACCGGCGATAATATCTTTAATCTCGGCTTGTAAATCGGCAGACTCATTATCAAAATTTAATAGTGCTTTTGGATGTACACCGATCATTTTATTGATAACAAACTCAACACGAGCTAAACCAATGCCCGCGTGAGGTAAGCGAGCAAAAGAGAATGCTCTATCTGGGTTACCAACGTTCATCATCACTTTTAGTGGAATGTCTGGCATGTTATCAATTTCAGAAGTCGTTACTGAATATTCTAGCTGGCCTTCATAGATATAGCCGGTATCGCCTTCAGCACAAGAAACAGTAACGTCACTACCATTAGCGATTTTGCTAGTAGCGTCTCCACAACCAACAACAGCGGGAATGCCCATTTCACGAGCGATGATTGCTGCATGACAAGTACGGCCACCACGGTTTGTTACAATCGCTGATGCACGTTTCATGATAGGTTCCCAATCAGGGTCCGTCATATCTGTAACTAATACGTCACCTACCTGTACTTTATCCATTTCTTCAATAGAGTTAAGTATTCGTACCACACCTTTACCGATTTTTTGACCGATAGAGCGACCTTCACAAATCACTTTTGATTTATCCTGAAGTTGGAATTGTTCAAGCACGTTTGCACATTCTCGACTCTTAACCGTTTCAGGGCGCGCTTGTACGATATAAAGTTTACCATCTAAACCATCTTTCGCCCATTCGATATCCATCGGATGACCGTAGTGCTTCTCGATGATCACTGCTTGTTTCGCTAACTCTTCAATTTCGCTATCGTTAATTGAAAAAGTGTTTGATTGTGCTTCTTCAATGTTAACGATTTCAACCTGTTTACCGTGCTCTTGCGTATCAGCATAAATCATTTTTATTGCTTTTGAGCCTATATTACGACGTACGACAGCAGGTTTATTGTTTGCTAATGTTGGTTTATGAACATAAAACTCATCAGGGTTAACCGCACCTTGAACAACCATTTCACCTAAACCAAAACTAGAAGTGATAAATACCACATCTTCAAAACCAGACTCGGTATCAATTGAGAACATCACCCCAGATGATGCTATATCAGAGCGAACCATGCGCTGAATACCAGCAGATAAGGCTACGCCACGGTGATCATAACCAGAATGAACACGGTACGAAATAGCACGGTCATTAAATAGAGATGCGAATACGTGTTTGATTGCCACCATAACAGCGTCTAAACCACGTACATTTAAGAATGTTTCTTGTTGACCTGCAAATGATGCATCAGGCATGTCTTCGGCGGTAGCTGAAGAACGAACAGCAAATGATGCTTCGCTTGAGAACTCACCTGCTAATTGTGCGTAAGCTTGTTCAATATCTTTTTGCATTGCAGGAAGAAAAGGAGTGTCGATAATCCATTGACGGATTTTCGCGCCACAATCAGTTAACGCTTGGATGTCTTCAACATCTAGGTTATCTAATTCAGCATAAATTTTGTCGTTAACGCCTGATTGTTCTAAAAAGTCGTTAAATGCAAAGGCAGTTGTCGCAAAACCACCCGGTACTTGAACCCCAACATTTGAAAGGTTACTTATCATTTCACCAAGGGATGCATTTTTACCGCCTACGCGCTCTACATCACCCATACCTAGATCTTGATACCAAAGTACATTCTCTTGCACGTGTTTCTCCTAACAAGAATATTCAAATTGTAATAAACGGTTATAATAACCAGCAAAAATCGTCGACATTCTACACTGCATAAGGCTAAACTAAAACCACTTTAGTAAGTTTTTAAATTAGGTTACATAATGCGCGCAGCTTTTTACATTTCCGACGGTACAGCAATAACTTCAGAAGTTTTTGGACATGCCCTATTGTCACTTTTCCCGCTTGAATTTGAGCACATCACCATACCTTTTGTTGAAACTATAGAAAAGGCTGAAGAAGTAAAGAAACAAATTAATCTAACTTATAAAAGAACAGGTGAAAAACCGTTTGTTTTTCATACCTTTGTAATACCAGAAACGCGTGAAGTTATTGATAGTTGTGAAGGTGTTATTTATAACTTTTTGGAGCACTTTGTATCGCCTATGGAAGAACAACTTGGCGTACAAGCTAAACCGAAAGCGCATCGTACTCACTCAATTCATGAAAATAGTTATGACTATAGAATAGACGCAGTGAACTTCGCGTTGGCAAATGATGATGGTAGTAAGGTGACTGATTATGAGCATGCTGATGTTATTTTGGTCGGAGTCTCTCGTTCTGGCAAAACGCCATCGTCGCTTTATTTAGCCCTGCAATATGGCATTAAAGCCGCTAACTACCCTTTTACTGATGACGATATGGATGAATTAAACCTACCGCCATTTTTGAAAAAGCATAAAAAGAAAATCTTCGGCTTAAGTATTGCGCCAGATCGTTTACATGAAATTAGAGATGGCCGAATGGCAAATTCTAAATATTCTTCGGCAAGACAATGTCGAATGGAAATACGTGAAGTTGAAAAGCTTTATAAGAAAGAAAAAATTCCGTTTATCAATACCACTAAGCTTTCTGTTGAAGAAATTTCGGCCAAAATTCTATTAGAAACTGGCTTACAACGGTATAAATACTAGAATTACTTAACTGAGATCATAAAATTATAAAAAAACGGTTCCCATAGGAGCCGTTTTTTCCTATATTAGCGCCAGAATTAGCTTAAAAGTAAAGTACTTACATGACTATAAAAACGGATGAATTTCGTACCTCACTCATCGATCATTTAATTTCACCGGCACAACTTGCACGTGATATTCCTATGACTGATGATATCGCTGAGTTTATTATTCAATCTCGTAAAGACATTGAAAAGATCATTAGTGGTGAAGATAAACGACTATTGGTAGTGATAGGCCCATGTTCAATTCATGATCCCGAAGCGGCGTTAGATTATGCCCAAAAGCTAAAGGTTTTTCAGGAGCAATACAAAGACGAATTATATATTGTAATGCGTGTTTATTTTGAAAAACCACGTACTACGGTGGGTTGGAAAGGATTAATCAGCGATCCTGACTTAGATAAATCGTTCAATGTAGAAAAAGGCTTACACCTGGCTCGCGATCTATTAGTCAAAATTAATGCCATGGGCTTGCCTGCAGCCACAGAATTTCTAGATATGGTAACTGGTCAGTATATTTCTGACTTGATCAGCTGGGGCGCAATTGGTGCTAGAACGACAGAATCTCAAGTTCATCGGGAACTGGCTTCTGCCCTGTCTTGTCCTGTTGGTTTTAAAAATGGTACAGACGGTAATGTAAAAATAGCCATAGATGCTATTCATGCCTCGCGCGTGCCGCATGTATTGTATTCACCAGATAAAACTGGGCAAATGTGTATTTATCGCACTGCCGGTAACCCATTTGCACACGTAATATTACGTGGTGGTAAAGAGCCAAATTATGCGCAAGAACATGTTACTCACGCTTGTCAGCAATTAGATAATGCCAAATTAACACCAAGTATTATGGTTGACTGTAGTCATGGCAACAGTGAAAAAAATCATGCTAAACAGATTAATGTATCATTAGACTTGGCTGAACAAATTAAAGGCGGCTCTACCAATATCTTTGGGGTGATGATTGAAAGCTTCCTAGTAGAAGGTAATCAAAAAGTGGTTGACGTAAACGACCTTATTTACGGTCAAAGTATTACTGATGCTTGTGTAAACTTACAGCAAAGTGAAGAAATTTTAAATATTTTGCAAGATGCAATAAAAGCTAGGTAATCATTAAACTTTTTTCTGAAATAACTGAGGCTCCATTTGGAGTCTTAATTATTTACCGGCATATGAATTTAAATTACTTAGTTATCGTGCATTTACTAGGAAGTTCAAAAGAATAGCGATTAACTTCGCTAATGCGTATCAACCCAGCATAGTCATTGGCAAAGCCATCAACTTTTTCATTTAAAATTTGCCCGCGAAATTCAATATACATAGCTTGATAAGGGTTAGTTTTATTGGCTTTATAATACCTCTGCATTTCAATACCAGCCCAGTCAAAACTTACCCAATAATCAGTCGTTGAATCACACGGTTTAAAACTGTGAACTTCAGGCCCCCAAGTATAAATTCCTTTATAAACTTGCTCAGTATTTGCTAGAGCATTGTTTGTAAAAACAATTGTTAAGTAAAAGAATGGTATAAATTTAATCATAAATTATTAATGGATGCTAACAAACCATCACTGGCATCTTCAATTAAATCAAGCACTAGCTCAAAGCCTCTGCTACCACCGTAATAGGGATCAGGAACTTCAATTTCATTAAAGTTTTCTCCATATTCTAAAAACAATTTAATTTTATGATGATGCTCTTTTGGAGCCAAATCAACTAGGTTATCGTAGTTATCATTATCCATAGCAAGTACTAATGAATATTTTTCAAAATCCTCAACCACCACCTTACGTGCAAATAAATCACTAAAGTCATAACCTCGTGCTTCACCAGCTTTTTGTGATCTGGCATCAGGTTTGTGACCTACGTGATAACCAATGGTACCAGCAGAGTCAATTTCGATATCAACACCCTGCTCTTTTGCTTTGTGGCGAAATATTGCTTCAGCGGAAGGTGAACGGCATATGTTGCCCATGCAGACAAACAGTACGCTTTTTATTTTATCAATTTCCATAATTTACTCTACACACCTTTATTTACAATGTTATTAAGCATTTTTATAAACACAATCATAATTTACCTAAAATAGATTTTAAAAGGTATAAAAACATTAGGCGTTGATGTCTTTTTAGCATGTTTTGCCCTAAAAATTAACGCTGCTTCTTTCAGATTTCAGGTCTAGCCTTCCCAATTCTATAGGTTGATTTACTTTTAAGATTAAATTGGCATCTCATTAATAATGTAGTCGTCAACTAAATTTGACCATAGTTTTATATCAAGCCAATTTTTTTCTCTGACTCATTTGGCGATAAAGCAGCATTTTGAAAGGTGCCATAACTAAGCATGAATACTTATTTCATACTTAGTTAGGGCAATACGGCAATGTTATGATTTAAAAATTAATTTCCTTAATCTATATTCACCTGTTAATTCACGTACTTCAGGGTATTTAGCCGAAGTTTCCTGTGATATTTTTTGATTTTCTTCGCCCCATTTTTTCATAAAAGCTTCATATTTATCTTTATTGGGCTCTAAGTCTTCAGCACTTGCAAATGTTACAGTTAACACTAAATTGAAGTCACCGCTTTGCGGTAGCTCACTGCTCCAAATGTTCCAGTCTTGGATATAGCCAAGTTCTTTTTGCAGCTTTACCGCCTTTATCCAGCTGTTTGTTAATCCTGCTAAATAAACATCTTCCATATTTGGGTCAACTTTAACAGTTGTTACTGACAATACTTCTTTACTTAACTCATAATCTTCAAAAATTTCTAACCTGTCCTTCGCTACAACATGCAGGCTTACAAATAGTGTTAATATAAATATACTAATTTTTTTCATTATTGTTTCTCCATAAATTATTGTCTCCCTTTTGCACCACATAAATCGCATAAGGCTCAAATAGTATAGATAAGGATTGATATTTTGCACTTTTGGCCAAAATATTTCGATGCTGAAAAATGAACAGGCGATCTGTTGAATGTCTGAGAGCGAAGGATTTTTATTTAAGGGGGTTAAGATTTAGGCTCCAGCTTTACTTTCGGTACTTGTTACCGACGGTGTTCCACCACCGATATCCATATTTTAATACCTCCATCCTTGGAGTCGTTCATCGGGGTTACAGGCCTTTATTGATGTGAAGGGTTTATTTTTTTATTAATAGCTCTTCTATTGGTAGCTTATTCCCTTCAGGAGTACCTCTTATCATCTTACTATTTCTAATCAATAGAATTTCGCCATATTCTCCCTTTTTAATACTACTATCAATTGCTATAACTCTGCCTTTGTAGCGACTTTTTATGTGTGTTTGAGAAGTGTGACCAACCACAATATGGTTAATGTTATAAAAATTTAACAAACTGTTTATTTCTTCATTGGTAGCTAAAGGCTCTTTAAAGTAGCCTCGATACCAAATAGGTCCATTGCTTTTGTGCAAATAATGGCCTAATACGGTTCTTTCATTAGGTAATGAAGGTTTAATTAAATTCGCCATAAATTCTTGATTTAGTGCTTCAAGGCTTAATTCTTTTTTTACTAAGTCGGGATGAAACCCACCATGGGCAAACAAAGTATCGTTTATTTTAACCAATACATTTTTAGATCTTAACCATTGCCCTAATATCGTATTATCACCGTACAAGCTACTATACGATTGCTCTAGTATCTTTTCTACTGCTCGGTATTTGGGGTGTAAATAACGCAAATCATTATTAAGTACCATAGTTTCATGATTACCCAGCAATAAATGTACCCTACCACCCTGCTTTATGGCTTGTTTTTCCAAGTTAAACAGAAACCATAGTATTTCTGTTACTTTGTCACCACGATCAAATACATCGCCAGTTATCACTAAATGACCTTTCGCGAAAGACCAATGTCCAGTTTCATCAATTACACCGTTATTCTTTAAAATTTTGGCCATTAAGTCATATTGGCCATGAAAGTCACTAATCGCGGCAATAGGATGCTGTGTGTTAAATTCTATATCTGTTTTAAGTGTCACATCACTAATTTGATAGTTAGTGAGCGTTTTTTTACCAGAACAGTCAGTAATTGCCACTGATTGCTCTTCCCATTTAAACTTCTGACTTAATTTATTGTTTTCACAAATCTTAGTTATGTTGGTAATTTCAAAATCTCCATCAATAAAAACATAAGGACCGTCATTTATTTTTTCAATATTTGCTACTTTAGTTTGAGCACCTTGCTGCGCATTGCCGGAGGTTTGCAATGTAATGAATGTTATTAAGGTTACAGTCCCTAATAACACAAAACTTGGAAATATCTTCATTAAAATCTCGAATAAGTAAAAAGCAGAAAAAGAAAAAGCTCCATGTCCGTATAGAGCTAAAGAAACACTTTCTTTTAATGGCTAAATCCTTTTAGCCATCTAGGGAGTATAGATTATAAGTATTTATTTAAAGTTAAAACTTAACTTCAGTACCTAAGTATACGAAGCGGCCAACACCACCATCGTATTTACTGTCATAGTTTCCTATACCACGCTCGTAGTTGTCGCCAGTACGTGGAATAAATGGTCCTTTATTGTCAAACACGTTGTTTGCTCCACCAAATAGTCTGATTTCAGTGTTGTTATAATCAAACGCATACGATACAGAAACGTTATGCTTGATATAAGAACCGTAGTACAAGTACTTTGGAGTTTCCGGGTTAGCGATACAATCTTCATTAGCTGCAGCACAATTTGCATCATTTTCAGCGAACAATTCTTTGTAATCATCAACACGATCATGAGCATCAACTACCGGGCCTTTGTACTTAGTACTCCAGCGCACACGCCAGCCGTCTTTATACCAAGCGACAGATGCCGATGCTTTATCTTCAAATATACCAGTATCTAATTGGCCGTTATTATCAAGCTCAACTAAACCATCATTACCTTCAAACGATTCTGTATGCTCAATTACATGAGTCATATCACCTTTAAATTTCAAACGACCATAATCATTTAAATCAAGTGAATATTGAATTGCAACATCGTAACCACTGGTTTTTAACTCACCAACGTTAATTTGGCGTTGCAGCATCTCAATAATTTGACCTTCATCATCTCGAGTTATGTCAGCACAAAATGGGTTTGAATCACCAAATGCAATAGATGAGTTATAACATTCAGAAAGCAATTCTTCATTGCCAATTTCTGAAATCGCATCTTCAACAGTAATGTTGTAGTAATCAATCGCAATATTAAAGTTGTCGATAAAGCTCGGGCTCATGGTTACACCAAAGGTATAAGTATCGGCAGTCTCTTCTTTAAGGTTTTCATTACCCGCACCAGGACCGTAACCATTATTGTCATCTTCAAAAACAAAATCAGGATCTGCTGCTAGTTCTGCAGCAATGCCTGGCTCTAGGCGACAATTAGCATGGCCGTCTTCGGTAGAAGTGGCACTGGTACCATCACAAATATCGGTATAAGTATCGTAATCACCACGTGGTGGTGATAATAACTCAGTAATATTCGGTGCACGTTGCGCACGAGCGAAATTACCACGTACCATGTAACCATCAATTGGCTGCCATGTTAAACCAACTTTATAGCTCGACATTAAATCAATGCCTTCATGACTGTAATCTGCAACACGTACAGAAGTTTCTGCATCTAATCTTTTAGCGAACGTTTTATTTTTTAATAGTGGAAAGGCCAATTCTGCAAAGGCTTCATATACATCGACATCACCAGTAAAACTAGGTACTAAGTTAAAGGTGATACCACCGTATTGATGACCCTCGTCCGTACTTACCGTTTGTTCATCTCGACGATATTCTGCACCAAATACGGCAGCAACAGGTCCTGCAGGCATTTCAAATAAATCACCGGCAATAAAACCTAATACGTTAATTTGTTCAATTTCAGTATCAATGGTTGGTGTGGCTCTGATCCAATCCGCCATTTCTTCGGTAATAGAGCCTTCACCAAAAATATTTAACGGCACACAACCTTCAGCTCGGGCATCAGCATCGGCACATTGAATGGTTACACCATCATCTGCATATTCTGAATCTAAGGCTTGTGACGTTCTTACTGTATTTAATTCATTTAAACGTTTTTGGTTTTGTTCAAACTTACCGTAACCAACAGATACATCCCAATCCCAGTCGCCATCAAACATTGTACCTTGCAGGCCTGCCCATGTTCTTACCGTTTCACGTTCGTTATCGGTAGTTACATTACCTACTTCATAAAAACGGCGATCCCAACTAATGCTACTGCCGGCATTATCAGCAATAATTGCTGGTGCGAATGGATTATCGGTAGATATTCTTCCAGGACGAACTCTATCAAGTTCGCCTGTTTCAGGATCAATAATTGGTACATAAGCACTTTCATATTCATCTTCAGGTGATTTAACATTTACAGAGGTATTGTTTGAGTATTGAACTTGAAATGAAGCAACAATGTCGTCAGTAAGATCATAATTAACTTTTAAAGCAGTAGCTAAACGATCATTGGGTGTTTTAAGTTTATCCCATTGACGCGAATTTATGCCGTCTCGTTCTTCTTTCCAGCCAGTTTGCAAACCGTCAGCGGTATAAAAGAAGCCGCCATCAGAGAAGTCATTGCCTTCTTCAAATACACCACCTTTAGTACCATCACTGCGTTCACGCCAATCAGCTTGAGTGATATCACGCATACATTGATCGCCATCAACAGTGTTCATTTCGTTACAAAGTTCGCTAGTGTTATAATCATAACTTGCTTCAATAGCTGCGCGATCTCGATCTGATACATCAATACCAAATTGGCGATCCCAAGTTGAACTAATGAACATATAACCACGGCCATCGCCAAATTCAGTACCAAAGTCGGCATCTAAAGTGAATTCTCTGCCACCACCTTCAGGGGTTTCACCGCCACGAGCTTGAAACTCAAAGCCTTCTTTGTTTTGTTGAGTAATAATGTTTACCACACCAGCAATCGCATCTGAGCCATACGCTGCAGAAGCACCACCAGTAATAACTTCAACTTTTTCAACCATTCCTGTTGGAATAGTAGTTAAACTTACATAGTTACCACTGTAACTATTAGATACTACGCGGCGACCATCGATTAACGTTAATGTTCTGTCAGTGCCTAAATTACGTAGGTTAACCGTTGAAAGGCCGGTAGCACTTACTGAAGATTGGGTGTTCATATTACTTGAACTTTCGCTGATGCCTGGTACTTCATCAACTAGCACTTCTGATAATGACCCTAGGCCAGTATCTAAAATAGTTTCTTTATTTACCGTAACCAATGGGGTTGCCACACTAAAACTGTCACGACGTAAGCGTGAGCCCGTTACGGTAATTTTTTCAACTTCTTCATCTTGAGTTAAGGCATCTGTATTTTCTGCTACCTTATTCTCTTGTACTACACGGTTTACGCTTTGTTCTTCTTCAGCAAGTACCTGTGGTGCCATTAACGTTGCGCCGCCAAGAATTACTGATTGAATTGCCAGAGTGATTAAATTCTTTTTCATCACTGCTCCCTTATGTATTAAATTTTAATTTCTAATAGTTTTATTATTTAAGGCCTCAATAGTTACGAGGCGGTCACAACAATGTAAAATTAATGTTGTAAGAGATTTTTAAAGAATGAGGCCGAGAGACTCAACCTTCTAAGGGTCTTTTCTACATCTTTTAAATATCTATCCCTTATAAAACAATACATTAGGAGTTATTAACCATTGAAGAATTAGTTCATTTAATTGAAATAAATATTCTAATTAGTTGAGTTATTCAGTAAATAAACTTATCATTTATGTCGCTTATAGCCCGTATCCTAAAACAACAAGATTTTTTGACCATGTATCAAGAACACCCATATTCCCTATCTACAATCAAAGTGCAGCCTAGTGATTTCAGTATTATTTTTAATACTGGAGAGAAGATCCAACTGCAGCCAAAATTAATCGAAGTGTTGGGATATTTAGCCAGTCAGTACCCTAGAGTTGTGCCAAGAGAAGAAATTATCGAAAACGTTTGGGAAGGTAATAGTTATGTTGGCGAAAAAGCGTTAACCAATGCTATATGGAACTTACGGCAAAAGTTACACCTAGAAAATCAAACAGAAATAATAGAAACAATTCGAAAAAGTGGTTATAGATTACTCGTTAAGCCTGAATTTGAAGGCAAAGCTAACCAGCAAGTAGACGTCAATAATAAACATGCAGACAATAATGTTCACAAGTCAAATGTTTATAGCTTACTATCGCTCAAGAGCGCTTTATTTACGTTAGTTTTATTTGCACTTACATTCATGATTTACTTGCAGTTTTTTACTAACAACAGTTTAAAACACCCCATATTAGAGCAGATTACTACAAATCCTGGTAATGAACTTTTTACTTCGCCTTCACCTGATGGGCGATACATAGTGTATCAATGGATGACCCCTGAAGGTACAGCAAATTTGTATATGCGCGACAGAAATCAGCCGCAATTAAAAGCCACACAACTTACCTATGATAATGCCGAGCAAGGTTTTTCAGTGTGGAGTCCTGACGGAAGTTTTCTATACTTTGCCAAAAAGGATAAAAAAAATAACCGTTGCGATATTATCCAGATGAAAGTAAGAACCAATGAAGAAAAAATTATTGGTCAATGTCCACTAAAAGGACGTTACTACTACGTAGATATCTCTGCAGATGGCAAAACACTTGCCTATCATGGTAAAGATACAAACGATATTTCTTCGGGGATATATTTCTTAGATTTAACATCTACAGATTTCAACAAGCAAAGGTTTTCTTGTAAATTGAACTGTATCTACCGCGACCGTGATATGTCTTTTTCACCGGATGGGCAATTTATTGCCGTGACACGAAGATACAGCATATTTGAAGAGAACATTTTCTTAATTAATCTAGTGACTAAAGAAGAAAAACAACTGACCTTTTCTGAAGAAGACATTGTTGGCTTAACTTGGCACCCAAATGGCAATTACATCGTTTTCGCTACACAACGAGCTGATATTCGCCAAGGTTATATGGTTGAACCGGATTCGGGCATTATCACTAATTTAAATGTAGAAGGCTTTAGCTACCCAAAGTATTCAAGTCAATCGTTTGAATTGTTTTTTCAGCATAGATTAGAGCATTATCAAGTCTCTAGTTTATCGGTTAATCCTGATATAATTGCAAGTCCATTTCCTGTTATACAATCTAAATTTAACCATTTATCCGCGGATTATTCAGATAGTGTAAAGAAAATTACTTATGTCTCTAATGAATCGGGATTTTACGAGCTATGGGCTGCTAATGTCGATGGTACTCAACGCCAACAGCTAACCTTTATTGAAGATACGGTAAGGTACCCTAAATGGTCAAATGATGGTTCTAAAATTGCTTTTTTATCGGCAAGTCGCACTGGCAAAGGTGACAATATATATATTTTAGATTTCACTTCTAAAAAATTAAAACAATTAAATAGCACTTTTTATCAACATAATCGTCCAACGTGGTCATTTGATGATAAACATATTCTCTCAGCTGTTTATACTGATAAATATACTGATTTGCATCAATTTAATCTTACTTCAGGGGAAAATAAAAGAATAACTTTTGATGGTGCAAGAATAGGTGTTCTACGTAATGGTTATCAACTGTATTATTCTCGAGTCTCGGGTGGTTTATGGAAAATGGACTTAAGTTCTGACCACCCAACAGCGAAGCAATTGCTGGATAAAAAAATATTTAATACGGTATACAGTTGGGGGCTCAGCAAAGATGGTATTTATTTTAACCAAAATACCAGTAACACTACAAAATTGAAGTATTATAATTTTAGCAACGATGAGATCAGCACCTTTCTAACTCAACCTAAAAATGCCGTTGCAGGCTCTACAAGCTTAACGCTTATCGATGAACAACAACTTTTACTATTTACAGGCTCTAGCTTTCCTCAAGCTGATATTAAAAAATTGCAACATCCCTTATTACAATAATATAAGGCGCATGTTCCACTGTAGATTAAAGGTTGAATACTTACAAAACTACAATAATAAAAGCTCGTACCTTTATTCAAAGTACGAGCTATATAAATTTAACAAGATATTCGGAACAACCTTTATCCTATTATTGGTAACGTGATTGCAAATAATCAAATACCGTACGAATACCAAAAGCTTCGCCGCCTAACGGTCGTCCTGGTAGTTTTCGAATATTCCAAGCCATCACATCAAAATGCAACCAATCAGTTTTCGGGTTTACAAATTCTTGTAAATACAAGGCAGCAGTAATTGCGCCAGCAAATGGAATGGTTGCACAATTAGTGATATCAGCCACTTCACTGTTGAGTAGGCTTCGATAATCCCTATACAAAGGCATACGCCAAACTGGGTCGTTTATTTTCGAACCTAAGCTCATTAACTCATTAGCAATTGCATCGTTATTAGCAAAGAAACCCGGTAACTCTGTTCCAAGCGCAACGCGCATAGCACCGGTTAACGTGGCAAAATCAATCAGTAAATCAGGATTGTCATTATTTGCCTCATCTAATGCATCACATAATACTAAGCGACCTTCTGCATCGGTATTGTCAATTTCTACCGTTAAACCTTTACGCGTAGTAACTACATCACCAGGGCGCAACGCATTACTCGACACAGCATTTTCAACCGCAGGAATAAGTACACGTAATTGCACGGGTAAATTATGCGACATGATTAATTGAGTTAGCCCCAACACATGAGCCGCTCCGCCCATATCTTTTTTCATGTTGCGCATGCCCGCTTTCGGTTTAATGTCTAAGCCACCACTGTCAAAGCATACACCTTTACCAACCAGAGTAATCAATGGATCACCAGCTTTGCCCCAAGTTAAGTCAATCAACCTAGGTTGATGCACACTTGCACGCCCTACTGCATGAATAGTTGGGTAATTTTGCGCTAATAATTCGTCACCGATAACTTGCTCTACAGTACCACCATATTGTTCTACTAGAGAAAGCGCTGTTTGTCCTAAGTTTTCTGGCATCATGTCTGCTGCAGGCGTATTAACAAGATCACGTACTAAAGAACTGGCATTAGCAAATCTTAATGCTTTTTCAACTAAGCTCTTATTATCTATCACTAATGTAGCAACTGGTGAAGATGTTTTGTATAAATCAAATTGATAACAGCCCATTACCCAACCAAAGGCAATCGCTTCTTGTAATTCTTCATCGGCATGCAATTGGTAATGATTAATCGGTAACAATTTAGCGAGGTCGCCGCAGGAAAAATAGTGGCTGGGATTTTCAAGAACCACAACCACTTTTTGTAGTTTTCCTGATGTATCAGGAATTAATGATACGCCATTATTTGCTTTCGTTTGTTTTAGCCATGTTTGTACTTGTTTAGTTTCACTCAACAACCAACTTTCAAAGTCTTGTTGGCAAACAATAAACAATGGAACAGTGGTGTTTTCAGTCGTGTTTACTAAGCTCATTTCTTTCCTTAAGGTATGCAGAGATTGAACAATTAAACTAATTATCTCATCAACAGAGGTTTAGTTAAAACCTTTACAGCTGTTTTTTATATCTATTTTTATTCTTCCTCTACTTTTAAGAAAAAACTTATAAGAATTAATAACCTAAAATAAGTTATTGGCATAAGAGCTAAGATCATATAGCATCAAAATTCTGTACGTTATTAAAAATCGATTATAGTTAATTGGAGTTAATCCAGTTAAGTTAACTTTACCAATAACAAAGAGTGCTAAATGACTATACCTGATCTCCCCAATAATCATGCCTTAGCGATGTTGCTAATAACGATTATCGCCTTATATTTTTTTCGTCGTGATGATATTCCTCTACAAACCTCTTCTTTAGCGGTAATCGCTATATTAGCGTTGGTATTTACTGTCTTTCCGTTTGAAGATAATGGCGTTCACTTAGAGCCATCTTCACTTTTTTATGGCTTTGGTCATGAAGCCCTTGTAACCGTCTGTGGATTAATGATCATCGGTCATGCTTTAGTAAGAACAGGTGCACTTGAACCTATTGGCCGTAATTTAGCCAAGCTCTGGAAAATAAGCCCTACTCTCTCGTTATTGGTTACTTTACTTGTTGCCGGAACATTAAGTGCGTTTGTAAATAACACGCCTATTGTAGTGTTATTTTTACCGATATTAATCAGTGTCGCGATACGGACAAAAACTGACTCTTCACCGATGTTATTACCAATGGGGCTGGCTACATTGGTAGGCGGTATGACAACAACGATAGGTACATCGACCAATCTCTTAGTTGTCAGTGTTGCCAGTGATATGGGCTTTCGCCGTTTTGGTATGTTTGACTTTGCCCCGCCGGCTTTAATCGCTGCCGCAATCGCTATTATATATTTGTGGCTAATTGCACCAAGAATTATTCCTGATCGTACGCCTTCTTTACCTGATACATCTCCGAGGATCTTTGGCGGATATTTAAATATAAATGAAGAAGGCTCATGTGTAGGTAAAACCGTTGCTGAAATAAGAAAGCTTACCGATAATCAAATGTTGATAGAGTTTATTCAACGTAAACCCGATTACCGCAATGTTATTCCCCTACCCGATACAAAAATTAAAGCCGGCGATCGCTTAAAAGTTAAAGATTATCCAGACAGGTTAAAAGAATATGAAACCGTTTTAAACGCGACATTGCATACCGAGAAACATAAAGTAGACTCTGAGCACCCTTTAGTTGAAGAAAAACAAACCTTAGCCGAAATTGTCGTTATACAATCGTCTGGCCTTAATGGCCAAACCTTAAAGCAAGCTAATTTTAAAGAGCGTTTTGGTGTAGCCGTATTAGCTCTGCATCGTGATGGTAAAGCCATGGACCTTGGCCGCAGAAGTCTAAATAAGGTGCCAATTCAAACAGGCGATGTACTACTTGTTCAAGGTGACGATGAGCAAGTAAATGTCCTGAAGGCAGCGCGTGGTTTGCTTATTATTGATGGCGCGGCAAACTTGCCCTACTCTAAAAAAGCTCCCCTTGCTCTTGGCATTCTTATCTCTGTAATCTTAGTCGCGGCTTTAGGGCTATTGCCCATTGCAGTAAGCTCTCTCTGTGGCGTATTGATATTATTAGCAACAAAATGTATTAACTGGGATGATGCATCTTCAGCATTAAGTAGCCAAGTGATCCTCATCGTTGCGGCATCACTGGCACTGGGTGCAGCGATGATGAAAACAGGTGGCGCTGAATATATGGCACAAATGTTTGTTGCCTTAGCGTTTGATTTGCCTCCGGCAGGTATTTTGTCAGCGTTAATGCTGCTGCTTGCTGTACTCACCAACATTGTTTCCAATAACGCTGCTGCAGTTATAGGTACGCCTATAGCAATATCGGTTGCTAATCAGCTAAACGTACCGGTAGAGCCGTTTGTATTAGCGGTATTATTTGGCGCTAACTTAAGCTTTGCCACACCAATGGCTTACAAAACCAATGTATTAGTAATGAATGCAGGTGGTTATAAGTTTTCTGACTTCATGCGTGTAGGCATACCACTTATTATTTTAATGTGGGTCACCTTGTCATTTGTTTTAAGTTGGATGTATTTGTAGAGACGTATTTTAGCAAGCGTTTTCTCTACTTATTGAACAACAGATTGTTTCTTTTTTCCTTCAAAGCACCTATACTGTACATATTTACAGTATAGGTGCTTATGAAAATAATTCCGATATATGCAGAAGCTGGAATTACTGGCTTTGAATCTCCTGCAGCAGAATACAAAGAGCTAGGTTTATCATTAGATCAACTATTGATAAATCATCCCGATGCCACCTTCATTGGCCAAGCCAGTGGTGACTCGATGCAAGGCGTAGGTATTTATGATGGTGATATTTTAATTGTTGATCGGTCACTGAATTGTAAAAACGGCGATGTGATAGTCGCTAACTACAATGGTTGCTTTGTTTGCAAAATTCTCGATAAAGTACAAGCAAGGTTAGTTTCAGCATCATCAACACACTCGCCTGTTACCATTACCCGTGGTGATGACTTTCAAATTGAAGGTGTCGTTACCCGTTCTATTCGCTTACATCAGCAAGCGCCAGAAATCATCGCATGTATGCTTTAGTTGATGCGGTATCTTTTTATGCTTCGGCAGAAAAGGTTTTTGATCCAAGCATAAGAAACCGTCCGGTTGTGGTGCTAACCAATAACGATGGTTGTATTTGTGCTGTTTGCCCTATTGCCAGAAAGCTTGGCATTCCTAAATTTAAGCCTTACTTTCAAGTAAAAAATTTTTTAGAAAAGCACAGTGTTGTCGTACGCTCATCAAATTATGAGTTATATGCTGACTTATCAGAAAAGATGATGAATGTTATATCGCGATTTTGTGACAACCAGCATATCTACTCGATTGATGAAGCATTTCTGTCTTTTAACAATTATGCCTGTATTAATGATTGGCACGATTATGGTCAGCAAATACGCAAAGCTATTTGGAAAGAAACTCGTTTACCTGTGGGTGTAGGCTTTGGCTCTACGCCCACATTAGCCAAAGCCGCGAATCATGCCGCCAAAAAACTCAGTGGCTTTAATGGCGTTGCCATAGCCGATACTCATAAAAAAGATATTTTGCAACGCATGACGGTTGAACAAGTTTGGGGGATAGGTTCAAAGCTTGGCGCTAAGCTTAACGTGCTTGGGGTAAAGTCGGCGTTTGATTTGGCCAAGCAAAATCCGAAACAAATGCGTAAACAGTTTTCAGTGTTGGTGGAACGCACCATTAACGAATTAAATGGTATCAGTTGTTTGTCATGGGATGATGTAAAGCAGGCTAAAAAAGAAATATTTTCAACCCGTTCATTTGGCCAGCGTCTAACTGATTTTAATGCGTTGAGATCGGCATTAGTATTTCACGCCTACATTGTTGCCAAAAAAGTCCGTGAGCAACAATCACTGATCAAACGTATCAGTGTCTTTGCTTCAAGCTCTCCGCACGATGATGACTATTACAAAAACGCTGTGCAGGTGCAGTTTGCTTCACCAACCGATAACACTTTATACATTGCCTCCTGTGTAGCAACCGCGGTGCAAAAAATATACTACCCTGGAGTTAGATTTTATCGTTGTGGCGTTGGCGCAATAGAATTAGATACCAATATTTATCAGCCTGATTTATTTGCCAAAGACACTAACAATATTGAATTAATGCAGTGCCTTGATGCCATTAATAACCGCTATGGCTCAGGCACATTACAACTTGGCGCAATGAACACAGAGAAATTTCATATGCGACGCGAGTTTATGTCGCCAAGATTTACCAGCCAATGGCAAGATATTCCTAAAATACACTGCTAGAAACAATCTGATAAAACCATAATAATTAAGGCACTAGCACAACGGGAATACCAACAACATGAGCTAATTTATTGGCAACACTACCGAGTACTAAATCTCCAAAGACTGAACGCCCCCTACGCCCTAGAAAAAGCATATTGGCGTGTTCATTTTTAACTTGCTTACTCAATTCGTGCACTGGCTCACCAAAAATCAACTCACTTTCAAGGGGGATATTTTTTTCACTAAATTTAGCAATTAATGGCTTTATTACCTTGTCATTAATTCGTTTTTCTTCATCTTCACGGTTAAAAACAAAAGGGTCCACGCCGCCCACACTAATGGGTGTTATGTGTGGCCATTGCAAAACATAAACAAGCTTCACTCTGGCATCAGTAAATTCGGCAAGGTGTATAGCGCGCTCAACAGCTCTGTAACTCCATTCACTACCGTCAATACCAACAGTATATAAAACTTTATTCATTACTATACTCCTTCATTTAATCAAGTAAATTGCTTAGAACAGTGGTGTTTTTAGCCGTAAAATTTAAACGGTATTACACTTTAAATTATAGGGTATAGGAGGCTTTTCTTTTAATTAAACACCCTCAATGTGATCTAGATCAAATGAAAAAGGATATTAATTAAAAGGCGCTATAATGGCGCCTTTAGGGAAGTTATTGTTGCGTGAGGTTAATTCTTTCGAGCTAATTTTGTGAGTTTTTTATCTAATACCTGATTGAATTCCCAAGGGTAAAATACTTGCCCGGTTAGTTGGGTGGTTGGGAAAATAATTAAACATAAATCATCTTCTTCCATACCCGGTAACCATTTTTCTTTTAGCTCATCAAAGCTGATAAGTTTTGGCTGACAGTGGTCCCATTCGTCAGTCGCCCATAATGAAGCAGTTTCTTCTGTCGGCCAAAATGGCACGTAATCTTCTTCATTTTCAGTAAGCATTACCGCGCCGTGTTCGTCGGTTAAGATCCACGTTTGACGCTCGCTCATTAAATTCTGCATGAACAATTCATAACGTTGCTCATCAGAAAGTTTTACACTGTTTTTATCAATTAGAACCATAATTAGCCCTGCATACGTTGAGTAGAAGCTTTCGCCAGTTTCTCTAATAATACTTCAGTATCTTGCCAGCCAATACAGGCATCGGTGATACTTTGACCATAAGTTTCAACTTTATTATCAACAATATCTTGACGACCTTCTACCAAGTGGCTTTCAACCATTACACCAAAGATTGATTCATTACCGCTGGTCATTTGCGTACATACATCATCACAAACAAGCATTTGGTTCTCAAACTTTTTACTTGAGTTGGCATGACTGAAATCTACCATAATTTTAGCAGGTAAATTTACCGATTCTAGCTGTTCAGTAATTGCGTTAACATCTTCCGCTTGATAATTAGGCTTTTTACCGCCACGTAAAATGATGTGACAATCAGGGTTACCTTTGGTTTCAACAATAGCTGAATGGCCTAGTTTAGTTACTGATAAAAAGTGATGCGGAGCACTGGCTGCGCCTATCGCATCTATGGCAACTTTAATCGTGCCATCAGTACCATTTTTAAAGCCAACAGGACAAGATAAACCAGAAGCTAATTCACGGTGTACTTGTGATTCTGTGGTGCGAGCGCCAATTGCTCCCCAACACATAAGATCGGCCATATACTGCGGGGTGATCATATCTAAGTATTCACCGGCAGTTGGTAAGCCCATGTCGTTTAATTCTAGTAGCAATTTACGACCAATACGTAAGCCTTCATTGATTTGGAAACTACCGTCTAAATTAGGGTCATTGATTAGCCCTTTCCAGCCCACCGTAGTACGCGGTTTTTCAAAATAAACACGCATCACAATTTCAAGGCTGTCTTTGTATTTATTGCGTAATTTGTTTAAACGGCTGCCATATTCAAGCGCCGCAATAGGATCGTGTATTGAACATGGGCCAATAACCACTAACAAACGATCGTCTTTATTATTTAAGATGTTACTAATAGCGTCGCGACCACCAACAACACTTTTCGCAACTTTTTCATTCATACGATAGCGCTCGAGTAAAGCGACAGGAGGTAAAAGTTCTTTAAGTTTGTTAATACGAACGTCATCAGTTTGATAAAGCATGTTATTCTCTTTACGGGTAATTGTCTTAGTTAGGTTATTAATACCAAGTCCATTAAATAATTGATCATTTAGCGAGAATTAAAAGGATTATATACAAGGCATTGATTACAGAGAATGGTTGTTCCCTTGTCAAAATCAATAACGCAGTAGATAAGCCTTTTAAACTCGCCCTTTGGGAACTTGTAATAGCCGCGATAACTGCGCCAAATTGGTTTAATATAGAAATAACTATATAAAATAAATTTGGCTTGTTCTCCCGACTATTACATAGTTCTAAATTGGTCAATTATTTAATGGAGTTGGTATAAGTGCAATCTAACAGTGTTTTATAAACAAGCCAATGATAAATTGCCGCAAATGCTCTAATTAGGCAATTAATTCAAATAAATCATAAAAGCATCAATAAATTAGCAAACTAATCTATATTTATAATGGTTTGTTTTTATATAATAACTTTTACAAAATTATGCATAGGACCTGACAATGGTTAATGACACACTTCCCCTTATTGACTTACATCGACACCTAGACGGTAATATTCGTCCAGATACAGTTTGGGATTTAGCAGAGCAAAATGGTATTGCCTTACCTGTTGAACATTTTAAAGATTTTCTTCCTCATGTGCGCATTCAAGATAAAGCCAGTGATTTAATGGAATTTTTAGAAAAGCTCGATTGGGGTGTTAATGTATTGGCAAGTCTTGATGACTGCCAGCGCGTTGCCTATGAGAATGTAGAAGATTTATCTCTTGCCGGTATAGATTATGCTGAGCTTAGATTTTCACCTTATTACATGGCAATGAAGCACAGCTTGCCAACGGCAGATGTTGTAGCCGCTGTTGTTGAAGGAGTAAAACAAGGCTGTAAAGAATTTAATGTTAAGGCCAATTTGATTGGTATTTTAAGCCGTACTTTTGGCCTGGATAAATGCCAACATGAACTTGACTCACTGCTAGCCCACAAAGACTCTCTTGTTGCAATTGATTTGGCCGGTGACGAGCTTGGCCAACCGGCAGAGTTATTCACCGAACAATTCAAACAAGTTTCAAAAGCGGGCTTAAATATTACCATTCATGCTGGCGAAGCAGCCGGCCCTGAAAGTGTATGGCAAGCCATTAAATTGTTGAATGCGCAGCGTATCGGCCATGGCGTAAAGAGCTATGAAGATAAACACCTATTAGATTACTTAGCTGCTAATAACATTACTTTAGAAACGTGCCTAACCTCTAACTACCAAACAGGAACAATTAACAGCATAAGTGAGCACCCTATCCATACGTTCTTAGAACATGGCGTTAAGGTTTGTTTAAACACTGACGATCCGGCTGTTGAAGGTATCGAACTTAAACATGAATACAAAGTTGCTAAGCAACAACTGGGCTTAACGAGCCAACAATTAGAAGATATCCAATTAAACGCGTTAAATGCTGCGTTTATCAGTGATTCTGAAAAACAAACTTTACTGACTGAAAAGTCAGCTAAAATATAACTTACAAAAACTTATAAGCAGGAATTATTCAATATGGCAACTCCACATATAGAAGCTAACGTCGGCGATATAGCTGAAACAGTATTAATGCCAGGTGACCCTTTAAGAGCAAAATTAATTGCAGAAACATTTTTAGAAGATGCCGTATGCTTCAATACTGTTCGTAATATCTTCGGTTATACCGGTACATACAAAGGCAAGCGTATTTCGGTAATGGGCTCTGGTATGGGTATTCCTTCTATATCCATTTATGCCACAGAACTTTATAAAGATTACGGTGTTGAAAATATTATTCGTATTGGTAGCTGTGGCGCAGTATTAGATGACGTTAACATGATGGATGTAATTGTTGGTATGGGCGCAAGTACGGATTCAAAAGTAAATCGCATGCGCTTTAAAAATCATGATTTTGCCGCAATTGCTGATTTTGGTTTAATGAAAAATGCGGTAGATGCCGCGTCGAACTTAAATAAGCCAATTAAAGTCGGAAATATATTTACCGCTGATTTGTTCTATACCCCTGAGTTTGAATTTTTTGACACTATGGCCAAACTCGGAATTTTAGGTGTTGAAATGGAAGCTGCAGGTCTTTATGGCGTTGCCGCAGAATATGGTAAAAAAGCTTTGTGTATTTTAACGGTGAGCGATCATATAAAGCGTGGTGAAAGTTTATCGGCAAACGATCGACAAACATCATTTAGAGACATGATGGAAATAGCGTTAGAGTCTGTGTTACTGCAAGACTAGAAGGTTTAGAACCATAATCCTATAAAAAATGGCACTCATTGAGTGCCATTTTTATTATATCTTTACGACATTAAAATTAGAATGCGTACTGTACTTCAACACCCCAGAATTGTGGTTCATTAACAAATGCAGTTAGATTCAAAAAGTCTAACCCGCCATCAACAACCACTTCATCGGTAATGTTTCGACCAACAATAGCAATATCTAAATCATCATCTGTTTTAAAACCAGCTCTTACCCCACCAATCCAACGTTCTTCAGCAACAAATTCGGTTGAATTATATAAAAAGATGTTTGACTCACTACGGTAATTCCAATCAGTTTGCATGTATAAATAACCAGCTTCAATTGGGTATTCATAGCTCAAATTAATATTAGCAAGCCATTCTGGTGCTCTTGGCAATGGATTGCCGTCAATGTAAACTGTAGTAACAGGACCAAAGGGACCGTCAACAACATTTGCTACTTCATCTGAACTATTACATGTAGGAGTAGAAGCACAGCGTTCTGCCTTTAACTCACTATCTTGAATTTCTGTTTCGTTATAACTTAAGTTGATAGAAGTGCGTAAATTATCGGTAAGGATTGCTTCAAATGTTGTTTCAACACCAGCTCCATAGGTGTTATCCGCATTCAATAAAGAGTTCGTATTAGCTTCACCACCTGTTGCGGTTAATTGCTGATCTTCAATATCATATGTATAAGCAGTAATGTTCCAACGGGCATTACCATCAAATAAATCAGCTTTCAAACCTACTTCATAAGAAGTTAACGTTTCTGTTTCAGCTTCACTAGGGAAGCCAAAACGTCCGATAGTTACAGGGCCACGAGATGCATTACCAACACGAGCGAAACCAGTTAAGTCATCATTAAAAGTATAACGTGCGGCCAAATCCCAGTTAACATAACTGTCATCTTTATCAATTTCAAACGTAGTAGTACTACTACCATTATTTAAATCAATACTTCTAATATCAAGTTCTTTATCATCTGCAGTGTAACGTAAACCTAAGTTAAAGGCCCAAGCATCTGTTGGTTTATATTCAAGTTGACCGAAAAGAGCTTGTGATGTAGTTAATTGATCGATTTGGTAAAAATTCGTCGTTGCTCCAGTAACATCAAGGTCTTTATTATCAACGGTATAATCTTCTTCAAAGAAAAACACACCTGTTTGATAATAAAATTTGCCAAATTCACCAGAAATTCTAAACTCTTGAGTGAACTGTGAGTGGTCAGATAAACCATCACCTGATGCAACATTAAACCAAAGTTGTTTGCCTAATTGGTTAGGAATACCTGAGAAATCTGTTTCAGCGCCATCTATATCCGCATAACTCCAACTTTCTAAAGTATCGTAACCTGTAACAGAAACAAATTCGAAAGAATCAAAGTCGTGTTCAAATTTAAAACTTCCGCCAACATGGTCCATATCAAATCCTGACGGGCTATCATGATAAATGGTTTCTTCATCAAAGCCCTTTCTTAGGCCCTCTTTACCAACTTCAATTGCATTACCATAGAATACTTGCGGCATATCACCATCTTGATCGAAACCATGCAATTTAAATAACGCTCTGGTGTCGTTGCCATTGTCATATAAAAATTGAATACGATAAGCTAGTTCTTCATAGCCGCCAACTTCTTCATTTCTAACCGGATTATCTATCCAAGTGCCGCGTTCTTGATATTTAAGAGAAACACGCGTTGCCCATTTATCAGAAATTTCCGCATTAACAGCACCTTCTACAAAGAAGGTCTCACGACTGCCGTAACCGGAACGTACATAGCCTTCATTATCAAATGAAGGAGCCACTGTTTCAATTTTTACGATACCAGCAGTGGTATTACGACCAAACATAGTACCTTGAGGACCATTAAGAACTTCAACACGTTGAATATCAAATAACGGAACGCCCTTAAGGATTGGATTTTCTAATACAACTTCATCAAGGACCATTGATACAGGTTGGTTTGCATTTACATCAAAATCGGTGTTCCCTAAACCACGAATGTAGAATCTTGGGGATTGTCTACCATTAGAAGATTCCACTTGTAAACTAGGTACTCGACCGGCTAATGCACGGATGTTTTCACCTGCACCTAGATAATCTTTTAGACTGTCAGCAGAAATTGCAGTTACTGTTGCAGGAACGTCTTTTACAGTTTCGACACGTTTACGAGCAGTAACTTCTATAACTTCCAATTTACTGGTGTCTATAGTTACTTCAGATTCTGCTTCTTCAGCAGCAAGTAAGGTTGGTGACATTGTTGCCATTACAGATAGTAAGGCCCCTTGAATGCTCATAGTCAGAGCATGCTTTTTGAAGGTTTTCATGTTTTCTCCCTGTGCTTACGCAGTGATTTTTTAATCATCTTTTGGTAAACAGCAAAACGATTTAAGTTTTATTTATTTTTTTAATGTAAGTAAATACAACAAAATTTTACAAGGGGAATTATAGATGAATTTAAAATGTAATGATATGTAAAACACCCGTTTATTTTTGTAACCGGGTATTTTACAACTTTTCACTTAGCCGGCTTTTAACTGCTGTTTAAACGATTTTCCGTACTCTAACGGCGAAATTTTAAAAATATCAGCGAGCGTTGCACCTATATCGGCAAAGGTATCACGCTCTCCTAAATCAATGGCTGGCAGGCCTTTTTGATAGAAGATTACTGGCACATATTCACGGGTATGATCATTACCATGCCAGGTTGGATCGCAGCCATGATCCGCAGTTAACACTAAGAAATCATCTTCATGCAGAGCTTGAATAATATCTTCTAAACGCTCATCTAAATACTCTAATGCTTTACCGTAACCAACAGGGTCACGGCGATGACCATAGTCTTGATCAAAGTTAACCAGGTTGGTAAATATTAAACTGTTGTCGGGCTGACAACTTAACTGCTGTATGCTCGTATCGATTAACGCTGTAAGTCCTGTTGCTTTAAAACCTTCAGATATCCCCTGATGCGCATAAATATCAGCAATTTTACCTATGCTTATCACTTTGCCACCACTTTCAACTAGCTTATCAAGCATGGTTGGCGCAGGCGGTAAAATTGAATAATCTCTGCGGTTGCCGGTACGTTCAAAATCATTCGCACATGTGCCAATAAATGGTCGGGCAATAACTCGGCCAATATTTAAATTAAGCTCGGTTAATAACTCCCTTACTTGTTCACAGTATTTATTTAAATTATCTAAACCGAACGATTCTTCATGCGCGGCAACCTGAAATACGCTGTCGGCTGAGGTATAACAAATAGGCATACCTGTTTGCATGTGCTGTTCACCCAATTCAGCAATTATCGTTGTACCTGATGCATGGCAATTTCCTAAACAACCTTCGATACCTGTTTTTTGATAAATTTTAGCCAGTAAGTCACTAGGAAAAGATTCAGCTTTGTTAGTAAAGTAACCCCAGTCAAATAATACCGGTACGCCCATCATTTCCCAATGTCCACTTGGCGTATCTTTACCGGAGCTTATTTCTGCGGCATAACCAAATGCTCCACTTTGCGGGACTCCTCCATTGACTGCGGGGGACTTTTTACCCGCCATAGTTGCCGCATGTACTAAGCCCATTGCAGATAATCGTGGTAAATCAAGTTTTCTTCCGGTTTCATGATGAAAAGCTTCAGCCAGATTAGCAAAGGTATTAGCGCCAACATCACCAAATTTATCCGCATCAGGGGCTTCACCCAAACCAAAACTATCAATTACCAACACTAAAGCTCTTGCCATATACTTCTACCTTTTTAATAACTTACAATAATCTTTAGACATTAGATTAAATTTTGTAGTTATATTATACATTCATTTGTTTAATTGTACTTAAATCAATAATTTCTTAACATTAACTAGTTTTTAATGGAAAATAGTTAATACTATTTACAAGTTTAGATTTTTTAGGAACATAATTGCCAATTAATAACCTAACAATCATTGCTGTTGTTGGTGCCTCTGCATCAGGAAAGTCATTATTTGCGCAAACAATTTATGACGAACTAGTTGATGAACTAGGCGCTGACAGTATGACTATCATCAAAGAAGATTCATATTACCGCTGTCAAGATCACTTACCCTTTGCAGAACGTATCAAAACTAATTATGATCACCCAAAAGCATTTGAACATGAACTTCTTGCTCAGCATTTGTTAGAACTGAGCCAAGGCCAGCCTATTAATGTACCTGTATACAGTTATACTGAGCATACTCGCAGTGATGAAGTTGAAGTTATTAATCCCGCAAAAGTAATACTCGTTGAAGGTATTTTATTATTAACGGATAAAGCGCTGCGCAAACGATTTGATATAAATATTTTTATGGATACACCACTAGATATTTGTTTAATTCGTCGCATAAAACGCGACCTTGAAGAACGCGGCAGAGATTTAGATTCAGTGACAAACCAATACCAAGATACTGTTCGTCCTATGTACTATCGCTATATCGAACCTTCGCGAGAACATGCAGATATTGTAATAACTAAAGGGGGTCGTAATAGAATGGCCCTTGAATTAATAAAAGCTAAAGTTCGCGAACTAGCGAATTCTTAAAAAAATAATTTTACTAACCCATAGGTGAATTGATGGATTTTGATACTTTACGCGGTGTGATTGGGATTTTATTGATCCTAGGTGTTGCTTATTTAGCAAGTTCACATAAAAAAAGCATAAACTGGCGCACCGTTGGCGGGGCATTTGCTATCCAAATATTCTTTGCTGCCCTAGTCCTCTATAGTGATGCAGGAAGTAACGCCCTTGAATGGCTTTCTACAAAAGTTCAGAACGTAATAAATTATGCTGGGGATGGTATAGGGTTTTTATTCGGTAATTTAGGTAATGACATTGCCTTTGGCCCGGGTGGGATTGGATTTGTTTTTGCGATCAGAGTTTTACCGGTAATTGTTTTTTTCTCATCGCTTATCGCCGTCCTGTATTACTTAGGAATAATGGATAAAGTGGTTAAATTTCTTGGCGGTGGGTTAGCAAAATTGTTAAAAACATCCGATCCAGAATCATTGTCAGCCACTGCAAATATTTTTGTCGGACAAACAGAAGCACCTCTGGTAGTACGTCCATTTTTACCAACCATGACTCGTTCAGAACTATTCGCGGTTATGGTTGGTGGTTTAGCGTCAGTTGCAGGGGCAACTTTAGCTGGCTATGCCGGCTTAGGTGTAGAGCTTAAGTACTTAATTGCGGCAAGCTTCATGGCCGCCCCTGGTGGCTTGTTAATGGCAAAGTTTATTATGCCAGAAACAGAAGTACCTAAAAATGACATAGATGACGTGCCTGATGAAGGCAAAGAAAAAGATGCCGTCAATGTTATAGACGCAGCAGCTGAAGGTGCTGCAAAGGGTATGATGCTTGCCCTCAATGTTGGTGCAATGTTGATGGCATTCGTGGCTTTAATCGCGCTTTTAAATGGTATTATTGGTGGTGTTGGCGAATGGATCGGAGTTAATGACTTAACCTTGCAAGTGATTTTAGGGTATTTATTTCAACCGGTGGCCTATATGCTTGGTGTGCCGTGGGAAGAAGCGTTTAAAGCAGGCAGCTTCTTGGGACAAAAAGTGGTTGTGAACGAATTTGTCGCCTATATCGATTTCATTCAATCTAAAGAGTCACTAAGTGCAGGCACACAAGCAATAATAACTTTTGCCCTGTGTGGATTTGCCAATCTTTCTTCAATTGCAATACTACTTGGCGGCATCGGCTCACTAGCGCCATCACGTCGTCATGATATTGCTCAACTTGGCATGAAAGCGGTGTTTGCAGCAACACTTGCCAACCTAATGAGCGCCGCAATCGCTGGTGTATTCATTTCTTTAGCATAGATAATTCTACCAGCCCGCATGTCAATTGCGGGCTTTTTAAATTTTTGAGGTAAATATGACGACTGAAAATATGAACGCAGTTGCCAAACAAGCAATAAGCTATATGGATCTAACCACGTTAAATGACAATGATACTGATGACATTGTTGCCAAGCTTTGTGCACAAGCAAAATCAAGCGCAGGAAATACCGCGGCAATTTGTATTTTCCCTAGATTTATTCCAGCAGCAAAAAAACTATTAAAAGACAGTGGTATTTTAATTGCCACAGTAACAAACTTTCCGCACGGTAATGATGACATTGACATCGCCGTTGCTGAAACCAAAGCGGCGGTTGCTTATGGCGCAGATGAAGTAGATGTTGTGTTTCCATATAAAGCATTGATGAGCGGAAACGAAAGCGTTGGCTTTGATTTAGTTAAAGCCTGTAAAGCAGCCTGCCCTGACAATGTGTTATTGAAAGTTATCATCGAGTCGGGTGTATTAGCTACAGATGAATTAATCATTAAAGCGAGTGAAATTTCAATTAATGCGGGGGCCGACTTTATTAAAACATCTACGGGTAAAGTGCCGGTGAACGCTACACCTCATGCGGCTAAATTAATGTTACAGGTAATTAAAGAACTTAACACCAGTGTTGGCTTTAAAGCCGCTGGTGGTGTGCGCACTGTCGAAGATGCAAAAGTTTATATTGATTTGGCAACAGGCATATTAGGAAATAATTGGGTAACAGCAAATACCTTCAGGTTTGGTGCAAGTGGCTTATTAAGTAATTTATTGGCAACTCTTGGCGATGGTAAAACTAACGTAACATCAGGTTATTAATGGCTCAAATCTACTTTTATTATTCGCTTTGATGATACTAGCAAACTCTCACCAAAGGCGAATAAGTACATATAGACGGAAATGTGTTTTCAAATATATTTTCCGTCAACACTTCAAAGTACTTGATTGGGACAATCAAGAATTGTTTTAACAGCCAATACAGGCTATTTTAAATTTATAAAGAGCAGGCATTTAACCTGGTAGTAAACCATGCTAGTATCATCCATCTTAAAAATTTAAATTTTTCAGGATGTTGTAGTGAATTTTAAATCATTTCCAAGCTTATTGACTTTAAGCTTTTCATCATTACTTTTAAGTGCGTGTAGCACTCAAGGCAATGTTCAAACGATTAACGAAACCCAACCTAAAAATATCATTATGGTTGTAGCCGATGGCATGGGCCCTGCGTACCCTACTGCATTTCGTTATTATCATGATGATCCAAGCACCCCATTAGTAGAGCGGACTATATTTGATCAACTCTTAGTCGGCGCTGCAAGTACCTATCCGGCATCTGAATCAGGCTATATTTCAACATCTGACGCCAGTGCTGCAGCATTAGCTAGTGGTGTTAAAAAGAATAATTTTTTCGTCACCGATTCGGCGGCAAGTGCAACGGCGCTGGCTGCTGGGGTTAAAACCTATAATGGCGCGATCGGTATCGATCAACAAAAGCAAGCGCAGTTAACCGTACTTGAATGGGCTAAATCATTAAACAAAAGAACCGGTATCGCGGTAACCTCGCAAATTGTTCATGCCACACCGGCGTCATACATTGCTAAAAATGAAAAACGCGGCAATTATAATGCTATTGCCGATAACTACTTTGACCTAAAAGTAGATGGTAAATTTAAAGCCGATGTAATGCTTGGCGGCGGCACTAAATATTTTATTAGGGATGATAGAAACCTAAAAGATGAGTTTGTTGCTGCTGGATATCAATACATAAATGAGTTGAGTCAATTAACTACGCTAGATCCTAATAAACCAGTTCTTGGTTTGTTTGCCGATAATGCCCTACCTTCGGCGCTTGATAGCAAAGATAAATTTCGTCTTAAAACATTAACCCAAACAGCTATTAAACAACTAGAAAATGATAAAGGTTTTTTTCTACTGGTTGAAGCTAGCCAAATAGATTGGGGCGGGCACAGCAATGATATTGCATATGCTATGGGTGAAATGAATGATTTATCGGCAACTATGGTATTTTTAAATAATTATGTAAAACAAAACCCTGATACTTTGGTGGTGTTAACGGCTGATCATAACACCGGTGGTTTTAGTATTGGCGCCAAAGGTGTTTACCAGTGGCAGCCTCATTTTATTCAGTTATTAAAAAAATCCCCTAATAAAATAGCCAAGCTACTCGCGAAGAACAAAATTAGCGATCAACAAATTTCTGAACTGTTAGGCTTCTCTATTAGTGAAGAAGAGATTTTGCAATTTAATGTGATTAATTTAGAGCAAACATTAGCAGCAAGCCAACAAAAATTAACCGTCAAACAAGCCGAAAATGCATTAGTTAAAAGATATTATAAAGCAATAAAAGATATCATTGATCTACGTACAAACAGTGGTTGGACAAGTGGTGGTCATACGGGGATTGATGTGCCTGTTTATGCCGTTGGACAAGGCAAAGAGCAGTTTTATGGTTTTCAAGATAACATTGAAATTGCCGAGAAATTGTTTAAGTTAATGGGTAAAGAGTAAATTCAGACCAACCAAAATCTGAATTATTGATTGCTGTAAACACGTTAAAGAGTACAGTTTAAAGCAAATAAAAAGGCCAGCGTTATGCTGGCCTATTAAATTTTTCTATTCAATAAAACTATTCTGCTTGCGCTGTTTTAGGTAATGAGAACTTTAATACTATAAACCCAATGATACCTGAGATTAATGAGCCAACAATAATACCTAAACGTTCATCAAACAATTTATCCAAACCTGTTGCTTCAAACGTTAACGAACCAATAAATAAACTCATAGTAAAGCCAATACCACACAGCGCGGCCGTGCCGTAAAGAGTCTTCCAATTCATACCCGATGGAAGTTCAGTAAATTTAAGTTTAATTGCCAGCCAACAAAAACCGAACACCCCTACTTGTTTACCAATTAATAAACCTAATGCAATACCAACCGGAACACTGTGCATTACATCTTCAATGCCAACTCCCTTTAGACTTATTCCAGCATTAGCAAAAGCAAAAACCGGCAAAACGATAAACGCCACAACTGAGTGTAAATCATGTTCTAAACTTTTTAGTGGAGAATAATCAGGGTTTGTTTCTGAACGCAAAGGAATAAACAACGCCACTAACACACCCGATAATGTGGCATGCACACCAGATTTAAGCATGGCAACCCACATGATTAAACCGATCACCATGTACAAGCTTCTCGCTTCAACTTTATTACGATTTAATAGATATAAAATAGGAAGACAACAGGCAACAATGATCAAACTAGTAAGTGAAATATCGTCAGTATAAAAACAAGCAATGATGATAATAGCGCCAATATCATCGAAGATAGCCAGAGAGGTTAAAAATATTTTTACTGACGTCGGCACACGAGAGCCAAGTAAGGTTAAAACACCTAAAGCAAAGGCAATATCAGTAGCCGCAGGAATGGCCCAGCCATTTATCGCTTCTGGGTCGTCATAATTGAAATATACATACACTAAGGCAGGAATGAGCATACCACCAATAGCTCCTACACCAGGCAGTATAATATTGCGTTTATCGGCGAGTTCGCCTTCTATTAATTCACGTTTTAATTCTAAGCCGACTAAAAAGAAGAATACCGCCATTAAACCATCATTTATCCATAATAATAATGGTTTAGCCACTTCTAAAGGGCCAACTCTAACTTCGACCGGGGTATCTAAAAAAAGGTTGTAGTAATGATCTAATGAAGTATTTGCACTGATCATGGCAAGCACCGCTGCCATCATCAAAATGATGCCACCTGCTGATTCAAGTTTAAAAAAGCTGGCAATAAAATTTTCTTGGTTATTCATAACGCTCCGTTGTGATACCAAACGACATAAATATATGGTGAGTGATCATTATTTTATGTCGCCGGGTATTATAAGTAAAATCAGAAATTTTAACGTTTTGCATCATAGCAAGGTTACGCAAAATTTTAAGGGCTTTTAACATATAGATACAAAATACTTGTTATAAATAGTCTAGTTCTGTCTACTAATTCAGCAAGTTAGCTTTAATTTTAAGCAAAACCTTAAATATTGTTCAATACTTAACTAATTATATTCTCCGTATTTCAACAAGCTCTACTGAATTCAATAGTATAGGAAAATAAATGAATGAACTTTTTTAAGCGAATATTAGTTTCAAGTCTCTTTCTATCATCTTTTAGTGTGATTGCAGAAAATAAACCCAACATTGTCTATATCTTAGTTGATAATTGGGGGTGGGGAGACTTAAGCATTCAAGGTAGTACCATCGAAACACCAAGTATTGATAAATTTGCGAATCAAGGACTACGACTCACTAATTTTAATGTTCAAAACCAATGTACCCCTACTCGTTCAGCTTTACACACAGGCAGACTACCAATTCGTAGTGGCAACCAAAAAGTTCCCGCACCTGGCGAGCCTGATGGATTAGCATATTGGGAGTATACATTACCCGAATTACTCTCTGATGCTGGCTATCACACAACTCTTTTTGGTAAATGGCATGTTGGTGCAAACATTAAAAAACTTCCTAATTATCAAGGTTATGATTATTTTTGGGGAACCCAGGAAGGCACCAATGCTGCAGGATATACAGCTACGCCACAATGGGATCCGACTGTTGCAACTACGCCTTATATTTATGAAGGGGTAAAAGATAAAGATGCTAAAAAAGTTAAAATATTCGATATAGAAGCAAAAATCACGCTGGATAATGAAGTAACCAAAAGAGCGATTGAAAATATAAAAACACAAGCTAAAACAGACAAACCTTTTTATAGTTATATTGCTTTTACGCATTTTCATCCGCCCTTCACCGTGCACCCAGATTTTAAAAACGCATCTAAAGCTGGCATTTACGCCGATACGCAAATGGAAGTAGATCACAATATAGGTAAAGTTTTAGAAGCTATCGATGAGGCAGGAATTGCTGATAACACTGTAGTTATCCTTACCGGTGACAATGGCGCGGGCAATTTCCCCCAAACAAGTGCTCTAGCCGCAGGTGAAGACGGTGGCGGTGGTTCTAATGGCCCTTGGCGTGGTGGATTGAGTACTGCATACGAGGGTGGGTTACGCACTCCTGCGATGATCAGATACCCAAATAAAATTAAGGCTGGTCGAGTGTCAGATGAAATCGTAGGTGATATTGATATGTACACCACAATTGCGAGTTTTGCAGGTGCGGATAACCTGGTACCTAAGGATCGCCCAATTGATGGTGTAAATCAAAAAGATTTCTTCCTTGGCAAGCAAGAGAAGTCTAATCGCGATCATTTTATCGTTTTTGTTGGTGATGATTTGTTTGCCATCAAGTGGCGCAATATGAAAATGCACTTTATGGCAACAGAATCAACGCATTCAGTGGCGGTAACTAAATTTACCTTCCCACAACTTTTTGACATTAAAAATGATCCCAAAGAAGCTTATGAGTTATGGGGAAATCAGGGCTATGTACACGGTTGGGTAATGGAACCAATTATGAAGAAGATTGTTGATCTTAAAAAGAGCATGGCGGTGTATCGAAACATTCAACCGGGTGAAGAGTTCAAAGGTTACGATAAAAATTAATCTAGTTTTAAACTTAATAAAAAACAGCCTGTAATGGCTGTTTTTTTTACTAATACACGAAATTACCAACTGTACATAATACCTAACCCAGCACCAAATTCTGCCGAATCGTAAAAATACCAATCACTATCACCTATGCTGCCTTCTTCAAACTCTACGGAATAATGCTTTGCATAAATAGACGCTGCCCATGACGGTGAAAACTGCCAAGCCAGCGCAGTATTGATGGTAACACTGCCTTCAGAGCCACCAGCTCCAGCATCTATATTAGTAACCCAGGCTTTGTCTGTTCCAATTGCCATTGCATAAGCTACCCCAACATATGCATCAGTCCAGTCATTTTCTAACTTTCGATCAATAACATGTACCGGACCACTATGATCAAATTCAATTTCATGCGATGTATTGCGAACCCCAGCATAAGCACTAAATCCATTGTCAAATTGATAAGCCACATTGACATCCAAACCATCAGCAACAAAGTTTAACTTTGATGCAATTGATTCTCCGCTATTTTCCAGTTCAGCCGTTTCTGAACCTTCTAGCTCAAGGTGTGAAACGGTATAATTGATTTTCCATTTACCTTTTGTTGCAAAACCCGTAAAACCAAACGCACTTTCCATAAGATCACTGACATCACTTGAGCTTAAATCAAGAGGTGTTAATACAGGCCCTGCACCAGTATTCAAACCAACGTCACCGTCAATATTTAAAGCAAAAAATCCTGTTCCAATGCCAAATTTCCAATCGTCCGCTGCTGCTACTGAACTCACGGTTAATAAGGCGCTTAATATAATTGTTTTAATGAACATGAAACTCCCCTTTCTATGTTTTTATTTTTAATTAGCGTTAACAAATACGTAAACTTACTATTAACAGTATCAGAGAAATTCAAAAAACCAATGTTTATCAGAATTTTACAGTCAAAATAGAAATGAAATTTTTACTATTTTAGGGATGTTATTTAAATACAGTAAGAATTTGTAAGGAGGAGGAAGTAAAAACTATCAATGAAAAAACTTAAAGAGTTTAATGCAAACCTACATATATACTTGCTGATTTGCATTTCTCGTCTTATAAATGGCTCAAACTATTAGCTAGTTTGGTGTTCGCTATAACGCTTTATTCAACCGTTCAAATCCACGTTCTAAATCGTCAATTAAATCATCAACATCTTCTAAACCAATATGTAATCGGATCACTGGGGAGTCAAGCGCAACGGTGGCGTTAGGCCTGCTGTTCTTCATTGTACTGTAAGCCATAACTAAACTTTCAAAACCGCCCCATGAAAAGCCCATTTTAAAGTGAGTCATACCATCTAAAAATTCTGTTAACGCCTGTGGACTACTTTGTTTTAAAGAGAATGAAAACAAACCATTTCCACCAACAAAGTCTCGTTTGAAAAACTCATGTCCTGGACACGACTCAAACGCAGGATGAAATAACGTGTCTACTTCTTTTCGACCTTGTAGCCACTTAGCGACCTTTAACGCATTTTGTTCATGCTGTTTAAGCCTAATATCTAACGTTCTTATGCCTCTTAACGCTAAAGTAATGTCATCAGGAGATGCACATTGGCCAAGTAAATACGACTTTTCTCGAAGCACTGGCCAACTCTTTTCATTTGCAGTAGCGGTGCCTAACATTACGTCTGAGTGCCCTCCTACGTATTTAGTTGCCGCTTGCACAGAAACATCAACACCATGGTCAAACGGCTGAAAATGAATTGGTGATGCCCAAGTATTATCTAAAATAACGGTTATATCAGAATTGGCAGCGTGTGCTACCTCACAAATGCCCGGCACATCCTGAATTTCCATGGTAATAGAGCCTGGTGATTCAAGAAAAACAACTTTTGTATTTTGTTGAATCAAATCTTTTATGCCTTTGCCAATAAGAGGATCATAATAGCTAACTTCAATACCAAAGCTTTTTAACGTTTGTTCGCAGAAATCTCGGGTTGGTTCATACACAGAATCAACCATTAATAAATGATCACCCGATTTTACAAACGCTAATATTGCCGCGGTAATTGCAGCTGTACCACATGGGTATACGTAACAACCAACACCGCCTTCTAAATCATTCATCGCATTAGCAAAAGCAAACGTTGTTGGCGTACCACGGCGTCCATAAAACAACTCTTGTTGTTGACGTGATTTAATTGCTTTATTCATTTGTGCAACAGAATCAAATACTACCGTTGATGCACGGTAAACCGGTGGGTTAACGATACCTTGCGTCCATTTTTTTGAACGACCAGCATTAACGATTTTTGTTTTATCTTTCATCTTGTTACTCAATTGAAGTTGGTTTTAATTAAATAGTGAATTATCTCGTATAGCTATCTAGCCATCTAAATAAGTTTATACCTGTTATTTAAAATAGTTGCAACTGCTCATCCGTTATATCACCAAACGATTTACCGATAAACGGTAAAATACCATCCGCAACAGCGCCTAATTGCCGTTCAATATATAAAGGATAATCAATAGCTGATGTTAAATGTTCTTTAACTTGCGGGCCGTTAACAGTCATGACGTATTCTATCCAACCTTTATTTTGATAACGTAAAGGCTTACCAAGTTTTTCGTTTAAATGATCAGCATGGCGAGCAGCTTTCACATGTGGAGGAATATTTTTTTGATAATCACTTAATTTTCTGCGTAAGCGTTTTCGATAAATTAATTTATCATCAAACTTACCAGCTAAAGTATCAGCAACCATTGTTAGGATATAATCTTCTACAGGCTCTTCGTTAAACACCTTCAAATAAAGTGTTTGCTGAAAACCTTTGGCAAGTTCTGTCCAGTCGGTGCGAACACTTTCCAGCCCTTTAAAGATAAGCTTCTCTTGCTCACCTCGCCCAACTAAACCTGCGTAGCGTTTTTTCGTACCTATATCTTGCCCGCGCACTGTTGGCATTAAAAATTGATGAAAATGCGTTTCAAATTCAATTTCTAACGCCGATTCTATTTTATACTTCTCGTTCAGTTCAGCATTCATCCGTTTATTAATAAGGGTCATCATCTCTTTGCCAATAGATTGGCTTTGTTGATCAGTTTTATTTGCACCAACACTGACAAATATTGAGTCTGTATCACCATATATCACTGAATAACCCAATTCTTCGATCCAATCTTTGGTTTGATTTAATAATTGATGTGAGCGCTTGGTGATAGAGCCAGACAATCTTGGATCAAAGAATCGACAACCCGTTGATCCTAAAATTCCATAGAACGAATTCATGATAATTTTTATCGCTTGCGATAATGGCGCATTGCTTTGCTTTTTAGCTTTGTCTCGCTCGGCCCACAAACTTTCGATTATCTTGGGTAGAAAGTGTTTGTCGCGGGAAAAGTAGGCGCCATCAAAACCTGGTATGGTTTTATGAATATCAGGGTTTTGTAGTTCTCGTTCGGTTTGTTGCTCAAGCAGCCCCTCAATTAACCCCATGGGATCAATATTAAAAGTTCGAATGATACTTGGATACAGACTTTTAAAATCTAACACCAAAACGTTCTTGTATAACCCTGGAATTGAATCCATTACATAACCACCGGGGGATACTAAATCACTTTCTCCGTCTCCCATGTTAGGCGCGATATAGCCACTACGATGCAGTTTAGGCAAATATAGATTAGTGAACGCTGCAACGCTCCCGCCGACTCTATCGAGTTCTAGCCCAGTTAATGCTGAACGTAGTACTGCAAAATCTAATAATTGGGTTTTCTCAAAAATAAGCCACACTAAGCGACAATCTTCAAGATTGTAACTGGCCAGTTGTTGTTTCTGATATAAAAACTTGCGTTTAATTTCTTCTACCCGGTTATCGACATCTTCAATGTCTTTACCTATGCCGAGTAGATGCTGAGAAACATATTCGAGTGAAAAACTTGGAAATGAGTACGTTGCTGATTTTAGTAAATCGATACCATCGAGTATCACTCTGCCTGCAATCAAAATAAAGTTTTGCTCAGGGCTTAAACGGTTTTGCCGCCAAAATGGCGCGCTGCCGTCACGACCGATAGCAAATTTTATGTTATTAATATCACAACGTTTTTGCAGTAATTTAAAATCAAAGTTGATAACGTTCCAACCAATAATAATGTCAGGGTCGACCTCATTTAGCCAAGTAATAAACTTAAGTAATAAATCGTACTCGTCCTCTACCCATTCAATATAATCAGCACTGTCGGTTTGTAATTCCCCAATCATAAAGACTTTTTTAATACTGTCGCTATACGCCCCTATAGAAAATAAATCACCGTCAAAAGAACATTCTAAATCGATAGAAAGCATCGATAAATCAGGAGTAAAATTTGTTGTTCTCGCTTTAGCTTGATGATATTGATTAAAGCCAACGGCGTTTTGTTCGACACCGGTAAATTCCATTGCGCCGGTAATAAAGCGCTCCATTAAAAACCGATCTTCTGGTCTTATATCATCTTCAAAACATTTAATGTCATTAGCTTTTAAAAGTTCTCTGGCTTTATAGAATGTTTTCAATTTGTCAAAATAAAAACCATCAACATCATTTTGACTAAAGTTTTTTAAATTTAAGCTTTTATGCTGATGAATTATGTTGTTTTGAATTAAAAATTGATGAGCGTCAGCAGCATGATCTTTTTCAACAAAAAATACCGCTAACTCATTATTTATTGTTATTTTTAACGGGCCATCTTCGCCCTTTAACCAATAGGTTAAAAGCATGCCTTGGCGAGTGTCTTGCACTTGCCTGGTGAGGAGAAAACCTTTTTGAAGTTCTATGGACATTAAAAGTCGAATTAATATAAAAACCTGTTAATATATACAGCAGTATATAAAAGCAGCTCGCTAATGGAAACAAAAAAATAATGTTAGGTGATAAAACCAAGGAAATTATCCGTAAGGCTTATAAAAGCATAGGCGAAAAACTTGAAAATTTTACGCCTAGAAAACAACAAGCTTACCTAATTGCCGAAATTGCCAAAACCATTGCTGGCGAATATTCAAAAGATCGTAAACACATAGTTATTGAGGCTGGTACTGGTACAGGTAAATCTTTAGCCTATTGTCTAGGGGCTATCCCATTAGCCATTTCACGTAATAAAAAGGTAGTAATATCATCAGCAACTGTCGCCCTGCAAGAGCAACTTGTTTTAAAAGACTTACCATTTTTATTGGATACATCAGGTTTAGCGTTTGAATACTGTTTAGTAAAAGGCCGACAACGGTATGTATGTAAGCATCGCTTAGGTCTTGCTTGTCATACCGATAGCGATACTGCGCAAGTTGCCATGTTTGATGAGAAACCCAAAGCCAGCGATGTTAAATTGTTAAAGCGTTTACATGACAAACTAAGCTCAGGTAAATGGCAAGGCGATCGAGATTCATGGCCTACGCCCATTCCAAACCATATTTGGCAACACATCCAAAGTGATAAGCACAGTTGTTTAAAGCATTTAAGTGAGCACACCCATTGCCCTTTTCATAAAGCACGAGAGCTAATGGATGTAGCAGATGTACTAGTGGTTAACCACAGTTTACTGTTAGCCGATCTAGAGCTTGGCGGCGGTAAAATACTGTCAGAGCCAGAAGATAGTATTTATATTATCGATGAAGCACACCACTTACCTGATATTACTCGTGATCACTCCTCAGCAATGGCAACAGTAAAAGGTGCCATTGAATGGTTAACCAAAGTAGCAGTAACCAGTGACAAAATAGGTAAGTTATGCAAGAGCCAACGCGCTATTTCACCTACACTTAAACTCGCCGATTTTACTCAGGAGATCATCGCTGATTTACAAAAAGTAAATTCTTTTTTAGATGCCAACCAACAAACCTATTTTGCCAAAGAAAAACAATACCGCTTTGAAAATGGCCTTATTCCGCAAAACTTGAAGAACTTGGCTGAAGATATCTCATCAACAACTAAAAAAGCGCTAAGCGAAGTAAACAAGCTATATAATTTATTAATGGAAGAAGTTAAAGACGGTGAAGTACAAATGTACTTGGCTGAACCATTGCTAGCTGAATCAGGTTTTGAAATTCAACGCTTAGAAAATTTAGAAAAAATTTGGTATATGTACGCTAAAACCGACTCTGAAAAAGGTGCACCACTTGCGCGTTGGATCGAGAAAACATCAGGTAAACGCGATGACTACCTAATAAGTGCCAGCCCTATTGAAGTCGGTTTTTTTCTTGAAGATAACTTATGGAGCAAATGTGAAGCGGCAGTGCTATGTTCAGCGACACTTTGTGCGTTAAATTCTTTTGAACATTTTAGAAAACAAGCAGGACTTGGCAATAACGACGGTACTCAATACAAAAAACTTGATTCCCCTTTTAACTATCAAGAAAATGCCGTACTCAGTATTCCAAAAATGCAATATGAGCCAAACGTAAGTGATGAATTTACAGAAGAACTTATTAAAAAGATCCCGGTAATATTAAGAGAGAAGCAAGCAAATTTAGTACTATTTTCATCTTATTGGCAAATGGAAAAAGTTGCTGATGCGTTGCGAAAGAAACCAAAATTTAAAGTACAAGTACAGGGAGAGACCTCAAGACAAGAAATAATCAAAAATCATAAAGAGCTCTGTGAGGAAGGCAAAACCAGTATTATTTTTGGCAGCCAAAGTTTTTCTGAAGGGCTTGATTTGCCTGGAAAATATTTAACAAACTTAATTATTACCAAGTTGCCCTTTTCAGTGCCAACGTCACCTGTAGATCAAGCTCAAGCTGAATATATAAAGCTTAAAGGTGGTAACCCGTTTATGTTGTTATCTGTACCAGATGCATCGAAGAAGCTTATTCAGTCTTGTGGTCGTTTATTAAGAAATGAAAAAGATACTGGCATGATCACCATTTTAGACCGGCGATTAGTTTCCAAGCGTTATGGCAAAGCCTTGCTAGATTCTTTGCCACCGTTTAATCGCAATGTTGAGTATTAGGATTTTAGAACGTTACTCAATACCAATATATTTATGAACTTGTACAGACAAGCGCCAATTGTTTTCAATACAGGTATCAATAGCAAGTTTAGTGGCACGCTCTTTTTGGCTAATAGGCTGTAAATAAATCGGCGTAGATTTAATATTATGCTCTTTCAGTAATGCTTTTAAATCATCTACGTGTTGCTCGGTCGCTACAGGATGTTTTATTTCATTAGCTCGTTGCATCGCAGATGATAAAATATCATAACCGCCGCGCATATTTACTTTTGGTGATACAGTAACCCAGCAGTCATCCGAAACTAAAATCTCAAAGGTTCCTGATGTTTCTATTTGGCAAGAAAACCCATGTTGTTCAAACAGCTCACAAATTGGTTTCAAATCAACCATACAAGGCTCGCCACCAGTAATAACAATGTGTTTTGCTTTAAAACCTTTACTTTGAAATATTCTAAGCATGTCTTGTGGCGTTAAATCTACCCACTCATCAGTTTCTGCTTTTTTATTAAGCACCACATCACTGGTAACTTCACTGTCTAAGTTTATTTCCCAAGTGTGTTTAGTATCACACCAGCTGCATCCTACAGGGCAACCTTGTAGTCGTAAAAAAATAGAGGGTTGACCAGTAAATGACCCTTCTCCCTGAAGAGTTTCAAATAATTCGTTAATTTTATAGTGACTCATAATAAATAATCTTTTGGATTTTATAATTTTATCTAATACCAAATTATTTAACTTGGTATAATATTGCTAATTATCGATAGTATAACCTAAGAGCAAGAACAAATGGCTGAAAATCTAGCAGAAAAGAACATGAATAAAGTAGTCGTGATCTACTCTGGCGGCATGGATTCTTTTACTGTACTTAACCGTGCGTTAAAAGATGGCAAACAAGTATATGCCTTAACATTTGACTACGGTCAAAAGCACGTAAAAGAAATTGACTATGCCGCAAATGTTTGTAATGAATTAAACATTCCTCATAAAGTTATCGACATTAGTGCCATTAATCAGCTGCTTGCTGGTTCATCGTTAACTGATGATATAGACATTCCAGAAGGACATTATGCAGAAGACAGCATGAAGTCGACGGTTGTCCCTAACCGTAATATGATTTTGTTATCACTTGCTGTTGGTTATGCTGTCTCTGTAGAAGCAAGCCAGGTTTATTATGGAGCTCATTCAGGCGATCATGCAATTTATCCTGATTGCCGTCCCGAATTTGTGGTGAAAATGAACGATGTTTGTCAGATTGCCAACTACCAACCGGTTGAAATATTCAGCCCTTACTTAACCCAAACTAAAATTGACATTTTAACTGACGGCTTAGCTATGGATTTGGACTATGGTAAATCTTGGACTTGCTATAACGGTAGAGAAAAAGCATGCGGTAAATGTGGTGCCTGTGAAGAACGTCTTGAAGCCTTTAAAATGAATAAGGTTACAGATCCCTTAGAGTATGAATAAACAACAAGCATGTTGGAAATACTAACGTAAACGGCTGAATACAACTTATCTGGCCGTATATGTCCCCTAAAAAATATCATTTAAATAAATAACTTAGCTTTTGCAATTATAAACTTAACGATTAAATGGCTGAAGAGCCCATATTTATTAGGCTAAATGTGAATTTCTAACCTAAACTTAGCGTATGTCTTAGTTAATTATAGGAGGACGTATGGGCTCTATTTGGGAACATCATGCTATTCATTTAGCCGATCTCATTAGTGCAAAGGACGAGTTACAAGCACATTTGTATTTAGAACAGTTAATGTTATTTCCTGTTGATATTCAGGACAAAATCATCAATGAAATATCCAGTTTACGTAAATGCAATACCGACGATATTGCAGAAATAATTACGTTTTATAGTTCAAGAGTTTAACTGTAAAAACTGGGTTAAGTTTTAAGTTGTAAATTTCGTAGTTTCGATATTTCATCTCTACATGCGGCAGCTTTTTCAAACTCTAAATTGCGTGCGTGGTCAAACATTTCATTTTCAAGGCTAGCAACTTTTTTATCTATTTCTGTAGTAGTTAAAATATGTTGTTCTGCCTTAGGAGAAGCAAGCTTTAGATCCCCTTCTTTTAGACCACTGCCAACGCCCATTACATCTTGAATTTTTTTAACCAACCCTTTCGGTGTAATGCCATTTTCAATATTGTAATTATGCTGTTTAGCTCGACGACGTTCTGTTTCATCAATCGCTTTTTTCATCGATTTAGTGATTTTATCAGCATATAAAATCGCCCGGCCTTCTAAGTTACGGGCAGCTCGACCAATGGTTTGAATTAACGAACGCTCTGAACGTAAAAAGCCTTCTTTATCAGCATCTAATATCGCTACTAACGACACTTCTGGTAAATCGAGACCTTCTCGTAATAAGTTAATGCCGATCAATACATCAAACTTACCTAAGCGCAAATCACGAATAATTTCCATACGTTCTACGGTATCAACATCTGAATGCAAATAACGAGTTGCAACACCATGTTCGGTAAGGTATTCGCTTAAATCTTCAGCCATTCGTTTCGTTAAGGTAGTTGCCAAAACTCGTTCGTTTTTAGCAACTCTGATATTAATTTCAGACAATAGATCATCTACTTGTGTCTCAACAGGACGAACTTCTATTTCTGGATCTAACAACCCTGTAGGCCGTACTACTTGCTCGGCTACTTCTCCTGACGACTTGTCTATTTCATAGTCACTTGGCGTAGCGGATACATAGATAGTCTGCGGTGATATTGAAGTAAATTCATCAAACTTCATTGGTCTGTTATCTAGCGCAGAAGGTAAACGAAAGCCATATTCAACCAGGTTTTGTTTACGCGACCTATCGCCTTTATACATGGCACCTATTTGCGGTACGGTGACATGCGATTCATCTAAAATAAGTAAGCCATCATCTGGCAAATAATCAAATAACGTTGGCGGCGCATCACCAGGTTCACGACCAGATAAATAACGAGAGTAGTTTTCTATACCAGAGCAATACCCCAGCTCTGTCATCATTTCAATATCAAATTGAGTTCGTTGTACTATTCGCTGCTCTTCTACCAGGCGATTGTTATCTTTTAATTGTGTTGCGCGCTCTTTTAGTTCAACTTTGATTTTTTCAACTGCGGCAAGTATTTTTTCACGTGGTGTTGCGTAGTGAGTTTTGGGATAAATAGTTATCCTCGGCAATATACTTTCGACCTGACCAGTAAGTGGATCAAATTGGCTAATGCGCTCCACTTCTTCATCAAACAATTCAACTCGAATGGCAAGTCGGTCTGACTCAGCAGGAAATATATCAATAACATCGCCCCTAACGCGATACGTAGCACGTTGAAACGCTACATCATTACGAGTGTATTGTAATTCAGCCAAACGTCTTAAAATGTCGCGCTGATTAATAATATCGCCTTGTCTAAGGTGCAACATCATTTTCAAATATGAATCAGGATCGCCTAAACCATATATCGCCGATACAGAAGCAATAATGACAACATCGCGACGCTCTAATAGCGCTTTAGTCGCCGATAAACGCATTTGTTCGATATGTTCATTTATTGAAGCATCTTTCTCAATAAACGTATCTGTGGTTGGAACATAAGCTTCTGGTTGATAATAATCGTAGTATGAGACGAAATATTCAACCGCGTTATGGGGGAAAAATTCCTTCATTTCACCATAAAGTTGAGCTGCGAGTGTTTTATTAGGTGCTAATATCATTGTTGGGCGCTGCTGCTTGGCAATAACATTTGCAACAGTGAAGGTTTTACCAGAGCCTGTCACTCCTAGTAGTGTTTGATGTGCTAAACCAGAGTCTAAACCGTCCATTAATTGGGTTATGGCCGTTGGTTGATCACCACTTGGGGTATAATCAGATACGATTTGAAATTCTTTACTCATGATTACACTTCCGCCGAACTTAATGTTTCCGGGTTTTTAAACTGTTTATTAAATAAGTAATAAGACACTACAGCCATAAACAGATTTCCCAATAATGCACCAACAAATAACCCGGTTAAACCGAAGAATAAACTGCCAACATAAGCTAATGGTACATAAAATATAAATAAGCGAATAATACTAAGCATTAAAGCCACTATAGGCTTATGTAGAGCATTAAATGAAGAGTTGGTTAATATAACTATACCTTGTAAACCATAACCTAACGGTAATATCCACATGAATAAGGTAATGATATCAGCCACGCTTTGTTCTTTAGCAAACGCGGAGGTGATCAACGGTGAAATTAAAATAAGCACTGCGTATATTGCAACTTGCCATAGTATGACAAACTTAACCGATACATTGAAAGCTTGTTCTACCCGGTCAATATTACCAGCGCCAAAGTTTTGGCTAATAAAAGGTGGTAAAGTCATCGACATAGCCAGTACAACTAAACAGGCAATAGATTCAATTCTAGAACCAACACCAAACGCTGCAACTGCAGATTCTCCATAGCCAGCCACAATAGCAGTCATAACGGCGGCGGCTATAGGCGTTAACATATTAGCACCCGCAGCTGGTAGACCAATTTGTAGTATCTGCCCTGCTGATTTTTTAACGACAGACCATTCTGGTAAGGATAAGTGAATGAGTTTACGTTGAAATGCTAAAACATAGGTAATAAATGCTAGACCAAAAGCCCAAGAGATGACTGTCGCTAACGCTGCCCCTTGAATACCCATGGCAGGTATAGGACCAAAACCAAAAATGAATACCGGATCTAATAAGGCATTTATTAATCCCGCACTGCCCATAACAATACTAGGTGTATGAGTATCACCAGACGCTCTTAACACGGCATTACCGATCATTGGGCCAATCAAACCAACACTTCCCAAAAACCATAAATCCATATAATCATGAATAAGGGGTAATAAATGCGGTTCGGCACCTAATAATGTGAATATTTGATCAGAGAAAATATAGCCTGCAAAAGACAAAACAATCACTATGATTGAGGTAATTAATAGTGCAACGGTCGCGGCATTACGTGCATCTTCTGTATTGCCTTTACCTAACGTTTTCGCAATAACCGCAGATGTACCTATACCTAAACCAATTGACAAGCTGATAACTGTAAAGGTGATCGGAAAAGTGAAACTAATCGCGGCTAAAGGTTGTGTGCCAAGAAGACTAACAAAAAACGTATCAACTAAATTAAATGTCATTAATAATACCATGCCGAAAATCATTGGAATGGTCATATTTTTTAAGGTGGTACTTACAGGATCATTTAATAAATCTTGATTAGTTCGTTTATTTTTTGTTGTCATCGATAAAATAATACTTTGGAGAAAAAGAAAGTTTAGTATTGTAAAAGATACTTACTGCACTAGCTAATTAATTATTAGATTAATAGGTAATTTATTAATAATTTCTGTAAAGCCATCAATTTATACACAATGGTAGAGTTATAAGCTAGATTGGTTACAAATCAATCCATTAGTTTCATTTATGAGCAATAACCCTGTAACTTACTGTAAATATTGAAATTAAAAATTCATTGTAGAAATTTATTGAGTAAGAAAATTCAATAGAAACAGCCCTGTACAAATTGTTTACACTTCAGTACACATAGTTATCCACAAAAACAGTGGATAACTTTTTAAGAAAAACAACAAACCTGTTAAAATAATATTAACAAGCAACTTGCCGCAAGGCGGCTATTTCAGCGACAATTTGTATGCAAAACAAGCAAACAATACAACAAATGAAATTAATCTTATTTTTAGTGTTGACAGGCTCGATATAGAAATATAATATTCCGCCCCGTTAAGCAACTTGCTTAACGGCAATTCCTCAATAGCTCAGTTGGTAGAGCAACGGACTGTTAATCCGTTTGTCCCTGGTTCAAGTCCAGGTTGAGGAGCCATATTAAAAAGCTATGGTTTAATATTTAGTTAAACGGTGGTCAGGTTTAGAAACCTAAAAAAGAACAATTCCTCAATAGCTCAGTTGGTAGAGCAACGGACTGTTAATCCGTTTGTCCCTGGTTCAAGTCCAGGTTGAGGAGCCATATTTGCTGATGATATACATGAAGTTGCAAAGCAACGGACTGGCTAATATAAAATCGCCGATTCCTCCCTAGATCAAGTCCAGGTTGAGGAGCCATACAAAAAGTAGCTAATAGTACTACTTAAAAAAATTATTCCTCAATAGCTCAGTTGGTAGAGCAACGGACTGTTAATCCGTTTGTCCCTGGTTCAAGTCCAGGTTGAGGAGCCACATTAAAGAAGGCCTGTACTAGAAATAGTTACAGGTCTTTTTGCTTCTATAGGAAAAATAAATAGCTCAGTTAGTAGAGCAACGGACTGTACTCTCTATAAAATCAGCGTTTGTCCCTGGTTCAAGTCCAGGTTGAGGAGCCACATTAAAGAAGGCCTGTACTAGAAGTAGTTACAGGTCTTTTTGCTTCTATAGGAAAAATAAATAGCTCAGTTAGTAGAGCAACGGACTGTACTCTCTATAAAATCAGCGTTTGTCCCTAATGAACTCAACTTTTACTCAGCGGTTGTTGGGTCAATTATCCTGCGCACCTGTTGAATGCTGTTTGCTGGAAAACCTCCTTTATTCGCATGTTCCATCACTACATCTTCATTTGGAGCTATATACACACAATATATTTTGTTATCGGTAACGTAACTTTCTAACCACTGTATACTCGTCCCAATCTCGGAAATTACAGAACAAGACTTTTGCGATATGGCCGTAAATTCATCAGCAGATAGTTGACCAGCTTCAGGAATTTCTCTTTCAATAATATATTTGGGCATAATAATCTCCTTAAAATCTCTATCAGTGTAGGTTAAGAATCATTACTCAGCCATTATTGCTGTTCTTTCATTTTCTTATAATGCAAATACACACCAAATAGGATGATAATTACGCCAATCGCAGGGTTTAATCCTAAACCATTTATTAGAGCCCCGGTAGACATAACTAAGTGACCATTTACAGAATAGCCTACATGCTTACTAGGGCATGCCTTACCTGTTTTTAATAACACTATCGCGATTAGGCTATACAAAAAGATAAGTGCCCATAGAAAACTAAATGCACTACCCACTATAAAACTCCATACAAATTAAAATTCGATTTACTGTTTCTATATTTAATAATAGAAGATGTTCCTATAAATAAAAAATTCAGCTAATAAAGATATGAGAACGAATAAAATTTGTTGGCAATATCGCTGGTTAAGGTAAAATTAGCCTCAAAGTTTTAAAAAGAATATTATTTTATGAGTATACCCACAGGAAAGTATCAACACTTTAAAGGCAACTTTTATCAAGTTTTACATGTCGCTAAACATAGTGAAACTGAGGAAGAATTTGTCGTTTATCAACCACTTTACGGTGAAAAGGATATTTGGATCAGGCCTTTAGCTATGTTTAATGAAACAATAGAAAGAGATGGAAAAACGCTTTTAAGGTTTTCAAAGGTAACTGATTAGAAAATAGACAGGAACTATGTCAAGACAATTACCTAGCTGAACATGTTTAAAGCACTACATTATACCATTCTGCATAAAGAATGACTCACTCAGCGATTGTTAAAAGGGTTTTAGGTAAGGCTTTCATTTTGTACTGTGGTTATTCCACTGATAAAATGTTTAACGCAGCATAAAGCTCTTTTAACAATCGCCCTTTGGGTGCTTATCAAACCCACGATAACGGCCCAAAATTTAAAGAAGATAGAATAACTATCTACTTCAAATTTTGGTTGTTCTTGAGCGTTTGATAAGCACTGAGTTGACCATATCTTTATGCAGAATGGTATTATTTACCTAATCTAGTGCTTTTTTATTGCAGAATAATTACATCCACTCAATGATCATCAGGTTGTTAGTTAACCTAACCGAGACTGTCATTAATACCAAGCTTCGTGTTTCACCCAGTCGACTTCCATAACCCAATTAGCTGTCATTGCTGAATCATTAATCTTGGCAAAGTTCAGGATGGCAAAGAATGGCTCAGAAAGTTTATCTGCCTCACTAGGAAGTCGATAGACTTCAACTTCATCCAGGCGAAAAATAACATCATCTGCAACCCACTCTACCGAGTATTCATGATATTCGTCTAACTTGGCTTCTTGGACTAACATCAGGGCCTGCCAATCACCGCCTCCGCACTCACCATTACTTTTGATAGCTCGAGCCGCATAATGATTCGGGCCGCCATCACTATGATGCTCAAAGATATCAATTTCACCAGAACCGGCCATCGGCCAACACACGTTCTCATCAGGGTGCTGCACGGGTGGTTCGTTATTCTGAGAGCCGAGCAGCCACCAAGCAGGGAACATACCTGATTGACCACTGTTTTCAACTTTTAAGCGAGCGCTCCACTTGCCCTTGACAAATTCCTTGAGATTTTTGGAAGCGATGCGACCAGCAACATACTGGGTATCAGGGTGTTGTTTACCATGTTTGTCAAAGTTATCACAACTGCGTTTTTCGCCAATATCAACTACTTTAAGTTTTAAGGTGCCATCACTCACTTCACGGGTACCAAACTGGTTGTCCGGGACATAGCAATGGGTTTCATTATTAACCCAGATACGCTGATCTTGCCAGTTATTAGGATTGAAAGTATTGAAGTCATCGAAAAAATCAACATGCCAACTGCTCACCGCACTTTGCTGCTCCTTTAAATCATTATTTGTCATGTCGCCAGAGCATGCGAACATCAATAATGCTGACGGTATTGTGACAAGGGGTAAAATATACTTCATAGTTTTCCTTTAGGTATTTTATCTGATTCTATGGAACTGCGATTAAATAATATTCTCCATTTCCCATGAAATTGATGAGCCAAATATTAATAATTATTATTTTTAATCTCTTAGAAAGGTAATACAAAAATCAACAAAAAGTATTCATAAATAGTCAAAGTGGACTTAAGGCAGGTTAGGACGGACTAAAGCAGCGTTGTAAATTTAAAATTAAACTCCTTATAATGCTGCTAATGCTTTAGATATAGGAATTTTGTTTCATTAAAGTACTGCAGAGCCACGTAAGGTCATTAGTTTGTGGCTATGCTTATATTTTTATATGTAATAACAGTTCTTTAATCATTAATAGACAAGATGTATTTGCCAATATTTTTATTCTGACTCATTAAACTGTGGGCTTGGTCAGCTTTGCTCCAATCAAACACATGTTCAATAACAGGATTTATTACGCCTTGTGTCAAACTATTAGAAAATTTTTCACAAAAATCAGTAACAAGTTTACTTTTGTAGCCGTCAGATCGACTTCTTAAAGTAGAAGCATGAATATTAACTCGTTTTAACAACAGTTTAGCAACGTCAACTTTTTCACAAAAGCGCCCTCCCAACATCGCTAGCATCACTACTCGGGAATCTAAACCTGCCACATCAATATTTTTTGATAAATAATCGCCACCTACAACATCTAAAATAACGTCGAAACCAGTCTTAAGGTGCTGCTTTTTCCAAGCAACAAAGTCTTCTTCTTTATAGTTGATGATGTTATCAGCACCTAAATTTTGACACGCTATCGCTTTCTTTTCTGAGCTTACCGTAACGGTGACTTGTGCACCTATCGCCTTACATAGTTGAATGGCCGCTGTACCAACACCACTTGCGCCAGCATGTATAAGGACGTTCTCATTGGGTTGTAAATCTGCAATAGTGAATAAACTTTGAAAGGCAGTTAAGTAAACTTCGGCAATTGCAGCGCCTTGGCTATAGTTAAGATGAGCAGGTAAAGAAATCATATGTGAGGCTTTGATCTTCACATACTCACTGTAACCACCTCCGCCAACTAAACCTAAAACCTTATCGCCAATGTTAAAGTTATTAACATCGCTACCTAGTTCTGTAATTTCACCACAAACTTCTAAGCCTAATATTGGTGACTCACCTGGTGGAGGTGGATATTTACCCGCTCGCTGTAATAAATCAGCGCGATTTACACCTATCGCGTGCACTTTAAGCAGGCATTCATCAATATCAATAACAGGGGGTGGTGTCTGGCTAAATACTAGTTCTTGTTGTTCATTTACGTCTATAAACTTCACATGTCATCCTAAAAACTTCAAGTTAAACTACAAAGCTGCAATTTAACCAATAGAAAAATGATTAATATCTCTTGGGTGAGTTTGATCAACAACAACGTTTTCAACCTCTGCTTCTTCAGGTCCTTGATGTAACCAGTCGAGCATATGTTGAACATTATCTTCGTCACCACACACCATGACCTCTACACTACCATCTTCAAGATTATGTGCATAGCCACTTAATTGATAGTCTATGGCAATATTTTGAGCGCTCGCTCTAAAATATACTCCTTGTACAACACCTGTGACCTTTGCAATGTAGCAAATTTTCATAGTTTATCCTTTTGTTATTGTCGCCTCATTGTTAACTGCTACGGCATTGTTTACAATCAGTGCTCTTTTTACCTTACATAAAGAATATAGTATGTCTGCACGAATAATGTTAAATCCTTCACGAGAAAAATCACTTTTACGTCGTCATCCTTGGATTTTTTCCAAAGCAGTCAATAAAATCATTGGAAAACCTCTTTCTGGAGAAACTGTAGATATTTATGACAGTAAGGGTAATTGGCTTGCAAAAGGTGCATATTCACCACAATCACAAATTCGAATTCGAGTATGGACATTTGATCAACAAGAAAACATTGATGATGAATTTTTTAGAACGCGCTTTATCAATGCCGCCACTCTACGTGAAAAAACAATTAAAGATGGTGGCTTAAATGGCTTTCGTTTGATTGCTGGCGAATCAGATAATCTTCCAGGGTTAACAATAGACGTTTATGACAACATATTAAGCTGTCAGTTATTAAGTGCTGGCGCAGATTTTCATCGTCATGCAATTTTTAGAGTACTTGGCGAACTGTATCCCGAACATGCAATTTATGAACGCTCAGATGTTGATGTGCGTAAAAAAGAAGGTTTAGAACTTACTAAAGGTTGGATTACTGAACCATTAAGTTCTACTGAATGTGTTATTAACGAACACGGTATTAAAATTAAAGTTGATGTAGAAAAGGGCCATAAAACCGGTTTTTACCTAGACCAACGTGATTCTCGTTTAGCGGCAGGACGATATGCAAAAGATAAAACCATTTTAAATTGTTTTTCTTATACGGGAACATTTTCCTTGCACTGCGCTAAAGCAGGTGCAAAAGAAGTTATCAATGTTGATGTTTCGCAAACAGCGTTAGATCTAGCCAAGGAAAATCTTGAAATAAATGACTTAACCGATAAAAACGTTCAGTTTATAAAACAAGATGTATTCAAGTTACTTCGTCAATACCGTGAGCAAGGTAAAAAGTTTGATATGATCATTCTTGATCCACCGAAATTTGCCGAATCAAAAGCACAGTTAAAAGGGGCATGCAGAGGCTATAAAGACATCAATATGTTGGCGATGCAACTGCTTAATAAAAACGGTTTATTATTGACGTTTTCATGCTCAGGGTTAATGGATACAGGTTTATTTCAAAAGATTGTTGCCGATGCGGCATTAGATGCAAGACGTGAAGGAAGAATTGTTGAGCGTTTACATCAGGCAGCTGACCACCCTATTTCGCTAAATTACCCTGAAGGTTATTATCTTAAAGGCCTAGTCTGTCAAATGGATTAATAGAATTAGCGGCAAAACTAAATTAAAGTTCAAAATAATTTAGTTTTGCCCATAGCTATTTATTCGTTTTCAATCGTTTCAACCGCTAATAAGAATAGATCTTTACTTTCTTGTTCACAGCGCAACACCCTGCCTTTACAATCAGTCAAGGGCGCGGACAGCTGCTCATCACATTCATGATGAAACTTAATTATTGTACCAATTTCAACTGGGTGCCCTATTTCTACGGCAATACCTGTTGCACTAATATCACGACAATTAACCATTACATCTATATTGGCTTCCTCATCAACCAAAGTGATGGTCATTTGCTGATTCACCATTGTTCTGAACATTGAACGACTTTCATCAAAATCTTGATCTAACTTGTGCATAGATACCTCTATTACTGCGACAACATATTTTATACGAGTTAATTAAATATTTGTTTTTATTATATTAATAAAATTAACTATCCACTTATTAAGAACCTTAGTTGTACAAAGGTCTTAAAAAGTACAAAAATAAACACCCCTCTTTTATAGGGAGTTGTTGTCCTTATGTCAATTTTATCTGCAATATTTTTAACATTTAGAGGCAAACGTTAACAGTTAAAACTCAGCGACTTTATTTTTTATCCTTTTTAACGATATTGGAAATGAAGTCCCCAAATTTTGCGCAAACACAGAAACTCTGAACTCTTCAATCATCCATTTAATCGTTAAGATTTCTCTATCAATTGGTTGGTTTTTCGGTTGTTGTGATAGCAGTGTGCTATAAAGCTCTTCCGCTTTATGAATTTCTATCATTTTCAACCTGTCTTGGTTAGGATCTATTGGCAGTTTCTCCATTCTGCGCAGGATACCTTTCAAATAACGAGCAATATTATCAAGTTTATCTACACCGCTGTTGCTGACAAAACCTTTAAACACTAATTTTTCTAGCTGTTGTTTAATATCACCATGCGCCTGGATAATGTCTAAACCGATACTGCCTTTCATTTTTTTAGCTATGTCATGCCTTAGCGTTAAAATTTGTTCAAGCTTGATGGCGCTGGCTAGAACGTTATCTGCAATATCAGCTCTTACCAAATCTCGAGCTTGATTAAAACCCGCTTGCTCATAGGGTAAGTCGCCACTGGCTTTGATTATTTGATGTGCACAAGCCTCTATACAGTCGTTCAATAAATCTGAAATCTTTCCAAACGGATTGAAATACAGTCCCAGCTTAGCTTTATTGGGCAGCTTTGCTTCAAGATATTTTATTGGCGAAGGAATATTAAGCAGAACCAAACGGGTTAATCCTTTTAGCATTGCTTGCTCGGCCAAACTTTTATGTTCAAATAACTCAATTGCTACATTTTTCTGTTTATCGACTAACGCAGGAAACGCCTGAATCACTAAACTAGCGACTTTTTTCTCATAAGCTTTCGGTATTTCATCAAAATCCCATTCTTTGATATTTTCACGTTCTATGCCCTTTTCAGCTACGGATTTAATCGACTCTTTAACCTTACCCTGTAATTGCTCTTTTAAAAGGGATAAATTGCGTCCTTGTTTTAATAACTTACCTTTATTGGTCAATATTTTAAAATTCATTTTTAGATGATCAGTTAAACTATTAAAATCCCAACTATCTTCCGCGATACGTACACCGGTCATTCTTAATAATTGCTTTTCAATTGCCGCAATTAAACCACCATTGTTTGGCGATATTGTTTCAAAACAGGCATTGGCATAGTTAGGAGCAGGTACAAAATTTTTGCGTTGTTGCTTTGGCAAAGAGCGGATCAAGGCAGTAATTAACTCTAATCTCAGCGCAGGAATTAACCATTCAAAGCCGTTATCTTCGATTTGATTCAGCACGCCAACTGGAATATTGACACTAATACCGTCATCGTCAGCGCCAGGTTCAAAATTATAACTAAGGGCTAAACTGATGTTACCCTGCTGCCAAAAAACAGGGTAATCTTTAGCACTTAAAGATTGGCTTTGTTGCTTCAGTAATTGTTGTTTCGAAAAACTTAATAGTTCGGGTTGTTTAGTTTTGTTTTTTTTCCACCAGCTAAGGAAGCTTATTTGGCCAACAATATGCTCTGGAAGGCGCTCTAAATAAAAATCGACTAATTCTTCTTCTTCCACTAAAAAATCTTTACGACGCGCCTTATCTTCAAGATCTTCAATTGATGCGACCAATTTATTATTTTGTTGCAGAAATTTTTCATTAATATTGCAATCGCCATGAACTAACGCTTCTCTAATAAAGATTTTTCGACAAGTCTCCGGCTCTATCTGACTAAACGCGATTTTACGTTTGGGAATAATCACTAAACCATATAAGCTTACCTGTTCAAACGCTTGAACTTCACCGCGTTTTTTCTCCCAGTGTGGCTCTGAGTAACTGCGTTTAAGTAAATGTGCCGCTAACGACTCTAACCAGCTAGGCTCAATTTTTGCGCACATCCGGGCAAATAACCGGCTTGTCTCAACTAATTCTGTAGCCATTATCCACTTCGGCGTTTTCTTAGCTAGGCCTGAACCAGGAAAAATATAAAACTTGCTGCCACGAGCGCCTTTATATTCTCGGTTTTCATCCAGATTACCAACATGGCTCAATAAACCAGATAAAATCGCTTGATGCAAAATTTCATGTTTGGATTCATCTTCAGGATCAAAGTGAGGCCACGACCATTTATTCTCATTAAATGTTTGTTTTAATTGCGAAATAATATCTTGCCATTCACGAATACGTAAATATGACAGAAATTCTTTTTTACACAGCTGTCTAAATTGGTTATTGGAAAGCTCTTGTTGTTTTAGTCTTATGTAATTAAATAAATTGAGTAAACTAATATAATCAGACTCTTTATTTTTAAAACGGCTATGGGCTTGATCTGCTGCCTGCTGCTTTTCCATCGGTCGTTCACGTGGGTCTTGAATGCTTAATGCAGCAACTATAATGGCTACTTGTTGAGCGCAGCCCAATTCCTTAGCGCTGAGTAGCATTTTAGCCAGACGTGGATCAATAGGAAATCGAGATAAACTCCTACCGGTTTCAGTGAGTAATGGTTTTGCTGATTTAGCTGATTTTATCGCAGCTATCTCTTCTAATAAGCGCATACCGTCATTGATATTTCGACTATCAGGTGCTTGTAGGAATGGAAATTGGCTAATGTCGCCAAGACCCAACGCCAGCATTTGCAATATTACAGTTGCTAAGTTGGTTCGTAAAATTTCAGGATCGGTAAACTCCGCTCGAGATAAAAAATCTTCCTCTGAATACAGACGAATACAAACACCTGCGGCAACACGTCCACAGCGACCAGAGCGTTGATTAGCACTGGCTTGTGATATCGGTTCAATAGGCAAACGTTGAACCTTAGTGCGATAACTGTATCGAGAGATACGAGCAGTTCCAGGGTCAATAACATATCGAATGCCCGGTACTGTTAAAGATGTTTCTGCAACATTTGTTGCCAATACAATGTTGCGTCCACGATGCGGGGCAAATATCCTATTTTGCTCCGCAACGGTTAACCTCGAAAACAATGGCAGTATTTGTGTGTCTCTTAAATTCTCTTTTTCTAATGCCGCGGCTACATCTCGAATTTCACGTTCACCATTTAAAAACACTAAGATATCGCCCATCGGCAAATCATCTAATTGTTTAACAGCATTAATAATTCCGTTTACATAGTCCCCTTCCTGTTCATCTAAAGGGCTGTAATGAATATCTACCGGATATGTTCTTCCTGATACTTCAATAATCGGCGCATTATTAAAATGTTTCGAAAACTTCATCGGGTCGATAGTTGCAGAAGTAATAATTATTTTTAAGTCAGGGCGCTTAGGTAAAATCTGCTTCAAGTACCCCAGAATAAAGTCGATATTTAAACTGCGCTCATGTGCTTCATCAATAATGATGGTGTCATATTGCCTTAACAATCTGTCACGTTGCATTTCAGCCAGCAAAATGCCATCGGTCATAAGCTTTACATAAGTGTTGCTTGACACTTGATCAGTAAATCTAACTTTATAACCAACCTGCTCCCCTAATTTCGACTGCATTTCTTCGGCAATTCTATTAGCAACCGTCCTTGCGGCGATACGCCTAGGTTGTGTATGCCCGATAAAACCTTCTATACCCCGGCCAAGCTCTAAACATATTTTAGGTATTTGAGTTGTTTTACCTGAGCCCGTTTCACCAGCAATAATCACAACTTGATTTTCTTTTATCGCTTGCGCAATTTTATCTACACTTTGCGATACAGGAAGTTGTTCAGGGTATGAAATCTTTGGAATAGATTTTAATAAATGTATTTTACTATTGATCGATTGATTTATTGCCTCTTCAATAGTTGCAAGTGCATTTAATTTTTTTTTCTCATTATTGATATTTTTCAAGCCATGAAGGCGCTTTTTAAGTATGCCTCTATCGCAATTACGCGTATTAGTTAATTGTTGAAATAAAGAGTCTAATAGTGGTTTAAAATCAGGTAATTGCTCGGACAAAATGTACTCATAAAATGCTATGTAAGAAACAGAGACAATATTAACAGAATTTCAAAATGAAAAAAGCAACGAAAACGTTGCTTTTTTCATTCAAAGAAGAATTAACTTCGAATTGTCATGGAGTGCCCAAATTCTGTTAAAATAGATTTAATGGCAAAAATCTTGTAACAAAACGATTAACCCGTTTTAGTAGTTACATGAAATGCTGACCTAATATGCGAATCTAATGCAGCCAATACATCATTACGACATATGGTTCCTAACAAATTCCCATCATCATCTGTTACAGGATAAACTTTCGGTTTAGCTTGCATCATAGTTTGTGCAACTTCAACGATACTATCGTAAGGCTTCATGGTAAGAACATCCTTACGCATTAGTTGGTCAACAGAACTTACATGTTCATTATAATACCCGGTTTCCAGCATTTTACCGAGAATATCTGATTCAGATAAGAAACCGACTAAATTACCGGTAGGGTCAACAACAGGCCCACCAAGCTCATGAGTTTTGGTGATCATCTCACTTGCCTGCTCTATCGCCATATCTGGTGTAAAAGTAACAGGATGAGAGTTTAAATAATCTCTTACTTGTAATGATTGCATCCGCATTCCCCATTCTCTTTATTTTAAAAAATCACATTAATACATACAATATTTTCTTATTAGCATAAAAGTCAACAATGCTTAACTTTAGAGTAGCTTATTTTTTCTAAATACCTAATTTTATGAAACAAAATATTCATTTTTTTTAATTAAAAAAAGTTAAAAACAAAAACTCAGTTATTTGTATTTACTTTGCCGTTTACCTTGTCAAATAATATTTCAGAAAAAGCAAATATTTATTCACCAACAAAATACATATTTTGTAACATTTAAGTAAATAATACTCTTTTATATAATATTTTCATGTTTTTGAATCTTTTTACACACACCCCACACAACTAAGCACATAAGCTGTTGATAAGTAATATTTCTTATAGATATAAAGTAGATATTCATCATATTTTCATCAGGTTTTTAATGCTAAATAGTCCTTTAATTAATAGGTCAACGCAGACAATTATTAATTAATGCAGTTTTATTTAAAGGATTAACCAAAAATGAATAATCAACGTAAAAATATAAAGCTGTAAATTTAATTCAAAGAAAGCGGAAGTTACAACCTATTTAAGAAATACAAAGTGAAAGGAAAACAAATTATGAACACTACTAAACTAACATTAACCACTACCAGTGCTTTAATTATTGCGTCTTCATTATTACTAACTAATGGAGTTCAAGCAGCGGGAATGTCAAACTATATGGAAAATGCGTTAATAGATGTCTGTAAAGCAGCAAAATCTAACAACACCATACGCTTTCATAATACTGTTGATGGATATCGTTTAAAAACCAAAACAGTAGCTCTTAAAGTTGTATGTAATGGTGAAAATATTTCTGAATTTGCAGCTAATCATGGGGCAAACAAAACAGCAGATCGTTTAAACAACGCTTTAGGTGATGTGAGTATTGAAGATGTTGCTTTAAATGAATCTGACAAACTTTATGTGAACTTTTAACCTATAAAAGCTATGCAATAGTAGCAACAAAAGCTCTCATATAGTTTGAAAACAAACTCCTCTACTAATTCGTTGTTAGTTGGGGAGTTTTTTTATTTTTGTCAGCAAGCTTGCTCCTTTGGCTTGTTAATGAATTGTTTAGGTATAACATCCATTGAGAGTAGTTATTATGTTTTTCTAGTGAATTAAGAGCAGGATGTGGACCACCATAACGCCAATCATACCAATGCAGCCACCCATCGTTTATAGCTCTAGAAAAAGCATTCGCAGCTTCTTCAGGTTGATTGATTGACAATAATAAGATGACATCTGCAATTCCATAACCTAAATGTCCCATACGATTAGAGTTACTAAATTGCTTTAGTAACGATGTAGCTAAGTCAACGGCAAGTTTCTCCTCACCTGTTATTGACAAGAGCCAGATATAATCGACTTTCTCAGTGATCAATAGGTTAGCTTGTATCGCATTAATATTTTCAGTTATTGCAGTGAAACTTTTTTTATATTGCTGTTTGGCTTCATTATATTTCCCTTGTAACATCAAATTTCTGCCGTAATGAAATTTGCCACCAATAGCTTTGCTTTTGTCAGCTAATATGCAACTTTCTGTACCTTGCTTAAATTCCTGCTTTAATGTGAAAATACTACAATCAAGTTGATAGGACAAAAGAGGATATCCGGAAACATCAATTTCTTGATAATACTGAATACTACGCACAGGTATTTGTAAATAATAATAACTCGCGGCCAGATGTTCCTTCAATAGCCCTTTATATTGATCAAGGTCTATTTTATTTAAAAATTTAATTGCTTGGTCAAACAAGCCATTACCGTTATATAGCTTTACCAGTAACTGAATTAGGCCTAAATCACTAGGATGCTTTTTAAGAAATGATTCAACCATTGATATTGCTTGCAAATTATTATTTTGTGAACTTAATAATTTTGCTTGTTGAACGACTGCCAATGAAAAGTCGGGTTCTATTGCCAAAGCATTTGAAAATAAGGTCATTGCTTGTTCATCGCGATTTGATATTCGATAAAAGCTACCTAAAATAGTCAATACCTCAACATTCTCTGGTTCTAATAGCCGGTTTTTTTCAATTAATTCGATAGCTTCCTTAACATCTATTTCATTTGTTTCTTTAAGAAACAAAGCTTTAACCAGCCAGTATACCCCTTTTTTATATTTTGCTTTTTCAGCCTGTTCTATAAGGCTTTTTACTATAGGAAGACGTTGTGGGTTGGTGTTATCACCATTAACTCTTAAATAAGACAATGCCAGTTCCATCAGTATTTGCTTTTCATTAGGGTAAGAAACGTTCGCGTTTTGTAGAATCTCTATTGATAAATCAAAATTGTTCAATTCATCAACAAACCGCAACTCTCTAGCTTGATGAATGAGAATTGCTGCTTGTAAATTTTTCAGTGATAATCGTTTTAAATTCAGCTTATCTTTGTATGCAACACTAATAAAGTAATCAATGGTTTTACTAATATTGTTAACAAGTTGATGCCATGCTTTTTTATCTCCGGCGAAAGATTGGCTCCACAAAACACCTCCCGAACTTCCATCAATAAAATGTAAGCTCACATGATAGTCACTGTTTATTTCTTTTACTCCACCACTTATTATAAATTCAACATCGTTCTCTATGTCGGTTAATGAACCGGTATCCATGCTCACTTTAGTAGACTCTGAATTACTCAATGTGGTGATTAACTGTTCAGATAGAACTCTGGCAACCATTTCGCTAGAAGGTAAGTTATCTAGAGCAACAAACTTGTCTACTTTTAAATGTATTTGTTTGTTTTTACTTGTTTGATCAGTTACAAAACTTTCAGTCAAAACCGCGATTATTATTAAAATTGCGATCCCTGCTATTATCATTGCCCATATTGGGCTGATAAACTTATTTATGCTAGGTTCAAATCCTTTAACTTCATTGTTAATTTCAAAGGGGGGCAAGGCATGGGCTTCTATTTGATTTGAATACTCTAAAACGTAACCATGTTTGGGTATAGTTTTAATAAAACGATGAACTTTTCCTGTGTCATCTAACTTCTTACGCAATACAGAGATTGCTCGGGTGATCACTTCGTCAGAAGCGAATTTTGATTGCCATACCTTTTCGGTTAATTCTTCTCTGGAGATAACACGGTTAGCGTTATTTATAAGATATACTAAAACCTCCATTATTTTGGGCTCTAAATGGATAAGGTCATCGTTGCGTTTAATGGTAGACTTTTCTGGATAAATCAGCCATTCATCCAAAACAAATTCTTTTTCCGATCCTTGCACATACTATCCTTAGTATTTATTACAAATAATAAACCGCAGGAATAAAGATTTAATTCGCTAAATACTCGGTACTAATCAATTCAAAATTTATTCAAGGAAAAATACAAACCTTGCAATAATTCTAGTGTTTACCTGAGGTTTTACCAAGTTTTAAGAGAAAAAATCTACGAAAGAATACGTAAGTAAACGTTGTAGTAACTAACTATAAATTCAAGCCATTGTTATTAAACATTTTTTATAAGTTGCGGGGAATAATCGTCACTATTTATCGTTAAATGGTGAGCTTGAATAAACTCAAGCAGAGTGTTCTCTTCTCTAGTTAAAGAAGATAGAGTGATGGTGTTGTCATCGAGTAAATATAATTGCCGGCAAGCTTTATAATAAAAGCTGAGAATAATTAACGCATTAATATCATTATCAGTAAACGCTTGAGTTTTAACCGTTTTTAACTTTCGGTAAATAAAATTTATTTGTTGTTTTAATTGCCAAACATACAGCACTTCAGTCATGAAGGAGTGTGTTTTATATTTATTTATGATGCTTAAAGAAGTAACTAAAGCTAAAATAACTCCGGAAAAATTAAACCAAAAGTTATCACTATTTGCACTTTCACTGGCGAATAACGCAATAAAGGTTTGGCCAAAAACAAGAGCTAAGATCAAAAACAATACAATGAATGCTACGATTATTTTGTTGAGGTGTTGTCGGTAACGCTTTTTATCTATATCTTTGAGTTGCAAAATATTTTCTTCCAATATTATTCATCAGTCATAAACGACATAAGTCGTTTGGTTAAACCAGAGGCACGGCTTACTTTTTGAGTAACACCAGCAAGCCAAACTTGTTTATTACAGAATATTTGCAGGTGTTTTTTCGCACGCGTAATTCCGGTATAAATCAATTCCCGAGATAATAAACGATCAGCACCTGATTCGGGAAGAATTAATGCAACATTTTCAAACTCAGAGCCTTGAGTTTTATGAATTGTCATAGCAAACACTGTTTCAAAACTCGGTAACCGAGAAATCGATATAGCCCTATAGTTCTCCCCTTCAGCAAAATATGCCATTAATCGCCCACTGTTATCTTTAAATATCAAACCAATATCACCATTAAATAAATTAACCCCGTAGTGGTTTTGGCTGATCATTATAGGTTTACCGTGATAGTGCTGTTGTTTTGATACAATGCAGTTTAGCTTTATCAAATGCTGCTCAACAATTAAATTTATGTTCTCCAGGCCTGCTTCACCTACACGTGTTGGCACTAAAATTCTGAAGCGGTCTAAAATTGAGAATGCTTGTTCAATAGTGGTAGCAGTATAAATTGGCGAGTAAAACTGCTCAGTTAAACGTTTAATATTCTCCAGTAAAGGCTTGTCTCCAATGAAGTCGAGTTCGTTATCGCTTTGTTCAGTCAGTAATTGCCAAGAGTCACTGGATTTGGATGTGATAACCAACTTAGCTATTTTACCAATTCCCCCATCGCCACTGAAGCGACGACTCAATGTTAAGTAAGTTAAATAATCCATCGAAGGGCATTTATTAAAGCTTGGCAACTGTTGCTTTGTCACCTGTTCGATAAAGCTTTTATTATTAGAGCTGTACTGAGTATTAGGCCAAGGTGCTAAATCAGCAAGTACGCTGCCAGTTGCAACAGAAGGAAGTTGATCGGCATCACCTAATAATATTACTTTGCAGTCTAGAGGCAGTGCCCTAAATACGCGAACCATCATAGGTAAATCAACCATTGAAACTTCATCAATCAACAACACATCTATACTTAATTGATTCTGTTGATGATGACGAAAATTAGGACTATTTTTAATAACCCCGAGTAAACGATGGATGGTTGAGGCGGTAGTCGGTATTTTCGCTAAAATTGCCTCATCTATGGCTTGTTGCTGTTTAAATGAATTTACAGCACTTATTATCGACTCCGACAGTCGCTGTGCAGCTTTCCCCGTAGGTGCAACCATTTCAATTCGAATCTCTTCATTTTGCAACAGCAAACCGGCTAATAATTTCGTAACCGTATAAGTTTTACCAGTACCAGGTCCGCCGGCAATAATAGAGAATGTTTTATTTAACGCATTAGCAACACTGGTTAGTTGCCAATCTACGGCATTGCTAGTTGATGGAAATAGCGATTGTATAATTTGCTCTATTTGACTGTTATCTACATTTATGGATTGTAAGAACTTTTTTTCAATAAAACTTGCCAGCTCTTTTTCAAAGTACCAATAACGGCGTAAATATAATTGCTGGTGTTCTAAAACTACAAGTTGGTTTGCACAATCGGCATCCATAATTGCAACATCATTTAGAGTAGCAAGCATAGTAGTCAAATCAGGAAAGTTAAAGCCGGGCTTTTCATCTACCACAAGAGCCTGATAGTCCTTGCTTTCAACAGATTCATTTTTAACTTGCCACAGCGACTTGTTGCTTAGTCCTCTAAGCTCTAAACAACTATGCCCGTCCCTTTGACTGACACTCAACGCCAAAAACAGGTGAAACAGTAAGCTTGTTTTAACTGTACTGTGCTCAATTAAACTACATGCTAAGTAATAATCAATAGCTTGCAGACCATCTAAATTTTGTTCTGCTTGATAAAACGTCTGATAAGGAGGGTAATTTTTATCTGAGCTATTATCTATGCTTTTGGCTAAATTAGGCATCATTGTACTCCTTGGCATCGTTTACAACTGAAATCGATTTACCAGAGAAGAGTTGATCAAGTTGCTGTATTAACTTTGTTGATAAACTATTAAAGAACACTCCTGAGAAATTTTCGTCTGTAGTGTTCATACCGCGTAAATATAGATAATAAACACCACCAAAGTGTTCATCTATCGAATAATTGCTGATTCGCCGTTTTAAGTATCGATGCAAGGCTAAAGAATAAATTAAAAACTGTAGATCATAAAAGTTTTCAATAACATGCAAAGTGAGTTTGTCAGGATAATAATCGCTAAACTTATCGCCTAAGTGGCTCGATTTATAATCACAAACGTAATATTTATCATCTTTACTAAAAATTAAATCAATAAACCCGTGCATCATGCCTTTTAATTGTCCATATGCGGGTAACTCAGTATTAACTTGTGAAAGTTGATTATCAGTTAAGCCCATAGATTTTCGAAACTGAGTTAATAATGTTTTCAAACAATGCAAGTCGACACTTTCCATAGGAAAATAAAACTCAGCTTCTCTCAAGGTTTGCTCAAGAGGTAGCTGAGCAAGGCTATGCTGTTGCACATTCAGTGAAGATTTCAAACAATCCTCTAACCAGTCATAAACATCACTCTGGGTAAAGCCTGGAGGTAACTCGCCAAAATTGATTAAATTGTAACTTGCATCTTTATGCCAATTTGGCTGGTCAAAATCAATCCGTTCAAATATATCATGAAGTAAATTTCCCGTTTTTGCGCCTTTTTGAAAAGCAAAGCGAATTAAATCTTTCTTTAAAAAAGCCGCCGTTGTTAATTCTTCGCCTAGATCTCTATCTGGTTCATTTCTTCCCGTATGTCGCATGTTTCTAGTCAGTGCCGAGAAGGAACTTAGCCACCAATCACGTTCAATTCGACCTTGAAATCCTGCTGGCTCAAATTCTAAACTCTTACTTTGCTCAACTAAAGGCTCTCCAGCAAAAGCTGAGCCCAACTCTGTGCTGATGCCAATAGCACCAGCAGCAGAATTTATCAGTGAGTTAACCCCGTTAGAAAAATCTTGCCCTGGTGTTAATTGCAATGCGTTACCAAGAGGCGATTTTTCGTAGCCTTGAAATTTTGTACAAGCCAAGTAGCAACGATGCTTCGCTCTTGTAACAGCAACGTAAAGCAAACGTACGTCTTCAGCATAACCTTCAGCAGCCATACACTGCCTAGCCCTGGCATCATCACCTAAATGAACATTTAAACTGCCTTCATCTTGATGAAAACGTAATACTTCTTTAAATGCAGACCCAAACTTAACCGGATCTTTATGGCGTGTTGCAAAAGGCACAAATACAATTGGGTACTCGAGCCCTTTTGAGCCATGCTGTGTGACTATTTGGATCAGGTCAGCATCACTTTCTAACCTAAGCTCTGCTTCATTTTGTGAAGGGTTTTGACATTGCTCAGTTAAATAAGCCAAAAGCTCTTGCGGTTGTTTTAATCGCTGGCTGGCAGTTTGTAGCAATTCAAACAAATGAATAATGTTGGTGAGTTGCCGTTCATTATCTTGCTGACTACCTGGATAGTAATCATGCAAAATCTTGAGCGCCATGGCCATAAAACCGCGTTTAAACCAAATTGCTTTTAATTGGTTAAATTCGCTGCGAACTTTTTCCCAAACAAACTCATCATTTTGGATTTCATAAAGTTTAGTTGGTGAATAAGAAAAATATGGGCCCGACAAGGCAACCACAAATGCACGATCATCTTCATGATTGATAATGGCATTTAACACAGCAACAAATTGTTGGGCAATATCACTTAAAAACAGATTTGCCCGTTGTGATTTATACACGCAGGCAATATTTAGCGCATTCAGCGCTTGTTTTATGTCGTTCGCTTCACCGCCATCTCTGACTAAAATTGCTATATCTGCAGCTTTTACTTGCATGGAGTTATTTGCAGTGGATAATTTTGCGTCAGTTAATAAACGACCCACCTCACCCGCAACCCACTGAGCCATATATGCTCGAAACTCAGTTTTAATATAGCCGCGATATTCGAACTCTTCACCAGCTGGAAAATCAACAAACTGCAGGGCTTTATAATTTGCATGGTCAATCAACTGTTCTTTATCGGCAATAATAGACGGTTTTACCGGCTGATATTTGATATCAAATCCGAAAACATCCTTTGCCTTACTTTCTAAACTACTGCCATAAAATAAATGATTGTAGCCCGCAATCATATCCGATGATGAACGCCAGTTGGTATCCATTACCCATTGTTGTTCAACCAATTTTCCTGCGTTTAAATAGGTAAAAATATCACCACCACGAAAACCATATATAGCTTGTTTGGGGTCGCCAATTAGATACAAAGCTGAACGTTTACCTGGTTCAACTTCAAATGCAGTATCGGTAAAATAAAGCTGTTTTAAAATAGCGAATTGTTTTGGATCAGTATCTTGAAACTCATCAACCAGCGCGACCGGATATTGCTCGTTCAACGCTTTAGTTAATGGTTTTACCTCAAGGGTATGTTCTTTTTCAAGTGCAAATGCAAGTTGAGAGATCAAGTCATCAAAGTTAAGTAGGTTAAGTTGTCGTTTACTTATTACAACCTTGTTTTTAATGGCTTTTATCGCATTAACCACAACACAGTAAGAGTTAGATTTTAGTAACGCGGCACTAAAACCTTTAATAGATTTACTAACCTGACCCGTTGTCTTGAATGCAATTTTCAATTGTTCTTTAAAAGAAGATTTAGCAAAGCGATTCGCTGCTATAAATTTAAAATCTGGGGCACTAGCAAGCAGAGTTTCAATATTTGAATTGGCTAATTGTAGCTCTTTTAAAAATTGTAATAATTGCTCAAATTCGGTAATTCTGCTTTCTCTTGCTTTCGCCTTTTTGCTATCTATTAACGCTTCATAAATTATAGCTTCATGACAAAGTAATTCACTTTCAGCAACTTTAGCTAACATCTGTAACGAATAAATTAAACTGTGCTTATCGTTAATATTTGGTAGGTCTTCATCGTAGAGTAACCCTTTAAAGCTTGATAAAAACGCATCAGGGCTTGGCCAATGTTCAACAAGCATTTCATAATCAGCTAATGTTTTATCCTGAGCTAAAATTCGATAATGATCTTGGCACGCTTGCAGTACTATATCGCTGTCGTCAGCTTCCATTTGGGCATTAAAATTCATTCCTGAAGCAAATGCTTGCTGTGATAAAACCCGCTTACAAAAACCATGTATGGTGAATATAGCGGCTTCATCGAGATTAATTAGTGCATTTTTAATTATGATCTGAACATCTTCAAATGAGACTGTCCTGGCAAGTTCAACAAAATATGGTTCGGGCTTGGTTTCGGTATACTTTTGCCAATTAACCAAAGCATCACGCAAAAATTCATCTATTCTGCCACGAATTTCTTCGGTAGCGGCTTTAGTGAACGTCATAACTAATATGTTTTCTACACTTAGCTTGCGTTCTAACAACATGCGTAAATATATGCGGGTGATATTAAATGTCTTACCTGTACCAGCACTTGCCTCAATTAAATGACAGCCTGATAACGGCAGTTTTTCAGCTAGTAAAGGCAGGGCTACATGCTTAACAGTATGTTGTTGATTAGATTTAGTGTTACTCATCTATAGCCTCTGTTTTTGAGGTTGAGGTTAAATCAGTCACCATATCTTGTTCAGTGATAGACAGGTTTAAATATAAGTTTCGGTAAATGTCAGAAAAACCTTGGCTAAATTCGTCTAAGTTCGGACACTCTGGCCAAAAGTACTGAAGGTATGGATCGCTTTCTAAGCCTGAAACATTAAAACCGTCATACCAAAGCTTGCTTAGCTCTGCTTGATTAAAGTCGCTTTCAATAAATTTACCGCCGCCTTTACCACTTTTCCAATAAAGTTTATCGGCTATCGCATTGTTTAGTAATAGCGGTCTGCTAATGGCTAACTGATAATAATGCAAGATTTGAGCAATATGACACTGAGCACCTTCAATAAAATCAAAGCTCACTAGCTGTAATTTATTATCTTTTTCATTAAGGTAGTAACCCTGTGTGCATACTTTTTTGTCACCAGAGCTTAGCGCGCAAAGTAATAAATGATTTAAATATAGTAGGCTCAGATCTTTTGCTTTCACTCTTGCTGGACGATAACTAAAACTTATAAAAGAATCTGACGTTTCGTAGAGAGTAATATCACCGCTGACTTGCCAGGGGGGTGGCTGCTCAACGCCATTTTCTTCAAGTAAAGTAAGGGACGGAGTTATATACATACTTTGATTTATATTTGAAAGCAGATCTTCGAAGCAGTCTTGTCTATTTAGACATTCTTGTATCTTAGCCGTTACCGTTTTTGCAAAGGAATGCATAGTGAGTTGCCATGCTGATAGTTGTTGCTCAAATATAGGGTTATCGGGAAAATTACCAGACAATAAAGCTTGCTGATATAGTGTTGATTGCTTATTACTGCTTTGTTCAATGATATTTTCAACTAATACATCTTGTTGAAATAAGTACTTATCTAAATGATTGAAGGTAAATGGCTCAGAGTCGTCAAGTCCTTGCTCATTGCGATTAAAATATAATTTTAACCGTTGTTCAGCGAAAGTTTGTGCTGGATTAGCCAAAAATTTGTTAATTTGCGTTAAGTTTATTTCAAAAGTATGTTCTTCTGGTGCGGCAAGTACATGCTCTGCATGTGTGGTATTGGTAAGCGATTCATTAACCTTTGCCAGATCCAGCCATTTTTGATCAAAACTTTTATAACTATTGTTGTGACTAAAATTATCTAAACTAAACACCTGTAGTGGTAGCTGCCTGATTTGGCACGACTTTTCTTGTTGATCAGTTTTAAACGTCCACCCATAACCAACACTTAAATAATCCATTAATTCACGTAAAACAATCGAAGGCTGGCGATCGTTATTGTTTTTAATATCCTTACCTTGATAACTTAGATAGAGATTGTCTCGTGCAGAGATAAGAGCCTCTAGAAACAAGTAACGATCATCACCACGGCGAGAGCGATCGCCAGGCTGCACTTTCGTCATCGACATTAAATCAAAACCTAATGGTTGGCGTTGCCGTGGAAACTCCCCGTCGTTAAGACCAAGTACCGCGATTACTTTAAAGGGGATCGAACGCATTGGCAGCATAGAGCAAAACGTTATTTGCCCTATCATAAACTGTCGACCAGGATCTGGTTGGCTAAAATGATGATTTAAATATTCTCTGACTACAGCCAACTCAATCGCATCAGTATAATCAGCTTCTTTACAATACAATGCGAAAGATGAAACCGCCTGTTTAATAATAAGTAAGCCATTGTCACTTTCTTCATCTAAAAATAAGCGCTCAATGAAACTTTCCAGAGATTGTTGCCACTGCGGTGCAGTTTTCGCACTATTTAAACTAATACTCATCTGTTTAAGTTGCTCACACAACAGCAATAGTTTGCCTAATACAATGGCGTTATTTCCTTCGACCCAAGGTAAAACCATATCATCGCTAAATAAGCTGGTACTGTCGCCAAAAGCAAGCCCCTTTAACAATCGTTCTAGCCCTTGCTGCCAAGTATATTGCGGCGACGCATCATTGGTGCCTAATAGTTCACCTTTATGCTTAGCATCAAGTCCCCAATGCACATTTGCTTTATCTAACCAGTCGCTGATTAACTCAATATCATGCTCACTTAAAGCAAAACGCATTTGTAATGGCAGTAAGCGCAAATAAGATAATATCTGGTTTACCCCAAACCGACTGTCTGGAAGACAAAGTAATTCACTAAATGCTGCAACTAAAGGCTCTGAATCTTTAGATACCCTATCAGCGATGGAACATGGTAAAGGTGGCACGGATTCACCGACATCTTCCCAACCGCGCACAAATACAGAATCAATATATGGTGCATATTGTTCTATTTGCGGGCACATAACTAACACATCTTTAGGTGTTAAATTATTATCATCATTAAATAGATGCAACAGGTAATCATGTAGACCTTGAACTTCACGCAGCGCACTATGCGCAGAAGTAATGGTTATACTGTCATCAATTACTTTAATCGGGATTTCGCGTTTATCAGTTAAGGTTAAAATATCTTTTTGTAACTGTAGTAAAACCGATGGCTTATGAAGAGAGTCTGTTTCATCAGATAAATTTGAATGTCCGAAAAGCTCATCATATAACGGGATCTCTATGTTTTCGCCACTATGCAGTAATGATAAAAACTCTCGACCTTGTTGCCCTAAATTAGCTAATAATGGATTAGCACTATCATTGTGTAATGCATCTTCTGGCCATTTTTCTATTTGGCTTAAATAGGCTTGTTTAGCTTTGGTTTTATCCGTTTGAATATCTCCCCAATATTCATAACAAGGGTTTAAATGATAGAAGTGAACTTCAATAACGGTTGCTAATGAATTTAGAAAATCTACCCACATTGGTGCTAATGCATTTACACCAAAGATTGAAATTCTTTGTGGTAACAAATGTTTATAGTCAGGCAAATTAGATTTTGCTGTTGTTATCAAAGTTTCAGGGTTATAAGGACTTTGTTTATTTAGTAAATACCACAAATACCCCTGCCATTGCTCTTGTTCGCTAGCATTACTTTCAAAACTCGTTACTGATTCACCTTTTGCCCAGGTATCAATCCATTTAGGTCGATAAATCAAATATTGTTCAAATAAATCAGCAGTTTGAACCGCTAGTTGAAAACGTTTTAAGGTATCCGGCTTATTATTGCTTTGCCAATACTGGTTTGCTTGCTGACAGTCATCATTATTTAGCACTGCATCACTTTGTAAAAGTGCATCTATTCGCCAGGCAAGTACTTCGCGAGAATATGGCGACTGATCAGGAACTTCATCACCCGATAAAATACGTAACTGTTGCCACAAAAATTGAGCTGGCAACACAAAGCTGGCGTTCATACTAATACCCGACAACTGCGCTTGTTGCATATTTAACCAATGCTGCATGCCAGGGTTTTGTACGAGTACGACTTCTTTAGCTAAAACAGGTAGGGTGGAAACCTTCTGCACTTCATCAAACAAAGTAAGTAAGTCTTCCATGCGGTTTGCTGGGTAAATATTGATCAATTAACTGTCCGAGAGATATCCTGTTGTTCTTGTTACGATTTAAGCATAAAGGCAGGGATTAAACTAGGTGAAATTTAATCAACTTGGTATTAAGGATAGGATTGATGATTATTCAATCAAGGTATTAAAACTTTGTTCAAAAAAATTACCAATCACAGGCACAGCTTTACATTGATGATCGAACGCATAATATAAACCAATAGCCCACAGTACCAACACTGGAAGAGCTAAAATCCAGCCAACAATTGGAATAAAACTCAGTAGTACCCAAGTAAGCAGCAAACCAAGTGTTTGACGTAGATGAAAGGCGGCAAAACTTGTAGGGTTATTACCATGTAATAATAGCGCAACCACCCAACCAACAATTGTTAGATAGCTAATTATTGCAATGGTTTTGCCATCAACTTTAAAGACTTTATCATCGAGATGATATTGGGCCATAGTTACCTCAAGCTTTAGTTTTAACATTATTTGCACTACCATAACTATGATAAAAAATACTGAAATTTCAAGTTTTAACTGGTTAAATATTAATCGCCGGCCATATTATGGATAGCATAAGCACCTTATTAATCAAACCTAATTCGAGACGTAATGGCTTGTTTATATTAATATTAGGTCTCATTTTTATGTTTATATGCTTAATGTTGAATATAACATATTGGCATGCATATAAATTACAGTTAACAATGTTAATGTTAGCTAGCTTCATTGTTGTTTTAATTGGATATTTTAAGAATAACGAGCCAAAAATTAGTTATGAATTAACGCCTAAAACGATAAAATTTAATCATCGCAGAGGTCAATGGCAAATATACTGGTTAAATGTGATTCGAATTGGAGAAGTATACGCCGATATCCAAGGCGAAAGAGTTCGCTTGCCTTATCTTGGTATTAGGCTTGCTTCAATAGAACCATTAGCAAAATCTATTCCCCCAAGGTTGGCGAATAAACTTATTCATGAGCAAAAAGAGCTAGTGCGGCTAGCCGTAAAAAATTTGCGGCTCACAATAGAGCAAGGGGCTATTCACTTTGATGGTTTTAAAACAAAAGAGCAATTGATAAAAGGGCCTGTAGGAGCTTGGTTACACCAAAGTGATAACCTAGCGCTTGCTTACGGTTACCACCTCTACTTACCTGAAGACAGTTTTGATCGCGATATTGCGCAATTTCTAAGTTTATTAAAAAGCTGTCACACATATTCCGCAAAGCAACAGGAAGAATAAATCAGCTTGCGACCATACGCCTTAACGTTGGCGCAGAAACCGCTAATAAAGCACTGGCTATCTTCACACTTAAGCCTAATTCTTTGCTAGCCTGCGCCAGCACGGATTGAGAAAATACTACCTTTGACTCATCCATACTCAATTGTTGAATATGCTTAACTAACGCAAAATGCTCAATTAAGTTGCCATCACTTTTTAGTTGTTCATCCGCTTGAAGTTTTTTCCAACGACGACGAAATGTACTTTCAGCTATGTTTAAACTATTAGCGGCTTGCAGTGCAACTTGTTGATGATGCTCAAGGCTTTCGCGGTAAAGTTGGTATTCAATCCACGGTCCTATTGCGACGGGGTTTTCGCTTGAATGCCCGGTTAAACATTGGTTGATTAAATCTTTGGCAATATTAATTGAATGTGCAGATTGATGGTTCACTTCATTTTTGTTTTTATAGACAATTGCTGAAGTGCTATTCGTACGCGCCGTTATTTGATTAGACAAAACACTAACATCTTCAACGGGATTACTACTTACAGGAAATAATCCAAGATGATGACAAGTAACCAAATTATCACTACAAACAATAACAGAGCGATGTACTAAATTTTTTAGCTCTCTGATATTGCCAGGCCAAAGGTATTCTAATAGCGCTTGCTTGGCCGGTTCGCTAAAATCAGTAATGCCTTTATTATATTCGCCAGCAAAAATCTCTAAATACGATTTAGCAATAAGAATAATATCGTCAGTTCTATTTCTTAGCGGCACATTTTCAATTTTGAATACGTTTAAACGGAAATAAAGATCTTCACGAAATTTACCTTTACTAATTTGCTCTTTTAAATCTACATTTGTGGCCGCAATTAAGCGCACATCAACTTTTTTAACATGGCCACTGCCCACTTTTGAGTATTGCTTTTCTTGCACAAAGCGCAATAACTTTACTTGTACTTCAAGTGGTAATTCACCTATTTCATCTAAAAATAGTGTCCCACCATCGGCTTCATGTATTCGTCCTGCTACATCTCTATTTGCTCCGGTAAAAGCCCCCTTTTGATGACCAAACAATTCACTTTCAACCAAGCTTTCAACCACCGCGCCACAATCAAAGATGATAAAAGGCTTATCTTTACGATCGCTTAGCTGATGGATACTTTGCGCTAACATCTCTTTACCAGTACCTGACTCACCAGTAATTAATACCGTGGCATTAGTTGGGGCTACCATTTCAACTTCTTTCATTAAATTAGCCATAGCGCTTGATTGGTACCAAAAATTCAATGATTTGTTGGACTTAAGTATCTTGCTATTATTTGTTGTGGCAGCAAGACGTTCAATTTTAACAGCAACAAAGTCGGCAATATTATACAGAACGTGATGATCTTTCTTGGTTATAAGCTGCTCTTGTTCAGTAGACAACCACAGAAAATACTCCGCTTTATTTGCGGTATATATTGGCATAATAATTTGTATACCATGCTCTGCTAATACTGAAGTAAATACTTTGCCATGTTCATTCTGTTTCGATTTAATGTGAGACAGTTGATTTTCAGTTAAACAAATATCCTGCTCGGTTAATTCTTTACCTGAATTATTAATCGCCTGCTGTAGTTTTACTAAATTGTTTTCTGAGCAATAAAAAGCTGCTGAATTTAAATTAAACCCGTTAATGAGCTGTGTGAGTAATTCTTTAATAAATATTGGTAACTGTTCGATTTCATTAAGAAAATTTAAAATGCTCCACTGCATGAGCATCTTCTGATAATCTTGATTACCTGATTTGGAAACATTACCGCTCAATCGGTCTAAATTGCCAATTTGCAACATTGCATTTTGTTGTTGCCACTCCCTAACTTGGGCACCGCCAAGCTCTCTTGCCTGGGACAGTGAATAATTTGCGTGGTAGAACAACTCAACAGGCGAATAATTAAGATCTTGAGTGTTCACCGCGACACCTATGCTAAAATTTAATTTTGACTGTTCTTCCAAGAATTCATGTTGTTGCAACCTTTGTTGAAGTTGCCTGACAATATTTTTAATTTGTGCAGAGCTGCTTTGCGAAAACATCACCATAAAAATAGTGCCGCCATAATGGGATGCCATGTCTGTTGGGCGAACAAACGCCCTTAGCAATTCGCCAATACAATAAAGTACTTTGTCACCATAATTACGCCCATATTTTAAGTTAAGCTCATTAAAATTGTCTGGGCTGAGTAATAAGATGCCTGATACGGGGTTGGATGCTGCTAAATTATTTTTACTCTTTGTCGAAAAATTAAATTCTTTAGGCAAACTGTCTAAACTGCTTAGCTGTCTAAGAATTAAGACTACACCAGCACTACCGTTTTCATACGTAATAGGTCCTACTACGCCATCAATTAATTGACTCGAACCATTAGCGGTTTCAATTGCTAAAGGTTGAAGCTTAGTTACGGTTTGAATTTTTATTGCTGTAGAGATAAATTGCTGAGATTGTTTAGCGGTTAAATCTTGTCTGGTTTTAACCAAGTTATACCAGGGCTTACCGATAACATCAGCTGCAGATTGTTCAAATAGCAATTCGGCGGTATTGTTAATATCAAAAATATTTCCTTGCTGATCAAGGTAAATTAGAATATCACCTATACAGGAAATGGTGTTTTGTAATAAATGACTTTGCTTGCATTCATTGTTACGGATGTTGAATTTATATAACGACAAATGCAGAAGTTGCCCTAGTTCAACCGAAGTTATCGGCCAAGAAAACTCACTGAATGTAAATTTTGCCTGGCCATAATTATCCATGACTGCAAGTGTTTCATTTTCGTTAAAAAATAATACAGGGCAGTTCATCAAAATAGCTAAACGTTCTTTATCTACCGATGATTTAACGCTCGTGCTATCAATAATAATGAAATCGAACTCAACAAAATCTCCCGCAGCAATGATATTTTTAATCGTTCTTGAATTTACCGTTACGGTTAACTTCTGCTGCTCTAAACTTTTGACGATTTCGTTGTTAATTCGGCTATTGCTAATCAGCAAAGCTTTCTTATTTTCTTTATTGTTAGAATTATTCATAAGTAAATTATCGCTTACCCTTAGTAAGTGACTAAGTGACTTTCATTAATAAGTAGTGCTTCAAGGTCATTGGCATTTAAAGGTTTGCTAAATAAATACCCCTGTATTAAAGAACAATTGAACCCTCGCAAAATTTGCAACTGCCCTGTTGTTTCAACACCTTCAGCTATAACAGCTAAGTTTAATGTTTCTGCTAAGGCGATAATCGCTTTTACTATGGCGGCATCATCTGCACTCGTAGCAATGTCAGTGATAAAAGAACGATCTATTTTTAACGTATTTATAGGGAATTTTTTTAGGTAACTTAGTGATGAGTAACCGGTACCAAAATCATCAATGGCAATACCTACACCTAATTCTTTTATTTGCTGTAGACGAATAATATTTTCTTCTACATCAGTCATAATGGCACTTTCAGTAAGTTCAAGCTCTAATAAATTAGCTGGCAATCCAGTTTCTTTAAGAACTTTTTGGATATATCCAACTAAGGAACCTCGCTTGAATTGTACTGAAGATAAATTAACCGACACTCTATATTCGCTGCCATATTCATCTAACCAAAATTTAGCTTGCTGGCAGGCCTTTTTAAGTACCCATTCACCAATTTCTATGATCAGGCCGGTTTCTTCCGCAATAGGGATAAATTCTGCTGGCGAAACAAAGCCATGTTTAGGGTTATGCCACCTTATTAAGGCTTCAACACTAACTATTTTATCTGCAGATACATCAATTTGAGGTTGGTAATGTAATGCAAATTCGTTATTTTCTATCGCTTTTCGTAACTCTTGCTCTAGCTCTAACCGCTCTCTGGCTCGACAATTTAAAGAGTCTGAATAAAACTTAAAGCAGCATCGACCTTGGTCTTTGGCATGATACATGGCAACATCGGCATTTTTCATCAAATTAGTTACGTTCAATCCATCCTCTGGATAAACTGATATACCGATACTTGGGGTTACTGTTACTTCAAATTGATCAATTTTTATCGGTTTGGACAGAGATTGAATAATTCTTTGCGCAACTTGAGCAATATCATCAATATAATCAACTTGACTTAAAAATACCGTAAATTCATCACCACCAAGACGGGCAACCTCTGAAGTTAATATTTCATCAGAGCCTCTGGCTAATAAGTCTGAATTTCTTAGGTTACTTTCTAATACCTTAGCAACCTTTTGTAAAACTCGATCTCCAAAACCATGGCCTAGGGTGTCGTTAATTCGTTTAAAACGATCTAAATCAATAAACAACACACCAACATGATGATTACTACGCTCGGCCAATAATAAAAATTTTTCTAAATGTTGGTTAAAACTTTCGCGGTTAGCTAAGCCTGTTAAGCTGTCATAATAAGCTAAATATTTAAGCTTTTGTTGAGAGTCTTTTAACTCCCTAAGTGCGTCCCTACTGCGCAGCATGTAACGTACTCGGTGTGCAATCATAGGCCAGCGTATAGGTTTAGGTAAGAAATCTGTAGCTCCAATTTCATATGACTTTAATATAGATTTATAATCGTCAGCTCCTGTTACCATTAGGATTGGTACATCTTTACCTGACTTATGCGCCCTGATTTGTTGACAAACCTCATATCCACTAAGCCCGGGCATTTCCACGTCGAGTAAAATCACATCGGGTTGCATGGTAAAATACTTAATTAATGCGGTATCGCCATCAGCGGCTTCAATAACTTCAAACCCTTGTGCTTCCAATGTATCCCGCATTAAAATTAAATATGTCGGGTCGTCATCACAGATAAGAACTTTCGATTTATTATATAGGTTTAACTCTGTGTTACTCATATAACTTCCTTCGCTAACTCTTCGAGTAAAACTATCGTGCTTTGGTAGGTTTCATTTATTTTATCAGCACTGAACTGACATTCTGAAATATTACCTCTAGCCGCTTCATGTTCAATAAAAACACAAATATTTGTTAATTCTTTAGCACCAACATTGGCACATAAAGATTTCATCGCATGTGCAGTTTTACGGATGTTCTCGTTATCTTCCTGCTCCAAATAAACCATTAAACTGGAAATTTTAACAATAACTTCCTTTTTAAACGTTTGTAAAACTCGTGAATAAATGACTCGTTCGGTAATTTTTTCAATGTCACGAATCGCTTCAATCGCAGCAAAATCGATTAATAATTCTGTGTTTGCACTAAATCCTACTTCGCTTATGTCATCATTTTCAGCAACATGTTCGCTTGGTACAATAAGACCATTAAGATATTTATTTAATACCGCTAGCAGGATGTCTGTGGTGAACGGTTTAGATATATGCTCATTCATTCCGGCACGAATACATTCGCTCTCATAACCTAAGCCAACCCCTGCTGTTAGGGCTACTATTGGTGTTAACGCTAGATTTTGCTGGCTCTGCCATTCACGAATTAACATCGTGGCTTTGAAACCATCCATAACCGGCATTTGGCAATCCATAAAAATAAGATCGTATTGGGTTGTTTTGATCTTTTCAACGGCAATTTTACCATTATCCGCGATATCAATTTCACAACCGTATAATTGCAACATTGCCTTGGCGACTTCTTGATTAGTGATTGCATCTTCTACCAATAAAATATGAGCTTTAAACTCATCAACTTCATCAACAATATGGTTATTACGAACGTGTTCATCAACAGCTTTACCATTAATGCAGTCGTGTAAAACTTCCAATGTTGAAATTTTACGCAATGGTTTATCAAGGTGTCTTGCTTGTGTCAATAAACTTAGTGTTGATGTTGTGCGTTTTAATACGACAACTTTATTTACCACTGTTTCTAAGTGTTTGTATATTTCAGTTTGTGACAGTAAATCTTCATCTACTAAATAAACTAACTGTTCGTTGTGAGATGCTACTGTTTGTTGAAGTTTTTCAATACTTAAATGTTGGTGTTTTAGTTTAAGCCGGCTTAACAAGTTTAAGGTCATGTTGTTAACAATATCGTTATTCGCCAAAACCATAATTTCGGCATTTAATTGCGGATTAACTTCCTCAATAGATTTACCACATTTAATTAGTGGAAGTTTTACCGTAAACGTAGAGCCTTCTCCTGAGATAGAATCAACAGAAATAGAACCTGACATTAATTGCACCAGCTTTTTAGTTATCGCTAACCCCAAGCCTGTGCCGCCAAATTTACGTGTTGTTGAGTTGTCCTCTTGCTGAAAAGACTGAAATATTTTGCTTTGATTCGCTTTACTAATACCAACACCACTGTCTTTAACGGCAATGTATAAATACTCGCTATCCGAGTAGGTATTAAGCTCAATAAACCCAACTTCGGTAAACTTAATGGCATTACCTAACAAATTTGCAATAATTTGCCTAATACGTAGCGAGTCAGATTTAATTAAATTGGCACATGTTGGCTCAATATCAATCGCTAGCTCGACACCTTTCTCATGAGCTTTGTTTGCAAAAAGAAAACAAGTTTCTTCAATGAGTTGGTGATAGCCAAAAACTTGCAGATCTAATTTTACTTTTTCAGCTTCCATTTTAGAAAAATCTAATATGTCGTTAATTAATTCTAATAACATTGAACCCGCTTTTTGCACTGACTCTGCATAATGGTTTTGCGTTCTATTTAACCCTGTTTTAAGTAAGAGATCGCTCATGCCAATAATACTATTCATCGGTGTTCGAATTTCATGGCTCATAGTGGCTAAGAAATTTGCTTTTGCTTTTGCAGCCTTCTCAGCAAGCTCTTTTGCAGAGTTAGTGTCGACAATTGCTTGTTCAAGTGCACTGTTTGCATTTTGTAATTCTTGCGTACGTAAATTTACTTCAGCTTGTAATTGTTCTTTCGAGTCTATTAATTGCTGACGTTTGTATAGTTGGCGTTTATACATTAGAAAAATTGCAATAAACAATATTAAAAAATAGCAAAAATATGCGGGCCAACTTAGCCAAATAGGCGGGTTAACATGAATTGCTATAGACAGTTCATCTGAGCTCCAAATACCGTCATTATTAGAGCCTTTAACCCTTAATAAATAATTACCATGTTGTAAACTGGTGAATGGAATATTATTGCTGGTGGTTTCTATCCACTCTGAATTCAAGCCTTCCATCATGTATTGATATTTGTTATTTTCTGGCTTGGTATAATCTAATGCAGCAAATTTAAAATCTAAAAATGAATCTGAGTAATCAAGCTCTAACACGCCATCATTACGAAACATATGGTGTATCGGTAATGATTTGTTGTTTTTGGAAAATTTAGTAAACCGTAAAGGCGGTTTGTATTTATTAATAGGAACATTATCTGGCATAAACGAGTTGAAACCATTTGGGCCACCGAAATAAATTCGCCCGGTTTTGGATTTGAAATAGGCTCCTGCGTTAAAGTCATCTTCTTGTAAACCATGAGTCTTATTAAAGTTGTTTATACTTAAATCATTCGAGGATATACGAGTTAAACCTCGAGTATGGCTTACCCAAATATAACCATGGTCATCCTCAACCAGACCATAAGCCACATTACTAGGCATTCCATCGCTTATACCTATGTGTTCAAATTCAACATTCCCCTGATAATACTCATTCTTATTTAATCGAGCGATACCAAAGTCTTCTGTGGCAACCCAGATATAGTCAGCGGTATTTAGCATACCTACATTAAAATTAGTTCTGATAGAGCCTTCTTGTTTATCATTAACTTGAAAACGAGTATTGTCACCAGTTGCTAAATTATAATGATTAATACCTGCGTCACGTGTTGCTATCCAAAGGCTTTGTTTGTTTTCAACGATTACGTCAATAACTTTATTACTCGATATAGAGTTGTCGTCATTTACATCATGCATTATTCTAGAGATGTTGCCATTTTTATGTAGAATGTTTATCCCTCCACCAAATGTAGCAACGATTACTGAGCCGTTATCCAGTTCGACTATTTTACTAATGGCATTGCTACTAATGGAGTTTTGATCATCAGGATCATGTTGATAAATTTTAAATTCATCACTTTGATTAGCACGAAAATGTAAACCCGCGCCGAAAGTTCCAAGCCAAAGGTTGTCAGACTCATCAATAAATAAACTCATTACTCGCTCATCCTGCAACGCTACAGGATTGGTTTTGTCGGCATGGAGTTGTGTTATATTACCAGTTTCAGTTTCTATGATATTGAGGCCTCCGCCCCATGTGCCGACATAAATATTACCGATTGAATCTTCTGAAAGTGCAGCAACAACATTTGATGAAAGCTCTTTGCCCATGCCAAAATTTTTACTAACATGAGTAAACGGAGTTAATACCGCATTCCAACGACTAACTCCGGCAAAAGTCCCTACCCACATCACTCCACCTGTATCTTGAAATACTGAAGTTACTCTGTCATGAATTAAACTGTTTGATCTTGCGTTTTCGTGATTATGCTTAACAAATGAATCATTTTGTTCATCATATAAACAAAGTCCATTGTCAGTTGCAAACCAAAGGTTGCCTTTGCTGTCTTGATATATATCACGAACAAAATTAGAGCAAATGCTGTTAGGGTTATTTTCTTTAAACGAAAATGTTTTGGTAACACCTTTATTTAGTTCAAATTGAAATACTCCTGCATCTTCTGTAGCAACCCAAACCCGATCATCTTGATCTTCAAAAATGGTTTCAATCTTGTCAGTTGGAATTGAAATCTCAGTTTTAGTATTGAATGTAGAAAAATTAGAGTCTCCCGCTAATTTTACTTTTAAGCCATCTTTTTCAGTTGCCACCCATAAATTTTGATTGTTATCAAAATTAAGGTCTGCAATAGAGTCAGTTTTTAGTTGTTCATGAGCCTTAAAAGAAGAGGTTTTAAAGTCAAAAATTGTAATGCCTTTATCGGCACTACCAAACCAAAGTAGCCCTTTGTCATCCTCGACAACTGATTTATATATATTTCCTAAAACATCGTTATTGAGATCATTACTTTTAAAATTTTCAAAACCTTCAATTTCAGGTAAATATAAGCTGATACCGCCATTACCAAGCACCCATAACCGCCCTTCTGAATCAACAAAGACTTTATTTACCCAATTACTTGCAAGACTAGTTGATACTCCAGGAATATGGGTATAGGTCGTTGAAGAAATACCATCAAAACGATTCAAACCATTTTGATTACCCAACCAGATAAATCCCATTTCATCTTGAGTTATGGTATTTACAGCTGGGTGAGACAAGGTTTCAACATTATTTAAATTCGTAAACTGAATTTGATTTTGGTTACTAATATTGGATGCAATCGTCTTTGCACTGAAAAGTGGAATTAAAGAGGTAAGGATAAGAAATACTGCCAACAACAAATTATGTTGACTCTTATTAATGGTCATTACTGCAACCTAAAGTTTATTATTATTTTATTTTTCTTATTAATAGCATTTACACCCTATATTGTCATCACAATTCAGGTATAAAAACTGTCTTCTTTCCTGAAGTGAGCCAATTTAATAACATCCTTGTTAAGTTGCGTTTGTTCATCCATGAAGTAAGCCAACTTTAATAACATCCCTGTTAAGTTGCATTTGTTCATCCATGAAGTGAGCCAACTTTAATAACATCCCTGTTAAGTTGCATTTCTTCGTCCATGAAGTAAGCCAACTTTAATAACATCCCTGTTAAGTTGCATTTCTTCATCCATGAAGTAAGCCAACTTTAATAACATCCCTGTTAAGTTGGCATTCCTTCGTCCATGAAGTAAGCCAACTTTAATAACATCCCTGTTAAGTTGGCATTCCTTCGTCCATGAAGTAAAAGGCGCCATATGGCGCCTTAACGTTAATTACTCTTGTTCAATCCATTTATTAATAAATGACACCGAGTTAATATCACTGCCCATATCTAAAAATGAATTTGATTGTGGCCATAAATGGGCATCTTCCCAAATAACCGTATCACCCCATAAGTTGGATTGCGGCCATAAGTGAGCTTGCGGCCATAAGTGAGCTTGCGGCCATAAGTGGGCTTGCGGCCATAAGTGGGCTTGTGGCCATAAATGAGCTTGTGGCCATAAATGAGCTTGTGGCCATAAATGAGCTTGAGGCCATAAATGAGCTTGTGGCCATAAATGAGCTTGTGGCCATAAGTGAGCTTGTGGCCATAAATGAGCTTTATTATATAAGCCATCCCATTCAAAGCCTTCAACACCTAAGATATAAAAATCACCACTGTCTTCACCGCGGCGAGCCGGACCAGCATAATGTTGTGAATCATTTATTTCATTGGCAATGTCCATACCTTGATTGGCGCAACCAACTTTGTCACTGGCAACTGCCCATGGGGCATTAATCATGCCAGCACCTTGTTGAAAGATACTGTAAGACAATTCACCTTCACCTTGCGTACCTGCTAAGGCAGAAGATATTAAGCGACATTTAATATCATCAGGCGTTAAGTAAGGATCGTTTTGCAGCATAAGAGCTGCAACACCACTTGCCACAGCAGTTGATTGCGATGTGCCCGATAATAAAAAGTAACCATTACCATCCGCATATTCAGGGTAGTCTTTATAAATTTTTGATTTATGGCTCATTAAACCTTGCATATGACCACCTGGAGCAACAAGTTCAGGCTTAACAAAACCTTCTACTGTAGGGCCTGCACTTGAAAATGACGTAACGAAATCATCAGAAAGATCAAACGGAGTGTAATTATCTGAAGTCGCACCAATAGTTATTACGTAAGGGTTATTTCCTGGTACGCCAATAGACATTGCTTCTGAACCACTATTGCCGGCAGAAGCAAAAACGGTGATACCTTCTTGCCAAGCGACCATTAAGGCTTGATTGATTGGATCTTGCCAATAAAACGACTGTGGTTTAGCACTAAAAGAAAGGTTTAATACTTTAATGTTATGCTTTTCGCGATTTTCTACAACGTACTCAATTGCCTTTAAAACATCGCTATAAGTTGAGCTACCATTAGCATCAAACGCTTTAACTACCGTTAACTCTACATCAGGGGCAATACCATTGTACGAATCTACTTGTTCACCATTGCTGTTATAGGTAGTTGAGCTATTACTAATTAAACTGGTGATGTGTGTACCATGACCATATTCATCTTTTGATGCTTTACTGCCTTTAAGCACACTATGGTGATGAATTTTACGTTTTTTGCCAACACTGTTTTTAGTTATACCATCAAATTTTGCAGCGCCACTATCAATAATAGCTACCCCGATCCCATTCCCTGTGATGCCTTGAGAATGCAGTTGGCTTGCGCCTACTTGTGTTGGAAAGTAGGTATTGCGTTCATCAGCCTGTTTACCTGATTTAGCATGCAACTTATGTGCACTCAGTTTGACTTTCTCATCAGAAAACAAACGTATCATAGGATGGTTATTACGAACCAGATCAGCTTGCTGATTTGTTAACAAAGCGGAAATCGCTTGTATCACAGAATAGTTGTGAACAACCTCACCACCAACAGATTCTATGGCAGATATCAAGGTTGGTTTGCTCGCGCCCTGCACGATATAAGAGCCCTTATGTAAATTAGGGCTGTTAGAAATAAAAAGAAACGCTGCTACAGAAAGTAGCAGCAAGGTACTTAGCGCAGACCTTATTATTGTTATTTTTTTTAATGAATTCAGATTCATAAATCACACCAGTTAAAATTAATCTACTTTCGATAAAGCCAGATTCGTGCCAAAAAGAATAGAAATCATCTCCGCCCCTTATTTTTAAGGGATTTAACATAACAAACAGATAAAAATAAATCTAGGACATTTATGCAATTAAAAATATATGGCGAAAAGCGCAAAAATTAATGGCGAAGGAATAATTTGGCGAATAAAATATGGCGACACAAAGGGAAAATATGGCGACCGGTGATATTCCTAATGAAAAAGTAATTATCAATAGATTGACAATTTTCTGCAGCAAATAAGTCGAAGGACTGTAAATATGTGACTCTAGTAGTTAAATTTGAAGAGCATCAATCAAAACTTTGATGGCGCTTAATACCGTGTTGAGTTAACTTTTTATGAAGATGAGTACGATCAATCATTAATGATTTAGCAACTTCTGTAATATTACCGTTATATTGTTCTATTTTTTTTAATAAATATTCACGCTCCATTAACTGCTTAAACTCTTTTAACGATAATTGTTCATCGTCAAGCGCGAGTTTTAACTTAGAGTTTTGAATTTCTTCGGGAATATCGATTTGAGTTAAATGCTCTCCCCCCATAATAATCATTCGTTCAACAGCATTGAGCAATTCCCTGACATTACCGGGCCAGGCATATTGGCTCAATATATCATTGCAGTTATCATCAATTGTCTTTATTGCCATGCCATTACGTTGACAAATAATGTCAATGAAATGTTCAACCAATAATGAGATATCACTACTGCGCTCTCGTAATGAAGGTGATTTTATTGGAATCACATTGATCCGATAAAACAAGTCCTCGCGAAATAAACCTTGTTCAATTTGTGCTTTTAAATCTTTATGACTCGCCGCTAATAAGCGTACATCTACTTTCGTAATTTTATCCGAACCCACTTTCTGTAATTCGTTACTTTCTAACACTCGCAATAAACTTGATTGTGAGCTGAGTGGCATATCGGCAATCTCATCAAGGAATAAGGTACCTTTGTCTGCTGTTTCAAAAAAACCTTTTTTATGTTTATCGGCACCGGTAAATGCACCTTTAACATGGCCAAATAAGGCACTATCTATCAAGTCATTTGGAATTGCTGAACAATTCACCGTAACTAGCGCGTGATCCGATCGTTTGCTTTGTTGATGAACTTGTTTCGCAATCAACTCTTTGCCGGTGCCGCTTTCACCTGAAATTAACACTGCAACATCACTTTTCGCAACCTTGCTTATCTCCAGACGAAGTTTATCCATTAGCGGGTGTTCACCCAAAAGCTCACTTTGTTGAGCCCCTTCTAAATTTGAAACCCGTGTTTTTAGTTTTTGAAAGTCCAGACAATTTTTAATGGTGACTAATAATTTGTCGACATTAAAAGGCTTTTCAATGAAATCATAAGCCCCTAACTTTAACGTCTGTGCTGCTTCATTGAGCGAGGCATTACCCGAAATAAAAATAACCGGTGTTGCTATGTTTTCGCTCAGCATTTGTTTAAACAGCTCAATGCCACTGCTTTTGCCAAGCCTTATATCAATGATTGCCACATCGAAAAACTCGTCCAACAAACAAGAAAACGCTTTATCTGCCTGCAAACAGCTTGTGACCGTATAACCTTCCGGTTGAAGACAAGCTTTAATGCTACGACAAATATTTATTTCATCATCAACAACAAGTATTTTTTTATTCATCATAAAATGTCTTTTTAATTTTTAATTGATTTTGCTTTACCAGAGGCAAGATAATTTGAAAAGCTGCGCCCTTGTCTTCTAACAAACAGCTAATATCAGCACCTTGATCTAACAATATTTTTTTCACTATTGATAGGCCTAAGCCTTTGTTTTCTTTATGGTCTTGAGTAGAGTAATACATATTAAAAATAACCGCTTGTTTATCCTTTGTAATGCTCTTTCCTTCATTAAAAATGATCACACTAAGCGATTTTTTATCTAATAATGTCACTGAAATAACAACGTTTATCTGTTTTAGGTTTTTATTTACCTGCACCGCATTATTGATTAAATTAATCAGACTCTGATTAATCAATAACGGATCAATGGCGATGGCCATTGTCAATAACTCATCTTCAATCGTTAACGAAAGAACACAGCTAGGCCAGGCTTGCTGATATTGTCTGATAAAGTTATTAAAATACTCGTTAATTAAACACGATTGAATTACAGGCTCAGGTAATTTGGCAAATTGACTAAAATGATTAACCATCTGTTTGAGCTTATACACCTCTTCTTGTACTACGCTTTCGGTATCTTTAAGGCTATCCGCAAAGCTAGCCTTATCAACTTTTCCATGTATTCGTTGTAAATTACTTACCATCATTTCAATCGGCGTTAATGGGTTATTAATTTCGTGCGCTAATTTAGCCGCGACTTGCTGCCACTCATCGAAATACCTAAGCTCTTGCAGTTTTTTTGCCTTTTCAACATCACTGTCCATTAGCGTTTTATAAGAAAGCGCAACACGACGATTTAACAGTACTGCAGCGGTAAATGAAAGCAATAACACAATCACGAATAAAATCATGTAATAGGTTAAATACGTATCTCGTAATACCCCTTTGAGTAGTTCAGGCTGTTGATAAATTAATAATTCATCACTTACTTGCATAAATGTTGCTTTATAGTGAGCGGCCAATGCAGGTTCTAATTTTTTCAGATGCTTTAAATCATTCTGATAGCTCTGTAACACTTGTTCGGTTTCAGTTTTTACCACCAAAGCAATGGTATTTTCTAACACTTCATCCAATAATAAGTACGAGGCGATCAGGGGCAATACTGACAACATCAATATTGCCCCAATCAAATAAGCATTGATACGTTTAGTTTGCATGAAGGTCGCTCTTAAACAATATCGAGCCGCTGGCAACATCACTTTTCCATAATGCAGGGGTTTCTTTTAACTCCATGTATTGCTCCATAATTTGATCAAACAATTTTTGAAATCTTGGTCGAGCCGAGCCACCAATGCCGGTATCGGTAACATTGGCAGACGAGCTTGCCGATGGTGTTGATATTGGCCGCGGCGAACGGTTATGCTGACTGTCCTCTGACAATTCGCTAAAGCCCTGGCTACTGGCGATCCAGCGGCGTATTTTTTCAATACGCTGAGTATTCACCGGATTTACTAAAACTTGGGCGGTGATTTCATATGCTTGGTTTTTCGTTAAGCCAGTCAAGATTTCTGCACTTTCGAAGCGAATTTTATTTATAAAATCGATAATATCTGCTTTTTTTGAGAGTGTTCTTACATCACTATTAACATTATCGGATATCGTTTTAATGAGATAAATTTCATCCCATAAATCAAACGTAATTTGATAAGTAATACTTTTCACATAATGCACACCTTTCTTGTTCTTAACCGAGAAAATCACGGTGAAATTATTCGGCAAGCCACTGGTAAGTTCATTTTCAATAAGATTTTGTGGGTAATTTATATCGCTTATCGTTACCATTAATGAGTTATTCATTACCCTATGTTCTATTTCAACACCATAGGCCATATTGGAGAAAATAATCATCCCCAGCAAGGTAACTAAGCGGGTGAATGTATTCTGACAGCAAAGCATTAATCAAAGTCCTGCTGATTGTACCCCAGGGTAAAGCGATAAATCACACTCTGAGTTTGATATGTATATCCCGCTTGTAAGCCAGCAAAGTAATTTGCTTCATTATCTCTAAAATAATGCCTGCCAGTAGTGTCGTTTGTTATGGTTTTACTATTATCCTCATGGATGTATTCGCTAATTCTTGTTTGATAACTGCTGACATCCACGTCATCCTGATAAATAACCCCTAAGTTAACGCCGATGAACCAATGAGAGTAAACACCTGAGACTTTACTGATTATATTGTTACGCGAGAATCGTAAAGACACCTCTGCTAACGCGCTTTTATCGGCATTATCTTTATCAAAGACATCTTGTTGTTTTAACGATGTTTGCGCGCCTAAAGTAATAATATTATCCGCGCTCAAGCCCGTGTGTTTTTGGTAGGAAACCACTAATTCATCTGAATCTGACTCAGGAATGTCACGATTGAAAATTGCCTTAACGGAAAAGTCTTCACCTTGGCTTGGAAACAGCGCATCATTCTCAGTATTCCAACCATAACTAAAAGAATAACGGTCTGGTACATTAAAGTAGTCGGTTCCGTCCGAGGGGATTTCATAACCAATTAATTGAGACGTGGCAAGGGTAAAATAGGAATGGCGACCAAAACGATATCCTAAAGCAATGTCAAAAGCGGTTAAATTATTATTATCAGGATCGGCACCAACATCAGTTTCAACACTATAGTAATTAAGCGAGCTATCGAGATAATAATGCGCAGAGCCGAATAAGTGCGGATCAAAGTAACGCAAACCGATCACTTTAGTATCATGCTGTTGTGAATGACTATTACTATAACTTTCAGTACTTTGCTCAAAAGTATAATTATCAGAGGAGTAATACTCATTAGTGGTTAGCGTATTTACCCTACTGTCTACGTCTCTTTCAAAATCATTGTATGATAAGAAAAAAGACAATTCTTTACCTGTACCGAGAAAATTAAAATCAGTGACTTTACTGGTGACGTAAAATGAAGATAAATCGGCTTGCGTGTCACAGTCTTTATATTCCGAATCAATCTGCCGAGTATCTGTTATTCCGGTTGGTGATTCTTGATAATAATGCCTTTGGTAATCGGCTGAATAACCAATACAATCATAAACATAATCGTTTTCATTAAAATCACTAAATTGGAAACCGCTACTGACTTCATATTGAATATTATTTGCTTCTTGTACTGCAAAAACCACGATAACGTGATCTCGTTGTTCACCTTTTTCCAAATACACGTTTGTATCGGTTAATTGAAATAAAGTCCCTAATCTTAACTGGGCATCGGCGACTTCATTAGGGTCAAGCACATCTCCAATGGTTTGATAATATTTTTTAAGAATAAACTCACAATCGGTATCCTTGTTGCCACTACAAATAATGTCATCAATGATTAAGACTTTGGCTTTAACAATATCAGCTTGTGATGCAGGCTCTGCTGAAAAGTTAACTCTGGATTCGACAACTTGAGCGTGAGTTTGCTGAGCAATAAGCAATGTAGCACTCACTGAAAGTGCGATAGTATTCTTAGCTAAAAAACGTTTAAACATAAATATCCTGGTTCTTATAATGTAAATGACAAATGTTCTTTAGCAAATTAGGAGCCAGAATTATAAAAGCAAAACAAATAAATTAAAACCTTGTTTTATAAGGAAATAATTTACAATCATTAATTTCTACTAAGTTCTATCATAATATTTAGTGTTGCAAAAAAGCAACACCAGTTAATAAAAAGCATCCATTTAAAGTCTGCTGCAACTAGCTTGAATAACTATCGAATCATTGCCAATAATGATTGGCCAATTCATCAACGCGACATTAGCATATGACACTTAAGAAATATCGGGAAAAAGAATATTAAATTATTGAGTTCTTTACCATTCCAACCGGAATTAATTTTAACCGAAATTAATTCCTCCCTGTCAGAAACAAAAGTCCCCCTCCTTACCTTGACAAATTCAAATGTTTGACTTATCCTTAACTCAAACGTTTGAGGTTGCTATTACAAAACCAATTTCGGTGAATACCAGTCGGCAACATCAGGCATTAATCAGAGGCTTCGACATGAATGTTCTAACAAAAGATGAAAAATCAGACACATCCAGAATGCGGTTTGATATTGACCAACAAGTAATCTTTGCACGTATTAGAACACTAATGAAAATAACCATCACCTTGTTAATCGTTATCGGTTTTTTAAACACCACAATGAGCTCTTCGGATATATTTTTCACCCTGGCATCTATGTTATGGCTGTGGCAACAACCCCTGGAAAAAATGGAGCTATCGATATTTAATCGGGTGCTTAATCTAGTGAATCAGGGTAAAAAAAATAAGTGCTCTGATTTAATGGACAATCTTCAGTCTAAATCTTGATCTAGATACAGCCTTTATTCACTTACTTTAATTCTTGCTTAAGTTAATTTTATACCAGAGTTTCGATCAAACTTAATTCTTTGTTGCTTACCTTTGCATCTAAAGCGATAATTAAGCGTTGATTTTCGATAAAAAAAACAAATACGGACTCAGATGAATAATAACGAAACCGCAAGTATCTTCTGGCACGATTATGAAACTTGGGGTGTATCTCCAAAACTTGATAAACCTTCACAGTTTGCAGGCATTAGAACAGACCTTGATTTAAACATTATTGGCGAGCCTGAAATGTTTTACTGTCAGCCAGCCGTTGATTACTTACCAAATCCAGGCGCGGCATTAGTTACGGGGATTACCCCACAAAAAACTCAACGTGAAGGGCTAACTGAAGCTGAATTTGCGGCACGCATTCACAGTTTATTTTCAGTACCAAATACTTGTGTTGCGGGTTATAACTCAGTGCGCTTTGATGATGAAGTAAGTCGATATTTATTTTACCGTAACTTTTATGATCCTTACGAGCGTGAATATAAAAATGGTAATAGCCGTTGGGATATTATTGATATGGCGCGTTTGTGCTATGCATTAGCTCCTGAAGGTATTAATTGGCCAGTTAATGATGAAGGCCGCGTAAGCTTCAGGTTAGAGCTATTAACTGCTGAAAATGGTATTAGTCATGAAGCGGCTCATGATGCTATGAGTGATGTTTATGCAACAATTGCCTTAGCTAAATTAATCAAAGAAAAACAACCTAAACTATACAATTTTGTGTTTAACATTCGCAGCAAACAGGAAGTAACCAAACATATCAATTTATTTGAGATGACGCCATTTTTACACACCTCATCAAAAATTAGTCCCGAGCAACGTAATACCAGTTGGTATATGCCAATGGATGTCGATCCGACGAATAAAAATGCCATCAGCTGTATTGATTTATCAAAAGATATTTCGCCGATATTAGAACTTGATAGTGACACCATAAAAGAGCGTTTATATACTCGGCATGATGAACTAAAAGAATTAGGTCAATTACCAATTCCGGTTAAACAAGTGCACATTAACAAGTGCCCTATTGTAGCGCCGGCTAAAACACTAACACCAGAACGAGCAGCGCTAATTGGTATAGATCGTGAGCAATGCTTAAAAAATTGGAAAATTTTAAAAGAAAATGCAGAAGCGGTTAAAGATAAGTTAGCATTGGTATTTAGCAAAGATTACGGCGAGTCTAAAGATGATGCTGAGCATGCATTGTATAGCGGCGGTTTCTTTAGTTATGCAGATAAAGATAAAATGGATATGCTGAAAAAGTTACCACCTGAGCAACTTGCTACCTACCCATTTAATTTTAGCGATCCGAGATTAGATACTCTACTGTTTAGATACAGAGCGCGAAACTATCCAATGACCTTGTCAGTAGAAGAACAACAGAAATGGCAACAATACTGCCAAGACAAACTAACCAGTAATGCTAATGGCTTAACAATTGATGAATATATGATTGAAATTGAAAATTTTGCTCATCAGTATGAGGAAGACAAACAGAAAATGTCGGTGTTAAAAGCATTGTATGACTACGTGCAGGGTTAACAATTAACACCACATAAACTTATTAACAACATAGGCGCCTAATTTTTAGGCGTTATTACGATTTATAACAGTAACCCCACAAACCTTTATCAACTTATTTTTACAAACCATGTATCATTATGTCAGTTATGAATGTTCATTACATAAACAGGAATCATCATTTTGAATAAATTTAATAAATCAGCTTTAGCACTAATAATATCTTCTTCTTTCTTTCTAATCGCCTGTGATGATGACTCATCAAACAATGACCCTGTTGCTTTTAATTTAAGTGTGTCAGATGCTCCTGTTGATAATGCCTCTAAAGTTGTTGTGTGTTTCAGTGAAATAACACTAAAAAATGAAGGGGTAGAAACAGTTTTACCATTAAAACCAAATGATGTTGGTTTAGATGAATGCTTAGACCAAGATGAAATGCCAATTACAGAAAACCTTGCTATTAATCTTCTTGATGCACAAGGCTCTACTTCAATTGAAATATCCGAAACTATTGATATTGAACCAGGTGAATACCAAATGCGTGTTGCTGTACCTGATTATAGTGGTTCATATGTAATGACCGATGAAGATGGTGATGGTATAGATGAAAAAGTACTTATTGAAGTTCCGTCACAAGAACTGAAATTTAGTAAATTCACCGTTACTCAAGGTGGCGATGCGAACTTCACTCTTGAGTTTGATTTACGTAAAAGTATGAACATTCCAAATAAAGAAGGTGCTGCTTGGCACTTAAAACCCAATGGTGTTCGTTTAATTGATAACAACGAAGCCGGGCACATTGCAGGCACTGTAGCTGAATCTCTTTTATGTAAAGATGAAGGCGGAATTTTAACTCCTACATTTGTCTACTTATACACAGGGAGTGAATCAGATGCGGCTCTATTAGGTGATATGCATTATAACGAACAAGGTTTGTACATAGGTGAAGGCATAGAGCCTTTAGCATCGACGCAAGTAAAAACCGAGGTTCAATCTGACGGTAGTTATGAAATTGGTTTTGTGGCGGCAGGTGATCATACTTTAGCGTTAACCTGTTCAGATGATATACCAGATGCACCAAACGATATGGTTTTTACTAATTTACAGTTACTATCGGTAGAAAAAGGTAATAATGAGCTAAGTTTTACCAAGTAGAGTTATAAGTAATGACTTTTTAAAATCAAAGCCACTTTTATTAAGTGGCTTTGTTGTTTTAAAGGGTGAAATAAATAAGCTTATTTATCTTTAAGCAATGAAATTAAGCTAGATGTGTCATACCTACTACCACCCTGCTGTTGCACTTGCTCATAAAAACCATCAACCATTTTGGTCACAGGCAATTCAGCACCATACTTATCAGCTTCAGAAAACGCTATAGCTAAATCTTTACGCATCCAGTCAACAGCAAAACCAAAGTCATATTCGCCGGCGAACATGGTTTTATATCGGTTTTCCATCTGCCATGAACCAGCAGCACCTTTAGAAATGGTTTCGACCAATTTATCAGCATCAAGTCCGGCCCTTTCAGCAAAGTTAAATGCTTCACTTAACCCTTGTACAAGACCGGCAATACAAATTTGATTGGCCATTTTAGCAATTTGGCCTTTGCCCACAGGTCCCATCAGCTGACTAAACTTAGCGTAGGCATCCATTACTGACTGAACTTGGGAAAATATCGTTTCATCACCGCCACACATCACCGTAAGCTGGCCGTTTTCAGCACCTGCCTGGCCACCAGACACAGGCGCATCAATAAAGTAGTTACCTTGCTTTGTCGCGACATCATTTAGTTCACGGGCTAACTCAGCAGAAGCTGTAGTATGATCAACAAAGATTGCGCCCGTTTTAAGGCCAGCAAAAAGACCATCATCGCCATAAGACACTTGCCGAACGTCATCGTCATTACCAACACAAGCAAATACTATATCGGCACCTTCTACGGCTTCTTTAGGCGTTTTAGCAAACGAGTTTTCAAAATCGTGTGCCCACTGTATAGCTTTAGCCGTAGTGCGGTTATAAACCGTAACTTGGTAACCTGCTTTGGCCAAATGGCCAGCCATGGGATAGCCCATAACTCCTAACCCGATAAAGGCAACGTTTTTCATATTAATTCTCGATTAGTTACTTAATGATGTTAGTGTAATGTTATAGATCTAAAATAAAAAGACTTATACAGGCAAATTGATGACAAATTTATATGATTTTTCAGTGCTTAATAATGTTGGCGAGATCATTCCATTATTAAACTATCAAAATAAAGTACTACTCATAGTTAATACCGCCAGCGCTTGTGGCTTTACCCCACAATACGCCGGCATCGAAGAACTTTATAAAAAATACCAAGACCAGGGCTTTGAAGTTTTAGCCTTTCCTTGTAATCAATTTGGTAAGCAAGAACAAGGCGATGATAATGAGATAAAAGATTTTTGTGATTTAAACTTTAATATTAGTTTTGATTTATTCGCCAAAATAGAGGTAAATGGCGAAAACGCTGATCCACTATATAACTACCTCACAGATCAGGCTAAAGGTATATTGGGTAGCAAAACTATCAAATGGAATTTCACCAAGTTTTTAATAAATCGCGAAGGTAAAGTAATAAAGCGTTTTGGTAGCATTGATAAGCCTGAAAAAATAGAAAACCATGTAAAAGAGTTGCTTTCATATTGAACAGCACGATTAATATTCAAAAGTTAACCTTATATTGTTGTCTTCAATACAGTGTTATTTAACCCACTGATATACGCCACTGCTTGTAAATTTTGAGTAATACTTTTGGCTATTTCTACTCAGGCATACTAGGCTTAAATTAATAAAATTATTAGTTAATTTAGGAACTTACCTATGCTCGAGTACTTTGCACTATTTCTCGTCTTTTTTGTCATTATCTTTCTTTTCTATGGGATTATTGTTATTCATGATATTCCTTATGAAATAGCGGTACATCGCAATCACCCGCAAAAAGAAGCCATTCACGTAGCTGGTTGGATAAGCTTGTTTACATTAGGCGCAATTTGGCCATTTTTATGGATTTGGGCAAGCTTAAATAAAACCCAATTACATGTGAAAAATGTTGATTCTTCAGATGACATTGATAATTTAAGCAAACAACTTTCCTCATTAAAAGAAGAAGTTTCTAATCTAAAACAACAAATAAATAAGGAAGGCTAAAATGGACTTAATTATCATCTTAACCTATACCGCTATTTGTATTGCCATATTCAAAATATTTAAATTGCCGCTTAATAAATGGACAGTACCAACGGCTGTTCTAGGCGGGATAGCCATTCTCTCTGCGCTGTTATTAATAATGAATTACAACCATCCTTATGCTAAATATGCGAAAGAGATATTTGTCACCATTCCTATTGTTCCGCAAGTTACCGGAACCGTGGCTACGGTAGAAGTAGTACCTAATGTTGAAGTAAAAAAAGGCACGGTGTTATTCACCCTTGAAAATACTCAACAGACGATAGCTTTAAAGCAAGCTGAAGCAGCCCTGGCAGAATCGAAAAATGCGGTTTTACAAAAAGATGAATCACTTGTTGCCGCTATTTCACAAGTTAAAAAAGCACAAGCTGAAAGAGATAGAACTAAAGCTAGTTATGACAGGGTTAAAGATGGCCATGAAAAAGCAGGCGTGAATTCACCTTTTACACAACAAGAACTAGATAATAAACTTAATTTCTACTTATCTGCAGAAGCGACATTAACCACAGCTAAATCTGAAGAACGTCGTTTACGCTTGGTAACTGAATCCAAAATTCTTGGTGAAAATACACAAGTAGCACAGCTTCAAGCAGTTAGAGATAAAGCGCAATTAGATTATGATCGAACGTTTATAAAAGCACCCGTTGATGGTATGCCGACTCAAGTAGGCATTAGGCCCGGTACACGAGCGACATCTTTACCGCTAGCTCCGGTAATGAGTTTTATTCCAACAGAAAAGCGTAAGATAGCCGCATTGTTCTTTCAAAACTCTTTGCGCCGTTTAGAAGATGGCTTAGCCGCTGAAGTCATTCTCGATGCTGTGCCAGGTAAAGTGTTTACAGGTAAGTTCGTTTCAATATTACCGGCGATGGCAGAAGGTCAAATTCAAGCGTTTGGCACGCTAATACCGGCCAGTGTGATCAGTAAAGGTGGCTTTGTTATTGGCATCATTGAACTTGATGAAGATTTATCCGACTATAACCTGCCATTAGGCGTACAAGGACAAGCAGTAGTGATCAATCATAAACACGACATCCTACACGTGTCTATGGTACGTAAAATTTTACTTAGAATGATGGCCTGGCTTAAATATGTTTACCCAATCAAATAACCAAAGCAATTTATATTAAAAATAAAAAAGCCAATATCGATAGATATTGGCTTTTTAAATTCATGGACGACTTAACTTCTGCAATTAGGTTTTAAACTGAACTCTCATCGAAAATATCGTTTCTCGTTTCACGAACTTATACAAATAACTTATCATGCAGCGTCTCGACTACATTATTGCCGTCAGCTTCATTCACTAAGAAACATAAATTATTCGAACTTGCGCCATGACAAATCATGCGTATATTTATATCTTCGATATTATTGAAGATACTGCTGCCTAGACCACTCGATGCATCTAAACCATTACCCACAATAGCGATTAAACATAACTCATGCTCGACAGTAACTTCACAAAGTTGTTCTAACTCTTCAACAACAGCTTGATTAATCAATGCTTGTGTTGACCCTGTAGGGTTATCAAAGGTAAGTGCAACTGAGATTTCAGAGGTGGTAATTAAATCAACACTCAGTTCATGTTTCGCTAAAATGCCAAACACCTGTGCCAAGAAACCACTTGCATGTAACATCGCCGGGCTTTTTACTGTTACCAGTGTTTGTTCACGGCGAAGTGCAATTGAACGATATGTCGGTTTAGATGCTACTTCTTGCATAATTTGCGTGCCTCCCGCTTCAGGCTCCCGACTTGACCCAACAAAAACCGGGATGGAGCTGCGCATTGCAGGAATAAGGGTTGCAGGGTGTAATATTTTAGCGCCGAAAGTTGCCATTTCTGCCGCTTCGCCAAAACTAATTTCAGGAATAGCTCGAGCTGAACTGGCAATACGAGGATCGGTAGTAAATATGCCGACCACATCCGTCCATATAGACAAGCCTGTTGCGCCAATAGCTTCTGCAATTAATGCGGCTGAATAGTCTGAACCACCACGGCCTAAAGTCGTTGTATTTCCTAAACCATCTTTGCCAATAAAGCCTTGAGTGACAATCACTTGCTTTGTAAGTAAAGGTGTTAAACTCTGTGCACAGTTAGTTGCTAGTGCTTCAATATCAACCACGGCTTTGCCGTACAAACTATTGGTTTGCATCACATCGCGAACATCAAAGGCAACACCTGCAACATTAATACTGCGTAATACCTCGGCAAATACGATAGAGCTCATACGCTCACCACAAGCCAAAATAGCATCACCAGTTTTCGCTGTTTGCAGTGTGTCTTGCTGTTTAGCTAATTCAGTTAGAGATTTAAGTACTTCATCTATTTGATTATTTAAATTAGCTTCAGCTGATAAATGCTGGGTAATGTTATATTGAATTACGCGGATATCTTCAATAATCGTGCTTCGCTCTTCGCTGGTTAACACCTTTTGCGATAACGTTACCAAATGATTGGTAACGCCGGCACTTGCAGACACGACCACAACGCGGGTTTCGGGTTGAGATTTTATAATTTGGGCACAGCGAAGCATAGCCTCGTGATCAGCAACACTTGTTCCACCGAACTTGGCAACGTTTAACGCGATATTTGACATTGGATATTCTCCCTAACTTGTAATGGCTAATTTAACATTACAAAAAAATATAAGGAAGAGCATGACTGATAAGAAAAAGATTTGAAATCTTGAATTTTTCAGCCAGAAGCCCTCCACCACTTTGGTGACAGTCACAAGGATTCAACCTATATGACCGAATGTTATTTACCACTAAAATAAGCATTCTCGGCATTAGTCCCCCTCAATAATCGTCGTTGGAATGTGGTTCCTAAGATTATTTACCTGGCTAATGCAACCTCTTCTGGTGTTGTTTAAAGTTAGGTTTTGAGCAATAACTCTAAATCAACGGCGCTATTAAACAGTAATTAAACAACAAAATCAACTGCGATATTTATAAAACGTCTATTTATTTAATGTTAAATTACTTTTTACAAAAAAATCGGTAAAACTAACACTTTATTGGAATTGATTGAGTTGATTAGATATAGTGCGAGTATATTTCAAAGGGATGCTGTTGTGGATTTATTTACCTTAAAAAAGCTTATTGGCGAACTACTTATGCCGCTACCAATAATAATTGTTACCTTGTTTATTGGTTTGTTTTTATTGAAACACCGACCGGTGCTAGCCAAAGGTTTGCTCAGTATAGCAACACTTGCCTTACTATTGCTTTCTGCTATGCCGGTTGCAAATCGGTTGATTGTAAATTTAGAACAACAATTCCCAGTTTACAGTCCTATAGCGGAGAAGCTCGATTATATCGTTATATTAGGCTGTAGTCATACAAGTGATGCAAGTCTTGCCGCAACACAAGAATTAAATATTTGCTCTTTACAACGTCTAACAGAAGGCTTACGAATTGCAAATTTACACCCTGAAGCTATTATTATCACCTCAGGTGCAGCTATTTATGATGTTAGCTCAAACGCGGAAAAAGTTAAACAAGCCGCAATAGAGCTAGGGTTTGATAGCAATAATATCATCACCGAAACTCGTCCTAAAGATACTGAAGATGAAGCGCTTTACATTTCGCCTTTATTAATTGATAAAAACTTTGCATTAATCACTAATGCCAACCATATGCCCCGCTCTATGGCTTACTTTGAAAATCAAGGTGTGAAGCCAATTGCCGCACCTACTGGATTTTTTGTAAAAGATTTTAGTGGCAATAAACGTTGGCAAACCTACTTTCCTGACCCGAACCAATTAAATAAAAGTACGACAAGTTGGTATGAAACTTTAGGGTTAATTTGGCAGTGGCTTAAAGGCTAAAAGTAGGGTCAGAGTCAAGTTTTTCTATTAGTGAATAACTTGACTCTGACCCTCATTAATTTTACTGGCGTACGCCTTCAATGTGTAAGTCAAATAAGATCTCACCAAAATCTGACTTATAACCAAAATCACTCATTTTGATCGACGTTGTGCCACTAAACCCTAAACGGTAACCACCCCATGGGTCGTCCCCTTCACCAATTTTTACTGTATCGATAACAAGCTCTTTGGTTATACCCTGTAGAGTAAAGTTACCGGTAATTGCCAACTTGCCATTACCCTTATCTGCAACTTTCGTACTTTCAAACGTGGCAGTAGAAAATTTACTTACATCTAAAAAATCACCCGATTTTAAATGTTTATCACGCTCTGCATGGTTAGAATCAACTGATGCGGTATCAATTTTAATGGTTACTTTTGACGCAGCAATATTGCTTTCATCATAGCTAAATGTGCCTTCAAACTTGTTAAAACGGCCCGTTAACCAGCTATATCCTAAATGCTTTACTTTAAAGTTAACAGAAGCATGCGCTCCTTGATAATCAACAACATAATCTGCAGCTTTTGCTGGCATAACAGCAACTAAACCGAGTAATGCTGTAGATATTAATAATTTGTTCATTCGTGTTCCTATTCTGTGTTTCAAGTTAATTTATTTTGAGGTCATTCTTTTTAAGGTGTCATCTTTATCGATAACATGGTGTTTAATTGCAGCACCGGCATGAACAACTACCAAGGCTATTAAGCTATAGGCTAAATATTTATGTATTAATCCAGAGATATCTTCTTGATTATTAAACAGTTCGCCTAAACTAGGTATTGAGAACCAATTAAATACATCTATTGCTCTTTCATCAGCTGTAGAAATTAAGTAGCCGCTGATCATTAATACTATCAACATCAAGTAGAGTAATTTATGAGTCAATGATGAAGCTTTTTTTACTAGCTTTGAATGATTCGCAATAGCTAAAACTTTTGGTTGTTTTACTTTGTAAACCATTCTTATCGCTGTAGCAAATAGCAATATAATACCAATACTTTTATGCCAATGCGGCGCAGTTTTATACCAACTGCTGTAATAAGTAAGTTCAACCATCCAAAATCCTAAAGCAAATAACCCTATAATGGTTAGTGCACTTAACCAATGTAAAAGTTTGCTGATTGAACCGTATGAATTAATTGTTTGTTTAGTCATTTATATTTACATCTCAATTTTCAATTATCGCTATTGTACGTTCCATTTAATTAAATAAAAGCGGAAAAAATTTCAGTAACCATTCTATTTTTTAGAATGGTTACTAGCTCTGTGGAATATTGCTTATTTAATGTTCGTTAACATTAATAAGGTTTATCTATTAAACTTAAATTATCACTTAGTTTATTGGAGATTATTATGCTCAAGTTTACTCTTTATAGCCTTGATACTGCACCAACTGATGCTAAGCCTCTACTTGAAAATTCAATTAAATCATTTGGTATGCTGCCAAACTTACATGCAGTAATGGCCGAATGTCCGCAATTACTTAACAGCTATCAGCAAGCCCATAATTTGTTTCAAAGTACTTCCTTTAACAATGAAGAGTTAACTGTTGTTTGGCAAACCATAAATATTGAGCATAATTGTCATTATTGTATTCCGGCCCATACTGCGATTGCTCATATGATGGAAGTTGATAAAGCGATAATAGCCTCGTTGCTTAATAGCACGCCATTAGATAATAACAAACTTGAGACTTTGCGAATTACGACATTAGCTATGGTTAGAAATCGTGGCGAGTTATCTACAATTGAATTAGAGAACTTTTTCGACGCTGGTTATGGTAAACAGCAACTGTTAGAGATAGTTTTGGGGATCTCACAAAAAATAATGAGTAATTACACCAACCACTTGGCTAACACGCCAGTTGACGAGCCTTTTAAAGCTTTTATGTAAACAATTTTATTTATTGCTTTCTACATATGAAATTTCATATATAATGATTTTCAGATATTAAAGATGAGTGATTAAAATGACTCCTACCCAACTATTTAAGAGCCTTGCAGATGAAACCCGTATCAAAAGCTTGATGCTAATTAACTTAGAAGAAGAGCTATGTGTATGCGAATTAATGGTTGCTCTGGAAGATAGTCAGCCTAAAATATCCCGCCATTTGGCCCAGCTTAAAAAGTCTGGGATATTGGTTGACAGAAAACAGAGTCAATGGGTTTATTACCGAATAAATCCCCACTTACCGGATTGGGCAAAACAAATTATCAATCAAACCTCATCAGCTAACTCAGAATTTTTACAACTTAATTTAAACAACTTAATTGCAATGGGCGATCGACCCGAACGCTTAAAAAGCTGCTGTGATTAACTTCAAAAACATTTAGGAAATAACATGACAATTAAAATTGGTATTAATGGTTTTGGCCGAATGGGCCGATTATCAATGCGCGCTGCATTTGATATGGCTGAAGTTGAAATTGTTCACATTAATGACCCAGCAGGAGATGCAAAAACGCTTGCGCATTTAATGACGTTCGACTCAGTTCACGGCCGTTGGCATCATGAAGCGACCCATCAAGACAACAATATGTTGATCAATGGAAATACTATTACATGTTCTCAAAACAGTGCGATAGAAGATACCAACTGGTCAGATTGTGATGTTGTAATAGAGGCATCCGGTAAAATTAAAACCAAAGCTTTATTACAACCATATTTAAAACAAGGGGTAAAACGAGTAGTTGTTACCGCACCGGTGAAAGAAGATGGCGTACTAAATATCGTATTAGGCGTGAATGAGCATCTTTATGAAAAAGAGCTGCACCCTATTGTTACCGCAGCTTCATGTACTACTAATTGTTTAGCGCCAGTAGTAAAAGTTCTACATGAAAAAATCGGTATTAAGCACGGTTCAATGACCACCATTCATGACATTACCAATACCCAAACAATTTTAGATGCCCCCCACAAAGATCTTCGCCGTGCTCGTGCTTGTGGCATGAGTTTAATTCCCACAACTACCGGCTCAGCTACCGCAATCACCCACATTTTTCCTGAATTGTCAGGTAAGCTAAATGGGCATGCTATTCGTGTTCCGCTAGCAAATGCTTCTATTACCGATTGTGTGTTTGAAGTAGAACGAGGCACTACGGTTGAAGAAGTTAACAACTTATTTAAAGCTGCCGCAGAAAATGAGCTAAACGGTATTATGGGCTTTGAAGAACGTCCTTTAGTATCAATCGATTATAAAACAGATCCACGCTCAAGTATTATTGATGCACTTTCAACCATGGTAGTTAACTCTACTCAAGTGAAGCTTTATGTCTGGTATGACAATGAATGGGGTTATGCAAATAGAACCGCTGAATTAGCTCGTATAGTTGGTATGCAAGATCAGGAATAATTAATTTGCGCTCTTTCAGTCAGCTATGTGACAAAATTTCACCGCAAATAAAACAGTACTTGGTTATTACCGGTAATTACTGGGCTTTTACTTTAACCGATGGCGCCCTGCGCATGTTGGTGGTGTTGTATTTTCATCAATTGGGGTACAGCCCGCTTAATATTGCCATGCTGTTTTTGTTTTATGAAATATTCGGCGTGATCACCAACTTAATTGGTGGCTGGCTCGGCGCTAGGCTTGGTCTCAATAAAACCATGAATATTGGCTTGGGCATACAGATAATTGCGCTTTTCATGCTTACGGTACCGGCAGAATTACTGACTATCGTTTATGTTATGGTGGCCCAAGCTTTATCAGGTATTGCCAAAGATTTGAACAAAATGAGTGCCAAAAGTTCGATTAAACTATTGGTACCTGATGATGCAGAAAGTAAGCTGTATCAATGGGTAGCCATTTTAACCGGTTCAAAAAACACCTTAAAAGGAGTTGGTTTCTTTTTAGGTGGCTTGTTATTGACCTTGTTTGAATTTCGCGGTGCTATTGTCATTATGCTGGTACTGCTTACCCTGGTCTGGTTATTTAGTTTGTACGCACTAAAACAAGATCTAGGTAAAGCGCAAAATAAACCTAAATTTAAAGACTTATTTTCTAAAAGTCCGGCGATCAATATTCTCTCAGCTGCGCGGTTATTTTTATTTGGTGCTCGTGATGTTTGGTTTGTTGTCGCCTTGCCAGTATTTCTAGCCGTCACTTTTGCCTGGGATCACTGGTGGGTTGGCGGTTTTATGGCTTGCTGGGTCATTGGTTATGGGGTTGTGCAATCAGTAGCACCACATTTTACCGGGAAAAAGCAAGGTAAAGTTCCTTCCGGTCAAACTGCGTTAAAGTGGGCTTGTTATTTAGCCATTATTCCGATGATTATTGCTGTTGCACTGCATTTTGACTATCAAATCAAAATAGCAGTTATAGCTGGCCTTTTAGTATTCGGCGCTATATTTGCGATTAACTCATCATTACACAGCTATTTAATTGTAAGCTTTGCTAGCAAAGATGGGGTATCTCTGGATGTGGGTTTTTATTATATGGCCAATGCCATGGGTAGACTATTAGGTACGGTATTATCAGGTTGGGTATACCAAAACTATGGCCTGCAAATGTGTTTATGGATCTCAACACTATTTGTCGCAACAGCAGCAATGCTTTCCACTAAATTACCAAAATAAAGGGAGCAAGCAGGACAAGACTGTAAATATTGATCCCTCCAGCTAGAGCAGTGGATTAAAATGCACTAGCTGTAGAACTTCACAAGTTAAGGGGGAATATCGCTCTTCGTTTCTCGTTTCTCGTTTCTCGTTTCTCGTTTCTAGATTTAAACCTAAACAGGATTGTCGATATCGACAAATTCTACATCAAAATTATGACTAGCCGCTAAATATTCAGCTAATGCCTTAGCGCCATAACGTTCAGTAGCATGATGTCCGGCAGCAAAAAAATGAATATCCATTTCCTTGGCAACATGAGTGGTTTGTTCAGATACTTCACCGGTAATAAATGCATCAATGCCCTGCTGCGCTGCTAACTCTATATATCCTTGGCCACCACCTGTACACCAAGCAACTGTTTTAATTGGTTTATTAGAGCCTGCGGAAATATGCAACGACTGACGATTCAATTTAGATGAAATCAACGCATTTAATTCTTCACCGGTTGTTTCTTGCTGCAACTCTCCTTGAATACTCACCGACACGGGATTTCCTAACTCTAAAGGTCCAGTAACATTAATATTCAGTAATTTGGCAAGTTGAACGTTGTTCCCCAGCTCTTCATGAATGTCTAACGGCAAATGATAAGCAAACAAATTAATGTTGTTATCAAGCAAGGTTTTAATACGGTTGTATTTCATTCCCGTTAAACAATACTCTTCATTTTTCCAAAAATAACCATGATGAACAATGATGGTATCAGCACCTTTTGCTACTGCTGCATCTAATAAAGCTTGTGAAGCTGTTACCCCGGTAATTATTTTAGAAATTTTGTCATTACCTTGTACTTGCAAACCATTAGGACAGTAATCTTTGATCCTGTCAGGTTGCAGAAGATCGTTAAGTAATTGTTGAAATTGGAGTCTTTGCATAATATTTCTTTTATTAAATTTGATAAATCCATTCAATTCTATCATTGAATGTAGTTAACCTGAATTCAGGTGGGTAAATACTAATTATTTGGCTTAATTGTTATCGGTGGTTTGAGCATAGCGTTTATCGCTTGTTCATGGCTGCCATATACGTTTTGGCTTAATGCGAGTTTAATTGCTACCCCTAGAATACCTGCCTCAATAGCGGTTGATTTTAACACGGTTATTTTAGATTTATTAGCAATGGCCTGTAAAAGCCGATCAGAATTAGCACCGCCACCTGACACTACTACACTACTCACCGATTGCTGCATTCGTTTTACCAAACGCGATATTGATTGATTAATGCCTAAAGTGATTGCTTCCATGATAGCAACATATTGCTGAAATACACTATGTTGGCCTAAGCCAATAAAGCCTAACGACAGATGTTTAACATCGGTTATACGCTCCATATCAAACACAAGCCCATCACTTTTTATGTTATTCGCCTCTACATATACTTCTATCAGTTGTTCAACACAATGGTGCTTTACTTTGTTCAAACTTAAAAAGTCTAACTGTGCTTTATTTTTATTAATAAACTCTGTGAGTAAGGAAAGCCCAAAAGGCAGCATTACTTCGGTAATATACAAGCCATTTATTAATGATGGGTAGGCAGGATAAAGAACTTTAGGACCTTTAAATTTTCTACTTAGCATTGTAATGCTAACAGCAGTTCCTAAGCTTATATGTAATTGTCCCGACTTATAACAGCCCGAACCTAGTATTTCACAAGCTTTATCAGCTGCCATAGCAATTACAGGTAATGTTTTGGGTAATTTAAAATCGTGTTGACAAGCTTGGCTTAATTGCCCTATTTCAGTTCCGGGTACGACAAGTTTAGGTAGCCAGTTTGGCTTGACCGCTATGGCATTAAATTGCCAGGAATTACTTTTACGCCATTGCCCATGTTTAAAATCAAAAGGTAGATGACTAATGATATTGGCGCTGCTATCAACTAATTTATTGGTAAATTTAAAATGCAAATAACCAGATAACAATAACAAATGTTCAGTCTGCTGCCACACCTTGGGTTCATATTCAGCAATATAGTTTATAAATGCGCTCTGCTGTAGTTCTTTAATGGTTTTGTTTACTGGTTTAATAATACTGACAAGGGTAAAAACAAAGCGCCAATACCAAGGCAGTTTAGGGGTTATGCGCGCTTTACGTTTATCACTCCAAACAATAGCATTACGCAGGGGCACACCGTCAATATTTAGGTTAATGATGGTATTACGCATAGTGGTGATCCCTATTCCACAAAGCGCAGTTAAGTCTACTTCTTTAATTTTTGCTTGCTCTAGCAAATTTTGGCAACAAATAGCACACTGTTGATAAAACCATTGTGGTGTTTGTTCAACCTGTCCTTGCTCTGGCTCTAAATAGTTAGAATTTAACAATTGCTCGGCAACTATCACCGTGCCTGCACTGTTAATAATTGCGGTTCTAACCGATTGACTGCCAAAATCTAAACAAAGAAATAACGACTGCTGCTCCATGAATTATATTTTATTCTCGTGGTTTGCTAGGTTCAAAAGAATCCGGTTTAAAGTTACTAGGACCAAACGTGGTGACTTTAACAGGGTTAAATTTAGGTCTTATTTGCCATTTAGGTCTTATTGGCGTTAGCGGGTGAACGCGCTTTTTGGCGATAATTAAATACACAGAACCAAAGGAAGGCAGATAATTTTTGGCAAATTTTTGCCAAAGTTTATGCCACCAGTTTTCCGGGTTTATTACTGAATGAAGGGTTGAATAAAGAAAACGCCTATCTTCAATTACTTCATAACCTAAAAGGTTTAACCAATCTTTGACTCGCATAGGGGTGAAGAATCGACCTCGCCAGGGTAGCTCTTGACGCCGAAATGGAATCAACTGATTTAAACCGGCAAGGCTTATTGGATTAAAGCCGGAGATGATTAAATGACCATTTGGGATCAGTACCCTGTCGGCTTCTCTAAGTATATGATGTGGATCGACTGCAAACTCCAGGCTCTGGGTAAGTAAGCATGCATCAACACTGTGTTCTAAAAACGGTAAGTCATCTATTTCAGCTACTACTTGCGCATTAGCATTTGCTTCACCAACAATCACCTGATGCTTAATCATCGATTGTTCTGAATTTACTGCACCACTTAAAATACCCAGTTTAAGCAAATGATAACCAAAGAACCTTGGCCACCATGGCATTAAATTTTGTTCAATACATTGCACAATTAACTCGCCATTTGGTAAATCACGCCATTGTTTTGGTTTTTTCGGGCTGTCAAACGCTAATGCCGGTTTCATTAAAATAAATATCCTTAATGACGAGATAAATACAAGCTAGACAATTCTAATATCATTAAACACCAGTTATACTTAGTTAAAGTTCAAGATGGAATGATTATGACTCAAGTTACTGCAATTAATGCATTTTCAGATAACTATATATGGTGTATCACCAACCACGCAAGTACAAACTGTAGTTTAGTCGATCCTGGCGATGCTAGCGTATGTATTGAATTTATAAAGAAAAATAATTTAACATTAACTTCTATATTGATCACTCATCATCATCATGATCATGTAGGTGGCTTACCTGCCCTTATTGATTTTGCTAAACAACAAGGCTGGCCATTAACAATTTATGGTCCCGCTTCTGAAAACATTAAATACCTTGATGTTAAATTAGTTGAAGGTGATCGGGTGTCATTATTCGATAATAGCCTTAACTTTTCTATTATTGACCTTCCCGGTCATACTTCTGGTCATATCGCATATTACAGTGATGATATATTATTTTGTGGAGACACATTATTTTCAGGGGGGTGCGGTCGTTTATTTGAAGGTACTGCCGCGCAAATGCACAACTCGTTATCTAAGTTAGCAGCACTGCCCGATTCAACTAAAGCTTATTGCGCACATGAGTACACCTTAGCAAATTTAAACTTTGCTCGAACTATCGAGCCAAACAATGGTCAACTGAACCACTACTTTAACAAAGTAGTAACACTAAGAGAGCAAAATATATCTACTATCCCTACCTCAATTGGCTTGGAAAAACAGATAAACCCTTTTTTACGCAGTAACGGCGAAGAAGTGATAAATACTGCACAACAAAAAAGTGAGCAAAAATTACAATCTGCTGTCGATGTTTTTGCTATGATCAGAACATTAAAAGATAACTTTTAACTGTACTAAACTTAAATAAAATAAAATAAATAAAAAATAACGCTGCATTCAAACATAATTATAATTTACCTGACTTAGTAGTAAATACGCGTTATTAATGAAAACAAAAGAGCATTCATGAAGAAAATTATATTACCTTTATCGCTAACCATGTTGGTTGGCTGTCAAAACTTCAATCCGCAAAATGTTGTGAGTAGTAATGAATTACCCGCTAATACAGCCCACACAATAGATATCTATGAAGCGTTACTTGCTGATGAAACGGCACAAGTTATTCACCCTAAAGATGATGTTGAAATAACTCTTACCGATAAAGATAAATTGACTATTTCAGATAATGTTTGGGATAGAGTTCGTAGTCAGCTTCATTTTGACATTCCACAAAATAGCAAAGTGATCGCACAACGTAATTGGTATGCTAAACATCAGAGCTATTTAGACCGAGTAGCTAAACGCTCAGAGCCGTTCATTCATCATATTGTCGAAGAACTGGAAAAGCATAATATGCCGATGGAATTGGTGCTATTACCTATTGTAGAAAGTGCCTACGACCCATTTGCTTATTCACATGGCAGTGCCTCAGGTATGTGGCAATTTTTATCTGGTACAGGTAAACAATTTGGCTTAAAACAAGACTGGTGGTATGACGGTCGCCGCGATGTTGCGGCATCAACTCAAGCGGCAATAAAGTTTTTACGTTATTTAAACAAACGATTTGATGGCGACTGGTTATTAGCATTAGCAGCCTATAATTCAGGTGAAGGTCGGGTTGCCAGAGCAGTTAAAGATAACGCTCGCAAAGGTAAGCCAACTGACTTTTGGAATTTAAAATTACCAAAAGAAACTCGGGACTATGTGCCAAAACTATTGGCTTTAGCTGATTTAGTAAAGCGCCCTAGTGATTTTGGCATCACTCTATACGCCATTGATAATCAACCGGTGATCAGCTCTATAGATATAGGTTCACAATTAGACTTAGCCTTAGCTGCTGATTTATCGGGTTTAACTATAGACGAGCTACACGCCTTAAACCCTGGCTTTAACCGCTGGGCAACTGCGCCGAATGGTCCTCATCAATTATTGATTCCTAATAATAAAGTTGATCAATTTAAACTTGGCTTAAGCAAGCTTGAGGAAAAAGACCGGTTATCTTGGCAACGTTATAAAATACGTGAAGGCGACAGTTTAAGTGTTATTGCCAACCGCTTTAATACAACTATCACAGTTGTTAAAGAAGCGAACAGCCTAAAAAATAATAGTATTAGAGCTGGTAAGTACCTTTTGATCCCAACAGCAACACAATCACTTGATCGTTATAAATCTTATGAAGAAATTCGTGTATCTAAACTTACCAGAAAAGGTAGTGGTAATAAAATTACTCATACAGTAACAAGAGGTGACACGCTTTGGGACATTGGCCGTAAATACAAAGTTTCTGAAAAAAGTATCGCTAAATGGAATGCTATGGCGCCAAGAGACATGTTGCGTCTAGGGCAAAAACTAACAATATGGACTGGTAAGGCAGCTCCGGGCAAAGCATCACAAACGGCTTCGACCAGCAGTAATATTATGCGTAACATTAATTACAAGGTACGCTCGGGCGATTCATTAGCGCGCATTGCAAATAAGTTTAATGTTAGAATTGCTGATATTGAAAAATGGAATAATTTAAAGCGCAGTAAATACCTACAACCCGGGCAATTACTAAAGTTGTCGGTAAATATAACCAGTATTTAAGGGATTAGGCTACAAGCTTATACATTAAAAATTTCAAAAAAAAGAGCTTCAATAGAAGCTCTTTTTGTTTGCGATGAATATAGCTTAATCAATCAAATTATATTCATTGCGCAGAATTTCAACCACTTCCGCCTTTGGATCATCAGAAATAACAACCTTCTCACCAGTAATTTTTTCTGCAATGCCGGTGTAGGTATCTGACACAGCCATTAATACAGATTCAGGTAAAGCATTGTCGCGTGCTAATGCTTCACGCTCACTCATACGATCCTTATTTAAAAGAATATCTGAGTCTGGAAAGTGGTTGAGAAGTAATTGGCGGAAACCTTCTTTCGAGTTCTCAACTACTTTACCATTGCGATATTCGCTGCCATCCCAAATCCGTGATGAATCCGGTGTACCTACTTCATCCATGTAAATTAGTTTGTCATTACCTGATGCGTCAGTTACGTAACCAAATTCAAATTTAGTATCAATAAATATTTGATCAAGCTTAGCCAGCTCACCACTGATTAAGTCAAAACCCTCTTTGAGCAGTTTTTCATAAAGCGTGATATCAGCTGCAGCTTTAAAGTTAAACGCTGCAAAGTTATCTTCAATGTTCTTACGAGTGATGTTTACATCATCTTGTGCTGGTACACCCGGAATGCCTTCTAAAATGCCTTTGGTTGAAGGCGTTTGTAAAAGCTCAGGTAATTTAGTGTCTTTTTCTAAGCCTTCAGGTAGTTGGATACCACAAAATTCGCGTTCGCCTTTAACGTAAGAGCGCCACATTGAGCCTGTAATGTATTGACGACAGATTGCTTCAATCATTACCGGTTTGGCCTTTTGTACTATCCATACAAAGGGGTGTGGAATGTCAAGAATATGGCTATCAGCTAAACCATTGTCTTTAAATAACTTGAACCAATGGTTTGAAATAGCGTTTAGTGCAGCGCCTTTACCAGGAACGCCCTTCATACCGCCTTCACCATGCCATATACAGTCAAAAGCAGAGATACGATCACTAATTACCATAATTGCTAATGGCGTGTCTGCAGCGACATTATAACCCTTCTCTTTGATTAAACGACGAGAATCATCGGCTGTTAACCAATATACGCTTCTTACTTTACCACTGTGTACTGGCTTATCTGTTCTAATTGGTAAATCGTTGTTTACAGCTAAAACTTTATTAGCAATTGTCATGTTTGTTTTCTCGAAATATTTTATCAGTTATAAGCCCGGCATAATTAGATCCTGAAATAAGTTCAGGATGGCCAGGGTCAGTTTCAAAAATCGTTTAGTAATTACGTGCTTTGTTAAAGAACTAAGTACTAAGGAGATTGCCTAAATATTCTTTAGATCCTGAAACAAGTTCAGGAAATGGTTATTCGCTCGAAATGTTTATCCGTTCGAAATGGTTGGCCGTTAACTCTGCGGTCCATTTAAAAACACTTACGCAATTTAAATTTTTGAGGGTATTATTTATATAGTATTTTTCTTTGTTAAGAAAGAGAAAAGGACGCCGAGGCGTCCTTTTCAAAAGTTTTTTCTGTAAAATTACAAAGAAGCTTGTGCTTTTTGTACTAGAACAGAGAAAGCCGCTTTATCGTATACTGCGATGTCAGCTAGGATCTTACGATCGATTTCAATTGAAGCGTTTTTAAGACCACAAATGAAACGGCTGTAAGATAAACCATTTTGACGAGCTGCCGCGTTAATACGAGCAATCCAAAGTTGACGGAATTGACGTTTACGTTGACGACGATCGCGGTAAGCGTATTGACCTGCTTTGGTTACAGCTTGGAAAGCAACACGATAAACACGTGAACGTGCTCCGTAATAACCTTTCGCTTGCTTAAGAACTTTTTTGTGACGTGCGCGTGCTTGAACACCGCGTTTTACTCTAGCCATTGTCTATATCTCCTATGATTAAGCGTAAGGTAACATTGCTACAACTGATTTAATATCAGACTTAGCAACCATACTTTTTGCACGTAAATGACGCTTAACTTTGGTACGTCTCTTAGTTAAGATGTGACGAAGACCGGCTTGTTTAAATTTAAAACCACCAGAAGCGGTTTTTTTAAAGCGCTTTGCAGCACCTTTGTTTGACTTCATTTTAGGCATGGGAAAACTCCACGTTAATGCCAAATATTAAGTAACTAGGGGCGGGTTTCTTAAAAAGATACCACTTGTTGAGCCTCAGCTACCGGTTAGTTTATCAAACTGCAAAAGTTTGATAAAAAGATAACGATGGTGAAAAAAGCCTTAAGTTTTCACAAAAGGCCTAATTACTTTAAAGACCAAAAATTATCTTTTGATTGGGGCAAGCACCATTATCATTTGTCTGCCTTCCACTCTACGAGGGAAAGACTCACAAACAGCCAGGTCTTCTAAATCTTTTTTAACACGATTTAAAAGGTCTATACCTAACTCTTGATGGGCCATTTCTCGGCCACGGAAACGCAATGTAACCTTAGCCTTGTCGCCACCTTCTAAAAAGCGTCTCAGGTTACGTAATTTAACCTGATAATCGCCTTCATCAGTGCCAGGACGGAATTTAATTTCCTTAACCTGGATCTGTTTTTGCTTCTTACGTTGTTCTTTAAGTTCTTTCGACTTCTCGTATAAGAACTTACCGTAATCCATTACACGACAAACTGGTGGTTTGGCCGTTGGGCTGATCTCTACAAGATCAACACCCGCTGTATCAGCAGCATCTAATGCTTCATTTAATGAAACAATGCCTAATGGCTCGCCTTCCAGACCAACTAAACGAATTTCTTCAGCTGTGATTAATTCATTCAGTTTATGTTGCGGTTCTTTTTGACCGCCTCTTTGACCACCTTTAATAGCCTGTTCCTCCTAGAGAACTAATTATTACGCCCGTGTTTTCACTTCTTCGCTAAGTTTAGCGATGAAATCATCCACAGACAATTTTCCTAAATCTTCACCTGAACGTGTTCTAACAGCAATTTCGCCTGCTTCCATTTCCTGATCACCCACTACGAGCAAATAAGGAACACGTTTCAAAGTATGCTCGCGGATTTTAAAGCCTATCTTCTCATTACGCAAGTCTACTTTCGCTCTAAAGCCACTTTCTTTCAATTTTTTTACAACTTGACTACAATATTCGCCATGTTTATCAGTAATATTCATCACCGTAACCTGAATCGGTGATAACCACGTTGGGAACTTACCGGTAAATTCTTCAATCAAAATACCAATAAAACGTTCTAACGAACCTAAAATTGCTCTATGGATCATCACCGGCGTGTATCTTTCGTTGTCTTCACCTACATAAGTTGCGCCTAAACGCTCAGGTAAAGCAAAGTCTAATTGTACGGTACCACACTGCCAAGCGCGACCTAAACAGTCCATTAGAGTGAACTCAATTTTAGGGCCATAGAAAGCACCTTCACCTGGTAAATATTCAAATTGAATATTGGCATCAGTTAATGCTTTTGCTAAACCTTGTTCAGCTTTATCCCAAACATCATCTGAGCCTATGCGGTTTTCTGGACGTGTAGATAATTTAACCACGATGTCTTCAAAGCCAAATGAGCCGTAAACATCGTATACCATATCAATACACTTGGTTACTTCCGCTTGTACTTGATCTTCAGTACAGAAAATATGGGCATCATCTTGGGTAAAACCGCGCACGCGCATTAAGCCATGTAATGAACCCGATGGTTCGTTACGATGACAACAACCAAACTCAGCTATGCGAAGTGGTAAGTCACGGTACGATTTTAACCCTTGGTTAAATATTTGGACGTGGCCTGGGCAGTTCATTGGTTTAATCGCGTATTCACGCTTTTCAGACTCGGTAGTAAACATCGCATCTGCGTATTTATCCCAGTGGCCTGACTTTTCCCAAAGGCTTCTGTCCATCATCATTGGCGCTTTAACTTCGTCGTAATCATATTCATGAAGTTTTTCACGAACAAACTTTTCTAGCTCAGTATAAATAGTCCAACCATCGTTATGCCAAAACACCATGCCCGGTGCTTCTTCTTGCCAGTGGAATAAATCTAATGTTTTACCAATTTTGCGGTGATCACGCTTTTCAGCTTCAGCTAAACGTTGAATGTAAGCTTTAAGCTGCTTTTTATCTGCCCAAGCTGTACCGTATATACGTTGCAACATTTTATTGTCAGAGTTACCGCGCCAATATGCACCAGCAACGTTCATCAGTTTAAAGTGATGACAATGGCGCATGCTAGGTACATGTGGGCCTCTACACATATCAACGTATTCTTGATGATGGTATAGCGCAGGGGTATCGGTTACGTCGATGTTTTCATCAAGGATTTCTAATTTGTAAGTTTCACCGCGCTCGGTAAATGCATCATACGCATCTTGCCAAGAGCCAGTTTTCTTAACAACTTCATAACCCGTACGAGCCAGCTCTGTCATACGTTTTGAAAGTTTCTCTAAGTCATCGTCATTTAGTTTTTCGTCTAAATCGATGTCATAGTAAAAGCCGTTTTCAATAGTCGGGCCAATAGCCATTTTAACATTAGGGTATAATTGCTTAATTGCGTGACCTAATAAATGCGCACAAGAATGGCGAATGATCTCTAAACCTTCGGCGTCTTTGTTGGTGATTAACTGCAATGTAGAATCTTCGGTGATTAACTCACAAGCATCGACTAAATTGCCATTGATACGACCGGCAATGGTGGCTTTTGCCAAACCAGGACCTATATCTAAAGCTACTTGCATTACAGAAACGGATTCTTCAAAGCTACGCTGACTGCCGTCAGGGAGAGTAATTACTGGCACAATATTTCCTCAACAGTGGTGACACCTACGTAATGTCACTTGTATTAAATTAAAAATACACCTTGTACATATTGATTTTTACAACTGGTACAATGTGTTGAAAGTATGTAAGAATATAAACATTCTTAGAAAAGCAGCAATATAGGTGAAAATGCCCTATTTTGCAATCTTTGTTCTACTTCATAACACGTTAATTTGGAGTGCTTAATTGAAGTTAAAAAGCATACATGTTTTTTTTATCGTTTTTGTATTGATATTTAGCCAGCAAAGTCAGGCTAAATGGCATACCTATTTACAAAAAAAAGACTTTTTAATTGAATATCAAAAACTTGAAAATTCAAAATTTACCGAAATAAACGCTTCAATTAAAATTGGCGGCAACATTGATGATTTTTTTACTATTCTAACCAACCCTGAATTTGCCCCCATGTGGCTAGACAAAGTTATTTCAAGTGAGTTACTTACCACCTTAGATGATGGCTCTGCTGTGGTATTAACCTTGTTTGAAAGTTTTGGTCCTGTGCAATCTAGAGAAATGCTAGTAAAGTCAAAAGTCATTGAAAAAACACCTGACTTATTGCAAATAAATATCACTGGATACAATGAATATTTACCTGAAAACAAAAATAGAACCCGCGTAAAAAAAGTTAACGTTATTTGGCAAGCTCAAAAGTTAGATAACAACAATATTAAAGTAACCTATAGAGGCAGCTTTGATCCAGCTGGCAGCCTGCCCGCTTGGTTAAGTAATGAATTTGCCTTAACGTCGTTGGAAAACAGCTTTAATAAGTTGAGAAAATTAAAGCCAATTAACAAATAACAAAACCTCTAAATACCTTTATATAGCAAATACAAATACTTACTTCTTTGGTTACAAATTAGTTTGTAAAAAACCCGTATTCCATGCTCAAAAACAAGGCAAAATATTCAATAACAGCCATACTAGACTATAGGAACTAACAGTAACAACAGAGAGACTATCAGGAGGCAATTATGCCCCAAGATGTAAGCCGTAAAACTATTGAATGTCCGCACTGTGCGCACCATTTACATATCACTATAGATACCACCCAAGGCGACCAAAATTACTACGAATCTTGTCCAGCCTGTTGTAACGATATTCATATGAATATGCATATTGATGATTACAATCAAAAAATTCAGTTGATGGTTGATGCCGATGACGAGTTAGTTTATTAAAGAAAATACATTAACTTGCACGTATATAGGGATACCAAATAGAAAGAATCGCTACCGGGGCCCTTGCATGCAAGCAGGCCTGCCATGGTCCTATAATAAATAAAATAATTCCCCTGATTCCCCCTTCAATACATAGAGCTTTAGTTACATTCTTAACCGACGGTTGCTTTATATTTATCTAAACTTCCAACTTATTCATAACTTGGGCAAGATAATTACATGCCAATTTGATGAATATAAGTACCTAGTCCATATTGATAAGTGTGGGTTCCACATAATGAAAATATAAAATATTTAAATTTTTTAACATACAACATTCGCATCAAATGGGCGCTGCAAAGAAATGTTCATTTCACTATGCGGTATGGTTACGTTGAGTTACAGGTCAACACAAATTAACACAGTATTAACTTTTGCAAAGGTTATAATTTGACCAACTTATTTAGATTACATGACAAAAGACGCCCTGTAATCAATCCAAATTTTTAATCTTTAAAACTGTAGGAACATTAAACATGACAACTGTTGAAGTGAAGCGTAAGTGCGAAGATAATTATACTCCATTGAACGACTTCCCATTATCACAAGAATATTGTGCTGAGAAAAAAGCCAATAATTCTATTACTACACACAAGCAAGGAAAGTTCGCCGTAATAACAATAGTTACATTAACGTTAATGATCGTAATATTAGCCTAACCTAATTTGTTAGACTCTAATATGATGTCTCCTCTGTATTGAGCATAGATGTATTTTGATTAAAGTAGTAATTACAGTTAAACGGGGGAGACCATTATTAATGTTTACTCTAACATTCGAGCCCCCTACCTATATATTGATAGTCAAAACTGATGCCGAGTTAACTTATTAAGTTAGCTGAGTTGAATTTCAGAAAGCTAATTACTCAGAATTTAATCGTTCATCCATGATACGTTCAATTGAATCAACTATTGTCATAGTTTGCTGATCAACTTCAATATTTACTTTATTGCCTATTTTCAATACCGATAAATTAGTGCGTTCTAACGTTTCAGGGATCAGATGTAAATTAAATTCACAGTCATCATTACCTAAAGTTCTTACGTCTCCTAATGTTAAGCTTGCGCCATTCACGGCAATAAAACCTTTGGCAAAAATATACTTCTTCCAAGAACTGTTTATTACAAATTTTAGTTGGCAATTGTCCGTTGTGTCGACTCGTTCTATTAATGTTGCCATGGTATGAATGTGACCAGAGACAATATGACCGCCGATTTCATCGCCGACCTTCATAGAACGCTCAACGTTAACTAAACTGCCGATTACAAGCGAATCAAGATTAGTAACGCGTAACGTTTCATCAATAACATCGAAGCTAATAAGTGCACTTTTGTCACCAACTTTGCTGAAACCTACTGCAGTTAAACACACACCATTGTTTGCAACACTTGCGCCAGTTTCCAAATTATCAATTAACGATAATGGCACTAGTACTTCGACCTGTTTAAAATTATTTGCAACTTTTATTGATTTAACTTGGCCGGTTGATTGCACAATTCCTGTAAACATATATCATCTCTAACATCTTAATTTTTTCCATTATCCGATCTTTACTCGTATGACTCTAGACAAATTTTTTACCGATACAAAAGATCTATTAAAATTGGCTTACCCGATTTTAATTGCTCAGCTGATCCAAACTTTAATGAGTTTTGCAGATACTGTTATGGCAGGTCGAGTAAGCGCAACCGATTTAGCAGCGGTTGCAGTTGCTAGCTCTATTTGGTTACCAATTATTTTAACAATATCGGGTGTGGTGATGGCCTTAAGTGCCATTGTTTCTCAGTTTGCTGGTTCTAAGCAATCACATAAAGCAGCCCACTCCACCATTCAAACAGCATGGATTGCATTAGCTTTATCAATCCTTACAATCATCGGCTTTTATGCGGGTGTGCCTGCTGTTGAACAGCACGTTGAGTTAGAGCCTGAATTAAAGCGCCTAATGATCGAATACCTTAGTTATATCGTCTGGGGTGGTCCGGGGTATTGTTTATATCTAGTACTAAGGAATTTTGCTGAAGGGTTTAGTTTTACCAAACCAACAATGATAATTTCTATTATCGGTTTAATTATTAACATCCCGGCCAATTATGTCTTTATCTATGGTGAATTTGGCGCCCCAGAGCTTGGCGGTGCAGGTTGCGGTATAGCAACAGCCATTGTTTATTGGACAATGTTTATTGGTATGCTTATTTATGTATTAGCATCGAAAAAGCTTGCCCAAATCAAGCTGTTTGACGCTATATCCCTGCCTGACTTAAAAGAAATAAAAACTATTTTAGCACTTGGTGTTCCTATCGCACTTTCACTACTGTTTGAAGTGTCATTATTTGCCGTTGTCGCTATTATATTAGCGCCATTTGGTGCGCAAATAGTTGCCAGCCACCAAATTGCATTAAATTTTTCAGGTTTGGTATTCATGGTGCCTTTGTCAATTGCATTAGCGGTAACAATCAAGGTAGGTACTGCAGTTGGTGAAAACAAGCTGCAGCAAGCAAAAGAGATGTGCGCAAATTCAATGGTACTTGGATTCATCATCGCTATTTGTACAGCTTCAATAACTATCGTATTTAGAGAACAAATCGCCATGATTTACACGAACGAGTCAGAAGTTATTGCGCTTGCCGTACAACTGATGTTCTTAGCCGCCCTATTCCAATTTTCAGATTTTATTCAAGTAATTTCTGCTGGAGCACTTCGTGGCTATAAAGATACTAAATCAATTTTATACATTACCTTTGTTTCATATTGGGTAGTTGGCTTATCGTTTGGTCTTATTCTTGGACTTACCGATTGGCTAGTGCCACAAATGGGCCCTGCAGGTTTTTGGATAGGCTTTATATCAGGCTTAACCACAGCAGCAATTTTCTTAGCATGGCGTTTAAAAGTAATTCAAAAACGTGCTGACTTAGGTATTTTACCGAAAGGATCGCAAGCGATTCAACAAAATATCGCTTAAGAATTAATCAGTTGGTTAATTTTATTGTCCTTAGTGCATAAAAGCACTTGCAACAATTTACGCATCTGGATAACATAGCGCCGTTGATTCATTCAACGCGCAATTAAAAGATACGCTCGCTTAGCTCAGTTGGTTAGAGTACTTGCATGACATGCAAGGTGTCGCAGGTTCGAGTCCCGCAGCGAGCACCATCTTCTCCCTATCTACACAGTAATAATCTACTAACTTAACCACTTTCTTCTGCAAACGTCTGCACTAACCAATTGCAAACGCTTTATTTTAATGAACACTTGCCTGTCTAGAGTAGTGTAAATGCATATAATTGAATTGCTCCACAAGGAAATGAAACTATCGGCATTATGAAGTGTATTTAAATGGAGTGCTTAGTGATTGGAAAAATAAGCGCATTGTAGATATCACTAAAGATATAATTGCTATCCGTCTCAATCAATTGTTAGCAACTCACAACCTTTCGTATGCTAATTTGGCTATGAGAATACTAAGAGCTATTTATAAGTTTGCCAAAAGCAGAAGATAATATTAAGCTACAACTCTGCCGACAATGACAGACATAACACCTCTTACGTATAATATTAATTTTTACTACATTGCAGAAAAATTATTGGGTAGAAATAACATTGAATTAGGCACTGACTCTTTTCAAAATCAGTGCCTAAATTGAACAATTACGTCGTTTCAAATTGCTATCATTTAACGACTAATAAGCATTAGTCTAACAACTTTGGCGTCTTACCCGTAAAATCAATCCATGAGTTAGTTCCCAGTAAATCTGCACCTTGAACACTTGGATCTTCATATCGCATTACGAAGTTTTTAGGGCCATGTGCGTAAGCTACTACAAGTCCGTATTCTGAATCCAAATAGCCGCCATGTGGTACTAAGCCAGGATAACTAATGCGCCATGCTTGTCCACCAATGCTTACGTGACCTAATGTTAATTTACCGATTACATTGTCTGGTAGTAAGAAAAACCAAGTCCAAGGGCCTCCGGAAACAATGGTCATAACCTCATCAATGCCAACGCCACTTTCAGAGCTATTTACATGAAGTTTGCCAAATTTATCTTGTAGAAATGCCTTCACTTCTGGCGTCATTGCTTTCATGTCATAAACTTTTGGGTACGGTGCTACGCCAACTTCAGAGGTTGATAAAAAACCACCTCTATGCATCTCAGGTTTACGGCCTGCCTGTTCAATTTGCTCAAGAAATTGTCCACGGTGTAATGAGAAAAGAGAGATTAGCTTTTTGCTTTCAGCTTCAGTAATTGCTCGTGTTTTTGATGCTTCAAGTATTGGTGTGGCTTCTTTTGGCAACGGTAAGGTACTGACGCGTACTCCAGCAGATTTTAATACCGTATTTATCTTGTCTACGCCCGTTGTTGCTTTTCTGCCATCGCTATAGGAAAGCGTTAACTGACCTTCTGTTGAAATTGTATTTGCAACACTTTGAGTTGCCGATACAGTGGATAATACGGTTATAAACGCTAGATTAAGTAATTTTTTCATGACTCATTCTCCTCAGGTAGATTTCAATATTTTCATCTGTCTAAACTTGATTAACGAAGCTAAGTCTACGGTACAAAGAATAGTAGAAAAACATCAACTCAGTGAACTTACTGTCTACTTCCAGTAAACAAAAAAACTAAAATCGAACCAAAGAATAATAAATAAGAAACATTCATATTAAGAGTGCTATCGCGTTTGAACCAAAATATTGGTCATCAACAGGTAATAGGCTAGTTAGATACCTCTTCTAAATTAAAACAGTTCACTGTCAGTTGATTATAAAGCCACTGAAGTGATGTTTATTCACAACCTGAATGTATATACATTTACCCCTCAAGAATATATCAAGCTCCTTTGTGAGCAGTTCGATTACCAAAATATAAAGAAGGTTGCTTATGAAAAACTTAAGATACCATTTCCTATCATTACTGGTGACTCTCTTAGTTGCAGGCTCATTTCTATCATCGGCCAAGTTGTCAGGTGTTATTAATCCATTTTCGCTGACACTATTACGGTTTGCTATTGCAGCGTTCGTGTTATCGCCCTTTATTTTATTGAAGGAAAAAAATAGAAAAGCAATTAGTAAAGCATTGCCAAGAAGCCTAGTGATGAGTCTGTTTTTTTCCATCTTTTTTATTTGCATGTTTGAAGCGTTAAAGACAACAAGTGCTCTAAATACTGGCACCTTATATACGCTGGTGCCTTTTATGACAGCCGTTTTTAGCCTTTTTGTTTTTAAAGAGAAAATCACAAAAAACATGTTTCTTATATACCTATTAGGTATTGCGGGGACATGCTGGGTAATATTTAGAGGTGATTTGAATGCGCTGTTCGCTTTCTCTCTAAATAATGGCGACGCACTGTTTCTACTTGGTTGTGTTTCAATGGTTTGTTTCTCTATTTCAATGAAGTTACTTTACCGCGGAGATGAAATGATTGTTGTTGTGTTTTGTACCTTGCTAGGCGGTGCATTTTGGATGTTGTTGGCACTCTTTGTTTTTGAACAACCACTTCAATGGCATTTACTGAACAAGAATTTATTATTTCACATGGCATATTTAGCTTTATTTGCGACTCTTGCTTCTACCTTTATCATTCAAAAAACCACGGTAATATTAGGGCCTGCCAGAGTTATGGCCTATATCTATTTAAGTCCTGTGTTTGTCGCTTTGTTAACAATGTTAATTGAGGAGAAAACTCTCCCCAACGCTATCTATCCGGGTATGTTTCTATCCATTGCAGCGACGATAACTTTACAGTTACATAATAGAGAAGTTAAAGGTTCACCTAAACCAATTTCAATAATAGCACTAAAAAGCGAGAAAACTTTATAACTACAATAGTGCAGCTACAATTTAGTGATAACTATTTCTTATCTTTTCATTTTAAATGCGTATTAGGAGCATGCTATGAAAGTTATTGCCTTTGCTGCAACGAATCACTCTAAGTCTATTAATAAACAATTAGCTGAGTATGCCGCTAGTTTATTAACTAAAGTAGACGTTGAAATAATAGACCTAAATGATTATGAGTTACCCTTATACGGGCAAGACAAAGAAGAAGAATTGGGTCACCCCAAACTAGCCAAAGCGTTTATAGAAAAAATAGCACAAAGTGATGGCATTATTATTTCTTTTGCTGAACACAATGGCTCTTACACGGTAGCTTATAAAAATATTTTTGATTGGTGCTCGCGTATTGAACCAAAGGTTTACCAAAAGAAATCAATGGTATTATTAGCTACCTCTCCTGGCTCTATGGGCGCTTCAAGTGTCTTGGCGACTGCGGTTCAATCTGCCCCTTACTTTGATGGAGTAGTTAAAGCCAGCTTGTCGATCCCTAGCTTTTTTGACAATTTTGATAGTGAAAAGCAAAAACTCAAACACGAAGAGCTAGATGAAAAATTAAGAGATGCCGTTAGCCACCTCGATCATTTGAAGTAAAAAAGCGATTAATTTATCTGACTAGTGATCTCTACTTTATTTAGCAAAGTAGTCGATTAGAAAATCAATAAACGTGCGCACCTTTTGAGATTGCTCTTTGTGATAAGGGTAAATAGCATAAAGTGCGTGTGATTCTGTTTGCCACTCAGGTAACAACTTGAGCAATTCTCCTGATTTTAATTCTTTATCAACAAAAATCTCAGGTGTAAGCGTTATTCCAAGCCCTGAAATAATAGCCTGTTTTAACGCTAAACCATTATTAACCACATAAGAGCCAGGTAATAAATCGATTGCCTTCTTTTCATCATGTTGCTGAAATACCCAATGTCTGGGAGATGATGATAGGCTATATATCAAACAATTGTGTTGATTAAGGTCGTCTGGAGATAATAACTCACCGGCTTGTTCAATATACTTCGGAGAAGCGCATAGAACACGTTTCATATCGAGCAGCTTTCGCGATTTGAGGCTAGAGTTTTGTAACGCTCCTCCGCCACGAATGGCAACATCTAAACCTTGTTCTACGAGATCTACGTAGTGATCATTCAATATCACTTCAATAGAAATTTCTGGATGTAATTGCATAAACTCACATATTGCCGGGTTTAATTTCAAGATTCCCATAGACATAGGAACACTGACTTTTATTAAGCCACTGAGTTGGTGTGAAGATTCAATGATAGATAAATCTGCATGTGATAAGTCATCCAAGATGGTACGTACATGATCGTAATAGCGTTGCCCATTGTCAGTGATGTGCATTCTTCTGGTAGTGCGATTGATTAAAGGGCTTTTAAGGTAGTCCTCTAATTCATTGATATTTTTACTGATAGCTGCCTTTGATAATCCCATATCTTCAGCAGCCGCTTTAAAGCTACCCAATTCAATAACACGACGAAAAACAGTGATAGCTCTTAATTTGTCCATGTTTGCCTCTCAACAATACAAAAGAATGCAATAGTTTACTTATAGTAAATTATAATATCACTGAAGCGATGTTTATCCACTAAATAAAGCCAGCTATAGTTAGTTCAAGTTAAAGCAATTTGTAAATACTTCAAATTAAAATAAATTAGTGAGGTTGTTCCTATGGCTGTTTTAGAAAAAGGGATATGGTATCCAAATAAAGATGTACATGAACTAGCAGAAGAAGATAGCTTCCACTTGCCAGAGGTTGCAGAAGCTGACAGATGTCACTTATACATGTCATATGCATGCCCGTTTGCACACCGCCCTTATTTAGTGATTAATTTACTTGGCTTAGACCATGTGATTACCACGTCATCTGTTGCAGCAAAGCGCTATGAAGATGGTTGGTTATTTGATAGCGAAAACCCAGATGAAATTAATGACACTCACAGCTTGGTGGAATTATATCAAAAAGCCAATTCGAACTACACTGGCAGAGTCACTGTGCCTGTGCTGTGGGACAAGAAGAAAAATACCATTGTTAGTGATGATTCATCTTCTATGGCAATGGATTTAGCCACAAATTGGTTGCCTCTAGCGAAGAATCCAATTGAGCTTGTGCCCGATAATCTAAAAGGTGAAATCACATCCCTAAATGATTGGCTGCACCAACATGTTAATAGAAAAGTTTATCATGTGGGATTTGCCACTAACCAGTCTTCATATGATGCAGCCAGTGAAGTGCTATTTGAGGCACTGGAGCAATTGAACACTAGACTTGGAAATTCTCGATACCTACATGGTGAAAAAATCACCTTATCTGATTTATTTCTGTTACCAACATTAGTGCGTTTTGAAGCTATCTACGAAGTGCACTTTAAGGCAAACAAGAAGCAACTAAAATCTTTTGAGCACCTATATAAATATATGCTGGATTTAGTCGCCATTCCCAAAATCAGAGAAACCATTGATTTAGAATACATGAAAGTGCATTACTATTTTTCGCATAAACATATCAATCCATATGGCATCGTCCCTTCTGGGCCAGAAATATCTTGGTAAGACCAAGTATATTATTAATACTAATTTTGGTAATCATGAAGAGAGATAATTATGAAATGTTATGTCATTACAAACTATAGTATCGACCCGACTAAACTAGAAGGTTATGCTGACTATCCTCAAAAAGCATCAGCAGTAACAACTCAATTTTGAGGCCGTTTACTTGTCGCTTCAATAGATAGCCAAATAGTTGAAGGTAATCCAAAAGAGGTAACAGTCGTCATCGAGTTTGACTCAAAAGAGCAAGCACAAAAATGGTACTATTCAGAAGAATATACAGCCATCAAAGATTTGCGAATTAACTCAACTAAGGCAGGCTGGCTAATATTTGCTGACCAATTTGAGGGTTCCTAGCTATTTTTGTACCAAACAGTCCTATGGTGGCTGCTTATTAGCACCTAGTAAAAGTCTCCAAAGTTGAAAAGACTATATTTGGACATAAAAAGACCCCCAATGTTTGTCTAACTATTTGGGGGCACTTCATTTTATTAGGACTTTAAGTAGTGTCAGTTAATAGTCCCGCTTTAGATGCATATAGGCTTGGCTTTATTCAGGCTCAGAAAATCCCGACCAAATATCTGCATTCACTGGAGTTTTATTTTTACGTTTTTTCTTACCACTGCCTTCAGGCTTTGCCACAGGTTTAGTCGCGGCTAAGAATGCATCACTGATATCTTCATCGACTTCAAAACCTGCAATTTCTTCACGTTCTAACCTGATCTTGTTCTTTTTTTCGATCACTTTAAAATGATGGTAGTCTTCATAATCGATAAGCGATAATGCTAAGCCCACTTCACCCGCACGGCCACTTCGACCAATACGGTGCATGTAGTCTGATGGGCTTCTTGGTAAGTCAAAATTGATCACCACGGGCAGTTTTTCAATATCTAAACCACGGGCTGCAATGTCGGTGGCAATTAACACTTCAATCTCACCTGATTTAAACCCTGCAAGCACGCGACTACGAGCCCCTTGACCTTTATCGCCATGAAACACTTCTGCAGCAATCCCACGTTTAGAGAGTTTTTCAGCTAAATGATTACAGCTGTTTTTTGCATTAACAAAAATAAGTACTTGTCGCCATTGATGTTGTTGGATCAAGTACGCTAACAAAGCTGTTTTTTCCCCTTTATTAACGGTAAAAACGCGCTGTACTAAGGTGCTGGCGTCGCTACTTTGCAATTGTATTTCAACCGGATCGTTGAGTAATTCTTGGGTTAACGCCTGTACTTGCTCAGGAAAGGTTGCTGAAAATAATAAAATTTGTTTGCTCGACGGCAATAATGTTAACAGCGCAGAGAGCTCGTCAGTAAAGCCTAAACTTAACATCCGATCGGCTTCATCAAGCACTAATGTTTTAACCCTGTCGAGCTTAATGGCATTACTTGAAATTAAATCGAGTAATCGACCAGGGGTTGCAACCAAAATATCAGTGCCACCGCGTAATGCGAGCATTTGAGTATTCGCCGATACACCACCAAAAACAGCAACTGTTTTAATTGCACCATTAAAATGCACCGCATAAGATTTAATACTGTCAGCAACTTGCTTGGCTAGTTCACGAGTAGGCACCAAAATCAGTCCAGTAACATAATTACCTTTACTGTTTTTGCTACTCAATGATTTTTCAGCGTGTAAGTGCTGCAAAATAGGCAGTGCAAAGGTGGCTGTTTTACCCGAACCGGTATTTGCCCCGGCAATTAAGTCACGTCCAGCTAATACACTTGGAATAGCTTGCGCTTGAATAGGCGTTGGCTGCTGATATTCCAGCTCGGTTAATCGGGCTAACAAGGGTGGAATAAGTCCAAGTTCTGTAAAACTGGCTGGCGTTGCGACAATAGTCATTAATATAAAGGGCTCAAAGTTAAGATAATAGCCCACTATTTTAGCGTATTAAGTTAGTAAAATCGATCAAACCCTAACGTAACGTCATTTAACCTCTGATCGACAAAAGAGTGCCATAAACCGACAGCTATGAATAATCTACAGAGTGTGTGATTTGAGTGAAGTCATTAGGGAATGCTACTGCCTTTGAGTTTGTGAGTTTAACCGTTTGATTAAGTTCACCGAAAAGAGGTATTCCCGCCCCTAACAATATAGGTGCTTTTGTTATAATCATTTCATTTATCAATTTGAGGTTAATAAATGATGTTATCGTAGCACCACCATCTACGTATGCATGCTGATACCCCTGATTTTCTAAGCTCTTCATCAGTTCGCAAATATCACCAGAATACATTTCAACTTTATCTTTTAGGTTTTCTGGCGGCTCTTTGATTGTATTGCTTAATACAACAATACGCATGTCACCGTATGGCCACTGTTCAGGTGTTAAATCAAAACTAGAAATCATTTCCATGCACTTGCGACCCATAATCATACAATCAACTGAATCGATGAAAGATTTAAACCCCATATCTTCAGAACCCATATCAGCCTCCAGGTTACCTGCGGTATGAAGCCAATCCACTCCACCATCTGATGTGGCGATATATCCATCGGCACTTGTTGCAATGTATACAGAACATTTCATTTATAGAACACTCAAAAATTTGTTAGATGTGGGAAGTAATTCACAGAAACACAAGGCCTGCTGTTCACTCTTTACTGCCCGTGGACTTTTGATTACTTACGTTATATTGCTCACGGTCTCAAGGGAGCCACAAGCAGTAGGCCAGTTAACATCTTGCTATAGCTGATTCTCAAATTTAACGGACTAAGGTAAATTACTCATTATTACAACCGTGCCCGCAAGTTTGTCATGCCATCCCTGTTTGCGTTTATCTATGCCTACCCAGATAATCCCAAGAAACAAAGGTATCATTGAAACATAATACCCAAGGTAGCGTATGATAAATTGTCCAGTAGAAGGCTTTCCGCCAGTCTTTGCATCGACAATGGTTAGTTTAGTAGCCATTTTCCCTGGAGTTGCAGATTTATAAAGCCAGAAAACAATAACGGCAATTGCTGGAAGTATATAATTAAACAAGACATCCCATCCCCCCTGAACAGATGATTCACTTGTCCAATAACCAGTTCCGTATATGGCAGTTAGGATTGGGGCAATTATTAATAACATTAAAATTGAATCGATAATTGCTGCACCAGTTCTAATCCAAAAGCCTGCATATTCATGCTCGTTCATTTTATTCTCCTCCATAAGATATAACAGTTGTAATAAGTAGAAAATCTATGAGCTATGGGATTCATTCATATTTCCACTTTTTGGGGCAAATTCAGTTCGTTCTAATTAGTCGGTGAAGTTCACTAAAAACTTGTTATTTTACAATAACATCATGTATTGTATATTTAAAGCTTCTCTATGGCGGCTTTGAGCGGTCAACAGCCGTTCAAGCCTTATCTAATTATTCTTTCATTTTACTGAATAGCTGCCGTTATAGCTTACTTCACTAACAGCAAATTTTCCGAATTAACATTAAGAGTATTGTTGGTTGTTTGGAGTGCAGAATACGTAGGTAAGCCTTTATCCTTACAGACAACTATGCCACCAAAGTAGTCGTTTGTAGTATCCGATTTAAAAAATCACTATGTGCTCATTGCGAAAGTTGGCAGTAAAAGAGGCTATATCATAATATAGTCTACGCTTAAGCAAAATGAGTCGTCGCTATATTTTCAATACAAGTAGCAACCCAAATATGCTTTCACGATAGCCTCTTCCCCCTAAACTTAGCTAGTAGGCTATTGTAAAACCAATGATGAATATCCTATTCCATCCGGTCCATCACCTGTAGGTAGTTCAAATAACGTTTCACCTGATGGTATATCAATGACAATAATCTTATCTTTACCGTAGGCAGACATAAACAAAGTACGATCATCTGGATGATAAACCACACCATTAGGTATCGTTCTCCAAGAAAAATCTATTTGATGCAATTTCTTTTTATTCTTTACATCAATAATATCGAGCGTATTATTCTTATAATCAGGGATCACGGCAAACTGCTCATCGCGTGTTAGTAACACCCTATAAGGAAAACTAAACCCTCTCCATTGCTTAATTAGTCCGCCATTAATTAAATTAAATACACTTACTAAACCATCCTCATTGCTCCCCACCCAAAGCTCTGATCCATCTTTGTTGATCGTGATCGCTTCCGGTACATCGGGCGTAGAAATTTTTCGTAGTAAAGTTCCAGATTGAACGTCTAATTCAGATACCGTATTAGAGTCCATATTAGTGGTATATACACGCTCGCTAGACTCAGGCAATGCCACCATATGAGAGCCTTTCTGTTTAGTACCGATCACTTTTTCAATTTGGCCTGATGTAACATCGACTATTACCACACTATCCGAGCCTTCAGAAGAAACAGCGACTCTTCGCTGATCTTTTAAAAACAACACCCCATGAGGCCTAGGGTAATTAGATAAATCAATGGTTTTTACTTTTCTTGCTTGTTGAACATCAAAAACAGTTAAACTATTACCACCAATATAATCAGTGACTACAGCCAAGCGCCCATCCGCACTCATCGCCAATTCGTGAGGGCCCTTGCCAGTTGTACGCGTGAATTTAATTTTACGACTCTTAAGATCAATGAAATTAACCGTATTATCGTTTTTGTTTACGACGACAATTGTTCCCGACATGCTCTTATCGCTTGCCATGGAGGGTATGCAAAAGAAGCACCCAAACAAAAGTATATAAACTAAGTAATTAATAATTTTCATAGTAGCCCTTTTTTAATTAATAGACTAAATTTTCCCTATTAAGAATGCAAAAAAGGTATGTAAGAAAATATTCCATGTTTGTAGCTCAACAATAGAACAATGCGATTTCATTCGGAAAACTAGTGACTAGAATGCGCATTCGAGACACAGAAACATCGCTCTAGACGAATAACGGACAATGCTGTACTGCTTTAGAACACTTCTGAACAATGGTTGATATGAGTTAATAGACGATCAGTTTTCCATTTCAATTCCGTTTTCAGTTGAGCTAAGGGACGTCACTTTCACCTGTTCCTGTAGGCCTTTCACACTAGGGAATTTGCTTAATAATGTTCGCTGTAGATCAAAACAGACTAAAAAATTCATTAGAAACTTTGAAACCCTAGCTTCCGTTTTGTTAAGGGTTGTTGGCTGATGTCTAACAACCCTTAACTCTTGTAGCGTTCAGCGATTTAAAGTAATGTAATCAAAAGCTCACAGGCTGCTGCGAGCGATAAACAGTCGTTGATGCTTAGATGAAATTCAAATTTAAAGAACGAAATATGAAGACTTTATTCATGCTTGGACTTATATGTCTAAGTATTGGTTGTGTAGATAATTCCCCCCTTATTAGCAAGATTAAGGCAGAGCAATATGTTTTGCTAAAAACTAAGGACTATAGAGATGGTCAAATAAAGTATGCCGCCTTTAAAATTACTGCCCCCCCAAGTGAGAGTAAACAATTTAGTTTTGAATATATTTTCATTTCAAACGGTGAATCTGTGATGAATTTTGGCTCGAATGAAGCTGCTTTAGGTCACTATACTCACACTTTAAATGGATACATAAGATTTGAAACTTATGAACTTAGTTTAAGTAAGTACGAGGGTAATTGGTATATTGGAGCCGAACCAATAGCATATCGAACTGAATATAATACAGATTATTGTGTTACTGAATACACAACTATTCCAAACTTATTAGCTATAGATTTTTCTGAATGTGAATTTATAGCAGAAAGTAAAATAAACAAGTTGAGAGAATAACTTAGCCCTCGAGGTTTTAGCGTAACTCACTGTCTGCGAATGGCACTTTTGCGACAGTCGCATTGCCGCAAAATCATTTCAACGCGTGGTAAAAAAGGTTACTGAATTCCCGCTTACTTTACCAGAATATTGATTCAACAGTGGTATCCGCAGTTGAATTGAACACATAACAGGTTGATTACGTCACCTTTTAATTGATAGGTACTAAAAGTTGTTACCGTGAGTGTTACTAAAATAAAAATCCAAGTAACTAAATAGGCTTTTTTTATGTTTGATTTGCACTATTTTAGTCTTAATTTTACGTCATCAAAGCTCGCTTAGCTGACCTATTGGTATCGAAGCTTTAATGAGCACTTTTGCTACAATATAGTCAAAGTCACCTTGCAAAATTCCCCCTTGATAATGCCTAGTTTGGGATCAGTTAGCTGCACACAGAAAATTGATGGTTCAATGGCAAGAGTGGCTAATACCGGACATAATAATTTCTCGTATAAATCCTATCTTACCGATTTATCAGGAAAACCTACTAAAACAACTTTCTGGTTATATACTTGTTTTGTTGCTGTAGTGAAACTATAAACTGGAGGGTGTTATGGGAGTAGAGCTACTGGAAAAACTTGATAAATTTAGTGAACTGGTGAAAGCCAGGCGTTTTGGTGTTGTTTGGGTGTACCTATCCATAGCGACACTTTTGATAACAGCTACAGCTGCCTTATCCAATATATTTACCACGCTAGACGTGCTCATTTTGGATTTCACATCTAACCTACCAAGTTTGGTCTCTGGCTTAATATTGGCCGGGCCAGTGCTCGCATTTTTCATGCTTTGGATTTGGGTGAGGCCCAATGACTCAGGAATCTTGTCATTTGAAGACGACCAAGCCTTGGAACAGCTTCTTGAGGCTTGTCTTCCTAGGACCTTGGACAAAGCAAGGTTTATCCAGTACTCCGGTGACAAATCTGATGCATTTATGAGACTGCTCCTCAAGCGAGGTGCGAAAGTTGATCTTTTACTTAAGCACCCTGCCACCGAGGAGCTTGATGTCCAGAAAAAGAAAATGAGGTTGCTTGAACCGCGCTGGCGGGACTACCCAAACCCTGAAGACGTACAGATTCGATTTTACAAAGAACAGGCATCTGTCCGAGGAGTGGCCGTAGATGGTAAAGTGCTAGGGTTGAGTTGGTATACTTATCAGCAAAGGGGGGAAGCTGCTCCTGAACCTTGGCTGTTTGGCCATTCAAATCTACATATTGGTTTTCCTTGTAACAGCTCAGCCGGTACTGAGAGCGAATTTTTCGATAACTTATTCAACACGTTGTGGAAAAATGCACAGCCCATGTGGATCGAAGCTTCAGGTAGGATTTCCAAGGGGCATGGAGTTGCGGGATCAAAAAGTGAACACTACTCTGCTGGCACCATCAAACTACAAACCGAATACTTTAGGGAGCAAGGTGTGGACATATCCCCATATCATCCCGCTACCCTCAATATTGACATATCGCCATTGCGCATAGACCTAGTACGGGATGCCGCCACAGGCTCTCCTGTCACAAAAACATTGCCCGATGTTAATTGGACTGACAATCATCCGCCGGAAACTTTTTCCTTTTCAGACTGTTGGCTCACTTATCGAGAGCAGAGATACCCTGGGTTGATATACTACCCTCACCCCAAAACAAAGGTGCGACACGAACAAAATCCGGGTATCGTCGAGGTTCTGTGCACCAAGATTCCCCTGGTTGAAGGTGAGAGTAACATTGAAATTCAATTTAACTCCCTAGAAGTTGACTTGTTTCGATAGAGGCGAGGTCGCGTGATGCCTAACAATGCGGAAGGTAAAGTCTGGCCCGCTCTAGGTAGGTGCACCTCGATGTGGACGTAACTGAACGTCTCCTTTAAGCGCGAACCCAGATCCTCACTTAATAATTTTCCTATGTATCTGAAGATCAGGTCTTCGGTCTACATGAGGACAAAAAAACAAATAAGCGAAATATCGCGAATGTGGCAGCAGGTGTCCATTTGGCATCGAATTTGGATCTTAGTATTTTATTTTTGATGAAACTGTCTCTTTGGTTCGCTGAGCCGACTAAAGCAGAAATCTTGTTAAAGACAGGTATATGAACCGAAAGCGGACGCTAGGTGGTTACAGATTTAGCTTCAACGGGAGAAGTTATTTATCGCGTCTATTGCCAGGTCTGACAGGCCTTCAAATAAACTCAAAAAGAGCCATAATTACCTCATATTAAATTAACAAGATAATTGTACCCAATAAAAATCGGAGTTTTGGGGAGAATTTCGCGCTTACCACCCAATATACCGACCTCTACAGGATCTATTTTGCCTTTTCCTGAATTATTATTCGAAATATATATGGTAATGATAAGTTCGTTGTAATTATTTCACCAATAAATCTAGGCTTATTCAAATCTAATTTGAATCTGTATTTTTCTACAAGGGTCACTGTACCAATACACCTTGGTTATCAGCTTACCTCGATTTAAAATCGGTAGACGAATCGATGCATTATTTATTATAAAACTTAGTTGTTCGATTAGTACCCAAGAATAAGTTAATTAATGAACAATAGATTATTAATCAATAATTTAACACTCTATTTTATACTCAATAGATAAATTAACAATGTTACAAATTGCTTGCAGTTGCGTAATATTTTTTTACTGGAATGTAAAAGAATATCTTAATAACAAGGAGATGATTATGAATAAACTTAATTTAATTACCGCAAGTCTTGCTGTTTCATTACTAGGTTCAGGCTGTTCAACTGTTAATAATACATTAGCTGAAAAGAAAAAGTCTGTAGAGCTCTATCGGATATTTAATATTCAAACGAATGCAGATCGTTACGCTGTCACTGAAGCTGCTTCGGATGGACTTGGTGGAAATGTTAATAATGCCGATGAGCAAAACCCTATTCCTAACTATACTGAAAAGCCTGTAATGCCAGGCCGATATAAATCAGTTAACCCTATGAAACAAATGCAAGGTCAGCTCACAGGTTTTGCTGCATTTGCTGCATCCCAAATGGGACCACAACTTAAAACTGTTGACTGTGACGGCGCTATTTGGACAGCAAAAGCAACGAAAAAAGCAGACAATGCTTTTAACATGAGTTTTAACTTATGCATGTGGGAATACCAAGGTGGCTACCATTTAGATGTTTATGCTAACTATACGAAAGAAGAAGGTGGACTATATAGCGCAATCCGTAATACCACATATGCAATTATGGGAACACCTGAAGAGTGGGCCGAAAAAACGGTTTTAGATATTGTTCGTGAAATAAAATCTAGAACAGGTGCTCAAGTTAAATTTAATGAAGGTTACCCTAAATTAAACACTACTCCTTGGCTAGATTCAGGAATGGTATTTAATGCCGAGGGTTATCTTGGTGCCCCAGTGGTAGCAAGTAATACTACTTCGAACGAAACTACTTCAGCTAATTAACATGGAATAGCCTAGCCATAATTATAAGGCTGGGTATTATTAATACGGACTAATCATGAAAAAAATTTTATTAATTGTCGGTATGTCGCTGGCGCTATCTGCTTGTGGTGGTTCAGGGGGAGGAGATACCCCTCCAATAGAGAACCTCAATGATCAGCAACCTACACCACCACCCCCAACTAATGTGGCTCCAATTGCTAATGCCGGAACTGATCAAGTAATAACTCTTGGTGAAACTATTACATTAAGTGCAAAAAATAGTTCTGATGAAGAAGGAAGTTCACTTATTTATATTTGGACGTTACAAACTGCCCCTGGAAATTCAGATACGGGTAGTGTTCAATCAAGTGAAGAGAGTTTTGAATTTACTCCTGATGTATCTGGTGAGTATAATTTTTCGCTTACTGTAAATGACGGGGAACAGGATAGTGAACCTGTAAAAATCACTATCTTTGTCAACCCTCCTTTACTTTCCTACTTGTTGATAGAACAAGATTATATCCACCCCAAAGCTGAATATTTTCTAGATGCGAGTAACCATAATTGCTTTGATGCTACCACAATCGCTTTTAGTTATAGACTCATAGATGCGCCTGAAGAGAGTATTTACTTCAAAGATGAATATTTATTGGATACTGACGAGGAGTATGTTCTGGGACCTAAATTAGATAGTTCAGGGATTTATACGTTCGAACTTGAGTTACAATGCGATAACTCTATTCACAAAACTACAAGTAACATTCAAGTGAATGATTGGAGTGATAGAAATATTGAAATAGATATAAGACCTGAACTTCATATAAATGAAGGTGTTGTTAATAGACCTTTTAGCTACCAAATTAAACAATATATTTTTGGTGGAATATCAGTTAGTTATAGTTGGAAAATAACCAAAGCTCCTGAAGGAAGTTCATATCAAGATTATACATCTAATGACGAAATGCTTTATTTCTTTCCTGATGTAGCGGGAGAGTATGATTTTGAAGTATCTGGTCACTGGAATGGAGAATTAGTTGGAGAATACTCGGATAAGTTTAATATACTTGAAGAGCCAGATTTATCACGCCCGATTAGTTCAGCATTAACAAATGATGAATTTTATATAGGTCAGATAGATAAAGAGTTAATTATTGATTTATCAAATTCTTTTTCACCAATTGGCGAAAAGCTGACTTATGAATTAACCCTTAAAAAAGGCCCCTCTGGAGCTAAAGCTGAAATTACACGGGATAGAAAAAAAAATCATAAATTTGCATTTAAAGCAGATGAAGAAGGTTGGTATACAGTAGAAACTAAAATTACCACAGAATCTCAAGAGGTTGATTCTTTTGCATCATACGTTTATCTCGACGAATATGAAAGAGAGAACAACTCAGTTCTGAAGGACACATATACAGTGGTAAATCAGGTACAAAATTTTGACGACATAAACCAATATTCTTTTCGTACTGATATAGTAGGAAAAGACAGATTAAACCAGCAATATTTATTCGATAAACCTGGAACATACACATATAACGGTTCTAGCTTTCATGTTAACAGAGGGAAGAAGGTGTTTGTTTATGAAAATATAGATAGCCTTCCGTCTATAGCCGACGCTGGAGGAGATCTTAAGGGAAGCCTAAATAGCTCAGTTTTGTTAAAAGATGAACATTCACATTTTGAAAGTGAAAATACAATAAAAGCTTGGTCTATTGTTAGTTCAATAGAGGGGGCGAACTCTAAAATAGAATCATCAGAGAATGGTCAAGTACACTTTGTTACTGATATGGAAGGTGAATATGTTATCCAGTTATCTTTATATGATAACGGAAAGGTAGCTAGCTATGATCATTTAAGAATAAATATAGCTGAATTTATTCCAAATGTAATCCTTCCTAAGCAGCTTTATGTGCCATTAGGTACAGACTTTACTGTAGATGTTAGTGAGGAAATTGAAAATAACGATATTAAGCAACAATGGCTCCTTTCTTCATCTTTGAACGAAGTTATTAAGGAGAAAAGTCCTTCAATTTTTACAGCAAACCTTTCTAAAGATACGGTGATAAGTGAGCCCGCTTCCAATGAGCATTATTATGCCAGCCTCTCTTTATTGTTTGAAGATTCTGTGGGAATAGAGCACATGGCAACTACAAAAATAGTCTTATTTGAGGGGGAGCCAAGAGTAGAGGTAACTGACCGCGGCCCTAATGAAATAAATATTCCTTTTATAGACCATAGAGCACAAGAACAACTGAAGCTCACACCGAAGCACGTTGATGCGGATATAGCAAATTATTTATTCCAAATTGTACCTGTAGGTAGAGAGTACACATTGATTCTTAAAGCTGAAGATAAAAATAATAATGTAGCACCATATTTTGAACTTAGTGCTGTAAACCATTCAATTAATACTAATACTGGTTCGTACTTGAAGAAGCGAAGTTTAATAGTTACAAATGATCAAGTTAAGCTTATTCCTGGCAATATTTATTATCTTAAGTATGCGGAGCCTGTAGATGTTGAAAATAAGTCTATACATAACACTTTCTTTGCAGAACTTGAGGATTTTGGAGTGATCTTAGATGTATCAAGAAAGTATTATACTAATTAATATTTATATAATTATATTTTGATGGTTTAATCACATGATAGGCACTTCACTATTGTCAGGTGCCGTTATCATGTGATCTTATTTAATAGAAACTCACTGCCGCTACTACTTCGAAGAAGCATACCTAGTTGGTAACTATTAATAACCCCTTCATCCACCTTCGATGCGTGCGGCAAACCTTCCCCGCAGGCAAAACAATCCGCTTCGGCGCGTTCCGTCATTGAGTGGTCAGTTAGATCTTGCGATGGACCAATAACTGACCTTTAGCGTAGAAACCAAAACTGTAATGACCCAGCGTCCTTTTCGGATCTTGTACCTGACCTTTGTAATATTTCTGCTTAAGTCTGCAAAGTGGCATAACCGTCCCAAATACAGCTAACAATTTTATGGATTGTAATTTAGAAAAGTCCGATGATAAATTTGATTAGTAACATCATAAGTAACAATTATTTTTTTGCTAAACTCAAACCACCTTTAAATCAAAATATTAGAGGGTCAATTCATCTGTGGAAATAACAGTTGAATCAATATTCTGGTAAAGTTAGCGGGAAATTAATAACCGTTTTTATCTGGATTGGAGCTGAGATTTTTTGCATCACGACCGTCTCTGATGTGCCATAAGCGGAAGTAGAGCAATCATCAACTCAGTTCAGCTAATGCCACAAAGCGGAAGGTTTGGTTTGGGCTATTGAGATTCAGACACCGCACAAAAGCTGAATACTGATTTATGAAGAGAGCTATATAGACGCCCTGAAAGCAGACGTTATAAATTTTTAAATTCCAGCTTTTCAGTTATTCGATTGGTTTCTAAGAAGGTAGGCTGGATGTCAGGCTCGATCCGTCGGGTCAGTGTGAACTGATCTTGCCCAAAAAATACGACCAGTCATTGTTACAGTTACGGTTGTCTAGGGCTACCTAAAAAGAACACATACAGTCTCTATTGTTCATTTACAATACATGGAAAGGTCTTCAGCGAAATTTCTTGCCCAACTTTAAAAGGTACAACCCATGTTCTTCACCTGTATTGTCGCTCTTTAACGATCGCTTTCCATTGACCTTGGCTGCACTGCACTCCCATGGGTATCAACTAATTTTAATTTCACTGGATGATGTTTTCATACCCAAACTTCATCACAAAGAGTTTTCATAATATTCTTATCGACCATATCATTGATCATAAATGTGTAGTTAGTATATTTACTTTGTATCAACAAAGAGAAATCCCCTAAAAACTTCGGTTCTAATGAAATCGCAAAACAAGATTTAGTATCTAGCAAGATTTTGTACTTCTCAAACTCAAAAAGGTTAGCTTTCAAGCTTTTACTCATTTGACCTAAAGTTATTGTAATTTCACTTAAACTCTTCTCTTTTAATTTTAGTATGTAAAAGTCTTCCTTTTGTACGACAATACTTACAAATTTAGAGTTTAATTTAACTGAATCGTTTTGATAAACACTATTACCGTTTTTCAGAACCAAATAGTAATGAAATAATTCTTCCTCATAGAAAATATAGGCAGTTGCTAATATGATAGTCATTACTATGCATAGTAATGTAAATGTTTCTCGAATTATAGACATCTGTTCATTCCTGAACCTTTTACAACACACTCTCTTACATGGTGTTCAGAGATATCTGGCTCTTTTATTATTGATTTAGAGGTACTATCAGGTGAGGTACTTTCAGATTGATTATTATTCATTGTATCCTTACTCTATAATCCTGACGGTCTGCTATTCGCTCTTACCCGACATTAAGCTTTTCAATTACTTACGTCAACCTTGAGTGAACGGTTGCTACTTCTGTAAAACTTGATTAATTAAATCAGGAGTCGCCACTTCAAGTGATTTAGGTCCACCACCATGTAGATGGCTTTGAGGATAAAATAGAACCCAATAACGATTATCAATAGGGTCCAAAAACAAAATGTCCCAACCTGATTTATCTGGTCCAATTTTCTGCAAATGATTTTCTACCAACCAATTGATACGACTACAGACATCATCACCTTTGACCTTTCCATCTGATACTAACCAACTACCAGTTAACGATACTTCTTGTGGTTGTAATAAATTAAAGCTCAACCGCCTCTACCTCGACATATCCTTCACATGTAATAGTATCCATTTTAGCAATAGAATCACAAACTTTGCACTTCACTTCATTAGGGATATTTCGAATGTTGGCTACACCATCCTCAATGACTATCGCTGGCTTTAGTAATTCGCCTAATTCCATCCCAAGGTAGTGCATCTTGTTCATGTCTACTCTATAAACGTTACCCGTTTTATCACCAACAAAAGTCTCAAAATTTCCTCCTGCACCACTCTCAAACATTAGAAAATCATTTCTAACCTTACATCGAGTACAAGGGGCATGGCATTGAGAAATTTTTAGCTTATTAGATTTCATTAAACATCCGTGTTGATAAGATTTTTTGAACAAGTAAACGACCGCTGTTCGCTCTATCCAACCTATCTTATAGCGTTTGGTAACTCAAATACACTTTGAATAAAACTTCAACATTAATGCTCTTGGCATCATGTTTCTAACTAGATGCAAAAACAAAGGACTAATGTATACCAACGCTCCAAATGCTAGCATTGTTGTTACTGGTTGGTCATTAGCCACACCTGTCGAATAACCCATGAGTAGTGCTAGGATTGTAAGAATATGAAGAAACCAGAAATGCCAAGAAAAATGCTTGCCTCTCTTTTTAATTTTTGTCGATTTGATTCTTCTACCCATGAAGCTATCTTAGTACCCAATGTGGATGGTAACGGTCTGCTTATCGCTCAAAGCCGCCCCTGAGCTTTTGATTACATTACGTTATATTTCTAAGGGACTCAAGTGTGCCATGAACTGTGATTGAGGAAAACATAAACAAATAAAAGCAGCTTGATTTTTGTTAATTACATTACTAACTTGGCCAATACCAAGTAGGCTTTGTTAATAAATCTTGTCCAATAATCTCGGTCTGACCAAACTGTTTTTTTAAGTGAATAGAATTACATTGAGTTTCATTCTTTAAAGCATTAATTAAAGGTTGAGCATGAGAAACAACCCACACTTGAGTTGTTTTAGATGCTTTTATAATAAGGTTTGCCAACGCAGGGAGTAATTCCGGATGTAAACTGGTTTCAGGTTCGTTGATAACCATTAAAGATGGCGGTCTAGGAGTTAACAAAGCAGCTATCCAAAGTAGAAAACGCAAGGTTCCATCAGATAACTCTTTACCTGTTAAAGGTCTTAATAATCCATGTTGATAAAATAGTAAACTAAAGTGACCATCTTCACTGACTTGAATCTTTAAAGTAGAACCAGGGAATGCTTCTTCAATAGATTCATTCAATGCTTCTTCATCACCGACTTCGATGATTGTCTGTATAGCTGCCGCCAAATCAGAGCCATCATGACTAAGCACCATCGTACGAGTACCTAATTGCGGTATACGAGCAGGTGCATCAGAGTCCGTTCTGAAGTGATCATAAAATCTCCAATTCTTTATGAACTCCCGTAATAAGATGACTTCAGGTGACTGAACTGGGTCTGCTATTTGAGTGAATATACTGTCATATAATGGTAAGTGCTGAGAAGTGACTTGCCACTGCCGACCATTGCGCACTTTTACCATAGCCTCTTTTCGCTCCACTAAAGCACTAGCAGATCTATAAATTAACCCTTGCCAAATTGATTCGCGCTTTATTTCAGGATCTAAATTAAAAGCACTGGGGTATGGTACAGGAGGTGTGACACCAAGAGAAACTGAATAGCTAAAGTCGTCACTAGCAAACCCTAACTTTAACCGCTTTGGTTTTTTGTGGTGATTTCCTTCTACTTTTACTACTCCCTCGCGCATAGCTTTAGATATTTTTTCTGGTCCTGCCCAATATGTAGAATCAAGGCCGCCTTCTTTTGCCAGTGCGCTTATACCACCGCCTTTCGCGGTTTGAGCTAACAAGCGTAGCGCCTTATATATATTTGATTTACCACTGCCATTAGGGCCTGTCACCAAATTAAGGTTATCTAAAGGCATTACCAAATCCTGTACTGAACGGTAATTACTAAAGGCTAAGGTTCGAATCATTTTTCATCCGAGATAAGAAGCTTATATTTGATGGCACATTTAAATTAACTATAATATTTAAAAACCGATTCGCGAGCAAAGCCGCCTTGAGCAGCTTTAATAATTTGCATTAATGTACAATACATGATGTTATTGTTTAAACACAAGTTTTTAGTGGTCGCCACCGACCGCTTAGAGCGATAACCTGTCACTAGAGTTTGTACCCTAATTATATGAATATTAAAATTTTACTTTCTTCTATTTTACTATTTAGCTCCAATACTTTACTGGCTACAGAATTATGTGACTCCACATCAAACAAGTGTGCTCAGATAGGTAGCGGTGCTGCATGGTTACTATCGATTATTGAAACTTCCAAGCATGTTTGCACTTCCTCTGAAGATGTTCACTATTGGCTAGAAGAGAATAAATGGCTGATTAAGAAAATCAAATCAGAAGAGCCTGAATACGCTCACTTCCTAGAAATGCAATCCAATTCCTTTTGGAAAACTGGTAATCCAGAAATACAAGATAACTGCGACAAAGTGACTGAGCTTGTTCATAATGAACATCCTTTAAACTCTTCTTTAAGGTAGATTTTTTCTCTCATTTTGAAATGCATGAGGGTCGGGTTATGGCACTTTTCAGCCGGTCAGCATTCACTTTTTTATACCCTCAGTACAGTTAATGAGGTCCCCGATGTCGCTTGAGCTCCTCGAGGATGACGGCGTATTTTCTCTACTTCTGTTTCTGGCACTGTATTGCCGTTCGAGTCACCTTGAAACTGCAGAAGATCCCGTCCAAAAGCACGACGGGATGACGTTGTATTTTTTCTATTTCCAGTTATGTTACCGCGTTTTTTTCTGATTTTGTGAGTGACTATAAGTGGCACTGACCTGCCGAATCAAGCCTGTCACCTTGCCTTCCTTTATAGAAGCGAATCAAATTATTTAAAAGCCGGAATTTAAAAATTCAAACGTCTATTTTCTGATTTTTCCTATAGTTTTATTCAGAAATCAGTATTCATCTTTTAAATGCAAAAAAACCTGTCATGCTCACACATAACAGGCTTTTCATTAGCAAATAGCTTTATACCATTTGGTATGACTTAAGACATATGCATTAACATAGTGGCAGGATCTTCTAAGAAAGACTTCCATAAGTTACTAAAACGAGCAATGGTGCCGCCATCAATTACGCGATGATCGCCAGACCAACTAACTTGCATGATTGAACGAACTTCAACTTCACCTTTATCATTAAAGCGCGGTAAGGTTTGTAGTTTACCTAAAGCAACAATGGCAACTTCTGGCTTATTGATGATAGGTGTTGCGACCGTACCACCTAGTGCACCAATATTAGAAATACTGATAGTGCCACCTTTTAGGTCATTGCTGGCAACTCTGCCATCGCGAGCATCATTGGTTAAGCGGGTAATTTCTTTGGCCACATCAACAATTGATAAGCTTTGTACATTCTTCACATTAGGTACTAGTAAACCAACTTTTGAATCTACCGCCATACCAATATTGTGATCATCAAAATAAGTAAGCTCAGAACAATCTTCATTCACTTTAGTGTTCATCAATGGAAATTGTTTAATTGCTAACGACATAGACTTCATGAAAAATGGCATCATGGTTAATTTAATGTCTTGCTTGGCATACACTTCTTTTAACTCAGAGCGCAAGGCAATCAGCTTAGTCATGTCAATTTCTTCACAATAAGTAAAGTGAGGAATTGTTGATACAGAAGCAACCATAGCTTTAGCCATAGCGGCCTTAATGCCCCTAATAGGTTCAACTCTGGTTCCGCCAGCAACTTCTGTATTTACACTAGCAGAAGCTTGTACAGATGAAGCTTGTGGGGCTTGGGTAAAGTTAACCACGTCTTCTTTATACACACGTCCTTTAGGTCCAGTCCCTGGTACGTCATGAATGTTTACACTTAATTCTCTGGCTACACGGCGCACAGCAGGACTTGCTATAGCTTTGCCTGTTGTAGATTTAACCCCAACAGCTGTTTTTGCAACGGCAGGTGGCGTGGCTTGCACACTTGCTGTTGGAGCTGTTTGAGCTGTTGTTTCTGCAGAAGCAACAGGTGCTGAGCCTTGGGCTTGTAAACCTTCCACTTCAATAGCGAATAGAGGTTGGTGAACTTTGGCTATTTCACCTTTGGCATAATGCAACTTAACTACTTTACCAGCGTATTTAGATGGTATTTGCACAAGTGCTTTGTCTGTCATTACATCAACAACGGCTTGGTCTTCTTCAATCATATCGCCTTCAGCGACTAACCAATCAACAACTTCACATTCAACGATACCTTCACCGATATCAGGCAATATAAAATCTTCAATAGCACTGCTGCCAGCAACCGCTTTCGCTGGGCTAGTCTCTACCGGTGCTGCTACTGCTGCCGGGGCTGCTGCTTCAGTTTCAGCGCCAACAGGCGTCATAGCAAATAAAGGTGAGTGTACTTTCGCTATATCACCTTTTGCATAATACAATTTATCAACAACACCAGAGTACATTGCAGGTATTTGCACTAATGCTTTATCTGTCATTACATCTGCTACAGGCTGATCTTCTTCAATATGATCGCCTTCGTTTACTAGCCATTCAACCAGTTCACATTCAACAATGCCTTCGCCAATGTCAGGTAAAATAAAATCAATACTCATTTCATAAATCCTAGTAATTTACCGAGGCCATAATGGCTTCAAAGGTTTTCAATTCATCTGGCATGTATTCTTTTTCATGCGCTAGCGGGAACGGTGTGTCTAAACCACATACTCGTGAAATCGGTGACTCTAAATGTAAGAAACACTTATCTTGAATGGTGGCCGCTATTTCACCAGCAAAACCACCAGTTAAAGGGGCTTCATGGTTGATCAGTAATCTGCCGGTCTTTTGCACCGATGCAGCAACCGTGTCTACATCCCAAGGCAATATAGAACGTAAATCAATAATTTCACAAGACACGCCTTGCTTTTCAGCCATTTCAGCTGATTTTTCGATGGTTTCCATCTGCGCACCCCAGCCTAATAACGTGATATCAGTGCCATTTTTTACAACTTCGGCTTTACCCAGTGGTAACTGATAATCTTCTTCAGGCACTTCGCCTACTGACGCCCGGTAAAGCTTTTTAGGTTCAAAAAATATGATCGGGTTTTTGTCACGAATCGCAGCAAGTAATAAACCTTTAGCTTGATAAGGGTTGCGAGGAACCACAATTTTTAAACCCGGTGTGTGGGCAAAGTAAGCTTCAGGTGATTGCGAGTGATATAGACCGCCAGCAATACCGCCACCGTAAGGTGTACGGATTGTTAGGTTTCCAACATTAAATTCATTACCAGAGCGGTATCTGAATTTAGCAGACTCATTCACAATTTGATCGAACGCTGGAAAAATATAATCAGCAAACTGAATTTCAGCAATAGGAACACTGCCCTGCGCTGCTAAACCATTGGCAAAGCCCATAATGCCCTGTTCAGTTAAAGGCGTGTTAAAACAACGGTCTTTACCAAATTTTTCTTGTAAGTTACTGGTCGCACGAAATACACCACCAAAATGGCCTACGTCTTCACCAAAACACACTGCAGACTCATTTTCAGTCATGGCGATTTCTAAAGCATTATTAATAGCTTGTAATAAATTCATTTGTGCCATAATTATAATCTCCCTGCAGTAACTGGGTAAGCATCCGGATACTTTTTAATGTGTTCTTTTAAATCAGCTAATTGTTGTTCTAAGTGCTCTGGTGCTTTATCGTAAACATCAGTAATTAACTCTTCAATCGCCGGCTTTTCAATAACCTCGGCAACTTTAACCGCAGCTAAAACGTCTTTTCTGTACGTTTCAAATAATTCTTCTTCTTGTGTCTCATCCCACCATTTATTGGCAAGCATCCAATTTTTCATTCGTAAAATCGGATCGTGATCAGCATATTTAGCTTCTTCTTCACGGGTTCTGTAACCACTAGGATCATCCGAGGTAGAATGCGCACCTAAACGATACGACATGGCTTCAATGATCACTGGTTTGTTATTTTCAATTGCGTAATGACGAGCATCTTGCGTAGCTTTCAATACCGCTAACAAATCGTTACCGTCTACTCTGATTGTACGAATGCCGTAACCAACACCACGAGAGGCGATACCGTTACCAGCAAACTGCTCAGATGAAGGTGTAGAAATTGCGTAACCATTATTGCGACAAAAGAATATAACCGGCGATCTTTGTACCGCAGCCATATTCAAACCGGCATGAAAATCACCTTCAGAGGCTGCACCTTCACCAAAATAGCAAATCGTACACTGCTTGTTGCCTTTAAGCTTTTGTCCATAAGCATAACCTGCAGCCTGTGGAATTTGTGTTCCCAGCGGTGAAGAAACAGTCATATAGTTCAACTCTTGCGAACCATAATGAATTGGCATTTGGCGACCTTTACCTAGATCTTTTTCATTGGAGAACATTTGATTCATGAAATTTTCAAGACTAAAGCCCCTGAATATTAATGCACCTTGTTCACGGTATTGGGCCATGATCATATCGTTATCATCTAGCCCAGCAGCACTGCCAACACTGGCAGCTTCTTCGCCTAATGCTGACATATAAAAGCTTAAGCGACCTTGACGCTGTGATGCAGTCATTCGTTCGTCTAATACCCGATGAAATGCTAATGTTTTATAAATTTTTGTGGCAAGTTCTTGCTCAATTGCCGGCATGTCTGCATTTTCATACACACTACCGTCTTGTTTTAATATTTTTAGGATTGGAATTTCTACGGAATGACCGTCAATGGCTTCAACCTGGTGAACCACGCGACCTTCTTGATATTTTACAGTGTCCATAAGCTTCTCGATTAGTAGCATTTACATGCTTTGTTGTAATAACCTAAAGAAATTTAGAGCCAACGCTAATTTTTACGTTTGTTATATTTGGCTCTAAAATATGAAAAAATTATTTTATAAAAGTACTTATACCCGCCCTTTAGACATTGGGTATATATCGCGAGAACTTTACATTTTGGAACATTTACATGCAATTTTTTCGATTAATTAACCAGTAAAAAGTTAATTTTAGTGGCAATTTAGGTTTACACTTTTTAATATCAAATTAGCCAATCCGCCACTCTAATCAATATTGCACGGTATCACCGTAAGTAACGCACGTTGCCCAATGGCAACGTGCGCATTAGGAAATATAATCGCTTCACCCGGTACTGTTACTTTGTGTTCAATAGCACCATCTACGGCTAATACATGATCTAAAGGATAGTCGGTAAAGTTCTCTGCGTCCTCTGCAAAGGTTAAATAAAAGTCTTCAGTTTCTCGATTTATTGTTTTAAATATTTCATAAATATTAAAATCACTTTCATCAAATTCTGCCAGGCCTAAGTCTTGTGCAGTTAATAATAAAGTTAATGCATTTTTACAGTTACTGAAATTAGCCATGTTATTTTCACCAAACGGCATCACCTTGCCTAATTCAACAGTAAAAGCATGAGCATTAAATTCATTTGCAGAGAAGTAACTAAACGTTGTTGTTGGGCTATGAGAAAGTAGAATGGTGTTAATGCCACAACTTAACAAAAATTGCAGCTGTTGCTTATTTCTAGGTTTACCATGTAAGAACGGATAGACAGCAAACTTGTCATTTTTTGAGCCACGTATGGCAGTATGCAAATCATAATGAAAACGAGTTCTTTCCCCTGCTATTGTCGCGCCCTGATCAAAAAAGTCGCGAACATAGTTTTCAAGGGCTAGTGCTCGATGACGTTCTTTATTGCATAAGCCTTCACCATCACTATGTGCGCCTGAAAAAAGTCGGTTTAAATTTTCTTCAACAAAGCGCTCGCCAATATTAATAGAGGCGGGATTACCAAATAAAAATAAAACTCGTTGCTTTAAGGCTAATTCGCCTTTAATTATTTGCGCGATTAATTGTTGGCAAATTTCAATTGGCGCCGTTTCATTACCATGCACAGCACTGGATAATACAATGTCACTATCGGTAAATTGATCGACCGGTTCAAAACTTATCACACCGGTATCTAAAACACTCATCAAGGTTTGTAAACCGGAAGTTGGGTGAGTTAAATGTACGGTAAAGGTTTCAGGTAAAGCATCGGGAAATTGGCGAGTAATCGCCAGAAAGTCAGCAGAGGTTAGTAATTGTTGTTGAATATCAGACACACAGAATCATCGATTAATGAAAGGTGCTTATATTCTAGGTTAAATCAAAACAAATAGAAAATCAGAACGATAATATTATTTTTAATACAATTGCTGCAAGCTAGTGTTTTGCATATTCATTCTAAAAAATAAACCCCAACTTTTTGTTGGGGTGATTATGAGAGTTAAAACTACCCTCCAGACAATTCTCGTTTTAGTAAATCTTTATTCACTTGATTTTTATCACTTTGTACTAAAGGCAGTGACTTTTTATAAACAACTCGACTTGGGATCATGTAAGAGGCTAAGTGTTTTTTAAGCTCGAACAAAATCTCTTTTTCAGTGATCTCATTACCGGCAGAGTAAACCATTACAATTTCTTCTTCGATAAGTTCGTTGTCTATACCAAAAACAGCACATTTATCTATTTGTGGAATATTTTTAGCGACCACAGATTCAATTTCAAAAGGTGAAACCCTAAAGCCTCTGGTTTTGATCATGTCATCCTGTCTTGAAACAAAGTAAAAGTACCCTTCTTCATCTTTATAAACATAATCGCCTGTAGCCACAACAATCTCGTCGGTTAGCTGACCTTCAAGATTAATCACATCTTTTAAGATTTGTACTGACTTAAATCGTTGCTCATTTTGCTCTGGCGCATTCCAGAACCCCCGATAAATATAGCCACCTCGGTGGATCAATTCACCGACTTCTCGAACCTCACATTCCTTACCGTTTTCGTTAATGACATACAGCTCAACATCGGGTATGGCTTTACCAATAGAATCTGGCCTAATTTGTACTTGTGATGGGGCAAGATAGGTTGAGCGAAATGCTTCAGTTAATCCGTGCATTGAGTAAAAGTCAGCCTGTTGGAAGGTTTTTTTACAGTCTTTGACCATTTTAGCCGTTACATTACCGCCTGAAGAGGTAATGGTTTTAACCGCAGAAAAAAGCTCGCTACTGGGAATTCTATGAGTACCATCATCAAACATCTGAGAAATATTGACCGGCATTAATGGTAATACAGTCACTTTATCGTTAATAATGTGGTTGAAAAAATCTTCTGGCAAAATGAACCTATGTAAGGCCAATGTAGCTTTTTTGTATAACGTACAAAATATTTGATTCAAGCCATAATCAAGATTAAAAATAAGTAAGCCTGAAATTACGTCATCGTGCGCTAGTTTTAAATACTGAGACACGACACGAGCCGAATCAATAAGATTTCGATGCGAAATAACAATGCCTTTTGGTGTGCCTGACACGCCAAACGAATAGGTAATTACTGCATTACTGTGACCGCTGATGTCGCACTCATAAGGTTTATTGTAGTATTTAAAAATCTCTTCAAATGACGCTATACCTTTGCTCGCCGTTTCATAAGAAATAATTTGGCCATCAAAGTTAATTTCTTCAATACTCTCAAGCTTTAGCTTATCAGTGATAATACACTTGATATCACAATCGTTAATAATGTACTCAACTTGCTCAGGCTTTAATAACGTAGTGAGTGGCACTAATATGTAGTCGGTAGACAAAATAGCTAACACAGCAATAACTTGCTCTATGCCTTTGTTGGAATAAATACCAATTCGGGAATCTTTGGGCAAGTCTAACTCTTTTAAATAAAAAGCTACTTGGTTTACTTTGGCAAACAACTCAGTGTAGGTGATACTTGTTTCGTTATTTACAATGGCAGTCTTGTCGCTATTCGCCTGCACTGCACTTTCAAGAAGTGTTCTTATACAGTTTATTGACATAATTCTTTTCCTTTTTCTGCAAGCGTCCAAATATCATAATTACTATCAAGGACAGTCACCGGGTTGTGCTCTGAGTTAAGGATTTTTTTATAGAAAAACGAAATAATATCTTCGATTTCTTCGCCCGTTAATACCTTGGTAATACCACCGGTTAAAACAATAGAGTTAATCGAAAGTAGCTTTAAATTGATATAGGCTTTTTTATAATGAGAAATTTTACATAAAACCAAAAAAATAGCCAGTTGCATCAATATTTTAGTAGATTTTTCAGTTTGCTCTGCAAAAATATTTTCTGTTACTTTCAAGTGCATCAACAACTCATAGACGAATTCATTATTTTGCGCGGCAAAAATTAATGACTGTTTAGACTTATAAACGCCGAGCTTTTTAAATACCAGTCGGTCATATTCATTTTCTGTCACTATATTTTCGTCAACTAAATCTTTTGAAAAGTGAATGTCAGTTGTTGCCCCACCAATATCAAGCAATATAAATGGGTTTACCACCGAAAATTTTGCATCAATTAACGGTAACGTTTTGTTCACTATATAAGGGGTTGGAAATATTTGATTTGAAGTAATATCGTACAAATGCTTAATATCTTCTTTGCCTTCAATATCTTTTTGATAAAGGTTGGTTAAATATTCTCGTAAGTGCTCTTCAACAATATGCAGCCTGTCATCAATTATATTTGGTAATATTTCAACATTTTCAATGCGCTCTTTTATTAGCGGAGCATCAAGCTCATTACCAACAAAAACAATATTGGAATAGCGTAACTGAGCTAAATAGTTGTATAGGCTGTCAGAAAAAATATTGCCATTTGAATTGATGCCGCCAACAATAATAACGACATCGATAAGATCACTTGGCAATGAATAGTCTTCGATATTTTGATAGAGCACAGTATCAATAATATTTATGCCCGAGTTAAAAGCGATATTGGTAGCATACTTTAATGAAAAGGTATTGGTGATACCGATAATTAGCGTAGTCAACCCGCCATTCGCAGAAGAATAAATATGGACATCATCTTTAGCAAAACCACCGATGGTCTTACCGCATTTATGCATTAAATCATCTAAGATATCTTTGTTAAAATCTCTAAAATGTTGTTCTATATTGCCCGGAGTACTGATCTTAAAGTACGTACTACCAACATCAATCAACAATTTATCATTGTTTTCTTTGCTGTCTTTGTTTTCGGCATTGTTTATTTCACAGATCATTGCATAATTCCTATATCGTGAATAATATCATTGACGATACTGGTGGTATCTTTGGTCAAATCACATTGCGCTTTATCATAAGCGTAACATCTGTCTGGAATGGGCACATTGCCTCTTTTTATAATTCTGATGTTTTTCTTCGCATCTCTGATGGTGATCATATTATTGTGATTAATAATATGCGGAGAAAAAGGCACATCGATAATACCGTTTTTAATCGAGTTAAACACTTTACGCCATAAGGTATCAGCCGGATCATTAAACACAGCTTCCATAATAGCTTTAACCTGCAGCGTTAACATTTCCTCTTCTTCTTCATCAACAACATTAGGCAAGCCGCTTAGAATGCCTAATGTGTATTGAGTATTAGATACAGTTTTGGCATTAGCTTCTTTGGTAGGAATACCCGAGGCTTCTTCTCTGGTTTTAGTGATAATTTTATCAGCCCCCACCATTGATGCGATTACCGTAGACATATTAATTAGTTGTTCGGCATAGTCCTTATTCATTGGAAATGCCCCCATCCATTGGTGATAAACCAAATGAATAGCGGCGTCGCTACAGTTTATTTGCGCGGCGTAGTATTTTGCTAATTTTTTCAGCACTGCACCGGTGACAATATCTTGGTTCATCGAGCCTTGTTGAGCAAATGATACAGAGAATGACTTCACTCCTTCTTCTAATGAAAGCAACATTTCCAGTAACTGTATGACAATAGTAATAGCTGGCGGTACTAACGTTGCGGTAAGTGGCCCAAAAGACTCTCTATTGATTGGTTCATTTAATTTTGAGTAATTAGCGCACACTCGCTCAACATATTTCCAATACAAAAATGCTTTATCTAAAGGAAAGTTTTTTGAATAAGGCAAAAGGTAAGTGATCGGGCCGCCTTCAATTTCAAAAATTCCTGAAGCGATCGCTGTTTCAATTAAGAGTCTTGCATCAGGTGTACCGTGGCGTAAACTTACCGGTTTATTAAAATTAGTGATCATTTTTCGTGTTGTTCGATAGCCATGATTTACCAAAGGATAACCATTAAGCATATCAACATCATTTTCTTCACTCAGACGAAGCATTTTCTTTGAAGTGGCATAGTCATTGAGTCTTGTATTTGAGTCAATCGTTAAAGGCAGCACATCAACATTGGCATCGACAAAAAATTCATAAAGTGCAAATTGTTTCTTGTAGGTAGGAAATCCGCCCCTGGGCTGTACAAGCATTTTACTTTTGTTTTTAAAGTGATGCGATATAAACAGATCTTTGCTTGCATTTTTAACAAACTCAGCCACTTCGGCAAAGTCAAATGTATCAACATACTCATTGCTAAGAATTATTTCTCTTTCTTCTTGCAGCAAACTCATTATTTATTACTCACTTCTAGCTCTCTGTCTTTTATAAGGTCTTCTAGCATGTCTAAACCGGTATTTAAATCTACCTGATGACAAACGATATCAAAACCGTAATTTTTGTATCTTGGCACTATATCTTCGGCGTTACCTGTGCCTACAACTAGATTGCCACCAATCATCATGATCAGATCATCCAGTTGTTTATATTTGGCTTTTAGTAGCTTAACTTCTCTGCTCCAGCCTTCAGCTTCACCGTTTAAAGATGAAATCATTAGAATTTCAGCGCCAGTTTCGACCACCGCATCAAAAAACTCTTCTAAATACGTGTTTACTCCTAAGTTAAACACTTCATATCCACGCGCATTTAGGGAAAGTTCAATTAATCGATTAGCGACCACATGAATGTCGTTACCAACTACGCCTGTTACTACTTTCATAAATTTTTATGCCCAATTTAAGTTGTATATACTTATTCACTTTTTTAGAATATATATGATAACAAAGTTTATCTATAAAGGCTTGTTTGATGATAGAATACTGTCTTATATAAAATAACAGGAATAATCTATGACATTTTTTACCGCCGATATCTGTGATGAATTTAGCGATAAGGTATCTGTATTAGGCGCAGGCTATAATAATTATGGCGGCGCAAGTAAATGCCAAGGGCAAATAGTTACCATTAAATTGGATAAAAACAATTCAGACTTAATTAAATTACTCAGAGATGAAGATGGCACCGGAAAAATTGTTGTCGTTGACGTAGACCAAGATTACTATGCGGTTGTAGGTGAAAACCTGATGAAATTTGCTCATCAAAATAATTATGCCGGTATTTTAATAAATGGCTATATCAGAGATACATTCCAAATAACCGACATTCCTGTTGCTTTATACGCACTTGGTACCTGCCCTCGCAAATATATTCCGGTAACCTCAGGTGAAAGAGAGGTTAGTTTTTCATTTGGCGGTATAGAGATTAATCACGGTGATTATCTTTACGCTGATACAGATGGGGTGATTGTTACTCGCAACAAAATTGTATAGTTCACTTTAAATTGAGTTAGTTTGTAACCACTGTTATCCATGGCGATTTGCATCCCTTCTTCCCTGAAATGACAGAATTTAAACCGTCCATGGTAATTCTAAGTAAATTCTTCCCTGAATTTAAAAAGCCCGCAGTTATCAATAACTGCGGGCCTTCTCAATAATACTGTGGTTTAACTCACTACAGTATTTTCGCGATAGATTTCGTTAAGTAATCAACATTATCAGATGAAATACCGGCAAGACTGATGCGGCTAGAGCCGACAATATAAATGCTATATTTATCTTGTAACTGCTGTACTTGCGCTTTATCTATACCTAAAAATGAGAACATACCATTTTGACTGGTGATAAAACTAAAGTCACGTGTCACGCCATTACTCGCTAATTTATCAACCAATAATTGACGCATGCCGTTTATACGATCTCGCATTTCTTTTAATTCACCATGCCATTGGTTGGTTAATTCGGTAGAGCTTAAAATGGTTTCAACAATAGCAGCACCATGAGCCGGCGGCATAGAGTAAAGAACACGTACCACAGACAATAGCACTGAACTAATAATATCGGCAGAAATAGCGCTTTGACCTATAACCGAGCATGCACCAATACGTTCACGGTATAAACCAAAGTTTTTAGAACATGAACTACAGATAATCATTTGTTCAACAGTATCTGCCATTAATCTAAGGCCATAAGCATCGGCATCTAAGTCTTGTCCAAAACCTTGATAAGCCATATCAACAACCGGCATAAAACCAACTTGTTTAGCAACATCAGCAACTTGCTGCCATTGCTCTTTACTTAAATCCATACCACTTGGGTTATGACAACAAGCATGCAGCAACACCGCATCGCCTTTAGGTACTTGCTTTAACGCTGCAAGCATACCTTCAAAGTCTAAACAGTTATTTTCATAGTCGTAGTAAGGGTACGTTTTTACATTCAAGCCTGCCGCAGTGAACACACCTTGATGATTCGCCCATGTAGGGTTACTTACCCAAATGGTGGCGCCAGGGGTACAGGTTTTAATAAATTCACCGGCAACGCGCAACGCGCCCGTGCCACCTGGGGTAGATACAGTACGAATACGGTTTTCAGCAATAACCTTGTGCTCACCTAAAATCAGCGCGGTCATTTTTTCATTAAATACTGCAGAGCCCGCTGAGCCTAAATAAGCCTTGCTAGGTTCTTTATCAACACGAAATTGTTCGGCAGCTTTTACACAGGCTAAAACTGGTGTATGTCCAGTTTCATCTTTATAAATACCAGCGCCAAGATCAATTTTATTTGCATTACTATCAGCTTTAAATTTTACCGACAAACCTAATATAGGATCTGCGGGTAATTGCTTTAATTGTGTAAACATAGCTTTTACTACCTTTTTTATTTATTCCAATTCCCCACACTAAATATAAACATGAGAATAATTATTCATAATTTGGTCGAAAATTATAACTTAAAGAACGACAATAATCGCGTATTGGAAATAAAAAAAATCATAAGTATTAATGCTAAAGCTCCTAAAAGTCTCCAAACCAGTTTTCTTAGTAGATAACATTTTATAACTCACTGTTTTTACTTACTATTACATATAATTAATTAATATTTTTTACAATAAAAACGTCTTAAAATATAGAAGAAAGTCATTTAAACTAATACACATTTCACATAGTAAAACCGTTAATGCAGCTGAAATAGAAGAATTTACAGTTTAATTTAACTTTCAACATGAATGTTGAGCATTGAGCTATGCATTAATATATGGCTCTATATTGCTAGAATATCGTATAAACCGTTATCGAAGAAAAATTGTCGAGGATTTGCAGGAACGGACTATGGTTATTCTAAGTTAACTCTTTCATGAGTTAACTTAGAATGTCCTAGAGTTGGTTAAGGTGTTAAAAGAGGCTTAAAGCCCGGCATTCTTAAACGCCGCACTTACTAATACTTGTGCTTCATTGATAATAGTCTGTAAGTGATCTTTGCTGATAAAACTCTCAGCATATATCTTATAGATTTCTTCGGTGCCTGATGGACGAGCAGCAAACCAGCCATTATTAGTAACAACTTTTACCCCACCAATTGCGGCTCCATTACCAGGTGCGTGACTAAGTACAGCAGTTATTTCTTCACCAGCTAACGCATCTTGGCTAATATCACCTTTAGATAAAGATGTTAAAACCTTTTTCTGTTCGGTTGTAGCAACTGCTTCCACCCGTCCATAATACGGTTCACCTAATTCTTGCGCTAAAAATTGATACCATTGATATGGGTCTTTACCGGTTACCGCGATAATTTCTGCTGCCAGTAAGCACATAATAAAACCGTCTTTATCAGTCGTCCAACAGCTGCCATCTAAAGATAAAAATGAAGCCCCAGCACTTTCTTCACCGCCAAACGCATAACTAGCGTCTTTCAATCCATCAACAAACCATTTAAAGCCAACAGGTGTTTCTGACAGTGGTCTATCAAGTTTTTGGGCTAATCGGTCAATTATTGAACTTGAAACTAGCGTTTTACCAATTTTGGCAGTTTCAGGCCAATTACGATGGGTGAGTAAATAGTTGATAGCAACCGCAAGGTAATGATTTGGATTCATCAATCCACCAGACTTGGTCACTATGCCATGACGGTCAAAGTCAGGATCATTGCCAACACTCACATCATAATCATCTTTCATCGCAATAAGACCAGCCATAGCATATGGCGAAGAACAATCCATACGGATTTTTCCATCTTTATCAAGCGACATAAATCCAAAACTAGCATCTACTACAGGATTGACAACATCGATGTTAAGACCATATTTTTGCGCAATTACTGGCCAGTAATCAATACCGGAGCCACCTAATGGATCAACGCCAATTTTAATGCCAGCATCTTTAATCGCCTTCATATCGATAACTTTGGCAAGCTCATCGACATAAAAGTTGATAAAATCTGATTTAGTTAATAATTCAGAATTCATCGCAGTTGATAAGCTAACCTGTTTAACGTCGCTTAAATCGTTGGCTAATATTTCATTAGCACGCTGTTCAATAAGTTTAGTTATTTCACCTTCCGCCGGACCACCGTGCGGAGGGTTGTACTTAATGCCGCCATCGCTTGGAGGGTTATGTGATGGTGTAATAATTAAACCATCAGCTTGGCCATCGTTATTAGCATTATGAGCAATAATCAATCTAGAGATCACAGGCGTTGGGGTGAAGCCTTCATCTTCTTGGATAACAACAGGCACGCCATTTGCGACTAATACACATATTGCATTAGCAAAAGCAGGCTCTGATAAAGCGTGAGTATCTTTACCTAAGTATAATGGCCCCTGAAACTGATGCTGTGTTCTGTACTCAGCTACGGCTTGTGTAATTGCTAATATATGATTTTCATTGAAACTAGTTTTAGCTGCTGAGCCTCGATGGCCTGAAGTACCAAAGCTGACTTGCTGTGCAGGAACACTTACATCAGGTTTTAGGAAAAAATAATCGCTGGTTAATCGGCCAATGTTAATTCGGTCTTCTGGTCTTGCGGGTTTACCGGCATGAGGATGAATGCTCATCAATAGTCCTTCAATAAATTACTTGGAAAAATAGCTAGTTTGCGTTGCTGGCAAACAAAGAATTAGAGTAAATCTCTAATTCTCTCAGCGTCAGTCTTACTGTAACCTAATACATTCGCGACATCAGTCAACATACGCTTCTTTCTAGTGGTATTTGAGTTGGTGATCACCCAAAACTCTGAATTTGGTATTTGCTTCGGTTTAGTGCTGCTGCCTGCTTCTAATAAATCTAGTTCGGCGTTAGCAAAATACAAACGGTCTCGGCCTTGAATATCAAGAACAGAATCAAACTGCTGAGAATGTACACGATGCATATTACTTAAAATTAATAAAAATCGTCCAACTGCACCTTTTTGAGTAGCAAGCTCTTCTTTATTAATAAGGTCAAAAATGTTTTGCCCTGCTGCAATTTTTTCAGGTTTAGCCGCCGGTGTTTTTTCAACTGATTTAGTTTTTGTTTCAGCTAATTTAACATTTTCAACTGCTGGTTTTGATTTTTTTGTTTTGACATCGTTAGCAGGTTGAACATCTTTTTTAATTGCTAATTTGCTATTAGCAACCAGCTCATCAAAGCTTAACAAACGTCTTAAAATGTCGGAGGCACTCTCACCAATAAATTTAGTATTACTGGCAATGTATTGATAAAGTTCGTCATCAATATCGATGGTTTTCATTTACTTTCCAATGATCTTATTTTTAGAAAGCTAAAGTATACTTATGTTATTGATAAGTCTCTACCCTGTTTATGATTGTTTTATTATTTTTTTGAGAAATATTTACTTTAATAAACAAATCTATTGAAGAGCAGCAAGTAACCCCAGTAAAATAGTAAATATAAGTGTAACAAATCGAAAAAATACAGCTATGAATACAAATAAAACAACTAATATGCCTGCACAATCACCATTATTAAACTACGTAATAAAAGGAGAAGGTAAACCATTAGTGTTAATTCATGGGCTGTTTGGTAGCCTTGAAAATTTAAATATGGTTGCCAAGGTTTTAGCGGATAGTTTTAAAGTGATTAGTGTTGATGTACGTAATCATGGCAGTTCATTTCATCATAAGTCGATGAGTTATGATGAAATGAGTAATGACGTATATGAATTGCTTGATTATTTGAACATTAAATCTTGTGATATTTTAGGTCATTCTATGGGTGGTAAAATAGCCATGCAATGTGCGCTTTCAAAACCAGAAAGAATAAATAAGTTAATAGTGGCTGATATAGCTCCAGTTGAATACCCACCTCATCACAATGAAATTATTGCTGGTTTATTAAGTATCAATGTCAGCGAAATTAACAATAGACAAGATGCCGACAAGCAATTATCCGGTTATGTAAAAGAAGCAGGAGTAAGACAGTTTTTATTAAAAAATCTAGTAAAAACTGATTCTGGGTTCGCCTGGCGAGCCAACATTACTGACATTGCCAATGACTACAATTCAATAGCTCAGGGTTTTCCTTTAGAGCAACAATTCAATGGCCCTACTTTATTCATTAAAGGAGCGAATTCAAATTACATAACCAGTGAGCATCAATCAATAGTCTCGGCATTATTTCCTAATGCAAAAGCAAAAATCATTCAAGGTGCTGGTCATTGGCTACACGCAGACAAAACAGTTGCGTTCAATAAAATTGTTAGTGATTTTTTAAACACTTAATATATTGAAATACAATCAGTTGTTTGTTTTTAAATTGATGTTTAAAAACAAGCTTAAAAACCATGTTTTTTTGGTGCATACCCTTTAGGGTTTATGCTATAGTGCGCCCTTAAATTTTAGGGTCTATACCCGTCACTATTCAAAGTACGGGATTTCAGTGGGAGTTAAAAGCAATTTAGGCAAGGCATTGAATTTATAGAATGGTTGTTCCATTGTTCAATTTAATAACGCGGCATAAATTGCTTTTAAACCCATCGAAGAAGTGCTTGAGCAATCCCACTACTTCGTTGCAGCTATTTGTAAGGGATAACCATTACTACATAACTGCGCCTTGTATTGGCATCGCTCAAGCACTCTGAAACCTGCATATTGAACAGTAACGAGTATCGAATGCTTTCCGAACATTTAGAACTTATAGAAACAATTGGTTTAAACTTATTTTTTGTCGTCATATTCTTTTTCATCGGTATGTCAATTCATGATGTAATGAAAAAAAACGATGTGCCGAAAAAAGGGAAAATGGTTGTATATTTGGTTTTATTTTTAGGGTGTGCCGGATTTATCGCTAAAGGTGTGATCCAGATCATTTGGGAAAGTAACGGAATAGGCTAAAATTATGGCAAAAGAAGTAACAGATTTAACAACAATCGATTTATTTGTTGATGAAAAACGCCCTGGCAGACCTAGAACAAATCCTTTTCCAAGAAATGTTCAAGTTAAAATAAACAAACGAAACCAGGTCAAAAGAGATAAGAACAAAGGCTTGAAACGGGTAGAATTTAAACTACACCATGAAGTGTTTGAACAGCTAGATGGATTAGCAAAAGATAAAGGTGTTAGTCGCAGTGAACTGATTGAGTCACTGATAATTGACGCATTAGCAAGCAATACCAATTCAACAAAGTAATTGGTCAATATATAGAATTTAAGGGTTTACAAACATGGCAACTGTCGGACTTTTTTTTGGTAGTGACACTGGTAACACTGAAGCTGTCGCCAAAATGATCCAGAAAAAACTGGGTAAAAAGAACGTTGATGTTAAAGATATTGCAAAAAGTACGAAAGAAGATATCGCCGAATTTGATCTACTCATTTTAGGTATTCCAACTTGGTACTATGGCGAAAACCAATGTGATTGGGATGATTTCTTACCTGAATTAGAAGAAATAGACTTTAACGACAAGCTTGTTGCTATTTTTGGTCTTGGTGATCAAGAAGACTATGCCGAGTACTTTGTTGATGCAATGTGCCCTCTTCGTGACATTTGTGAAGCTAAAGGCGCGATTATGGTTGGAGCCTGGTCAACTGATGGTTATGAATTTGAAGCTTCTAAAGCCCTGGTTGATGATAGTAATTTTATTGGTTTGGCATTAGACGAAGACCGTCAACCAGAACTAACCGAACAGCGTGTTGATGCTTGGATTGAACAATTAAACGATGAAATGTGTTTAGCTGAATTACTAGACTAATAAAATGCGTCTCAATTCAAAATCGAAAAAGCTCTGCATCGCAGAGCTTTTTTTATTCTAACGTCCGAATAAATTCAGACCAACCAATCCCCCCTTTCTGGTTGGCGTGAACTTGTTCGCGCGTCATCGGCTAGCGACTATTTTGCTAAACATTGCGACCGAATAATTTCATACTAACGGGTAAAATATTCTTATTGAGTAATTTTATTAGCTAATTGCAAATAATAATCAATTAGCGCTTTTAACCTTTCAAGTTAATCCCTATAATTTGTTTAACTTAGTTTTAAAGAAGCACCAATCAATGCCTGACCAAAATGAAGAATTAAAAAGAGCTGGCCTAAAGGTAACCCTGCCTCGAGTTAAAATTTTAGATATCTTGCAGCAGCCAGATAATCAGCATATCAGTGCTGAAGATGTGTTTAAAATTTTATTAGATCATAATGAAGAAATTGGTTTAGCAACTGTATACCGGGTATTAAACCAATTTGATGATGCAGGTATTGTTACTCGTCATCATTTTGAAGGCGGAAAATCAGTTTTTGAATTAACTCAAAAAGCTCATCATGATCATCTGGTATGTTTAAATTGTGGCAAAGTAGTTGAATTTGAAGATGATTTGATTGAGCAGCGTCAATTGGATATTGCTAAAGACAACAAAATTAAACTTACCAACCATAGCTTATATTTGTACGGTGAGTGTGAAGATGAAATTGCTTGTGAAGAGTATAGAAAATCTCATAGTAATTAAGCTTCTTGTAGCTAAAGTATAAAAACAAAAATGCCTGCAATTGCAGGCATTTTTTATGTCACAAATTAAATATTTTTACTTAGCTATCTTCGCCCAAGTGTCACGTAAACCCACGGTGCGGTTAAATACTAAATGTTCAGCTGTCGCATCTTTGTTATCTAAACAAAAATACCCTTGGCGCTCAAATTGAAATGCTTGTTCAGGTTTAGCATTCACCAGTGACGGCTCAACCTTAGCATTTTTAATAGTCACCAATGACTCCGGGTTCATCACTGTATGAAAGTCTTCTTCAGCACCAGGGTTTGGCACAGTAAACAAGCGATCATACAAACGTATTTCCGCATCTACAGACTCGTTAGCTGAAACCCAATGAATAACACCTTTTGGTTTAGTTCCGTCAGTAGGATTTTTACCTAAAGTATCAGCATTATAGGTACAGTAAACTGTAGTTACGTTACCCGCTTCGTCTTTGTCACAACGAACCGCAGTAATAACATAAGCACCACGTAAACGAACAGCTTTATCAAGTACTAAACGTTTATATTTCTTATTGGCTTCTTCACGGAAATCTTCCGCTTCAATGTAAAGTTCACGACTAAATGGAACAATTCGAGTACCTTGTTCTTCATCACTTGGGTGATTCTTTACCGTTAATTCTTCTACTTGCCCTTGTGGGTAATTTTCAATCACTAACTTAATTGGATCTAACACAGCCATTGCGCGTGGCGCGTTATCATTTAAATCTTCACGAATACATGCTTCTAAAACACTTATTTCGACAGTGTTTTCCATTTTAGTGACGCCAATACGTTTAGCAAACTCACGCATAGATGCTGGCGTATAGCCACGACGACGATAAGCCGCGATGGTAGGCATACGAGGATCATCCCAACCATTGACTAAATTTTCACTCACTAGTTGATTCAACTTACGTTTACTCAGTACCGTATACTCAAGGTTCAAACGAGAAAACTCATACTGATGAGGTTCAATTTCGATAGAAATATTTTCAATAACCCAATCATATAAGCGACGATTGTCTTGAAACTCTAAAGTACAAAGTGAATGAGTTATACCTTCAATTGCATCAGAAATACAATGAGTGAAATCGTACATTGGGTAAATGCACCACTTGTCAGCTGTTTGATGATGATGGGCAAACTTAACGCGATAAAGTACCGGGTCTCGCATACAGATAAAGCTAGAAGCCATATCTATTTTTGCTCTTAAAGAACATTCGCCTTCTTTAAACTCGCCATTTTTCATTTTTTCGAATAACGCTAAGTTTTCTTCAACAGACGTATCTCGGTAAGGACTGTTTGTACCTGGTGCGTTTAACGGACCGCGGTATTCACGAATTTCTTCAGCATTTAAGAAACAAACAAAAGCCAAACCTTTTTCAATTAATTCTTTCGCATAAGCATATAGTTGATCAAAATAGTTAGATGAATAACGAACATCACCCGACCAGTCAAAACCTAACCATTTCACATCTTCTTGAATTGAATTAACATAATCAATATCTTCTTTTTCAGGATTGGTATCATCAAAGCGCAAATTACATAAACCCTGATAATCTTGAGCAATACCAAAGTTAAGGCAAATAGATTTTGCATGACCAATATGCAAGTAACCATTTGGCTCTGGCGGGAAACGTGTTTGCACAGCAGTATGCTTACCACTATCTAAATCTGCGTCAATGATATTACGAATAAAATTGCTAGGACGGTTTTCAACTTCCGACATCTAGTGAACCTCTGAAAATTAAAGCTAATATGAAATTTATGAACCTTGGATTATAGCAATAGTTATAGCTATCTTGTAGAGCATTTAGAAAAATAAACCGATACAATTTTTTTTGGTCAGTGGAATGCCCTCGGAAATAGAAAAAAGATTTAATTCTATTGCTTAATCGAGAATATAATCAGTAGTAATTATTTCCAGTAAATGCTGGTTTGGGTCTTTAAAGTAAACGCCTCGTCCTTCGTAATGATGATTAATTTCATTCGCAGATGTGTTTTCTGGCCCTGGACCAAAGGCAATGTTGTTTTGTTGTATTCGAGCTAGAATTTTATCAAACTGCTGCTCTGATACTTTAAAAGCATAATGTTGAGCAGTAAATGTACCTTTATCTCTAAAGTCTAAGCTTAGGGTTTTGTTTACTTTAACAACAGCAAAGTTTTCCCATACCTTTAAAAATTCAAAGCCAAAGATTTTCTCGTAGAATCTTGCTGAGGCAATCATGTCATGGCAATAAACGATAGTATGGTTTAATGAAATTTCCATAGTCAACACTCACGTTTCAACGTTTCGAATTCTTGCCGCTAAGTATGCTCCGCCCCAGGCCATTGGAATATAAGCGAAAGTTAAATCAACGACAATGAACCATACAGGAGCCGGGATCATAGTAGAGGCTGAAATGCCACCGGCTAAAAATACAAAACCTATAATAAAAGAAACGATAAATTGACGTTTTACCGCAATGCAATAGGCCACCAATGCGCCAACGAATGTGCCTATTGCATGAGCTAAAAATGGCATTATAAAGTGCTTAACTTCAAATAAATGAATCGATTCGCGGATAGATTCGGTATTGGTGACATCTACTCCAACCGGTGGAGGGATGATCTCTGGGCCATAGACAACAATAGCCATGTTCACGGCGCTGCCTAGCACTAAACCAATCACTACTGCTAATATATTCCTAACAATGTCCATTCCCTCTGCCTACTCATTATAAAGTTTGATTATCACTTTTATTTTAATTAAAGCTTGTAACTAAGAAAACTCTGCCATCATCCGCTGCTTAATTTCATCCTCTGATAAATCTTCTATATGCGTCCCTAATGTCCAGATATGACCAAAAGGATCCTTTAATGTACCAGCCCTGTCACCATAAAATTGATCAGCTACTGCTTTTAGCTCCACTCCCCCTGAAGCAATGGCCAGAGCAAATGCCTTATCTACATCGTCTAAGTACAGCATTAAACTGACCCCTGCACCTCCTAGAGTTTCAGGGCTGACAAAGCCTAAATCCATATACTCTTCGGCCATCATAATATGAGAATCGCCAATTTTAATTTCGGCATGCGCAACGCCACCATCGGGCGTATTGAGCAGCAAAAGCAGCTCAGCAGAAAAGGCGGTTTGATAATACTTTATTGCAGCGTTACCATCTTTAACAATCAAATATGGTGTTATAGAATGATAGCCATTAGGAATTGCTGTAATAGACATAAGGGTAACTCCTAGCGAAATAATACTTTATTTATAGGTCAATTTCGCCAATTAGCAACTTGCTTAGAGCACCCTTGAGCTGGTTATTGATATGTCAGCCCATTGCCAGGATTTCTCAAAGCGGATTTTAATTTGCTCAGCTTCTGACTTTTTGCCTTGTTTTAACAGCGACTGATATAAACCATATAGAGACCAACCATTTTCCGGAAACGTTTCCAGATCCTGTTGATAAACTCGCGCTGCATTGGCAAAGTTGCCACTTGTCAGTAATATAGCGCCAAGCGTTTGTCGAACGGGATAATGCCAGTCTGAAGGCTCGTTATAATTGAGCTTATCTTCGAGCTCTACGGCCTTATTTAATACAACGATTGCGTCATTATAATTATTAGCTTTAGCAAGTAACTCCCCTTCTAGAACAAGAGTTGCAATTTGTAGAACGTTAAAAGCATCATTAATTTCCCAAACAGTTATGGCCTTAAGTGTTTCATCATTCGCTATTTTGCGAAGTTTGTTTAATTCACTTTCTGCTTTGGTTAATTGCCCTGTAGCTAAGAAACGAATGCCTTGGGCATAATGCCAAACACCTAAAGGATATTTTAGATCTGCTTTTGGCTGTACTAATGATTTAATTTTATCCCATTTGCCAAATCGAACATAAGCATAAGTTGGCGTTATCCAATAATGTTGAAGGGTGCCATAGCCAGTTTCTCTCATTAATGTTTGATCTATGTGCTGGGCCATATGCTCAGCGGCCATAATAGCCTTTTCACTATTACCCTGCATTGTCGCCATGGCCCAAAGAAAATGGCGGTTATGCGGCACGTAGGCTACTGGATATATTCCCTGCTGTCGGCATTGAGCAATGTATTCACTATCGACGGCAATTGCTCTCTCATTCGCCTCAACGCCATCTTGATAACGACCAGTTCTTATATAAATATGTGATGGCATATGGACTAGGTGGCCAGCACCGGGCACTAAGTCAACGAGAATATCGGCACTAGCAAGTGCCCTTTCTGGGCTCTTTGAAGCTTCCACAGCATGAATATAATAATGGATTAAACCAGTATGGCGAGGATGTTTTGCTAAACCTGTTTCCAGTACTTTAAGTATTTTCGGTGTCCATTCTTTAGGCCTGCCATCACCATGCCAATAGTCCCATGCATGGATCACCATTAATGCTTCGGCAAGCATTGTTCTGATATTAGGATCATCAGGGTAAATCTTAACAAGCTCCTGCATAGCAACCGCATAAGCATGGTCTAGTTCGGCTCTACCAGATAGGGTTTCATCGCTACTGTACCTTGTGGCAAGAGCGTCAATTAAATGCTGTTCTTTTTGCGAAGCAAACTGTTTAAGACTCTTGGCTTTAACAATTGCATCATAAGCAGGCTTCACTGCTGAAGACTCCATCGCAGCATTAATATTAGGACCAAGTACCAATGCTTGCCCCCAATATGCAATCGCTGAATTAGGATCGATTAAAGATACTTGCTTAAATGAGCGTCCAGCTTCTAAGTGATTAAAACCATAGGTAAGCGCAATGGCTTGATTAAAGAATTGATTTGCCTGCGCATCAGATGAGGAAATGGCAAAGTCATGGCTTCCCATACCGGCAAGTAAAGGTGCTATCTGTCCGGGAAATAGGTTCTTACCTTGTTGTTCGCCCTGAGCAGTAGACGTAATATTGATGACAATTAATATAGTGATTAAAAGCTTTTTCATTGCAATAAACCGGTCATTTTATATATGAATGATCTTCTAATCTTAGTGTAAAAAAATGAAAAAACTAAGCAGAGCAATAAATGAGATTCAAATATTATTAAATAAAGAAATAGCCAGTGAAACAAACTAAATAATACTTAGCATTTGTAACTACTTTGGATTTTTAAACCTACAACGGGAATATGTTATCGAGTGTTGCATTATTGCAGTGGCCAAAAACTTATGTATTTACAATCCATGTACAAGAAAGGCTTCATTATTGAAGCCTTTTTGGAATTTATAAAAAGATTTACTCTCTAATAATAAACACTACTCTTGATACGATAATCCGTGACCAAAGGAAAATAACGGGTCAACAGAATCAAACGGTACGTCTTCAAATTGTGCTTCAACCGCAGCCATCGAACGTGGCATCTCAAAAGGTAACTTACCCGTTGGATTAAAATCACCAAATAATACATCGAAAATAGCATCATCGGTGGCACCAAATTCGGCTAATACCCCTACTGCATGTTTGGCAATTTCAGGGATAACCGACGGACGTTCAAGGTATATCGATACTATAGTCGGTTTTGTCGCCATTACCTCGTTGATATGAGCCAGCTCTTCACCTTTAAAATCAAGATCGCCCTGATTTAAGATAGTTTCAATAATGTTCTCGCCCATATTTAAGTCAGTTCTCGGCGCGCGATGTGGCGCTTTCACTCGCAGTATAGCGACATCAGCGTCGGCTAAATTAGTTACTACTTGTGCATAACGGCTGGCAACATTTTCATCTACCCCCTCAAGATATACTTTGACACCTTTTGCCAACGGCAGAGTGTAACCTTGTTCTTGTTGTTGATTTTCTAAAGGCTTATTTTTAAGCAGCACCAGCGACTTACGTTGTGCCAACGCGCCTGCTTTCATAAACTCATCAGTACCGGCTATTTTTTCAGCCAGGGCAACATCAACATAAGGGTTATCAAACAAACCTAAACGGAATTTGTCTTTTAATATACGACGTACCGAGGCATTAATACGACCGATAGAAACTTCGCCGTCCTCCACCAGGTCAACAATAAAGCCTGGTAATTCTTCACCGCCAAATTGATCGACACCGGCATCAAGTGCTTTTTTAAAGCGGTCAGATTCAGATAAACCTTCAACGCCCCAGGCACGAGCCCGCATTGCTACCCAGCCCATAGCACCTTTATCGGTGATTATTCCCCAATCGGTACAAACAACACCTTCAAAGCCAAAATCGCCACGTAACATATCGGTAATGACTTCTTTGTTAAATGACATCGCTACATCTTCTGAGGTTTGGCCATTAGGGATGCCGTAATATGGCATCACTTGCGCGGCTCCTACATCAAATGCCGCCTTAAACGGTTTTAAATGATAATCAAAGTTATCACCAGGATAGGCTTGATCGGCACCATAAAACTGATGGGCATCTAGGCCATTTGCCTGTGGTCCACCACCGGGAAAATGTTTGACCATGGTTAATACACTGGAGTTGCCAATATTGGCCCCTTGGAAACCTTTAATATAACCGGCCACCAATTTAGACGATAATTCGGCTTCTTCACCAAAAGTACCAACGCTGCGCGCCCATCTTGGCTCGGTGGCCAAATCTGCCATGGGATGCAGTGCTAAACGAATACCGACGGCGCGATATTCAATGTTGGCAATACGGCCAAATTCTTCCGCCACATTTTCATCCCCGATGGCACCAAAGCCAATCGGCTCGGGCCATAATGAAAACCCTTCAGTTCGAACCGAGGTAGCATTTTTACCATCGCGCAAACTGTGACGAGGATCGGTAGAAAAAGTAATTGGAATGCCTAAACGAGTTTGCTCGGCTAGCTTTTGTACATCATTGTGCCAACGAGCCATTGACGCAACAGGCGCAGAGCCCATAACATTGAAATGATTAATTAACCGTGAATTAATGATGTCGTAGGTACCATAGCCCATCGACATGTTCATATCTTCAAGAATTTCAGCATTGTCGCCAAAGGTCATTGGCGGTTGAAACATTAAGCCGGCTTTTTCTTCGATATTCATTTGAGCGACAAGATCGTCCACACGACGAGAGATCGGCTGACGGCTGTCTTCATACACATCCAACTCACCATTTTTATTCAAATCACGGTAGTTAAAGCCACTGGTATTCAGTGTTGGCGCTTCCGGGCCAATGTCGGCTTTTGCCAAAATGGTGTCAAGCCAGTAAGTTTTCGCGACTCCTAATGCCACCAGTGAAACTGGAACTGCGACGGCAATCGCCGAATATTTTAGCCATTTATTCATAATAATTTACCTAGTTTGAAAAATTTTGTTTTTTGTACTGATACGACGATAGCCATATCTAATTAATTTATAGGCACCGTAAAGCATGCCGATAGCGATAAGCAGTGCGAGCAAAAACATAACACCCAATACCGTATAAAAAGGGCCATACCCCTTCTTATCATCAGGTGTGCCTTTCATAATCAGCCAGCGTTGTTCAGGTTTAATTGCTTGGTACTGAGCAATCAATGCTTTTAGTTCTGCTACTTTTTCAGGGTGCTGCTCTGCTAAATTCTCGCTTTCCGCCGGATCTTTTGATAAGTCAATTAACATGAGAGGATGTGTATAAGCGCCCATATTAGCGAACATTTTGATGTTAAGGTTTAAAGTTAAACCCTTTTGCAATTTTAACTTCCACTTACCTTGTCTAACGGCGTCTACATGGTGATTAGTACTATCAAAATAGACATATAAGCCTTGTTTATTAACCTCTTTACCTGCCAGTAATGAGTTAATACTATTTCCATCAATGACCCGATCACTAGGTAAATCAGCACCACTAAGCTCGGCAAAGGTTGGAAACCAGTCCAACATAGATACAACACCGTCATACTGGCGAGACTTTATACCTTGTGGCCAATGAGCAACGGTAGGCACACGATGGCCACCATCAAAGGTGGTCATTTTACCATTTCGAAGATCACCTGCCGAGCCGCCATTGTCGCCCATCATTAACCAGGGACCATTATCACTGGTAAATATAACTAAAGTGTTTTCCCATAAGCCTTTGGTCTTTAAGGCTTTGACAATTTCACCAACAGACCAATCAAGTTCTTGTACAACATCACCATACAAACCACGATTACTACTACCTTGAAAATCAGGAGAAGCATAAAGCGGTACATGTGGCATGTTATGAGCTAAATAGAGGAAAAAAGGTTGCTGTTGATGGCGCTCAATAAAATCGATAGCTTTGTCAGTATAACGTTTGGTTAGATATTGCTGGTCAATTTCTTGGTGTTGTATTTCTTGATTTTCATACCAAAGAAAACTGCCCATATCATTACTGTATGGCACCCCATAAAATTCATCAAAGCCCTGGTTCCAGGGCATAAACCTGTCGTTATGGCCCAAATGCCACTTACCAACTAAGCCCGTTGCGTAACCTTGTGGTCTAAGCATTTCCGCAATAGTGATTTCACTTTGTGGCATACCATCGATGCTAGTTTCAGAAAATACCCTATTAATGCCCATACGTACTGAATAACGACCCGTTAATAAGGAAGCACGAGAAGGCGTGCAAATATTGGCTGCAGAATAGAAGTTAGTAAACTTAATACCTTGCTGCCCTATTTGGTCGATATTGGGGGTGTTAATATCGGTAGCACCAAAAGAGCTAATATCGCCGTAGCCTAAATCATCGGCGAAGATTAAAACGATATTGGGTTTGGCTGGCGATGCATTTTTCGATGATATTTCGCTTGCGTGCACTGAGTTCAAGCCAAGCCAGACGAAAATTAATAATACTTTTAGAAATATTGAGTAGTTAACAACCACAGTTTAAAACTCCGAAACACATTGATACCCATTAAAAGATATAATGACAATATCAATAGAGCCTGAAACCATCCTGAAGAAAACCAACTAAGTAAAGCGATGATGTAAGTAAGGCTATGTTCTAAGCACTTCAACGATAAATAGTTACCCATAAAAAAAACCTGAGCTAAATGGGTTAAATTCAACATCAGGTTTCTTGATTTAAGTTAGTCTAATTAAAGTAGAGTTGCGATTATGGCTCTAATTGTGATGACAAGCCTTTATGGACCAGCCAAAATTTAAACCGCTCTAATAGCGTCGGCTCGGGATCTTGTTGTGGTACTTGATACTCTTTACGTAACCCAGCTAAACGTTTTTTCAATTTTGTAATTTTTGCTGACTGTGCTCTGTCCGCAATAAGGTTATTCAGTTCATCAGGATCTGTTGCCAAGTCATAAAACTCCCAGGTGCCTAACTGATAAAAATGAATTAATTTATATTTATCAGTACGTACACCATAATGACGAGGTACGAAAGCCCAGCCAGGGTTTTCATAAAAGTGATAGTAAATGGCATCTCTAAAGACTTCCGACTGAGCTGAGTGTTGCGTGTCGGCACTCATCAGCGGCACTAAGCTTTTCCCTTGCATATCAACAGGCGCTTCAACGCCGGCGATATCTAAAAAGGTTTGGGCGAAATCCAAATTTTGTACCAAATCGTTGTTTTCACTGCCCGGTTTTATTTTGCCTGGCCATTTAACAATGAGCGGCATGTTAATTGAGTCTTCATACATCCAACGCTTGTCAAACCAGCCATGATCACCTAAGAAAAAGCCTTGATCTGAGCTGTAAATGACGATGGTATTTTTCTCCAGGTTATTTTCTTTTAAATAGGCTAATACCCGACCTAAGTTGTCATCAATGGAATCGACCGAACGGATATAATCTTTGATATAACGTTGATATTTCCATTTAACGCGGGCATCCCCTTCCGGGGTATTGTCACGATAAGCCTTATTTTCATCAGCATAAGCCCTATTCCAATTTGCCAGCTGCTTTTCATTTAAATAGCCCGGAGGGCTTAACTTCAAATCTGGCGTAGTGAGATGTGATGCAATCGACATTTCCAAATCAGGGATCAGTGACGCAGCTCGGTCTTGATGATCATCAAAAAGCGTTGCAGGCTCAGGGATATCTATGTCTTTATATTTATCGATATGATCAGGGCCTGGTGCCCATTCACGATGCGGCGCTTTATGTTGGTACATCAACATAAACGGTTTATTTTTATCGCGCTTATCTAACCAGTCCAGTGCTCTGTCTGTGATCACATCTGTGGTATAGCCTTCCACTTCGACCGTGCCGGTTTCACTTTTAAAACGTGGGTTATAATAACGACCTTGTCCAGGTAATATTTCCCAATGGTCAAACCCTGTCGGCTTGCTATATAAATGCCACTTACCAATTAAAGAGGTTTGATAACCCGCCTGCTGTAAAAGTTTAGGAAAAGTTTGCTGTGAACCATCAAAATCCCCGCCCCATTCGTTGTTCATAAAGCCATTTTTATGGCTATGCTTACCGGTTAGAATAACCGCCCGGCTTGGTCCACAAATCGAATTCGTGGCGAAGGCGCTGCGAAATAGCATGCCTTCATTCGCCAGTCTATCAATATTCGGTGTGTTATTAATTTTTGAACCATATGCACTAATGGAATGAGTGGCATGGTCATCGGCAAAAACGAATAAAATATTCGGCTGAGTTTGCTCGCTCGCCAGCGCAGAGAACGCAAGGACAGAACTGGCAATACTCAACAAGGTTTTGGTTAAAAATTTCATAGTAGACTCTAGTTATTTTTAGTCAAAAAAGAAGTAACAACAGGTAATTGAACATCAATACCTGGATGCACAAAACCCACTTTCCGGCGACTGATAACAACGCTTTCCTGCCCTTCTATACTTAAATAGGCGTAAACAACAAAGGGTATTTTTGCTGGCATTGTTAAATCAATAGTTAACTGCTCGTCAGCAAGCGAAGCTAGCGTTAAATTAACCGAGGTAGCTTGCGTTAACACCTTACCATTTGCGTCAGCGGTCACTAATTTCACCACAACGTCACTATTTTGGTAGGTATCATTTAATAAGGTTACTGGCACGGAAACTTGTTGGCCTGCTTGGTAAAAGTCTTCCGACCAAATATCCAGGTTAACTGTAACTGGTGCAAAGGCATGCGCCCCCCACTGTGCCCAGCGCGGCTCCATCACCAAATTAGGAATGTCGATAAAATTATCACACGTTGCACTGGCTTCTTTAATATCCCAATCCGCAGGAATGGTGTCTTTGTCAGCACATTTTCCTAAATATAGAAAATGTTGAATACCTGCATAACCCCGGCGAGCACGCCAGTAACCGGTTAACTCTGAAACTACATAGGCATATATCTCACGGCGCTGCTCAGCTGTGATCTCTGTGCCTTTGGTTAATAATCGGTAAGCATCTTCCGCTATGGTTACCGGATCGCTGCCATCACGCGTTAACCATAACCAGCCATACTCATTATTAATGTATGGATGATTACGTGCCCCTGGACCATCATAGGTGCGAAACACGATACCTTTGGTCATTGGCGGTAAACGAGAAAATGTATCTAAATCCGCTAAGCCATATTCTTTATCGTTGCTGTTCATAAAACCGGTGCCGTTAAGTTTGTACGGGTGTTCTTCTAACGGATCATTTGGTCGATCAGGGGCACGATAACTGCCAGATTCCCATACACGGGTATCGTCTAAATGACGGACCAAAGGCACGACTTGATAAGGAATGGGGTTATGGTTTTCATTAGACGCATCCCACCAGCCAATTGAAGCATGGTTCCAATTTTCCTGAACCCAGGCAGTAAACTCTTTTTCAAGCTCTGTTAATGACCAGTTGTTTGATTCTGGCATACCTGGTAAGCCCAGTTTTACAGGTGCAAAAAGGTGATATTCATCGGTAACGATAAAACCGAGTTCATCGGCAATGTCGTACCAAAAATTAGGGGCGCGGCCGACATGAAAACGAAATGAATTCCAATGAAAGTCTTTCTGCCCCGCTAACAGCTTGTTAACCCAGGTTTTATTCCAGGGAAGTTGTTTACGATCTTGATCTTCAAAAAAGCGATGTAGGGCGATATTAGTACCACGCAAATAATACTTTTTATTATTTAAATAAAAGCCTTTATTTTTGCTGTCGATACCATCGCCGCCGCGCCATTGAACTTTTCTCATGCCAAAACGCGATACTCTGTCATCAGATGCCTGGCCATCTTGTTCAATAGTGGTATGCGCAGTATAAAGAAATGGCGACTCTGGTGACCATAAGTTCACATCTGATAAGCGAACATCTTGTGTCACAGTTATCGTTTCATTAGCCGCCATGGTGACCAATTGTTGAAAAAGCTCTGAAGCTATCTGTTCACTTTGCCATTCATTAATCTGTTGTTTAACCGTTAAATCAACTGCTGTATTGCTGTTATTGCGTATAGTGGTATGGATTTTTGCCAAACCTTGGTCGATATTAGGATCAACTTTCGTGCGGACAATAGAGTATTTCCCGGTATAAACCACACTGACACTGTCCCATAATCCCGGATACCAGCCATACTTTTCAAAATCACCACCTACGGGAATGAATTCCGGCACCGAGCTATGCTCTGCACCAACCCGGATGATTAACTCATTTTTCTGGCCATACCGAATAGCTTTCGACAAGTCGTATTCTGAAACACTAAATGCGCCATAATGTTCGCCTAGCATTTGGCCATTAAGCCAAACTTTAGTACCGTACTTCGCTTTATGTAAACATAGATTAGCTAGCGCACTTGGCTCGCTTGGCGCAGCGAACGATTTTTTGTACCAAAAGGCCTCACGTTCATCACTTTCCATACCGACTAAGTTAAAACGAGGCGTTGCTTCCGTTAATAAACCCGGAACTGGCGCGGTGTGATTAAAAACTTCCGGTGAATTGTCATCAAGTGCACCTTGCTCGACTAACCATTGACCGTCAAGCGATTGGGTTTTACGCACGGTTTCGCCAAAATCTACATGGCTATTTTGACAAGCGACTTGTGCGTAACTTCCCTGAACTTCAGCACTTTTATGCTTTGATTCGGGAAAGTCTTTCATAAACTCATTAACATGAGGCTTTATAAATGCCAGCAACGGTGTTTTAAAAACCCAGCCCAAAATAACCAGAACGATGAGCGTTATTGCGATTTTTTTAAATATTTTCATTATCTTAGTTCTCAATTGAATTGGCTTACATGATGAAAGCGCGATAACCGGTCAGGAAACCTTGAAAAACAAATAAGTCAAAACCAAAGATGGCCATTACAGTTCCCTCAAGTCCTCCTAAAACAAGCATAGGGAGAAATAACAAGGCAGTAGATTTAAACAGCTTATCGGATGGTTTTTTCTGGCATTTAAGTATTATGTGATACACCAAATGAAACACCGCAATCACCATAAACATGATGCCATAATAGAAAAGGTACGGGCCTTGCAGACCAGCATAAAGTCCGGCACTAAAGCCATAAAACCCCATAGCAACAACCATTTCTTTGATATGCCAGATAACGGGTACCACTAAGCCAATTTTGATCGCTTGGCGATAAGTACTGCCGTAAATACGTGCCCCCACGTAAGCAGCTCCCGCACCAAACATGATGCAAGCAAATAAAATCAGGCCAGATAAATTTCGCAACGCTAACGGTAACCCTATTTTCCAGCCGTTATCATAAATCACCGTCATAATAATCGCGGTAACAATCACAGCGAAGGCAACCCGCCAATGGCCAGGAACATTTTTTAAAAAACAATTCATGCTAATACTCCTACTTTGTTGCCGCTGCAGGTTGGCTAACCTCAGCTTCCATTTCAGTTAAACCTGCTTTTAATTGTTGATAAATGCTTTGCATGTTCGGTTCATCAATTAAATTAATTTGCTCTAAAGGGTCATTTTGTAAATCAAACAAATCATCTTTTTTGCCACGTTTATACTCAATTAACTTATAACGCTTGGTTCGGTAAGCCAGTTGTTCAGGGACAGGATACGGGTAGTCTTCATAATATTTATATAACCAGGCATCACGTAGCGTTTCATCGCTATCGTCTAATACCGATACCGCGCTTTTTCCTTGCATATATTCAGGGACTTCGATACCGGCAAGTTCTAAAAAGGTCGGTGCCATATCTAAATTAAGCAGCATTTCTTGCGAACGTCGACCTGGATTTTTGATGCCGTTGGGATAGCGAATGATAAAAGGAATGCGCATCGATTCTTCATATGACCAGCGTTTATCTATTAGGCGATGTTCGCCCCACATATAGCCATTGTCACCAGCAAAAACCACTATTGTATTATCAGTAAGTCCGAGCTGATCCAGCTTATCTAAGACCAAGCCTATTTGCTGATCCATGGCTACCGCAGTTTCGGCATAATCTTTCATTTTTTCTTCAAGGGGATCCCACAAAAAATGCTTAAAATTACCATCAGCAAAAGCCAACCACGAATCGGCTTCTTTAGGCAGTTTTACTTCTTCATCATCGTAATGACCGGCTAAATGCTTGGGTGGCTCCATCGGCAAATGTAGGGCTTTGTGAGAAAGGTATAAAGCAAACGGTTTATGTTGATTATTTTCAATGAACTTTAATGAGAAATTGGTTAAATCTTCGGTGATATAACCCTTGATATCAACGCCAGGTACAGGCGACTCGTCAAGTTTTAATTTTTTACCATCAACAATATAAGGGGTACCCGTGTATGCACCTTGTCCGCCCATATGTTCAAAGCTGATAAATTGATCAACACCACGCAGAGTTGGCAAGACTCCGGGCATATGCCATTTACCGATAAAAGCCGTGTTATAACCAGCTGCTTTTAAAGGTTCAAAGTAAGTCACATTATTATTGTCCCAAACGGTGAAGTTATTTTGCACGCCATGTTGTTGTGGATATTGGCCGGTTAAGAAACTTGCCCGAGATGGGCTACATAAAGACGAGGTGACAAACGCATTTTCAAATAACACACCATCTTTGGCAATGCTATCTATGTTAGGGGTTTTAATGAAAGGATGGCCCATAACACTTAGATAATCCCAGCGGTGATCATCGGCCAGGATAAAAACGATATTAGGTTGTTTACTTACGCTTGCTGTTGCAAAAACGCTAATAGGTGCAGCTGCCATAAACAGTGTGATAAGCACTAAAAGTTTTCTCATGATTTTTCCATTTTAGAACGACTAGCTTTAGCATATAAAAACAAGCTGAAGCTGACCTGAAATCATAAAAACAAAGAGGCTAATGAGTCGTTACTAAACTGGAATTGTCATTAAAATACTTTTTCCGATTAAATTTAAGTTATTTATTCATATGAACGAACTGAATCACGAGCATTGGTTATGACCGCTGATGCGACTTTGCTGACCTAAAGTACGTTATAAATTTGTTGGCAAAATAGTCTGTTTAATGATCCCTCAACAGACATTGCTATAGTTATTCAAAATAATTAGATGCCCAAATTAACTATACCACCACAAACTAAGCAAAAGCTGGATCAATTTTAGTAAGCCACCATTTTATCCAATTCGAGAAGCGTTAAAATACAAGGTTCTGCATACAAACCCTATCCCTTTATTATATTGGCGAATTGAAATTCTTTGCATCATTGACACGCAGTACTGGCTTGCGAATTTAGTTGGCTGTTACAGTTCGGGCTAGGTTTACATAACCATCATCATCACCATTGATTCAGAAATCACAACACTGGCGGCAAGATGTCCGGCCCTGCTATTCGCCAACTTAACGAGCTGAAAGCTTCCCTGTGAGTTGGTTTACAAAACCAACTTTCGTTGGTTTCTATTCATCTATCAATTCAGCAGTATTGTACGTAATGAACTTATTGTCCTATCGGGACAATCCTTTTGATGATAATACTAAAGAGAGAAATCGATATGAGTGTAACAGTTGACAAAAGCAGCATGAATTTGCTGCTAAACCACCAGCGGGAATCATTTAAACAGGATGGTTATCCCGAGTTAAAAACCCGAATTGACCGACTAGATCGCCTACTAGCAATGCTCAAAAAATACGACCGACAAATTTGTAATGCTGTCGCGGAGGACTTTGGTTCTCGTCCATACGAACTCTCTCGACTGACTGAAATCTTTGCAACAGTAGAGCATGCCAAAGATGCCCTTGTTCACTTAGCGCAATGGATGAAGCCAGAACAGCGACAAGCACCCTCACCTGCCTTTGAAGCAGGAGCCAGTGCCGAGGTGCGTTATATGCCTAAAGGTGTTGTTGGCATCATCGGTCCGTGGAATTTTCCAGTTCACTTAGTACTGGCTCCATTGGTGTGTGTATTAGCTGCTGGTAATAGAGCCATGATAAAACCATCTTCCGTGACACCAAAAACCGCACAATTAATTGGTGAAATGGTTGCGGAATTTTTCGATCCAACAGAGATTACGGTCATATTAGGTAATAATATTTCAGAGCAATTTACCCAGCTTCCTTTCGACCACATTGTGTTTACCGGATCAACTGATAACGGTCGTCATGTCATGCGTGCCGCGGCCCAAAACCTAACTCCTGTAACATTAGAGCTGGGCGGAAAATCACCAGTGATTATCGATAAAGATGCTGATTTACAAGTTGTCGCTGCTCGTTTAATGACTGGAAAACTATTTAATGCCGGGCAGGTTTGTGTCTGCCCGGATTATGCATTTGTGCCAGAAGAGATGCTTTCGCCTTTACTTGTAGAATTGGAAAAGGCAACTAAAGTATTGTATCCAACCATAGAGAATAACCCCGAATACACGTCTATCGTTAATCAAAATCATTTCAATAGAATACAGTTGCTCCTTGAAGATGCTGCAGCGCAGGGTGTTGAAGTCATAACATTCAACCCGGCAAACGAAACCTATGATGAAGCAGTCAACCGAAAACTTTTGCCACGGGTACTATTAAATCCTTCGAACAAAACCGCGGTGATGCAAGAAGAGATCTTTGGGCCATTGCTGCCGTTAAAAACCTATCGTCAGATAGATGAAGTGATTGAGTATATAAATAGCCAAGATCATCCGCTGGCGCTTTATTATTTTGGTGAAAATGACACCCACAAAGCCCGCTTACGTGACGATCTTCTATCTGGTGGCATTACTATCAACGATGTTATTGTGCAAGTGATCTGTAATGATCTTCCCTTCGGTGGTGTTGGCGCTAGCGGCATGGGTCGCTATCACGGTATTGATGGGTTTCGTGAGTTCTCGCATTTAAAGGCGGTTTATTCGCAGACGCCTTGCGAGGAGGTAGCCGGATTCATGCGCCCACCATACAACGATGCCATGCGTGGCATGTTAGAGCAGAACGTTGCCGAAGCTTAATATAAGCCAGACCGGCAAAGGTTATAAATACGAACAAAGAGATGGTGGTCACTAAAGCCACTATTTGTTAGCCAAAATGTAGATTTTATTCAGGAGAATTTGATATGGCATTACCAATATCATTAGCAGACAACATATCTTTGCCCGTGGTGGCTGCCCCTATGTTTATTTTATCCAATCCGGAACTTGTTATCGCCCAATGCAAAATGGGTATTGTTGGCTCTTTCCCCTCACTTAATGCACGCCCGGCTGAGAGCCTGGAAGTTTGGTTGCAGCGCATCACCGATGAACTAGAGCAACACAATGCAACAGATCCAGAGCGACGTGCGGCACCATTTGCCGTGAATCAGATTGTCCATAGCTCCAATGAACGGCTTGAGCACGATCTAGCTCTTTGCGTTAAGTATAAGGTGCCTATAGTAATTACCTCACTGGGATGCAAAGAGTCCGTCATTGATGCTGTTCACTCATACGGTGGATTAGTGTTTCACGATGTGATCAATAATAAATTTGCAAAAAAGGCCGTGTCCAAAGGCGTTGATGGGCTTATTGCGGTAGCTGCTGGCGCAGGAGGGCATGCTGGCACCACGTCGCCTTTCGCCCTGATCCAGGAAATCCGCGAATGGTTTGAAGGGCCACTGTTATTGTCAGGTTCCATTGCCACTGGCGATGCGGTACTGGCTGCGCAGGCCATGGGGGCAGATATGGCGTATATGGGGTCAACTTTTATCGCAACCAATGAGGCGAACGCCAGCAACGAGTATAAACAAGCGGTAATAGATCATGCTTCCTCAGATATTGTTTACAGTAATCTGTTCACCGGGGTACACGGCAACTACCTGCGTCCTTCCATTGAGGCGGCCGGCATGGATCCCGATAATCTGCCTGAGAGTGACCCGTCAAAAATGAACTTCGGCTCTGCTGAAAACAACGATGCAAAGGCTTGGCGGGATATTTGGGGTTGTGGTCATGGTATCGGTGCCGTCAAGGAACTTCTACCGGCCAAAGACGTTGTATCGCGACTTGAACACGAATACCGCACAGCACAGAATCGGATATCAGGGATATAAGTAAATCATTTCCCTTTTCCCAACAGAAATAAATATAGATTTAGGAGTAAGCAATCATGTCTAACAAAGAAACAACCTCATATCTGCCAAGTAAGGAAGAATACTTTCTTGAGCTTAAGAAGACCCCTGCACTTTCATTACCAGCATTCGGACTATTCCTGCTCGGCCTAGCAGTTATGGCTGGTGGTTCATATATGGCATTAAGTGACAAAATGCCTCTGTGGGGCGCCACGCTAACCAATGGCGTAGGCTTGTATTTACTGTTTACCATTATGCATGAAGCCATGCACCGCGCACTGTCCAGCAATAACTTCGTCAATGACTTTTTCGGCCGCTTCTCCATGATGCTGATGATCCCTGCAGCTCCCTTTGAAATAGGCCGCTGGGCTCATTTTCAGCACCATCGATTTACCAGTGGTGAAAAGGATCCGGATCAGTTTATTCACCATGGCCAATGGTGGACTCTACCTTTGCGCTGGGCCAACTTTGATCTCTATTATCTGTACTGTTTTATGCGAGATGGCGGTAAACAAAAAGAACGTCACTCAAAGTCACTACTAATCACATTGGCGATTTTCGCAGTAGTAATTACAACATTAATTTATTTTGGTTTTGGAATGGAGCTACTGTTTTTGTGGTTTTTACCAACACGGGTAGCGCTTGCAATGGTAGCCTTAATTTTTGTATTTCTTCCCCATTATCCGGGTAACATTACCGCGGAAGAAAACGAATACCAGGCTTCTACGATCAGACGCGGCTGGGAATGGTTGTTAACCCCCTTTTTTGTCTACCAAAATTATCATCTAATCCATCATCTTTATCCTACAGCGCCTTTTTACAACTATATAAAAATCTGGCACCTAAAATACGATGAATTAGCAGCATATAACCCTGCGATACAGAAACCCTTTGGGCTGACACCGGTTAATTGTGAAAGTAGAACTGCGAATTCATAGATGTTGTGGCAGCTACTCCATGTAAAACAAGTAGGATGAACCAATAGACCAATGGCAAGCATGTACCACCAAGGATGGTGAACAGCGGCGGTAACTTTATCCCAGTAGTAATAAAATAACATGATTATGTAGATATCTCAGGAGCTGTTATTTAATTTGGGATCATGACTCGTAGGAGCCTTTTTAACCGCGACCTTTAAAAGAGATCTGGAATGCTTTTGTTAAAAGTAAGGCCTCCTACAGTTTTTTAACTTTATTGCTGAGCAAAGTGCATAGGCATGTAATTAAATGGAACAAAATCATAAAAATTCAAGGTAAATCTGCTAGGTTTTACACCGAGATTGAGGAGGAAAGACCGTTGGATGGTCAATTGACTTGAAGAGCGATATAAAGCTAGGTTAACGACGGCTGCCTAATATCAGGAGAGAGTTTTCACTTTACTTTGTACTCACCCATTGAGCGAGCCATCAAAGTCTAAAACTCTATTTTCTCTATAGCGCCCTGCCAAAGCCATAGCATGGACGCCAGTGTAAAGTAAATATCTGAAGAATTCATTTCCGTATTCAGAAAGCCAATAACAATTAATGAAGTAATAATTGATTTGATCACATTTCTGATGTTCCAAAATGTAACGCATTTATCGACGCGGGGAGTTATGTCAACGGAGTTTGGTTTTACACTTAATATTAAGGCATTCATGATGTTTTCTCCAGGCAATTACTATTGCAATAATAAATAGCTTAGCGAATAAAAAATGCTAGGGAAACCAACGAAAGTTGGTATTCACAATCTGGTGCTTCCCCGAGTTTATTACATCTTCTTGACTCTCGTTCTAGTGCTGGCTAGATTTAAATATTTGACGTAAAAACATAGTTTTACAGTCGGGCGATTGAAGCTGTGGCGACTATAAAAAATTATTTTGTTTGGGGTGAGTAAAGCAAACTTGACTCAAGGAGAACTTTACATCGATTAACTAGCTGGAAAATAGTGCGGTACATAACGTACCATAGAAGGAAATATCCACACTTTATAGGACTGGTTAATACAATTTCAAGAGACGAGTTTCAGGATGCTCGAGAGATCATGTTCAATAAGTCATCAGCTATATCAATAATAAAGCCCTGGCTTTGGCAATAGCACTTGTTCTATTTTTAACCCCTAACTTTTTATAGAGTTGATGCAAGTGCCATTTGACTGTTTGCTCTGAAATAAACAACTTGTCAGCAATATCCTTATTCGTTTCTCCGGTTTTAATAAAATCCAACATTTGTCTTTCACGCTTGGTCATTGGTTCAAGCAAAGTATCTTGAGGCTGATCGGGTTTTGTTTTACTTTCTTGTGTTTCAGAGTCAGTAAGCAATAATTCATTAATTTCCCCTAAAAATACGATTACATTTTCTGTCTGTTTATTGACATCACCTTTAACGACAAGTCGCAACAATTGATGGATTTCAACGCCAGCATCAAGGAATAGCCGGTAAAAACCGCCTTTTTCCGCAAGTGACAGAGCCTGAGAAACATCAGCCACGGCATCATCAGTACGCTTCAGAGCATACAATGCCCTGCAACGTAGTAACAATCCTTCCATTAAACGAAGATGCCGTCCGGTCTCTTTACACTGTACAATTTGTGCATTCAAAATAGCCAGAGCCTTTTTTGGCAAGTTGTTATGCAGATTAAGCTCTGCTCGAACTAGTTCTCGAATTTCTTGAAAGACTTGCCGAGAATCCTCATCAAATGTTGGTGCCCGAGATTCATCAAAGCCAGAATCTTTAGCAATAATTTGAGCTTCTTTACGCTTACCGTGTCGAAGCAAATAGTGAATTTCCTGCGCTGTTAGTAAAGCCTTAAGTCGAGGAAGTTCTGCGCGGTCGGCTGATTCCTTACCTAGTCGAATAATTTCCAGAGCAGAATCAAGACCAGACTTAATTAGCTGCAGGTTAGCCATGACTCGATAACCTGAATAGGAGACTTCCACCACCGATTGACTGTCAATATACTCAAAGCGGTTATATAGCAGTTCTTCAGCCTTAACTATTTCATTCTTCTCGTAATAAGCCTCAGCGAGCAACACTGCGTTTAATGAACCCATATAGGAGTATTGTTGGGCATACTTGTTGTTTTGCTTCAACCCCTTAATAAAAAGTTTTGTGGCTTCGTTCAGATCACCCTTTTGTACTTTTAATAAGCCTGCGACGGCTAATGCCCAAGCTTCCAGATAGTCTATAGAGCATTGTTTACCTATCAATATGGCCTTATTTACTGCAGCCTCACCTTGCTCAAATTTAAATGTTGATAATGAGGTATAGCCTTCTAACACAAGAGCTGTCAGTAGCTCCTCCCCTTCTCGGTTAGGATTTTCGGCCAGCCATTCTTTTACTAGAGTACTACAGCGAAATGTATTGTCACAAACCGCTTCCACCAAAAATTGATCTATTTTTATGCCACTACGTAGGTGTTCCAATAAATCTGGCGAGAGTGTTTTTGCATGTTGTTGACAGTAACCTTCCAACTGTTCAAGTTGATTTCTGGCTTTGCCTGGTTGCCGGTTAAAGATCAGCGACCAGCTATAAGCCAAGCCTATTTCAGGACGCTTCAATACATATCCATCAGGCAGCTGTTGAACCCAGTTAAGTAGTGTCCAATTTTCACCGGATTCAAGTATGAGTTTTTTAGAAATACGGGCTATCAAATCCAGAGCCTGACTGTAATCTTTGGCGATTAAAGCATAGTTTATCGCCTCTTGATAATTACCGTGCTCTACATACCATGTACAAGCCCGATGACAGATTTTTTCTGTTTTACTTGGGTATTCTTTATTTAAAGCATTCCTGAGAAAATCACCAAAAAGATGATGGTAACGATACCTTATACGGTTTCTATCCAGTGGAATGATAAATAGACTCTTATCCTCCAGATACTCGAGCATAGCTTGGGCTGAGTCTATGCTTAGTACATAATTAACCAGCTCAGCACTCATACGGTCGAGCACCGATGACCACAGTAAAAAACGCCTAACTTCGTCATTTTGCCTGCTAAGAATTACCTCACCCAGATAATCAGTAACGTCTCGATCAGTGCCGGTAAACTCACAAATAAATTTTTCATAATCACTACTTCCAGCCAATGCTAAAGAAGCTAATTGTAGTCCAGCAACCCAGCCTTCTGTACGATCTGCAAGCGCTGATACAAGCTTACTGTCAAGCCCCAGTTGTTTGGAGGTATTAAGAAATTTTTCGCTCTCATCCAGAGCAAAGGCCAAATCAATTCTCGTAAAACGGAGAACCTCCTCGCGAACTTTTAACGTATTAAGCGCCAGCTTAGGTTCATTGCGACTCGCAATAATAAATACAGTCTGCTGCGGTGAATAATTAATTAACCTTTCTAAGATACTATCTACTTCTGGGTTACTAATAGCGTGATAGTCATCAATAAAAAATGCATACTTACATGGCTGTGCTTCCAAATAGTTCGCTATATCTGTGATAAGGTAATCGATCGCTGTCTTACGCTCAACGCCAAAGTAGCCCACAGCTATGTTACGTTCAAGCGAATCTTGCTCGCCTATTGAAGCGATTAAAAGAGATAAAAATCTTAGGGGATCATTATCTTTAGTGTCAATACTCAACCAGTTACAGTTATAACCTTTATCTGTTAAAACATCTGAGCTCTGGGCTAATAATATAGACTTGCCATAACCCGCAGGCGCCACAATCAAAGCTGCTCTTATCCCTTTGATAATTTTACTGGAAAATGTTTTAACAAGCTCTCGATTAATAATATTTTCAGATAACTTAGGTTTAAGAAGTTTTCCAACAATAACGGTGCTCTGATGCTGTATTTTTTCTTTTTCAGGTTTACTTAACATCGGCTATCACTTTCCTTCATGGAAATTTACCTACAACTATAGTTCACAAATATCTGATAACGCAAGGTGTACCCACCCATGTCCCTTTCTCCAACAACAATATAATATTAAACATTATCAATACTTTAGATACAAATATCTACGCGAGACAGTGAAAATTGTTGCATTTGCAAGTCTCCTTTTAACCGGCAAAAACAACAATTATTGTATTGACTCAAAAGATCATATTTAGCTCATTAATGGTTGTGTCTTGGCAGTTAACGCATCTTTTTCTCTTGTCGCATCGCCAGTCAACGCAAAGCCAAGCAACCTTCCTTCAGATGTAATATACCTTGCAAGTACATTGTAACCGTCATCGTTAACATGCCACTCCCCTTCCGCATCCCTCGGTGGCGGTGATACAACCACTGGACACAGGGTCGTTTTTACCATCACCGGCATCACGCCATAATGTACTTGTGCTTGCTGATCACTAAGTACTTTGCTCAACACTCTGGCACTTTCCATTAACGGAGCAACATAAAACAACAAGTTGCCATCGACCTCAGCACAATCACCTAACGCATAGATGTTTTTAGCACTAGTTTGCAATGAGCGATCAGTCAAAATGCCTCTATTGGTATCCAATTTGCTTAGACTGGCTAATGTTAAATCAGGACGTACACCAATAGCAGACAACACAGCATCTGCCTCAATAACAGAGCCATTAGCTAACGTTGCCTTAATGCCATTGCCAGATTTATCCACCCTCTCAACCACAGTACCAAAGTGGTATTGTACTCCTGCCTGTTCAAGGCTTTCTTGAACCGCGTGTGCGGCCTGCTCTGGTAATAACGTCCCTAGTACGTTAGGCATAGGCTCAACAACATCAATCATAAAACCAGACTGGATCATATCATTGGCATACTCCGAACCGATTAAGCCAGCACCGATAATTAATATCTTTTTCTTGCCAACCATTGCAGTACGGAATCGGGTGTAACCTAATAAATCATTAACACTGTAAACTCGACTCAAGCCATCCCCCGTCAGTGGTGCTTCAATACACTTGGCACCAGAAGCTAACACCAATTTTCCATACTCAATAGTGTCTTCACCCACCTTTAAAACCTGTAGTTCAGGATCGATTTCGGTAACTTTACTAAATATTCGTATATCTGCCTGTAACTCCTCTGCCATATCAGCGGCCGTAGAATTAGCAAGTTGGTCGGGTTGTTTAGCTTTAGCAAAAGCTGTAGAGATCATAGGCTTAGAATAGAAGCGTCCATCATCTGCAGTCAGCATTATTAGTGGGGTTTCACTGTCTTGTTTTCTAAACTCACGGGCTAAATGGTATCCAGCTAATCCCGTACCAACAATAACAACGGGTTTGCGATCCCAGTCAATTTCAGCAATAGCCGCTATCTCAGGTGCTGATTCAACAATAACCTCAGCAACTTTCTCTTTTACGGCAACAGCAATCTGGCTTACAGCCATCATTTCAAAATCAGCCTTTCCTACATCACAATCGGGGCATCTCCAATCATCAGGAATATCTTGCCATCGGGTTCCTGCTGGAATACCTTCTTTGGGCAAACCTTTGCCTTCATCATAGATGAATCCACAGACCAAACATTCTAAAATTTTATAACTCATATTTCACCTCGACAACAGTAGCTGTTCACTGGAATAACTTTCATAATTCAATTGTTTCTTAAACACTAAATTCTCAGACATTTACTTTTTTTGCTTACCCCATTCGAACGACAGGCTTGATACTCTGTCCGTTCCCCTGCGCTTCCACCGCTTCGTTTAGTGCTTCGAAAGGGAAAAAATCAATGAGTCGATCAAAAGGAAAGCGCCCTTCATCGTAATATTCGATTAGCTGAGGAATAAACGTTCTCGGTTCAGCGTCCCCTTCCACTATGCCAACGATCTTTCTTCCCGTAGCAAGCATTTCCATGATATTTATGCTTACCTCAGCATCGGCAGGTGCTGCACCAACAAGCGCACAGGTTCCTAATGGCTTGAGAGCAGCAACGCATTGGCTGGCGACGGCTGGAATTCCCGTCATCTCAAGACTAAAGTCGACACCGCCCACTAATTTTTTAATTTCTTCGACAACGTTTTCCACAGCAAAAGGATCTATAACATGGTCGGCACCAAGTTCCAGCGCCAAGGCTCTTCTGTCTGCCAAAGGCTCGACCACAACAATGGGATCGGCTCCTACTAACTTGGCTGCCATCAGTGCACTTAGACCTACAGCCCCCCCACCGAATATTGCCATAGAATTTGCGACTGTCACAGACAGCGAATTCAAGACTGTCCCTGCACCTGTCTGTACACCACAGCCCAATGGAGCAAGCATTTCAAGTGGTAAATCTTTTCTCACCTTCACCGTATTTCGAACATTGGCAATGGCCATTGTTGCAAAAGAGGACTGGCCGAAGAAATTTGCGTTCACTGCTTCCCCGTTTTGTTCCATGGTGCCAGTGCCATCACCACGACAGCCACTGAAATTATTTTCCATGAAATCGTAGCAGTAAGAAGGTAGTTCGTGTTCACATGAAGGACATTCTCCACAGGAATTGAACGACAACACAACATGATCACCTGGAGACAAGTCTTTTACTGCGCTTCCAGCCTCAACAACAATCCCTGCACCTTCGTGCCCCAGCACCATAGGAAGCGGCACGGGTAGCTCTTGGTAAAGGCACACCAGGTCGGTATGGCATATTCCTGAGGCTACAATTTTTATCAGTACCTCATCGGCTCTGGGAGATTGCAATGTGACTTGTTCAAAGGTCAAGGGTTCAGAAGGATCCCGAGCTATTGCGGCTGTCGCTTCGTGTCTTATATTGTCATTAGTCATTGTTCTCACGCCTATAGTTGTTAAGTCAAATTGACTTGAATTTTCATTAAAGGAGCCGTATCTCGTCAGAATAGCTATTGTCATTACTTTCCCAATAGCTTTTGTACCATTGGTTAGCTACCTTAGTATCGACCGTCCACAACAGGAATGTTGCCCAACCATGAAGAATGAAACAACAAACTTTCGTTGGTTTTAACTGGGGCGTGTCGATTTTTCAGTGGCCTGACTACGGGCAAAAAAAATGGGCTGCCTATTAAGACAACCCCAAAATGAGTAAGCGAAAATGAAATAAGTTACTCAAAAATAGAACGGGCAATGATCAACTTCATAATTTCCGATGTACCTGCAAATATTCGGGTGATTCGAGAGTCCGTATAAACGCGAGAGATAGGGTACTCGTCCATATATCCTGCACCACCATGCAATTGAACCCCCTCATCGGCGGTATCACATAATAGCTCACTGCTCAGTAATTTTGCTTTCGATGCGGCTACAGAGTCATAATCCCCCCTGTTAATGTTAGCAACCAGCGTATCGACAAAGGCCTGCGCCATATCGAACCGTGCACGTAGTTCGGCCATCTTAAATTGAGTATTTTGCATCTCAGAGAGATACTTGCCGAATACTTTACGCTCACAAACAAACTCTTTGGTCAGCTCAAAAGCGTATTCTGCGGTTCCCGTGTTCCAGGCCGCACAGATCAAGCGTTCTTTGGCTAATCCTCCCATCAAATACTTAAACCCTTGTCCCTCTTCACCAATCAGGTTCTCTTTCGGTACTTTGATGTTATCGAAAAACAGCTCTGCGGTATCCTGAGACTTCATTCCCATTTTGTTAAGCTTCACTCCGCGTCGGAAACCTTGCCAATCACCTTCAACGACAAACAGACTAATAGCGTGAGGCTTTTCAGGATTGGTTCGCGCAGCAACCACAAAGATGTCACCACAGATACCGTTGGAGATGTAGGTTTTGGTGCCATTCAACAGGTAATAATCCCCCATATCAACCGCGCTGGAGCGCATACCTGACAAATCGCTGCCGGCGTCAGGCTCGGTCATTGCTACCGCCAGGATATATTCACCAGAAACCGCCTTAGGGATATACTTTTGCTTTAGCTCGTTGCTACCATGATTAAGAATATATGGGGCAACCATAGTAGTGTGAAGTTGTGGCATAAAGCCGGTTTCACCACAAAAACCAATCTCTTCAGCGACAATCTGCTGAAAACGAAAATCATCAATGCCAATACCTCCCAGAGACTCTGGTGCCTGTGGGATCAGAAAACCATGTTCGCCTGCCTTCAAATATACTTCTCTAGGCACGATCCCAGCTTCTCTCCATTCATCTCGAAAAGGGACAACTTCTTGCTGTAGAAACGCTCTGAACGCCTCTTGGAACATTAAATGCTCATGCTCGTAACAATAACGTTTCATTACTGCTCCTTAATTTTAGTTCGTGAATTAATTACATTATTGACTTTATAAGGCAACAACTGCCTCACCTATTAGCGTGCAAATGTTATCTTGATTAACAGCCACAATTTCCACTCGAGCACGCTGCTCACCACCCTCTTCAAATAGCTCAACTATCTTGCCACTACAGGTGATCACATCTTGCAACTGGGTTATTGTTGCAAAGCGATTGCTGAACTTGCGTAATTGCGACTGAGGTTTCCAGTCGGTAAGCATGCGCCCCAGATAAGCCATCGACAGCATGCCGTGGGCGAACACATCCGGCATACCCGCCTTTTTAGCAAAGTCACTATCTATGTGTATTGGGTTATGATCTCCAGAGGCTCCGGCATAAAGTGCTAGCGTGGAGCGAGAGATCGACGGTAAGTTTAATGATGGAATTTCAATTCCTACTGTAATATCAGACATTCTTATATTCCTCTAACTCAGGGGTTACGGTAGACCAGAGTGTTGGCTGCCACGGCAACCAATTCACCATTTTTATTTGTGTAAGAATTTTCCATCACGACAAACTCAAGGGCTCCGCCCTTTTTGTCGAAAACGTCTTTCAGTTTGGAGGTCACTGTGATGGTATCACCCGCGTATATCGTTCCCGTGTATTCAAACTCCTGAGAGCCATGTAGGATCCGAGAGATGTCCATACCCAGTAATTTCAACACCGGCAAAAAATCCGGGCCTTCCATATCCAGTACCATCGGAAACGTCGGCGGTGCAGGAATGGTTTTATAGCCTGCGTCACGAGCAGCTAATTCATCGCTATACACAGGGTTGGTTTCACCAATGGCCTTGGCGAAAAATTTCAGCCGGCCTTGCTCTATATCTATGCTAAAGCTGTCAAATTCATGACCTATTTTGCTACGATCTAACATCTTATAATCCTTTTTCAAACCTTGCGGTACATGGTTACGACTGCTGCACCACCCAGTCCAAGGTTATGCTGTAATGCCACACGAGCACCCGGCACCTGTCTATCACCCGCTGTGCCACGTAAATGCCAAACCAATTCGGTAGCCTGTGCTAGACCAGAAGCTCCTATTGGATGTCCCTTGGACATCAAACCACCCGATGGATTAACGACAAACTTACCGCCGTAGGTGTTATCTGCGTCGTTAATAAACTTCTCAGCCTCTCCTTCGCCACATAAACCTAGTCCTTCATAAGTGATCACTTCGTTAGGAGTAAAGCAGTCGTGCAACTCAACCACCTGAGCTTCTTCTGGGCCCATACCTGCTTGCTCGTAAGTTTCTTGAGCAGCCTTAGCTGTCATCTTGGCACCGATCAAGTCGATAGGATTATCCCAGGTATTGGCTAAATCCGTAGCCATCGACTGACCAACAATCTCAACTGAGGCGGCTATACCATGCTTTTTAGCAAACGCTTCACTACAAACGATAACCGCTGCTGCACCACATGTTGGAGGACACGCCATAAGACGAGTTAAATATGGTGCAAAGATAACAGGAGCCCCCATGACTTCTTCAAGAGTCAACGGTGCATCAAAAAGTGAATAGGGATTCATCACTGCATGGTTTCGTGTTTTGACTGAAACTTTACCGAAAATGTTTGGATTGGCACCGTATTTTTCAATGTAATGTGTACCAGCTTGCCCGAACAGCCTTAACGCTAACGGTCCCTGAGGTGCTTCAGGCGCTGCTTTATCTAACGCTCCAAGCATACTGGAAAAAGGTGATTCACGATCTTCCCAATGACTACCCAATGCACCGGGTTGCATCTCTTCAAAACCAAATGCTAGAGCACATTCAGTAGCGCCTGATGCAACTGCCTGACGAGCTAGAAACAGTGCTGTGGAACCAGAGGAGCAGTTATTATTAACATTGACTAATGGAATACCTGTTTTACCAACATCATAAAGACCGTGCTGTCCACAGGTACTGTCACCATAAATATAGCTGGCGAAAGCCTGCTGTACTTTATCATAGTTAATATCGGCATCAGTTAACGCTAGTTTTATAGCTTTAGACGCCATTACGCGATAAGGCTCTTGTTTTCCTGGTTTGGTGAACTTAATCATGCCAACACCAGCGATACGTACATTTTTCATTTTATACATCCTAAAAAAATTGGTTTATTTCTTGGCATTCAACAGATCAATACCAACATACTTACTGACGGCATTAAACGTATCAACAATGGATTCAGCCACATCCGCATCGGTAAAATCACAAACCTTATGCCACTGTTGCGCAATCTGCTCAGCAGTAATTGGACTGTCTGTGCCCAGGGCTAGGCCTTGGGTACGCTGGTATCGAACCTTGCTGAACCAGCCTGCCCCGGCCTCGATAACAGAGCCGTTTTCGCTGCTCTCTTGCGCACACAGTTTTACCACCAGAGGCACAATAAAGTCCGGGCTTGTCGCTTTTAAAATCTCTTCCGGCCAAATCGTTTCTGTCAACCTGGAACCGGCAATCGGTGCGATCACGTTTGAAAGAATATTCTTCCGGCCGCCTTCAATTGCCAGAGTACGGCCCAGTCCGATCAATGCCGATTTAGCCGAGCTGTAGTTTGCTTGACCGAAGTTGCCATAAATACCGGCTGCTGAGGTGGTGAATATAATGCGGCCAAAGCCTTGCTTTAACATATATGGCCAGGCTGCTTTGGTTACTTTACAGGCACCGTCTACGTGAACTTTGTAGATCAGTTCCCAGTCTTTATCCTGCATTTTAGCAAAGCTGGAATCGCGTAAAATACCGGCATTATTGATCACAATATCGACACCATCGTAGTTATCAATTGCGGTCTGCACTATCTTTTCGCCATCTTCCACTGAATCACAGTTAGCGACTGCATCACCGCCAAACGCTTGGATTTCAGCAACCACTTTTGCTGCTGCTGAAGAGCTTGCGCCCTCACCACTGCCGCTACCGCCTAGATCATTAACGACTACACGGGCTCCGCGTTTAGCAAATTCCAGCGCATAAGCGCGGCCTAAGCCATTGCCAGCACCGGTTATAATTACGACTTTTTCATCAAAACGGATATCACTCACTTTAATCTTCCTCTTCTAGCTAACTGGGTTATGGGTTTTTAAACATATTGCTCAATCCGGGGCAGCCAATACAACAAACTTTCGTTGGTTTATTTAAAAGCAGTTAACTTTATGGCAACGCATACTCGGCTTTGAATTTGCTAAACCCAGAATTTTTTACTTCCCCAACTTTGGTTGGCTATACAGTACAAATTTATCTTTTAGGATGGTTGTGGAGTGCACAGTTATTGAGAAGCGATAAGGAAATTACCCGTATACAAAGCTCACAAAATAAATTTCGCAGTTTGATCAAACGAAATAATAAAAACGTAAAAAAGCCGGAGGTAATGATGAAAATGTACAACGAAGCAATCACTAAACCACGCTTCAACAAGAAAACACTACGCAAGCTGATAAAGCCATCCGCCCTAGCCAGCTCATTGCTGGTGCTAGCGGTCAATCAGGCACATGCTTTGAGCTGGCAGTTAGAAAATGGGGTAACCATTGACCTTGATACCAGTTTGACCTACGACGCCCAGTGGCGTCAGGAAGAGCGTGATAACACTATTCTCAGTGAAGGCGGCGGCGGTCTCCCTAATTTTTTAACCGATGATGGTAATTTGAATTTCGACGATGGTGATATGACCCAGAACCGATTCAGCTTTAGTTCTGACTTAGATGTTAACTTTGGTGACGGTGGTGTCTTTGTACGTGTCCGTGGCTGGTACGACGATATCTACAAGGATAGCAGTCTGGCAGGTGATAAAAAGTTTCAGCGAGACGGTATTGATATTCATGGTTCAGATATTGAACTGCTGGACGCCTTCATTTACTACACCTTTGATATTGGTGAGAGAAGCCTGAGCCTGCGCGCGGGTGATCAGGTAGTTAACTGGGGCGAAAGTCTGTATGTATTCGGCGGAATATCCGCTGCACAAGGACCGATTGATGCGACCAAAGCCAACGCTCCAGGTGTTGAGTTAAAAGATATATTCTTGCCAATAGGACAAGTTTACGCTGAGGTGGATCTAACGGATAGCTTCTCAGTAGGCGCCTATTACCAGTATGGCTGGGAAGAAATCCGCGTTGATGCTCCGGGCTCATATTTCAATGTAGTTGACGTCCTAGGTCAGGGCTCTGTCGGCGATACGCTGGATATTTTCGGCTTACCTATAGTAGAAGATACCCCCGATAAGGGACAGTGGGGTATCGCCGTGCGCTATCTGGCTGCAGAGCTCAACAACACCGAGTTCGGCTTATACTACCTAAATTACAATGATTTTATTCCTACACCACAACTGTTGCCCCCGATCTTAGGGCCACAGCTAACCCATGAATATTTTGAAGATATCAATTTGCTCGGCGCCAGTTTTGGTACCGTATTTGGTGATACCAACGTTAGCGGCGAAGTCAGCTATCGTGACGGCCAGCCAGTACAGTTAAAAATTCCCGGTGCTTTTTACTTCACTGACGCTGAAACTCTTCAGGCGCAAATTTCTATAATCCATCTAATCAGTGGCACAGCACTGGCAGATTCCCTCACCTTAATTGGCGAGGTCGGTTACAACCGCGTGTTAGATATTGATGCTGATCTCACTGCCCAGGCAGTAGGAGTAGACGTGAATGATATCGATAGCGCGTTAGAACATGACCGCAATGCCGCAGGTGCGACCGTGAGCGTGAAAGCCGATTACTTCAGCATTGTCAGCGGTCTAGATTTGGCAATCACTAGTACCTATCGCAACGATTTTAACGGTGTCTCTGCAGTAGCATTTACCTTTACTGAAGGGGTCGAGCAGCTATCACTCACCGCTGATTTTAGCTACCTCAACAACCACAATTTTGGTGTTAGCTACGTGAACTTTCTGACCGATCCAGATGAGATTCTAGCTGATGAAGGCAGACTGGAAATTGGCCATTTGAACGCAGATCGCGATTACGTTGCCGTGTACTACAAGTATCGTTTCTAACGAACACAACAGTAAGACAGAAAAGGCCTTTCAGGCCTGAGGAACTAAATGATGAAGAATTTACTTACTACAGCTTCAATTGCATTAATCACACTCAATTCAGCAAGCGTGCTGGCTAAAGTTTCTGAACAGGAAGTGGCCAAGCTGGCAACTGTACTAACACCGGTTGGGGCCGAACGAGCTGGTAACGCCGACGGTTCTATTCCCGAGTGGACCGGCGGCATGACCACACCACCTGCTGGATATCAAGGTGAAGGAACCACCCGAATAGACCCGTTTGCCGATGAGAAGCCGCTGTTTACTATTAATAGCAGTAACTATCAACAGTACGCCGATAAGCTAAGCGATGGTCAGCAAGCGCTGTTCGCCAAGTACCCCGAGACCTTCAAGATGCCAGTATATCCAACTCATCGTACTGCCGCCGCTCCTAAGTGGGTCTACGATAATACTGAGACAAATGCGCTGAATGCCGAATTGAAAGAAGGCGGTAACGGTGTAGTTAACGCTTTTGGCGGTTACCCCTTTCCTATTCCTCAAAATGGACATGAAGCGATCTGGAACCATCTTTTGCGCTGGGTAGGCCAAGGTGACTCGTATGATTTTCGTAGCGACACAGTTTATCCCAACGGTGAAAAGATTAACGGTGGCGGTGTCGTCTGGGAAACCTACCCCTATTTCAACCCCGACAAAGATGCCAGTAGCTATAACGGTAACATTATGCAACTGTTCGTCCAATACGATACACCAGTTAGGCGCAAAGGCGAGGTGATCATGTTCCGTGATGCGGTCAATGCATCTGAGACTCCCCGTCAGGCTTGGCAGTACATTCCTGGCCAACGCCGAGTACGCAGAGCTCCTACTATCGCCTATGACACGCCTAATGCACAGTTCGCTGGACAAAGTGTCTACGACGAAGTGTTCATGTACAACGGCTCACCTGAGCGTTACGACTGGAAGTTGGTCGGTAAAAAAGAAATGTATATCCCCTACAATAACAACGGCCTTATTGCCGCCTTCGAAAGCAAAAATGACAAGGTTGATGATCTTCAAGCGCCACATCATTTAAATCCAGCCTATACACGTTACGAATTGCATCGAGTGTGGGTGGTTGAATCAACTCTGGCTGAAGGTAAGCGCCACGTGTACGGTAAACGAACCTTCTACCTCGACGAGGATAGTTGGGCAGCGGTTCTTACCGATAGCTACGACGGCCGTGGAGAGTTATGGCGTGTTGGCCTAGCCAATTTGTTAAACGCCTATGATGTACCAGTGACGCGTATGCGAGCGTTTTCCCATGTCGACCTTCAAAATGGCGCCTATACAGTGAACGTAATAGACCGCACACCCTTGAAAATTTACGAAGGTGAGAGTGATAAATTCTTCACCCCAGCTCAGGTAAGAAAGATGAGCCGACGTTAAGCTAAAACTGAACTGACCCTATGGACGGGGTCAATTAAGCCTTTACGCTAAGACACTGCTGAGAACTCAATCTTTATTTCGAGTTATCAAAATAGTTTCAACCGCTCCCTTATATATGACCATGAGAATATAACCTATGATGAGTATCTTTCGACACCTCCCCTTACTGACTTCACGCCGCCATTACGCAGCTTCTGCTTTCGTTGCCTGCCTGGGGCTTATTTCAGCAATAGCATCAGCCAAGAATGACGCACTGGCAGAAAGCGCAATGACAAGTTCTTTGGCTCAACATAGTCTTTTAATGGATCTGGATCAGGTTGGCAGTAGATTAATTGCAGTTGGTGAACGAGGTCATATCCTGATATCTGAAGACAACGCCATCAGCTGGAAACAGATGCCGGTGCCCGTTCGAGTCACACTGACAGCCAGTTATTTTGTTGATGAAAAGCATGGCTGGGCCGTTGGCCACGATGGTGTAGTTCTGCATACTTCAGATGGCGGTAGTCACTGGCAGAAACAGCTCGACGGTAGACAGGCAAACCAACTGATGCTTGAGCGTGCTCAGGCACAGCTAGCGAAAAACGAAGTCACAATTCAAGCCGCAATTCAAACGGCAAACCCAGAACAACTTAACGAGCTAGAAATGCAGCTGGAGAGTCTAACCATAAACGCTGAAGATGCTGAAAGCTTTGTAATCGAAGGCGCCAGCCGACCGTTTCTGGATGTATGGTTTCGCAATGACCGTGAGGGCTTTATCGTCGGTGCCTATGGACTGTTCCTGCATACTACTAATGGTGGCGATAGCTGGCAACCTTGGACCGAACATATCGACAATCAAGATTTACTCCACTTGAACGCAATCCGCCTTGTGGGTAAGAGCCTGTATATTGCCGCTGAAGCTGGTCATTTATTTCGCTCAGACGATAACGGCGAGAGCTGGATTTTATTGGACAGCCCCTATGATGGCACTTTTTTTGGCTTAATAGGTGCAGGCGACAATGCACTAGTCGCCTACGGCCTGCGCGGCAATGCCTTTATCTCTTATGACCAAGGTAACCACTGGCAGACAATAAACACTGGCATCGATGCCAGCCTGTTTGGCTCTACCCGTTTGCCTGACGGCTCTGTGACACTAGTTGGAGATGGCGGTTTCTCATTCCAGATCAATCCTAAAGGTCAAGTGTCTCATCTCAGCCAGACCCCAAATAAGTTGCCACTCAGTGCTGTTATAAGCAAAAGTGATACAAATCTATTAACAGTAGGGTTGGCTGGAATACAACCTATCTCCTCACAAAATATTAAGCCTTAAAGGAGCAAGCCTATGAGCAGTCTTAATCCCCAATTGGAGCAAACGTTCCTCAAGCCAGCGACCATTGGCGAACCTATCATTGAACGAATACTTTTTAATCATCGCCCGGTATGGTTGACATTATTTACTCTGCTAACGCTGTTCTTTGGTTATCAGGCAAATCAGATCCGCCCCGAGGCCAGTTATGAAAAGATGATCCCTACTTTCCATCCTTATATTGCCAACTATCTGGCGCATAAAGATGATCTCAAAGGCTTAGGGAGTGCCGTTCGAATTTCGGTAGAAACCACTGAAGGTGATATTTTCACTAAAGAATTTCAGGATACACTCAAACAGGTTCACGACGAGGTATTCTATATCTCAGGAGTTGACCGCACAGCGTTAAAATCCATTTGGGCTTCTGCCGTTCGCTGGAATGAGGTGACCGAGGAAGGACTAGCAGGTGGTCCAGTGATCGCAGAGACCTACGATGGCTCTCCTGCTGAGCTAAAAAAACTCAGAGCTAATATTTTCAAATCGGGTCAAGTGGGCGCACTAGTAGCAAATAACTTTAAGTCAGCAGTGGTCTATGCACCGCTGATGGGAAAGGATCCTGAAACTGGTGAGCCGATTGATTACCAAGCCTTCTCCAACAAGTTAGAAACATTGGTGCGAGATAAGTACCAAAACAAGACAATTAAAATTCATATCACTGGTTTTGCCAAGGTGGTGGGCGATCTAATTGATGGTGCCAACCAAGTGGCTGTTTTCTTTGCAGTAGCACTGATAATTACTCTGGTAATGTTATACTTCTATGCCCGTTGCTTACGTAGTGCCGTGGTACCATTACTCTGCTCTGTAACAGCGGTAATTTGGCAGCTTGGCTTATTAAAGACATTAGGGTACGGCATTGATCCTTATTCTATGCTAATACCGTTTCTTGTGTTCGCCATAGGTATCAGTCACGGTGTGCAGATCATCAATGCGATAGCCCATGAAAATGCCACAGGATCTAATAAGGAACTTGCCGCCCGACGAGCCTTTCGTTCTCTCTATATCCCTGGCATCATAGCTTTGGTGAGTGATGGTGTCGGCTTTGCTACCCTGATGGTAATCGAGATCCCTGTCATTCAGGATCTCGCGATTGCTGCTAGCATGGGGGTAGCTGTTATCATTTTGACTAACCTGTTTTTGTTGTCGATACTGATGTCTTATGCTGGTATCAGTAAAGCATCAGTCAATAAACAACTACACGCAGAAGAACATGGCAAGCACCAGTTCTGGCAGTTGCTCTCCACCTTTACCCAGCGACGTCAAGCATGGGCTCTGCTTATTATCGCTTTGCTGATGGCTGCTTTTGGATTACATCAAAGCCAAGGGTTAAAAATTGGTGATTTAGATGCTGGTGCACCAGAGCTTCGACCTGACTCCCGCTACAATATGGATAACTCCTTTATCACCGATAACTACACCACCAGTACCGATATCTTTGTGGTGATGGTGCAATCTGCCAAAGAGAAATGCTCTGACTACCGTACATTAGATGCCATTGATCAATTGCAATGGCGGATGCAACAATTACCGGGAGTTCAATCTGGTCGTTCTCTGGTGAATCATACCAAACAAATGATGACTGGATATAACGAAGGAAACATCAAGTGGCTTGCACTGAATCGTAATCAACCTTTACTGGATCAAGCCTCGGTCACCGCCCTCCCTGGCAGCTACAATGCAGACTGTAGTCTGACCCCGGTATTTATCTACCTCAATGATCATAAAGCGGAAACACTAAAAACCGTGGTGGCTGAAGTGGAAGCTTTTATCGATGACTTCAAGGGTGTGGAAGGGTTAACATTTAAGCTGGCTGCTGGTAATGCTGGTATTGAAGCGGCCACTAATGTGGTGATTGAAAAAGCACAGTATCAAATGCTGATCTGGGTGTATGCTGTGGTGGGGATCCTTTGTCTGCTCACTTTCCGCTCCATCCGAACCGTTACCTGTATTTTGCTGCCGCTGGCACTGACCTCGCTATTATGTCAGGCATTGATGGCGCAACTGGGAATTGGGGTTAAGGTAGCCACTCTACCAGTTATTGCTCTGGGCGTAGGTATCGGGGTGGACTACGGCATTTACATTTACAGCAAGCTTGAGACCTACCTGAGCGCTGGCATGAGCCTGAAAAATGCCTATTTCAACACTCTGAAAACTACCGGTAAAGCAGTCGCGTTTACCGGCCTAACTCTGGGAATTGGCGTAGGCACCTGGGTATTATCACCGATAAAATTTCAGGCCGATATGGGGATCTTACTGACCTTTATGTTTGTCTGGAACATGATCGGCGCTCTGGTTTTCCTGCCGGCGATCGCCAGCTTGTTATACAAACGCAATCCGCAGTCAGCCCAAGCTAATGATACGTTAAAACCGAAAGTTGCTGTAACTAAAATCACTACTACAAAAAACACTCAAAAGGATGAACATTGTCATGCCGTTTAATAAACATATCCTGGTTGTCATTAACCCGGAAAAAGATGAACAGGTGGCTCTCAACAAGGCAATTCGTCTCAGCGAACGGCTAGGGAGCATTATTACGGCATTGGTTAGAAAGAAGCATGCCACTGATCAGCTGATGCAGACATTGGCTAAAAAGCTGAGTGTAGCCGCACTGAAAGACATATCAGTTGTGGTTGAAATCAGCAATGAAACCAGTTTACTCCGCGCTATTCTACGTTGCCAACATGACAAGGAATTTAGCTTGATAATCAAGGAACCTCATGCACCCAGCTTAACTGATCACGTTTTTCTCTCCGATGACTGGAAATTGCTACGTGGCAGCCGCTGCCCCGTATTTATGGTACGTTCGGAAAATCACTGGGAAGATGGCAGCCCGCTGCTGCTCTGTGTTAATGCGGATCCAGCAGACGGTGAACACCAGGCACTCAATACACGAGTCCTTAAGGTGGGTCGTTTCCTTACCGAAGTAGGCAATGGCGAATGCAATCTAGTCACTGCCTACCCCTCTTTAATGCAAAGTGCGAAGGGAAAATATCAGGTTCCTTCATTACTGGAAAGACAATATCGAACTGCTTGTCAAAAAATGCTGACCAATAATGATATCACCGACACTCAAATCCACGTTGACCAAGGGCCTGCCGAATTACTCATTCCGCAAGTCGCAGAACGGATCAAAGCAAAATTGGTAGTATTGGGAACCGTAGCTCGCTCAGGGCTGCAAAGTATTTTACTAGGAAATACCGCAGAGCAGGTATTGTCACGCCTGCAAACAGACATATTAATTCTCCCTCCAGAATAACGTTCTCTCTGCGTAGTTATTCTACGCAAAAGACATTGGTGCTTTCAGATAATTGCTGAAGAATGGCTAATATCCCCGTCAGCATCCAAGATGCAGGTTTCAGAATGCTTGAGCGATTTCAATTCAAGGCGCATATATACAGTAAAGGTTATTCCCTTACAAATAGATGCAACGAAGAAATGGGATTACTCAAGCGCTTCTTCGATGGGTTTAAAAGAGAACATTGATAAAAGTGGCAGAATTTCGGCTGTTTCAAGCACGGTTTGCAGGAATTCCAGGCTGTCAGGTTGACGCGCTTGCGCTCAAATGTCTGAATAATAGCAAACGGATTAATTATTGTGGAATAAAGTTATCGCGCCGTGAAATGGAAGATGCAGCAGAACCAGTTCCATCTTCCTGCTTAGGGAAATTACCGTGGTAAAAACTCTTTGATCAGTTGTTGCGCCTGCTCAGTTTGCACCAGCCTTCCCTGTATCTTTGCTTCATGACCCAACACCTCAGCTAGAGTCGCTGTATCGGCAAAGTTTATCTGGGATTTCAGAGCTTGTAGAGCTGGAGCGGACTGGCTGGCAATTCGGCTGGCAAATTTGCAGCTTTGCGACATCAGTTCGGCATCATCCACGACCTCATAACACAACCCGCACTGCAACGCCGCTTCGGCATCTAAAAATCCAGCAGACATAGTCAAGGCCGCGGTACGCATCGGGCCGATCCTTCGGGTCAGAATCCACGATATCCCCATGTCCATAGCCATTCCGATTTTGGCAAAGCTTAGAAAATAGCGGGCTGATGTTGCTGAAATGACAATATCACAGGCAAGTGCAAGACTAACCCCTGCACCTACCGCAACTCCATTAACCGCAGCGATCACCACTGTAGTCATGGTTCGTATGTAGGCAACCACTGGATTTCCGAATTGTTTGATCCAGTCATCCAGTTTTTCTGCGTTGTCTTGCAATAAGCCGCCAGTAAGATCGACTCCAGAGCAAAACCCGCGACCAATTCCTGTAAGAATTACGACTCTAATATTATCATCAGCCTCAGCCTCTTTAAGCTTTTCCAGCAATTCGACCAAAAACGGCTCATCAAGAGCATTAAGGGTTTTCTCTTTTATCATCGTCAGTACGGCGACACCATCTTGTTGACGCTCAAGACGAACCACACTCGTTATTTGTTTCATTAACATATCCTCTTTGGAGTTACTTTTACGCATATATAGATATAGCTTCACAACTAAGCAGGAGATCAGTTAAGACTGCTTACCGGCTTAATTGGATACTGTTAGGACACCTGTGCCTCACGCCCTTGCCAATAAGGCTTACGTAATTCATTTTTGAGTATTTTTCCCGCTCCGGAAATAGGCAAAGCGTCGATCAGTGTCAACGATCTCGGACACTTGTAACCAGCGATATGTTCTTTGCAAAAGTCACGCAGGTGTTCGATGGTCAGAGTATCTAGGTTTTCCTCATTAGCTTGCGCTACAATCACAACATGAACCGTCTCACCCCACTCATCAGAAGGAATACCAATCACCGCACACTGGGCTACACTAGGATGCTGTGAAACGACAGTCTCCACTTCTGACGAGTAGATATTCTCCCCCCCAGAAATAATCATATCTTTCACTCGATCAACCACAAAAATATAACCCTGCTCATCTATGTAGCCACCATCTCCAGTGTGCAGCCAACCATCGACAACGGTTTTTTGAGTCAACTCAGGTTTTCCCCAATAACCCAGCATAATATTTGGCCCACGAAGCGTGATCTCTCCAATAGTACCCGGTGGTACTGGCACATTCTGTTCATCAACAATACGAACTTGTTGTACAGGGCCGGGAATGCCTGCACTGCGGATCCGTCCCGACTCATTTGCTGCAGGTGTATGGTTGCTGGCAGGTGAAATAGAGATCAAACCACATTCGGTCATGCCATAGCCTTGAATGAAACCAACATCAGGTAGCTGTTCCAGTGCTTTATTCATCGTTCCTTGAGGCATGGGGGAGGCACCGTAAATAATGTGTTGCAAACTAGCAAAGTCATCTACATCAAAATCAGGGAAATCCAGCAGCATTTGCACCATGGTAGGAACAAGTAACATATCCGTTACACTCTGCTCACGAATTGTTTTTATCACATCAGCGGGAATAAACGCAGGTACTATAATTTGGCTCCCCCCCAGAAGAAAAGACATCAGCAGCATACCAAGACCTGCAATATGAAACAGGGGAGCACAATTTAGCCAACGAGGTTGAGCAGACAATCCGCTCATTAGAGCACCAGACGAGGCGAACGTCATTAAATTCGTGTGGCTCAGCATAACGCCTTTAGGCGACCCCGTAGTACCACCGGTATAAAAAACCCCAGCAAGATCATCACCGCTTCGGTAAGTGTCCTCAATTGGCTCAGCCTCTGCCAGTAACTTCTCATAGCTGAGCATACCTTCAGGACATTCACCATCACCGGCATAGATCACACTTTCTAGCATTGGTACCTTTTGTTTGATTTCTGACACTATTGAAGCAAAGGTGTCATCGACAACAAGAAAGCGAGCACCGGAGTCAACTAGTGAGTAAGCTATTTCTGCAACACTCCAGCGCACATTGACGAGATTGTAGGCAGCTCCAGCCCAAGGAACGGCAAAAAGATATTCTAGATAGCGACTAGAGTTCATCGACAACAAAGGCAAGCATTCACCTTCTTTAATACCAATATTAAGCAGTCCGCCTGCCAAACATGCGACCCGCTTTTCCAACTCGCGGTAGGTCAAAGATGTATCTTGATAACATACAGCTTCCTGATCGGGACGCAGCAGTACATTGCGATGTAAAAGTTGTGTTAAATTCATTATTATAAACTCCTGCAATTTATAATTATCAGCCAATGATGTCGACGACAACCTTTGGCATATAGGAACATTGGTTTGGGTACTGGCTTTTTTGAAAGCCAAAGGTGCAGCATAAAAAGGAATGCGCACTGCAACAAACTTGTATTGTAGAGAGCTTGCCTAATCAAGGATGACAAGGGAACCAACTAAAGTTGGTTTTCAAAATTAATGCCCTGAACAAGCTGCCTAGAAGCTCATTTGAGGTGACTTAATTGCGCCTTTGCCTTGCAGGTTACGAGAATTGAATGAAGTAGTTTCTGTTTACAAAGGTAAGTTAGGAGTTAGCGGACTGTGGCGATCTGAAAATTCATTTTCAAATAATGCCTGTTCAGTGGCGGTTGTAAGCATAAACTTTCTACACTCTTAGGTCCGCTTTATATTCAATAGCTGACAATCATAGTGCTGGTTTCTAAACTTCCGCTTAGCGAAGTTTTCTGACATGACGATTCATGTGGCAAAGCCGACGTAAGGCTTTAAATAGTTCCAACAAAGGGTTTGCTCAAGGTGCCAGGTACGCCTGAAGTTTAATCGGTAATTCGATTAGAATGCTCTGATTTCTAAAGATGACACTTGTATGGCTTAATTGGCTCTGTAACTGGATTAAAATTTAACAATTTACGTGCTTTTAAATTACTGCAATTAGCGATCTGGCTTATGTGATCGATTGTTGCATTATTGTCTTCTACACTAACAACTTTTTTCTTCTACAAGTTTCTTATTAAAAGTTGTAGTCATCGCACCGGAAATACCATGAAAGACTGTAGTGATACTAGGATAAGATAGAATATTCTTGCCAATGTTTATTTGCGATATTTTTCCCATTTTAGAATGACTAGCTTTAGCATATAAAAACAAGCTGAAGCTGACCTGAAATCATAAAAACTAAAAGGCTGAAGATGTTAAAACATTCAGCCTTTTCTGGTTAAATTTTCGACCTATCGCCAGCCTCGTAAATCGTTATCTAGTTCAGCTTGAAATGCATTAATTTTATTTTTATATGCATCAGCTTTTTCTAGGTTTAACTCTAGAGTACTGTATGACTCTGATGGGTCATCATAAACATTGAAAAAATAAGGTCCGGTCTTCATATACCAAAATTTAGAGTTTGGTGGGTTTGTGCGAATTTGGTATTTATTTCCTTGCTTATCAAGAACAGACTCTACCGTTTTGTCGTTGATCATATAAAGGTATTCGTGCGGTGATTGCTTTTCTTCACCTGTTAATAGCGGCAATATATTTTTACCATCAATAATACGATCATCCGGCAAAGGTATGCCGGCCATGCTTAACGCCGTTGGGAAAATATCAAAGCCCATTGCCATTTCATCACTCACTTGCCCCGCAGGGATCACCCCTGGCCAATAGGCAATAAATGGCACGCGTTGACCACCTAATGTAGTTTGACCTTTACCACCCCTTACTCCACCAGAATTACCTAACCGATAAGGACCATTATCGCTACTAAAAATGACTAAGGTGTTCTCTTCCAGGCCCAGTTCCGCCAATTTTTTCATGATAACGCCAATACTCCAATCAACCTCTTGCACCATTTCACCATACTTACCAGCCTTGGTTTTATCAGCAAACTCTTTAACGCGAAAAAGTGGTTCATGTGGAATAGGTTGAGAGTAATAAACAAAGAACGGATTGGCTTTATTTTCATCGATAAAGTTAACTATCTTCTTGGTAAATTTTTTAGTTAATGTGGTTTTGTCTTCTGTGTCATCAGGAATATATGCATAGTCAAAGCCATTATCTTTAGGCAAATACCCTGCTCTCGAGCCCAAATGCCACTTGCCTAATACCGCAGTACTGTAACCTTTAGCTTGCAATACTTCAGAAACTGTCGCTTCATCAGGTGATAAACCATCCATACCATAAGAATAATAACCAAGGTACTTTCTGACTGTACCTATCACAGTATCTGAATCAAACAGTACTGCCGGTACGTGCGCACGCTGAGGATAACGTCCCGTTAGTATCCCCGCTCTTGCTGGCGAACATAGTGAAGAAGGCGAATAAAAGTTGGTTAATTTAATCCCCTGGTCAGCTAGCGCATCAATATTCGGCGTGTTGATTAACGTAGAGCCATAACTCGATAAATCTCCATAACCTAAGTCATCAGTAAGAATAAAAACAATATTGGGCAATTTTTCTTGCTCATTTTCGTTTTGTGCTGCCCTCACTGTTTGTAAATATTTATCCGTTCTTTCGTTATCTATATTTTGACCATTAATATTAACAAATATTGTGATGACTGTTTTCAATAGCAAAAGCAATAGTATTGCTAATAGTATATTTTTTTTCGTTAACAAAGCTTTCATCTATACTCTCCCCAATAATTCATGTTTTATAAAATTGTATAATTTTCAACTAGCAAATCTTGCTTCGCAGACGAGCTACCAACGTAAACTTGGTAAGTCATTTTTTCAATCTGCCATTCTTTAGCCTCGGGGTTATACCAAGCCATGTCTTTGGCTTTCACTGCTAACTCAACGGTTTTACTTTCACCAACGTTAAGATGAACTTTGTCAAAAGCTCTTAATAACTTCACCGGGCGGTCAATGGCTGAGTTATCAAAACCAAGATAAAGCTGAACCACCTCTTCACCTTCAATGTCTCCAGTATTCGTCACTGTCACTTGTACTTTTAGGGTATCGTCTTGGGTTAACTCGGGGGTAAGAACGGTTAGATCTTGGTAATCATATTTGCTGTAACTTAAGCCAAAACCAAACGGGTATGCCGGTTCAATGTCTTTTTTATCAAACAAGGTATAACCGTGGTAATAACCATAAGTGATCTTTTCCGTATACGGCGTGAAATAGGGGTAATCACTTTCTTGCTTTGCAATACTAAACGGTAACTTACCACTAGGATTCACATCACCATAAAGAATATTAGCTAGCGCATTTCCACCTTCCATGCCGCTATACCATGAAAACAAAATTGCCGGTACTTGGCTATCCCAAGAGGATAAGTCAATAGCACTACCACCAACATAAACCACCACCAGGTTTTCGTTAGTGCTAGCTAACGCCTGAATTAACGCTTCATCTTCTGGGATAAGCTTTAAATTTTCACGGTCACCGCCATCAGTTTTTGGCCCGGTACGTTTACCAAGTTTGGCTGCTTTATTAGCTTCTTCTGACGCTAATAAAAATTCGCCTTCTTCAACATGGGTATAACCAACAACCACAATCACTTGATCAGCTTGCTTGGCTAATTTTTTACTGGCGTTTAGATCTGTTGCCTTGTCTAATACCACTTTGTTGCCGAGTGATTTATGGTAGGCGCTAATACCTTCATAAGGTGTGACAACATAAGGTTCAGTGGTTTTACTACTACCGGTATCACCCAAGTTTTCCATATCAGCCAAACGGCCAATAACGGCAATGGTTTTATTTGACGATTTATCAAATGGTAATACGGGCCTATTATTTACTTTACTGTTTTTCAAAAGCACCATGCTTTTTTCTGCGGCAATGCGAGCCAATTCAATTGATTTTGATGTGGCGATAATAGAATCTGGGTAAAGCATTGGGTCTTCAGCCAAGCCAAACTTTAATTGTGTTCTTAAGGTATCAAATACCAATTCATCGATATCTGGTTCAGTAATTTGTCCATCCTCGATCCCTTGTTTAATGGTATCTGGCTGATAAACTTTTTGATAAGGCATCTCAACATTAAGGCCAGCTTGGATGCTTGCTATGCCGTCATAAGTACCAAAAAACCAGTCCGAGCTAACAAAGCCTTCAAAGCCCCATTCATCTCGTAAAATATCAGTGAGTAAATAATGATTATTGCCTGCATATTCTCCCAACACCTTATTATAAGAAGACATTAATGAAGCAACCTTGCCTTGTTGCACTACTTTTTTAAAATGCGGTAAATACACTTCACGTAAAGTGCGTTCATCAACTTCAACATCGACGACAAAACGAGAATTTTCAATACTATTTAGGGCAAAATGTTTAGCACACGACATCACATTATGGTGTTGTAATGCATTAACCGCAGCAAGACCAAACTCTCCCATTAACCATGGGTCTTCGGAATAGGTTTCTTGTGCTCGCCCCCAGGCTGGATGGCGTAATAAATTGATGGTTGGCGTACCAGTATAGTTAATACCGCTGGCACGCATTTCTTTGCCGATGACATCATATATTTGACTTTCTAACTCAACATCCCAGCTGGCACCGCGCGCCATGGAAACTGGAAACGAGGTCACGCCTAATTTATCCCCTGCTGTTCTAAGCTTATTGGCTCGAACACCGCGTGGTCCATCAGAAAAGGCAAAGGGAGGAATATTCAGTCGCTCGTTACCACCGCCATATACTGGTGGGGTTCGGCCAAATATTGCACTGCTACCAACCAAAGTTAACGCATCAGATATTGGTCTACCGTATAGTTGTTGAATTTTTTCATCGAGTGACATTTTCTCGATTAAGCTACGAGTTAACTGGTCAATTTTTTCATCCGTATCAACGGCAGAAAACTTGGCTTTGTTGAACTCGACTGAGTGAACAGGATAGTCGTAGACTTTATATAACATCACACCTGCCAATAACAACAAGGCTAGTAGGATATAACCGATAATTTTCATTGTTTTTTTCATAGAGAAACCTTTTCGACTCCGATAAAAGTAGCCTGTAGACTATTAATTAATAGTTATGCTAAAGGTTGTACCTTAAAACTGTATGAATAGAGCGAATAGGTATAAAAAGGGTAATAGTAGGGTGACAATCGATATATGTTTTATTTGCAGATAAAAGAAAAAACCAATACGTTTTAGATAAACGTATTGGCAGTAAATGATGGGTTGTTAAAGCTTTATTGCACTGTAAATTGTGATTCAAGCAAATCTTGGTCGGCTGAAGAACTACCAACATATAGCTCGTAGTTCATTTTTTCTACTTGCCAGGCTTTTGCTTGTGGGTTGTACCAGGCCATATCTTTGGCAGCAACTTCAAGTTCAACCACTTTACTTTGCCCAGGTTCAAGTGAAATACGAGCAAAGTCTCTTAGTAATTTAACTGGGCGGTCAACCGCAGAATTAGCAAAACCAATATAAAGTTGAATAACTTCATCACCGGCGACTTTACCGCTGTTAGTAACCGTAACTGAAACTCTAAGGCTGTCATTTTCAGTGAGTTCTGAATTAGCAATGATTAAATTACTGTAATCGTAATTTGTGTAACTTAAACCAAAACCAAACGGATAAGCCGGCTCAATATCCTTTTTATCAAACAAGGTATAACCGTGGTAATAACCATAAGTAATCTTTTCAGTGTAAGGGGTGAAATATGGATAATCGCTGGCTTGTTTGGCAATACTAAAAGGTAACTTACCGCTAGGGTTTACATCACCATAGAGGATATTGGCTAAAGCATTACCTCCTTCCATACCGCTGTACCAGGAAAATAAGATTGCTGGTACTTTTTCATTCCAGGCCGACATATCAATGCCACTGCCGCCAACATAAACCACGACTAAGTTTTCATTGGTATTGGCTAGCGCTTGAATTAAGGCTTCATCTTCAGGTAAAAGTTTTAAGCTTTCACGGTCGCCACCATCTGCTTTTTCACCCGTTCTCTTGCCAAGTCTTGCCGCTTCATTGGCTTCATCCGATGCCAGTAAAAACTCACCTTCATCAACATAGGTATAACCGACAACGACAACAACTTGATCAGCACTCTTTGCTAAGGCTTTGCTGGCATTAAGATCAGCAGCGTTATCTAATACCACCTTATTGCCCAGCTTTTTATTATAATCAGCGATACCTTGGTAAGGAGTAATAACATAAGGTTCAAATGTACCACTACTGCCTTTATCGCCGGTATTTCTCACATCCGCTAAACGGCCAATAACAGCAACGGTTTGATGAGCACTCTTTGAAAACGGCAGAACATTAGTGTTTTTATCATATCCATTCTTAAGCAGAACCATGCCCTTTTCCGCCGCTTCCTTCGTGAGAGCAATAGAATCTGCGGTAGCAATAATTGCGTCAGGGTACTCCATTGGATCTTGCGCCAAACCATATTTAAGCTGTGTTTTTAAGGTATCAAACACTAGCTCATCAATTCTGGTTTCGGAAAATTCACCATCACTAATCGCTTGTTTAATGGTGTCATGTTGATAATGCTGCTGAAATGGCATTTCAACATTGAGGCCAGCATTAATACTGGCTACCGCGTCATGGGTGCCGTACATGAAATCATTGATAACAAAACCGTCAAAGCCCCATTCATTTCGGAGAATATCGGTTAATAGATATTTGTGATTACCGGCATAAATACCGTTCACTTTATTGTATGAAGACATCACCGAGGCAACATTGCCATCTTGTATCACTTTTTTAAAATGCGGCAGGTAAACTTCTCTTAACGTACGTTCATCAACTTCAACATCGACGACAAAGCGTGAGTTTTCAATGCTGTTTAAAGCAAAATGCTTAACGCTCGACATCACGTTGTGCTTTTGCAGTGATCGAGTGGCTTGTAGTCCCATTTCACCCATTAACCAGGGATCTTCAGAGTAAACTTCTTGCGCACGTCCCCAGGCAGGATGACGCAGTAAATTAACCGTGGGTGTGCCAGTATAATTGACACCACTAGCACGCATTTCTTTGGCGATCACTTCATAGATCCGGCTTTCCATTTCCAAGTCCCAACTGGCACCACGAGACATAGAGATAGGAAATGAGGTCACGCCTTTTTTATCGCCCATAGTGCGCTCTTTATTGGACTTTACGCCCCGAGGACCATCTGAAAAAGCAAAGCGAGGAATATTGAGTCGTTCATTACCGGCAACATAAAAATGCGGTAGGCGATCAAACAATAAGTGATTTATACCCAATGTCGCTATGCCCTCGCCCATCGTTTGTCCGTACATCTGGTCAATTTTTTCATCCAGAGTCATGTTCGAGATAAGCTCATGGGTTAACTTGTCCAAGTCTTGCTCAGTGTTAATCTCAGGAAATTTTTCTTTATCAAAAGCAACATTATGCACGGTGTAATCGTATGCTCGGTAAATAAAGAAACTGATGACGGCTAATACTACTAATAAAGAGTAACCAAGCCATTTTAAAATCTTTTTTATATTCATTGTTTTCTCGTAATTTGTAATCAAAAATTAAATCAATTAACACTTATTCATTAGTGAGTTTATTTGATCAACCTGAAAACAATATGAACGTGCCTTTAAAAATTTTCTGTCGCAACTTTATGAGCAAGCATTGCGATGTTTTAAGAGTTCATAGTGCTAACTTTGGCATAAAAAAAGGCCGAACCAGCAAAAGCGTGATCCGACCTGGGTTGGGAGACTTTAGTAATCGTAGACTACATTTTGGGGCGAGTAGCAACCTCGACGCCATGATGTTTAAAACCAACTTTACGTTTATCAACAACATCGTGCTTTTGGCTATCTTGATAAAGCAACTGAGCAAATAAAACAAATTGTTTACGCTTTGGAATCTTAATTTCTAGCTCAAACGCTTGCTCGCCATTTTTATCAAGACTCACTTTCACCCGTTCAGATTTTTGCAACACATTGCCAGCCTCATCGGTGACAAATAACTGAACTTCACCATTCATAGTATGCAGGTTGTCATTAATCATGATTAATGGAATATCTGCGGTTTGACCACGTTGATAATCATCGCTCCATTTATCAATATATACTGCTGCTGGTGACCAAACATTTTTACTGTATTCATGCCAGCGAGGTTCCATTACTAAGTTTTCAAGATCAATAAAGTTGTCGCTGGTGTAAGCTGTACCCGGTTTTGAATGACTCAGATACGCAAAATGCTGTACCCCCTGATAACCTCGTTTAGCACGCCAAAATCCGGTTAACCCTGCATGTAGATATGCCCAGGCCTCACGGCGGGTATCTGTGGTATTGTCATCACCGAGTAAACGCGGGTAAATTTGATCGGTTAGTTTAGTTGCGCTGCCGTCACGGTTTAGCCATAACCAGCCAAATTCATTGATAATGTATGGGTTCTCATCTGATGGGTAAGTAACCTGAATAATACTTGTAGGGTTCAATGGTCCCTTATATTGACCAGGGTTATTATCTAAGGCTTCAATGCCTGCTCCCTGGTTACCACCTAACAAGGCTAATAACGGGTTAAAATTGGCGGCAAAAATATAAGGGTGATCTTCAATGGGATCATCTTTGTCATGGGGTTTCTGCCAACCACCGTTCTCCCATTGTCGGGTAGAGTCTAAATGGCGAACATTGCTAATGGTGTCGAATGATTTCATATCTGTGGTTTCATTAGAAGCACTCCACCAGGCGATAGACGGATGATTCCAGTTTTCCTGGATCCAGCTGGTAAATTCTTTTTCTAACTCAACAATTGACCACTCAAGATGGGCTTGGTCGAATTTATGGGTCTCGGTATCTTTCATTTTGCCCATTAAAGTCCAATAGGCAAACTCATCGTCAATTAAAAAACCTTCTTCATCGGCAATGTCATACCAAAAATTAGGCATACGTCCAAGGCTGGTACGAAATAGATTCCAATGATAATCTTTCGGATATGAAGTATATAACTTACGTACCCAAGCTTCGTTCCAGGCCAAGGTACCCGCCTCGGGGTCTTCAAAGAAACGACCTAATGAAAAATTAGAACCTCGAAGATAAATTTTCTCACCGTTAAGATAAAATCCGCGTTCGTCTCCACCCTTCCATTTAACACTGCGAAAGCCAAAACGTGTTGCTTGATCATCAATCACAACATCATCTACTTTCAATTTCGTATCGGCCACATACAGGAATGGAGCTTCAAGGGTCCATAACTTCATTCCAGTCACCGAAACTTTTTGTTCAATAGTTTTGGTTTCACCGGCGGCTAAAGCTATTGTTACTAAACTTTCATCCGATACTTTAAGATCGGTTTTCCATTCCCGTAAACTGTTAACCACGACCAGGGTTACATTGCTATTACCGTTGTTTTTAATGGTATTCTTAATGGTGGCAATACCGGTATTAATGTTGGTTTCCACTTTACTACGAACAATGGTTTGTGCACCGGTAAACAACAAATTAACGTCATCCCAGATGCCTGGCATCCAATATTCTTTTTCATTATCTTGCCCGGTTGGCATAAACGCAGGAATTTGACTGCGCTCTGCCCCTACGCGTACCACAAGTTCGTTGCTTTCGCCCCACTTTATCGCCTTGGCAAGATTAAACTCAGCTTGAGTAAAGGCACCATAATGTTCACCGACGTCAACATCATTAACCCATACCTTTGCGCCATATTTAACTTTAGCAATACATAATAAAGCAGTATCTAAGGCTGTTTCCGGCGCATCAAAATTACGTTTATACCAGAATACATCACGTTCTTCACTTGGTTGGCCTAAGCCATTGAATGCCGGTTTGGCATCAGCGAGTAGCCCCGGCACTGCTGCAACATGGTTATATTTGAGGGGAAGTTGTTCATCGAGCTGGCCTTGTTCAACCTGCCATGTGCCATTAAGAGAAACATACTGGCGTGTTTGCTCGCCCCAGTTGTATTGCCCAGCGGTACCACCACAAGCAATTTCAGGTTGCGCGCCAAGTATTTGAGCTAAATAATTTTCTTTATTTTCAGGAACATGAGACTTTGCAAAGCGTTCATATTTTCCATCCACCATTAGTGGTGACCAAAATGGCCATGAAAAAATAATTAATAATATTAGAACGGTTATTGAAATAAAAAACCATTTAATACACTTTAATAAAAACCGCATAACTTAGACTCCGGGAATTTTTAACATTTGCGATAATAAAATATGAGTGTATCCCTCTTTTCTGAACTGGATCTGAATTAACCAGCCTATTTGAAAATAGGCTGAGAAGTTTTGTCTATAATTGCACCAGGAAACTGCACCACTGCGCCTGCAACTTGATGAGCATGTGTTGCTGAAAGTTCAGCACTGTAGCCTTTCATTCTTAAGGAAAGATAGGTACCGTTGAATGAGTCACCCGCAGCCGTAGTATCTAATGCAGCAACAGCCTTGGTTGGTACTAATATGCTTTTCCCCTCTGAACAAACAAGACAGCCTTTGCTACCTAATTTTATCACTAACTCTTTTACCCCTAACCCGAGATAATGAGCCAGGCATTGCTCAAGCGTTAAGGTTGAGTCGAAAAGCTGTTCATCATCTAGAGTAGGCAAAACTATTTCACAATAACGGGCTATTTTATCAAAACATTGACGAGCAATGTGCGCATCGGGCCAGTTGCGAGGACGATAGTTGCTGTCAAATACCAGTTTGCCACCTTGTGCTTTATATTCAGCACAAAACGACCATAAACGGTCAAGCACCGCAGGTTTATACAGTGACAAGGTGATACCACTGAGGTAAATATAATCAAACGCCATTAATTGTGACCATAAAGTCTGACTATTGTTAAATTCAAATAACTCACGGGCGGGAGATTCATTGCGCCAATAAGAGAATTCACGCTCACCGTCGGCAAAGGTTTGGATGGCATATAAGCCAGGAACGCGGCCAGGGACTTGCGCAATGTATTGCGTACCAACCTGCTCGGCTTGCCAGGCGATAAGCATTTCGTCACTCCACTTATCATCGCCTAAAGCGGTAACGTAATCGACACTAACGCCTTGCCTCGCCATATAAATAGCGGTATTTAAAGTGTCACCACCAAAGCGAAGTACTTGGGTTCCGAATGCTGTGCCTTGCTCACTCGATAACTCAAGCATGCACTCACCAATCGAGGCACACCGTTGCGGCTGTTTAGGTGGCTGAGTTACTGCCTTTTTAGGAGATTGTTTAACTGACATCATTTGCGATTATTTCTCTACCGTCTGGTCCATATCGATGCCGGCAAATTTTTTCATTAGCCAACTCATTAGATGCGCGGTTTTCACCGGCATTAAACGATAAAGCTTATCGATAAATTTACAGTCCGAGCCAACCAGAATGCGCGATTTATCTTTTTCAATGCCTTTAATAATCGCTTTTGCTGCTGCTTCTGCCGTAACGCCCACTTTTTTATCTTCTTGTGCTGTGGCAGCTTGTTTGGCTTGTTCACTCATATCCGGAGCGTTATTGGTAATATTGGTTTGCACGGCTCCCGGATAAACCACACTTACCCCGGCGTTAGTGCCAGCTAGCTCAACCATTAAGCCTTCGGTCATTAATTTAACCGCGGCTTTACTGGCACCATAAATCACTTGTCCGGGAAAAGGCATATAGCCGCCCATACTGGAAATATTGACAATGCGAGCTTGCGCACTTTGTTTCAATGCCGGTAAAAAAGCACGAGTCATATAAACCACGCCCCACCAGTTCACATTGAAAATGCGTTGCATATGCTCAACCGGTAAATTTTCAACATGGCTAAACGGCTGTATAATACCCGCGTTGTTAATCACGCCATCGACTCGACCATGTAAACTAATGACTGCTTGCGCCGTGGCTGTTACTTGTTGATGATCAGAAATATCGACTACATGACGGCTAAAGCGCTTATTGTTGTTACTACTTTGCAGGCCAAGCAACTGCTCAGTTTCAAGCAAGGCTTGTTCGTTATAATCAGCAGCCGCAACTATCGCCCCTTTAGTAATTAATTGCTGCGCCAACTCACGACCAATGCCAGAGCCAGCACCTGTAACAACAATTACTTTATCAGTAAGATTCATTTAGTTTTCCATCAACAAATTAAAGTGAACAACAATATTAACGGCGATAAATGAAATCAACCTGAAGCATTTGCAGTAACTTGATTAATGGTTGTTTCTGTCTCAGATTCTTTTAAAAACAGTAAGCATAACGCCGGCACTGCCCCTAAGGTCATCATGGTGCCTATGGCCAAACCAAAGATGATCACACTCGCCATCGAGTAAAACAGTGTTTCTGCCATCAACATCAAGGGAATCAAGGCTAGAATAGTGGTTGCCGTAGTGATCAGTATTGGTCTTAAGCGATTTAAACTCGCTGACGATATGGCATCAATTTTACTTAGACCAGTATTTTGTTGCGCCGTAATTTTGTCGATTAATACAATCGCATTATTAATAATGATGCCGGCTAATGATAAAAACCCGAGAGCGCCGATAAAGTCGAAATTGGCGCCGGTAAGGTAAAGCCCTAGAAAGCCACCCGAAAATGCTAACGGTATGGTAAGTACCACAATACCGGTTTTACGAAATGATGAAAATTGGGCAACGAGAAGACAAAAAATCAAGCCAAAAAATAATGGTAAGGTGAGAAATAAGGTACCGGCACTGTTTTCAAAGCCTTCCAATTCACCGCCTAATTCAATGCGGTATCCAGTAGGTAAATTGTTATAAACATCCTGAATTTTCTCATCCCAAGCCGCCTGTAATTCCGGCGCCTTCATCACATTATGGCGACCACCTACGGTAATGCTCTTTTCCATATTTCGTCGTGCGATACTACCAAACTGCGGCACCATTTTGATGCTGGCAACTTGTGATAATAATACGTATTCACTATTGGCCGCAGAAGTGAATATTTTAACATTATCAAGCAAGTTACTCGCTTCTTTAACATTCACAGCGTCATTTTTAAGCTTAACTATAACTGGCACCAGGGTATCTCCGCGCCTGATTTCTGTGACTTTAGCGCCACTAAAAACCCCATTTAAGGCATTTGATATCGACTGATAACTGATACCGGCGCGACGAACTTTTGCCTGATCGATTTCAACATGGAAACGTTTGGTTTTATTTTGCCAGTTGTTCGAGACATCAACCGCACCTGGAATGGACGCCAAGCCGTTTTCTGCCTGTAATGCCAAATCATACAACACATCGGCATCCGGACCACTAAAACGTAACTGCACCACGCCAGGCGGCACAGTACCGCGAGCTATGAGTTGCGGTTTTACTCTGGCGGTTGGCATATGTTGCGCACTAAATTGTTTTATCTTGCTGACCATATTTTTAGCATCATCGCTCGAGCCGGTATTAACAATAATAAAGCTGCGATTAGGCGCCGGGTTTGATGGAGAAATTGACAAGAAAAATCTAGGCCCGCCCGAACCAATATAAGAAGACACATAGTCAACTTCCGGGTTTTGTGATTTATCCGTTAACCAGTGCGTTAATTTTTGACTGGCATTCTTGGTTTGATGGACGTTATAGCCTGCCGGTACGTCTAAATAAACCAAAACTTCGGAGCGCGAAGACGTCGCAAACATCTCAACCGGAACAAAGGAAACAATAACCAATGAAAAAACAAATACACCGGCAACCATGCCTAAAAAGGCTTTCGGAAATCGTAATACCCTATCCAGTAACTTTTGGTAAAAAGCTAATAAAACAAATGGCTTGTCTTTACTTTTCGCAGAGATAAAACGCACCGCGAGTAAAGGCACTACGGTCAGTGATAATAACCAGGAAATCAGTAACGAAATTGACACAACTTGCGCCAAAGAGCGGGTATATTCTCCAGTAGTGCCGCTAGCGATTAATATTGGCGCAAAAGCCAATACAGTAGTTAAGGTAGATGTTAATAGGGGTAAGGCTAATTCTTTACAGGCATCAATTGCTGCATCATAACGTTTTGCGCCCTGATGTAGTCGTAAATGAATGTTCTCGGTGATCACAATGCCATTATCAACCAACATACCTAAACCAATAATTAAACTCGCCAACGAAATGAACTGCAGATCTATTTTCATGAAGAACATAACTAATAAGGTCGCTAATATGGTCACCGGCACTGTTACGCCAACAATCAAACCTTCAACCATACCTAAAGAAATAATAACGACTAATAACACTATCGCCAGGGTCTGGTATAAACTGTTTTTCACATCATTGATCGATTTTCCGACCACATCCGGTTGAAACGTTGCTAACGATAAGCTCATTCCGACTGGAAGTTTCGCGTCAGCGTGTTGTAATAGTTTTTTCAGACGTGGCCCAACTTCAAGAATATTGCGACCTTGCTGCATTGATGCGGCAATAACAATGGCCGGTTTACCATTATAAAACGCCAAATCACTCGGTGGTTCGCTAAAACTTTGCCGTATTGACACATAATCCTTTAACGCCAGAATACCATTACCCTGGTTGGCATTAATTTCAACATCGCGTAAATCGTCAATAGAGCTGAGTTTACCACTGGTTTCTACGGTAATTTCTCGATACGGCGTATATATTTTACCGGAAGGGATAATGGTGTTTTGGTCTTGTATCGATTTCATTGCCGCGGCAATGTCGATGCTTTGCGTTTCGGCTAGACTCGGTCTGGCTTCTAAATACACTTTTTCTTCTTGCACGCCATAGAGCGAAACCCGGCGAATACCGTCTACGGTATAAATCCTGTCTCTGATCGCCCGGGCATGTTCACGTAATTCATCCATTGCCCAACCATTACCGGTTAAGGCTGCAGTCACAATAGCAACGTCGCCAAAGTCATCATTCATAAATGGGCCTTGTACGCCTTGCGGTAATGATGCCTTGGTATCTGCCAATTTGCGCCGTACCTTGTCCCAAATTTTGTCAAAATCTGGTAAATTCTCAAAAGCCGAAATGGTGACGATAGATTGTCCAGTGGTGGACGTAGAATTGATGAACTCGATTTCGCCAATTTCACGCAATCGCTCTTCAATTTTTTTAGAGATCAGATTTTCCACTTGCTCTGGTGGCAAACCTGGAAATTGTGTGATGATTAATGAGCGATTTATTCGAATAGATGGGTCTTCTCGACTCGGGAAATCACTATAAACCGAAAAACCCAAGAAGATCACCAGAGCCAGTAATACCCATGTCATCCGAGAATTATCTAGTGCTATTTTTGTAAGATTCATAAAAACGTCCTTTTGCTAGACACTAAATTATTGTTGAGGAGCTTGATATAAACTCACCACTTGGCCATCGCGTAAAAACTCGGCTCCGGCAACACAGATAATTTCCCCTGAAGATAAGCCTTTAGTCACTTGTAAAGTATTCATATCGACAACTTGGCTAACAATAGTACGCGCATGCACCTGATTATTTTTGTTATCAAAAACAAATACTTGCTCTTCGTTATTAGCGGCAATAACTACCGCTGATTCAGGCACCAGAATGATTTCATTCTTATGACTCACATCGATAAACACATCCGCCGCCATGCCTGACTTTATATTTTGATCCGGCGATTGGATGACAGCACTGACCGGAAAAGCGCCCCTGACATCGGCTTTAAACCCGAGTTTATTGACTAGTGCTTGTTGTCTAGTATCTCCTAGAACAGGAATACGAACATTGAGTTTACTGCCTTGTCTGATTTTTCCAATAAGGTTACTTGGCACCAAAAAAGAAACTTCAAAGTCGCGTTCACCTTGAATTTCCAGCACAGGTTGGCGTGCCGGTATTTCTTCAAATGATTGGTAGTCTCGTCTGGTGATCATTCCGGAAAACGGCGCTTTCAGCACGGTATTGGCTAAATCTCGTTGCGCCAGCGCCAGTTTAGATGCTGACAATTGTACCGAGCTTTGTGCTTGTTCATATTCTGCTAAGGCACTGTCCATGGCATTTTGATTAATGATGTTTTTGTCAAACACCGACTTTTGCCGTAGATAGTTTTCTTTGCTTTTTTTATGTTGGGCGTTGGCGCTGGCAAGTTCAGCTTGCGCTTGTTGAACCCGAAATTGATAAGGTGCTGGGTCTAATATCGCCAGCGATTGTTCTACTTCAACATGATCACCCACTTCAACATTTAAGCTCAGTAATTGGCCGGAAACCTGAAATGACAGATCGGAGCGCTGCACGGCTTTGATGTAACCAGAAAGTTTGCGCTCCAATGCAGATATTTCCGGGTTGATCTGCAGGTATTTAATCGCTTTTATTGGTTCGGATACTGCTTCCGCTTCGACCACGTCGTCGCAACCAGAAACCAATAACAGTGAGAAAAATAGCGCGATATAAGCAAAAATACGAGAGTGAGATATAAGCGACAACATTAAACCTTCCGGATAATAATAAAAATTTATAATTTAATCTTATCGAAGAAGGCTTAAAGCAATCTGAATTGAATTTAGATTTTAATACTTGGCTACGTAATCTTGTTTATAAGGCCAGTTTGGTGCGGTAAATACACCGCCATCGACCCAAATGGTTTGTCCGGTGACAAAACTTGAAGAGGCTGATGCAAAGAAATCTACCGCATTATAAATATCATCTGGGTAACCAACTCGACCAAGTGGTGCAATTTCGCCCCAGGTATCGGCATAATCTGGCGCTTCCAGACGTGTTCGTTCAATTTCAATGCCGCCAGGGGCAACACAGTTGACCCGAATACCGTATTTGCCTAACTCAATAGCCGCTGAGCGCGTCAGCATTTCCATCCCTCCTTTGGAAGCGGTGTAATCGACCAGATTAGGAAATGGCTCTTTATTACAACCGGAGCCGATATTGACAATGGCGCCACCACGTTTATCAGCCACCATCACTCGCGCAACCGCTTGCGAGAACAGAAAGCAACCTTTGAGGTTGGTGCGGATCACTCGGTCCCAATCGTCTTCTTGCAATTCAAGAAACGGTGCCCAGGTTTGACAGCCGGCGTTATTCACCAATAAGTTTGGCACCATGTCAAAATGTTTCACCACAGCGCCAACAAAATCATTCACTTGTGCGCTATAGCCAACATCACAACGTTGATAAAAACTACGTTGACCGGCACTTTCTATCGCCTGGGTGACATCAATGGCGCCCTGCTCGTTACCTGCGTAAGTGATCGCCACATCCCAGCCATTTTTTGCCAGTGAAATCGCCAGTTCTGCGCCAATGCCGGAACTGCCTCCGGTCACGATAGCAAGTTTAGGTTCTACGTCGGTTGATGGCGCGGCGCTGCTGATGGTCATAATAAATCTCGGTTAAGATAATAAATTTAACCATTACTATAACGTTAACCCCGGTAACTGAACTAAGCCTGACGCGTAGCAATACCAGTACTTTTTTAACGATTACTCTCTTACAGAGAAATACAAGTGATACCTTTTGGCGTTCAATACTGGCTGAAAATATCAAAGCTGGTGTTTAAGCAAATAACGTGCAGCTCAAATCAGTTAAAAAAGTATCGTTTTTGGTTTGTCTAGGGGAAGTATCTTTCAATTTTTGTTCTTAACATTAATAAACAATCATAAAACTAGAGAACATTCATGTCCTACCCTGCACAATCATTACAATCAAAAGTGGCGTTAATCACCGGTGGCAGTCGTGGTATTGGTTACGGTATTGCCGAGCAATTTATCCGCGCCGGAGCAACCGTAGTGATCACCGGTCGAGAGCAAAGCTCTTTGCAAATGGCATGTCAGCAATTAGGTGAAGATGCCCATTACCGGGTAAATGATGTTGATGATCCAGTGCAACGAGAACAATTAATTAGCGAGGTGCTGGCCACATTCGGCAAACTAGACATTCTGGTGAATAACGCCGGCAAGCATTGTAAAAAACCGGCATTAGACACCAGTGAGCAAGAGTTTAGCGCTGTTATTGAAACCAACCTGGTCGGAGTTTTCTCGCTAAGCAAACTTTGTTTGCAACATATGATCCCTCGTGGCACAGGCTCTATTATCAACATCAGCTCAATGTCTGCACTGTTTGGCCTGCCTGAAGTTAGCGCTTATAGCAGCTCTAAAAGTGGTCTGTTAGGTTTGACCCGCACACTCGCTTCTGAATATTCATCTTCCGGGGTACGAATTAATGCCATCGCTCCCGGTTTTATCGAATCAAAAATGTTCCTGGACATCATGGCCAAAGACCCTGAACGAGAACAGCGAATACTGCAACGAACACCGATGCAGCGCTTTGGTTCACCAACCGATATTGGTCATGCCGCAACCTTCCTGGCATCCGATGCCGCGGCTTTTATTACCGGTATTTGTTTACCGGTCGACGGCGGCAACTCAATCGGCTTTTAAATTAAAACAAGAGGTAAAGATGAATAGCACAGCAAATTATGCAAAATCTACCACTAAGCCTAATGCTTTTAAGCAAATAATCGCATCGCTGTTACCGGGTATTTTCCTGATCGGCTATAACGTTGGCACCGGCAGCATTACTTCAATGTCAAAATCAGGCGCGATTTTTGGTCTGGATTTACTCTGGGCGTTATTGCTCAGTTGCTTGATCACCTATTATCTGATGTCACTTGCCAGTCGCTTTACTATGGTGACAGGAATGACGCTGTTAGAGGGTTTCAGGCAACATATTAGTAAGCCTTTTGCTCTCATTACTTTGCTGATTTTAGCCACCATCATCGTCAGTGCACTGATGGGCGTACTAGGTATTGTTGCCGATGTGCTCAATGTTTGGACCACAACATGGCTTGAAGGGGGACTATCCACCTCTTGGTGTGCGCTTATTGTGGCGACAACTGTTTATGCGCTGGCTTTTTCAGGGGATACCCACACCTTTGAAAAAATCCTCGCTATCCTGGTGGCAACCATGGCATTGGCTTTCATCACCACTATGCTGATTGACTTGCCACCCTTTGCCGAAATAGCCCAGGGATTAATACCCAAATTACCGGAACAAGCTGCGGGTAGTGATAATAATTCTTTTGTGGTTATGGCCGGTATGGTGGGCACTACCGTATCTGTTTATGTTCTGGTTATCCGTACCGGATTAGTCAAAGAATTAGGCTGGACCATGAAAGATGCCGCTATTGAGCGTCGGGACGCGGGGGTCAGTGCGTCGTTAATGTTTATTGTCAGTGCCGCGGTGATGATCACCGCCGCATCAACGCTACATGAACAGGGATTACAATTAAATCGCATTGCCGAAATGATCCCTATGCTGGAGCCATTATTTGGCGAACTGGCCTTAAGCATTTTTGTCATTGGTGTGATCGCCGCTGGAGTCTCTTCGCATTTGCCAAATTTACTGGTGATCCCCTGGATCATTGACGATTACCAGGGCATTCCCCGCAACGTTAAAACCTGTCGCAATCGCATACTGTTATTGATTCTTTCGTTGAGCAGTTTGCTCGGCGTTATCTTCGGCGTTAAACCGATATTTTTGATGTTGATGTCGCAAGCCTGTATCGCCATGGTGTTGCCGGTTGTGCTTGGCGGTCTGGTGTATTTAACCAGCCGGGAAACTATTATGGCCAGCGATAAAAACAGCAGAAAAGACTATGTCATTGTTACTGTCATTTTAGCATTTGCCCTGTACATGAGTAGCTTAGCGGTACTGGGGTTGATTGAAGATTTAAGCAAGCTGTAATTTGAACAAAAATTTTTATTAGAGGTATATATTATGAAATTGGGATTTGGCCTTTATCGGCATCAACTCAATGCCGAACATTATGACTTTGCCCGTCAGTGTGGTGCAACCCACTTAGTGGTGCATTTATGCGACTATTTTAACAAAGCAGGATCGAGCGAAAAAGAACAGCAAGACTCAAATCAGCCGGTTGGTGATACTGGCGGCTGGGGCGTTGCCAAAGGTGCCGAAGACCCTATATGGACGCTTGCCGGCCTAACCAAACTTAAAGCAGAAGTTGAAGCTCATGGCTTAAAAATTTGGGCGATTGAAAATTTCGATCCGGCCATGTGGTCAGATATTTTGTTAGATGGCCCGAACAAAGAACAACAAATGCAGGGCTTGCAGGAAATTATCCGCAATGTAGGTAAAGTCGGCATTCCAGTATTTGGTTATAACTTTTCATTAGCCGGGGTTTGTAGCCGCAAAGTTGGCCCTGTTGCTCGCGGCAACGCCAATAGTGTCTATATGCGAGAGGTCGATGATACCCCGATCCCAAATGGTATGGTTTGGAATATGCAGTTGCCGCAAGACAAAGAGCAAGCGAAGCCAACGGGAGATATCGACTTTATTCCACACGACGTACTTTGGCAGCGATTACAATGGTTTTTAAAGAACTTAGTGCCGGTAGCGGAAGAAGCTGGGGTGCGTTTAGCCGCGCATCCGGACGATCCACCAATGCCAATTGTTCGTAAATCACCACGTTTGGTCTATCAACCCGATATGTACCACAAATTACTCGATATCGAGCCAAGTCGCAGCAACAGCTTAGAATTTTGTTTAGGCACAATTGCTGAAATGACTGAAGGTGACGTTTATCAGGCCGTTGATACCTTTAGCCGGCGTGAAGCCATCAGTTACATTCATTTTCGTAATGTGCGCGGTAAAGTTCCTCACTATGATGAAACCTTCATTGACGATGGCGACATCGATATGGTCAAGGTGTTAGAGATACTCAAAGCCAATAATTATGATGGCATTCTCATTCCAGATCATACCCCGTTAATGACTTGTGATGCTCCCTGGCATGCCGGCATGGCGTTTGCTATGGGTTATATGAGAGCGGCATTTCAACAAGTCGTTGGTAAGTAACGGGTTTGATGATGAAAACATTTATCGCTAAAGACTTTTTGTTGCAATCAGATACCGCTGAGCAACTGTATTTTAACTATGCAGCTAATTTACCTATTATCGATTACCACAATCATTTACCCGCAAAAGATGTAGCTAATAACCGACAATTTGCCAATATATCTGAGGCCTGGTTAGAAGACGATCATTATAAATGGCGCGCTATGCGGGCCATGGGAGTGAACGAAAAATATTGTACCGGTAATGCCGCTGCGCAAGATAAATTTATGCAGTGGGCAAACATCGTGCCGTATACCATGGGCAACCCCCTGTTTCATTGGACCCATATGGAGCTGCAACATCCATTTGGTATTGAGCAGATGTTAACGTCTCAGTCGGCACCGGAAATTTATCAGCAAAGCAATGAATTGTTGGCTCAGCCGAGTTTTTCCAGCCGAGGGCTGCTAAAGCAACGTAATGTCGAGCTTATCTGTACCACCGACGATCCGGCAGATTCATTGCAGCATCATCAAGATTTTGCCAGTCAAAACCACGGTTCACTGACAATGTTACCGACATTTCGACTCGATAGTTTACTGGCGACAAACAATAGTGCTCAGTTTAATAGCACGCTCGACAGGTTGAGTCAGTCGGTCGGTCAAGCCATTAGTACTTATCAGGACTTTCTTTTGGTGGTGGCCAATCGCCATCAACATTTTCACGATATAGGCTGTCGCCTGTCCGATGTCGGCTTGAGCCATTTTCAATTTAGTCCTGGCCAACCAGCTATGGTCGAGAAAGCATTTTCTCTGATTCGATCTGAGCAAGTGTTATCCGCAGAACAAGCCATTGCCCTATCGTCAGATATTTTGATTTTTGTTTCACAACTCAATGCCGATAAAGGCTGGGTACAACAATTACACATTGGCGCCTTACGAGACGCCAATAGTAAAAAAGTACTCGCCCTCGGCCATGGTAAAGGTTTCGATACCATAGGTGGTTATAACAACACCTTAGCGCTATGCAATTTTCTCGACCACCTGACTGGTCAAGATAAGCTGGCGAAAACCATTTTGTATAATCTCAATCCAGCTGATAACGAAATATTCTCAACCATGGCAGGTACATTTAACGAAGGTGATATTAAGGGAAAAGTGCAACATGGTGCGGCCTGGTGGTTTCTTGATCAAAAAGAAGGTCTCGAACAGCAATTTCGTTCAATCAGTTCCTTAGGCTTATTAAGTTGTTTCGTTGGCATGCTAACTGACTCGCGCAGCTTTTTATCATTTTCCCGGCATGAATATTTTCGCCGTATTTTATGCAACTTCCTCGCCCACGACGTTGAGCAAGGCTTGTTGCCGAAAGACATTCCTTTGCTTGGCGAAATTGTCAGTAACATCAGTTACCACAATGCCAAACACTATTTTAATTTTTAACCCTTATTTATAAATGATTAACTAGGAAACATACATTATGTGGACCAATGACACTGAATTATTTGCGTTAATGCGTGAAAAATTATACACGCCCGTGGTAGGCGATATTCTTGATGAACTGGGCTATTACCACCAGTTTCTTCCCCGTGATGTGCAAGCAATGACAACACAAATGATAGTCGCTGGCCGTGCTATGCCAGTGCTAACCTGTGATGTTTACGGCGAGCAGGAAAAACCTTTCGGTTTATTAACCGAAGCATTAGATCAAATAGAGCCCGGTGAAGTTTACATTTCTGCGGGTAGTAATAGCTCGGCGTTATGGGGCGAACTGCTTACCGCAACCGCTCGTACTCGCGGCGGTGTCGGCGCAGTGGTGAATGGCCCTCATCGAGATACACCACAGGTTTTGGCACAAAATTGGCCGGTATTTAGCACCGGTGGCTACGCTCAAGATTCTAGAGTGCGCACTTACGTGCAAAACTTCCGATGCGCAATTGAAATAGAAGGTGTTTGCATTGAGCCAGGAGACTTAGTGTTTGGTGACAGGGATGGCGTATTGATTGTGCCACAAAAGCTTGAGCAACAAGTGATCGAAAAAGCATTAGAAAAAGCGGCGAAAGAAAATGTTGTTCGTAAAGCCATCGAAGCCGGTATGTCTTCTACTGCTGCCCTTAAAGAGTACGGTGTTTTATAAATTTCAAAGCAAAAGTTTAGCAATCATTAACACTTATCGTTAATGATTGCTCACTCTAATTACTTAATCATTAGCTACTCAAACCATGGTTAAAAAAGTATTAGCACTGCTATATCGCAGGCGTAGCGGCGTTGTTGTCGTTGCTCTTATACTTTAATTATCAGAATAATCTTTTAAGAGATACCTATGAGCAGCAATGGCAACACCCAAAAAAGAAGCTTACGTAGCGCCGCCTGGCTTAATGAGCCCGGTAGCCCAGACCAAACCGCAATTTATCTTGAACGCTATCTAAACTTTGGTTTAACCCGTGAAGAACTGCAATCGGGCAAGCCGATTATTGGTATCGCTCAAACAGGTAGTGATTTAGCCCCTTGTAACCGCCATCATTTAACCTTGGCGCAACGTCTTAAAGATGGTATTCGCGATGCTGGCGGCATTCCTCTGGAATTTCCCGTTCACCCAATTCATGAAATGGGCAAACGCCCTACTGCCGCGCTCGATCGCAACTTGGCCACAATGGGACTGATTGAAGTACTTTATGGCTATCCACTAGATGGCGTTATTTTAACCACAGGCTGTGACAAAACCACTCCGGCAACCTTGATGGCTGCTGCTGCTGTGGATATTCCAACAATCGTCTATTCTGGTGGTCCGATGCTAAACGGCTGGCAAGGCGACAAGCGTGTAGGCTCTGGCAGTATTATTTGGGAGTGCCGAGAGAAATACGCCGCGGGTGACATTGATTATGAAAACTTCATGGATCAAGTGTCATCATCAGCACCGAGTGCCGGCCATTGTAATACCATGGGCACTGCATTAACGATGAACTCTCTAGCAGAAGCGTTAGGAATGTCTTTGCCAGGTTGTGCCGCAATACCAGGTCCGTATCGTGAACGTGCCCAAATGGGATATTTTACCGGCCGTCGCATCGTTGAGATGGTTTGGGAAGATTTAAAGCCATCAGATATCATGACCAAAGCCTCATTTTATAATGCCATGCGAGTTTGTACTGCTATCGGGGGTTCCACCAATGCGCCACCACATATTCAAGCAATCGCCAATCATTTACGAGATGTCGATATTAATATCAATGACTGGCAAACTCATGGCGAAAAAACACCGCTCATCGTTAATTGTCAACCGGCAGGTGAATATTTGGGTGAAGAATTCCATCGTGCCGGCGGTGTTCCCGCAGTAATGGGTGAACTGATAAAAGCTGGTGTTATTGATACCAAGGTATTAACGGTTACCGGTAAAAGTGTCGGTGATATCTATACCAGCAGCGCCAGTAAAGATCATGACGTCATCAAAACTTACGATCAGCCGATGATGGAAAACGCCGGTTTTGCCATCATGAGTGGCAATTTGTTCGATTCGGCGTTAATGAAAAAGTCAGTCATCGATGATGATTTTCGCAATACCTATTTAAGCAACCCTGAATCACCAAACTGTTTCACCGTGCGTGCCATCGTGTTTGAAGGACCCGAAGATTATCACCACAGAATTAATGATGCCGATTTGGATATTGATCAACATTGTATTTTGATCATTCGTAACTGTGGCCCGGTAGGCTACCCAGGCTCGGCAGAAGTAGTAAACATGCTGCCGCCAGACAGGTTAGTGAAACAAGGGATTACTTGTCTGCCAACGATGGGCGATGGTCGCCAAAGTGGTACCTCCGGCAGCCCCTCTATTTTAAATATATCTCCGGAAGCCGCCGTTGGTGGTGGTTTGGCTCATATAAAAAATAATGATCTGATTTGCATCGATTTAAATACTAACCAAGTAAATTTACTCATTGATGAGCAAGAATTTGCCCGCCGCAAAGATAATATTCAATTAATTACTGTGGTCAATCAGACCCCTTGGCAAGAAATTTATCGCAGCCGGGTTAATCAGCTCAGTGAAGGTGGTACCTTGCAAACCGAAGGCGATTATACCCGAATCGCGAAAACCCATGGTATTCCGCGTAATTCTCATTAGTAAATAGATAAAGTTTTTTAGAGGTCAGTTTTATGAATAGTGTAACTTGTATTTGGGATGCAAAAGCACAATTGGGTGAAGGCGCTGTCTGGCATGAGGTTGAGCAAACCCTGTATTGGGTCGATATCATTAACTCTAAATTGCATAGCTATAAGCGTGATGAAAAAGACCTTGAGGTGCGCAAAACCTGGTCGTTCCCGGGTAATATCAGTAGCGTAGTACCTTGTACTGAGGGTGGTTTACTGGCCACCTTTAAACAGGGTGTTGCCCATATCAATCTTAAACATAGCAAGGTCACTTCAATTTGTGGACTAGAGCAAGAATTACCTGATAACCGTTTCAATGATGGTTGCGCCGATACCCGAGGCAATTACTGGTTTGGCAGCATGGATGACAAGCAAGTGGATGCCAGTGGTGCTTTTTATCGCTTTAGCGCTGAGCAGCAAGCGGAAAAACTGTCACATTTGGGGGAAATTTGCATTACCAATGGCCCAACATTTAGCCAAGATGGAGCATGGTTGTATTTTACCGACACCATGGCCGGTAAAATTTTTAAAGCACAGCTAAGCAATGATGGCAGCATTGGCCAAAAACAACTGCACATTCATTTCACCGAAGACGAAGGTCATCCTGATGGCATGTGTTGTGATACTGAAGGCCATCTTTGGGTTTGTCATTGGGGTGGTAGCCGTGTCAGCCGTTTCGACCCCGATGGAAATTTAGTAAAGGCAATTCACTTGCCAGTGCCTAATGTGACCAAGTGTTGCTTCGGTGGGCCCACCTTAAATACGTTATATATCACCACGGCGGCAACCGGTTTAACTGAACAGCAACTGCAGGAGTTTCCTTTAGCAGGTGGGTTGTTTGCAGTAGAGGTTGCACAACAAGGCTTTGTTTATCCAAGTGTGGCGATGAGCAAACAATTGATAGATCAGGATTAAAATACAATGAAATTGCAAAACAAAATCGCGTTGATCACCGGAGCTGGCCAAGGTATTGGCAAAGAAACCGCCCTACTTTTCGCTCAGCAAGGTGCGCACGTTATCGCCACTGATGTAAACGCAGAGGCATTAAAGACATTTGTAGGCCTCGATAATATTAGCACCTATGTATTAGATATCACCAATAACGCGCAAATTGAAGCCTGTATTAAAGAGAATCCAAGCATCAATGTATTAATGAATTGTGCGGGTGTGGTCTTTAATGGTTCAGCACTTGATTGCAGCGAGCAACAATGGCAAACCACGATAGCAGTGAACGTAACCTCGGCCTTTAATCTTATTAAAGCGGTATTACCGGGCATGTTAAAACAGCAACAAGGGTCAATTATTAATATCGCCTCTGTGGTTTCCAGCGTAAAAGGCGTGGCAAACCGCTTTGCTTACGGTACCAGTAAAGCGGCGATAATTGGCTTAACCAAAGCCGTTGCTGCCGATTATATCGACCAGGGAATTCGCTGTAATGCGATTAGCCCTGGAACAATCCATTCCCCTTCGCTAGATCAACGTTTGGCCGAAACGGGCGACTACCAATCCGCATTAGATGCGTTTATAGAGCGCCAGCCTATGGGCCGGTTAGGTCAGCCGAGCGAAATTGCCGCCATTGCCAGTTTACTCGCCAGCGATGATGCCAGCTTCATGAGTGGTGAGAATATCATCATCGACGGTGGCATGAGCCTTTAGTACTGATTTGCCTAAAAAGTTATTAACAGCAAAAACTTTTAACAGGATCGATTTTTTAACAGGAAAAATTATGAACATTACCACAGCCAACACAGTTACCGGTTTTAATCTGAACAATACCCTACCCGATCAATGTAACCAGGGTACCTGGATTGGCCGGGCTTGGATACCGGCACAACTGGCAACAAACAATATCGCCGGACCTCGTGTTATCAGTGTCAGTAAAGGCAAGGTATATGACTTGTCAGACGTTTATTTAACCATGTCTGATTTATTTTCCGATAAAAATAGGCACACAGTCATTCAGAAAAATCAACATAAGCCGATAACGTCGTTAGATAATATTTTAGCCAAAAGCTTATTTCCTAAGCAGGCAGAAAGCTATGAAGAGAATACCGAAATCGTATTGCTTGCGCCTAATGATATTCAAGCTACAAAAGCTTGTGGTGTCACCTTCGCCCGTAGCTTATTAGAACGGGTAATTGAAGAGCAAGCCAGAGGCGATGCACAAAAAGCATCAACTATTCGCGCCAATATCCTCGAAGTCATCGGCTCAAACCTAGGAGATTTAACACCGGGCAGCGCCGAAGCACAAGAACTTAAAGAAAAACTTATTGCCCAAGGGATCTGGTCACAGTACCTAGAAGTTGGTATAGGGCCAGATGCCGAGGTATTCTCCAAAGCACAACCTTTAGCCTCGGTCACCACCGGTGCGCAAATTGGTGTTCGTCGCCAGTCTATCTGGAACAACCCTGAGCCTGAAATCGTTCTCGCGGTAAGTAATGACGGAGAAATTATCGGCGCGACTTTAGGTAACGATGTTAATTTACGAGATTATGAAGGTCGCAGCGCCTTGTTACTGGGCAAGGCCAAAGACAATAACGCCGCTTCTTCAATTGGTCCATTAATTCGTTTATTTGATGATACGTTTACCCTTAGGGACATTGAGCAATGTGAAGTTAGTTTAACCATTACTGGCACCGATGGTTTTACTACCTCCGGCAAGAACTTAATGAGTGAGATCAGCCGTTCACCACAAGATTTGGTCGATCAAACCTTAAACAGCCAACACCAATACCCTGACGGCATGATGCTATATGTCGGCACCATGTTTGCACCGACGGAAGATCGTCACAACGACGGCAATGGCTTCACCCACGTCCCTGGCGATCGGGTAGAAATTTCGACCGAAAAACTCGGCACCTTAGTCAACTGGGTCAATCATTGTGATGCGATCCCGGCGTGGAACTACGGGGTAAATAAATTTATCCAGTATTTACGTCAATGCCGCTAATCCCCATTATTTAATATTTTATTGGAACTCTGATGAATTTAACGAAAAAAAGCTTTATTAAAGGTCAATGGCAAACAACCCAAGGCCAAGCCTTTAGCAGCCATAACCCGGTTAGTAATGAACCAATCACGCAATTTTTATCTGCAACCGAAGTCGATGCTAGTGGGGCTGTTGCCGGCGCTAAAGCAAGCTTTGCAGCATATAAGAGTCTTAGTGGTCAACAACGTGCACTGTTTTTAGAACAAATTGCTCTGGAAATTGAAAACTTGGGCGATGATTTGCTTAATACCGCCAATGACGAAACCGGCTTAGGTCTGGTGCGATTAACTGGCGAGCGTGGCCGTACTTGTAATCAAATACGTGCTTTTGCCAATATGCTCAAAGATGGCTTCTGGGTACGTGCCAGTATTGATACTAGTGACGCGCAAAGAACTCCGCCGAAACCCGATCTGCGTAGAATGCTACGTCCGATAGGTCCGGTATTAGTGTTCCCAGCATCAAATTTCCCGCTGGCATTTGGTGTCTTAGGTGGTGATACTGCCTCAGCATTGGCCGCAGGAAATCCGGTGATAATTAAAGCGCACCCTGCTCATCCGGCAACGTCGGAGCTATGCATGCTTGCCGCCGAACGAGCACTAAAAAAATGTGGGATAGACAGTAAAACGATTTCCATGCTACAAGGCTCAACACTCACATTGGCACAAAGTTTAGTGGTTAATGAAGCCATTCAAGCCATAGGTTTTACCGGTTCATTAACGGCTGGCCGCTCCATCATGGATCTTGCTGCGACCCGTGCCATCCCAATCCCGGTTTATGCGGAAATGGGCAGTACCAATCCAGTATTTATTACCCCTGATGCTTTGCAAGCGCGAGGCAATGAAATCGCTAATGGTTTGGCCGGTTCAATTGCAATGGGCACAGGACAATTTTGTACGTCACCTGGCGTTATTGTGACGCTGGAAAGTGACGCATTTAAATCCGATTTAATCGCGGCTATCAATGAGGCTAATCAAGGTTACTTGTTACACCCAAGTATTGCCAGTGGGTTACAAAGCAGTATCAACAGCTTAGTCAATAATGCAGCCGTTGAGGTACTTGCCGGCGGCGTGTTAGATAACAACAGCTTAAAAACACCGAACAGTTTATTAGCAACCTCTGCGCAAGCGTTTCTAAATGATGACGATTTACACAGTGAAGCGTTTGGTCCCGTCAGCTTGTTAGTGACTTGTCAAAATATAGAAGAATTGCTGATGGTGGCTAATGCTATTCACGGCAATTTAACCGCTACAATTCAATGCCAGGATAATGATGATTTAGCTAAACCCCTAGCTGACATTTTGGAAAGTCATGTTGGGCGTTTAATTGTTAATGGTTTTCCAACCGGCGTAGAAGTATGCGCATCGCAACAGCACAGTGGCCCTTACCCGGCTTGTTCTTCACCGGCAACCACCAGTGTGGGTAGTGACGCCATTAGCCGATTTGCTCGTTTTATAGCTTATCAAGACTTGCCTCAAGCACTTTTGCCGTTAGAACTACAAGATGACAATAGCTTGCAAATATTACGACAAGTAAATAATCAATATCACCGTGATGCCTGTTAAATTCATGGAAGAATTTACTTAGAATTTCCAAGGATGGTTAAAATTCTGTTAATTCATGGAAGAATTTACTTAGAAGTTCCAAGGATGGTTAAAATTCTGTTAATTCATGGAAGAATTTACTTAGAAGTTCCAAGGATGGTTAAAGTTCTGTTAATTCATGGAACAATTTACTTAGAAGTTCCAAGGATGGTTAACACTTAAAACTTGGAGCTTATGATGTTTGGCAAAATCTTTATTAGTTTAGTTTTAATATTGTGCGTTTACAGCGTGAATGCGCCCTCAAAAAATGTAACGTTTAGCAATTCAACACTCGCAGTTACGGCTGAAAATCTAGGCCCTTTAAAACAGCGAATATTATTACTTGGTGACGCAGGTTTATCTGCAATTTCTCCATTACAGGCAAGTTTACAAAAATCGGTTGAGCGAGCAAAATTAGCGCCAGAGCAAACGGCTATCATTATGTTAGGCGATAATATTTATGCCAACGGTTTCCCAAAAAAATCAATTGGGCAAACAGAATTTGATGAAGAGCAACTTGAAGATATCAGCCATTTAGAGGCGCAGTTACAAATGGCACGAGATAGTAACGCCGAAATGTTTATTGTGCCCGGTAATCATGACTGGTATGCAAACCAGGTTGATTCTCAAGCTAACTTTATTAAAGCATATGCAAAAAAGTATAAAACAAACACCCGTTTTGTGCCCTTCCAGAACAACGCCAATCCCCTTCCCGAAATCTTATATCGAGAAGGTATCAGCATAGTATTTATCGACTCTATGTGGTTGCTCAAAGCCGATGTCAATTCTTTTGAGTTGGCGATGCGACAGCTTGAACAACTGCTACAGCAATCTTATCAGCAACACCCTGATAATGTGATACTTATCAGTGCTCACCACCCTGTTGAAACGGTTGGTCCGCATGGTGGCTATTATACGCAAGTTGGTCTTCAGCTTTATGAGTACTTTTTGGAATTATTGAATGGCGAGAATGTTCAAGATCTTGATAGTGCTGTATATCAGCGGTTAATACAGCGGCTGAAAGTCGCACTATCTCCCTACAAGAAAACCGTGTTTGCCGCTGGTCATGAACATTCCTTGCAACTGTTTAAAAATGATAACAATTTCGGACCACAATATAGCTTAGTAAGCGGCGCAGCCAACAGCAAAAAACTTACCGGAGTTGGGATTAACGAGAATTCTCAATTTGCCTCATCAGCAGAAGGTTTTTTCGAAATCGATATTGTTGAAAATGGCGTATTGTTAAAAGCCTATGATATTCACAATAACTTGCCTGTGCACCAGCAATGGTTATGGAAAACTGACTAACTCTATAGAATTAAAGAATTATTGAAGATTGAGTTAACGAAGCAAGACTGAAAGTGTGAGCAAAATAGAATCATTCACAATTCGTTATTTGAGCAAGCATGAATTCAACAAAATGGTTCATTTTGAAAAATTCATGCTTTAGCTCAACGTTAAGGTGGCTTTATAACCTAAACTTCGGCGACAATCGTTTGCGTTTGGCTGCCAAGAGCTTGAATAGAAAGGCTAATTTTATCTCCTACATTTAAGAAGACTTCAGGACTTTGTCCCATTCCAACGCCAGGAGGCGTTCCGGTTGAAATAATATCGCCCGCGTTTAAAGTCATAAATTTACTCAGGTAAGCAACAAGAAATGCAGGTTTAAAGATCATTGTTTTGGTGTTGCCATTTTGAAAAGTCCTACCATTAACACTTAAGTTCATATCAAGATCAAGAACATCTCCTACCTCATCCTTTGTCACTAACCACGGCCCTGTTGGACCAAAGGTATCGCAGCCTTTTCCTTTGTCCCACTGACCACCACTGATTTCTAATTGGAAATTGCGCTCCGATACGTCGTTAATTAAACAGTAGCCCGCAACATGATCTAAAGCATCAGACTCAGAAACATTTTTCGCATCTGCGCCGATGACAATTCCCAATTCAACTTCCCAATCCATTTTGGTACTTGAACTTGGTTTCACAATATCGTCATTTGGACCACATATAGCACTGGTCCATTTGTTAAAAACAATTGGTTCTTGTGGAATAGGCATATTTGCTTCTTCTGCATGATCAGCGTAGTTAAGGCCGATACAAACAAATTTACCTACGTTGCCAACACAAGCCCCGATGCGGGTATCTTCATCAATCAAAGGTAAGGTTGATAAATCAAGTTCAGTTAATTTTGTTAAACTTTCTTTAGATAAATGTGCTCCAGAAATATCTTCAACAATGTAAGATAAGTCACGGATCTCACCATTTTCATCTAATATTGCCGGCTTTTCTGCGCCATTAGCGCCTACACGTAATAATTTCATTACTATTTCCTATAATTTGTTTTAATTACAACTGACTTACTTTAATAACTAAGTCTTTTCGGTTAAATACTTCGGGTTTGAATTTAATACCAAGCCCATTGCCCTTCGGCGGAGTGATATTGCCATCTTTGACTTCAGGTAAGTTGTCCATTACTTGCGTATACCAGCCGGTATAAAGGGCCCGCACTGATTCTTGGATCACAGCATTTGGTGCATTAAGTGATAAATGACAAGATGCGGTTAACACTACTGGCCCAGTACAATCATGCGGTGCAACCGGCAACTGATAAGCTTCAGCCATGGTGGAGATTTTCTTCGCTTCGGAAATACCGCCTACCCAACCTATATCTAACATGACAAAATCAGTGGCATTGTTTTCGAGTAAATCTTTAAAGCCCCAACGGGTGGCAATGGTTTCACTTGCGGTTACCGGAATACTGGTGCGGTCTCGAAATTCTTTAACCACAGATAAGCTGTCCATTTTTACCGGATCTTCAATCCACATCGGTGTATAAGGCTCAAGTGCTTTTGAAATTTTTATCGCGGTTGGTAAATTCCACAACGAATGACATTCAACCATAATATCCATCTTGTTCCCGACAGCGGCGCGTATTTTCTTAAACGGCTCAAGTGCTTGTTCGAGTTGCTCGTTGGTAATGTATTGGCCATCGTTTGCCTCAGCAGCAAAATCAAATGGCCAAATTTTCATTGCGGTAATGCCTTGCTCTAACAAACTAATGGCAAGCTCATCGGCGCGATGTAAAAACGCATCCAAATCTTCATACGGCCCTTCCGGCTCATCGGTTGGCAAGCCAAAATTATCTGAGGTTTGACCGTCAGATGAACGAATATAGGAGTAACCGGCACAAGTATTATAAGTGCGTATGGTGTCACGCGATTTACCGCCGAGTAATTGATAGACGGGTTGCTCGGTTTTCTTGCCCCATAGATCCCAAAGTGCTATATCGATAGCAGAATTACCGCGCATTTCAACACCACTGCTGCGAAAACCTAAGTAGCCATAGAGTTCACGCCAGTGCTTATCTATTTGTAAAGGATCTTTTCCTAACAAATACGGTGCCACGGTTTCATGGATGTAAGCTTCAACTGCAGCAGGCCCCATAAAAGTTTCTCCCAGGCCAATGTAACCCTCGTCCGTATGCAGCTGTACCCAGCATAAGTTGCCAAACTCCGTTAAACGGATAGTTTCTATTTTTGTGATTTTCATTTTCTATTCCACTAAAATTGTGCGGAACTACTAAGAATGCATAGTCCCGCTAACATTAATTTTTACTGCCGCCGATATTGACGCCTAAGCCTCCATCAACGCGGATCGCCTGACCATTGATAAAGCCGCATTTATTGCTGCAAAGAAAGGCAATGAGTTCGGCTACTTCTTCCGGTTGTCCAATACGACCGGTTAAGTGACTGGCATTTAATTCTTCCATCATCGCTTCGGGCTCAGCCGCTTGCTGCATGGCATCACGCAACATTGGTGTATCTATGGTGCCAGGACACACGGCAACACAACGCACTTTAGGGGCAAAGTCGATGGCAATAGAGCGAGTTAAACCCAAAATAGCCGCTTTACTGGTTGCATAAGCGGCAACAAATGGCTGGGCAACAAAGGATTGCACGCTGGCAACATTGATGATAACGGCATTGTCATTCATCTGGGGAATGCAATATTTAGCACACAAGAAAGGCCCTTTAACATTGACTGCCATCACTCGGTCCCATTCGCTTTCGTCTAAATCAACGGCAGTGCCGTAGGAAAGTATGCCGGCATTATTGATTAAGCAATCGATGTTGCCATACTCGGCTACAATTTTGTGAAAGGCTTGCTGCACCTCAGTTGCACTACTAACATCACAACGATAAAAACCAATATTTTTCCTGCTTAGCTCTTCATTTTCATGTAAACCAAGCACAACCACCTGATATTGCTGTGCCATTAATAATTGAGCAGATGCTAGTCCGATCCCGGATTCACCGCCGGTGATCACCGCTAATTTTGACATAAGAAAGCCCTATAAAGAGAAATAATAGCGGCTAGTGTATAAGCAGCAGCTTAAACGTATCTGAAAGCAGGCGAAAACCTAGTATTAGCTAAGGAAGGGGTTGGCACGCAGTGCTACCAATTTGATTCAAAATCGGTGTATTTTTAATTAACTGAGTATGATACCAATCCGTATAATGATCTAATCATTACGCGAACTGGTATGAGAATTATTTTAATGACGATCCGCTTATGTGGGTTGCTTTATCGGAAACGTGACCTTAACCATGATCCCTTGCTCGTTGTGCCACGGTTGAATTGCTAAATCTGCATGATGTACTTCAACAATCCGCTGCACAATTGATAAACCAAGGCCAGCGCCGGGCATTTCATTTCCGGGCAAGCGATAAAAACTGTCAGTGAGTTTCTCTCGTTGTTGTTGATCCATTACGACGCACTCATTGGCGACATAAAATTCAATCTTGTCGGTTAACACATTTGCCGAAATTTTCACTTGCCCGCCTGCAGTGGCATAGCGAAATGCGTTGGTAAATAAGTTGCGGATCAAAATACTCAACACTTCTTTGTTGCCCAGTATTTGCCATGGCCCATGCTCAGCAAAATCAATTTGTACCTGACGTTCAACCGCTAAATGGGCTAAATCGGCCAAGTCTTCTGCAACGACATCATGTAAGTCGATCACCGCCATTTTAAGTTGCGAGTCTTCCGATTCGATGCGAGCCAAGGTTAATAGCTGTCGAACGGTATAAACTGCACGATCAACTCTAGCGGAAATTCTATCTAGTTCAGCTTGAACTTCCGATGTTTTAGAACGACGTTGACATAATTGCAGTTCAGTTTTAATAGCTGCCAGAGGTGTTTGTAATTCATGAGCGGCATTGGCGGTAAAGCGGTGTTCATTTTCGATAGCACTTGCCAATCGAACGAGTAGACCATTGAGGGATTTAACTAACGGAAAGACTTCTTCAGGGATATTGATATCTGAAATTGCTACCAGAGACGACGGATTACGATGCGCAACGTCACTGGCGATTTTATTGATTGCCGCGAGACCTTTTTTGCTACCAATGTAAACCCCAATAATGGTCAATGGAATGATCAAGATCATAGGGTATAACGCTTTAAGGCCAAAATCGATTGCACTTTGTTTAGCTTGTTTGGTGTTCATACCAACTGAGACCCAAAATATGCCATCGATGTTTTCGTTATAAATCCGCCAATGCGTTTCTTCGCCGTTTTGTATAAACATATCATCGACGAAACCATTGCCGGTAGGAAAGTCAAAACCAGGAGCGTTGGAAGAGCGAAAAATTAAGTTTCCCTTAGTATCATTTATCACAACATTGACATTGCCCCAGCCAATACTCTCACTTATTGCAGAACCATCTTTGAGCGGATCGTAGCCCTCATTAACGTCAAATTTGCTATAAAAGCTTTGAAAAAGCCTGGACGAAAAACGAACAAATCGAGCTTGTTCTTGTAAATCTTTATCTAAGGTTTGAAAAATAACGTGCGCTGCCGTATAAGAAGACGCGGAGGCAGCCAACAACCAGATGGCGGCATGCAACATTAAGCCAAATAGTACCATTCTGGTTTTTAACGAGTAATTTTTCACTCCCGGATCAGCCTTTTTTTACGCGATAGCCAACGCTTCTTAAGGTTTCAATAAAGTCACTGCCAAAATATTTACGCAAGCGGGAAATATACACTTCAACGGTATTACTTTCTACTTCATCTCCCCAGGTATACATACCCTCTTCTAAACGTGATTTTGATACAAAACGGCCGGCACGAGACATTAACGCTTCCAGTACCGACAACTCTTTGGCAGTTAAGGTGACCGGAATACCGGCTTTGGTGACTACTTGCTCTTTCGGCTCTAGTTCGACATCACCAGAAATCAATACAGGCCTGGCTCTACCGCTACTACGACGATGTAATGAGCGTAAACGGGCAAACAACTCATCAATATCAAATGGCTTGGTTAGGTAGTCGTCGGCGCCCAAATCGAGGCTTTCGATCATATCGGCGGTAGTATTGCGCGCGGTAAGGACCAAGACTGGCATAGGATCATCGGCGGCGCGTAATTTTTTAAGAATTTCATCGCCTGAAACATTCGGTAAACCTAAATCCAAAACCATCATGTCGTAATCGCCAGCATTTAACATTGGAATAACTTTGGCACCATCGGTTTCCAAATCAACTGCATAATTTTCGATACTGAGTGCCGACACTAATGATTCACCCAGTTGGTAATCATCCTCAACAAGTAAAATTCGCATGATAATACTCTTTTATAATATTTAATAAGCTATTGATTAATTTAGTATAGCCAAAGTCTTTATATCAATCACAGACTTTATTACATTATTCGTAAATGCAATTATGTACAAAAAAGCCTGTTAATTAACAACTAACAGGCTTTGTTTATATGTGACTTATATTAGAAGGTGTAACCAAATGTCATACCAACTTGACGAGGTGCAATCATGTCATAAGCGTAAGTATCAGAACTGCCGCCAACTAGACGAGAGCTGACTTCACCCGGCTTACGGTCAAGTAAGTTTTTGATAAAAAACTTCAAGCTCCAGTTACCGTTTAAAGGTTCAAACCCTAAGTGATAATCAGCATTCACTTCTTTTACATCATCATAATTAATTTGAACAGAGTTAGAAAGTTTCACGCCCCAGGCATCAACATTGGTATAATAAAGTGGCTGAATATTACCTACCCAAGATGCTGGCGCCAGACCAAAATTAGATCCGATAGATTCACCGGAGAAATCACAGTACAAGTGATCAGTTGGTTCAGCACCGTTATCGCAAAACCCCATAAACTCTTTATATTCGGTGTCGATATAGGTTAAAGCACCGGTGATCACAAAATTTTCAGATAACAAGTAAATAAAGTCAGTTTCAATACCGGTACTCACCGCTTCTTCAGCGTTTAATACGTGCGATTGATTAGCGGTTAATGATGATACTGGCGTCGCAGATTCTAAATCAGAAAACACATAGGACAGATTATCGGTGCGCATGGTATCGCCAAATTGGTAATCTTCAAACACTTGATAATAGTAAGCAACATTAAATTGTAAACGATTATCTAATAAGCTGCTTTTCATTCCGATTTCAGTAGAATAACTATCTTCGGCGCCAAAGGTTCTAAGCTCTTCTAATGGGTCCACTGCATTTAAGTTAAATCCGCCTGAACGATAGGCCGTATCAAGTGCTAGATAATACATTATGTCGGCATCTTGCTTGTACTGTAATTTAAAGCTACCGGAAACATTGTAGTAGTTGTCTTTGTCTTTTGGTGCAGCATCACTTGTTACACTTAAAGGAAACTCTCCGTTTGGCATCATTGGATTAGGGAAAGTATATGCCGTACCATTAATGCCTAAAGACGATTCAAAGGTTTTGCTTTCATCATTGTAGCGTATACCGCCACTTACGCTCCATTGGTCATCAATGTTATAGGTTAAGTGACCAAAATAGCCATACGACTCAGTACTCGATTCACCGAACACATCAGTCGTTAAATCACCAACTGCGAATTGACCTAATTGCATTCCGTTTATATAGCTAGAAGTAGTTTTTCCGCCGGGACCTTTCGTGGTAGATTTCGCGTAATAGAAACCAAGTAAATAATCAAACACTTCATTGTCGATATTACTTAAGCGCAGCTCTTGTGATAGCAAAGTTTGCTTAGTGTTAATATCTAATAATTCATCATCAATGGGGGTACCGTTTTGATCGCTTACAAATTGTGTTCTAACATCTTGATAGTAAGAAATTGAGGTGATTGAATGGTCTTCAAGGTCTAGATTGAAATTGATTTGACCATCTTTGAGTATGGTATTACTAAAAGCATTTTGATCAACATAAATGCTGTAATCTTCTGGGCTTCCGACTGCAGGGGCGCCATCAGGATAAAGTGAGGCAAAGGTTTCACTTTTTGGTGTGTGGATCATACCGAAAACATTTTTCGGATCTTGTTTACTAATAAAGTCAGGACCAAAACCAGGGATATAAGAAAATACACGGCCGTTATAACTGTCGTTATAGTTACCTATAAACGAAATATCAATATTGTCGTTTGGAATGTATTGCACTTTCACTCGTGCGCCCTGGCGCTTATAATCGTTTGCCGGTTCATCCAAAAACTCATTATGGATATAACCATCACTGTCATCATAAAAAGCTGATACGCGCATACCTAACGTACCATCAATTAATGGTACATTGATGTGTGCTTTATTATTAGTGCCATAAGTTGATGTTTCGTCATAGTAGGCATGGCTGGTTTGAAAGCCACCACCAAGTTCATACATATCAATACTTTTAGTGGTAATATTGATTGCGCCAGCAGGTGCATTTTTACCGTATAAAGTACCTTGAGGACCGCGTAACACTTCAACTCGAGCAATATCAGATAGTGAACCAAACGCCGCACCAACTGATGTTTGCGCCACACCATCAATAAAAATAACGACTGAATCATCCATGTTACCAGTAAATGCGTCTTTACCAACACCACGCATTTTAACGGTACCACTAATAGGATCATTGCCGTTAACTTCAAGGCCAGGGGCAAGTTTAGTAATATCTGAAAAATCGAACGCTGCGATATTATCAAGCGCATCTGAAGTTACCACTGTCATTGAAATTGGTACTTCTTGTGAACTTTCACGGTATTTACGAGCCGTAACCTCAATAGTTTCTATTTTTAATTGGTTAGCTTGTTGTTCAGCTTCTTGTGCATATGCCTGGCTAGTAGTACCAGCAACTGCAGCTAGCAGTAGTGCTTTGGTAATTTGATTAAGTTTCATTTTATTCCCCTATCAATTTAATGCTGTATATTCTAGTGCAATGCTATTTAGCTTTTAGCTAATCCATTGCACATACGATAAATCTTCATTCCACTTGAAAAGAGGCTACTTTTTTTTAAAAAATAGAACTACTCTTACGACAAACCTTACACAGTAATAATTAAATGAACCTGAATGACGTTATTAACTTTATAAGGACAATTTGTTGTTAGCAGTTTTATCAATAAAAACAACAGCTATTATTTATGCTCTATATTATTTTTGCTTTAAGATACAATAAATTATATCAGTACTTCTTTCCAAGTTATTTAAGCTTATTGTAAATTTAGGCATGTTAGCTGCCTGATATTTACCTCAATTTGGTACTTTTTTAACCTTAATATAATTATTGTTGACCAATATGAGTTGATTGTGTGAAAGCGTTGTCATATTTATCAAACATTAAATTTCATTGGCTGTGGTTGCTCGATCGACTAAATAAATTATCGACTGATAATCAATACCAGAGTGCTCAGACAAGCCAATTTCACAGGTACGGGAATTACTGTAGCCGTTATGACAATTTTCTGGAATTTGTGCTTTCAGTGGCGCTAAGGCATTAGCGTTCAGCTCAGGAAAAGTAAATCCCTTATCACCGGCAAAACCACAACAATGGATATGCTCAGGAATAATCACTTTGCTTGCACAGCGCTTTGCCAGTTTGATCATTTTCTCATTAAGCCCCATTCGACGGCTACTACAAGTCACATGCAGCATAATTGTTTCATCAACAGGGGTAAAATCAAGATATTCAAATAAAACATCTTCAATAAACCCTACTGGTTCATATATTTTTAAAGAGCCATATAGGTCAGACTCTCCAGTGAACATGGCTTTACATGGGCTGGTATCAATTAATATAGGATACTCACCGTCATTACTTAATTTATGTAATTGCTGCAAGGTAGATTTGCACTTTTGATCCGCTTGTTCAAACATACCTTTACTATTAAAAGGCATGCCGCAGCATTGACCAGTAAAATCTGGGCTTATGATCTCAAAACCCGCTTTTTCAAATAACTGGTAGGTTATATCAGGTAAAGAGTTTTTCTCTTTAGCATCGATTGCAGGGCCCATAGTTCGACTCGCACAACTAGGAAAATAAACAACTTTAGGACGATTGCTAATTATCTTATGCACTATAGAAACAGGTTTATAGGTCGCCCGACGTTGTGTTTCTTTACTCCACATCGGAATTATATTTAATGGCAATTTTTGCAACAAAGTTGCAATTTTAGCATGTGTTTTTTGCCCATGACCTTTTGAAAAAAAGCCATAAATGCGAGTAGCAACCTGATTGTTTTTTCAACCACGGAAAAGTTCATTGCCAGTAAAGCAGAAAATTTGATATTTTGCATTGCTCTCACTGCGCAGTTTTCTCACCAAATCGCCGGTATTTATTCCCACAGGGCAGCGTTCTGCGCACAGCCCTGTTGCGGCACATGTATCAACACCTAGATAATTAAATTCTGTTTCAAGTTCGTTTAATAGCTCAGGATTCTCATTGGTTTGTCGTAGTCTTTGTATTTCTCTATAACTGGTAATACGTTGCCTAGGTGTAAAACTTAATCCGTTAGAGGGACAAACAGGTTCACAAAAACCACATTCTATACATTTGTCAATTAACGCATCTGCTGCAGGCAATACTTTTAATGACTTAATATGTGCTTGCTTGTCATCATTAATAATAACGCCTGGATTTAATATATTGTTAGGATCAAATACAGCTTTGATTTTTTGCATCAACACAAAACCTTGTTTGCCCAACTCCATTTCAATAAAAGGAGCCATGTTACGTCCGGTACCATGCTCTGCTTTTAAAGAGCCTTGAAAATCAACGGCAACTAACTGGCAAACATCATTCATAAAATCAGCATAGCGTTGCACTTCCTCTTGACTAGAGAAATCCTGGGTAAATACAAAATGTAGACTCACGCAACCTATTGGCAAAGGATCCCTTTCAGAATACATTTATAATTATGCGGGAATTGTCGGCCGTTCAAATCATACTCAAACTAAAGTAGTTGGGTTATAGGACATCAGTAGCAGATACAATCATAATTGATAATTTAAACTAGTCAAAAGCGAAGGGAAACAACCTCTTTTGTATTTTCCTGGTCACACATCTGATCTATCATTTCTCATGAATATGGCTATCACAAATTTCTTGTTGACGAAAACCACCTACAGGTGTACTGTTATTTTAAATATAAAATAACAGTACACCTGTGAGTGGATTAAAAATGAAAATTAAAATGTTACTTTCTTTAGGGCTTACCTCGATGCTTTCATTGAGTACAGCAAGTTTAGGGGCACCGCAAGAATATCAGCCGAACTGGCAATCCATTGACAGTCGTGAAACACCACAGTGGTGGCGCGATGCTCGGTTTGGGATTTTTATCCATTGGGGGCTGTATTCAGTACCCGCTTATTCACCACACGGACAGTATGCTGAATGGTATTGGCACCACAAAGATGGCAACAAAAATGTTCGCTTTGATGGCCAACCGATGAGACCGGGTTCACCAGCTCATAAAAAAGCGCTTGCTGTACAAAAAGACGTAAAAGCCTATCAAAGCAAAGTTTATGGCGAAGACTCTAAGTATGAAGAATTTGCCGAGCAGTTTACTGCAGAGTTGTTTGACGCCGATCATTGGGCCGATATTTTCGACCGCGCCGGCGCAAGATATGTGGTATTAACGTCAAAACATCATGAAGGCTACACATTATGGCCAAACAAACATGCCAGCGAGTCTTTTGGCCGCCCATGGAATTCGGTAGAAATTGGCCCTAAGCGTGATCTTGTTGGTGAGCTCACCGAGGCGGTAAATAAAAAAGCCAATGTAAAAATGGGCTTGTACTATTCAATCTGGGACTGGTTCAATCCGAAATGGCTGGAGAATAAAGACAAATATATTGATGAAGTGTATTTCCCACAAATTAAAGAACTCATAAGCACCTACAAGCCGAATGTACTTTACACCGATGGCGACTGGTTTTTAGGTGAAGATGTCTGGCGTCCGTTAGAAATTCTGCCATGGATCTTAAATGAAAACCCACGTGGCGACCAATTGGTGATCAACGACCGTTGGGGTAAAGTGCGTGGCAAGCACGGCGGTTATTACACCACCGAATACGGTACCGGTTTTCCAAACGGTGATCATGCCTGGGAAGAAACTCGCGGCATTGGTCATTCATTTGGCTATAATCGTCATGAATCAATCGACCAATATGCCAGCACTGAAGATTTAATTTTTAACCTGGTGGACATTGTCAGCCGCGGTGGTAATTTCCTTCTCGATATTGGCCCTACCGGCGATGGTCGGATTCCACCTATCATGGAAGCACGTTTATTGGAAATGGGTGATTGGCTAACAGTTAATGGTGAAGCAATATATGGTACTAAAGACTGGATCAAAGATGCGCAGTGGAGCGAAGGCAAGCGTGATAGCTACACCAAGAAAGATTACCACTACGGTAACCCGATCAAAGAAATGACTACAGCACCAAAGCCAGGCTACGCAGTGAAACAGGCATACTTTACTAAAAAAGCCAATAATGTGTATGCCATTTTGCCACGCTGGCCTGAGTCGGGTAAGTTATTGATTAAAGATCTGCAACTAAGCAAAAGCAGCAAAGTGACTATGCTCGGTGTAAATGGCCAATTGTCCTTCAGTCAAACCAGCAAAGGGGTTGAAGTGATTATGCCTAACTTGCGTCCTTCCGAGATTCCTAGCCTTTATTTGCAAACGGTTAAATTTTCAGCGGTGCAATAAGCTTAAGCTGTGTTTATCACTTTGATAAACCACTTGTTGATAACCAACAAGTGGTTTTCTGTTTACTAAAGCCGATAAAGGAAGCAAACATGCAAGCCTTAACACTCCCCCTACTTTTAATGCTCTGTTTATTTGTAGTAAGCATAGCGACCTCTAATGCAAAAGAGCAAAGCAAACCGAATATCATCATCTTACTCGCCGATGACTTAGGTTACGGTGAAATTCAACACCTGAATCCTGAGGGTGGAAAAATTCCAACGCCAAACCTCGATGCACTCGCGCAAAGCGGCATAACCTTCACCGATGCTCACTCAGCCTCTTCGGTTTGTACTCCTACACGCTATGCACTATTAACCGGGAGATATGCCTGGCGAACGCGATTACAAAAAGGCGTATTAACCGGAGGCGAGTCGCTAATTACCGGTGACCGACTGACTTTGGCAAAAATGCTAAAAAGCCAAGGTTATCACACCAATATGATCGGAAAATGGCACTTGGGTATGCTGTTTGATGATAAGCATGATAAAAGTGAGCATGTTGCCATTGGCACGAAAGTGACTGAAGGTCCAATTGACAAAGGTGGCTTCGATCAATTTTTTGGTTTTCATCATGCCAGACAAATGAATCTATTAATTAAAAACCAACAGGTCAGTGAAAAAATTACCCCGGTGCAGATGTTGCCCCGTTTAACCCAAGCCGCCGTTTCGTATATCGATAGTCGAAAACATTCAAAACAACCGTTTTTTTTGTATATCCCATGGAACTCTCCGCATAGTCCGGTAAAACCGAGTAAAGCATGGCAAGGAAAAAGTGGCTTAAACGAGCATGCCGATTTTGTCATGCAAACCGATAATAGTACCGGCCAAGTTATTGACGCCTTACGCCGTAACAATTTATTGGACAATACCATTATCATCAGCTCTGCCGATAACGGCAGCTCAGAGAAAACATCGAATGCGCCGGAGTTAATCGCCAAAGGACACTACCCTTCGGCCCACTTACGTGGTTATAAATCAGACGCATGGGATGGTGGTCATCGCGTACCATTTTTTGTCTCTTGGCCCAAGGAAATTTTCGCCAACTCTACTTCTAACCAACTGGTTAGCTTAAATGATATTTTTACCACTTTATCCGATTTGTTAGGCGTTAATCTGGCTAACGATGTGGCAGAAGACAGTATCAGTTTTCTTCCGTTGCTAATTGGTGACGATAACGACAGTCAAAAAGCAGTTGTTCGAAACAATGCCATTCATCATTCAATCTCTGGCCACTTTGCCATGCGACAAGGGCCGTGGAAACTGATCCTGGCCTCTGGTTCTGGGGGGTGGAGCAAACCTAAAAAAGATAAAGCTAATACGGTTCAATTGTACAATATCGATTCAGATCCCGGTGAGCAGCACAACTTAGCCGACACCATGGCAGAAAAAGTTACTGAATTGACCTTGTTATTACAGTCGCAAGTAGATGCCGGCCGTTCAACCCCAGGCACTAAGCAGCACAATGATGTTGCAGTGAATATTTTTAAAAATTAACCCTAACGTTAATATGAACAGAGAAAATTTTATGTATAAGAAATTGTTAGTAATCGCGGTGATGATCTTCTTCGCAGCCACTATATTTTCAGCGACTAGTCTAGCTCATGCCGCAGTAGAGCCTGGATCTTTTGAAGAGCAGGCAGCAAAGTTTAAATGGGCCGCTGTACCACAACCGCAATTACCCAATGTATTGCTCATTGGCGATAGCATCTCCATTGGCTACACCTTAGATGTCAGAGAGCTACTGAAAGACAAAGCCAATGTTTATCGACCAATTAAAGCGCAAGGAAAATTACCAGATAATGCTGGTGACACTGCAAAAGGGCTTAGACAGCTTGAGCATTGGCTGAGCAGTCAAAATGTTAAAAAGTGGGATGTTATTCATTTTAATTGGGGTTTGCACGATTTAAAACGTATTACCAATGGAAAGGGAATAAAAAGCAATGATCCTAGCCAGCCTTCAGCCCTGAGTATTGAACAATATGCAAAAAATTTAAATGCTATAGTCAAGCGTCTTAAACAAACGGGTGCCGTAATAATTTTTGCGACAACCACACCTTACCCTGCAGGAGTTACCCCTTCTCGCATTCCAGAAGACGCACAAAAATATAATCAGGCGGCAATGAACATAATGACTAAACATAATGTTGCCATTAATGATTTGTATACGGCTATAAAACCAAATTTGAGTGAATATCAACGACCGTTGAATGTACATTTTAACAAACAAGGCTCTAAGTTTTTAGCAACGAAAGTGAGTGACGCCATCAAGCAGCATTTACCTCATTAGTCGTTAACTGAAAAATAAAAAAGCCTTGCTAAAATATGTTAGCAAGGCTTTTTTTATACCCGGCAGGTGGACGCCTTTTGACGATGATGTTATTGATTAAAGAGATTATACCAAACTATTACTAAAGACTAATTCGCAACGCATAGCCGATACCATCATGACTAAACTCAGGTAATTCAACCGTTAGGCCGTTTGCTGTATTAGACCATTTTAACGGTTCTGCTGAGCCAAGTAATACCACGTTTTTCACTGTTTGACCTTTAAGAGATTTAAGTATCGCTTTATTATCGGCTGAGCGTGACAAAGCAATGGCATAAACATTGCCTGCTTTTTTGGTAAACCAAAAATCATTGCCGGTAAATTCAAAACTAAATTTATGCTTGTTGCGATGATTAGTACCCTTCATTTGTAAATTTGTTGGTCCTTCATGATCAACATGCCATGGTCTAGTATCATATAGGGCTTCACCATTTACTTTTAACCATTTTCCTACCGCAAGCAAGTTATCAACAGATTTTGCCGGAATACTACCGCTCCCATCTGGCCCCACATTTAATAAGAAGTTACCGCCTTTACTGACATTGGCAATCAACCAGTACAAGGTTTCTATCGGTGATTTCCAATCATTGTCGTAAGATTTATAACCCCATGAATTGTTCGTTGTGGCAATCCCCTCCCAAGTATTTTCACTGGCCTTGTCAGGAATAACATTGTCGCCCGGAGTACCAATATCGCCAAAGCCATTACCAATACGTTGATTGACCAAAATTTCAGGGTTAGCATCATACAAGGTTTTATAAAATTCAAAACTGTACTTTGCTGGAATATAAATCGGCGTATCCATCCAAACTTGTGATAAGTCGTAATTAGTCACCAGCTCTCGTACTTGCGGTAATGACTTATTGGCGATATAGCTATCAAAAGACACTGGCGCGGGATCAAATCGATTGACAAACTGCGCTTGTTTGGGTTTTTCTGGCCCATAATCTTTCATGCCGGAATCGCCACCATCTCGCCAATCAAGGGCATTAGAATAATAAACGCCAAAGGAAAGCCCTGCTTTCTTACACGCGACTTCAAGCTCACGAATGATGTCACGACCAAAGGGTGTGGCATCGATCACATCAAAATCCGTCACTTTAGAATCAAACAGGGCAAAACCATCATGGTGTTTGGAGGTAATCACCATGTATTTCATCCCTGCCGCTTTCGCAATAGCGACCCACTCATCGGCATCGAACTTGGTAGGGTTAAAATTATCGGCCAATTTGGCATATTCAGCACGAGGGATTTCTTTTCTTCGCATCACCCATTCCGCAACTCGGGGTCCGGTGCCACCCTCTTCCATCTTTTCACCTTGGTATATTCCACCTAAGGTAGAATAAAGCCCCCAATGAATGAACATGCCGTATTTATTTTGATTAAATAACTCTCTACCTCGTTGTTTTGCCGCGGAGTTACTCATCGTTTGCCACTTTAAGCCTAACTCAAGCATTTCTGCAGAGCCGGGAATTCCTGAACCACTGACTTGCTCAGCCGCATTGATAGCTGGGGTTGATAGTGCCAATAACACCGCGGTACTAATGGCTAATGCGTTGGCGCATTTGCTTTTTCGTTTTTTAATCATCATTTATAAGCCTTGCTCTTTATTATTTGTAGTTTGAATGTTTTGTTCTACCGTAAATTGCCATATCTTGCCTTTATGCACCTGTTCCCCTACCACAACGTCGACACGCCAGAAATAGGTGTTACCTGAGGATAACTTCTCTGGTGTATAAATATTATTAGCTGCGCGAATACCAGGATAAGTTTCAACATCGGCCTCATAACTGGCCGTTGGTTTTGCCATCTTGCTCAGCTGCTGCTGGCTGTTAGCAAAATACAGTCGATATTCATTCGCTGACAACGCTTCACGCCAGATTAAGTCGCTATCAATTTTTGCGTTATTACTGCCATGTAAAGGGATAGGAAACGAGGCTAAGGCTTGACGCTGTCCGGGAATGGAATAGTGCTTATCGTTTGTCGCATAAGCGCCAATATAATCAACGTTATCCGGTAACCCCTGATAATCATTGTACAGCTCAGTTTTACTAAAGGTGTTCAGCGCAACGCCCTTGTTGCTAATTGGCGAATTATCTTTGGCGCGAAAATCATAATTTTGTGGATCACGTAATAATTCACTGACGCTGACACCGCCAACAATACTGGTTTCATGATCATGATGTTGTTCGGCCAGCAGCTGGGTTTTGCGATCCACCCTTTTGCCCAAGCCTGCAAGAATATACGGCGCTAAGTTGTTGGCACTAATGGTGCCTAAATTGGCGCCACAATCTATGCCTACCTTACAACCCATTTGCTGTTCAGTCACGTTAAAGCGTTGTACCAGAGCCGTATCATTGTTGAGCACCAGCCGTGGTGGTTCGACATCAACAACACCACTCACCGGGTCGCGATAGCCTTTATCAATAATGGTATTATTATAAATCCGATGGCGCCAGCCTTTGGCGACAATACCACGGTTATTCATAGTGACATTGTGATGAATGTAGTTATCGGTGTGCCATTGGCTGACATGCGTGGGTGGATACGCGGCATCGATGCGAATGCCCTTGTCATGATCGGAAAATGCCCAATTATAGGCGACGGCCAAGCCGGTATTATTGGCGCCAATTGCTGCGCCATCAGTTTGTGCCCAGCCAATGTTATCGACATAGTTATGGGTGATATCGCCAGAATGGGCGCGGTACATTTGTGACAGCCCGGTATTGTAAAAGGTATTGTAACTAAAAGTATTATTTTTACCCTTAAAGGTATTGATCGCCGCCTGAAATGGCCAGCCTTCGGCGCCAGTGTAGTCAATATTGGTAAAACGGTTGTTGATGATCTGATTATCATTACCATGAAATTGTAATGCCGGGCCGTCACTGTCAATGAAACTGGAGTTACGGATCACACTGCCGCTACTGTTATTACTATTGCTGTTATATTTGCCGTCAATGATGACAATATCAGGCGTTGCGTCAATTAACAATTTACGGCCGCTTTTGTGGGTCGAAACCTGTCCCCACTGTTTTAACATCCGCCGAGAAGAGCCAGCGTACTGCAGGTTTAACTGGTCAAAGATCATCTGATCGCAACGTAGACAGGTAAAGGTGGTCGCAAAAAAGTTCAAATCTTTAAACGTCACATAATCGGCATTTTTGATGGTAAAGGCATTGGCTTGCACTTTTGCCCGTACAGCTAATGTTTGTTTATTTAACGCAATACTATTTGGTGCCCATAAATATAAAGTGTGGGTATTTTTATCATAAAACCACTCTTCTTCTTGATCGAGTAAAGATAATGCCGCTTCTAAATAATAATAATGCCCGGTACCGTATAAATGCGGGGTAGCAATATGGCTAAAACTATCGCCATCATGACTGACTACCGGACGTGCCCAGGTACGCCAATGACCATAATTTAAAATTGCCATGGCGCCGGTTGCATCAAACGTTTGTGCCGCCAAATCATGACCATAATTATCGGCATTATTATTGATGCTCTTCCACGGTCTTTTCTTTAATAATTCCTGATCGGCTTTGCTTAATTGACGCTTATGCTCAGGTGGTGCATCAATGGAAACACCAAAACACATCTTAGCATCAAGCTTTTGCAGCTCAGCTAAATTGGTTAAATCCATTTCCGAATCGAAACAGTTGTCGACGATGTCCTTGGCCTTTACTCCGGTTTTGATTTTATTCATCACCGGGTTATAACTGTAACGACCGTCTTTATTCAGCGCATTTTTAGCCGTGGCCCAGGCAGAGCGTAGATAGATACTGCCATCGCTAAATTTGGCATTCGGCCAACGCGCCGGAACCATTTGCTCAACTCCGTTTTTGTCAAAGACAAATAGTTGCCAAATATCTTGCTGCAATTGCATCTTATAGATATGACCCTTGTGCGGTAACCAGCCAGTGCCGCCCGCTTGAATATTGACCAAGCTTTCCCCTGCCGCCAGTTGCTGTACGTCTTGACTGCCATCAAAAATGACTTGCTCACCCGGGTAAGCACTGACGGTGATCGGTTTACCCGCCTCCCCTTTCAAATTACGCAAGGCTTCTGTGCCGTGATAGCGACCCGCCCTTAGATAAATTGTTTGTCCGGCTTTAGCAAGTTTAAAGGCTTGTGCCATGGTAGCCACAGGGCTACTTTTACTGCCGCTATTCTTGGCTTTACCCTGCGGTGACACATAGATGGCATCAGCTTCTACTTGTTGTACTGTTTGCGTAGCTTTGCCTGGCAATGGCAACAAGCCAAGACCTATGGTCATTATGGTGATCATGCATGCACGATACATATTACTTTCCTCAAAAAATTAACCCTGCCAAGCAACGGCTGTTCGCCGACGGCGTGGCAAAGTTTGTATAATGTTTAGGTTACTAGGGTCTGTTCTTAAGCGGCACAGGAGTTAGACTTACCTGATGCACATCAGGACCGACCCAGCCGGTGCCATCATTCACCAGCCCCATACCATCAGTACTGGTTGAGGTCTTTTCTTGTTGCTCTAGTGGCAACAGGCCAAGGCGATAGACACCGGGTTTACCGATAGATAATTTACCAAGTAATAGCGAATGTGCTTGTTCTTCGTCGCTGTTTATAATTACCGTTAAGCTTTGCCCAACCGGCTTGATAATTTTGCCACGCTTGTTATAAACCACTTTTAACGAATCACTATCTTCTCCCAGATACTCAATCACGGCTTGCATCGATTTGCTGGCTTTACTGGCAGCGCTGATGCGGCTTGACAGTGTATATTGTCCGGCTTGCGCTACTTCAAACTCCCATTCGATCCAACCTTCGGCTCTGCGTCCTGGTTTTGCTCTCCAATCGATAATTTTAGCCTCAGCTCCCGTTTCATCAACCACCATATGACTACCCAAATGATTATGTAACATCGCCCGATTAGTATCGAAAATAAATTGGCCATCCAATTGCGCTTTATTAAAGCGGTTTTCGCTAAGCTGAGGCGCACCTTCGATGTCGACAACAATAATAGTACTGATGTCATCAGGTGCCTGTGTTGGTAACACAAATTCTTTCGTTTGCTTGTTATCAACAGTCGCAATAGCTTTTTGCTCAGCAAGTAAAAAACTGTCTACTACCTTATTTTTCAATGGCAAGGATAACCGACCGTTTTCCGGCCAGTGCCAGACATGCAAATATAAGCGGGTATTACCATTTTCCAGGGTACGTTGAGTTACTCGGCCCCAGTCAAGGAAACTGAACACGCTTTGCTCTGTCGCATAAATCGCTTCGCCATTAACCGTCATCCAGTCACCGATTTGGCTAAGTAATTGCATTGATGTTGCTGGTATTTCACCACTTGGAGTAGGGCCAACATTGAGTAAAAAGTTACCGCCTTTGCTGACAATATCGCCAAGTTTTCTAATCAGCTCTTCTGCCGATTTCCAGTTATCGTCGTTAGTACGATAGCCCCAGGAATTGTTCATCGTCATGCAGGTTTCCCAGTCAAATCCTGGAATACCCAATGCCGGGATGAATTGCTCGGGGGTAATGGTATCTCCCAATGCGCCGCCACCGAGACGATTGTTGGTAATAATCCCTGGCTGCAACGCTAACCCCAGGTTAAATTGTTCTACATGCGATGCCCGGACGCCAACCGGAGTATCCCACCACAAAATGGCGATATCGCCATACTCTGATAAAATCTCCTTCACCTGCGGCGCGGCTACCTGCTCAATATATTGATCATACGAACCGGCTTGTTGTGCATCCCATTGCACGTTCTTATGCTTGGCACCGCCCGGATGGACCCAATCTTGTGCCTGAGAATAATAAAAACCGAGCTTCATCCCATGCTTACGCGCCGCTTCGGCCAATGGCCGGAGTAAATCTTTGCCATACTCTGATGCATCCACCACATCCCAATCGGTTACCTTTGAATCATATAAGGCAAAACCATCATGGTGCTTTGCGGTAATGACGATGTATTTCATCCCGGCATCTTTCGCCGCCAACACCCATTTTTCAGGGTCATAATCTACCGGGTTAAAGTCTTTTGCATAGTCTTTATAATCGTCTACAGGGATTTGCGAGCGCAACATAATCCACTCGGCCGAGGCAGGTTTGCCCTGATATTCACCACCAGGTACCGAATAGACGCCCCAATGGATAAACAAGCCGAATTTTGCCTCGCGCCACCAGGCCATACGCTCATTGCGCTCCTTTTCGGTTTCCTGATCTGTAGGTATCCAATGGTCACGTTCAACCGGTTGCGTAAACGCAACTTGCTGTAAACGCGGCTTGTTTTGGTCGCTGCTACAGCTTTGTAGCACCAGCACTATCATCGTAGAAAATATGGTGTTTTTTATTATATTTTTCATAGGCAAGTCTTTATATTTATAAAATTGCAGTATCAATGGTAAAAAAACTCTTAAACGGGGAAAACATTTAAGAGCTTTTTATACTTTTGTCGACCACTAAGGCATGACTTTGTAGTTAAAACTTAGTGCTAAGCGGTGTTGATTATAACTTAACCACTTGTTGCTGCTCACCCAGTCCCTCAATACCCAAGCGCATTACATCGCCTTCTTTCAGGTAGATTGGCGGATTAAAGCCTAAACCAACACCAGGAGGAGTACCGGTACTGATCACATCCCCCGGTTGTAGGCTCATAAACTGGCTGATGTAACTGACCAAAAATGGCACTTTATAAACCATAGTATTGGTATTGCCATCTTGCATACGCTTACCGTTCACTTCTAACCAAATTTTACGGTTATCGCCGTCACCAGATTCATCGGTTGTGACTAAATAAGGACCCATAGGACCGAAGGTGTCACAACCTTTGCCTTTCATCCACTGACCTTCTCTTTCGATTTGATAGGCACGCTCAGATAAATCGTTCATCACAGATAAACCGGCAACATGATCCATGGCATCGGCTTCGCTTACGTTTTTAGCTTCTTTACCAATCACCACCGCAAGTTCAACTTCCCAGTCTGATTTTTCTGAGCCTGGCGGCAAAATTACCACGTCGGTGGAACCTTGTAATGATGACGTTGCTTTGGCAAACAATACCGGTTCAGAAGGCACTTCCATGCCTGACTCTGCCGCATGATCGGCATAGTTTAAACCGACACAAATACATTTACCGACAGTGGCAACCGGCTTACCAAAACGTTGTTCACCGTTAACTACCGGTAAACTTGCTGGATCTAGGCTTTTTAATTGTTGCAGACCAGCGCCGCCTAAAAGTGTGCTGTCGATATCACTGATCAGCGCCGACAAATCACGTAACTTGCCGTCTTGATCGATTAATCCCGGTTTTTCCTGGCCTGGGGCACCAAATCTTACTAATTTCATTAGGTTTCCTAAATGTTTTGATTAAATATTTTCTGCAAACGATTAAGCATTACGTTGTTGACGTAGTAAGTTACCCATTTGTTTTAATGTTTCGGCTTCTTCTTTGACAATGCTGCCATCGCCCATCGGGCCACTGTTTAACAGTAAATTCGCACCATGTTTTTGCGCATTATTATAGGTTTCAAGGACTTGCTCAGCACTTAAACGGTGCGGGGTAAACTTGTTATAGCCCCAACTGTGAGCTTGCAAGGTTGAACATATCTCCATCGCTTTACCGCCACTGTCCAGGCCGAAACTTTTGCGCTCCGGCGCGACAAAATCTTCCGTACCGGTTAACCCTTTTTTGTACGAAATTAAGGTGTTTGGCTGCAACTCACGGATTTTGGCGTAGAGTTCATTGACCTTTAATAATTCAATGGCTTTGTCCAAACCGCCGCCACCGTGTATTTTGTCATACTTTTTAGCAAAGACTTTTGGTACGCCTTCACCGTCTAGCCAAATGCCGGCAATCGGACCATAGTTAGTGAGTAACTCACTCACCTGGTTTTGCATAAACTCGGCATAAATTGCCAGATTTTCCTCACCTTCAGCCAGATACTCCGGCTGTTTTTGGCCATAACGTGGACGAGCAGTGACGCCCCAATCGTTGTTAGTTGGCGCATGCGGATGTTTCCAGTCACGACCATGCGAATAATAAAGGAAAAAGCCCAGACCTTTCTTTTGACACTGCTCAGACAGTTCGGCTACCAAATCGCGACGAGCCGGCGAATTTACGCTGTGAAAATCTGTGTATTTACTTTCAAATAAGCAGAAACTGTCGTGATGACGGGTGGTAATATTGATGTATTTCATTCCGGCAGCCAGGGCCAAATCGGTAATATAATCGGCATCAAAGCGAGCAGCGGTAAAGTTATCTTTTAATTTGGCATAATCACTGACATTGATCTTGCCATGCCACTGGATCCATTCCGCAATCGCCTGATCAGGCTTGTTTTTATTCACAATTTTTCGGCCCTGGTATTCACCACCCAGCATCGAATACAAACCATAATGTAAGAACAAGCCAAAACCCGCTTCTTTGAACCAGTTCAGACTCGCTTGTCTTGGATCTTGTAGGTAATCTTGCTCATATCCCTGCAGGTAACTAGGCACCACAATTGCTGATTTTTGTGTGGCCGGTGAACAACCAGACAATACACCAGGTACCGCAAGTGTGGCGGCACTGGCACCAGCAATCTGGATAAAATTACGGCGAGAGATATTTTTCATTAGGTGCTTCCTATTATTATTTGTCGTTGACATTATTGTTTCCAACGTTGAGATTTCACGGTCACCGGTACATCCCAGGTGTTCTCAGCAATTTTACGATACGTCGGATCCTTGTCTTTATTTGGCATCGTTTGCGCAGCAGCACTAAGTTTCGCCAGTGCTTGCTGCACTTTCGGCTCTTTGCTATTGATTAAATTAATATTTTCTTCCGGATCATTGACTACATCCACCAGTTTTTCATAATCACGATTATTGGTGGGATTCACGTATAGTTTGTACTGTTTATCGCGGAACACCCGGTCACGAAAATTCCAGGAATTCTCAATGCCCAGCTCTGACACTTGCGCATTATTTCGGCCACCCATTGCCATGATCCAGCTACGCTCTGAATCATCCGCCTTGCCTAAAATGTGTTGCGCAAATGAGTGACCATCAAACTCAACCTCAGCGGGTAATTCAATACCGGCAAGCTCGGCAAAAGTCGGCAGCAAGTCAGTAATATCAACCAGAGCATTGCTAACCACACCTTGCGGCACTAATTTAGGAGAATTGACAATAAACGGTAAATTAATCCCAGCTTCGGTAGTTAACAGTTTCGCGCCCTTAATTTTTCTACCATCGCGGATGCCGGTAATGTTACTGGCGGTGCCATTGTCTGTGGTCCAGACAATAATGGTATTATCACGCTGATTGCTATCCTCTAAGCCTTTGACCATTTTGCCAAGAATGAAGTCGGCATAACGCACCATGGCGGCAAATTTGGCGTATTTTGTTTTTGCCTCTGGCTCATGCGGGGTAGCGACATATGGGCCATGTGGCAAATTCATCGCGTAGTAGGCAAACCAGGGTTTGTTCTGTTCACCATTGGTGGTAATGAAATCAAGCAGAAAATCAGAAAACAAATCTTCACCAAATTTTTCCGGGTAGGTTTTGCTACCATTTTTACTGTGAATATACGGGTTCCAGTAACGCTCTTGACTTGGCTCATTGTCGGCTTCATAGCCGGTCCACATAAAATATTGATCGAAGCCATGCTTGGTCATTGCCTCGGGTTGTAAGCGAAAATCGTTGACTTGCCATTTACCGGCCGCGGCAGTGGCGTAACCGGCCTGTTGCATAATTCTGGCAACACTTGGGTTGCTTTGCCAGTCATAATAACCATGACCCCAACGCGGCGCGTCCCAGTGGTTGACCCAGCCATTACGATAAGGGTACTGACCAGTTAAAAAAGATATGCGGGTTGGCGTACACTGCGGATGCGCATAAGTATTATCAAAACGCATTCCGGAATTTGCCAAGGCGTCAATTGTCGGCGTTTTAACCGATTCTGAGCCGTATTCACTGACCCATTCTTTGCCAATATCATCTAAAAGAATAAATAAGATATTGGGCTGAGTTGTTTTGTCAGAACTTGCAGCTGCGTCAGAGCCTGAAATAAGAGCGAGCGAAGCAACCAGTAACACGGTTGAAAATACCTTATTGGTCAAAGAAAAACTTTTCATCTTTACTTGTCTAAACCTTTCACATCGGCAAACACACCTACTTTAGATGTATTTTTATATATAGTATGAATAAGGATGCTACAATCAGTTTATCGACAAGTCAATATTAATTATGTAAATTTAAGGTAAACACTACTAAAAAAAAGAGTTAGCCACTGATTTTTAATCATAAAAAAACAGCGGACAAAAACGATTGTTCCGCTGTTTTTAAAGTGTTTTATCGCTTATATTGAAACTTTACAGTTAGCGCAATCAACAAAAGCAATGAGTTGCTGATAATTCTTGCTTATAAGCGCTTCACATACACGTATATCGCCGCTAATCTATTCTCAACACCTTGTTCATCGTCGGCAAACCAAACCTTCATTTTAAACGGTCCTTGCTTAAGTGGTAAGGTTAACTCACCACCATTGGCATTGTTATGCACGATATTTTGGTAGACTTTGCCGTCGATTTCGACAAATACGTATTTGCGTTCAACTGGCTTGCCGGCAGGTTTATCCCACAGATAACCTGATATTTGATATTGAGCCGTTTGCTCCGCCATTAACGACCATGGCAATGGCTTAAACTGGCTTTCTTTGTTTAACCAGGCATTTTTTTGTATCTCATGATGCAAAGGTTTAAAACCCGGATACACCGGCACATCAAAGGTGTTAGGCGCTTCTATCCAGTCCATGCCATTTAAGCGCGCCGGGTTTTCATCATCGCTACCCACCACAATTAGCTGGCGCGTACCGAAGCGAGTACTGTTGTCTAGCCAAACCTGCTTGAGTTGCTGCCGAAAATCAGCGACCACTTCTGGATATTCATCACTGACGTCGTGGTCCTGATGCGGGTCATTGGCGATCTCAAACAATTGTTCTTTCAATTTTGGATTACGAGCGGATCCTTTCGCGTTGGTAATATAACGCCAGCGCTGAGTCATCAATACCATAGGTCGGTCGATGTTGGGTTGATCAACCCGTTGATTGGTGACCATGATAGTCCGATCGGCAATATTATCTTGCTGGCCTTCAATTAGACCTTTCAAACTCACCCCATCGAGTTCTTGTTTTTGCTTAATTTTATCAACATCAATACCGGCAAATTCGAGTAAGGTTGGGTATAAATCGAAATGTGCCGTTAAACTGTCAATATCTCTTGGTTGGCCTAAATTACCATTTGGATAGCTGATAAAGAACGGCACACGGTGCCCGCCTTCATACATTGAAGTTTTATAGCCGCGCATGCCGGCGTTGTAGTTCCATGACTGCCAATTAGGATCATCTTTAAGTCGTTGTCGATAGGTCGGCATATTGGCTTTACCAAACAAACGGCTATCGCTCATGGTCGAGCCATTGTCGGTAGCAAAGATGAAAATCGTATTATCTTCAATACCGGCATCGCGAATTTCGGCTCGTAAGCGCCCTATTTGCTCATCCACATAGGCTATCATGCCAAAATAGCGTGCACCATTTTCAGATAAGCCTTCTTTCAGGTAAGGTTCAACATATGCTTGTGGCGCTCGAAATGGTGAATGCGGCGCATTGGTAGAAATGTAGGCAAAGAACGGTTGCTGTTTATTTTCTTTAATAAACTTAATGCCTTCATCAAACCAGACCTTGGTGGCGTATTCAGAAAATTTTTCTGGTTTACCATTTCTTAAATAGGTATCACCAAATTGAGTGTTGCCCCAGTAATCTGGCGTTTGGCCAACGCCGCCGCCGCCATGCATTAACACTTCATCAAAACCTTGATCTTCCGGACGATTAGGGTAATTGTCGCCCAAGTGCCATTTACCGAATAAGCCGGTTTTATAGCCGTTATCACGCAAGGCTTCCGCCAAAGTGTAATGTTTAGCGTCTAAGATAGAACGCGCCATCACCGTATGCCAAATTCCGGCTTTTAATGAATTTTGTCCGGAAAATAGCGCAGCTCGGGTTGGCGAACACGTCGGTGACACATGAAAGTTAGTTAACCGCACACTTTGTGCGTGCAATAAATCCATTTGCGGCGTTTGCAGCAACGGGTTCTGATAAACGCCAACATCTCCATAACCCTGATCATCGGTGATCACCAATACAATATTTGGTTTACTCTTCTGTTTTGTCTCGCTAACTAATGCCGTCGTTTGACTGTCATTGGCCGGTTTGCATGCTTGCGCGGCCAAGGCTAATAGTCCAATAAGGGCTAATTTTGCTAACGGTAATACTGGTTTATTCATCATATCTATTTACCTTTAGTGAGACTTTCTTTTTTTAGGCTGGGTACAATCGTCTTGCGATACTTGCCAGTCACAACGTACTTCACCTAAATAGTTGGCATAGCTACCTTTAGGGTCGCTGTCGAGTAACGGATCGCCGGTCCACTGTTTCAGCGTTTCCAATTCCACGCGCAACTCGCTAATGGTTTGTTGATGCTCGAGTAAATCGGCAAGGTTACGCAATTCATCAGGATCATCGACTAAATCAAACAGTTGCGTTTTCTTGATCATTGGGTAATAAATCAATTTATAACGGTCGTTACGCACCATACGCTGAAAATGACGGTAGCTGCCAACAATGTGATCAAACATTTTGTCGGTTTTGCCCTGGATTAACGGCACAATACTTGGTGCATCAACCGTCTCAGGAATGTCAATTCCAGCGAGTTCGGCCGTGGTTGGAAATACACTGTTCAAATAAAACATGCCTTTGGCAACACGACCTGCTGCGATGCCCTCGCCTTTAACGATAAATGGTGCGCGAATACTGTGATCATACTGGTTCTGTTTGCCCAGCATGCCATGTTTGCCTACCGCTAAGCCATGATCAGAGGTCATTACCACTATGGTGTTTTTGGCAAATTCAGACGCTTCTAATGCGGTTAATACTTTACCAATTTGCTCATCTAAATGGGTGATCATCGCATAATATTCACCAATAAAGCTTTTCACCGCTTGCGGCTCTCTAGGAAAAGGTAACAACTGTTCGTCGCGAACGGTAAAATCCCCCTGGTCGATATGATGTTGCGCCATATAACTGGCTGGTAATGGCACCGCTTGACCCGGGTACATATCGACATACTCTTGTGGTGACTGGCGAGGATCGTGCGGCGCAAGAAATGCCACATACATCAAGAAGGGTTTTTCATTGCGGCGACCTTTACCATTAATATAATCAACCGCGGCTTCAGCAATTTGTTCACTCGAATGCTGTTTTTTACTATACACCACAAAATTGTCTTTTTTCGCTGCCGTGGCATCGTAATTCCACATTTTTGGCTGCCACTGACCACCATCTTCTTTTCTTGACATACCACCGGCATAAACGGCATTAGCTAAATCGAAACTGCGGGTAAACGCCTCTTTGGTGACATGCCACTTTCCACTCATAAAGGTTTCATAACCGGCGTTACGGAATGTTTCCCCCCACAACGGATAACTTTTACGGCCCGATTTTTTTGGTCCAAACCCGGTACGATAAACATTGCGGCCGGTATTGATCATCGCCCGACTGGGCGCACATACCGCTGGTGACCAAGAGCCCTGATTAAATACATGGCTAAAGGTCGTGCCATTACGAGCTAAGCGATCTAAATTTGGCGTTTTAATCGCCTTATTTCCCAATGCATTAATAGTATTAACTGTTTGATCATCGGTTAATAAAAATAAAATATTGGGCCGTTCGGTATCAGCAATATTTTCTGTACTAGCACTACTAACAGCACTCACAAAAAGACAAGGCAGTACAAGCAAACAAGTGCGGGAAAACTTCTGCCATGGAGCTACTATTTTTTTCATTATAAATACCTATTAATATAACTTCATTTCATTAAATACTATTACACTGCGAGGTATTTGTATATATAAAATACCACATTAACGTTCAATAACTGTTGATTATCCGGCCACTTACTGATTTACTACATATAAAACACCAACACAAACCAAGGTATACATATCATATAGGCACTAACAAACAATATTTACCTTACTTTATAAAAGAATAGTTGCAACACATCTTTATATATAAAAAGAACACTGAATGTAATGTATTTCATGATTTTATCTGTCTTAGGAAACAGCCATGCCCAAAAATATAATACAAAGCGCTAATATAATTTTTCTGGTTTTAACCATATTCACTAGCACTTGTGTATTGAGTGCTAATCAAACGGTGCAAATGGATGAACAATGGGGACAGCTTGCGACTAATAAAAATGTTAACGACCCACGTTTGCAATGGATGATAGACGATAAATATTCAATGTTTATTCACTGGGGGTTGTATTCACAAATGGCAGGGAAATGGCAAGATAAAACCTACTATGGTATTGGTGAATGGCTGATGCATATGGCGGAAATTCCTACCGATGACTATAAGGCATACGCTAAACATTTTAACCCGGAAAAATTTGATGCCGATACTTTTGCCAAACTTGCCAAAGATAGTGGCATAAGCTTGATCGTGATCACCGCAAAACATCATGAAGGTTTTGCCATGTTCGATTCTGCGGTGAGTGACTTTACCATCACCAAGGCAACACCATTTAAACGCGACCCACTTAAAGAACTTGCACAAGCCTGTAAAAAATATGGCATCCGCTTAGGTTTTTATTACTCACAAAATTTTGATTGGACTGAACCTGACGCCGCCATGTATAAAGGCCCAAATATTAACAGCCATAAAAAAGACTTTAAACGCTATTTCGACAATAAGGTCATTCCACAAGTGACTGAGCTATTAACCAACTATGGTGACATTTCACAATTCTGGTTCGATACGCCAGGCAATATGCCAAAACAATACTCTCAGGCTCTGGTTGATTTAGTTCATAAATATCAACCCAACTGCTTACTTAACAGCCGCATCGGTAACGGTTTAGGTGACTTTTCAACCATGGGAGATATGCATATCCCGCTGAAAGGTCATAACGGTGTGTGGGAAAGTATCGATACCACCAATGATTCCTGGTCATATGCCTGGTATGACGAGCATTGGAAGTCACCGAAAACATTGATGCAAAACCTGATTAGAGTGATCGCCCGTGGCGGTTTATTTAAGCTAAATATTGGCCCTAAAGGTGATGGTTCAATTCCTCAGCAAGCAGTAGAAAACATGAGCATAGCCGGTCAATGGTTAGCGATAAATAAAGCGGCTATTTATGCGACAACAGCTTCGCCTTATTATGGTTTTCCCTGGGGCGATATCACAGTTAAACACAACAAACTTTACCTGCACATCTTTGAATTACCGAAACTTGGCAAATTACATTTGCCAAGTTTACAAAACTCAGTCCTAAACGCTGAAATGTTAAGTGACGGCGCTAAAGTCAGATTTGTAAAAGACAATGAAACCCTCACATTAACACTCCCTAAAAAACTCAATGAGGACTTAATTCATGTGGTAGAAATTTCCCTGGATGGTACGCCAAAAGTCAGCAGTCAGGCACTCGCTATTGATGGCGTTTACCCCACGATATTAGCTGCCGATTTTGCCACAGTTACAGCGGCTAAAATTGAAGAAATTCGTTGGATGGAAAAATTTGGTGAACATAAGCATAGTCAAAACATCAGTCAATGGCAGCATAAAAATGCCAATGCACAATGGCAAGTTAACGTTTTAACTCCGGGTAAATACACAGTTAAAATAGAATACGCCAGCGATCTCGCTGGCGATGGTTCACAGTGGCAAATACAGGCCAATGACGACACCTTAAGCTTTGTCACTATGGATACTGGCTACCGGAGAAGCTTATTAGGCAGCAAAGATAGCAAAGGTAAAAAAATTAAACCAAGAATGCGCTATGAAATGGTTGAACTTGGTCTATTAAATTTAACCAAGTCGGGCTTACAAACCATTACCCTGTCGCCAAGAGTCGCTCAACATGATCAAGCCATTTGGGTTAAACGCTTAATCATCGCGCCCTATCAATAAATACCGTTTCGATAGAAAAACTCAGCAGCACAGCATCCATTAGTGACATGGCAGCAAATTAATAACAGTAAAACCGATGCGATACAAAAATACATGGTCACGAAGTTTGGCATGCTCATTCATTGGGCCACGTATGCTAACTTAGTCAGCCATTAGCGTTCCTTTATTGCTCTTTTAGTTGATAATATTCTGATGAAAATTAATTTTATAAACCGTCGCCTCGACAGATTTTTGTTGCGGGTTGCTGACTTCTAATCCTGCGCTGGTGATCTGCCACTGCACCTGATCGAAACCCAGTAATTCAATTGACGCGATATCCGATTGTTTGAATTGTGCGGTTAAAGGTAACAATATGCTTCCGTTTCGGGCTTCGAGATCAAAGGCGAACAGCGTATTGTTGCCTTTGCGAGTATAACGAATGTTGTCCTCGCCATAGGCTTGCCATGGACGACTGCCATATATGCCTTCGCCGTTTATTTGGAGCCAGCGTCCAACCGCCAGTAAACCGACCCTTTGCGGAGCGGTAATAGTGCCGTCTGCTTTTGGCCCAATATTGAGTAATAAGTTGCCATTTTTACTGACCACATCGATCAATAAATCCACTAACTCATCACTATCTTTATAGCTACCATTGTCATCTTCAATATAGTTGTAGGCAAATGAATGACCAAAAGTGGCCGGATTTTCCCACTTAGGGCCGATGCCATCTATGGTCATGTTGTCTTTAGAAAGTACGCCGGCATCGGTATCGAAATTGCGGTGTTTGCCTTTATTATTAAAATACACTGACTTTTGCCAATGCTGAGATTGTTTTAAATAATCGCTCACCATCTCTAGCAAAGTTTGCTGGTACGCAACTATATTAGGATGGTCAGGTTGTTGGTAAAAAGCGGGAATATCATCAAGCCACATGAAATCAGGCTGATATTTATCACAAATTTCTTGCCAACGTGCTTGATAATCGCGAATGAACTCCTTGCTCAATTCAAACGGCCCATAAAGCTCAGCCGCGTCAGGATTGGCCGCCAGCTCACGTTTAAGCCGCTCATCGTCCTGATTAAAATAACTGAAATGACGCTCACGATGATACGACACGGCGTATTTCATTCCTGAGGAACGTACAGCTTTGGCGAGTTCGCCAATAATATCGCGCTTTGGCCCCATATCTTTTGCGTCCCAACGAGTCAAAGCACTATCCCACATGGCAAAGCCATCGTGATGTTCGCCAACCGGGATCACATAACGGGCACCAGCTTGTTTAAATAATTTGGCCCAGTCCTGTGGATCCCAATGTTCGGCCTTAAATTGCGGAATAAAATCTTTATAACCAAAATCACTGCCGTAGGTTTGTTGATGGTATTGGCGCCACTTCGACGAGCGTTTGCTATTGGCGCGATAGATATTATGCGGATACCATTCAGAATAGGCTTTACCCGGTGCCCAGCCTGGTACTGAATATGGCCCCCAGTGAATAAAAATACCAAACTTGGCATCCTCATACCAAGTTGGTAGTCGATAGTTGGCTTCGATACGCTGCCAGCTAGATGCGCTTGTATCCCCGTTTGTCTCTTTACTGTTGTCTGGTTTTTCGCTTGCAATGGCTTGAAAACAACTGATAGTTAACAACGCCGCAGTCAAAATCATCTTTTTCACAGTCAATATTTTCCTTGGTAATTTAGCTCGTAACATTTCATCTTGCTGCCCTGTTCTGTAAGCCGCTGTTGAAAAAACAATTTATTTATCCGAAACCGCAATCTTATACTTCTGATTATGATTTCGATCTATTAAAAAATAAGCACTAGGCATTTCAATGGTTTTAAGTTAGGCTTGCTATGTATTTTGATATATAAATATACACAAATAAGTATTAATTACAACTAAAACAGTGACACAGTCGTCAGGATAGACAAATGAAACCACGAGATAACTTGCAGTTTTCCCTTTTAAAAAAAATCACTTTAGCGATTACTTTTGCCTTCGCAATGCAAGGTTGTTCAACCGAACAACAAAGTGTTGTTAATGCGGAAGCTGAGCAAAAACTACCTAATATTGTGATTATTTTGGCTGATGATTTGGGTTACGGTGACCTTGGTGCGTATAACAACGCCAGTAAAATCCCTACTCCAAATATGGATGCCATCGCGAAAGCTGGGATCAGATTTACCGATGCCCATACTCCATCTGCAGTTTGTACACCAACTCGTTATGGTTTATTGACCGGTCGTTATGCCTGGCGTTCACGCCTAAAAAAAGGGGTGTTATATGGTGAATCGCCCGCTTTGATTGAAGATGGCAGAATGACCATTCAATCGATGTTACAAGATAAAGGTTATACCACCGCAGGCATCGGTAAATGGCACCTTGGCCTAGGTAATAAAGCAAAAACCGATTATAGCCAGCCGCTGCGACCAGGACCTGTATCATCAGGGTTTGATTATTACTTTGGCATCCCGGCGTCGTTAGACATGCCTCCGTATCTATATATTGAAAATGAATCCGTGCTACAAAGTGCCAGTAGTGAAGTCACAAAGGGTAAATTAGCAAGATACGGTGGTGATGGTTTTTGGCGTGAAGGTGCCAGCGCTCCCGATTTTAAACATATTGAAGTATTACCTACACTAGCAAACAAGGCTGAAAACTATATCAAGCAGCAAGCCAGTTCAACAAAGCAGCCTTTTTTCCTGTATATGCCATTGCCATCGCCACACACTCCCTGGGTTCCTAAAGCTGAATTTAAGGGCAAGAGTGAAGCCGGTACCTATGGTGATTTTGTCAATCAAACCGATGATGTCATTGGTCGGGTACATAGTGCATTAAAAGAGAATGGTCTGAGCGACAACACTTTAGTGATAGTCACCAGTGATAATGGCTCACATTGGAAAGCAAGCGATATTGAACAATATAATCATCTGGCCAATGCTCATTGGCGCGGTATGAAAGCCGACATTTATGAAGGCGGACACCGAGTGCCGTTTATTGCCAGTTGGCCTAAGCATTTCCCTGCCGGTAGCGTCAGTGACCAAAATTTATCTCTGGTTGACTTGTTAGCCACCATCGCCGGTATCGTTGATAGCAAACTGCCGAGTGATGCTGGTGAAGACAGTTACAATTTATTACCCGCATTTTACGGCAAGGCCGGTATGGAAAATATTCGAGAAGCTACCGTATATCACGCCATAGGTGGCATGTTTGCCATCCAACAAGGTCCGTGGAAATACATTAAGGGCCAAACATCTGGCGGTTTTGGCTCGAAAGGCCAGCGCAAAAAATTATTAAAGCAGAACCCGGATACACCTAAAGGTCAGCTCTATAATCTAGCCAATGATGCCAGTGAAACGCAAAATTTGTATTTACAAAATCCGGATAAAGTCGCTGAGCTTGAACGCTTACTCGAACGTTATCGCCAACAGGGCTTTAGCCGCCCGATGACTGGACATACCAATAAAGGATAAATAGATGAAAAACTTACTATCGATCGGTTTAAGCCTATTATTAGCTGGTCAATCTATGGCGTTGGAAAGCCCCGCCAGTCAACCAAACATCATTGTGATCATGGCTGATGACATGGGCTATGGTGATTTAGGCAGTTATAACGGCATCCACCATACGCCACACTTGGACCAGTTAGCTCGTGAAGGCTTACGATTTACTGATTTTCATTCAAGCGGGACCGTATGTAGCCCGACTAGAGCAGGATTAATTACCGGGCGTTATCAGCACAAAACCGGTGTCGACGGCGTAGTAAATGCCGATCCAAAACACCCTTCCCACAGCTTTGGTGTTGATCCCAAAACTCAAATCACCTTTCCCAGCTTAGTTAAGGCGAAAGGTTATAAAACCGGATTGTTTGGAAAATGGCATGTGGGCTATGAAGAGCGTTATCGTCCGATGAATTTTGGCTTCGATCGCTTTGTCGGATTTTTAAGTGGCAACATTGACTATATCTCTCATTATGATCGGATGCACAGCTACGACTGGTGGCATAACGAGAAACAAGTGGTTGAACAAGGTTATTCAACGCATTTGATCACTGAGCATGCGATAAATTTTATTAATGACAATAAAAACAACCCATTTGTGCTCTATGTGGCCCATGAAGCTGTACATGATCCAATGCAAGGCCCTGATTCACCTATTCAGCGTGGCCCTGATAAACAAAAACGCAAGCAAGATATTGATAAAGAGCCAATATTCAAACAAGTCATAGGTGAGCTCGATGTCAGCGTCGGTAAATTAGTTGAAGCAGTAAAGCTTGCTGGCTTAAGCGAGAATACCTTAATTATTTTCACTTCGGATAATGGCCCAATGAAACTATCATCACCCGGGCCGCTACGTGGTAAAAAAGGTTCACTATTTGAAGGCGGTCATCGGGTACCAACAATAGCCTGGTGGCCGACAAAAATTAAAGCCAATACAGTCTCTGAGCAATTAACCATTTCACTCGATATTATGCCAACTATTCTCGCCCTTACCGGGGCAGTGGTTCCGGCCGAGCATCAACTGGACGGTATCAGTTTACTGCCAGTTTTCTCTGGCGACAAACAACCAGTTCGGGATTTATTCTGGCGTAATGGTGGTTTGAACCTGCATTCTAGTGACTTACAAACCAATGATGTCGCCAAAGCAATGCGACAAGGCAAATGGAAACTGCTGGTAAGCCCCTATTACCGCTCAATGAGTTTGTATGATTTAGATAAAGATCTTGCTGAGCAACATAACATAGCCAGTTCACATCCTGAAGTGGTAAAACAGATGACCGAGAAAGTACGGGCATGGGAAAGCGATATTTTGCCGTATTTGCCCTACCAGATCAGAACAAAGCCGTTAAAATCCGAAAAACCGGCTAAATAAAAGTAAAGCCTTTGTCCGTTCCTGGCAGGCAAAGCTATTGCCTTTGTTGGCAATAGTAATTGGGCTACGTAACATACAAACGGATACCCCCCACAAAGGCGATAAACGCCAAGATTTATAAGCTGAATTTTCCATTCTTACGCTTCACATTGATCTGAACACTTAATTAAACATCATTGCACCTATATATATTAATACACGAAAAACAACAATTAACGGGTGCTTAATCCAATTAACATAAAGAATCTACGTATAGTGTTGAGATCAATAAAAATAAGAATAGTCGTCTAACACGTACTAAAAAACTGCTTGTTCGCGTCTAAAAGTCATTATTTAACTTCCACCATAAGCAAAATGTAGAATTTATAGACAATTAGTTCTTGACTTAATATCGGTATTTAAATTATATATACAATGTATAATTAAATATAAAAACAACCACATTAAAATAACACAATGATGAAATTGATTGTTTAAAACTAAAATGAGCCAATGGGGCAACAATGAAAAATAGATTTTCACTTAAATATAAAATACCAACGTTAGGATTGCTTTTGTTTGCTCAATCAGGAATTGGCTATGCAGATACTCCAGTTTTTTTTGAAAACAGCCAAATCAATAACGTTGACTTCCTGTTCCATACACAAGCAGGAAATGCTGAGCATATATCCTTGGCAGTTGATACTAATAATAATTTATATACCGCATATCATGATGCTGTTACCGGCAAAGATTTAGTGGAATTTGTTAAATATTCTAACTCGTTAGATTTTAACGGTGCCTTAACTAGTTTAATTGATGTGACTTCTGAAAAAGCTGATAATACCTTTTCACAGTTAAGAGTAAACCCAGCTGACAATAGTTTAATGCTAGCTGTAGTTGAAGGTAAAGACGCGACAGCTAAGCTTAAGATTAAATCTAGTATTGATGGTGGCCTTTCATGGACAGATAAAGCGATTGTTGATATCGCGGTAAACCCAAGAGCCATGAAGATGGAAGTCGATAGTACTGGTAACGCATATATACTGCTGGCGCCTAATAATACCAATGCTAAGCTTTATAAATTTGATAATTCGGTGGCTGATGTCTCGGTATCATTAACGGAAGTTTTTTCGGTAACGACTGATCAAGCTAAATCGCAACAACAAAACATGCTTTCAGGTGATATTGCCATTGATGGTGATGACGTCCCTTACTTCGTATATCGCGATAATGCCTTAGGTGCTGCTGATTTACAAGTCGCCTATTTTGATGGGGCTGCATGGCAATCGTTTGAACCCTCTGGGCCAACTATAGCCGGTGGTACCGTAAATCTTAGCGCGGCTTTTGATAGCCAAAATAACTTGCATATTGTTGATGTTGGTATTGCTGCATCAGGTATGGCGGTATACAAGTTAAATGGTAAAACCGCTGATAGTGCATGGGAGTTACAAGGCAATGAAAAGTTTGATCATGCGCTTTCTATCGGTGGTAGCGAGAATGGTACCACAACACCACCAGCCAATTTTTATATTGATTTAGATTTTGACAGCAAAGATGTAGCTTATGTTGCTTTTCAACAAGTTAATAACGAGGGCGCAACCGGTTCGAGTAAAAGACAAATGCAACTGGTTAAACTGGTTAATGACGTTTGGACAGAAGTTCCTTGGGACTTAGGTGTTGATAGTAATTTTTCAGCTCACAATAGTACTGAAGCTGCATCTATTTATAACGGTGTTCATAAATATATTGATTTAGTTATTGATAATCTAGACAGACCTATTGTTGGCTTTCAAGCAACCAATAGCGCAACCCATAGTTACTATCCTACCGTGGTGCGAGGACATTTAGCAACCGCTGATCCAGATACAGTTCTACCATTTAGCCTAGATGAAGGAGAAACCCTTGTCGGCAAGTTAACCGCCGATGATGCCGATGGTGATGCTATTACGTTAACGTTGTCCGGTGCTGATGCCGACTTATTTACTATTGACCAGGTAACGGGTCAAATAAGCTTTAAAGCAGTTCAAGAAATAGCTGCTGAAAATTCAGTTTATACTCTGACTGTATCTGCAACGGCAAACGATGAAACGACCAATCAAGATATACAAGTTACGCTAATAAATGACACTACAAACGATATCCCAGATACAGACGGAGATGGCCTTCTTGATGATGTCGATCCTGACATTGATGGCGATGGCACACTCAATGAAAACGATGCATTTCCACTTGATAATTCGGAAAGCGTAGACACTGACAATGATGGTGTAGGCGATAATTCTGACCCGTATCCTCTTGATGGCAGCATAAATAAAATTGAAAACATTGAAGATGCAACGTCACCAGTATTTATTGATAATAGTGTATTGCTCAATGAATTAGAATTCTTGTTTAATCCACAAACGGATAATTCTGAGCATTTATCCATGGCCGTAAATAGTGAAAACACTGTTTATGCTGCTTACCAAAATGCTAAAGGCTCAGCAGATATTGTTAAAGTCGCTGAATATAATAAAGGTGTTGTCAGTGATTTTGGCGCGCAATCAAGCGTTGCTACAGCCAATACGTTTACGCAAATACGTATAAACCCTGTTGATGACAGTTTATTACTAGCGTTTGTTGAAAATTCTAAACTTATCGTTAAAGCCAGTACTGATGGTCAAGCTTGGATACCAACCGCTGAAACCACTGTTACTGCCGCCTCAAAATCGGTAAAAATGGAAGTCGATAGCCAAGGCACGCCATACATTTTACATACGGGTTCAGATAACAACACTACAATATTTAAACTTTCCGGTAGTAGCTTAAGCGCTGTTTATGGGCCGATGGCCACAAAATCAACCAATGGTTTGACCGTCGCGGCTGATATCGCGATTAACTCAAACGACCACCTGCACCTTGTTTATCGTGACGCTGCCGCAGGCTCTGCAACGTTAGACAAAACCTTATTAGTGAGCTGGGATGAAAATGGTATCCAACAAGCAGCGCTAACTACTACTGTTGCACCAACATCAGCGTATATGAAAATAGCGTTTGACAGTGCTGATAATCTGCATATGTTCAACGTTGGTTTTACTACGGTTGCTGGAGGCACTGTTTATAAACTTGACGGTACGGATGTTAGTGATACAAGTTGGCAGCAAGTAGGTGATCAAAATTTCGGTTTTGCATTAGCGGAAGGCCATGCAGCGGCCCCTACAACAGGCAAAGGAAGTCCTTTACTTGATTTAGCGTTTGACAGTAATGATGTGCCTTATGTCGCTTTCCAGCAAATGAACAATGCTATCACTTCTAAAAAACACGCACAAATGGCCACCTTGGTTAATGATGTTTGGACTGAAATTTCTTACGATTTAGCATCTGTTTCAAAAGCTGGTGCAAATCTTGATAATGCCACGCATAACTTTATTGACATTGACGTTGATGAGTATGACCGACCGCTATTATTAATCCGCTCCGGCGGAACAGGCCATAATGCATACGGTTATGCACTGCGTGTTAATAAAATAATATCTAGCCGCACCATTTATTTTAACGAAAATGAAGGCAGTTTAATCGCCGGTAAATTAGCCGTTATTGATAATCAAGGTGATAGTATCGTTTTATCTTTAACTGGTGCAGATGCTGATTTATTCGACATTAATCAAGCCACAGGAGAAATTTCGATTAAAGATGAACAAATACTAAATGGTGCTGATGAAACCTTTAATATTACAGTGACAGCAACAACAGCAGGAGAAACTGCAAGTGCTAACATTGAAGTTACTTTATTGAATGATGCCAATAATGACCCTCAGAGCTTCGACGTCACCCCAAGCTTAGTAACGCTGAATAAATTCAGTAAAGTAAACAATGCTTATGGTGGTGATAATCAAGCGGTGATCGTTAGCAATACTAATATTAAACCGCTAGAAATAGGCGCTATTGCGCAAAATGACTTCTTTGTTACTAACGATAGCTGTAGTAATGCTACCTTAAATGAAAACGAGCAATGTACGTTTACGGTGCAAACATTTGATCCTGAGAATATTTCATCTGACATCACTGTTAATAATGGCATTGTCACGATTTCTTCAAATAATACCGACTCACCTACGTTTAATTTGTTCGTAGCATTAGGAGAAAGCGATACAAGTGAATTAAGCACATCTGAAACAGTACAAGAAAAAGCGCAACGTAAAGTACCACCGGTTGTAAAAAATATTGTAATAACAAGTATTGGTGACGATTATACCGTCAATTTCGAACTGGATGGCTATCACGATGAGTACCAAGCAGGTTTTGGCTTTTTTGATTGTGCTTTACCAATCAACAATGAAAGTTGCGCTACATCATTAGAGAACAAGATCGTATCAACTCAAGCTACGTTTGATAATGACACAGGTACAAGTCCGGGTAGTTTTTCTTATACCTACAATAGTGAAACATCTTCAAGTTTAACCTTTCCATATTCAGCTACCGTCGATTTATCGGCGTACTCTGACACAGGCTCTAACGATTTAGTACTGCGTTTCTACTACAAAGCCCCAGTTGATTCGGCTGCGGGCAATCAGTGGATCTCAGCAATCATCCCTGGTGGACAAGGTTATATTTCAATTGATGGCTTAAGTAGAAAAATTATCGCACCAGCGGCAAATCAATAATTGCATACAATAAAGGGTAATTAAAATGACGTTTAAATTAACACTAAAATCAATTGTGCCGCTTACTTTTTTGGCAAGTTTCACACTTTGCAACTCGGCTCTGGCAAGTTTGGATTATTCAGCAAAATCAGTAGTATTTGCTGCACAAGGGAATAGCCAGCAAACGATTACTTACACCAACAATAATGTTGATGATATTAGTATTGTGCAAGCAGACTTTACCACAGTAATTAATAATGCGAATTACACAGTCGACTTCAGTAACTGTGCAGGTACGACTTTAGCTCAAGATGATAGCTGTACAGTCTATATTGATTACACCAATAATTTAGCAGGCAAGCAATCGGCATATTACCAGTTAACAAGCCCAGATGATGGCACTAAGCTGCCTATATTCGCGTTAAACTATTTTGACGAAACAAATGCAGCAGAAGCTAATCGTCGCATATCCCCAATTGTTGAAATGGTAGAAATTCTCAATGATGATGGCTCACTTGCTTCGGTCGATTCTGGCCTAATAGCTAATACTCCATATAAAATAAAATGGACAGTGATGAGCTATGGCCGAATCAAAGGTAGATTTTACTTATTAAATTGCACGAATGAAGCTGTTCAAGCCAACTGCGCAACCACTAGTGATTCACAATCAGTTATCACTAGTGAAGAACTCGATGGTGTATTGCTTAGTGATGCAGAAGCTACAAATGCAGGCTATGAAATTTACTATTACGCTGACCAGAAAGCTACTCATCAAGAATTTATTTCAGCCTCATTTCAAGTTGATTCAGCGACTATTGGTGCGCAAGAATATCTAGGATTACGTTTTTATTCACGTACCGAAGCGTCTAATAGCTTAGGAGATATTACTAATGTTTCTACGTTATTATCCAGCAGTTTAGACATTCAATCCCAAGGGACGAATAGCTATCTTGGTGATGATGGTCGCCGCATTAAAATTATACTTGTAGAACAGCCATAAAATAAGGAATAACAATGAATACATTTAAATACTCAATTTTATTTTCAGCATTATTGTTAACCGCTTGTGGCGACAGCTCTGTTGATGATGAACCTACGCAGGAAAACCTCAAAGAGGTTGCCGAGCCAGTGCAAGAAACAACTACTGAAGAAGAATTCGATAACAATGATGGCAGCACAGAGCAAAATGTTGAACAAGATCCAGAGACATCTATTGAAGTTCAAGCGGATGTAAAGTTAATTGATAGCAATAATAACATCCCTAATAAATTAGCCATCAGCTCTGACAATAGCACAGTAGCCTTAAAATGGTTTCCTGTTCAAGGTGCCGTTGGATATAACGTTTATTATAACGAGAACCTTGAAGTAAATAGTGCAAGCTTTATGTTTGAAGTATCCAACCCGAAATTTACTCATCAAGGCTTAGATGCCAACCTGCATTCATATAAAGTTCAAGCCGTATTTGCTGACAGTTTAAGTGACTTAAGTTCACCGGCATCGGCTGACTTATCGAGTTATTCGCCAGCAATCGCAGATACAGATTATTAACCTAGGAACATTTCTATGAAAAACAAATACACTGAAATTCAAACAAAGAATAATGATGGCTCCGTCTTATCTGAGGAACGGAGAAAATTTATTGGAAAATATGGCAAACTTGCCGCCGTAACACCAGTGACTGTTATGGTGTTAATGTCATCATATTCTTCCAAGGCCATAGCTTCTACAGGCAGTGGGGATGGTGAAGATTCAATTTAGATTGACCAGAAACCTTAATTAAGCAAAGTTTAAATACATTCTACTCAAAGCGCCAATGAAAATGCAAATCAATGACACTAACTCACGAATCTACGTTGCGTACTAAAAAATGAAAAAATCGTTAATCAAACTAAGCTTGATGGCAACATTACTATTGTCATTTAACGTATTATCAGCTGTCAGCAAACCGAATATTTTATTTATTCTGGTTGATGATGCCAGCCCAGAAGCCTATAGCGCCTATGGTATTGAAGATTTAGGTACGGCCAGTACGCCAAATATTGACTCCATTGCCGACAACGGAGTGATATTTGCTACTGCCCTCGCCCCGTCTATTTGCCAACCATCACGGGTTCAAATAATGACAGGTCGTTATGCTAACCGTACCGGAAATTATTACAATGCGATATGGCATAGCAGCGATGCTACGACTCTTTATCAACGTCATATTCCCTTTTCTAAAGTGCTCAAAGATGCCGGTTATGCGACAGCTATCGCGGGAAAATGGGATGCTGGTCCGCCATCAAAACTTACTAGCGATGTAGGTTTTGATCAGTTTATGATCAAGGCCTATCACAACCAAATCAAAAACTTGCCCGGTTTTGCCAGTTGGGGCGGCACTGAACACTATGAAGAGCCACCAAATAAACCGTCGCGCTATTGGTATCCGGCTTACACCACCAATGTTGTCTATAACTCTCAACAGCAGGCATTCACCAGCCAGCTACAAGAAACCGATTTATTGCCTTCGGTTTTGAGCGATTACGGTCCGAATCTGGAAGCCAGATTTATCAGTGGTTTTATTGAAAAGTCGGTCGCTAATGAGCAGCCATTTTTAGCCTACTGGCCCACCGTTGCGCCACATGGTACAGGTAGAGGACGATTGCCTTCAACTCCTACTCGAGGCGTTATTGGCGATCTCGGTGATGGCCCTTATGGCAATAGTAAACCCGCGGTTGGCAGTGTCGAATATTTAGCTCGGTTTCAGGCATTAAATGAATACCTAGATAGTCAAATCGGTGAAGTACTAGCCAAAATCCGTGAACTGGGTATTGAAGATAACACCATCATCATCTTTGCTTCAGACAATGCCACAGCAATTGCCGGTAAAACTCGAGGAGTTGAACGCGGCTCCCACGTTGCCCTGATGCTATCTGGCCCAGGCATTAAACAACGTGCAGGGCTGAGTACAGCGCTTACCGATACAAGTGATTTGGCCCCGACCTTGATCGAGTTGGCGTTAGTCAGCGATATGCCAGAAACAAAGCATGATTTTGATGGGCGATCTCTGGTGCCATTTCTTTCCGGTCAGGCAGAGCAGCACCGAGACTGGATTTATGCCAATACCGCCGGTTCACAAATTTTAAGAACAGAACATTATCTACTTGAAGCCGTTAATCAGCTCTACCCCGACTATCCAGATGCCGTACAAGGGCGATTCTACTACACTGGTGACAACCGCTTTGGCCAAAGCTATCAATTGCTCGACCAAGATACTGAGCAGATCCATGTGCAACAACGAGCCAGGTTTCAAAAAATAATCGAGCTTGCACCGCTGCCATCGTTAAGCAGAGCAGAGCTTAGCGATGACGAAATATCAAAACTCACGGCGGGTAACGATACTCGTCCTGATAAGCATTTGTTTAATGATAAATATCATAAGTTTTATCCAGAAGACTTCAGCCTCTGGTCAAATCTGACACAAATCACGGAACAACTTACCGACTCGGATCTCGATACTTTACCTGATCACTGGGAGAGCAACTTTGGCTTAGATATTCTCAACAGCCTGGATGCTAACCAGGATGCTGATCAAGACGGCTTAACCAACCTGCAAGAGTATCAGTATGGCAGCAATCCGAACAGCACAGACAGTGATGGGGATACCCTGCCAGATAACTGGGAAGTCAATAATCAACTGGATCCTTTAAACCCTAATGACGCGCTGATTGATAACGATAATGATGATTTGAGTAATATACTTGAGTATCAATATCTCACCTCGCCACACAATACAGACAGTGACGGTGATACTCTGCCCGACGGCTGGGAAGCGCGCCATCACCTTGATCCCACGAACCCAGATGATGCAGAATTAGACACCGACAGTGACGAGTTAAGTAACGTTATGGAATTCTTCCATGGTACCGAGCCGTTAAACAAAGACAGTGATGCCGACGGCTTGCCTGATGGCTGGGAAATCACTCACCAGTTAGACCCGTTAAATGGCGATGACGCACAAGCCGATAACGATAACGACGATATTAGTAACATTGATGAATACTTACAGCAATCAGATCCAAACAGGAAAGAAAGTACAGATAACACAGGCAACACTGATAATAATGAAAGCGGTAGTCCGGAAGAAGAAAAATCCTCGGCAGCTGGAGCGCTGTATTCATCTCTGATTGTTTTTCTTTTTATCGCACACCGACAGCGGATTTCAAAGCGCATGGCAGTATAAATCCAATTCTACTAAGTTTTTTCTCAATTGAGGCAATGTGAGTAATTAAGAGGACCGGATGAATAACAACATTAAAAAAATTTAACAACAACTCACCGCTGAGCTTGACACACTTTTTATGGAAAGACTTCATAGTGCCTGAAACAGCAATACAATATTTATAGACAGTGGCCAAACTAGAAAAAGAACACCGTCATACCGGTGCAGGCCTGACGATGTATTTTTTATAATTCGAAAGATGTAAAGGACGGCAGGTGTTCGCTCTCTATTGTCTTTTAGCCCTGTATTTAGAAACGATTATTCCAACACTTTTCGTAGTTCCTATCACTATTAAGGTCAACTGTTTCGGCAGATAAATCAGCATTAACTTTGCCCTGAAGATCCTCAATCACTTCTTGAGCACTTTGAGCTTTTAGTTTATTTTTATCTATTGGGTTACCAGATAAGAATTTAACCTTAACAGTAGTACGTGGCCCGCCGTCTGTAATGGTAATTTGGCCGCTCTTCATATTCTTCTTTTTTGCACACCAACGACCACTTTTTGTACCTGCCACCATAAGGAAGCTATACCCCTTAGTATCCGCTAATAAAGCCGCATGATAAACTGCCATGTTTCTTGCCCTCAGGGTTGAGCTACCATTATCTAATTTAGCCGTAATGATATACTCTCTTTCGTTGACCTCCTCTTCAGTAACACCAAACCGATAATTACCCAACATCGCACCTTTTTCATACTTTACAGACTCAACTAGCTCGTAGGATGTTTGCTGGTGAGCACAACCAGTAAGACTAGCGAAAACGATTAACAGTGCAAATTTATAAATATTCATATGTATTTTCCATTCCTTAGTTATCAAAATATTTTTTACTCTACGGTAAATTGCCAGAGCTCACCAGAGGTTAATACTCCATCAATGTACACATCGACCCGCCATTGATAGCTTTGTCCTGAAACTAGGTTCATCTCGGTTAAACGGTGGATATTTTGTCCCTGATCATATGTCGCCATAAACTCATCATCCAAAAACACCTTATATTCAACACCTTGCCCAGGCATTATTAACGCAGGTCGCCAAATCAAATCGGTATCAACTTTAGCCTTTATATCTTGATTGGCCGGCAATAAATTATTTAACGGAATTGGGTGACTTGCCTGTGATTCGCGTTTGCCCGGAATTGAATAATAATTATCACTGGCGCTATAAGCACCAATGTAATCGACATTGTCAGGTAAGCCGATGTAATTTGCGTAGTTGGCCGTTTTACTAAAAATTGCTTCATTAGTAATGTCTGAGCCCTGAGCAATTAATTGCGCAGCCATTAACTTCGGGCGAAAATCATAATTTTGTGGATCGCGTAATAACTTTTGCACCAAGTTTTGCTTAGCTGTGCTCACTACATTACTGGTGGCATCCGAATTGGTTTCAACATTAGTGTAGCCACTCGCTAAAATTGGTCCGCCAACGGTGGTTAAACCATCACCTCTTTGCACTTTACTACCAATATTACCTAAAATTAATGCACTCAGGTTATTTGCATAAATGCTGCCTACACCAGCACCACACCCACCTTGCTCAATTGGCTCGCCCACACATTGATAAATATCGGATCCTGAGGCGTTACTGTTTTTAGTCATCTTGGTATCGTTGTGGATCACCAAGCGTGGGATCACTAAAGCGGCACTGGTTTCACTAATAGGGGCAATGTAATCCTGATCGACTATGGTATTGTTATAAATACGTTGTTTCCACCCCTTAAACACCATGCCTTTGGTACGCATCGTTACATTGTGATGAGCATAAGAGTCGGTGCCCCATTGCTCAATTGCCGTCGGTGGCCAGGCCGCATCATAGCGTATGCCCTTTTCCTTATGATCTATGGTCCAGTTAAAAGCCGCAGCCATGCTATGACCACCGCCAAGAAGAGCGCCATCAGTTTGCGCCCAACCGGAATTTTTAATGTAGTTATGACTAATATCACTACCTTCCCGGCCGCGCAGTGCTTGCGAACAGGCGGTATTGATCAAGGTGTTATAACTAAAATCGGTATCAAAACCCATATAGGTATTCACCGCCGCCTGATATGGCCAGCCCTCGGTACAAGTGTAATCGACATTTTCAAAATGATTATTGCTGATCACACTGTCTTTCCCGTTTAAGTGCAATGCTGGTGAATCGGTATTGGTTACCGTTGAATTTTTGAAGACATTATTGACTGTTACATAGCTTTCGGGATCACCTGTTTCATAATTATTACTGCCCGAAATGTAGACATTATCAGGTTCTGCGTTTATCAATTTAACCTTATCAGAGCGATATATTGCCGTGGCCCAATGTTTAAGCATGCGCTTTGATGCACCACCATAAGCAAAATTGGCATTGTCGATAGTCATATGGCTGCAGCTTTTACACTTAATGGTAGTGGCAAAGAAATCAACGTCTTTAATGCTCACATGTTTGGCTTTGGTAAACTCAAATGCATAACTTTGCACCTTGGCGCGAATGAGCAAATTGTTTGGATTGGCATTATTGCTGGGAAGAAAATACACCGTATCGCTGTGTTTATCAAAATACCACTCCTCATCACTGTCGAGCAAAGATAATGCCCCTTCAAGATAGTAGTAATGATTTTTCCCATGGTACTCAGGACTAAATACATGACTAAATTTATTGCTGCTCGGAGTGTGAACTAATACCGGACGAGTCCAGGTACGCCAGTGCCCATAATTTAATATCGCCATTGCGCCAGTGGCATCGAACGATTGTGCCGCCAGTGAATGTTGTATTGAATTGCTATCTGCAATGTCGTAACTGACATTGGCATCGGTGCTGGTACCAACACATTTATCTAAGGTCAGACTATCTACGATATAGGTTTGCGCCAACAGCCATTGTTTTTGAGTGGCGCCAATATCATTCAACAACCAGCCATCTTCAGCATCGGCAAAGCGGCTAAAACAGGCTGCATTCAATGCATCCATACTGTCTGGGTAACTTAGTTGTTTTAAGTTTTTGTGACGCATAACAGGATTATGACCAGTCTCTGTGGCTTTGGCCCAGGCCGAACGCAAATAGATACTGCCATCGGTAAATTTAGCATTGGGCCAACGTGCCGGTACCATCTGCGAGTAGTCGCTGCCAGAAAAAGTATCGGCTTGTTTGACTAGTAATTGCCAAATTTCAGTATCTGGCTGCAATTTTCGTTGCCAAATGCCATTGACAAGTTGCCAGGGTTCGCTGGCTAAATCATCAATATTTACCGTACCATCAAACGTCACCAAAGACTTACCCTTTGCATCTTTTTCACCAACAATAGTGATGTTTGACTGCTCAGTACCTGTTGGCTGGTTATTGCCCAAGCTAACCACACCATGGTACACCCCAGCTGGAACCTCGATTGTTGTGCCTGATCCAGCATTGGTTAACGCTTGTGTGAGCCAATCGACAGGTTTGGCCACTGGCGATAACCAAATATTAGGATCAAGCGGAGCATAATCTTGATCATCAGGATAACCATCATTATCATCGTCCGCATCATCAATATCGGCGATGCCATCGCCATCAGTATCTAACAATACCACCTCTGAAAAAAGTACCGCCTGTTCACTATGTCCGGTACCACCATCAATGAAAGCAGCATGCACTAAGCCAGTATTAGCAATGGCTAAACTGTTATGTCGGGTTTTTGCACTTGTCGGAGCAATATTACTGTTGTTAAGTTGACGCCATTCACTCCCATTGTATTTGGCAATCACAGTACCTTGCTCAAAGATGGCATTTATGGTTTGTGGGTCAGTATAAGCGACATAAATGTCGCCGCCAGTATTTACCTTTATGTCGATAAACACCGGGGCACTTATCTCATTTTCAGTGTATTGAGTCAGCTCATGATTAAAGCCATCAGCAGAGAGAATAGTCCATTGAGTACCACTAAGCTGATAAACCGCTGCAGCACCAAATTTATTGAAAAACCCCACCTTGAACGCATACATGTTGCCATCTTTATCTGCTGTTAACGCGATAGAAGATGCTGAGGGTAATCCCGTGGTCGGCTGCCAGTTACTGCCATCGAAGAAGAGTGTACTCGCTGCATTACCATTATTATCGGTATTACGGTAAGAGATTAAAATCGCTGAATGATCATACGGGGTAAAATCAATTACATAAGGGTTACCGCCCAAGCGGCCTACATTAAAACTATTACCACCAATTTGTTGCCAGGCGTCTTGCTGATAGCTGAGTAAGGTAAACACTCCTGCTTGCCCATACAATAAATATGGGGTACCTAAATGATCGAGTTTAAACGATAGCGAATCAACACCGCCATTGATCTTCGGCAAGCTGAACATTTGCCAACTGCCCTCGTCATATTTTTGAATTTTTACCTGGTCATTTTCAATATACGCGACAAAAACGTTATCGCCACTATCGATAGCTAACTGACTAAAAGTGGCTGTCGAAGTCGATAAAATACCATTATTACTGCCAACATTTTGCCATAGGCTATCTTTTAGCATTTTCACTCGAGCGACACCGTTGTCGTTCAAATCAGCATAAATTAAATAAACACTATCTTCACTGTTAACAGCAATCGCGGAAAAGTCGGCAGCCGCAGCAGAAACAAAATCAACTTCACTAAGTCCTGTTGCCTGACTCAAAACAGGTGCCTGAACATCGACAACCCGACTAATACTTACCTGATTTCCAGCTTCATCGGTCACGCTGTAACTGACACTATATTGACCGCTCACCTGGTTATCCAGGGCTTCGGCATTAATGATGATCTGCTCACTAATATCGTCATCGATATCGTCGATGGCACTGGCTCCGGCTTCACTATATTCAGCACCAACGAATAGTTTCTGCGGATTGTCGCCAAGCAAGGTTAACACCGGCGGGGTAGCATCGATAACCGGTACTGCGATGACTTCGATAATCCGCATCAGGCTGGCCAGATTTCCGGCTTGATCGGTCACGCTGTAACTAACACTATATTGACCAATCACCTGGTTATCGACGGCCTCGGCATTAATGATGATCTGCTCACTAATATCGCCATCGAAATCGTCAATGGCACTCGCTCCAGCTTCACTATACTCAGCGCCAACGAATAGTTGCTGTGTATTGTCACCGTTCAGAGTTAATACCGGCGCATTCGTATCACTCACGACTGTTGCCTTAACCTCGACAATGCGGGATAAACTCGCCTGATTACCACTCTCATCGGCAACACGATAATTAACACTGTATTGGCCAGTTTTTTGGTTATCGATTGACTCAGCTTCGATGACGATCTTATTAGTGATATCACCATCAACGTCGTCTATTGCATTTGCACCTGCTTCAATATATGTGTCACCGATGAACAATTGTTGTGGATTATCGCCTTTGAGTGTCAATGCTGGTGCAGTGATGTCTGCTTGAACTTTATTACCAGCTGCGCTGTCAGTGCCACCGCCGCAGGCCGTCAACATCAAGCTGACTAGTAACATAAGGGCTGTTATTCTCATCGGGTTCTCTTTATTAATGGCTTTTCGTGCAAGTTTTTTGTTCGCTTAAAATAAAAAATCCGCAAATAACGGATTTTAAGAATAAAAATAGAACAAACTATTTTTTAGAGCGTGAACTCCAAAGGGATTTCATCGTAACCTTTTTGGTTTGGTGACATACTTTGATTTCCTCGCCATTATTTGACTTTTTAATGCAAGCCTTAAAATCGTTCAAAACCTGAATTTCTTCGTTCGCTCGCTCCACTTGCAAATTTATGGCTTTTTCTAATCCAGTATTGGCCAAAGCGGATGTCGAAACAGTTAAAATTAACCCTAATGATAATGTTGATATTTTATTCATGATACTCTCCCATTTAGTAATTATTTAAGTTTCCCTCGTTGTTCAAATAACTAGATTTTCTTTCTAAGCAAAATTACAGAACAATGCAGAAACCTCACAACAAAGTTACATTATATATAAACAAACAGCAAGAGTTTATTTTCCAAACGATAGGAAAAACTATTATTAAAAGTACTAACAAATTTTAAACGCAGATCAGCTTACAAAAAAACCAGCAATTCAGCTGGTTTTTATATCTAATACAACAAGTGACTAGGGGTAATTTTTTCTGCGACCGATTAGTAAGCCGCCAAACATTAACATTAACCAACCAAAGGAGCCGGAGTGACGATGTAAATCTTCATCAGGATTGGTGTCAACAACCGTTACCGTTAAGGTTACAATTGACGAAACCACATCTCGACCATCGTCAGCTGTCACTTCGAATATCAACTCTGTCACACTATCAACTTCTGGCGCAGTAAATGATATTGCCGGCAAATCAGCATCGTCAATGACAACTGTCGGGCCTGTCAGTTGCACCCAATTAAACTGGATCTGGTCAAAATCGGCATCGTCGGCGCTAGCTTCTAACACTGCCAGTTGCCCGCTTATAGCGGCGGCATCATAGGCCAAAATCTCAGGCAAATTATTCTCGTGCTCAATAGCCAGAACCCCAGGATCTGCGATGGTACCATTGCTCAATTCATCGCCATCGTTTGCCCCCCCATCAGCAATGGTTAACTGAATACAGTCAAATCCTGTTATTAACCCGTTTGCGGTGACACCATCTGCTTGATAATATGAAGCAGCATACGGCGCAGGACAGTTTCCTACCGCATCTTTCGCAGCAGATGCCAGACTGTTACTTTCATCTTCAACAAAATTGAACCAGCCTTTGGCTGGGCTATATTTGCGATACACAGAACCTTCTAATATCGTTTCCTCCTGAGCTAGCGGTAAAACAATGGCCACCGAACTTCCCTTCTCAGACAAACCGTTAACAATAAAGTTGATGATTGTCGATATAGGCGTAAAGTGATAATCCGTTTCAATAGCATCAGCAGCGATGCTTGCATCCCGCGCGTCATCACTTGCCAGGGCGATGTCTCCTAGCGCCAATGCTAAACCGGTAGATACCTGCAACGGTTGCTGTTTATCGGCAATTGGCAAGCGGCTTGGGGTATTGTCGCTATCAAGACTATCGACAATGCCATCCTGATCAGAGTCCACTTGAATTTCGGTTAATTCACTATCAACGATAATATTTCTATATATAGTTGTTTCGAGCAGCTCTGGGGTATTGGCTTCAATCACCGAGACTTTAACCTGATAACTACCAGATTCAAGCAAAGCCGGGTCAAACTCAAAGGTTCGATGATTATCATCAAGCATTAGATCCACAAATTCAGCTCCAATCACGTCAAAGCTGACGGCATGAGTATCATCCACATTCAAGTCGTTGATATTAGCGGTAATGGTCACTACCCCTTGTGTTGGTGAAACGACACTCACTGACTGATCTGCTTGTCTGGTTTCGAGCGCAAGTAGCGGCGCATTATTTTCATTATCAACAACTACCTTTACTTGCGTATTGCCATGAACAACTGCATTAGCCGAAGTCTCAAAACTAACCAGGATTTCATCACCATCGACAGCCGACTCATCAACAGACAATGACAAACTAGTCTGGTCATTATCTTCATCAAAGGTGATAACCCCTGCACCAATGGTTACTGGTCCAATCACAGAATAACTGATATCAACCGGGTAATTTGCGGCAATACCAGACAAACTCACCGGTATTGACAAGGCTGCTCCTGCGGTTGTGGTCAAGGATTGAGAGACACTGAAAATAGGCGGGATATCAAGGGTAATGTCTTTAACCGATTTATTACCCGCCGCATCGGTGGCACTCATTTCGACGATATGTTTACCCGAGGTAAATAGCAATTCCTCACTTTCTATTTTTGCTGCAATGTCTCCATCGAAAAGGTCACTCGCCACTATGTTCGCCGCTAATATTGCTTGTTCAACATTGGTCAACAACCCCATTGCAGGCACGACAATTGCGGCGATGTCTTCAGCGAAAGCCGGGGCAGTTAAATCATTTTCATCTAACGGGTTAGGATCAATATTGTCACCGAAACCATCACCATCAGAGTCCAGATGCTCTGTCGGGTCATTTGGGAAAGCATCACCATTATCACCAAAACCATCGCCATCGCTATCTTTACTCTCTAATGGGTCTAAAGGAAAAGCATCGTATATATCTAATACCCCGTCACCATCGTCATCATCATCAACATCATTTTCAAGGCCATCATCATCGAGATCTTCACTTTCAGTGCGAGTAGGATCATTAGGATAAAAATCACTGTTATCACCAACACCATCACCATCGCTGTCAACAGTCTCTGTCGGATCATTAGGGAATGCATCTTCATCATCTGGCACACCATCATTATCGGCATCCGGAAGATCGTTTGAAGCATCATTTATTAAGGTAATTTGCACTGCAGCAGATGTTGTTTCTTCAGCGGCTGTTGCATTAACAGTAACGTCAAAAACCTGATCGGCATCGGATATTTTGACAATTTTTTTAAATGATATTGCCCCTGTCATTTGCTCAATGTCGAATAAGTCGGCATCGGCCCCAGATAACGTTAAAGTAATCGCATCGCTATCTGCATCATCTGCGGTAATTTGCCCCACCGACACACTGCCCTCATTTACACTAAACGCAATGGTTTCATCCGAAGCCGCCAAATTCGCACGCAAAGTATAACCCCAGGAATTATGACCAGTCCCGGAAGATCGCAGCATGAGCAATGGTCGGTCATAGTTATCGATAGCAATATCAAGAAAATTATGATTGGCGTTATCGGGGTTTGAATCGGTTTTGGTTACCGTCGAGAGATCGTAAGAAATTTCGCGCCAAACATCATCAACCAAGCTGGCCAATTGCGCATGCTTTTTTGAAGCCGTTGCATTATTTAATTGTTGAAAAGCCACATAAGGTACATCATTGCTGTCAAATGCCAAATCTAACACTGGGCTACCAGCACCGGTTGTCGGACTTGCATCATGGCCTTCAGCCAAAGTAAATCCGAAGTTTTTGTCACCCACTTGCTGCCAGGTTGTGTCGCTCACGTCTGTGCCATCAAGCTTATACACTGCACCACCTGCAGCACTGGTATAACCGACATTGAATAAATGCAAGTTATCGGCACGGTCAAATTTTGCTTTCATATAAGCTGCTGTTGGCGCACCACTAGTCACTAATACTGGTTGCAAAACATCATTTTCATCCCAGCTCACAAGCAATGTTTTATTTCTACTCGCAAAGCCGGTGGTGAAATCACGGTATAAGAAATAAAGTTGATCTTTTGAGTTAATGGCGAGATCTGCGGCAACGGTAAATGAATTATTCGATTTTGTTGCTATCGGTCCATAAATGATGTTTAAACTATCTGCATCAAGCTTAAATACAGTGGTCATATTATCAGAGCCCGTATGCATAACATAAGCTATACCTTGGCTGTCAATCTCCATTTTGACCGATTTTGAGCTTGCTGTTACCGCGGTTGTGGCCGCTTGTTGCCAAGCTTGACCATCGGCACTGGTTCTCACGACCAAATTACCATTTTCAACAAAAGCCAACACCAAACTGTCATCAACCGGGTTGACGCGTAACTGGCTATAGGTATTGGCAGTTGCCACAGAGGATTGCTCACCAAGGTCAGTTACCTGTCCCTGAGTGAATTGGGCCACGTTGACAATATCAACAGAGGCCGCAGCATTTTGATAAGAAGTATAGATGCTATTTTGGCTATTTATCGCCATCGATAAATGTTCAGAATTACCTGTATTTGGGTTAAACAGAAATTCCAATTCATTGTTCAATACACTATTTTCTATAAACACCGGGGCTGCCGCATTAACTGCGTACATAGGTGCTAAAAGTAATAATGCGGTCGCTAACCTATTGTACTTATGGGTAAGTTTCGTACTCATTATTCATTCCTTACATTCATGGTGTAACTTTGCCAGCCTTGTTAGACATCATTTTTATGGTGAGTCTGGCTAAGTTAATGTTTAAACAATAACTGCTGGCAGGTTTTGCCAGCATAGATAAAATTGAATTTAGAAGTGATAGCCAAGGCGGGCACCAAGCCATTGTGAATTGACATGATCTATGTCGTAGTAGCGGTAATAAACACCCACTTCTAATTTATCAAACAAATAGCTGACGCCGGCACTGGCGTACCATTGCACCGAACTGTCTTTTGTGGTTTGTTTATAGAATACAGGCTCATCATCGCTACCCACATTCACCTGGGTATTGTATTCGCTTTCCAAAAATAGCACTCCACCATCGAGTGAAAGTACAACTTCAGGAATAACTTTGTAGCTATAAACAAGGCCAAAAGTATTGCCGTCGCCAAAACGTGGTGCAGCTTTTTCGATATCATTAACCAACAAGTCGGCGTTTGGAGTGTCAATTTGCACATCAAAATCAGTATCACCAAAGTCAACATAGCCAGCAGTCACTGCCCAATGTTCACTCATCTGATACCCCAACTCGACTTGATAGCTATTTTTAGAGTTATCAAAAGACATTGATTCAACGGTATAACCGAGTTTATTCAAATCCTTAAGCGCTTGTTCTTCGGCATCGGTTTCAAACACTTCACCAAAACTGGCTTGTATATACCAGGGACTATCTACCGATTTTTTTGCCGCCAACGCAGAGTTTGTGATCAACATTGCCAGAACCACTGTAGAAATAATTTTTTTCATTACGAATTCCTCTTTGCTGCACGAGCGCCAAATAAAATAGAGATCAAGCCAAACAGTAGCCAACCCCAAGAGCCTCCACTTGAGCTCTGCTCAAAATATTCTTTTTTCACAACCTGTACCTTGATGCCAAATGATTGCGAGGTAATAACCAGTTTATCTTCTATAACACCATTTACTTTAACGGCTTTAGTACTGTCATCGGTGGCATGGAAAGTCACGGTAACTATCTCCGGGTCACCCAGTTTCGGCGTATAAATAAAGCCGTTAGCCACTTGTTCTAAAATTCCTGAACCATCATGAGAATACGGTAATACTCCCTCCTCCAGTTGCTCTGCATCGGCATCTCTAACAAGTCTGGCAACATCACCATACTCGGCACTGTCAACATCGCTGATATAAGGCATTACATCGATTGAAACCGGAGTTCCATAATCTGAAGTCATGGTGGGAATATCCACAATGGTTGTTAACGAAGGCACTGCTGCGATGGTTGGCGGCGCATTGGTATGAGTAACCGTCAGGTTAACTGTAGTCACTTGCGGCTCTTCATTATCAAAGCCAAAAGCGGTTATGGTAAAACTGTACTCGCCAGAGTCGGTATAGTCTGGTTTGCCGGTAACATCGCCTAAAACAGGGCTAAACACAGCCCAGCCAGGCTTGCCTGAAATGGTAAAATACTTAGCGGCAGTGACATCCGGAGCGTATTCAAACAGTACATTTTCAAAGTGAGGACCGTTTTCTGCTACTGGCAGATATTGCTCCGCTTCGTCTCTTAGCTCTAAATTAACCTGCTCGACAATAATAGAAAACGGGTATTCAATTAACTCGCCATCGAAACCGTGGGCAGAGACAATGCCAGTATATTCACCAGCATCTTCAAAACTTGGCGTACCTTTTAATTCGCCATTGAGCCCATTAAACCCTTCATCACCAACCCAACCAGGCTTACCTGTGATACTGAAACTTTCGACGGCGGCATCGACTGTCGGCGCATTAATATAATCAACCATTTCATTTTGAATGATACTGTAATCAGCGACTTCAACAGCCATAGCAACATTTTCAACGATGATCACTAAACTTAACTCAATCGGCGCTTGATCAGATTCAGAATCAACAGGAAATGCGGTAATGGTTATCGGGTAAACACCTGCAGATTTATAACTGGTATTGCCGGTAAAACCAACGCTTGGGTCTTCAAGGTTAAATTTGGCCCCCTCGGGTAATTCACCACTAAGTTCAAAGTGAGAAATCTTACTTTTAATCGCTTCAAAAAATATCTCTTCACCTTCGTTAAGGGTTAAATCACAGGGGGTTGCACATTGAAATACTTCAAAAGCAAATGGTCGTGCATTGATAACATCCTCATCTTCACTCGGAATGAAATTAACGATAACGGGAATTTCACCGCTGGTTTCATTTAATGAGTTTGTTGCCGTAACATTTAATGCGTAACTAGGTACAGTAAACTGAGCTCCCGCTTCTGCTTTTAACAACAACTGTCCTTGTGTCAATGCCGCAGAGTCAAACGCATCCTTATCTCGTCCTGACAGGCTAAGCGTGATGTCATCGAATACATTACCGAGTTCTGCGGTTTCAAGGTCAAATTGACCGGCAAAACGGGTATTTTCTAATACCGAAAAAGTCATCGCTGCACTGTTATTAGCAACACTGGCTCTCAATACTCTTGATTTACTGTCATGGCCAGTGCCGCCATCTTGATATACCACATAAGGGCGAGCGTACTTATCAAATACTACATTGTTGTAGCGATGCGAATGCGTAGTGGTATCGGCGGAGGTTAACGATGCTGCAGATATATCCATTTCTTGCCAAATATCCTGTAACACCCCATCGACTAAAGCCGGCTGTAACCGTAACACCCGAATACGGCTTTCAGGACGTGAATTAATGTCTTGATACACAATATAAGGTGTACCACTAGCATCAACTTTTATTTGAATATCGACAGGGATCGAACTGAAACTTTGTGTTTGGAAATTTTGATTGATACCACGACCTATTGAAGTCCAGTCATCTTCGAGGGTTTCGCCGGTAAATTTAACCACGGCCATCCTGTGTGAAAAAGACTCGGTTAATACATACGGAACATTATCGTTAGACACTGTCATTTCAACCGCGCGGATGTTACCTACATCTTTATGTATATTACGCGAGCCTACAGTCACCCAGGCATCATTTTGCAGTTTCTGTACATAAAGCTGGTTTTTGGTTAGACCAGCCTGGTTACTGTCAAATGCGATATAAGGGACATCATCCGCCAAGGCAAATCCAGCCTCAATCACATTATTTTGCACCATGACTTTAGTCGTTTCTCGAGCTTGATCCCCAGAGTTTCCCTGAACAACCCAGCTATCGCCCTCTAATTTCACTAAGGTAAGCTGCGCCAAATTATTAACACTACTGCCATACAATACATAGGGTGCATTTTTTGAATCTAAGGCTAAGCGTAAATATTGCACCCCAGTTGCCGAAATACTCGGCAATGATTCCCAGGATGTCGCATCGCCGTTTACGTCTAACACTAGTTTTTTTACCATGATTTGGCCATCAACAGTCGGGTAAGCAATGTGCGGTTCATCATTTGAACTGATTGCCAAACCTAACGAGCGATTTTTTAAAAATAACTGAGCGGTTTGCTCTTTGGCCGTCATTTCTTGTTCTGAGACATCGCCTACCGTTTCAGCATCACCATCGACATCCACAGGTGAAGCCGCTAGCCATTGATTGTTCACCAATTTGGTCACATAAGCTTTATTATCGGCCTTATCCATATAGGCTGAATAAACGGTATTATTACTATCTATTACCATAGCTTGTTGTATAGCTGCGGCGATAGAGGGGGCACCAAGGCCATCTTCAATCTCTGCATTTATATGTTTACCTACAGGAACAAGGTCCTCTAACTGCACTGCATTATTCAAAAATACTGGTTCAGCTGCAGTAGCCAACCCTAGTTGTGAGACTAAAAATAACACGGTCGCAATTTTAGTTGTTTTATTAAATAAGTGAGCATTCATTAATGGCTCCCCTCGTTTTATAATTATGTAGTTCTAATTAGCGGTTAACTTGTTAACTCGCCAAATCTCTTAAATTAACGTATTAAGAATTTTCTTAATACGTGCTAATAATCAAAATGTAGCATTTAACGTTAAGCGGAAAGTTCGACCGTTAACGGTGTACGAACTTAGGCGATTTTCATAAACGTCGTCATCAACAGGGTTACCATCCCATGCATTGGTATGGTACCGGTATGGCACTTCTTCTGTTAAATTAACGGCTTGAAAACCAACGTTTAAGTCTTTATTAATTTTGTATCTTGCGGCAAAATCGAGTTGTCCGTAATCGTCACTCCAAATCATATCTTTAGTCGATGAAATAGGCTGATACAACGATTCGGTACGGTAGTTATAACTTAAGCGAATTGAGTGGCCGTACTTTTCCCAGTAAACACTGGCATTGTACGTATGCTTTGATTGACCCTGAAAGGCTGTTTCTACTTCGACTTCTTCGCCTTGATCATTAGAACCGACATAAGTGGCTTCTGAATCGGCATAGGTATAATTAACTGCCACTCCTAAGCCTGCCCAGTCACCAGGTAAAGCAACAAAACTTTGCTGATAATTGGCTTCAACACCAACTATTGAAGCACCTTCGCCATTTACCGGGCGGGTAGTTTTATATGGACGGATCTCACGAAAATCTGGATTCTCGCCATCGCCATAATTACCTATGTAAGCATTGTCATCTGCATCAAGCATCACTTCATCGACAATATCCGTCCGGTTATAAATAAACGTATCTATGTCTTTATAGAAGACACCACCGGCTAAAATACCACCCTTTTGGAAATACCATTCCATGGTTAAATCGTATTGCCAGGCCACCATTGGGTCTAGAAAAGGGTTGCCAGAGCGACGACTCGCGTTATCCGGAGCATTTTCACTGACATTCTCTTTAACATAAGGCGCCATTTGAAAGATGGTTGGTCGCGCCATCGCCTTACTTGCGGTAACACGTGTTAATAAATTATCGGTTAATGCATAACGGAAATTAGCAGAGGGTAGTACTTCGGTATATTCATGCTCGGCAGTCACCCGTTGGAATTGTGCTGCACATTGCTCTAATTCAAACAGGTCTTCAGAATAGGTACAGGCAACATCGTCAACTTTACCACCACCATAGCCAGAAGAGTCATTTTCGGTTTGTACCACACGTACACCAAAGTCACCAACTAAACGACCATCTAAGGTATCGACATTAACCTGTATATAACCCGCTAAGAATTGCTGATCAACGTCATAACTGTTGCGCAAGTCAAGTTGCCACGGCATTTTCGATAAATCGGTGATCGATTCATTATAAGAGCTATTGTATTGTGCAAGTACGGTTTTGTTTATTTGGTTGAAATCACCAAAAGACCAACTATCCACCACTCCTTGAATTGGTCCGGAGCTTCTACCTTCACCTTCTAAGAAATCATCTACTGGAAAGTCAGTTGCTAACGCACCATCATCCAAATAGACAGTGTTTTTCATCGATGGTAAATTGGCCGACAGACTCAGAAGATTCTCAGCTTGATAACGCTCAGTAGTGCGGTCTGTGTATTTAACCCCAAATTCTACGGCTGAAAAGTGGTCAGAATCGAGTAAGTAGGTAAAATCCAACTGTGCGGTTAACGTTGAATCATCCAGATCACGCTGATTTTCCCAAACTTGACCTAGAGTATTGTGTGTTGATGCCGGGCTAAAATAATAGTTACCATCAATTAATTGATCACCAAATGCTTTGTTATTATCAGGATGAGTCGGCGGATGAGCAATTAAGTCAGCGCCATCAGCATATTTACTCGCCCAAATATATTCAGGCAGCTGTGGATTATTTGCTAAAGTGTAACCATGCAGCATTTCGCCGGTTTGAAAGTTAAAACGATTATCGTTCGGCCACTCTTGTGTCGTCAATGAATAACCAATCCGGCCGGAAATATTCCAAGTATCAATATCATAATCAAAACCTAAACTTGCCACAGAAGTCTCGGTTAGCTCTTCTTGTTTTTGCAGGATTAATTGTCGAGACCCTTTCATATTGGTTAAATGAGTAATGGTTTCAGAATTTGGATCTATTTCTGCGCCGGTATGCAAACCTAAGTCGTCACTAGAAAAAGTACCGTTTGCGCCACGTTTATAGCTATGTCTTAGCATTGACTTATCACGTGTGGTATCAAGTTGCGTGTGTGATAAGTCTAAATAGGTGTGGAAGGTATCGGTAGGCTTATATTCAAGGGTAAAACTCACACCTTTACGTATTCGGTCTTGCTCTTCGTATTCTGAGATTAAAAATGTCGGCAGGTATCCTAATTGCTCTTGCTCAGTTATTGAGTTTGGGTCGATACCTTCAACAGCATCACCATTAGCATCAAATATTTGCCCTGAGTTTTTATCCTGACGATATAAGGTGCCATTGTCGTCTTTCATATAAGCACGACCACTGGTGTCATGACTAAATTGATTTCCTTCCCAGCCATAGGTAAATGCTCTGTCAGCGCGGCTACGACGACGCTCGTAAGTTGCATTTAATGCAACGCCGATAGTGCTATCCATAAACTGATTAATGTAATTCAGTTGGAATGTCGGATCGTTTTCATCGGCGAGTTCGTTATAGCTTTGTTTAATTTGGCCGGTAAAAGATGGATTCTTGCGGTCCAGAGGGCGCACTGTTTTTAAGTTTATCTTACCGCCTAAACTACCTTCTTCGGTATGTGCACTAGGGCTCTTGACTATTTCAATGGCACTAAGCATATCTGCCGACATAGTATCAAAACTAACTGCACCACCATCACTGCCACCAGCTATGGTTTGACCATTCACTGACACCTGATTCATTTCCGGGCCTAAACCACGAATACTTACGGTTGTTCCTTCACCACCATCGCGATTTATTGACACGCCAGTAATACGCTGCATCGCCTCAGCTGCGTTAGCATCCGCCATTTTGCCAATGTCTTCGGCGATAATGGAATCAATGACACCATTGGCTTCACGTTTTTTGTCTAAGGCTTTTTCTAGTGAACTGCGATAACCAGTAACTTCAATAATTTCTACACCGCTCTGCAGTTCCCCTTCTTTAGCAGAAGTTTCGGTGAGTGCTTTATTTGACTCTTTTTCAGTCACAGCATCTTCGGCTGAATATGCTTGTTGTGCAATCAATAATGTCATAGCATGTGCACAGGCAATAACTATTTTTCTCTTTCGAGGTAATTGCTTCATTGTTCCCCCACTGTTTCAATTTTAATGATCGATTTACTTAAGTTAACTTATCTCGATCTACATTTGTTCAGTCTGATTATTCAGGCTTGATTCAGGCTTGATTCAGAATGTTTTTATATTTAATAATACACAAGCTACATACTCTGAGATTAAAAGTAAAGAAAAATGTAAAGAATCTGTATAAATCTTGCGAAATATGTAACAGGCAGTAGGAATAGGCAATTCAAACTGAATAATATAAATTTTAAATACTAAAAGATACTGCTCAGTCAAATGTCATGCATAGTGTCACACCCAATCAACCAATCCTTTTAAATATAATAAAAACAAGATAAATAATGACACTAAAGCTTATGGTGCGCACTGTTACACAATTAAAAAATAAATAACTCATTAAAGCGGAGTAACCTGAAGACAACCTGAACTTGATTGGATTACATTTAAAATGTTTCTCCAGCCTCGCTCTTTTTTGCAGAGGAGTAATTATTTGAATTGATAAGGTAGCTCTCTGTCTCCTAACCATAAAAAATACAGTAAATTATATATGCCATACTATTACTGCAGAATCTCTGGTATGATTAATTATAAAAAAACCAGTCCAACCTATTTTAGATTGATTTTATTCCAAAATAACTACAGCTGAAGGATCAAACGTGAGTAAAAAAACCTACCTATTTAAACAATCCATAAACAGTATGCTTAAGCTTATCGTCGACTTACCAGATGGTGTAGATATTATGCCTAATGATATTGAATTAACTAAGCTGTTAAGCATCAGCCGTACCACTGTTAGGGTTTGTGTTGAGCATTTATGCGAAGCTGGCATCATTAAAAGAGATGGTCCGAATAAAGTTGTATTACGTCAGCCAGTAGCAACAGATTATTATAATATCGAAAATAAAAACTCGACCAAAGATGTACAAATAGAAAAGTATTTTCTCAACCTTATTCATACCGGCAAATTATTACCTGGCGACAGGTTTTCGGAATTAAGTTTGGCCAAGAGTTCCGGTTGTACCACAATTACGGTGCGTGAATTTTTAATCAAATTTTCAAACAACGGCTTGATAGAAAAAATACCCCGTGGTCGTTGGAAAATGGTCAAGTTTGATGAAGAATTTGCCCGGGAATTGATATCGTTTCGAGAAATGGTGGAAATGCGCGCCATTACTGAATTATTAAAGCTGCCAAAGGAACATGCCGTTTGGCAAGAACTGCGAGAGCTATTGGCCAAACATGAAGAAGTTCAAGCCGATATGGAAAATCGCTATCTTGAATTTGCGGATTTAGACCGAGAATTACACTTTACCATTCAAAAAAGTACGAAAAACCGATTTACCAGTCAGTTTTTCGATATTGTCTCATTTGTTTGTCATTACCATTACCAATGGGATAAAACCGGTGAACTGGAACGCTTCACAGTTGCAATTAATGAGCATATAGACTTGTTAAACAACCTGGTTACGCACAATACTGCTGGTTCTATCATGAGTTTGGAAAAACATTTGCAAACGGCTGAAACTACTCTGCTTCGCTGTGTGCATGGTTTAGAAAACTAAGGATAAATATTTACCTATAAAAATGGTGTGTTGCATTATTTTAATACCATAAAAGATATATGAGGGGTCAACAAACTAGTGAAGCACTAAACATGCCCCTTATGTTAGTAAAAAAGAAATAGCGGCCATGCAAACCTCACATGACCACTATTGATTGGGAACTTTTATATTATTTTTTCAAAGCATGTACTGCTGCAAAAACATTATTTAGTTATATTAAAGTGTAGGGGAATAGCAGCCATGCAAGCATTACATGGCCGCTATAGGTTGGGAACTTTAATATAAACTTTACAAATAAACTGTACTGAAACCATGCTATTAACTAGGCCAGAGAGAAAATATTCTCCATTAATAGCCATTTTTCGTTATCTTTTGCCCAAGGCAGTTGTTGTTGAAATTTCCACATTAACTCTTCCCAGGCAATTACTTTTGCATTGCTGTTATCGGCTTGCGTTTTGGCGGCAAATGAAAAACTGTCATCTACCTCCATGATCATGAACAGGCGATTACCAACAAGGTAAATATCCAAGTGTTCAATGCCGGCGACGCGAATGCTGTCGACGATTTCAGGCCATACCCCATTTGGGCTATGATAAGCCTTGTACTGCTCAATCAGCTCAGCATCGTCTTTTAAGTCTAAGGCAAAGCAATGGCGAGTGGTCATCTCACGGTACTCCAAAAAGTAGTACGCCCTTTACAGAGCGTAAATTATTAAGCCGACGGTAAATTGCGTTGTGCACGTTTGCCATAAATAGCAATGACCACAAAACACAACAATGGCAATACGAATGATGCTTTAGTCGCCGAGAAACTGTCAAAAACCACGTTCATATCAATAATTGACGCCTGCGCCATTGGCAAGAAGGTACCACCAACGATGGCCATAATTAATCCTGCTGCACCTAATTTAGCGTCATCACCGGTACCCGTTAAGGCAATACCATAAATGGTTGGAAACATTAACGACATACAGGCAGAAATACCAACAAGCGCGTACATGCCGGCAACACCATCAAGAAAAATTGTCGCCATGGTAAAGGTCATGCCACCAGCAGCCAACACCATGAGCAACTTTCCCGGATTAATATATTTCAACAAAAAGGTACAAACAAATCGGCTTAAACAGAAAATGACCATCGCATATATATTAAACATTTGCGATTTCGCTTCGGCCGCTTGTTCGCTCATGCCGAGCTTCATAAACACTTCAGTACCGTAATGAATAATAAAGGTCCAACACATAATTTGTGCGCCTACATAAAACATTTGCGCGATCACACCTTCGCGGTAATTTTGATTCGCCAATAACCGTTTAAACGTACCTTTAACATCTAAGTTGCTGGACTTTTCTTCTGTTACCGGCATTTTTTTAAATGCAATTATCAGCAACACTAATAAAACCACAACACCAATAGCCAGGTAAGGATCACGAATCACCTCTAAATCATTTGCAGTAATCGCAGAAAGTTGCTCTAACGCTTCAGGCGAACCATCACTAAGCAAGGCGCGACGTTCGGCATCTGAGCTAGGATTTAATTTTTGGATAATAAACTGTGTTGCCACAAACATCCCCAATAATGAACCAACAGGGTTGAACGCTTGCGCTAAATTTAGTCGCTGAGTTGCCGTAGCAGCAGGCCCCATAGACAGTATGTAAGGATTGGCACTGGTTTCAAGAAATGATAAACCACAAGTCATGACAAAAAATGCCAGTAAAAATGCGGCAAAAGATTGTGCGCCTGCTGCGGGGAGGAAAAGCAAGGCGCCCAATGCATAAAAACCAAGTCCGGTTATTAATCCGGCTTTATACGAGAATTTTTTAATAAACAATGCAGCTGGAATTGCCATAGCACCATAGCCACCATAAAAAGCAACTTGTACCCAAGTACCTTCTGTAGCCGACATTTGCAGCACTTTTGAAAACGCTTTCACTAAAGGGTTAGTGATATCATTAGCAAAGCCCCACAGAGGAAAACATAATGTGATTAAAATAAATGAAATGATATAGGCTTTAGGGATCAATTCGGGACTTGTATTTACCGTAAAAGTGTTTATAGCACTCTCATCGCTTCCATTTGCTGATACAAATTGCTTAGTCATAAAAAACCTTTTTGTAATAGTTATTTGTTTTTATTATTTTAAATTGTTAGTTGTTTAAAGTTACAAAACCGCCATCAATTGGGAAGTTCGAACCGGTAATAAATGCCGCTTCGTCGGAGCATAAGTAAACAATTAAAGCGGAAATTTCTTCTACTTTACCCATGCGTCCAATTGGTTGACTTTTAGATAAGTTCTCAAACATTTGCGCTTTGTTGTCGGGGTAATTTTTTTCTAAAAAGTTATCAACAAACGGTGTGTGAACACGACCTGGTGCAATACAATTACAGCGAATGCCGTCATTAATATAATCTTTAGCAACCGAATAGGTCATGGTTAGAACCGCGCCTTTAGTCATTGAATAAGCAAAGCGGTCGGCGATACCAACAGAAGATGCGACCGAAGCCAAGTTTAAGATCACACCGTTTTTACGTTCTTTCATCAAAGGGATTAACGCCGACATAAAATTATACACGCCCTTGATATTGACATTATACAGTCGGTCTAAATCGTCTTCTGAGGTATTTTCGATGTTACCTACATGCGCAATACCAGCATTATTGATTAAGATATCAACGTTATAGTTTTGCTGAATTTGCGCAACAACGTCATTCACTTGTTTGCCGTTAGCAATGTTACATTGTATCGCTGTAGCTTCGCCGTTCTGTTTGCTGATCAAGTCTTGCGCATTTTGCGCAGCAGCTAGGTCTAAATCAACTATCAATACGTGAGCGCCCTGCTCTGCCAATTTAAGACAGGTACTTAAGCCAATACCGCTACCACCACCGGTAACCAAGGCAACTTTGCCTGCAAATTTTTTACTCATGTTAAAACCTTTATTTGTTTAATTATGTTCAAGTCGATAGAATATTTTGGCACTATTGGCCCAAATCGCTTGTTTATCGTCATCTTTTAATGGCTGAAGAAATCTCTCCAGATGGTTTGTCCAATCAGGATAATTACTGCTTAAATTCAATACTGGCCAGTCGCTACCCCACATTAATCGTTCAGCACCAAAGCAACGTAGGAGATGTTCCATATAAGGTGCAACTTGCTCAAAGCTTGGATTTTGACCAGCTTCAGTCACCAAACCGGAAATTTTACAAAACGCAGAGGTATCCTTGGCAATCAAAGCCATTTTTTCATACCAGTATGGGGAAGTATTGCTGGCAATATCGGGTTTGGCACCATGATCGATAACAACCCGCAACTTAGGATAACGTTGCAATAAAATATACAGGGCATCCAAATGAATTGGCGTAACCAGTGCATCAAAACTTAAGTCTTTGTCAATCAAGGCCTCGAACACTGGTGCCAGCTCTTCTTTTAGCATCCATAGTGGTTCTTCGATATCCTGGACCATTGGCCGAATGCCTTTGAAGTATGGATTCTGTTGGAGATTTTCCAAGTCAGCTAAAGCATCATCACTTTCCATATCGATCCAACCGACTACACCGGCGACATACTCTGTTTGCTCTGCAAGTTGTAACATAAATTCTGTTTCTGCAGTACTTGCTGCCGCTTGCACTAACACTGAACTTTCGACGTTAGCTTGGTTTAAAAGTGGACGAAGATCCGTTGGCAAAAAATCACGATATAAAGTTTCAAGCTCAGGGGTAAGCCAAGTATAATCACCGCGTGATAATTGCCAAAAATGCTGATGCGAATCGATACGAGTCATAACCTAAACCGCTACCTGTTCAGTCGCCGGTACGGGCACATCGGGGTAAAGCAAACCAGCACTTTGTAAACACTGCCAGAATTCTGCTGGGATCTGCAATTGCATTTGCTGCACCGTTGATTCAACTCTTCCGGCCGAACTCAGCCCTGGAATCACGCTGACAACCGCAGGATGAGCTAATGGAAATTGCAGAGCCGCAGCAGCCAGAGGAATGTTGAATTGCTCACAAATATCTTCAATCTTAGCGACTGTGCTTATGATACTTGCTGAGGCTGGCTCGTAATTGTAATACGGCTCTACACCCGCACGACGAGTACCCGTTGCCAAAATACCTGAATTGTAAGGACCGCCTAACACAATAGAGGTATTTTCTTTTAAACATCGTGGTAAAAAGCTTTCTAATGCTTTTTGCTCTAATAACGTATACCTACCGGCTAACAGAAAACAGTCAAATTGACCATGTTCCATAGCCTGCTCACACACTTCATATTCGTTCACGCCAAGACCTATAGCTGATACTAAGCCTTGCGAACGCAACTCATCCATGGCTTTATAGCCACCTTCCATTGCAATTTTAAACAAACGATCATGGTCGTCGCCATGGGTAGCCCGACCGATGTCATGCATATATAGAATATCAATTTTAGATAAACCAAGACGCTGTAAACTGTGTTCAAATGAACGCATGATCCCATCATAAGAATAATCGTACTCTGGCTCAAACGGCATTGGTGAGCAAAAGCCGTACTTGTCTTCGGCTTGTGCACACGGTTTTAAAATGCGGCCAACTTTGGTGGAGACAATAAAATCGTTCGGGTTTACTTCTCGAAGCGCGTCACCAACACGGCGTTCACTCAAACCAAAGCCATAATAAGGAGCCGTATCAAACTGATTTAATCCTAACTCCAATGCTTTTTCTATTGCAGCCTGGGCATTCTCATCGGTCATACGGCGATATAGATTGCCCAGGGTTGCAGCGCCAAAACCTAACTCGGTAACGTGTAAATCAGTTTGGCCAATTTGTCTTTTCTTTAATAACATTTCGTTCTGCTCTTTTTTAATTCAGCTTATCTAACTGGCAAACAATTAGGCCCAAGACCTTCAAATTGTTTATAAGTGATCACAAACTCTTGGTGGCCTAAATCTTCCGATTTAGATTTTTCACCCGCGGCAACTCGACTTACCAAGTCATAAATTTCACGACCAACTTGTTGTACTGTTGCTTCACCATTAATCACCTTACCAGCGTTAACATCCATATCATCGGCCAATTTGTTATAGGTTTCAGGGTTTGCACAAACCTTGATCACCGGCGAGATGGCTGAACCAACCACAGAGCCTCGGCCAGTGGTAAATAAGATTATGTGTGAGCCAGAGGCAATCATTTCAATAATTTCGGCGCTATCAACAATATTTGGGAAACCATAGAGTGGGTCACCATCTGGCACCACGTCCATCAGGTATAAGCCCTTTTGATTAGGAATGTCCCCTGGTTTAATTAAACCGTGAATTTTTGAGGCCCCCGATTTAGCATAGGCGCCCATTGATTTTTCTTCTTGCGTAGATAACCCGCCCTCCGCATTACCAGGAGCAAAGCTGCCGTAGCCCATCACCGTATAATAATTTTCCGCTTTGGCCACTGAGTTTACGATTTCTTCGCCGAGCTCAGGAGTGATAGCACGTTCTGCCATGATTTGCTCACAGCCGATTAATTCACCGGTTTCTTCAAAGATACAGGTCGCATCTTCAGCGATTAACTGATCGAAACAATGCCCTACCGCAGGATTGGCACTAATACCACTGGTGCCGTCAGAGCCACCACATATTGTGCCAATAACGAGTTCACTGGTATCCATGTCTACCAAAGGTATGCTTTTCGCAGCTTCAAGCAGCGTACTTACTTTATCTATACCTGAATTGATGGTTTGTTTAGTACCACCAGATTCTTGAATTATTAACGTTTCCACCGGCCTGCCGCTGGCTTTAATGGTTTTACTTAATTGTTCTCGATTGAAACCTTCACAACCTAAAGAAACCAACACCACCCCCGCAACATTAGGGTGGGTACAAAGGCCTTCCATAATTTTTAACGAATATTGATTGGGATAACACCCAGGAAAACCAACAAGCTGTACATTGTCTGAATTACTCTTGGTAACAATAGCTCTGGCGACATGATGCGCACACTCAACTAAATAGGTAACAAGAATAATATTACGAATTCCCTTACGGCCATCAGGTCTTAAATAACCTCTCATGAAACTTCTCCCACTTTGCTGGCACGGGTGTGACTGGCGATATAATCACTTTTCATATTATGCAGATGAACATGTTCACCAAACGCAATTGCTTGCTTTGCAGAGCCAATTGATGCGCCATACTTGATGATTTTTTCACCCTTGGCAATCGCCTTGCGGGCAATTTTATGGCCAACATTGATGTCAACATTCAGGGTAACTGTTGTCCCTTCCAGGCATATCGACTCGTCAGCCAGCACTTGGCCGGCACACACAAATACATTATCTTCTTTGCTTAACAAGACAAAACGTTTATCAATCATCTTTGACTGTCCTTACTAATATAAATATTTCTGGCTATACCTTGCTTCAATGCTAATGCATAGCCACTTTTTCAACGAGGCCTTATAGTTATTATATATAAAATACCTGACCATTTAATTTAATCACTAAATAGAAGTTTAGTCAATCTATTTATGTACTTTTATATGTAGATATACAGCAGTGTATTTTGTAACATGTAATACTTTGAATTATATGACATTAATCCCTTGTAAAAATCACAAAACTCAACCTAAAGAAGGTATGAATGACAACAGAAGTTATCTGTATTAAAGGAGTAGTACAGTAGAATAGATGAATAATAGTATATAAAATTTTTCCCTATAGGCTCAGCAAAAATAGGAACGGTTAAAGGACAGAAGAATTGTTTAATCTTGTTTGAGCTTGAATTCAATTAGCAGAACGATTGTTCTGCTTTACCTAAAAACTGGGTTAAGTGGGCTATCACAGTTCAATGTGTTGTTTAAATATAGGCAAAAATTCATCTTCACGATGACTAACTAATACAATGGTACTGTGGTGTTGTTGCTCTAAGTGCGCGAGGAAGTTAAGCAACCGATAGCGATTGAGTTCATCCAGTCCTTGCGTGGGTTCATCTAATATCAGTAAATAAGGCGCTTTCACTAAAGCTCTGGCAATTAATACCAAGCGTTGTTCACCATAACTCAAACTACGAAACGGGGTGTATTGCTGCTCAAGTAAACCCACTTTTTCTAACCACTGACGAGCAATGTTCACTTTATATTTTTCTGGTTGTTGATACAGGCCAATGGAATCATAAAAACCAGAGGTAACTACGGTTAACAGATCGCCGCTCACTCTATATTGTCGATGTAAATCTGCACTGACAATACCCATCTGTTTTTTCAAATCCCAAATAGTCTCTCCCGTGCCTCTCTTAAAACCAAGTACGTCAAGATCATTGTTATAACATTGAGTACAGTCACCAGTGATTAATTGCAATAATGTTGATTTACCACTGCCATTAGCGCCGGTAATTAAGGTATGTTGCAGTGGTGCAATTGCCAGATCTAAATCATTTAATATTGCTTTGCCACTGTAACTTACTCTTCCCTTATTAAGTTTAACCAAGTACGGATGCGGGTAGTCACAAAGGTGCAGATAATTGTCTGGCCAGGTTATGTTATCTGGCTCTGGTGTTAGCAATATGTCGAGTTGTCGTTTGGTTTCTGCATTATCAGTTTTGCCAATAACACTAAACTGGCCACGCTCAATAAAAGCAATACTCTGGCACCAGTTGGGGATATCAAGACGATTGCTCAGTAATAATAATACATTGACATTAGTGTTAGCCAAACGTGCAAGCGTAGCTGATAAAGCAATACACGAATGATGGTCCAGACTATCGAATGGGTTATCACAAATTAATAGTTCTGCTCCGGCAAATATTGCTTGTAATATTAATAATTTTCGTCCTTCACCGGTGCTTAATTGTCGATAGCCGCATTCAAGTCGATGACTCAATCCAAGCTCGGCAATTAATGGATGTTCAAGTTTATCTGCTGGCAAAAATTCTTTGGCCTTTGTGCCAATGTCTTGTGCATCAATAAAGTCGGTGGCTTCAATTTTTAATTCATGTTCATAAACAGCTTGTTGGGTTTCAAAAGAAACAACCGCAACTTTATCTGCTGTAGGCAATGTTAAGGTTTGTGCGCTTTCTGGTACTAAGTTACCAGATAAGAGTTGATCCAAATATTGTTTTCCAGAGCCATTTCGCCCCAGTACACACCAACTTTCATGAATATCTATTTGCCATTTTTTAATGGACAGTTTTGGGTGTTTAAGATCAATAATATCTAGCATGAGATTTCCACTGTTATGAAGGAGCGATTGTTAACATTCGAGATAACATTAATGATTAAAAGTAGTGTTGACGTTGTTCATAGCCTTGTTTGATATGTTCTATCAGTAAGCGAATTTTAGTTGGCAAATAACGAGTATAAGGATACACCGCATATACACCTAAAGAGCGCGCTTGATAACCAGATAAAAGTACCGATAAATCACCCTTTTCAATGTCTTCATACACGCTACATCTTGGAACATAGGCAATACCATAACCAGCCAAGGCAGCTTTGCGCAGTGCTTGCGAATTATTCGTGGCAAATGTACCTGACACTTTCACACTTTCGGCTTTGCCATTATGACTGAAACGCCAGTCATTGGCGCCTTTGGCTTGATAGGTATACGCTAAGCAGTTGTGGTTAACTAAATCAGCTACGGTGTCGGGTTGGCCATGTTGTTTAATGTATTTTGGCGCACAACAAACGACCCAATGCGATTCAATTAATGGTTTGGCGATCAAACTGGAATCTTCTAATATGCCAGTGCGCACAGCAAGGTCCAATCCTTCTTTAACTAAATCAACAAACTCATTTTCTAAGCGCACATCAATATTAATTTCTGGATATTGCTGGCAAAACTCAGCAATACACTCCGCCAAAAACAATTCCCCAGAAATTGTCGGCACGCTAATTTTAATATTACCACTTAACTGTTCACTGTAATGACTCACCGACCCTATGGCCTCAGTAACTTGCTTGTTAATTGTGGCTGCATGTTGATAAAGAGTTTCACCGGCTTCAGTCAGGCTTAATCGACGAGTAGTACGATGCAGCAGTTGTACCCCGAGTTCGCTTTCTAATTTACTGATTTTTTTGCTCAATGCAGGTGTAGATAATCCAGCGACTTTCGCAGCTTTGTTAAATGAATTTGCTTCAACCACTAAGGCAAAAAAAGATAAATCAGCGACACTCGACATATATTACAACCTTTTTGGAAACAATAAATTAATTAACACACTATATATTAACAATAGTTTTACCTGTATGTTAACTTAAATATGAAAATACACGATAGTGATTAGCAATATGAGCACTTTAAATACGCAACATCTGCGCAATTATCCAGCAAAACCTGCACAAGTTTACCTTTATGGCACTTGCCTGGCTGATAGCCTTTTTCCTGACTCAGGCATTGATGCTATCGAGTTCTTAGAGCAACAAGGAGTGGAAGTTATCTACCCACAGGGGCAAACATGTTGTGGCCAACCAGCATACAATTCAGGCTATCAAGATGAAGCAAAAGCAGTGGCACTTGCGCAAGTGGCCCAGTTTCCGAAAAATATTCCAATCGTGATTATTTCTGGCTCTTGTGGTGGCATGATGCGTCATCATTACCCGGATTTATTAAAAGATGAAGCAGGAATCACAGAATTTTGCGATCGTATTTTTGAGTTCACTGAATTTTTAGTGCATGTTTTGAAGATAAAGTTAGATGACAAGGGCGAGCCTGAAAAAGTGGCCCTGCATACCTCTTGTGCAGCTCGAAGAGAGATGGGCGTGCACATTACCGGACGAGCGTTAATTGACCAACTCGATAATGTTGAACTGATCAACCACAACTATGAAAGTGAATGTTGCGGTTTTGGCGGTACGTTTTCAGTTAAACATGGCGATATTTCAGGTGCTATGGTCAAGGACAAAACGAAAAACTTGGTCAATGCCGATGTGGTCAGATTCATCAGCGCTGACTGGGGTTGTATGATGAACATTAATGGCGCGCTCGAATATCAGAAACAGTCACTTCGCGGCGAACATATCGCCAGTTATTTGCTAAAACGTACTCAAAACCACGCTAGTGAACAAGGAGAGTAATGATGGCTGCAGAGCAATTTGATCCAAATGAAAGTAAGTATGCAGCTTCAGCACGTGCCTTTCGTGACAATGTTAGCAGGGATCTTGGCAATGATGAATTAAGAGATAATTTTCGCGGTGCCATGGATTATCTCATGGACAAACGTACAAAAGCCTTTGTTGACGGTGATGAACTCGAAACCTTGCGTGAACAATGCAAATTAATTAAACAACGCTGTTTATTGAAACTGCCGCATTTACTTGAGCAACTAGAAGAGAATTTACAAGCCAATGGCATCCAGGTGCACTGGGCCGAAACCATTACCGATGCCAATGATATTATTGCCCAGTTGATTACTGAAAAAAATGGCAAAACAGTAGTCAAAGGTAAGTCTATGGTATCGGAAGAAACCGCGCTGAATGACTACCTTGAAGAGCGTGATATCGAGTGTTTAGAGTCGGATATGGGCGAATATATCGTACAACTTGCCAATGAGCATCCGTCTCACATCATCATGCCAGCGATCCACCAAAACAAAAAACAAGTAGCCGATCTGTTTGCCGATAACATCGAAGGTTTCAAGCACACTACCGATGTTGATGCGTTAATCGGTGAAGGTCGCAGAGTATTGCGTGAAAAATTCTGTAATGCCGATGTTGGTATTACTGGGGTTAACTTTGCTGTAGCAGAAACTGGTACTCTTTGTTTAGTGGAAAACGAAGGTAACGGCAGAATGTGCACCACAGTACCCGATTTGCATATCGCGATTACCGGCATTGAAAAAGTGGTTGAATTTCTCGATGACGTGCCGCCTTTGTTAAGCTTATTGACTCGCAGCGCTACCGGACAACTTATCTCCACTTACTTCAACATGATTTCCCATCCACGGCAAAATGATGAAAAAGATGGACCACAAGAAGTTCATCTGGTGTTGTTAGATAATGGCCGTAGTCAGGCCTTTGCCGATGAAGAACTGCGCCAAACCTTACAGTGTATACGTTGTGGAGCCTGTATGAACCATTGTCCTGTTTATACTCGTATTGGTGGTCATGCATACGGTACGGTATATCCCGGACCTATTGGTAAAATAATCTCACCGCATATGTTAGGCCTTGAAGCCACCAACAATTTACCCACAGCCTCTTCCCTTTGTGGTGCCTGTGGAGAAGTATGCCCGGTAAAGATACCGATCCCTAAACTGTTACTACGATTGCGCAAAGAAAGTGTAAAACCGGCGAACGATGAAACGACAGTGATGAAAGGTGAAGGTAGTGGTCGCAAGAAAATCGAAGCGGTAATTTGGCAGGGTTGGAGCTTAATGCACAAGTACGCACTCATCTACAATACCTCGATGTGGTTTGCCACTCGTTTGAGAAAATTGATGCCAAAGAAAGTAGGAGTATGGACCAGTGTGCGCACCGCGCCTAAACTGGCGCCAAAAACGTTGCACGAAAAAATAAAAGCCCGCAATAAAACTCGCAGTGCTCAGCAGCAAAATACTATTGCGACACAAAACATTGGAGGCAAATAATGTCGACTGATTACCAAATTAAAAGTAATGCCGCCAGGAGCAGCATTATCAATAAACTTAAAAAAGAAGTTGCCGGTGCTGATTATGACAAGCTGCCAGAGGAACTGAGTTATCAGTATCAGCAATTGTCAAAAACTCAACAAGTAGAGCAATTTATCGGTCACCTTGAAGCGAACCATGCGCAAGTGATCAAGCTGGAAAAACAGCAGATCCCGCAAGTAGTGAGTGAACAACTAAAACAACGTGGCATTAGAACATTGCTATACGGCATGCAAGCACCACATTCGGCGCAAATGGCAGAGCTAGATAGTTATATTCACGCCGAAGTTTTTGACTTTAATCTGGCTGAAAACAAAGAAAAACTATTTAATCAAACGCCTGCAGGGATCACCAGCTCACGCGCAGCAATTGCTGCAACTGGCTCTATCGTGTTATGGCCAACAGAAACTGAGCCCAGAAGTTTATCGCTTGTTCCCCCTGTGCATATGGTGATTGTCGATGCTGAGCAGCTTTATGCAAATTTTTCATCATTGATCCGCGAGCAACAGTGGCAAGATAATCTACCGACTAACGCGATATTAATCTCTGGCCCTTCAAAAACGGCTGATATTCAGCAAACACTAGCTTATGGTGCGCATGGGCCGAAAGAATTACTAGTATTGTTATTAAACGCCTGATATTTAGGTAAAAAAATGGTACTTGTTAGAAGTACCGTTTTTCTACAACCTATGTTTCGTTACTGGCTATATAATTAACCAGCTTTTAGCTGTATTGGTTGCACGCCTTGTCGATAGCCATTTCGAAAATCACTTGGCGTTGAACCTTTTATTTCCTGAAAACGACGATTAAAATTTGAAATGTTTTGATAGCCACACATATAAGCAATTTGAGTAACATCAAAGTTTTCTCTTACCAGTAATCGGCAAGCCTCGTTAATTCTTAATATATTGACAAATTTAACAAAAGTCAGGCCGGTATATTTTTTAAAGAACCGACTAAATCCTTGTGTGGTTAAACCAACGATCCCTGCTATCTCTGTCTGATTGATGTCTTCACCAAGGTTGGTTCTAACATAACTGTAGATATTTTCTATACGTCTTAAATTAGTATTATTAATATTCGAATGTAAATCATATTCAGGCGTAGTTAATACTTTAAGCTCATCAGAACTCGCCAGTTGATCAAGTATTTTAATTAATGACAGCAACTTGTTCATCCCTTGTTGCTGGTACAAAAAGCTCATTTGTTTAGATATTTTTACCGCAGTTTTTCCCGAAATTGACAGGCCTTTTGTCGCATTAATAAGTAAACGACTGATTAACCCAGCTTCAGGTAATTGCAAAAAGTCAGCGCCAAAGCAACTCGAGTTAAATTGTATAACCAATAATTCGGAATCTTTACTGAACTGGGAATATGAATTTTGCCAGCAATGCGGCAAATTGGGGCCTATTAACACCATATCTCCTGATTGATAGGGCTCAACACAATCACCGACAAATCGAGTACCCTCACCGCGAATAATCCAGATAAGCTCATATTCCGGATGATAGTGCCAGTCATGGTCTTCATTTAAATCGTGACACTTAACCCGAAAACAACTAAATGAACTGCCTTCATTAGTTTGCACATTTTCAAAAACTGGTTCCATCACATTACTCCTGGTTTATTCACTGAACTGGCTAATACCAGCAATGACAGACTATATTTTCACCAATATAGTCAGCCAATCTTAAATAAGCCTGAATCATCATTTCAGGCTGGTTTAAGCTCCATCAGGTTAGCTATATGCTCAAATAACTTTTATGGATTCACTTTGCTACGATGATAAATCAACAAAACAATCAAAGTTCGAGCTACATTACCCTATTAACCTTAGTTGCCGCCCTTGGTGGTATGCTCTTTGGTTGGGATACTGCAGTGATCTCTGGAACAGTAAGTTCACTTGACGCTTATTTCATTGCTCCGTTAGGGCTGGATGAATATGAGTCCAACTCTTTACTTGGTACTTTGGTATCTAGCGCACTCATTGGCTGTGTTATTGGTGGCGCCATCGCTGGAACACTGAGCCAGCGCTTTGGTAGAAAGAAGATGCTTATTGTTAGTGCCTTTTTATTTTTTATTTCTGCCCTAGGCTCTGCGTTTCCAGAAATAGGCTTTTATGCCATAGGCAGTGAAGCTTCACATCAAGCATTACCACAATTCATCTTTTATCGGATCTTAGGTGGTGTTGGCGTTGGCATGGCGTCTATGTTATCGCCGCTATATATTGCCGAAATTGCCCCGGCAAATATTCGCGGCCGTTTGGTTTCTTATAATCAAATGGCAATTGTTACGGGTATCATTGTGGTCTATTTTGTTAACTACTTAATTGCTTCGCAAGGTGATGACAGCTGGATCCAAAATGTTGGCTGGCGTTATATGTTTGCTTCTGAAATGATCCCGGCCGCTATCTTTTTTACTCTTTTATTCACTGTTCCTGAAAGTCCTCGCTGGCATGCATTAAAAGGCCATAATAAGGAAGCAAAACAAACGTTGGCAAAACTTCACGGTAGTGCTGAAGCTGAAATTGAATTTAACCAAATTCAACAGTCGTTTAACCATCACGCCTCAAGCAAGCTGTTTTCTTTTGGTATGTTAGTTGTGGTGATAGGCATCTTATTGTCAATGTTTCAACAGTTAATAGGCATTAACGCGGTGCTTTATTACGCCCCAGAAATTTTCAAAACCATGGGTTCTGGCACCAATGCGGCTATGCTGCAAACCATTATGGTTGGTGCAGTCAATGTAGTGTTTACTTTAGTCGCCATTTTTACCGTTGACAAATATGGTCGTAAACCATTAATGATATTTGGCGCGCTAGGGATGGGCACGGCTATGTTTGCTCTTGGCTTTAGTTTTTATAATGGCTCAATGGGCACCGGTGTATTGCTTGCAATGTTAGTCTATGTTGCCTGTTTCTCTTTATCTTGGGGTCCAGTGTGCTGGGTGCTACTCTCTGAAATATTTCCGAATAAAATCCGCAGCATGGCGATGTCGATAGCCGTAGCGGCACAATGGATAACCAATTATATTGTATCGTGGAGTTTCCCATTGATGAATAATAATAGTTATCTCACTGAACAATTTAATCACGGTTTTGCCTACTGGATTTATGGCGTAATGAGCTTGTTGGCTGCGTTATTTGTCTGGAAACTGGTACCTGAAACCAAAGGTAAATCTTTGGAGGAAATGGAAAATTTATGGCAAAAAAATGATTCCGCGTTAACCGTTGAACAGCAAAAATCTATTGCCTAAAAACAAAATTAACAAGTTATAATGAGAGAGCTTCGGCTCTCTTCTTTTATTTAAAGGCAAGCAAACTGCAACGGGCTCCTCCATCATATCTCTGGCAATTGCTCTTTCGATAATTCGATTATCCTACCTACGTACTTCCTGTGCCAGTACATTGCTCTAACAGATGACATCCCTGTGGTATTGTGCTCATAGCAGAAACAACTTCCATGTGAAAAACGACATTAAGTTTGTGACTTCAGGCAGAGTTAAGCTTGCTGTGAAAATATAAGGTATTATTTTTAAATTCAGGTATTACCATGTACAAGTATCTCGCAGGCTTAAGCGCTATTGTATTGGCTGTGTTTCTCTATTTCTTCTTTTTTGATAACGGCTATGAACCAATAGCAGAACCAACATATGTGGAGCAAGTACGAGTTATTCAACCGCTCAATCATAATTGGCTATTCATCAAATCGAAACCTGATATCGCCCACAGCTTGCCAGCAAACAAATGGCAACATGTTAGCCTGCCACACACCTGGAATGCGAAAGATGGCCAGGATGGCGGTGGAGATTATTACCGTGGTACTGGCACATACAAACGTACGTTTACCTTAAATCAACAATTTGACAATAAAAAAATCTATATTCATTTTGATGGTGCGACCACCGCAGCTACCGTATACGTCAATGGCAAAAACGTTGGCTCGCATAAAGGCAATTACGGCGCATTTCGATTTGATATTACTGAGCAGGTTAAACTTGATCAGGAAAATATCTTAGTGGTCACCGTTAATAACGAAATTGATAATAACGTTGCCCCGCTTTCTGCTGATTTTACCTTTTTTGGCGGCTTGTATCGTAAGGTCAGACTGATCAGCAGTGCCAATGTGCATGTTGATAATTCAAACCATGCCTCTTCTGGCGTATTCTGGTCGCAAACCAATATTTCTGATCAACTTGCCACGCTCGATGTCAACACCACGTTAGTGAATGAATCAACTGATAACGTAAGTATCAGTATTACCGCGCAACTGCGTGATCGGGATAACAACATAGTAGCAAAATCAGAAGAACAACTGAGTTTAGCTACAAAGCAATCCTTACCTTACTCATCGAGCCTTAGCCTTAAAAATCCGCACTTATGGCATGGTCTAGATGACCCCTACTTATACACCGCAGAAGTCATTATTCGTCAAAATGGCCAAACAATAGATCAAATAAACCATGCTCTAGGTTTGCGCTATTTCCGCGTAGATAAAGATCAAGGCTTTATTTTAAATGGCAAGCCTTACCCGCTATATGGTTTAAATCGCATGGCCGATTTCCCTAAAAAAGGCACGGCGGTGAATGAACAAGATCATGAACGTGATATTCAATTAATTCTAGAACTTGGCGCTACCGGTGTTCGTCTCGGTCATCAACAACGAGACGAGTATGTGTATCGCCGCGCTGATGAAACTGGTCTGGTCATTTGGGCCGAAGTGCCATTGATTAACCGTATCAATACCAATCAGGAATTTAGCGATAATGTGAAACAACAAGCGCTTGAACTAGTCAGACAAAATTATAATCACAGCGCGATCATGTTCTGGGGATTGTTTAATGAAATCACCCTAAAGCCAGGCCCTAACCCTCGCGGCTTGGTGAAAGAATTAAATGACCTAGTAAAAAAAGAAGATCCTAATAGACTAACTACTGCTGCGGTTGCAGCCTCTGGCGAAAAAGCTTTACAAGATCCTTTAGCAACCACAACCGATATCACTTCGTTTAACCGTTACTATGGTTGGTACTATGGTGGCTTTAATGACTTTAGTAAATTTATGGATGAATCTCGTAAAAATGCCCCTGATTTGCCAATTGCTTTGAGTGAATTTGGTGCTGGCGCCAGCGCTAAAATTCATACAGATAAACCAATAATGCAAGATCACAGCGAGGAGTATCAAGCAATCTTTCATGAAAACTACTGGCAAGACTTAAGTCAACGTCCTTATGTGTGGGGAAAATTTTTATGGGTCCTCGCCGATTTCGCCGTGGATAACCGCGATGAAGGCGATACTCCAGGGCGTAATGATAAAGGCCTGGTAAGTTTCGACAGAAAAGTAAAAAAAGATGCCTTTTTTTGGTACAAGGCTAATTGGTCAAAAGAAAATGTGACCTACATTACTGGCAGGCGCTTTAAAGAACGGAGTCAGGCCAATGTCGACATTAAGGTTTACAGTAATCAACCAGCGGTTGAGCTTATCGTTAATGATAAATCAATTGGTATAAAAAACCTTAACGATGAAAGAAAAATAATTTGGCAAAATGTGCCGCTCAGTTTAGGTGAAAATAATATCATCGCGCGCAATGGTAATGGTGATGTAGTAGATAGTATTACTTTAACCAGAGTAAATAGTACTGATACTGCTATCACTTCAACGTTATTAGGCATAGATACCATCAACGGCAAAGTTTATAATCTACCCGATGGCATCACATTTGCTCAGCTAGAGCGTGTAGTTGAATTTCCAAGAGACAGCAAGGTGAGTTTAATCAATGGTCAGTTACCACACCCTTTAGGCACAGGTAGTATCATCAGGGTGTTGGCACAAGATGGTAAAACTAGCCAGGATTATGAATTTTTAGCCGCCGCTATCTCGGTGTTTAAAGCAACATCTGCCAGCGCAGAAATAGCTGCTCCGTTATCTATTGGTCCAATTGATATTCCAGTAATGAGTGCTGCTAAAGCCAATGATGGCATTATCACTGGCAACATTGATGACATGGACGAGGTGAATATTTGGAACGCTATGGGCAAAGGTCCACACTGGTGGAAAATAGATTTAGGAGCAGAATATTATCTAGATCATATTGAAATTGTCTGGCCGCAAAGCGTATCAATGATTGAACCAGGTCCGATGGCATATAGTATTGAAACGGCAAATGACTTTGAGCAAACCTTTGATAATTTTTCAGAAAGTTATCAAGTAGTAACAGACAAAACCTCAAACAATGTCATTGCTAATACCACTGACAAACTTGCACTGGAAGCAAGGTTTGTGCGCATTCGATTACATAGTACCAAAACCTTTGCTGATGCGCCTGTTATGGGTAAATACCCAATATATGGCGCAGAAGAAATATCGATTATCGGCGGTTTGTTAAAATCAGCAACCATTGACATCAACTATAAAAACAAAACCATAGGCAAAGGTCTGTTAGTGACCGTTGATGATATAAATCAACATATTCAAGCAATTAGTAATGGTAGCCTACAAGTGGTTAACTCATCAAATGAGGTGTTATCTGGTATTCAAAAAATTGACAACAACACCCAAATTGTAGTGTCTAATCAGTCCGGTACCCTAGCCGAACGTTATTACATTAAGGATTAAGAGGAAGGAAGTTAATGCTTTCAGCCTATTAATATTCCTGAAAATAAATCGACGGTAGTTCCTGTTATTGGCATAAAAATGTTCAGTGACAGGAACATTTTTCTGTTCTTCTCAAACTTGTTAATACTTAAGCGTCAGAAACATCAATTTACCGAAATTCTTTCGAGTCCCCCACTAGCCTCATAGATTTGCCAATGTTAAATATAAAGCAAACTGAAAACCTCTATGGCTTATCAATTTTGTTTTATCCGCCATTCGCTTTAATAATCAGGGTAAGAACTACGATAGCAATTACTGCGGCAGCTAACTTTTTCATCTGACACACCATTCAATATACATATTGGTATGATTTTATGCATTTTTACAGACTGGTGTGTAATCCTTTTGTAACACGATGGAGGATGTTGATTCCTTGAACAAAAAAGGCGTTAATGAGACCTTTGAAGGTTGAAATAAGGTAATTTATTTACAATTATTGGTGTTGCTGAATGACCTAACCATGCAGTCGTTGATACTAGCAAGCAAAACATCGTTAACTGTCTATAATTAGATCAGAATTTTATTAACAAGGATTGTTAGATGAAAAAATTAATATTATTGCGGATTGTCGCGAACAAGCGTCTGGCATTTTAACCACACTCGAAACTAATCAAGAAATTCAGTTAGATATTAAACAGTTATCCCTTGGAGATTACATTATCGACGACTGGCTGTTAATTGAAAGAAAATCTATGGCTGATTTAATTGTTTCAATAATTTCAGGGCGCATATTTCAACAAGCATCGCGTCTTGCTAAAAGTAATTACACTACAGCATTTATTTTAGAAGGTCGTGCTGCTGATATTGAAAACTATCATATTCATCGACATGCTGTTTTAGGTGCATTAGTCACCGTTGGTTTGCTTTATAACATATCAATTTTACGCTCTTCCAATAAATCAGAAACAATTAATTTAACGATTTTTCAGCCCAAACAAAAGCTGGGGATGAAAATAGAAAATTTGTCTCGAGTAGGTTATTAACCTAAATGTCTTCAAAAAACAGGTATAAGAAGGTTTGCCAAATATTGGTATAACTCTAGGGTAACGGCTATTAAATCATTTACTCAGAGTTAATCCGATATTCAATGCAAGTATCAATGAACTAACCCAAATTAAAGGTATTGGAGTTAAAAAATAGAGCAAATCTACGAAATCCTAAGGGTTGATTACTTAAGACCTAAAAGGCCGCTTGCGGGTTGTTAACTCATCAAGTGAGGTTTTATCAGGTAACCAAGAAAGAGGAAGCAAAAGTTAAGTTAGCAACGCGAACTTATATAAACAGAAAAGCCAGTTATTAAAAATAACTGGCCGCTTTATACGTTAATATATTTTGTAACTGAACAATAAAAAAAATCAGTTCAACTCTTTTATACCCATATTATAAAGAGTAAAGCCCCAGATATCGGCATATTGCTCAATAGTTTTTGACACTGGTGTTCCTGCGCCATGACCAGCATTTGTTTCTACTCTAATTAACACTGGTGAGCTTCCTGCTTGTTTGGCTTGTAATTCCGCAGCAAATTTAAATGAGTGGGCAGGAACTACCCTGTCATCATGATCACCTGTTGTAACTAAAGTGGCAGGATAAGAAACACCTTCTTTTACATTATGAACCGGAGAGTATGCTTTCAAATAGTTAAACATTTCTTCGCTCTGATCCGATCTGCCATAATCGTAAGCCCAGCCAGCACCAGATGTAAAAGTGTGGTATCTAAGCATGTCTAACACACCAACAGCAGGTAACGCTACTTTCATTAAATCAGGGCGCTGTGTCATAACAGCAGCAACTAACAAGCCACCATTTGAAACACCACGAATTGCCAAGAACTCATTCGAAGTAAAGTTTTGATTGATCAAATATTCACCGGCAGCAATGAAGTCGTCAAAAACATTTTGTTTTTGTAATTGTGTACCCGCATCATGCCATCTTTTGCCATATTCACCACCGCCGCGAATGTTTGCAACAGCGTAAATACCACCTTGCTCCATCCAAACAGCATTTGCTACTGAAAATCTTGGTGTCATGCTCGCATTAAACCCGCCATAACCGTATAACAATGTAGGGTTTTTGCCATTTAGTTCAATACCATTTTTATGAGTAATGATCATTGGTATTTGTGTTCCGTCTTTAGACGTATAAAATACTTGCTTAGAAACATACTCAGAGCTGTTAAACTTTGCTTTTGAAGCTGCGTAAACATCTGATTTTCCAGACTCTACGTTATAACTGTAAATAGTTGAAGGCGTATTATAATTTGTGAATGAGTAATATAATGTCTCGTCATCTTTTTTACCCTCAAGGCTACTGGTAGACCCTACTCCAGGTAACTCAAGCTCACGTATTTTCTCACCGTTAAGATTATATTGAATCACCTTAGATGTTGCATCTACCATATATTCGGCGAAAATATTGCCACCACCAACACTTGGAATTAATACATTATCTGTTTGCGCAAGCAAATCTTTCCAGTTTTCTGGGGTTGGCATACTTGCGTCAACTGAAACTAACTTTTTATTAGGCGCATTTAAATTGGTCACAAAAATTAACTTGCTACCTTCATTATATAAAAGGTAAGTATCTGATTCAGTGTGATCTAAAATAGTGATTAATTCACTATTTGGCTTGGTTAAATCTTTAATGTATAAATCGTTACCAGATGTTGATACGGCACCAGAAATAAGAAGATAGTTATTATCTTCTGTTACTTCACCCGACACATAGCGACGCTTTTGCTCTGCAATGTCGCCAAAAACGACAATATCATCGCTTTGATTTTTACCAAGTTGATGGTAGTAAAGCTTGTGGGTATCGGTTTTTGCCGACAATTCGCTTCCTTTTGGTTTATCATAACTTGAATAGTAAAAACCTTCATTTTTATACCAAGAGATCGCCGAGAACTTAATATCGACCAATGCTTCTTCTAATTGCTTACCCGTTTCAACATCAATAATGATGACTTTACGCCAATCACTACCACCTTCAGAAATTGAATAAGCAGCAATTGTTCCATCTTTAGAAAAACTTAACGAGCCCAAAGACGTTGTTCCATCTTCGCTAAATTCATTTGGATCTAAAAACACTTCTTGCTTCCCATCTTTTTCACGGTAAACAACGTACTGGTTTTGTAGGCCATCGTTTTTATAAAAATATTGATAATCACCTTCAACAAATGGAGCTGAAACTTTTTCAAAATTCCATAACTCTTGCAAACGTTGTTTTAGTTTTGCGCGGTACGGTATATCGTTTAAATAATTAAAAGTAACGTCGTTCTCTGCTGACACCCAACTGGCCGTTTCAGCACTGCGATCATCTTCTAACCAACGATAAGGATCAGCAACTTGCTGTCCAAAATAACTATCAATTACGTCACCTTTCGAGGTTTGTGGGTAATTTATTTTTACTATGCTAGAGGCATGTATTTGTTGAGAAGTTGCAACTTTTGATGTTGTGTTCTCTGCATCATTACTACAAGCACTTAGTAATAATAATGAAGATAAAATTAGGCTCTTATTCATAGTTTCCATTCAATTTATAATTTATTTCAATCAGATAGGCACAATAGAGCATTTAGCGACAATGTCTATATAAGAAAGATGAATTTTTCTTATATTTTTTTTGAATTTTTATCTGCAACAATTTTTATTTATCTATTAGTTATATATTCCCCGACTTATCATGTTGTTATATAAATATTGTGGGTATATGTTAAGAGTCAACAGTTTTGGTCGTTCAATTCCTTAGAATTTCTACTAATACATCAGCTGTACCTTTACTAAGCCATCGGCAAACATACCCCTTAATAGCTTGCATTGCCTCATCCTTGAAGCAAAAAAAAGGCCGCTTTCGCGACCTCTTTACAGTGTTAACAAGCGGTTATTACCAGCCTGTTTTCTCTTTAAGAGCAACACCGATGTCTGCTAGAGAGCGAACTGTTTTAACACCAGCAGCTTCTAGAGTAGCCAATTTTCACATTAGCCGTCAGCAGTACCTTTGCCAAAAACCGTCGCTCTTTTTCATCCCTGAAAACACGACATACCTATGTCCATATAGGCAAAAAAGGCCGCTTTCGCGACCTCTTTACAGTGTTAACAAGCGGTTATTACCAGCCTGTTTTCTCTTTAAGAGCAACACCGATGTCTGCTAGAGAGCGAACTGTTTTAACACCAGCAGCTTCTAGAGTAGCCAATTTTCACATTAGCCGTCAGCAGTACCTTTGCCCGACACAAAAAAGGCCGCTTTCGCGACCTCTTTACAGTGTTAACAAGCGGTTATTACCAGCCTGTTTTCTCTTTAAGAGCAACACCGATGTCTGCTAGAGAGCGAACTGTTTTAACACCAGCAGCTTCTAGAGTAGCCAATTTTCACATTAGCCGTCAGCAGTACCTTTGCCAAAAACCGTCGCTCTTTTTCATCCCTGAAAACACGACATACCTATGTCCATATAGGCAAAAAAGGCCGCTTTCGCGACCTCTTTACAGTGTTAACAAGCGGTTATTACCAGCCTGTTTTCTCTTTAAGAGCAACACCGATGTCTGCTAGAGAGCGAACTGTTTTAACACCAGCAGCTTCTAGAGTAGCCAATTTTCACATTAGCCGTCAGCAGTACCTTTGCCCGACACAAAAAAGGCCGCTTTCGCGACCTCTTTACAGTGTTAACAAGCGGTTATTACCAGCCTGTTTTCTCTTTAAGAGCAACACCGATGTCTGCTAGAGAGCGAACTGTTTTAACACCAGCAGCTTCTAGAGTAGCCAATTTTCACATTAGCCGTCAGCAGTACCTTTGCCCGACACAAAAAAGGCCGCTTTCGCGACCTCTTTACAGTGTTAACAAGCGGTTATTACCAGCCTGTTTTCTCTTTAAGAGCAACACCGATGTCTGCTAGAGAGCGAACTGTTTTAACACCAGCAGCTTCTAGGGCAGCGAATTTCTCGTCAGCAGTACCTTTACCACCGGCGATAATTGCGCCAGCATGACCCATACGCTTACCTTCAGGTGCAGTAACACCAGCAATGTAAGAAACAACAGGCTTAGTAACGTTAGCTTTGATGTATTCCGCAGCTTCTTCTTCAGCAGTACCACCAATTTCACCAATCATTACGATTGCTTCAGTTTGTGGATCGTTTTCGAACATTTCTAAAACGTCGATGAAGTTAGTACCTGGGATAGGGTCACCACCAATACCTACACAAGTAGATTGGCCGAAACCTGCATCTGTAGTTTGTTTAACGGCTTCGTACGTTAATGTACCAGAGCGAGAAACGATACCTACTTTACCTGGTAAGTGGATGTGACCTGGCATGATACCAATTTTAGTCTCACCTGGAGTGATAACACCTGGACAGTTAGGACCGATCATACGGGCGCCTGATTGTTCAAGTTTAACTTTCACATCTACCATGTCTAACGTAGGAATACCTTCAGTGATAGTAACGATTAACTCGATACCAGCATCGATAGCTTCCAAGATAGCATCTTTACAGAAAGGTGCAGGAACGTAGATAACTGTAGCAGTTGCGCCAGTCGCTTCAACAGCATCACGTACAGTGTTGAATACTGGTAAACCTAAGTGTTCTTGACCGCCTTTGCCTGGTGATACACCACCAACCATTTGCGTACCGTAAGCAATTGCTTGCTCAGAGTGGAATGTACCTTGACCACCAGTGAAACCTTGACAGATTACTTTAGTGTCTTTGTTAATTAATACAGACATTATTTAGCCTCCGCAGCAGCTACAACTTTTTGTGCAGCATCAGTTAATGATTCAGCAGCGATGATGTTTACATCAGAGCTTGCTAATACTTCACGACCAGCTTCAGCGTTAGTACCTTCTAAACGTACAACAACTGGAACTTTAACGCCTACTTCTTTAACTGCATCAATGATACCTTCAGCAATCATGTCACAACGAACGATACCACCAAAGATGTTAACTAAAACAGCTTTAACGTTGTCGTCTGATAAAATGATTTTGAATGCTTCAGCAACACGTTCTTTAGTAGCTCCGCCGCCAACATCTAAGAAGTTAGCTGGCTTGCCGCCGTGTAAGTTAACGATATCCATAGTACCCATTGCAAGGCCAGCACCGTTAACCATACAACCAACGTTTCCGTCTAGGGCTACGTAGTTTAATTCCCACTGTGCAGCGTGCGCTTCGCGCTCATCTTCTTGAGATGGATCGTGCATTTCACGGATTTTTGGTTGACGGTATAAAGCATTACCATCGATACCAATTTTACCGTCTAAACAGTGAAGATTACCTTCGTCTGTAATTACTAACGGGTTGATTTCTAATAATGCGAAATCGAAATCGTTGAACATTTTACCAAGACCCATAAAGATCTTAACAAATTGCTTCATTTGCGTAGGGTTTAAACCTAACTTGAAACCTAATTCACGAGCTTGGTAAGCTTGTGGACCTACAAGAGGGTCGATTTCAGCTTTGTGAATTAATTCAGGAGTTTCTTCAGCAACAGTTTCAATCTCAACACCACCTTCAGTAGATGCCATGAAAACAACTTTGCGAGTACCACGGTCAACAACTGCACCTAGATATAATTCGTTAGCGATATCTGTACAGCTTTCAACTAAAATTTTTGAAACCGGTTGGCCATTTGCATCTGTTTGGTAAGTAACTAAGTTTTTACCTAACCAGTTTTGTGCGAAGTCTTTGATTTCTTCTTTAGTTTTAACTAGCTTAACGCCTCCAGCCTTACCGCGACCACCAGCGTGAACCTGAGTTTTAACAACCCACATGTCTCCGCCAATTTTGTCCGCAGCTTCTGCAGCTTCTTGAGGTGTATCGCAAGCGAAACCTTCAGAAACCGGTAAACCATATTCAGCGAATAATTGTTTCGCTTGATACTCATGTAAATTCATGATGTTTCCCAATTGCTTTTTTGAAATGGAGCTAATGTATTTAGCCAGTAAAAACATACTGAGTAATTACACTAACAGATTATAAATTTGCGATGATTATATAGTGAAAAGGCACCTGATTAAAGCCTAAGTTACACATTAGCGACTAATATTTGCATTTAAGAATTAAATAACGACAAAAGGCTTTAAAGATGCGGTTTTTAGAGTATAAAACTTTAGTCTAATACTGATAATTAAATTATAAAATATTGTGTTGTTTTCAATCAAAAGAGCGAGCCATTAACTGTATAGAGCCACGTCAATGAAGAAATTAACCCCCGTTAAAAACACAGATCGCTTCAGGAGCTCCCGTGTCTCGCTTAAGCTCGCACAGGATGACGTTTAATTGTATCAAGAATCTTTATGCCGTCATATAATAGAAGAGGAGCCTCTATAACAGGTATTTTTTCAAAATCAGGCTACAAAAAAGCCGCTAAAGTAGCGGCTTTCAACGTAATTAATTTAGATACAAATTAGATATCTAAAAGTAAACGAGCTGGATCTTCTAGTAATTCTTTAATTGTTACTAGGAAACCAACTGACTCTTTACCATCGATAAGACGGTGATCGTAAGATAATGCTAAGTACATCATAGGTAATATTTCAACTTTACCATTAACGGCCCATATTGCACGGTCTTGGATTTTTATTTTAAAATCCATATACTTTACAAGTCTTTTACCATCCATGGCGACTTGCATACGTTAGTCCCTTAACGTAAAAAGCCGCTAGTTACAGCGGCTTTTAACTTCACACATTACTTAAAACGATTAGATATCTAAAAGTAAACGAGCTGGATCTTCTAGTAATTCTTTAATCGTTACTAGGAAACCAACTGACTCTTTACCATCGATAAGACGGTGATCGTAAGATAATGCTAAGTACATCATAGGTAAGATTTCAACTTTACCATTTACTGCCATCGGGCGGTCTTGGATTTTATGCATACCTAAAATTGCCGCTTGCGGTAAGTTTAAGATAGGCGTTGAAATTAATGAACCAAACACACCACCGTTAGTGATTGTGAAGTTACCGCCCATCATTTCGTCCATCGTTAACTTGCCGTCACGACCTTTGATAGCTAAATCACGGATACCGTTTTCGATACCAGCCATACCTAACTGGTCAGCATCACGTAACACTGGAGTTACTAGACCACGAGGTGTCGAAACTGCAATGCTGATGTCGAAGAAATTGTGATATACAATATCGTCACCATCAATTGACGCGTTTACAGCTGGGAAGCGTTTAAGTGCTTCAGTTACTGCTTTTACGTAGAACGACATAAAACCTAAGCGAGTATCATGAGTCTTTTCAAATAAGTCTTTATATTGCTTACGAAGATCCATAATTGGCTTCATGTTTACTTCGTTAAATGTAGTAAGCATGGCCGTCGAGTTTTTCGCTTCTAATAAACGGTTGGCAATAGTTTTACGTAAACGTGTCATCGGAACACGTTTTTGGCTACGCTCGCCTGCGGCAACAACTGGAGCCGTTGCTGCAGGTGCAGCTTTAGCAGCAGCCTTAGGCGCTTTTGCAGCAGCTAAGTGTGCTTCAACGTCTTCTTTAGAAATACGACCGCCTTTACCTGAGCCTTTAACTTGGCTAGCAGATAATCCATTTTCAGTTAATAAACGACGTACAGATGGGCTAGCAAGGTCATCACCAGCAGTTTCTTCAGCTGCAGCAGCAACTGGAGCAGAAACAGCACCAGCATTTAACTGACCAATTGTTTGATCGCCTAATACGGTATCGCCTTCAGCGTGAATAATTTTGCCAATTACACCATCTTCTTGCGCTACAACTTCTAGAACAACTTTGTCAGTTTCAATATCAACAAGGTTTTGGTCGCGAGAAACCGTTTCACCTTCGCTAACATGCCAAGTTGAAACAGTTGCATCAGCTACTGATTCAGGTAAAACAGGTACGTTAATATCAATTACTTTCGCTGCAGCTGTTGGAGCAGAACTTGCAGATTTAGCTGTTGTGTCAGCAGGTGCTGCTTTTGCGTCAGCTGCGGCAATAACACCAATGACTTGGTCGCCTAATACAGTTGCGCCTTCTTCTTCATTGATAGCAGAAATAACGCCATCTTCAAGAGCCACTACTTCTAAAACTACTTTATCAGTTTCAATATCCACTAATATTTGATCACGAGTTACTGCATCACCAACTTGTACGTGCCATGTAGCTACTGTTGCGTCAGCAACTGATTCTGGCAAAACTGGAACCTTAATTTCAGTTGTCATTTTTATTCCTTAGAAATCTTATATTCAAATCGCTTAAATTTTTTAAGTTAAGCTTTATTAATAGTTAACGCATCATTCACTAATGCTTGCTGTTCTTTCACATGCAAAGACATATAGCCACACGCTGGTGCCGCTGACGCTGTGCGACCGGCATAAGTCAAAGTAGAGCCTGCAGGGATCGTGCTGCGGAAATGGTGCTGACTACAGTACCATGCGCCTTGGTTTTGCGGTTCTTCTTGACACCAAACGAAATCTTTCGCGTTTGGATATTGTGCGAAAACGTCTTTCAATTCTGCTTCAGGGAACGGATATAACTGTTCAATACGAACAATTGCTACGTCCTTCTGGTCATTTTTACGGCGTTGCTCTAATAGTTCGTAGTAAACCTTACCTGAACACATAACAACACGAGTAACATCTTTAGTTTTTAACTCATCAATTTCACCAATCACGTTGTGATAAGTGCCATCGGCCAATTCTTCTAATGAAGAAACAGCTAAAGGATGACGAAGTAATGATTTAGGCGACATTACAATTAATGGACGACGCATTGGGCGCACCACTTGGCGACGTAACATATTAAATACTTGCGCCGGGGTAGATGGCACACATACTTGCATGTTGTGATCTGCACATAATTGTAAGAAACGCTCTAATCGAGCAGATGAATGTTCAGGACCTTGGCCTTCATAACCATGTGGTAGTAAAATAGTTAAGCCACATAAACGGCCCCACTTTTGTTCACCCGAAGAAATGAATTGGTCAAACACAACTTGTGCACCGTTGGCAAAATCACCAAACTGCGCTTCCCAAATAGTTAAACCGCTTGGCTCTGCTGTGGTATAACCGTATTCAAAGGCTAGTACAGCAACTTCAGATAATACTGAGTCGTATACTTCAAATGGGCCTTGGTCTTTACTTAGGTTTTGTAAAGGCAAGTAGGTTGAAGCATCGTCTTGATTATGAAGTACTGAATGGCGATGGAAAAATGTTCCTCGGCCAGCATCTTGGCCGGTAATGCGAACACGCTCACCAGAATCAACAATAGAAGCGTAAGCTAAATTTTCAGCCATACCCCAATCAAGTAATTTTTCGCCTGCGGCCATTTTCTTACGATCATCGTATATTTTCTTAACACGTGATTGTAATTTATGCTCTTCAGGGTATGAGCTAATATCAGTTGCTAATGATTTTAATTTAGTAAGATCAATTTTATGATCGTACTCATCATCCCAGTCATGACCAATAAACGGAGTCCAATCAACTGAATGTTCAGTCATTGGTCGCCATTGTTCTACTGTACATTGACCTTCATCGAGCAACTTACGGTAATATTCAACCAACTCTTTAGATTCAGCAGAGCTAAGTGTGCGCTCTGCATCTAATTGATCAGCGTACATTTGTCGCGGAGTCGGATGAGTTTTAATTTTTTGATACATTAATGGCTGAGTTGCATTTGGCTCATCAGCTTCGTTATGACCATGACGGCGATAACACACTAAATCAATCACAACATCACGTTTAAACGTGTTGCGATAATCAAGGGCAACTTGAGTGGCTAAAACAACCGCTTCAGGATCGTCACCATTAACATGTAAAATTGGTGCCTGTACCATTTTCGCGATGTCAGTACAGTATTCTGTTGAGCGAGTATCTTCAGGTTTAGACGTAGTGAAACCAACTTGGTTATTCACCACAACTCGAATAGTACCACCTACTTTATATGCACGAGCTTGTGACATATTAAAGGTTTCTTGTACAACACCCTGACCAGCAATTGCTGAGTCACCGTGAATGGTAATAGGTAAAACTAAGTCACCCTTATCACAATCACGACGGTCTAAACGTGCACGTACAGAACCAATAACTACAGGGTTAACAATCTCAAGATGAGATGGATTAAATGCTAGAGCTAAATGTACGTTACCACCAGGGGTAACAAAATCAGAAGAGTAACCTTGATGGTACTTAACATCACCTGAACCAATTTGATCAACTTTACCAGCGAATTCATCAAATAGTTTGCTTGGGTTTTTACCCATCACGTTTACTAAAACGTTTAAGCGACCACGGTGAGCCATACCAAGTACGACTTCTTTTGTGCCATGTTCACCAGCGCGAGTGATTAACTGCTTCAACATTGGAACTAAGCTATCGCCGCCTTCTAATGAGAACCGTTTTGCACCTGGGAATTTTGCGCCTAAGTATTTTTCTAAACCATCAGCAGCAATCAAGTCTTTTAATATTTCAGTTTTTTCTGCTTTGCTGAAATTAGCTTGTGATTGCACTGATTCAAGACGTTGTTGTAACCAACGCTTTTCAGTAGTTGAAGTGATGTGCATGTATTCTGCACCGATAGAGCCACAATAAGTTTTCTCTAACGTTTTATAAATATCACCTAACTTCATTGACTCAACGCCTACGGCTAAGGAACCAACGTTAAATTCTTTATCAAATTCAGACTTGGATAAATCGTGGTGGGTCAACTCAAGATCGCGAACACGTTCACGCTTCCAAATACCTAATGGATCAAGATTAGCGTTCTGATGACCGCGGAATCTATAGGCATTAATTAACTGTAAAACGCGTACTTGTTTAGCATCTGATTCAGCGCCAACAGTTACATGTTTTACACCTTCTTTAGCAAGTTGGCGGAACTCGTTACGTACCACTGAGTGGTTCGTTTCAACTTCTACACCATCGATTTTTTCAAGTTCGTCAAATACCTTGCGCCACTCATCTGATACAGAATGAGCATTTTCAAGATATGATTCGTATAACTCTTCAATATATTCAGCGTTATTACCGCTGAAATGGGAAGACTCTAACCAAGCCTTCATTGCACCTTCGGGCATTGCCTGTTCCTATGGATAACAGCAACAAAACCAATAACGTATAACCGCTGTCTATATTTGGTTAAAAAATGTTATTGATCAACCTAGTAAAACTAAAATGCCAGACCCATAAAATGAGTCTGGCGATATACCTTATAATAATTAGCTATCAAAACTAAGTATCAGTGTATTTAGTTATACCGCTCTTTGTAGCAACATTGATTTGATTGAACCAATGGCCTTAGTAGGGTTTAAACCCTTAGGACATACGTCAACACAGTTCATGATGCCGTGACAACGGAAAACGCTGTAAGCGTCTTGTAAGTTGTCTAAACGTTCATCAGTTGCAGTATCACGGCTATCGATTAGGAAACGATAAGCATGTAACAAACCTGCAGGTCCGATAAATTTATCTGGATTCCACCAGAATGATGGACAAGATGTTGAACAACAAGCACATAAAATACACTCGTATAACCCATCAAGCTTGTCACGCTCTTCAATAGATTGAAGGTGTTCACGAGCTGGAGGATTTTGACCATCGTTAATTAAGTATGGTTTGATTTTTTCATATTGATTATAGAACTGGGTCATATCAATAATTAAATCACGTACCACTGGTAAACCCGGTAATGGACGTAAAACGATTACATTTGCTTTTACGTCTGATAATGGCGTGATACACGCTAAGCCATTTTTACCATTCATGTTTAACCCGTCACTACCACATACACCTTCACGACATGAACGACGGAAAGATAATGTAGAGTCTTGCTCTTTTAATAAAATAAGAGCGTCTAATACCATCATGTCAGAGCCTTCTGGAACTTCCAGAGAGTACTCTTTCATGTAAGGCTTTGCATCAACATCAGGGTTGTAGCGATAAATTGAAAACTTCTGATTCATGTCAACAACTCCTTAGTAAGTTCTAGCTTTCGGTGGGAAAGCATCACGGTGTACGGGTTCCATGTTCACATCACGTTTACTCATCTCTTCATTTGCAGGAGAGTAAATTGAGTGACATAACCAATTTGCATCATCACGTTCAGTGAAATCTTGACGGGCATGAGCACCACGAGATTCTGTACGGAAGTTTGCAGCTTTGGCAGAACAGAAAGCAGTTTCCATTAAGTTATCTAATTCTAAACATTCAATGCGTTGCGTGTTAAATTCAGAAGACTTGTCATCTAATCTAGCATGTTGCAAGCGTTCACGGATTTCCGTTAACTCTTTCATGCCCTGCGCCATAGCTTCACCTTCACGGAATACCGAGAAGTTCATTTGCATACAGTTTTGCAGGTCTTTACGGATTTGAGTAGGATCTTCGCCCTTCTCACTGCCTTCCCAACGATTGTAACGAGCAAGGGCTGCGTCTAAATCAGATTGTGATGCATCTTTACCGCTTTGCGTGTCATTTAGGTAAGTACCTAAGAAGTTACCCGCCGCACGGCCAAATACCACTAAGTCAAGTAATGAGTTACCACCTAAGCGGTTCGCACCATGTACAGATACACAAGCGATTTCACCAACAGCAAATAAACCTTCAACAACCGTTTCAGTGCCATCAGCACCAATTGATAATGCTTGACCGTTAACGTTACAAGGCACACCACCCATTTGGTAGTGACACGTAGGAATAACTGGAATTGGCGCTTCAGCAGGATCAATGTGAGCAAATGTTTTCGATAAATCACACACACCTGGTAGACGCTTGTAAAGAGTCTCACGACCTAAGTGATCAAGTTTCAGTTGAATGTGCTTACCAAATTGTGGATGGTCAAGACCGCGACCTTCACGAATCTCTGTCATCATTGAACGAGCAACAACGTCACGGCCAGCTAAGTCTTTTGCGTTAGGGGCATAACGTTCCATGAAGCGTTCGCCGTCTTTATTTAGAAGGTAACCACCTTCACCACGACAACCTTCAGTAACAAGTACACCCGCACCAGCGATACCGGTTGGGTGGAACTGCCACATTTCCATATCTTGCATTTGCACGCCAGCACGAAGTGACATACCAACACCGTCACCAGTGTTAATGTGAGCATTAGTTGTTGATGCAAAAATTCGACCTGCACCACCAGTTGCTAATACTGTTGCACGAGATTTAAAGTAAACAACTTCACCCGTTTCTATACAAACTGCAGTACAACCAACAACGTTGCCGTCATCGTTTTTAACTAAATCTAATGCATACCACTCAGAATAAACGTTAGTTTTGTTTTTAACGTTCTGTTGGTATAAACAGTGAAGAAGTGCATGACCTGTACGGTCAGCTGCAGCTGCTGTACGAGCCGCCTGTTCGCCACCAAAGTTTTTAGATTGACCACCAAATGGACGTTGGTAAATTTTACCTTCTTCGGTACGAGAGAAAGGTAAACCCATTTTCTCTAATTCAATGATTGCTTCTGGACCGGTTTTACACATGTATTCGATTGCGTCTTGGTCACCAATAAAGTCAGAGCCTTTAACGGTATCGTACATGTGTTGTTCCCAATGATCTTCATGCGCGTTACCTAGTGCAACAGTGATACCACCTTGCGCAGATACCGTATGGGAACGAGTTGGGAAAACTTTTGAAATCAAGGCACAAGATTTACCTGATTCAGTAATTGCTAATGCGGCGCGCATACCTGCACCACCAGCGCCGATTACTACGGCATCAAATTCACGAACTGGAACGTTGTTCACTTAAACACCCCACACTGTTAATAATACAGCTAATACATATACGAATAGCGTAATAGTAAAGATAAATTGTAATAAACCACGTAACTTAACGTTCTTAACGTAGTCTGTTAATACCTGCCAAATACCAATCCATGCGTGGAAAAGTACTGCTATAACAGCAAGTATTGTAAAAATTTTCATGCCTAGGTTTGAAAATAAACCTGACCAAGCTTCATAAGTTACTTCCGGGGTACATATAAAGAAGCACATCATAAAGATGCTATATAAAGCCAAAACGATTGCGCTGGCACGGATCAAGATAAAATCGTGAACACCGTTGCGCCCTAAAGTTGCGATATTGCCTACCATAACCAAACTCCTGCTACTACAGATAATATGATCCAAAGAGCGATAACGAACTTGGCACTAGTTTGCCCTGAACCTTTCTCTTCTAGATGACCTAGATCCATAATTAAGTGACGAATACCGCCAACAAAGTGATAAGTAAGAGCAGAGATAATGCCCCACATGATGAATTTGAAGAATCCACCATCTAAACATTCTTTGACCGAGTTAAAACCGGCTTCAGAAGAAAGAGATACAGAAAGGGTCCAAATTAAAATACCTACAGCGAAAAACATCATTACACCGCTTACACGATGTAGAATTGAGGCTTTACCGGCTGCCGGTAAATTGATTGTTGATAAATCAAGATTTACAGGTCTTTGTTTTTTCACAGTTCTTTGCCTAAAAAGTTATGTATCAAACTATTGTTATTTATTGTATCTTTTTATTTTCCATAATAAGAAAACAAAAAGATACTCTACTTTAGTAAAAAGTTTTTATCTTTTAATAAAAGTTTATTATATTAAATAACCTATTATGGCAAATATTAGTAGAAACCCCAAAGCCATAACAGATCGGGGGAATTATATAGGTCTACACATTCAATTACAATTTTAACTAAGGTTTTATTGCACTTTGCTCTGACTTTGTTTCCCTTTCGTACAAATATCATCCAAAAGTATTATTTTCTTTCAACAAATAAAGTTTTAAATTGACTTTCTACCCCCTACTTAGAGTAGAATACGGGCAATTTTATATTCATGATTAGTGACTAAGTTTTCAGAACATTTGATTTACATTAATGTTTTTCAGCTGTAATTGAATACAATTGCAAATGTTTAAGTTTGCTTGCTCGGCCCAGAATGAGCACACAAAATCATGAGTTTTATAACTATAACGATAGATAGAGGATGAACTATGGCTGAGAATAAAGCCACTCTGAGCATTAATGGCAATGAGATCACAGAATTACCAATTTTATCAGGTACTGCTGGCAACGACGTTATCGATATTCGTACATTAGGCAGCAATGGCTACTTTACTTATGACCCTGGCTTTTTAGCTACAGCGTCTTGTGAATCAGAAATTACATTTATTGACGGTGGCAAAGGTGTTTTACAGCACCGCGGCTATGCAATTGATGATTTAGCCAATAATGCCGATTACTTAGAAGTTTGTTATGTTCTTCTTAATGGTCAGGCTCCGAGTCAAGAACAATATGATGATTTTGTAAAGATCATTACTAACCACACAATGGTACATGAAAAGTTAGCTAACTTTTTCCGTGGTTTCATGCACGATGCTCACCCTATGGCAATGGTTTGTGGTGTTGTTGGTGCTTTATCATCGTTCTATCATTCAGACTTAGATATTACTGATGCAGAACAACGTAAACGCTGTTCACATCGTTTAGTGGCTAAAATGCCAACTATTGCTGCTATGGCTTATAAGTACAGTATCGGCCAACCTTTTGTTTATCCACGTAATGATTTATCTTACGCGGAAAACTTCTTGCACATGATGTTCTCTGTACCTGCTGAAGAATACAAAGTAAGCCCTACTCTTGCAAAAGCGATGGATCGTATTTTCATCCTTCATGCTGATCACGAGCAAAATGCTTCAACATCAACTGTTCGTTTAGCCGGTTCATCTGGCGCTAACCCTTATGCATGTATAGCTGCGGGTGTTGCATCACTTTGGGGCCCTGCTCACGGCGGAGCAAACGAAGCATGTTTAACTATGCTTGAAGAAATTGGCAGTGTTGATCGTGTCGATGAGTTCGTAGCTAAAGCAAAAGATAAAGCTGACCCGTTCCGCTTAATGGGCTTTGGCCACCGTGTTTATAAAAACTTTGACCCACGTGCCACAGTAATGCGCGAAACGTGTCACCAAGTATTAACTGAACTTGGTGTTGAAGATCCATTATTAGATGTAGCTATGGCTCTTGAAAAAGTAGCGCTTGAAGACCCTTACTTCGTTGAGAAAAAATTATACCCTAACGTAGACTTCTACTCAGGTATCATTTTAAAAGCTATCGGTATTCCAACCAGTATGTTCACAGTAATTTTTGCTATGTCACGTACTGTTGGCTGGTGTGCACACTGGGATGAGATGTTAACTCAACCAGGTCAAAAAATTGGCCGTCCACGCCAAAACTACACTGGTGAATTAAATAAAGAGTTTACGCCGTTAAGCTCACATAAATAAGCAATAATAATTGTTTATCTAAAGGCTGCATTTGCAGCCTTTTTTACTTTCAGGGATGAAAGTATGTCGAAATTATAGGGACGTAGTATTTCGACGTCTAGTTGATGCAGCTATATTTATTACTTTAGCGTCCGCTCTTCGAGCATACCGTCCGAATGAATTCTCAGCAATCACAGTAGAGGTGTGCTTGGCGTGAACTTGTTCGCGCGTTATGGCGTAGCCATTTTCTCGCACCTGCTAGAATAAATATTGCTTTATCATGAAATTAGCAATAGATTTAACTTACTAGCTAACACTTTACTCGGAGTGAATTCAATTTAACGATGACGACAGAACCTTCTAAGAAAAATACCATACTTGTTGTCGATGACGAACCTGGCAATATCGATCTCGCCTCGGCGTTATTAAAAGATAAGTACAAGGTCAAGGCTGCTACTAATGGTAAAATAGCGCTTAAGATTGCCCTGGCAGATCCTAATATAGATTTGATTTTACTAGATATTATGATGCCTGAAATGGATGGCTATGATGTATGTAAAGAAATTAAAAACAATGACGCAACAAAGAATATACCGGTAATTTTCTTAACTGCCAAAGCAGAGGTTGCCGATGTAACCCGTGGTTTTACTTTAGGGGCTGTCGATTACATCACCAAACCTTTGCAACCGGAAATACTCAAAGCCAGAGTGAATACTCATGTTACCTTGCATGAAAGTCAAATAGCGCTGGAGAATCAAGTTGATACCTTAATAGAAAATGCAAAATTACGCGAAGATATTGAAAAACTGACTCATCATGATTTAAAAGGTCCACTTGGCGTTATTCTCTTTGAATTACCAAAAATTGCAGATAAGGCTGCCGCACGCTCTATTGAAGAATCAACCAACAATGTATTGAGCATGATAAATAATACGTTAGATATTTTTAAAATTGAAAATGGCACCTATCCACTGTCTCCTGACATGGTCGATCTAAACAAATTAGTTGATATGGCAATAAAAGCGGTAAGTAGTTTGACAGCGAAGAAAAATATCAGTTTCAATGTAGAATCAGCCCAGCGGTCTACTTACATGGATGCTGAAGAACTACTGTGTTTATCAATCTTTAATAATCTAATTAAAAATGCCGTTGAAGCCTCTCCAGACAATGAAGAGATAAGCATTACTATTTCAGAACAAAAGGATGAGATTGAATTTAAACTTTTTAATAGAGGAGCGATACCAAAGGATCTTCGCGATACTTTATTTGAAAAATATTCAACTTCAAACCATATTCGTGGTTCAGGACTTGGTGCCTACTCAGCTAAACTAATGACTGAAGCGCAAAAAGGCAAGATTAGTTTCAATATTATTGATGAAAAATATACTGAGTTTATTGTAGTTATGCCGGCCTATTGATATTAGCAGGAACTATAATAGGCAGTTATTCACTTTAATTGAATAACTGGTTTTCCAATGTTTTGCCATTAATTAACTGGCGATATAACCAACCTTTTTGATGACATAACTGTAAAATTTGTATGTCTAACGCAGCGTCACTTTCATCGGCATTAAATGAAATTAAATATTCTTTATCCTGGCTATTAATCACCTGTGTAATTTGCGGAAACCTTTGCAACGCTGGTATTAACTCATCATGCTGTTTAGACATGCGTAAGGTGATAAATTGAGTATCTATTAGATTGGTTAATGTCTGATGTTGTTGTAAGCAGCCATTATCTAAATAAAGTACTCTGTTACATAAGCGCTCCAATTCGCTCAAATCATGAGAACTTAGGATAAAGGTTGTTTGACTTGAAAGCTGTGCAACAAGTGAGCGAATTTCACGTGCATTATGCGGGTCTAAACCTGCAGTAGCTTCATCTAAAATCACAATTTCAGCGTCACCAATCAAGGTTTGAGCAATCGTCACTCGCTTGCGCATACCATGTGATAATGCACTTGGCTTTTCATTTATAGAGTCTTCTAAACCGACTAATTTTAACGTTCTTTGTGCTTCCATCTTTGCCTGAGCTTTAGTGTACCCTTGCAACTGTGCATAAAACGTTAATTGTTTAGCAACCGAAAAGCGTGGATCCAATTGCGCGTCTTGGGGTAAAGCAGCCAAACGTGATAAATTACCTCGCTTTCCCGGCTCATCCCCAAACACCGAGACTTTGCCACGACTAGGTTTAATATAACCACATAAAATACTTAGCAGGGTTGTTTTACCAGCACCATTTGGACCAACTAATGCAATAGGCTCACCTTTGTTTATTTCAAACTCAACATTATTTAAGGCATGTTTATCACCGAAATATTTATGCAACTCTGACACTTCGATTAAAGCACTCATAACGAACTCCGTTTCATTTTAACGTAAGCTAAGCAGAGAAAAACCATCATTTGGCTCAGCGGCAGCACGTAAATACTTAAGCCCTGCTCTTGTGAATTAATCACATCATAAATTTGTGTTCCAGGTATTAAATACTCTAAATAACCTAAAATGGGTAAGCTATATTCCACAAGGCTGATAATCATTGGCCCCAAGCCAAATAAAATGACGCTAAATAACACCACTTTTTTTGACGACGTGGTGAAGCTGTTAAACAAAGTCATTAACGCGATAAACGGTAAAACTAAGATAACTAACTGAAAGTACAGCTGACTCGCTTTAAGTACTCCAAAAGAGAGTAACTGACTATCACGAAGAGTAGCCATCAACACAGTAGCTACTAAACTTAAGCCGATAAGACAAGCCATGATCACAAGCTGCCCTAAAAAACGGCCCAAGACTATTTCACCACGAGTTGCCCGTAAAGAAATAAACCGTAAGGTTCCTCTTTCTCTATCAGCACATGTTTGGTCACTTGTAATAACAATGGTAAATATTGGAAAAATATAAAGAGCAATCAGCCAATAAATAGCAAGCTCAGGAACGGGCCAACTTAATAATGCAGATAAGCCTAAAGCGCCGAACATTTTTTTAGCCACGTCTTTAAATAATGGTGAGGAAATGAATTCGAAAGCGGAATTAACTGGGTAGTATAAGATCAAAAACCAAACCAGTAAAAATGCAAATAATGCTAATAAACCACTCTTGGTTTGGAACACCCGTGTTATTTCAAAACAGGCCAAATTCCATAATCGTAAAAGGGTCTGTTGAAATGAAAGATTCAAATTATTTCCCCCAAAGTTAAGAACTTATCATATAACAAGTTATACCAATTAAGGATAATATTCAAAGTGCTGGGTGTAACATAATAATACAGGTTCAATTGCCTAAGTAGAGAAAATACACCGTCACCGCTCCTTGGCATCCATGCCATCGCGGCATTAGTGCTTCCATGCACGTCATCCCCCACGAGCGGAGCGATATATGCGACCTCCTTCAGTTAAGAAGAGATTAAAAAAAAGCAGGTAACAAGTTACCTGCTTTTTTTATTATATAAAGATGCGCAGCAGATTTATTATCTAAACGATAACGCCGGCTCTAACACTTCAAAATTTTCTTCAAGGAGTTCTTTAGATAATATCTGTTTATCATCATCTTGAATTACTAATGAGGTTTGAGTCCCTTTAGTTTTAAGTTTAAAGCGATAAACGCCATCTTTGAAATTCACTACAGGAATTTTATCCCCCCAAATAGAGTCCCAAAGGCTTGGTTCAATCAGGGTATACTCAACTTCATAGAAATATTTATCTTCATTAAGGTCAGTAACTTTAAAATTATATTGCTCAAAGAAACCAGGCAAGTAGCGCCATAATTCATCAATCGGGTAATCAATAATTAAGGCAGGCTCACCTTTATCTGATTCCCCTAAGGTAACTATTTCCATATTAGCTCGAGCAATACGATCATCACGATTATTCAAGCGATATTGGTAGTCTAATTGTGAGGTAATTGCATTGATCATCGCCATTTCTACACGCTGTTGCTCGATAGGATCAATATCTTTGGTAGAGCCCTTATCAGAAGTATGCATGTAATCAATTAATTCAACATTCAAGCCTACGCTGCGACCGTGTGGCTTAGTCACTAATGAATAACGAAAGCGCCAACTTTCAGTTAAATCGATGCTTGACCAAAATAAATAACCACTTTCTTCTTCAATATGAAACCAATCAGATTCCCAGACGTTATTTACGGTATCTGCACTACTAAAGGTTACGTCTTCAGTACCAAGGTAATCTTCAATTGCTTTTATCAATAATTCACGCAAGTCACGATCATCATCGACTTTATCAAACCAAACAGCAGCAGTTTTATCAAATTCGTCAATTCGGCTACCAGACGCCAATGGTAAAACCAAAGCAGGAGCTCGAATATCAACTTTCTTACCTACCGGTCCCTGATTTTTAACTTCCGGGATGGCATATAAAGTTGTTTCAGCGGGTTTTTCTAAACCGGCGGGTAATTGTAATTCGTTACTTGATTTAATATTAACGTAATCGAAATCGCCTTTGGCTTGTTTACGTGTTTCTACATTGCTACACGCAGCAAGAGATAAGCTTATTAGAGAAATAGTTAAAATACGGCGATCCATTGAAACTCCTGAGGGATAAAGCCTGTATACAAAAAGTACACTTTGCTGTTGTTTAAACAATAATGCGAATGTTTAACAACAGTTATTGTTATTTAAGCGTCAACCATAACCATAGATTCATCATCATTAGTTATAAATTGGTTTCATTTGAGCGTTTTGATGTTGTTTTATTTATAAAGTTCCGAAAATTTTAAAATAAAATCGGCGCTCTTTTTTTATTGCGGTTTATGGTACTTGTCTGTTGTTATAAACACAAGGCTTACTCACTAAAACCTGCTTAATTTTATTAACGTTTTCTTGGGTGAATTTATTAACGCTTTATTGTCATCAAAAGACCAACTACAATAAAATAAAAATAACCTATATGTTGAGATAATATGAGCCATTACTTGGTATTTACCGCTCTTGGAACAGACAGAACGGGTATTGTTAGTGAAATAACGAAATTAACTAGCGAATTTGGTTGCAACATTGATGACTCGCGTATGGCTATTTTGGGTAATGAATTTACTCTGGTAATGCTATTAAGCGGCAATAAATCGGCGATTAATCAAATAGAATCTCGATTACCTTTATTAGCACACTCTTTAGCGTTGCTGACCATAATAAAAAGAACGACTCAGCCGATAAAAGCAATTATCAGTGAATGTTTAGAAGTAGAAATTAATGGTAAAGATTCAAAAGGAATTTTAAAACAAGTTACTCAATTTTTTGCAAACAAAAACATTGACCTTACCTCTCTTAAAACGATTACCGAACCAGAAACCAATAGCATTACTACATCTTTATTAATTAATTTATCTGAGCAAATAAATAAACAACAGTTGCAAGATGAGTTTCAACAGTTATGCAACACTTTAGCCGTGACAGGCACTTTCAAAACACCAACTAATTTTATCCTCTAAGGAATTTTATGAACACTTTGCAAGTGGGCGACAAAGCCCCGCTTTTCAATTTATTAGATCAAAATAATGAAACCGTACAATTAGCTGATTTTATCGGAAAGAAACGTGTACTTGTGTACTTTTACCCAAAAGCCATGACACCCGGTTGTACAGTACAAGCACAAGGTTTGCGTGACAGTAAAGCAAAACTAGATGCATTAAATACTGTTGTTTTTGGTATCAGTCCAGATGAAGTAAAGAGACTGGACAAGTTTTGTTTACGCGATGAATTAAACTTCAGCTTACTATCAGACGTAGACCATAAAGTGGCTGACGACTTTGGCGTTTGGGGACTAAAGAAATTTATGGGTCGAGAATATGATGGTATCCACAGATTAAGTTTTTTAATAGGTTTAGATGGCAACATTGAACACGTTTTTAATAAGTTTAAAACCAAAAATCATCATGAGGTAGTTATAGATATAGTAAGTAACTTATAATACCATTCTGCATAAGGAATGAGTTGACTATATACTTATGCAGATTAGTATAACCTGTAACCTAACAGGCGAGTAAACCATGCAATATACTCGCCTTTTAAAGGCTCACAGGTATAGGCTTTCAATTGCCTGATTATGCCTCACTTAACGTCGCTTCTTTATCTTCAGATGTTGGCCAAGCATTAATAATTGCTTTTACTAACGTGGCAAGAGGTATGGCAAAAAACACGCCCCAAAAGCCCCATAAGCCACCAAATAAAATTACTGCGATAATAATCGCTACCGGATGTAAGTTAACCGCCTCAGAAAACAATAACGGTACTAAAATGTTGCCATCTATTATTTGGATAATTCCATAAGCCAACATCAAATAGCCAAACTCAGGACTGATCCCCCATTGAAATAAACCAACTAAACACACTGGTATTGTAACGACTGTCGCACCAACATAAGGCACTAAAACCGACAACCCCACTAAAGCACCAAGCAACACGCTATAACGTAAATCCAATAGTACAAAGGCTAACGTTGAAGCGACACCAATGATTAAAATCTCGATCACTTTACCACGAATATAATTATGAATTTGTTGATGCATTTCAGTAGCAACTTGCGTGGTTAAACGGCGTTCTTTAGGAAGGAACCTTGTGGCATTTTGTAGCATATCAACTTTATCTTTCAAAAAGAAAAACACCATTAACGGCACTAAAATCAAGTAAATTAATAACGCGACTAAATCAGATATAGAATTAAGAGACGCTTCTAATACAATTTGCCCCCAGACCAATAGCTTGTCTTGCACTGAGCTGATAACAGTATCGATTTGTTCAACTTTAACTAAATCAGGATATTTTTCGGGAAGAGTTAATAAATACGTATTACCTTGCACCAACATTTGCGGCACTTCCGAAATTAAGTTAGATGTTTGCTGCCAAAGCACAGGCAGCAATCCCAAAATAGTAAGTAAGCCTATACCGGTAAATAGCAGCATGACAATAACTACGGCTTTATTTCGACTTAATCCAAAATTTGCAAAGCGTTGCACAGGCGATTCTAATAAAAATGCTAGGGCTACAGCGACTATCACCGGCATCAGTAAATTGCCAACATAGTATAACAGCGCAAACGCAATCAGGATAAACAGTGTTAAGGTAACCACATGTGGGTCAGCAAATTTTTCTTTATACCAATCAACAATGTATTTAATCATTTAGCATTTACTCTTTTATTATAGTTAACTTTACTTGTTGTTTAGCAAGCAAGGTTTGTTCAAAAGGGATATTTAACTTAGATAATAAGCGAGGAATATCTTGGATAGAACCAGGGTCAGCTAATAATAGCGTTAATGTCTGCCCTGCTGACAGCTGCTTAAGTAACAATTTGGTTTTTACCAAAGGCAGTGGACATTTTTCGAGTCTACCATCATATTGTAGTGTTTTAACCATGTTTTACGAAATAATCATTATTTTGTAAAATAGTAGCAATAACACAAGGTTAAATAAACCTATTCACTTGTAAAATTTAATAACATAATTCAATATAGAGACACAGAAGACAGAGTGTTTTATAAAAAATTTAGATGCAACTTTATTAGCTGTTTAGACTCTAAGCTTTGTCATTTAGTTTTATCAGCATTTTCAGGATCTTAATGAAAAAATCATTCAAATCAGCAATTGTCACTATCGTTAGTATCTCCATAAGTTTTTTATTCGCAACGAGTGCTCATTCATTATCTACCGATAAAAATCAATTACCCGAAATAGGTACATCGGCAGTAAGTACTTTATCATTAGATAAAGAACGCATGTACGGCCAAGCGATGATGCGCTCGGTTAGAGCATCACAACCAATAATTCACGATCCGGTTTTAATCGAATACATTAACGATTTAGGTAATGATTTAGTTAAAAATGCAGAAGACGTAAATTACCAGTTTCAATTTTTCCTCCTTAAAAACAAAGAGCTTAACGCCTTTGCATTTTTTGGTGGTCACATAGGAACTCATTCAGGTTTAATCACCATGGCTGATAATGAAAGTGAATTGGCTTCTGTTCTTTCTCACGAGATAGCCCATGTAACACAACGTCATTTAGCCCGTAAAATGGAAGCTCAATCTCGCACTACACCATTAACAATTGCCGGTATGGTCACCGGTGTATTATTAACACTCATTAATCCGCAAGCCGGCTTTGCTACATTAACAACAACTATGGCAGCCGGACAACAAGCAGGTATTAACTACACCCGCAGTAATGAAAGTGAAGCTGACAGAGTTGGCATGGGCATACTAGTTAATAGCGGTTTTGATCCAAATGGAGCACCAGAGTTTTTTAGAAAAATGTCAAGTAAGTACCGTTATACATCAAAGCCACCGGCAATGTTACTAACACATCCATTGCCCGAATCACGTATTACCGACTCTCGTAATCGTGCCCAGCGCTACCCAAATAAATTACTTGCACCAAGTTTAAATTTTGAATTAGCTAAAGCCCGCTTAAGAGCCAGATATGAAGGTAATGGCAAAGATAACATTAGTATTTTTACTGATGAAATTAGGCTTGGAAAATACAATATCAAGCAAGCGGCACTATATGGTCAAGGTCTTTCTTACTTTGAAGATAAACAATATGCTAAAGCAGAAGAGATAATCAGCATGTTATTATCTGCCGATCCAAAGAACCTTTTTTATGTTGATGCAATGACAGACATACTCATCGAACAAAAAAAATTCGAACCGGCATTAACGATGCTTGCCAAGCTCAATTTAATTATGCCTAACAATCAAGTTGTCACGTTAAACTACGCCAACGCAGCACAAAAAGCTGAACAATATGAACTTGCCAGTACCTTATTACAAGATTACTTGATAGTGAATCGTGAAGATTTCGTTGCCAATGACCTATTAACACAAGTTTACGGAAAACAGAAAAAGACGGCACAAATGCACGCTCAACAAGCTGAAGTATATGCCTTGTTAGGTGCTTACCCGAAGGCAATAGATGAATTACACACGGCCTATAATGCCACGGCTAAAAACACGTTAATGCAAAAACGAATTAAAGCAAGAATTTTGCAATTTCAAGAACAAGAAGATCAACTAAAGCGCTTATAAGCTGATCATCAAACTTACTATGCTTAATAAGCAACTAATAAATATAAACAGAGATTAACGCAATGCTAACAATTTATCATAACCCTCGTTGTTCAAAAAGCCGTCAAACCCTTGCTCTTATTGAAGAAGCTAATAGTGAGGTCGAAATTGTAGAATATTTAAAAAATCCACCAAGCATCGAAACTTTAGCCAATATTTTAGCGCTACTAGAGGTTGAACCTAGAGCTATGATGCGCACGAAAGAAGATGAATATAAAGCACAAAATTTAGCTGATAAAACTATCAGTACCGACGAATTACTTGCTGCTATGGCTGCAACTCCTAAACTGATAGAACGTCCTATTGTTGTTTCTGGCAATAAGGCATGTATTGGCCGTCCACCTGAAAACGTATTGGTTTTATTGTAAACTATGAGCAATCAATCTATTTCAACTGATAATTTACGCAAATTAGCCTTATTTGGCTATTTCGGTTTATTAACTTTTATGCCTTTATGGTTATTTGTTTTAGCTCCGAGCGAAAGTTTATCGATGCCTTTAACATTTATTATGTTTATTTTGCCTTTGCTATTTCCACTCAAAGGCATGTTAACAGGTAACCCTTATACATTTGCCTGGGCAAATTTCATCGTGATGATTTACTTCCTACATAGCCTTACCACACTGTGGGTATCTAGTGATGAACGAATATTGGCAGCTATAGAACTATTCTTTGCAACAACAATGTTCTTTGCTGGGTCTTACTATTCAAAGTATCGCGGTATAGAACTTGGCTTAGGCTTAAAAAAATTAAAAGTCGAATTAAAAGAAGAACGCGAAGCAAAACAACCTAAAAATAATAATAACAGCGAATAGATAATCGTTGATGTAACCGTAAGGTTTAAAAGTAGGCCGAGGAATGTTTATGAAATACCCATTTGTTTTTATAATTTTATTTACACTTATTTCATGTGGTGATGATCAGGATGAATCAGGTATTGTAACTCCTGGGGAGCCCAGTACTTCATTGGTAAGTGGTAAAAATGCAGATTTGATTTTATTAAAACCAGAGGAGTCAATATCAGAAATAAATTGGCTGCAAACCGGTGGCGAAACAGTCGACTTTTTAACTCCAAGCTCTAAAGTGATCTCATTTACTATTCCAGCAGCTGGTGATTATAGTTTTGAAGTATCCTATCTCAGCGATGGCAAGAGTGAAGTCGAAACAATAGCTTTTACCGCTGAAAAAGGCTCACCAAAACTAGTCGCTCGTTTAGGCCATAGTGTTGTTGAAGATGCCGGCGTGTCACTAAGGGCATTTACCAGTAATGATATCGAATTAGATAGTATTTCATGGCAGCATTTATCAGGACCTGAAATTACCTTTGATGATAACAATACCAATAAAGAAGTCGCTATTTTTAACTCGCCAAAAGTGTTCGAAGATAGCATCATTGAAATTGAAGTTAGCGCAGAAGATAGCAATGGTAACAAGCATACAGATGTTGTTTCAATTTTAGTTGAAGATCGCCCTGCCATACCAGCTAACGCCTATTTTGATGACGACGATCCAGGTTCTGCGTTAGCTAATGTTTATGTTTATAACTCTGACTCGCCTTACAAAGATGTATTAGTTCACTGTGTTTATTCAAATCAACTCAGTAGCTCATGTGATTTGGGCGAGATGCCAATTCTTGCCGATGAAAATGATGGTGCAACACCTTCTATCGAACAAATAATGGATCGAGTTGTGGTCTCACATGACTGGATGGCTGAAAACTTTAAAGCTTACTTAGAGGCATTTGATAGCAATAATGACTTTAAAAACCTACTTAGAGCAACGACTGCCATCGTTTTATCTTATGATATCAGGCCATCATTTTATTGGGCTGCAACAGGTGCTATTTACCTAGACCCTAATAATTTATGGTTAACCGCTGTTGAACGAGACACCATCAATGAGGCGCCTGATTATCGCAGCGACTTTGGCTCTGAATTACAATTTGTTATGCCTTGGCGATATGTTAAAGACAATAATTATGTAACCGACTCTTTTCCAGTTTCTGCGCGTGCTGACCGTGTACTAACTGATATTAAATATGAACTTGCTGACTTACTTTACCATGAACTTGCTCATGCTAATGATTACTTCCCACCGGCTGAATGGGGAACCTATTCAGCTTCAACCCGATTTTTGGATGCCGCTCTGGATAAAGAACAGATATCAGATGATTTAATCGTACTTTTTCCCTTGCAAAGTCAGGAAATGAAAGACTTGGCCGCTGTCAGGTTTTTAGGGAAAGATGCTAATGCAATTCAGAAATCGTATCAGCCCGACGATGTGAGCATTTTCTATAAAAACGATATATCTAATGGTTTTTACAATTACACCAATGAAAAAGAAGATTTAGGCATTTTATTTGAATCACTGATGATGTCATTGCGTTATGGCGTGCAGCGAGATACAGCGGTAACATCAGATAGAGATGGAGGATATGTTGTGAGTTGGGGGCAACGGGGTCGTATTGCAGAACCAGGAGTTAGTGAGCGAGCATCTTATGTAACAAGCCGTTTGCTGCCAGAGTTTGACCTAACATTAATAGATACTCTGCCTGAGCCAATACCGATGACCAAAGGGTTAGACTGGTGGGATAACTTAGCAATTAGCTCACAAGGTACAGCACAATTACAAAGCAAAACAGCAAAGCAGTCAGCTAATAGAAATCAAGCAATTAGAGCCTACCAAGCACACGGTAAAGCCCTACCGAAACATTAGCCTGTTAGAGTTGAGTGATCCCATAAAAATGGTCACTCAGCTCTTCGTTTCTAATATTTACCTAGATCCCGTATCAAGTACGGGACAACAAAGGTCGGTTTCTCGTTTCTCGTTCCTAGAATTTATAATGCATACTCATCGACATCATTGAAAATTCTTCTTCAACGTCAATTAAATTTTGATGATGGTTATTTTCATCAGCTTCCAAATCAGCCTCAATAACATCATACCCCAACCGAAAAGCAACATGTTCACTAACATCAACTTCCATACCCGCGCCAAGAGCTAGACCAGCCCCAGCCCAGTAATCATCATCACTATGCCGGTAAAGTTCACCATGTTTGTGTAAATCTTCACTGTAAAGTAAAAAACCTAACCCAGCTTTTACATAAACAGATATATGCTCGCTTAAATCTATATGTAAAACAGGAGTTACCGTTAACGCAGTTAAATAAACCTCATCAATGGGTAATGTAGAAGGCCGCTCTTTTAGGCCCCCGGTTATAACGATACTGCTTTCTAATGACCATTTATCAGCAAAGTTAAAGCCAATATAAATGCCAAAGGCAGAATTTTCATCAGACTGGCTAAATTCAACTCCATTAGGTCTTAACTGACCTTCGAAGGTTTCTTTTGTGTCTGCATTGCCAATTATACCACCCAAATAAAAATATGAACGAGCTGGAGCCGTTTGTTGCTGCTTTGCTAGTACGCTGGTAGCAAAACAAGTAAGTAAAACAGCACAGCAAGATAAGTACTTTCGCATTTTAAACTGCCTAAACCTAATGACATTAATTTCATTAAGTATAGGCAATAATTAAATGATCAATAAAATCAGTTAGCCGATATTAGTCACTACCTTTATCTGATAATTTATTGCCCTTCTCACGCAAACGTTGGCGATAATTTGCTTTAGCAAGCTTTTGCATATCAGCGTCTTTATCACTTTCATCAACAATTTCACGACCTAAGATGGTTTCGATCGCATCTTCTAAAGTTACAATTCCAGCGGTTTGACCAAAGTGATCTTCTACTAAAAACATATGCTCTTGGCGTTTAATAAATACATCGAGTAAATTAAGCACTGGAAAGCTTTCTGATATTCGATATAAAGGGTTGGCAATATCTTTTAATGCTATGCTTCCCTTGCCTTTACGTTCATTTTCATAAAGCTGGCCTTTAATGATCATCCCGGTAATGTTATCAATGCTGTCCTTATAAATAGGAATACGGGTAAAATTAGCTGTTTTTTCTAAATCTAATGCTTCTATAACTGTAGTATTTTCATTTAAAGCATGAACAACACTGCGCGGAGTGAGAATATCTTCAGTATCAGCATCTCTCAGTTTCAAAATATTTTCTACAAGTTGATTTTCCTGGCTGGCAATTGCACCGTCTTTAAAACTTAATGAGGCTACAGCTAATACTTCTTCACGACTGGTTTCATTATTCGATTTACTGGAGAATAATTTGGTTAGTCGAGTCGACAACCATACTAAAGGAAACACTAGTTTTACTAAAAAGGAGATAGTATAAGCAGAAGGTACGGCAAGTTGTCGCCAAAAAGTAGCACCAATGGTTTTCGGAATAATTTCAGATAAATATAAAATAGCCAAAGTAAGCAAGAAGGCAATTAATGTTTCCCATTTTTCACCAAATACTCGTATCGCTTGCGCACCAACACCTGCGGCTCCCATGGTATGAGCAAAAGTATTTAAAATGAGAATACTGGAAATAGATTGATCAAGATTAAGCTTAACCTTGGCTAAGACCTTCCCTCCCCGAGTTTTAGCTTTATTAGTGCGAGCAATAAAACTTGGCGTAATAGAAAGCAATACCGCTTCTAAGACCGAACAAATAAAAGAAACGCCAATGGCAATACACAAATAAAAAATCAATAATGTCATTTAATTTTTGTAATACAAAATAATAAGAATGTAAGCTTAGTTTAACCAATATAAAATAAAAATGTTATTACAAAGCGTAACCAAAGGTTTAAAATTTAAGAGATTCTTCTTAATATTAATTGATAATAGAAAAATACTGCAGCAGCGCAATAACCCAAGCCAGTTTTAAAAATATTAAGGCGACGAAAACAATCGCAGAGCCAATATCTTTTGCTCGACCAATTAACTCATCATGTTCTAAACACACCTTATCGGCCAGCGCTTCTACTGCTGAGTTAACCAGCTCAGCAAAAAGTAAAAATAACAAACTAAAAATTAACACCAACCAATGATTAACTGATTGCGCTAAAACAAACGAAAATGGCAATAATATCAGCACTAAAATCAGCTCTTGTCGAAAAGCGGACTCATATTTCCAGGCCGCTCTAAAACCTTTTATAGAGCAGTACGTCGCTTTAAATAAACGAGCAATACCAGTGCCATTTGGTTTATTAATCGGTGATTGTTGATTGGTCATTAGAATAACTTTGAATTATTTTTATTTCTTAGATGCAATGATTATATTTAACCTAGTGCCATAAAGCGAGAACAGAGAGAAAATATGTTTTAAAATCAATAGTTATTTTGTTAATTATTCGTTAATCGAACACTTATTAAAGATTGCTTTTAACCATGAATTTGCATAAGGTATAGATATAAAAATTTAGAATAAAAGTATCTATCAATTCTTTTCAAGATATTGAAATAATAAAAATAATTTTAGGGTTTAGGGATCAATTTTTACGATGTCGACATTAGCACGTATTTATTTCAAGAACATCTTCGTTACTGTACTATTTTGTATCTGTTATTTTAGCTTCAGTCTATACAGTTTAAATAATTTTATTAATGAAGCAAAAAGCGATCATCACATTTCACTTAAAAAAATCACCGAACATTACAAAGGAGATGACCTTAAAGGCTTCTCAAAGCAGCTACGTTTAGCATTTGAATATGATAAATTACAAATTACTGATTTTAATAACGATGTGATCTACAGCTACACGAACGCGGATCCAAGTTTTAGTATATTAACCTTAGTTAATGGAAACACAACGCTTGAAACCGTTAAAAACGACGCATTAAGCATTTACATCAAGTACCGTTTAAACAATGACAGTTTGTTTAACCTGTATAATTCAATTACCTTATTTATTTTATTTTCAGCCATATTGGTTTTAGTCATTGGTTCCTTTGTAACGAACTCAGTTACTGGCCGCGCTGCCCGTAAAGCATCAAAGAAAGTATCTGAACTCATTGCGACAGAAATTAAAACCGCAATTACCAATAGAGAAACAACCGGAAAATTACGCCTTCCAACCGAATTTGATGATGTTAATAGTGTACTTACTGAATTAAAAACTTTTGTTAGTAATAAACTTATCAAAACCGAACAACTGCAACAAACGGCATATATTGACCATTTAACTGAACTTGAAAACCGCAGTGGCTTTGTGGATTTCTTTACCGAATTTACTCAGTCAAATAAATCTTCCGGTTTTGGCGTGCTGATCATTACCCGTTGTTCTGAATTACAAACGATCAACCAAGTACACGGCTATCAAGAAGGCGATCGTTACATTTGCCAAGTGGCCAACATATTAAAAGCACAAATTAAAAACTTGGATTCGGCCCATGTATATCGATTAAATGGCTCTGATTTTGCGACATTTTTACCTAATATAACGCTAAAAGTAGCTGAAAAGTTTTGTGAAGAGCTAACCGGCTTATTTAACGAGTATCAACAGCTTGCTGATTTTGATTCAATTGCTTTTTCAGGTATTGTAAAAATTGACATACACCGTCCACTTGGTGAAATGTTAGCCTTAGCGGATACCGCAATTAGCATGGCGCAAACCCGTAATAAAAACTCTTGGTATGTCCAGCGAGATCCTGAATTATTACAAAGTGAAACAGCCGGTTTTGGCAACCAAAACTGGAGCAAAGAAATAAGCTATGTAATTGAAAATCAAACTGTTTCATTAGTATCCCAGCTTATCCAGCCAAGTAGCCGAAATAATAGAATATACAGTGAAGTTTTATCTCGATTCACCAGTTCTGAAGGGGATATTTTACCTACTGCTAGTTTTATTGCGATGGCCGAAAAGTTAGATAAAATTATTTTAATTGACCGTTTAGTGATTGAAAAAACACTCAAAGAAATTAAAGAAAAAAATCTGAGAGAGCAAGCATTTGGTATTAATTTAAGTACACGTTCCGTGCATGACGAACATTTTGTTATTTGGTTGGAACGTCGTTTATTAAAAGATCATGATATTGCAACTCGTTTAGTGTTTGAAATTAGTGAATACGGGTTAGAACAAAATATAAAAGGCAGTTCATACTTTATTGATATGGTCCATAGAGTGGGCGCACGAATTTGTGTTGAACATTTTGGTGTAGGCATTACCTCATTTAAGTTCTTTAGAGAACTATCGCCAGACTATATAAAAATGGATGGCAGTTATACTCGCAACATTCATATGGATAAAAATAATCAATACTTCTTACGTTTGATGATAGATCTTGCCCATCGTCTGGGCATTCGAGTGTTAGCCGAAAGTGTTGAAACCCAAGAAGAGAAGTATACTTTTGATGAAGTGTTTATGGATGGCTGCCAAGGGTTTTACCTAGGGAAACCTGAGCCGCTGTAATAGCATAACAATATGTAAATTAAATTGCACAGAACAGTCATATTATGCGCAATAAGTAATCAACTGAAATAACCCTACTAACAACGTGTTGTTAAATCATTAATAAACTAGGATAATGAAGGCAACTTCACATAAAAAATATTATAAATGACTGATTATCTACTGCTGTTGATTGGCACAGTGTTAGTGAACAACTTTGTTCTAGTTAAGTTTTTAGGTTTATGCCCATTCATGGGTGTTTCTTCACGTACCGAAACTGCTATCGGTATGTCTTTAGCGACAACGTTTGTGCTTACCCTTGCTTCTTTACTAAGTTATTTATTTAGCACCTATTTATTACAGCCTTTAGGGTTAGAGTATCTAACCACTATGGGCTTTATTTTAGTGATTGCAGTTGTGGTGCAATTTACTGAAATGGTGGTTCATAAAACCAGTGCCAATTTATACCGATTATTAGGCATATTCTTACCACTAATTACCACTAACTGCGCCGTTCTTGGCGTAGCTTTATTAAACTTATATGAACAACACAACTTTTTCGAATCTATTGTTTATGGTTTTGGCGCAGCAGTTGGTTTTTCAATTGTACTGATTATGTTTTCTGCTATGCGTGAGCGCCTAGCTAATGCCGATGTACCGAAACCATTTCAGGGCGCAGCAATTGCAATGATCACCGCAGGCCTTATGTCTCTTGCCTTTATGGGCTTTACGGGCTTGGTTAAGTAATTATGGATATTATCTTAGCTATCATCGTATTTGGTCTTATAGCTACCTCTTTTGGCGCTTTATTGGGCTATGCTTCTGTACGTTACAAAGTTGAAGGCGACCCACTTGTTGAACAACTAGATGCCCTATTGCCGCAAACCCAATGTGGTCAATGTGGTTATCCAGGTTGTAAACCTTATGCGCAAGCCGTTGCTGATGGTGAAGCCATTAATAAATGTGCACCTGGTGGCGATGATACAATTAAGAAAATTGCAGAATTGATGGGGGTTGAAGTACAACCCCTTGATGAAACACATGAACATGATAACACTCCAAAAGTCGCCTTCATTATTGAAGAAGACTGTATTGGCTGCACTAAATGTATTCAAGCGTGTCCGGTAGATGCCATTATGGGCGCCGCTAAACAAATGCATACTGTGATAGTCGATGAATGTACCGGTTGCGACTTATGCGTTGAACCTTGTCCTGTAGATTGCATTGAAATGATCCCAGTAGCGCAAACCCCAGAAACTTGGCAGTGGGATTTGCAAGCTATTGATGTAGTTCAGATAGATTAGTGAGGGTGTAATGGAATCTGTCATTGAACGTATTAAAAAACAAAGATTTTTCAAATTTCCCGGCGGTATTCATCCGCCTCAGCAAAAGTTTTTAACTGACGATAAACCAATTAAAACCATAGCTCTTGCAACAGAGTTAATATTGCCATTAAAGCAACATATCGGCAAAGCTGGTGATGTGTTGGTTCAGGTTGGCCAAAAAGTGTTGAAAGGTCAGCCACTTACCAACAACGATAACCCGATGTGCGTGCCAGTTCATGCACCAACATCAGGAACGATTTCGGCAATTAAACCATCGGTTATGGCGCATCCTTCTGGTATGTCTGACTTATGTATATTCATTACCCCAGACGGCATGGATACTTGGGTAAAACGAAATATTGTTGAAGATTATAAAAGTTTAAGCAAGGCCGACATAGTCGACAAGATTGCCGCTGCCGGTATCTCGGGGATGGGCGGCGCAGGCTTTCCAACGAATATTAAAGTTAACACGAAACCAGGAATTAAGTACTTAATCATTAACGCTGCTGAATGTGAGCCTTATATCACCAGTGATGACTTGTTAATGCGAGAGCGTTCAGCCGCGATAGCCTATGGCTTAGATATTCTTAATTATTTGCTAGAGCCTGAAAACATTTTAATCGGCATTGAAGACAATAAGGTGCAAGCGATTAAAGCTTTAAAGGCGGCGACTAAAGATATTGATAATATTCACGTTTGTGTGTTACCGACTAAATACCCTACAGGCGGTGAAAAGCAGCTTATACAAGCCTTAACCGGGCAAGAAGTCCCAAGTGGCGTATTACCGGTTTCTTTAGGTGTAATAGTTCAAAATGTCGCAACTGTATTTGCAATTTCGGAAGCAATCATAAATGACACGCCGTTAATCCGCCGAGTAGTAACCGTTACCGGACAGGCACTTAAGAAGCCGCAAAATCTATGGGTTCCTCTAGGTACTCCGATAGCGCACTTATTAGAGCAATGCGGCTTTAGCCTAAATATGGCTGAACAATACAGTAATCAACAACGCATTATTATGGGGGGCCCTTTAATGGGCTTTACCTTACCTAGCTTGCAAGTACCCGTAGTAAAGACTACAAACTGTATTTTAGCGCCCACGGTTGCAGAAATTTCTCCAGCAAGTAAAGAGCTTGAATGTATTCGTTGTGGACAGTGCGCTGAGGTTTGCCCAAGTTCACTACTACCGCAAGAGTTACAATGGCATGCAAAAGCCAAGGACTATGATCAGCTTGAAAAATTGAATCTGTTCGACTGCATTGACTGTGGTGCTTGTGCATATGTTTGTCCTAGTCAAATTCCTTTGGTGCAGTATTATCGTGTGGCTAAAGCAGAGATAAGGCAAAATAAAGTACAAGAGGCTCAAGCTGAAAAGGCTAAAATACGTTTTGAAGCTCGCAAAATACGCTTGGAAAAAGAGAAGCTTGCCCGTGAAGAAAAACACAAAAAAGCAATGGCAGCAAGAAAAGCAGCGACAAGCCCAGCACAAGCTAAATCTAATAACTCTGCCGTTGCAGCAGCACTAGCACGGGTAAAAGCTAAAAAAGCGGCACAAGCTACTCAAACAGATGTGCCAGCAGCACAAGAAGGCGATGTAAAAACCAGAGCAGCGCAAGCTATTGCCCGAGCAAAAGCAAAGAAAGCCGCGGCACAAACAGTAACAACGGCTAACACTGACGATGCGGTAACAGCTAATAATACCGACACTGTTGTGAATGCTGATAAAAATAAACAAGCAGTAACGGCTGCTGAGGCTAAAAAAGCTCGCACGGCTGTGGCAGTTGCTAAAGCTAAGGCAAAGAAAGCCGCGGCAAAAACAGTAACAACGACTAACACTGACGATGCGGTAACAGCTAATGATACCGACACTGCTGTGAATGCTGATAAAAATAAACAAGCAGTAACGGCTGCTGAGGCTAAAAAAGCTCGCACGGCTGTGGCAGTTGCTAAAGCTAAAGCAAAGAAAGCAGCGGCAAAAGCAGTAACAACGGCTAACACTGACGATACGGTAACAGAGAATAATGCTGTTAGTGCCGATAAAAACGAACAAGCAGTAACAGCTGCAGAAGCTAAAAAAGCCCGTACAGCTGCCGCAGTTGCTAAAGCTAAGGCCAAAGCAAAAGCGAAAAAAACTGCCGCGGCTGAAAATTCAGCAGCAGAAACAGTGAAATCTTCGGTAAGCGATACTGATAAAAAAGCCAAAATCGCTGCCGCCATTGCTAAAGCTAAAACTGCTCGCGCAGAAAAAAATAAAGAGTCTGAATAACCATGGCATTTTGGATAGCAAGTTCTCCACACAATCATATTAAGGCCGAAACGCCAGCGTTAATGCGTTTGGTAATTTTAGCTGCCCTACCTGGCGTGTTTGCTCAATGGTATTTTTTTGGCTGGGGCTCTATAATTCAAATTGCTCTGGCAATCACTTTTGCAGTATTAGCGGAAATGACATTTTTAGCGGTTCGTGACAAAAACATTACTGCCCAAATAACTGATTTTTCTGCAGTCTTGACTGGTTTGTTAATTGGTATTTCAATACCTTCACTAGCACCTTGGTGGATAACGGCTATAGGTTGTATTTTTGCAATTTGTGTTGTGAAACAATTGTATGGTGGCTTAGGGTTTAATTTATTTAACCCTGCGATGGCAGCTTATGTAATGCTGTTAGTGTCCTTTCCAGTGCAGATGACATCATGGCAACCGGCTAATGAATTAATGGTATACGACTTAAACTTTTTTAATCATTTATGGTTAATTCTTACCGGTTATACTTGGGAAGGTTTTTCTGTAGAACAAATTCGAATGAACATTGATGGTATTACTATGGCAACGGCTCTGGATACCTTAAAAACCGATATCACTCTTGGCCTAACCTCAGCAGAGAGCCTAACTAATCCAGTATTTGGTAAGCACTTCAGTGTTGGCTGGGAATGGGTAAATATTGGTTTCTTTTTCGGCGGATTGTTTTTAATTGCTAAAAAGGCAATCGACTGGGTGATCCCGGTGAGCTTTTTAGGCGCCTTGTTTATTTTCTCATTTATCGCTTTTAGTATAAGTCCTGATAGCAGCGCCTCTACTATGTTTCATTGGTTAGCAGGTGGTACTATGCTTGGTGCATTTTTCATCCTAACAGACCCCGTATCAGCTGCAACGAGTCGAAAAGGCAGAGTTATATACGCGACATTAGTAGCCTTCTTGGTTTACATAATTCGAAAATTTGGTGGCTACCCAGATGCTATAGCATTTGCAGTGCTTTTAGCTAACATGGCCGTACCACTAATAGATCAATATGCAAGACCTCGAACCTATGGTCATAAGGTGGCAAAATAATTATGAAGCTAGCCATTCAAAAAAACGCGACAGTATTAGCTATGTTTGCCATTGCCTGCACAGCTATCGTTGGCATTGTTCATTACTTAACTAAAGACACCATTGCCCGCCAGGAAGAACAGCAATTACTCGATACTTTGCATCAAGTTATTGCCCCTGAACGTTTAAACAATGACATGTATCACGATTGTCAGTTTATAACTGATCATGATTTACTTGGTAGCACTAGCCCACAAACAGCCTATGTTGCACGCATGGATAATATCCCTGTAGCAGTAGCAGTTACCGCAATTGCTCCCGATGGTTACAATGGTAGTATTAATTTACTCGTTGCTATTAACGTTGACGGTACCTTAAGCGGTGTTCGCGTATTAAAACATAAAGAAACCCCAGGTCTTGGCGATAAAATAGAAACCCGTAAAGCTGACTGGATTTATAGTTTTGATGGCAAATTTATTGATGGAGAAAAAGATTTACGCTGGGCAGTAAAAAAAGACGGCGGCATGTTTGATCAATTTACTGGGGCTACCATAACCCCGCGAGCAGTAGTTAAAGCAGTACAAAACACGTTGTTTTATTTCAACGCTCATAAAAGCGACATTGTCAGTAATACCAGCTCATGTCGAGAAATTAGCAATGACTGAACGTAATGAATATAAAGAATTAAGCTGGCAAGGATTATGGAAAAACAACCCAGGTCTTGTACAGCTTTTAGGCCTGTGTCCACTTCTTGCTGTAACGAACACCTTAACGAATGCCATAGGCCTTGGGTTAGCTACTTTGCTAGTGTTGGTCTGTTCTAATGCAACAATATCGGCCATTAGACAATGGGTTCCCAAAGAAGTACGTATTCCTATTTTTGTATTAATCATTGCCGCATTTGTAACTTGTGTACAGTTATTAATGAATGCCTATACCTACGGGCTATACCAATCGCTTGGCATATTTTTACCATTAATTGTCACCAATTGCGCCATTATAGGTAGAGCGGAAGCCTATGCTTCAAAGAACCCGGTTAAACAGGCAAGTTTTGATGGTTTAATGATGGGGCTTGGTTTTGCTTTAGTGTTAATGACGCTTGGAGCAATTAGAGAAATATTGGGCCAAGGAACATTATTTGATGGCGCAGAATTACTTCTGGGTGATTGGGCAACGGTGCTGCGTATTGAAGTATTTAGTTTTGACAGTAAATTTCTATTAGCTATTTTACCGCCAGGGGCGTTTATTGCGATGGGCTTTTTAATTGCCTGCAAAAATACTATCGATGCCCGCATTGCTGATAAACAGCCCAAACCGGCTCAAAGTCAAACGATTGAGCGTGTCCGGGTTAATTTTGATGAGTAAGGTAGAAAACTAGGAACTAGTAACCGACCTTTGTCGTCCCGTACTTGATACGGGATCTAGGTGTTAACTAACAGTATAGTAATAAGAATTAAAATAAGAATAAAATGAATAAAGACAAACGCCTTGAGATGTTAACTCGCCTTAGAGATGACAATCCGCACCCTACTACTGAATTGAACTTTAACTCACCATTTGAATTATTAATTGCGGTATTACTCTCGGCGCAAGCCACAGATGTCAGCGTAAATAAAGCCACAGACAGGCTTTACCCTGTGGCAAATACACCACAAGCAATTTTAGATTTAGGTTTAGATGCTCTTAAAAGCTACATAAAAACTATCGGGCTATTCAATACCAAAGCCGAAAACACCATAAAAACATGTCAAATGTTGGTTGATCTTCATGATGGTGAAGTCCCCGAGAATCGTGCTGCACTAGAAGCCCTACCCGGCGTAGGTCGTAAAACAGCGAATGTAGTATTAAATACAGCCTTTGGCTGGCCCACCATTGCCGTAGATACTCATATTTATCGAGTTTCAAATCGGACTAAATTAGCCATGGGAAAAACCGTCGATTTAGTAGAGCAAAAATTATTAAAGGTCGTCCCGAAAGATTTTAAAGTAGATGTTCATCACTGGCTTATTTTACATGGCCGTTATACCTGTGTTGCCCGTAAACCTCGTTGCACTGCATGTATTATTGAAGACTTATGTGAATTTAAAGAGAAGACCTCAGATTAAGCTATGCTTAAAATAACGTTACTGTAAGTTTTAGCTAGGATACTAAGGAAAAAGCTGAATGCGAATTTTACATACCATGCTACGAGTTGGTGATTTAGACCGCTCGATCAACTTCTATCAAGATGTATTAGGCATGCGTTTACTGCGCCGTAGTGACAACGAACAATATCAATATACATTAGCCTTTTTAGGGTATGACGATATGGCGAACTCAACGGTATTGGAACTCACCTATAATTGGGGAGTAAAAGAATATGAATTGGGACAAGCATTTGGCCACATTGCCATAGAAGTAGACAATGTGTACACCGCGTGCGAAAAAATAGAATCTCTTGGCGGAATCATATCGCGCGCTCCCGGCCCAGTAAAAGGCGGTTCGACTGAAATCGCTTTTGTTAAAGACCCCGATGGCTATGCCATTGAATTAATACAGGCAAAAGAAGATTAACTGCAGAGTTAATTTTTGAAAATATTATGGCCCAAAAAGCTACCATTTATAAAGCTACTATTTCGTTATCTGATATGGATAGGCATTACTACGACACCTTGAATATTACTATCCCTCAACACCCTTCAGAAACGGATCGGCGTATGATGGTAAGAATTTTGGCTTACATTTTAAATGCGGAGCAAGATCTACAATTTTGCAAGGGCTTAAGCGATGATGATGAACCAGAAATTTGGTTAAAAGACTACTCTGAACAAATTCATTTATGGATAGAATTAGGCCAAATTGATGAAAAACGGATTAAAAAGGGCTGCACTCGTTCTAAAGAAATGCGTTTGTACAGTTACGGCGCGGTGGCGGATGTTTGGTGGAAAAAAATTCAAAACAAATTGTCGAGTTTTTCTAATTTAACCATATATAAAATTGATGAAGATACCTGTGCGCAATTGGCAACTTTGGTCGATCGTACCATGGACTTACAATGCAGTATTGATTCTGGCCAAATTTGGCTTGGCAATCATGACACCACTGTTCAGATTGACCTTGAGACCCTTTTAGAACCAATAAACTAGAACCAACAAATAGATCAAATATAATGAATTATAAAGCCTACTACAGCGCCCTTTTATTGGGTGCTTTTTCTTGTATTTCTTTCGCTGGCGACATTAGTATTAGCAGCATTGAAAAAGACATGCAATTTTTAGCGTCTGATGAATTAAAAGGACGTCTTGCTGGCAGTACTGAAATCAGTATCGCTGAAGATTATATCGCAACGCAGTTTAAACAGGCAGGCTTGCAACCACTAGACGGCTTAACCAGCTTTAAACAAGAATTTGCTTTGCATCGTTATACACCAATGCAAATAAACGTTTTGCTAAACTCGAAACAAATAGCTCAACAGCATATTGCTTTTGCCGGTAGTACGAACAACTTTAACTTTGATGAAAAGAATATTTCCACCAAAGTTGTGAGCAAAACCGACAACCTACGTTCTGTAATCACGCAAGCAAATGTTAAAGGTGGCAATACTTTATTATTGGTAAACAGTGCTCATACAGAACTATTTAAGCGCTATCAGAACCACTTTACTCAAGGTAGCCAAAGCATAGAACAAAGAAAACCTGCTACTTTAGTGATGATTTTGACCGATACATTAAATGTTGAAGATTTAACAGTTAATGGTTCAATCTTGCATCAACAAGAAAAATTAACAAACATCATAGCGGTAAAACCAGGATCACGAAAACCAGAGGAGTTCGTGATTTTTTCGGCGCATCATGATCATATTGGCACAACCGCTAATGGTGAAGAAGATGGCATTTACAATGGTGCTAATGATGATGCCTCAGGTGTAAGTGCGGTGTTAAACTTAGCTCGTCATTATCAATACATAGAGAATGAACGGAGCATAATGTATGTTACTTTCACGGCCGAAGAATCAGGGCTTTTAGGCTCTAGCTATTTCATCAAAGACATAGATGCACACAGTATCATTGCCATGTTAAATATCGAAATGATTGGAAAACCATCAGAATTTGGCCCTGGTACCTTTTGGATGACAGGCTATGAGCGGTCAAATTTGGCACAAATACTTAACAAAAATTTAAATTCGACAAAGCAGCAGGTCTTTGCTGATCCATACCCTAAATATAAATTATTCTACCGCTCTGATAATGCATCACTTGCACAACTTGGTGTTCCCGCACACAGTTTATCTAGTACCCAAATGACTAATGATCATGACTATCATCAAGTGAGTGATGAGCTTGCAACGTTAGATTTGCAGCAAATGACAGATATCATCAATAGTATCGCGACAGCAAGCACGTCATTGATCAATGGCAAGGATACTCCAAACAGAATAGAAAAAGTAAAACCTAGGGAAAATGGCCTGATTTTCTAATCCATTACTTATTGATTTATAACTACTTGCTATACATCGCACAAAACCTGCACTTTATCCTGTAGGTTTTACAATTACTTCCATTAAAGTTGCCATTAATTACAAAATAAGGCACCCTCTTGGCAATTAAATTTTTCCATGTTTATAGGAATTTAAATGCAAACCAACAAATCATTAATCGCATTAGCGCTTTCTTCTTCACTATTATTCGGTTGTAATAGTTCTGCACCTACTCAAACTGAAGCCTCGGCCGTACCAGCAGTAGAAACTGCAGGAACAGCTGTAGAGCAAAATGAATCAACCAGATTGAATGCCCATTTTGAAAAAACATTTATGGACGCGGTAATGCGCTCCCCACAATTTCAAACATATTTAGGCATAAAAAAAGATTATGGCAAATGGAATGATAATTCTGAGGCCAATGCAGAAAAAGAATTGCAAATAACCAAAGACGAGTTAGTTGCTCTGCACACTTTTGATTATAATGCGCTAGATGCACAAACCAAAATTAGCTACCAACTTGCAGAGCGTAGTCTTGAACAAGAAATTGCCAATTACAAATGGCGCTATCACAGCTACCCTGTAAATCAAATGCATGGTCAGCATTCAAACATTCCGTCATTTTTAATTAATCAGCATACGGTAAGTAATGCCGATGAAGCTACAGCTTATGTTGAGCGTTTATCAGGTATTGAATTGGTTGTTGAACAATTAATTATTCAATTAAAAATTCGCGAAGATAAAGGCATTATAGCCCCTAGTTTTGTTTTTCCACACGTAATTCGTGACTCACAAAATTTGATTACTGGTGCACCATTTACCACAGGCGAAGATTCAACTCTGTTAGCTGATTTTAAAAAGAAAGTTGCGAAACTTGAACTCAGTGATTCTGAATCATCAGCACTGATTGCTTCGGCAAAAGAAGCATTAATAACTAATGTTCAACCAGCGTACCAAAACTTGGTAGATTACTTGATCAACCTTGAACCAAAATCAACAAATGATGCTGGGGCCTGGAAATTCCCGCAAGGTAATGATTTTTACAATGATGCTTTAGCTAAAACAACAACAACACAATTAACTTCTGAAGAAATTCACCAAATTGGTTTAAGTGAAGTTGACCGTATTCATAGTGAAATGCGTGTAATAAAAGACGCCGTGGGCTTTAAAGGTGACTTGGCAGCATTTATGCAATTTATGCGTGCCGATGAGCAGTTTTATTATGCCGATGATGAAGCCGGAAAGCAGCGTTACTTAAACGAAGCGACAGCATTAATTGATACCATGAAAACTCGCCTTGATGAGTTATTCTTGGTTAAGCCTAAAGCTGATTTAATTGTAAAACGCGTTGAAGCATTTCGTGAAAAATCTGCCGGCAAAGCATTTTATAATCGTCCAGCCCCAGATGGCTCTCGCCCTGGTATGTATTACGCCAATCTTTATGATATGAAAGCTATGCCAACGTATCAAATGGAAGCGTTAGCTTACCATGAAGGTATTCCTGGTCATCACATGCAATTAGCTATATCGCAAGAGCTTGAAGGCATTCCAACTTTCCGTAAATTTAGCGGTTACACTGCTTACAGTGAAGGATGGGGGTTATATACTGAGATGCTACCAAAAGAAATTGGTATGTACTCAGACCCATATTCTGATTTTGGTCGTTTAGCCATGGAATTATGGCGCGCTTGTCGTCTGGTTGTAGACACCGGTATGCATGTCAAAAAATGGACTCGTGAAGAGTCTATTAATTACTATGTAACAAATACCCCTAATGCTAAATCAGATGCAGTCAAAATGGTTGAACGCCATGCAGTTATGCCTTCACAGGCAACTGCTTATAAAATTGGTATGCTAGAGATTCTACGTATGCGCGACATGGTTAAGACTGAACTTGGCGATAAGTTTGATATTCGCGAATTTCATGATGTATATCTTAAAAATGGTCCGTTACCATTAGATGTTATGAATACGATGATGAAAAACTACATAGCTGAGAAAAAAGCGTCGTAATACTTTTTATCAATTGAATAAAAGCCGCTATTGTTAGCGGCTTTTTTAATTCTTCACTAAAAAAAGAAACGAGGAGCGAGAAACTAGAAACTAGAAACTAGAAACTAGAAACTAGAAACTAGAAACGAAAAGCTACAACATCTGGACTATTCCAATCAAATTAATATAACATCATAAAAAAGATAAAGTTTTTCGCTAAATTTAAGCTTCAGTGGTACACTTTAGAGCAATGTATTCATCTGATTATGCTGTTCAAATTTAATGACTATAAATCGTTATTTCTCGCGTTTCTTTATGCTGCTGTTAGTGCTGATCACGGCCAACATTAGTGTATTCTATTACTATCAACTAACAACTAGCCAACTCAATGCGCTTGAAAACGACCGTATCGCAATAATGGAACTTGCTTCACAAGTTAGAGATACCTCAAATAAATTAACTAGAACATCGCGAACTTATATCGTTACCGGTGATGAAACCTATCGTAATTATTTTTATGAAATTCTAGAAATTCGTAATGGCGAACGATTACGACCTGAAAATTATTTCAGTATATATTGGGACCGTGTACATACTGAAAGAGAAGAGAAAAATTATCGAGAAGTGCCATTAGCGGAAATAGTCGAAGACTTATTAGCGCCTGATAATGAGCTAAATAAACTTAAAATTGCCGTTAACTTGGCAGATAATTTATTGTCGAGTGAAATTAAAGCGATTAAAGCATTTCAGCAAGGTACACCTGAGGGTAAAATAAAGTCACTGGATATTTTATATGGCGAGGAATATTTAAAAAGCAAAAGTGAAATTATGGCCCAGGTTGATATATTCCAACATGCTTATGATAGATGGCACCTAAATAAAAGTAATAATTTAGAACAACAAATAAAATACATCAGACTCACTAAGTTGCTGTTACAAATAGCCTTTATTTTAGCGTTATTATCTATTCGTTTTTACTTGCTAAAACACATTTCAAACCCACTATTAACGATCACGAATTTAGCCAAACGTATCTCCAATGGCGACTTTACTAAACGACCAAAACTTGACAGTAAAACCGCTGACGTAAATTTATTGCTTAATTCAATGAACCAAATGCAAGATGATATTGCCAAAACAGTTTCTAAGTTTGAACAACAAGCTCAGCTTGCTCAACAAGCTAAATTACAAGCAGAGGCGGCGAATAAATCACGAGGTGAGTTTTTAGCCAATATGAGTCACGAAATTCGTACACCAATGAACGGTATAATCGGACTTTCACAACTATTACAAGATCAAAACCTTGCCGCTGAAGATAAGCTTTATGTTGATAAAATATTGCTCTCAGCAAGGCAGTTACTTGATATCTTAAATGATATTTTAGATTTTTCTAAAATTGATAGCGACAAACTTAAGCTGGACAATATTGAATTTGATTTACTGTCAATTTTTGATCGTATCGCTAATGTTTTAGCGATAAGCGCACAAGATAAAAAGCTGCAATTACAATTTAACATCGCCCCAGACTTAAATACCAAGTTTTATGGGGATCCTGTTCGTATTGGACAGGTTTTACTGAACTTAACCTCCAATGCTGTAAAATTTACCGAGCAAGGTTTTATCAACGTATCCCTTGACTACAATGAAACTAAAAGCAACGTTATTTTTTCAGTAACCGACAGCGGTATAGGTTTAAGTGACGATAAACTTGAACATATTTTCGAGCCTTTCTCACAAGCTGATAACTCTATCTCTAGAATTCATGGTGGTACAGGCTTAGGTTTAACTATATGTAAACGTTTAGCCACTTTAATGGATGGCGACATCACGGTTGAGTCACAACAGGGAAAAGGTAGTCGGTTTGATTTAAGCATACCGTTAACAAAAGAACTTCCTAAAATTACAATTGAACTATTAAAGAAACCAATACACTTATACAGCGATAACAAACATCATATAGACATTTTTAAGCAACAGGCAAATGCGCTTAATCTTGTATTGAACAGCTCAAATTTACAAATACTGACAGAAAAACAAGCTGAAATCATCAATAAGTCTTTGGTAGTAATTGACCTGACTGACTGTAATCACTTTGATGTAAATAACATATTAAATACGCAAAAAAACTGGTTAAATAACGATAACATTCAATTGCTATTAATCGCTAATTTTAATCAGAATGACAGTAAGGAATTATTTGCCTTTAAGGATAATGTCAGTACCCTGCATTGTCCTGTTTTATTTAATAGTATTATCAGCTTTTTAACTGCTGAAACGGCAACAGTAGCAATAGAAAAACCACACAGTGTTTTTCAGGGAATAACCGCGTTACTGGCTGAGGACTTTAAATTAAATCAAATTGTCGCTAAGGGGTTACTTGAAAAACTTGGTATTGAAGTGGATATCGTTGAAGATGGTGAGCAAGCTGTCGCCGCAGTCATGAACAATAACTACCAGCTGATATTTATGGATATTCATATGCCAGTGATGGACGGCCACATTGCCAGCCAAACAATACGTGCCAATAAAAATTATGATCATATCCCAATTATTGCGTTAACTGCAGATGCACAAAGTGAGCATGTTCAACAATGTATTGAATCAGGTATGGATGACTTTTTATCGAAACCATTTTTGCTGGCTGATATTGAAACTGTAATTCATAAGCATATAAAATAATCACCCTATATACGTTGAACAAGAATAAGTGCATCCTAGTGCAAAAAAAGCCCACAACATAGTTGTGGGCTAACACGTATATCAACTTAGGGGTATTAATACGCTAATAGTGGAAATGAGTTATTTACTAACTCACAACTACGATAAACGATGAATGTTAAAACTTTATGACAACCAAAAAGAAAGTTAAATAATAATGAAAGTACTGATGAAAATAACCAAAGTTAAAAAATTGATAAACCTGCTAACAATCAGCAGTGTTAGTTTCTTGTTTGCATGTGCAAACGGGCCAAGTGTTGAAACCAACTTAGACAAAGAAAACTTTGAAGAGTATTTTGCTGCAGGCAACGTCACCGTTTATCAAAATGAAGATGATCTACCCGGTAAAGTTATTTCTTTAGGTCTTGTTGAAGGCGAAAGTTGCAAAGCTAAAGAAAATGATGCACCTGCCAATGCTGCAGATGCTCGAACTATGGCTAGAGAAAAATCGGCAAGTATGGATGCAAATGCAGTTATCTTTACTTCTTGCACACTGATCGAAGATCAACAATGTTTAGAGATGATGGTGTGTTATGGCAAAGCATTTCAAGTGAGCAGTAATTAATTTTCATACTTTCTAAGCTAAAATTATGACAATCCAAAACAATTATTCATTTTCTCCTATAGGTGTAATCCATTCACCTTATAAGCAAAAGTTTGCTATCCCTAGACAACCTGGCTTAGTTACTGCGGCTCACGGCAAACTTGAGTTGCTGCTTGAGCAAAATCAATTGGAGTTAGTGCGAGATATTGAACAACATTCTCACCTTTGGTTGATTTTTGTCTTTCATGGCACTAGCGAACAAGGCTGGAAACCATTAGTTAAAGCACCACGTTTGGGCGGAAATAAGAAAACCGGTGTATTGGCTACGCGTTCAACGTTCAGGCCAAACCCCATTGGAATGTCTGCAGTACAGCTTAATGGCATGTGTAAGATAAATAACAATATAGCTCTTGAAATAAGCGGGTTAGATTTACTCGATGGCACCCCCATTTTAGATATTAAGCCTTATATCCCTTACTCTGACAGAGTTGAAGAAGCTTTGTCTGTTATGGCTCCAACCCCAGAGAATACAAATTATTGCATCAATTTTAGCCTCACGGCACAGCAACATTTGAACCTGCTTGCAGCAAACTATCAAGATTTGAAGTTATTCATCCAACAAGTTTTAAGTCAAGATCCAAGGCCGGCGTATAAAAAAGCAAATACCGAATTACAAGAATATGGCATGAGCTTATATGATTTGAATATTCGCTGGCAAATACACCACAATCAATGCACAGTTCTTAGTATTGAAAAGTTAAACTTGGTATAATTATTCTAACTAGGTATAATCCCCGCCTTTGTTGTGGTTACCCATATCACATAATAAAGCTCAATATTGATTAACCTAATTAGCGCCAGATTTACGTTCTGGTCAGCAGAGGAATTACCATGTCACAATTTGTTGTTTGTGCACTTTATAAGTTTGTCACTTTAGAAAACTTTGAACAGCTAAGAAAACCTATCCATAACGCCATGGAAACTAACGATGTTAAAGGCACCCTATTAATTGCCAACGAAGGCATTAACGGCACTATCGCCGGCTCTCGTGATGGTATTAATAATGTATTGGCATTTTTACAAGCCGATGAACGTTTAGCCAACTTATCTCATAAAGAATCGTTTACCAGTGAAGCTCCTTTTAAGCGTTGTAAAGTTAAGCTTAAAAAAGAAATCGTTACCATGGGCGTTGAAGGTATCGACCCTAAACAAGTTGTCGGTACTTATGTTAAGCCACAAGACTGGAATGCGTTAATTTCGGATCCTGAGGTCTTACTGGTTGATACTCGTAATGATTATGAGATTGAAATTGGCACGTTCAAATACGCAGTAAACCCTGAAACAGAAACCTTTAGAGAGTTTCCGCAATATGTTAAAGAGAATTTAGACCCGGCTAAACACAAAAAAGTAGCCATGTTCTGTACCGGTGGCATTCGTTGTGAAAAGTCTACTGCCTATATGAAAGAGCAAGGCTTTGATGAAGTGTATCACCTCGAAGGCGGCATTTTAAAATACCTAGAAGAAGTGCCACAAGAGAATACTTTATGGCAAGGCGACTGCTTTGTTTTTGATGATCGTGTTGCCGTTGATCATTCTTTAGAAAAAGGTAAATACGATCAATGCCACGCTTGTCGTATGCCAATTACTAAAGAAGAAATGCAATTGCCAGAGTACAAACGAGGCGTTAGCTGTCACCGTTGTATAAACAAGGTAACAGATGAACAGCGAGCTCGTTATGCTGAACGTGAAAAGCAAATGAATTTAGCCAAAGCCCGCGGTGAAAGCCACATCGGCAGTGAAGTAACCAAAACAATTGAACAACGCCGTCAAGATAAGAAAGCAAAAGTTAAGCAACAACAAGAAAGCGCTTAAGCTATTTTTACGCTGATGTTTAATCTAACCAAACATCAGCGTATTAATTAAATTTGAATTCTGATTTAAATACATTTATCATTGTACAAAATTTAACCAGTTCTATAGTGGTAATTATGACTGATGTTAATTCTGATAATGAACAGTTACGTGATAACTACCTAGTTACCAGTGTTGAGTTTGCTCAGCATATTTCTCCTCTAGAATCTTCTTCCGCCGATATATCAATCAATGATGAAACACACAATATGTGGTGGTTAAACACCCGCAGACGCTGTCACAAACATAGTAGCCTTAAACGTAACTACATACGACGTAATCGCTAATACATAATTAATTCACCTAATTCAGCAATTTCGGTTTTGCCAAAGCGGTTTGTGCTGTTAGAATACTGAAAATTTTTATCACTCTCTATTTCGGAATTGTACAGTAATGCGCACAAGCCAATATTTACTTTCTACCTTGAAAGAAACCCCAGCAAATGCTGAAGTTATCAGTCATCAATACATGTTACGTGCGGGTTTAATTCGTCCTGTGGCTTCAGGTTTATACACTTGGTTGCCAACCGGATTAAAAGTATTAAAGAAAGTTGAAAACATCGTACGTGAAGAAATGGATCGTGCCGGTGCTATTGAGATGCTAATGCCTCTGGTACAACCTGCAGATTTATGGGAAGAGTCTGGCCGTTGGGAAGATTACGGACCTGAATTAGCGCGCTTGAAAGACAGACATAATCGTTCGTTTGTTTTAGGTCCTACTCATGAAGAAGTGATCACTAAGTTAATTAGCTTCGAGTTAAACTCATACAAGCAATTACCGCTTAACATGTACCAAATACAAACAAAGTTTCGTGATGAAATTCGCCCTCGTTTCGGTGTAATGCGTGGTCGTGAATTCTTAATGAAAGATGCCTACTCATTCCACTTATCAACAGAATGTTTAGATAAAACTTATCAAGAAATGCACGCAGCATATTGTCGAATTTTTGAACGATTAGGATTGGATTACCGCCCAGTAATTGCTGATACGGGTTCAATTGGTGGTGATGCTTCGCATGAATTTCACGTGCTTGCTGAATCAGGTGAAGATGATATCGCTTTTAGCTCACACAGTGACTATGCAGCAAACATTGAAAAAGCTGAAGCGTTAGCTCCTGCTGGTGAACGTGCTCCTGCTGAAATGGGTATTAGCAAAGTTGCTACGCCTGATGTACACACTATTGAAGAACTGTGTAAATTCTTTGATGTAGCAGCAAATCAAGTAGCTAAAACTCTGTTAGTTGTTGGAGAATGTGAAGAAGGCGACACCGCGCCAATCGTAGCACTCGTTTTACGAGGCGATCATACTCTTAATGAACTTAAAGCTGAAAAAATTGCCGGTATTGCTTCACCACTAGCATTTGCCAGTGAAGAACAAATTACCGCAGCGGCTAATTGTGATGCGGGATCAATTGGTCCTGTTGGTTTAAATATTACCGTTATCGTTGATAGAAGCGCAGCTCATTTAAGCGACTTTATTTGTGGTGCAAATGAAACTGGTTTTCACTTTACCGGCACAAACTTTGAGCGTGATATTAAAGACTATACCGTAGCTGATATTCGTAACGTGGTTGCTGGCGATCCTAGCCCATGCGGTAACGGCAGCATTGAAATTAAACGCGGCATTGAAGTTGGTCATATTTTTCAATTAGGTGAAAAATATGCCAAAGCTATGGGCGCAGCAGTATTAAATGACCAAGGTAAAAACCAAACTTTAACTATGGGTTGTTACGGTATTGGCGTGTCTCGCATTGTTGCCGCTGCAATTGAGCAAAATAATGATGCAAACGGTATTATTTGGCCAGAAGCCATTGCGCCTTTTAAAGTTGTGATCATTCCAATGAACATGCACAAATCTCACCGTGTTCATGAAACCGCAGAGCAACTTTACAGTGACTTAAAAGCAGCGGGCATTGAAGTAATGATTGACGATCGTAAAGAGCGTCCAGGTGTTATGTTTAAAGACATGGAGCTTATTGGTATTCCGCATAGTATTATTGTTGGAGAACGTAATTTGGACAACGCCGAAGTTGAATACAAAAGCCGTATTTCAGGCGACAAATCAACGCTTAAAATTGCAGACGTGTTAGAGTTTATCAAGGCTAAATAGTCAGTTTAAAGCTCTACAAATTAATGCCAGTCAGTTAAGCTGATTGGCATTTTTTATGCCTGATAGCTTGATAGTAATAATAAGATATCGCAGCCTGAATAAAAAAATCCGTGTTCAGTAAGTTGAACACGGAATTAAAAGGATCGTTGTGAGCATTTATCCATTCATATGCTTATCTGTTTGCTAATACTCTTTCGATCTCTACGTTATTTTGTAAGCTCTATTCGTGGAGTATAGTTATTCAATTAACGAACACTGAGCAACAGCACTGGCGAAGGTATTCTTTGTATTGCTTCTGGCATGGTTTTTAAAGAATACCACCCAGTTCCAAAGGCCCTTTTTAAGCTGAGGTTTTTGTTTGAAAGCTTGAAGCTTTTCTATTGCACTTCTAATTTGGAGCCCGCCGCCAGTTACCACATAACCTTCTGGACATTCTGCAAAAACCGGTCCTGCTGCCAGGTTATAATTAGTTTCTGTGGTGAATTCAAGGCAGCCGCCACTTGGGCTTGGTACTACGCAGGTCTTAATCTTTTCAACACTGTTGTTGTAGTCTCTTTCGGCACTAATTACTGTTAATGTCTTAATGGTTCCGCCACTATTAATATCACCACAAACTAATGAGCCATCATCGCTAACGTTAACAACACTAGTTCCTTCAGGGCAACTACCCTGCACATCATTTTGCTTATTCTCTGTAAGTTGTGCTATATCGTCTTCTAACATGCCTATTAGCGTTGCATTATCGACAATTTCAGCCATTGCCGTAGAAATACCACCGTCAAGTGTAGCAATGTCATCAAGTATTGCCGATTTATCGGTTTCTAAGCTTTCAATCGCAGTGGCATTATCTTCTGCAGTATTTGCTAATGTGATTAAATCAGAGTTAACCTCAGTTAATGCTGAAATTAATGCATCAATGGCCGTACCTTGTTCTGCCAACGCTGAAATTTTAGATTGTAATGAGGCTTGTAAACTGGCATCCGTTGCTTTTAACGTGGTGATTTCTGCTGAGATAGCTTCAATTTGCCCCTGTAAATCCAACTCTAATTTGTTGACTTGCGCAACCAGAGCATCATGTTCATCTTCTAGCGTACTAATATCACTCTGCACTTCAACGATTTGACCTGCCAGTTCAATGAAGGGTTTACCATTTGGACCACTGCCATTATTACCAGCCAGAGCTGTAGTTGATAACAAAGCCGCAAGTGATAAACAGATTATAGATTTATTAACTTTCATTTTAACTTCCTCTTGATACATTGACTGTTGCTATTAAGCATCAATTGATAGAGCTCGTTGAACTTCATAGCAACTTTTCATAAACATGGACAAATCAGCAACCTGTCCAAAAACTTATAACGTACACCTGCAGAGTGTTATTAAGTAGCACCACGCATACATCTTGGTGACTTTTATAGAATATAAACACTTAAAGATTAAAAAATCAACAGTTAAATTTGAATTTTCACAACGTTCAGCCGTTAATTAATTGTAAGTTTCTGTCAGCATTACTTTTATTCAGATTTAAAAAAAATCAAAATAAGTGTGTTTTTTTACGAATAGTGTATTTTGTTGACGATAAATTTATTAATTGTCATTGAAGTTATGTAACAACTTCCTTCATTAGTAGATGAATGGATGATCACACAGTGGCTGTAATAACCAATAACAGCATAAAACAATGTCTGAATTTGTATTATCTGCATAGCTGTACAATAATTATCCACGTTGTGCTTTATAGAAATGCCGTCTTGGGTAAATATTCCCTCGTTTTCTTTGGATAATTAAATCGAGGAAATAATAATGAAAAATACAATTAAATTAATCGCCAGTTTATTTATTTTATTTAGTTCATACAGTTTTGCAGACACCACTATTGTTGATGTTTGGCAGTGTAAATTAAATGACGGCAAAACCATGAAAGACGCTGGTGCATTAAATGATAAGTGGGTTAAGTTCATGAATGCTAATGTTAAAGGCGGCGGTATTAACAGTTACGACTTAGCACCAAGAGTCGGCAATCAAGAAGGTTTTATGTTTGTCGATGTTTACCCTGATATGCAGTCTTGGGCGGCTGGTGAAAATATAATGGAAAGTAGCGACGAAGGTAAAGCCTTACTTAAAGAGTTTAGGGCTTTGGCTAATTGTTCAAGCAATAGCCTGTACTCCTCAACAAAACATTAGCCATTAAAAACAATAGGATGAAACCTATAAGCCTTATAGATTTCATCCTGTCTTTGTTCACTTTACCGAAAGATGGGCACGTTCAGCTCTTCGTTTCTCGTCTCTAGTACCTCGTTTCTACTTTTTAACTATCGGCTTTTAAACGTTCAAAACTTGGTCTTGGTAATTTATCTAAAATTGCATATAAGTAGATTACCAGTAGACATAGGCTAGCGCTGATCATAAATAACCAAGGACCGCCTAGGTGATCGAGAATAATACCTCCTCCTAAAGGTGCTAAAGCAAAGCCAAAGTCATAAAAAGAAGACGCACCAAAATACGCACCACGCAAGTGATCCGGAGCTAAACGATCAATATGTACATTCATTGTTGGAAACAGTATTGCTTCAGCTAAACTCATTACTATAATTGCACCAATCCAGCCCCAAAACAGCTCCAGCGGATTAACTGACAACCAAATTTGCGAAAACATCAATAGTACTAATCCGATTTGTATCCGCGCGGTCAAGGTCAAACCAGACATTAGTTTGAGTAAAATAAACTGAGTCGATATAATCACTAACGCATTGGTGAAAATCATCGATGAAATTAGCTCTAATAAATTGGGAACTTGTGCACGTGATAAATATTGAATAAGTGAGCTATCCATTTGAGCGTAAATAAACATGCACAAAATATTGGCAAAAATTAAACATTGCAACAGTCTATCTTGCAGTAACACTGAAAATATTTTACGGAGACTTGCATCATCTGACTTTTGCTTTGGCGTCTCTACGGGCTGTTTAATAATGTCATCTGCAGCATTGTTATTAACTTTGTGTTGATGAAATCCCCAATAAAGTAATACCAATAGGAAGGCAAAAGCCCCAGCAGTAATGTAAAAACTTGACTGCTCACCAGTTAAACCAAACCAAACACCTAACAATGGCCCAACAGCACAACCGACATTAACGATAAAATAAAGAGACTGCATAGCGAGCTCTCTCGTTTTTCTATCAGAAATTATATCGCCTATAAGCGCTGACGTTAGTGGCCGCCATAATGCTGTTGCAATAGAGCACAATGTAATAACTACCACATACCCCGTGATGCTGTCTGCTTCGGCTAATATTGAAAATGAAATAATGTATAAAATACCACTGCTGTACATCAATTTATGTCGGCCAATTCGATCAGATAATACACTACCGGCAAAGCTTACTAAAACAGCAATAACCGCAGCGTTCGAGAGTATTAAACCAACTTGCGTTGCAGACAAAGCAAATTTTTCATAAAGAATGACCGCTAGAAACGGCCAAACCATGTAGTAACTACCACGCGTTATAAAAGAGCCAAATAATAAAATCCACATTAAACGTGGAAATTGTTTGAATCGGTTTAGGGAAACATCACTATGCATAACTACTCTTTATTACTTGATTGTCTAATTTTATTAATTGATATGTATGTAGGGTTACTCAGGATCGGAATTGTAAACTGAACACGCACTTCGTTTCTAGTTTCTCGTCTCTAACAGTTGTTGTGAGCCTCCCATCTATCCCAATAAATTTTACGATCGAATCGTTTAGACAAGCTTTTATTCAACTGATGAAACGTGGTTATTTCTTCTTTCATACCGCTAATACACTGCCACACGAAGCGATTGCAATTATTTTTTATTAAATCATAATCTTGATAATCATATATTTGCTTAATTGCCCGTTGTGCAGTTAAGCCATCACAAATAGATTCGCCAGTGGAGTCACAAGCGACATATATGTCAGTACCTGAGCGCTCCTGTAAAAAGCGATTCGGTGAAATAGCTTTTATTAAGCCACTACCATGTAGTTCAACTATGGTGTCTTCATCAATTAAAATACCTGTATGTTCGAGTACTCCGCCTAAGCCACAGCAGACCAATGCGCCAGGACGTACAATCGCTAACGTATCATTTTTAAATACTTCTTTTGGGTATTTAGCAATACCTGAGTCATGTTTTTTTAAATCGCCACGCATGCTGATTCCAGCACTGTTTTCACGAAGCTGCTCTTGTGCTTCACGCTTTTCATCAAGCTCTTTAATGGCAGCGGCGCCCAACACGGCAGCACCTAACCATAACAAAGGTAAAGGCATAAATTGATACCCTTTTTTAACTATTTCTCTATTAATTATTAGTTATATTAAAAAACTCGGCAAATTTCATAAAAAAAATGTCAGCAAGTGTTTCAAACAACTACTATTTAAGAGTAAAGTAGCCATTAACTTTATGTTTTCAAAATAATATCTAAAAGGTAGTAAGTAGGTTGTCATGAGTGAGTATTTAAAATCCAATAAACTTTCCGGTGTGTGTTATGACATTAGAGGGGCTATTGCCGCCGAAGCCAAGCGCTTAGAAGAAGAAGGCCATAAGATACTTAAACTTAATATTGGTAACCCTGCCCCTTTTGGTTTTTTAGCACCTGACGACATTTTACGAGATGTAATTCATAACCTGCCAACAGCACAGGGCTACAGTGAATCACAAGGTATATATTCAGCTCGTGTAGCTGTAATGCAGTATTACCAACAGTTTGGTATGAAAAACCTCGACGTTGACAACATATTTATTGGTAATGGCGTAAGTGAGCTAATTGTAATGGCAATGCAAGGCCTACTCAATCAAGGCGATGAGGTACTTATTCCCGCCCCTGATTACCCATTATGGACAGCTGCAGTATCATTATCTGGTGGTACGCCAGTGCATTATAAATGTGATGAAAAAAAATACTGGTATCCGGACATCGAAGACATTACCAGCAAAATCACTAAAAAAACCAAAGCAATTGTATTAATCAATCCGAACAACCCAACTGGCTCAGTTTACCCTAAAGAAGTATTGGAGCAGATTCTTGCGGTGGCACAAAAACATAACCTTATTGTTTTTTCTGATGAAATTTACGATAAAGTATTATATGACGGGGCAACTCACACGCCAACGGCTAGTCTCAATGAAGATGTGCTTATTGTTACCATGGGCGGTTTATCGAAAAACTATCGTATTGCCGGTTTTAGAGCCGGCTGGATGATGCTAACTGGCCCTTTGCTTAGAGCAAAAAGTTACTTAGATGGTTTAACCATGTTAGCGTCTATGCGTTTATGCGCCAATGTACCTTGTCAACATGCGATTCAAACAGCACTTGGCGGCTATCAAAGTATTAATGAGCTGGTCGAAGAAGGTGGACGTTTAAAAGCTCAAGTTGATATTGCTCACAAAATGATTAATGACATAGACGGTTTAAGTTGTCATAAGGCAAAAGGCGCCATGTACTTATTTGTCAAAGTTGATGGCGAAAAACTCGGCATAGATGACGATGAGCAAATGGTGCTGGATATTTTACGCCAAGAAAAAATCCTGTTGGTACAAGGTAGTGCATTTAATTTGCATGAAGGCGTTTATTTTAGGCTAGTATTTTTGCCACATAGTGAAGATTTGATCCAAGCGATAAACCGTTTAAAACATTTTTTCGGTCACTATAAACAACACTGAATGATAAAAAATACCATACCCTGAACTATCGTTTCAGGGTCTAAATGTACATGACTAAAAGGAAAACTTGATGGAAAGCACATTTTTAGCCTGGATGTTTCGCATGCCCTTGATCAAACGTTGGGCATTAATGTATTGCGTCAAAGCAGAAAATATAGCTGAACATTCTCATCAAGTTGCCATAGTTGCTCACTTACTGGCAGTAATTAAAAACAAAAAGTTTAATGGTAATTTAAATGCCGACAGAGCAGCAACCATTGCCTTGTACCACGAAGCTTCTGAAACCCGTTATGGTGATATTGTCAGCCCAACTAAATACGCTAATGAAGAAATCGCTTATGAGTTCAAAAAAATAGAGGCGCTTGCTGAACAAGAATGTTTAGACGCTTTACCGGAAGAATTACGCGACGTTTTTGAAGACTTGATCATTCAGGATAATGTCGACAGCGAATATAAAGCCATCGTAAAAGCCGCAGACATTATGGTTGCCTACGTAAAATCGCTTGATGAATTGAATCATAATAATCCTGAATTTAAACATGTTGAACGCCGGTTAAAAACAAAATTGGACAGCCTTACTGAAACCATGCCAGAAGTCGAATATTTCATGACGACATTTTTACGGTTTTGCACCGCAACTGTTGATAAGCTTTCAACACATAGCTGAAACTATACTTCCCCCGGCCTAAGATAACTTATACAATAAGCGTCCTTATTTTAGGCTACTTGTACAAATAGAAATTAATTTTCCTACTTATAAGCCTAATATTTTTAACTGATTAAATAATTGATGCCAAACAACAAAACAAACAAATTTGCCGAAGTATACTCAGTGTTATCGAATATCACAGAAGAGTCACTGCAACAATTAAGTACCAGTGAACAGCCATTGGCAACACGCCAACCGCTTAACATGTACATCAAAGCCAGTACAGTTGATAAGCGCTGGCAAGCCATTGATTGTGAGCAAGCAAAACCGCATTTACTTGATCAAAGTACCATTGATTCAATGAGTTCGTACCAAAAAAATATTGAAAACTTTATTGGTACCGTAAAGCTGCCTGTGGGTATTGCCGGTCCGCTTAGAGTGAATGGCTTATTTGCTCAAGAGGATTATTTTGTACCTTTAGCTACAACAGAGGCTGCATTGGTTGCTTCATATAATCGCGGCGCATTACTGATTTCAGAAGCCGGTGGTTGTAGTGCTATGCTGTTAAATGAAGGCGTATGTCGAACACCCGGTTTTGCATTTGAAACTCTAATACAAGCAGGACAATTTGTCGCTTGGGCAACAACCCAAATAGACACCTTTACCGACATTACTGAAAGTACCTCAAACCATTTAACCCTTAAAGATTTAAAAATAAACCTCGAAGGCAATCATGTTTATTTAATTTTTGATTATCTAACCGGTGATGCATCTGGTCAAAACATGGTCACTATAGCGACCAATGCGGTGCTTGAATATATTACCGAGCACTCACCTACGAAAGCTAAATACTCGTTCTTAGATGCAAATTTATCCGGCGATAAAAAAGCAACCATGCAGTCTTTAAATGGCGTGCGTGGTAAAAAAGTGACCGCTGAAGTCCATATAAGTGCAGAGCTGGTAAAAAAACGCCTACACACCACACCAGAACGTATGGCAGACTTTTGGCGGATGTCATCAGTTGGAGGCGTATTAAGCGGCTCTGTTGGCGTACAGGGGCATTATGCGAATGGTTTGGCTGCGTTATATATTGCCTGTGGGCAAGACGCGGCATGTGTTGCCGAATCTGCTGTTGGGGTAACTCGTATGGAACTAAACGATGATGGTAGTCTATACGCATCAGTAACTCTACCAAATCTAATGGTAGGTACTGTTGGCGGTGGCACTGGCCTACCGAGCCAACAGGCAAATTTACAATTACTTGGCTTAGCCGGTAATGGTAATGCTCGAGCACTGGCAGAAGTGTGTGCGGGTCTATGTTTAGCAGGTGAGTTATCAATGATAGGGGCATTTTGTGCCGGTCACTTTGCTAAAGCTCATCGCAAGCTTGCCAGATAGCTCTACAAATATTATTTAAATTATTAGTTATTCTATTTTAGTAAGCAATTTAACGGCTTAACCGTTGTTAAAGCAAAGGTTAAATTGCTACAATTACATATACCCATGCTATCTCAAGATGCATGGTTATCAAACTTATTGGTGTTCTCAGCTTTCTTGAGAACTTAAAAGGGAATGTGGTGCAAGATGTTTTGCAAGTTGAAACTCTTAATTCCACAGCTGTTCCCGCAACTGTAAATAGAGCAAGTTTAACAAGCCACTGATTAATTTCGGGAAGGGTTAAACGCGGTTACCTCTATAAGCCAGGAGACCTGCCAAGAGTTGATGATAGCGCCCTAAATAAAAAGGCTCTGTCAATTTATTCAATCGTGCGGGTAACGCGAAGAAGATTTTAGTTACTGTTAGTGCATTCATTTTTTGTATTTAACTTAACCGCCCTTCTTATTATTGCCTGCAATAAATATATTTACTCGTTACAGCGCATGACCAACACAGTACTACAAGCAAAACAGCTCTCCTGGCAAGTAGACGGGAAACATATCATCAGCCAAATCGATTTTGATCTGGTCAAGGGTGAAACTGTGGCCATCGTTGGGCCAAATGGCGCAGGAAAAACGTCTCTACTAAAGTGTTTATATGGTGAACATCAAGACTTTATCGGCAATATTTATCTAAAAGGCAAATGTTTAGCATCAGTTTCAACTAAAGACATCGCAAAACAACTCGCGGTGGTTAGCCAACAAACTAACTCAGTATTTAATTTAACGGTTATCGATGTGGTCCGCATGGGGTTAATTCCCCATAAAGGTTTATTTGAAAGTGATACAAATACTGATTTAGACCATATAAATCATGCCCTGGATAAAGTCGACTTACTTGATAAAAAACTGCAAAGCTTTAATACCTTGTCTGGTGGAGAGCAACAACGTACGTTAATCGCCAGAGCTATTGTACAAGCGGCTGACATTCTTATTATGGATGAGCCAACTAACCATTTAGACATCTATTACCAACACCAAATTTTAAAACTGGCCAAAACCCTTAACATTACCTTGTTATTAACCATTCACGATCTCAATTTAGCCGCAGAATATTGTGACCGCCTGGTGTTGATGAACCATGGCAAAGTTGTTGCTAACGATAAACCTGCTCAAGTTTTAACCCCGGCTATTTTAAAGCAAGTATTTAATCTTGACTGTTATGTTGACCAGAACCCATTTACAGATAAGCCTCGTATAACCTTTGCCGCAAGCAATGATCAAAATACAGGCTCTGTTAGATGAAACCTCTAAAGCTTAACTACTCGATACTTTTGTTGCTTACCCTTGTGTTTAGTACTTTTATCTTGGCTATTGGTTATGGCGTAAGTGAAGTTAACCACGCTGCGGTGTGGCAATGCATCAACAGTCAGTGTGAAAAAGATATTTACCAGACCATTTTATATGACATTCGTTTGCCGCGAGTGCTGCTTGGTTTTCTAGCCGGCTTTGGCTTGGCCATTGCCGGCGCGCTAATGCAAAATGTTACTCGCAACCCTCTAGCCGATCCTTATCTATTTGGTATTGTTGCCGGCGCCGGTTTAGGCGCAACGTTAGCGAGTTTACTGCCTGCCAGTATCCACTTTATTTCTCTACCTCTAGCCGCATTTATCGGGGCATTAGCTGCTGTTGCTCTAGTATTAACAGTAATCGCCAATAACAATTGGCGCCGGGTATCTCATTTATTACTTGCCGGTGTCGCGGTATCGTTCTTATTAAGTTCGATCACCAGTTTCATCCTGTATATGGGGGAAGCATTTTCATCAAATAGAGTGATATTTTGGCTAATGGGCTCTTTAGCACGCGCCGACAATACCGCATTAATGTGGATATTCCCGGTGATCTTAATATCAACACTTATTGCATTTAGCATAGCCAGACAATTAGACGCCCTTTTGCTTAGCGATGAAAGCGCCCGCACCTTAGGCGTTAAAGTTGCCCGCTTACGAATTTTAGTATTGGTGATTTGCGCGGCCAGTACTGCGGTGATCGTTTCCTATTGTGGCGGTATAGGTTTTGTTGGTCTAATGATCCCGCACATAGTACGTTCATTTGTTGGTATTACTACCGCCCGCTTACTTGTTGGCTCAGGCTTGTTAGGCGGTTGTTTTTTAGTCTGGGTAGACGTTATAGCCCGCACAGCACTTGATGGCCAAGAAATCCCGATAGGTGTAATAACTTCTGCGCTGGGTAGTGTTTTCTTTTTATTATTATTGCGAAAAATGTAAGGTTTTGGTTTTAATGAACATCACTCGATTAAACACAAAATATTTAGATTCAATCAACCGTAGAATAGATCAAAAAACCAAGCCCGTTGGCGCGCTTGGTCAATTAGAAACGCTAGCAACACAATTGGCGCTAATTGCTTCAAATCGTCAAGGTGAATTGGCTAATAACATTAAAATTTCCAAACCGACTGCACTAGTATTTGCTGGCGATCATGGCATAAGCGTTGAAGGGGTGAGCATTGCCCCGAGTGATGTGACTCGCCAAATGGTATTAAATTTCATTCATGGCGGCGCTGCAATCAATTGTTTCTGTACAGCCAATAACATCACCTTAAAGGTGATTGATGCAGGCATAATTAAGCCAATAGATGATGATATAAAAGCCCAGCATGGCAATTTTATTGAACAACGACTCGGCTCTGGTACCCACAACTTTGCTAAACAACCAGCAATGACCGAATTGCAGGTTGAGCAAGGTTTGGATTTTGGAAAACATATTGCCTTAAAGCAAATTGAGCAAGGTTGTAACTTGCTCATCCTTGGCGAAATGGGCATTAGTAATACCAGCTCTGCCGCAGCAATTTTGGCAGCGTTAACAGGTGCAAATATTACAGACTGTGTTGGCTCTGGTACTGGTATTAACAGCGAACAGTTAGCCCTGAAAAAACAGTTAATTGAACATGCTCTAATGCGTATACAAAATAACAATTCTAAACATATTCTTGAACAAGTTGGCGGTTTTGAAATAGTACAGATGGTAGGCGCTATTTTAGCTGCAGCAGAAGCTGGCATTGCGGTATTAATCGATGGTTTTATTGTCAGCGCCGCGGCACTGTTAGCGAAACAGATAAATGAAAATGTAGGTGATTATTTAATTTTTGCCCACCAATCAGATGAATCAGGTCATCAATTATTATTGCGTGAATTCAACGCTACACCGTTGTTAAATTTGAATTTAAGGTTAGGCGAAGGCACTGGGGCTGCATTAGCGTTACCACTTTTACAAGCCGCAGTGCATTTCTATAACGACATGGCAAGTTTTGAACAAGCAGGAGTGACAGTTTAACCACATTAATTGTGAATAAACAAACGATAAACGATGAATACTTTAAAACAACAAATTAATTTATTGTTTTTAGCGCTAAGTTTCTTTAGTCGTTTACCTGTACCTAAAACATTAAAATATTCACCGCAATTATTAAATCAATCTGGCCGTTATTTCTCATTAGTAGGGGTAATTATTGCCCTGCTTTTACTGGCTTTTTACAGTGTTGTAGAATTATTTTTGCCAACATCAATAGCCGTTATAATATTAATGATTGCCAGTTTGTTACTAACCGGTGCTTTTCATGAAGATGGCTTGGCTGATATGGCCGATGGCATTGGCGGCGGTTTAACCGTAAGTAAACGATTAGCAATAATGAAGGATAGTCGATTAGGTACTTATGGCACGGTTACTTTAGTTTCTGCCTTAGGCTTAAAGTATTTATTGCTTGTTGAATTAGCGCAGCTGCAGCTGTTAATTTCCAGCATCCTGGTTGCTTATGGACTTTCAAGAGCTGTTGCCGCTAGTCTTATTTATGAGATGCATTATGTTAGTGATAACGAAACAAGCAAAAGTAAACCATTAGCGATGCAACAAACCTTAAAAGAGCTTTATCTATTACTTTTTATCGGCGCTCTGCCCTTAGTACTTTTGCCCTCTCATACAATCATCATCACCATATTTTTGTTAATGGTGTTTAGATTTGCTTTCAAATATTGGCTTAATAAACGTATTGGTGGTTACACCGGCGATTGTTTAGGCGCTGCGCAACAATTAACTGAATTACTCATTTACCTGGTTATTTTAGCGAACAGCCCAGGGGCGCTATTATGATCCACTTAATTTTAGGCGGAGCGCGCTCAGGTAAATCATCCTATGCTGAAAACCTTTGTTTTGATCTGCAACAGCAATACCAAGAAACGTACTCAAATCCGCCAGTCTATATAGCCACAGCGCAGGCCCTTGATGAAGAAATGCAATCTCGCATTGAAAAACATCAACATGATAGAGCTGCGAAAAGTAACAACTTATCTTGGCAACTTATTGAATGCCCGTTAGCGCTTGCTAAACTTTTAAAAACCGAATACCAAAAGAATGATCTAACCGATACTGTGTATTTAGTCGACTGTTTAACGCTTTGGTTAAACAACATTATTTTTAACTTAGGTGAAACGGCTTCACAGCAACAAATAGAAGATGAAACTACACAATTACTCCAAGCTATTGCTGCATTTCAACATAGTAAAAACCAACACCTAGTATTAGTTGCCAATGAAGTTGGCTTAGGTGTAGTCCCGCTTGGCAACGTTAGTCGATTATTTGTCGATAATGCCGGTTGGCTAAACCAAAAAATTGCTAAAATAGCAGATTCAGTCACGTTAATAACCGCAGGCATCCCCTTAAGCTTGAAAGGGACAATAAATGACTAATTTGTATTTATTGCGTCACGGTAAAGTTGATGGCCCCCCTGCTTTGTATGGTCATACTGATATTAAAGTAATTAAAGAGCATGATATTGAGCTATTGGCTGAACTGCTTAAAGTGCAAAACAGTTTTACTCATATTGTTAGTTCACCATTGCAACGTTGTAGTAATTTAGCAAAACAGTTTGCTAATGCCAGCGGTTTACCACTTGTTATCAATGAAAATTTAAAAGAAATCGATTTCGGTGAGCTTGATGGTAGCGCTTTTGAAACAGCAAAAGCGCACTGGCCAATACTTGATAAATTTTGGCATAACCCTGCTAAGAATCCATTACCCGCAGCTGAAAACTTAAATGATTTTAATCAGCGAATACGGACAACGTTTAAACAGTTACTCGCCAACCATAAAGGTGCCTCACCCTTGGTTATTTGCCATGGCGGCGTCATTCGTATGTTACTCAGTATTGCATTAGAGCTTAATTGGACAAACCCGAAGCTGTTTAGCAGTCTACGTATTAAAAATGGCACTATTAGCACAATTATTCACCATGAGAGCAGTCATTTTATCGAAGTCGATGGCATAAATTTACCCGTTTCAGCGTGTGAATTTACAAACAATAATGGCGGACAAAAATGACGAATACAGCACTTACCCTAATGGTGCAGGGCACAACATCAGATGCAGGAAAAAGCACATTAGTTGCTGCTATATGTCGTTTATTAGCACGTAAATGCATTAAAGTCGCGCCATTTAAACCGCAAAACATGGCATTGAACAGTGCGGTAACTAAAGATGGTGGGGAAATTGGCAGAGCACAAGCCGTGCAAGCTCATGCGGCAAATATAGAGCCCGAAGTAGATTTTAATCCTATTTTATTAAAACCTAATAGTGACACCGGCGCACAGGTTATTGTGCACGGTAAAGCATTGTCATCCATGGAAGCTGACAGTTACCACGATTATAAAAAAGTGGCGATGCAGGCAGTGTTGCAGTCCCATCAAAGGTTACAACAGCGTTTTGACTATATTGTCGTTGAAGGTGCTGGCAGCCCGGCAGAAATTAATTTACGTGAAGGCGACATTGCCAATATGGGATTTGCAGAAGCTGTTGACTGCCCAGTGGTTTTAATCGCGGATATTGACCGAGGAGGTGTTTTTGCCCATCTTGTTGGTACGCTTGAGTTGCTATCAAAAAGTGAGCAACAACGTGTCATTGGCTTTGTTATTAACCGTTTTCGCGGCGACATCAAACTACTTGAACCCGGTTTAGACTGGTTAGAACAAAAAACTGGCAAGCCCGTTTTAGGGGTATTACCGTATTTACATGGTTTATCTATTGCCTCAGAAGATGCTGTCGACACCAGTCAGCCTGATAGCAAACAACAAAATAAAAAATTAAAAGTCGTGGTGCCCGTCTACCCAAGAATGAGCAACCATACTGATTTTGATGCTTTACGTTGGCATCCAGAAATAGATTTACACTTTGTTTATCCTAAAGATCTGTCCAACCTTAACGACTTAAGAACTCAACAGCTACAGCCGTTGCCAAGTTGTGATTTGATCATTCTCCCTGGCAGTAAAAACGTGCAGGCCGACCTCGCCTTCTTAAAGAGCCTTGGTTGGCAGCACTGTATTAATAAGCATTTACGTTATGGCGGTAAAGTGATCGGCATATGCGGTGGTTTACAAATGCTAGGTAATGACATTCTGGATCCTGATCATATCGAAAGCGATCGTCTATCTAGCTCTGGTTTGGGTTTACTGCCGATTACAACTACATTAACGAGCGATAAAACCTTAACAAACGTGACCACTGAATTAACGTTATTAGAACAAAATTCGAGTGTGGAAGGTTATGAGATCCATGCCGGTATTACGACAGAATTAAATGACTCTATGACGACTATTTTTGCTGAAAATAAGCAACTTGGATTTGTAAGCCAAGATCAACAAATTATAGCCACCTATTTACATGGTTTTTTTGATAACTCTGCTGCACTAAGACTATTAATGAAATGGGCCGGCGTCGATATTGAACAAGTACAAAGCTTTAAAGAGCAGCAAAACAACGCCTTAAATACCCTTGCCGATTCTGTCGAACAACACTTGGATATGGGCCGAATAAATCAACTAACATCTCAATGGAGCTCTCATGAGTAATGACAACACTAAACCTACGAAAGAGCAAAAACATCAAACTCGTCAGCAACGTCTAAAAGAAAAAGTAGATGAGCGCATCGCCAACGCCACTGACGAAAAAGGTTTGTTAATCGTGATCACTGGCAATGGTAAAGGAAAATCAACGTCGGGCTTTGGCACCGTAGCTCGCGCTGTTGGACATGGCTTAAAAGCCAGCGTAGTACAGTTTATTAAGGGTACCTGGGAGTGCGGCGAGCGAAATTTACTTGAGCAACACGACGTCGATTTTTTCGTGATGGGTACGGGCTTTACTTGGGAAACCCAAAATAAAGATAAAGACACAGCTGCCGCGCAAGCTGCATGGTTGGATGCAAAAAAACTATTACAAGATGAGCAAGTAGATGTTGTACTGCTTGATGAGATCACCTACATGGTTACCTATGGCTATATCGAACTTGAAGACGTTATAAGTGCATTAAATAACCGCCCTAGCGGTCAGCATGTGATAATTACCGGCAGAGCATGTCATCGCCAGTTGATCGAACTTGCCGATACGGTATCTGAAGTGCAACCTATTAAACACGCTTTTGATAATGGCATTAAAGCGCAAGCTGGCATTGACTGGTAACATTAGATGAATAAAAAGCATATAACTCTTATCGTTTTTATTACTTTAATCATTATTTTCTGGTTGTTTAAGGTTTTGTTTCTTGCCTCAGATACAGCAGTCGCAGTGGTGCCTGATGTTGATGGTGAAGTACATAAACAACAGCAACAAGATGCTGTTCAAGATTATAGCCAGCAAAAAATTATCGCCCTAGCACCGCATGTCGTTGAGGTACTGTTTGATATTGGCGTTGGTAACAGAATAGTTGCAACCACCGAACATTCTGACTTCCCAGAGCAGGCAAATTCAATCCCCCGTGTTGGTAATTACGCCCGGCTAAAAATAGAAAAAATTCTGGCTTATCAGCCCGACTTGATAATTGCCTGGCGTACAGGAAATCCAAGTGATGACTTAGAGCGCTTGGAGCAATTGGGCTTAAAGGTTATTTACTCCGACCCTATTAATTTATCTGATGTAGCCAAAGAGCTGAGGTTATTTGGCAAGCTCACCGGCAGCAGCGAACGGGCCGAACAAAAAGCCCGAGATTTTGAGCAAAAATTATTAGCTTTAAAACAGCAATATCATAACAAACAGCCTGTTTCAGTATTTTATGAGCTTTGGTCAAAACCGTTAACTACGGTTGCACGAAATGCTTGGCCGCAACAACATTTAGAAATTTGCGGAGCCAGTAATCCGTTTAAGCAGTTAATTAATGATTATCCGCAAATAAACATTGAGCAAATTATTGTTGCCAACCCAGAATTAATTATTCAACCAATGTCGGCCGGTGAACCAAACCCTGATGCGATAGACTGGCAAAAATTTCAACAAGTTACATCGGCTAAATATCAACAATTATTAAAGCCGAATTCAGACATTTTACATCGCATGAGCTATCGGTTACTCACCGAGTTAGAACAGCTTTGTGTCGATATTGATAAAAGTAGACATTTTTATCAGAGCTTAGAAAACCAAATTTGAGCGTAGCTCAATACGATACCAAGTTTAATTAGTTTTTCCCACTCGCTGAGAACAAACTTAATAGAATTGGTATTTGCCACTGAAGTCATTCTCAGGGCGATAATTTGAAGTCAGTAAAACTGACAGTACTGTCGTTAAGATATTCGTCATAAAAACGAATTTTAACGGGAAACAAGTGCCGAACAACCGATTAAACTCAGGTTATTCATATTCTTGTACTGCCCCCGCAACGGTGATTTTATTAATAATTATGACGAACGTCTACTTGTTAATAAATAAGTCCGGAGACCGATCTTAGCGCTAGTTTTTTCAGATGCGGTGGGCATCTTTAGTGAGGAAATAATGAATAAAACCATAATAGCAACAACCCTGATCTCTGTTGGGATCTCAGCAACATTTTGCCAAAACGCCTATGCAGCAAACGTAGAAGCACACGCAGATGAGCATATGCTTGTTACAGCAAACCGTAGCCAGCAAGAGCAGTTTTTAGCGTTATCAGCAAACTCGGTGATCACCAGTGAGCAGATAAAAACCATGCAAGTAGGTAATATCAGTGAATTACTTGATACTGTAGCCGGCATCAGTGTAGTACAACAAGGCGGCGCTGGCCAATCGACCTCTATTTTTATGCGCGGTACGAACTCTAATCACACCTTAATTTTAGTAGATGGTGTACGTATAAACTCAGCCACCTTAGGCACAACTAATTTAACCGCAATTTCGCCAAGCCAAATTGAGCGTATTGAAATTGTTAAAGGCCCAAGAGCTGCACTTTGGGGCAGTGATGCCATTGGCGGCGTGATCCAAATATTTACCAAACAGCTGCATACTGGTGAAGGAACTGTAACCATAGGAGCCGGCAGTAATGGCTTACTTCAAGCTGATGCAGCCATTGGTTTAGGTAACGATAAACATAATTTAACCATAGCAGTATCAACTGAAAGCAGTGATGGTTTTAACGCGTATACTACTGACCCATTCCCATATGACATTAATGAAGATGATGACGACGGCTATGATCGTTTCAGTGTTAGTGCCGTTGGCAGTAGCCAATTAACGAATACAGTATCGCTACATTTAGTTTCTCGCTATGAAAGTGGTAATAGTGAATTTGATGCATCATATCCAGATAGCCCATGCTGGTTTGACGACACCTTAGCTTGTCCTGCTTTTTATGCCAATGAACAAGACCATGAAAACTACTCGGTAAAACTGGCAAGTCGCTATCAAGGTGATAACTTGTTCAGTGAATTATCGCTGGCAACAAGTCAAGACGAAGGCGAAAGCTTTGGTAATGAAACTACGCCAAGTAAAATTACTACCGAGCGTGACCAGGTAAGCTTTATCAACCAATATCAGTTCACCAAGAGCACTTCATTCAGCCTTGGTCTGGATTACTATATTGAAGAAATTTCTAATAGTGAAGATTTAGATGTTTGGGCCCCCGGTTTCCAAACATGGGATGAAGTAGAGCGAGAAGTAAGTGCGGTATTTATTCAGGCACAACACCAACTTGGCAAAGTTTTACTTGAAGGCGCTGCGCGCCATGATGATATTGAAAACCTTGATGCTGAAACAACCTATAATGCATCGATAGGTTATCAGCTCAATGATAATTGGCTTGTCAGCGTAACGCGCGGCACAGGTTTTAAAGCGCCTACATTTAATGATTTATACTGGCCTGGCTCAGGGAACCCTGATTTGCAACCAGAAAAAATTACCAATAACGAAATTCTAATTCGCCATCAATTTAGCTCAACCAACCTCAGTGCTAAAATTGAATTTAGCGCTTTTGATTCTGAAGTTGAAAACTTGATTGCCTGGGCACCAAATGAATTTGGTTTATGGCAACCAGCTAATATTAATTCAGCCGAAATCAGCGGCGCAGAAGCGTCACTGATGCTTAATATTGGTCATTTAACCAATCAGTTAAACTTAACCTTTGTAGATGCTGAAGATTCTGTTAGCGGTGATAAACTACTTCGTCGTCCCGAGCTAACAGCAACGTATAGTTTAGCTTATTACTGGCAAGATTTTACCTTCAACAGTGTCGTGTCTTATAGAGATGAAAGTGTTGATGCCGGTGATGTTAAGTTAGATAGCTACGTATTAGTTGATTTTGGCGTAAATTATCAAGCAACAAGTAATATCAGTGTAAACGCTAAAGTGAACAATATCTTCGATGAAGAGTACGAAACTTCACTAAATTACTTTGCCGATGGTACTAATTACAAAGCATCAGTTACTTATAGTTTCTAGTAATAGGCACTATTCCCATTTAAAATACCGCACTTAAACTTTTAAGCTGCGGTATTTTTTTATACACTAAACTTGTCTATAGATTATTAACCAAGAGTTTCCAAATGATCGATTACCGCTCAGACACAGTTACCAAACCAAACGCAGATATGCTGCAAGCCATGATACACGCCGAACTTGGCGATGATGTTTATGGCGACGACCCAACCGTAAATGCCCTTGAAGCAAGGTTAGCTAAACTTAGTGGTTTTGACGCGGCGATGATAGTAAATTCAGGCACGCAATCAAACCTTTGTGCCCTTCTAGCCCATTGCGGCAGAGGTGAGGAATATATTGTTGGGCAGGGTTATCATAGCTATCTTTATGAAGCTGGGGGAGCAGCCGTTCTTGGCAGCGTCGTACCACAGCCAATTAAAGAGCAAGACAATGGCGAACTTAATTTCAACGATATAGCAGCGGTGATCAAAGAAGACGATTCACACTTTGCCAAATCAACACTGTTAAGTCTTGAAAATACCTATTGCGGAAAAGTGATACCACTCGAGTATTTTGCCCGGGCAAGAAAGTTTGCTGACCAACACGGCCTTGATATACACCTTGATGGCGCACGTATATTTAACGCATTAACCGCCATAAACCTTGAATTAAAAGATATTTGCCAGTACGTAGATTCAATTTCCATTTGTTTTTCCAAAGGCTTGGGAACCCCTATGGGTTCAGTACTTTGCGGAAATTTAGAGTTTATCAACAAGGCCCGCCGCATTAGAAAAATGGTCGGAGGCGGCACTCGACAGGCAGGGATTATTGCCAAGGCCATGGATTATGCCCTTGATCATAATATTGAACGCTTACAAATTGATCACGCTAATGCTGTACTGCTTGCTGATTTATTAACTGAATGCAACAAGCTTAGTGTTACAACACCACAAACCAATATGGTTTATATCGATTTGGATGACAGTGTCGATGGCGAGGTCTTGGCGAAATTGCTTATTGCTGAAGGCATAAAAATTTCAGCGGGACAAAACTTGCGTCTGGTCACTCACTTGAACATTAGTACCGCCGATATTATCTATACCGCCGATACGATTAAAGAAACCATTTCGTTAATGTCTGGCGAAATGTAGATACCACTTTACTGGCAAAAAAAGGGCCACTGGCCCTTTCGTTGATTAGACGCTTAATTGGTGTATTTAAACTTGTTGAAAGTGGTATACAGAGCCAAGGTTAAGCAGTTGCGTTAATTCATCTAATGCAGTACGTGATTCAACTAACAAATTTGGATCGCGTAAATCATCAAAGCTTAACTGATCACGGTAATGCTTATTTATCCAAGCTTCTAAATTGCCATAAAGCGCATCACTCATAATACAATTTTGGTTAACGGCCGCGAGTTCGTTTTCAGTCATCGCTACACGTAATCGTAAACACGCAGGGCCACCGCCATTTTTCATGCTTTCATTTACGTCAAAATACTTCACTTGCTTGATCGGCGTATTCAAGGTAACAAGTCGGTCTAAATACGCTTTAACCTTTGGATTGTGATAACAATGCTTCGGCGCAATTATCGCCATTTCCTTACCATTTGGACCGTCATTTAAGGTGATAATTTGGGTGTTAAATAAATAGGTTTGCACACAATCTTGCAAAGATACTTCGTCAGTACTTACTTTGATAAAATGTACATCGTCAGAGCCGAATTTACTTTGAACTTCAGCTAAAAATTTATCGGTGTTTAAAAATGCTTGCTCATGGTAGAACAACACATTTTGGTTACCCACAGAGATCACGTCGTTATGAAACACACCTTGATCAATCACATCGGGGTTTTGTTGAACGTAAACTACATTATCATCACCTAAACCGTGTAAACGAGCAACGGCCTGGCTTGCTTCTAATGTTTGTCTAGCCGGAAACTTTTTCGGCGCCGGCTTGGCACTATTAAACGCATACTTGCCAAAAGTAAATATTTCGACGCCCTGCTCACCATAGTTATTACATAAACGAGTATGGTTTGCTGCGCCCTCATCACCAAAGTGATCATTTTCATTAAGGTGTAAATGATGATTAAAGTGTTTTTCATCGTTAAACACCGCTTTTAAAATATTACCGGTAATTTCAGGCTCTAGTGAACGATGAAATTTATTGGTTAAGTTAGCTGGAGTAAAGTGAATTTTACCATCGTGGGTATCACCTGACGGAGATACCGTTGAAGAATTTGCCGTCCACATGCTAGAGGCACTAAAACACGCAGATAATACATTAGGTGCTTCTTTATGAGCTTGCTCCAATACATTGGCATCGGTTCCTGAAAAGCCTAAACGACGTAGTGACAGAATATCAGGACGCTCTTGTGGAGCAAATACCCCTTGGGTCATGCCCATGTCGTGTAAAGCTTTCATTTTAGCAATACCTTGTAAGGCAGCGCTTTTTGGACTCGAAATATCATTAGCACTTAATTTAGAGGCAACATTGCCTATCGATAAACCTGCATAATTATGAGTAGGACCAACTAAACCATCAAAATTTGCTTCAAAACTATTCACTTTTCAAATACCCAACATTTATAGAATTTTGGCTATTGTAACGAGTTTTTTGCACTAGTAAATGGCAAAACCCCTTGTTTTTCGCCTAATTGCGCCTGTTTGTAAATTACTTGTTGACTTTAGAGCTTAAACTCAGTAAATATAAATCAATGTTTACCAAATATTAATTTTCGATGCCAAATATTCTAATTATCATTAAACTCATACTGGTCGTGGTTTTATTACCAAGCCAAGGGTTGTGACTGAATATTTAAAAACGAATAAAAATTCATAAAACCCTCGCTGTAAAAACCGAGGGTTTTGTTTTTTCTGGACGAAAAAAACTTTTAAAAAAGGCAACAAAATGACAACAGAACAATATTCAGGAGCAGAATTACTTATAAAATCTCTTGCAGAGTTAGATGTAGAATACATCTTTGGCTATCCAGGCGGCTCTGTATTAGATATTTATGATGCAATTTTTAGACAAGATGCAGTAAGCCACATCCTTGTCCGTCATGAACAAGCAGCAACTCATATGGCCGAGGGCTATACCCGCTCATCTGGTAAATGTGGTTATGTATTAGCCACTTCAGGGCCAGGTAATACCAACTGTATTACCGGTATCGCTAATGCTTATATGGACTCTATTCCAATGGTTGTCCTTGCCGGACAAGTAGCGGCAACGTTAATTGGCGGTGACGCGTTCCAGGAAACGGATATTATCGGCTGTTCACGCCCTATCGTTAAACACAGTTTTAACTGTCGTAGTGCCAGCGAATTACCAAATGTTGTTGCTAAAGCTCAGTATATCGCCGAATCAGGACGTCCAGGACCTGTTGTCATTGAATTGCCTAAAGATATCTTAAACCCTGATATTAAAATGCCATTTGTGATGAACAAAGACGTAAAAATGCGCTCTTACAATCCAAATATTAAAGGGCACAGCAAACAAATTCGTAAAGCCGTTGAAAAGATTGTTAACGCTAAAAAATTGGTGATCTACACTGGCGGCGGCATTGTTCTTGCCAATGCATCAGAAAAACTAACAACTTTAGTGGAACGTTTAAATGCGCCGTGTACTAATACGTTAATGGGTTTAGGCGGCCTTAGCGGCTTACATGACAACTTTATTGGCATGCTAGGTATGCATGGTACTGCAGAAGCCAATAAAGCCATGGCCGGCGCTGATATTATTCTGGCCTTAGGTGCGCGCTTTGATGACCGTGTAACCAATAAAGTAGAAAAGTTTTGTCCAAATGCAACCATCATTCATGTAGATATTGACCCTACATCGATATCAAAAACAGTTAATGCTCATATTCCAATTGTCGGTAATGTTGACATTGTTATTGATCAACTAACCGCGCAATTAGATGAAGTTGGCCATAAACATAATAAAGATGACTTTAAAGAGTGGTGGAATGAAATTAATGTGTGGCGTAATCTGAATAGCTTTAGCTATGAAAAACATCCAGATAAAATTAAGCCACAGCAAGTTGTTGAATCAATATACAAGCACACTAACGGTGATGCTTATGTATGTTCAGATGTAGGCCAACACCAAATGTTTGCCGCACAATATTACCCGTTTAAAAAGCCGCGCCAATGGATCAACTCTGGTGGTCTAGGTACTATGGGATTTGGTTTGCCCGCAGCAATGGGCGCGAAAGTTGCTTTCCCTGATGCCCACGTTGTTTGTGTAACCGGCGATGGTTCGATTCAAATGAATATTCAAGAACTGTCTACCTGTTTACAGTACAACTTACCTGTAGTCGTTGTAACTTTAAATAACCGCTCACTGGGTATGGTTCGCCAATGGCAAGACATGATTTACGGTGGTCGTCACTCTTCATCATATATGGAGTCTTTGCCCGATTTTATTAAGCTAGCTGAAGCTTATGGCCATGTAGGTATGCAAGTAAATCACCCCGATGAATTAGACGGCGCAATGAAAGAAGCATTCGCGATCAAAAACCGTTTAGTATTTATGGATGTATTAGTAGATGAAACCGAACACGTATACCCAATGCAAGTACGTTTTGGTGCAGTAGATGACATGTGGCTTAAAAAAGGAGAAAAAGTATAATGCGCCGTATCCTATCCATTTTATTAGAAAACGAACCAGGTGCCCTTTCACGTATTGTTGGTTTATTTTCACAACGCGCCTTTAATATTGAAAGCCTGTGTGTAGCTGCAACTGATGAGCCAACGATTTCTCGTATCACCATATCTACGTTTGGTGATGACAAAGTACTTGAGCAAATTACCAAGCAAGTTAATAAGCTTATTGATGTAATTCGCGTATCTGACTTAACTGACCGCGCTCACATTGAACGTGAATTAGTATTAGTGAAGGTACTGGCAATGAACAATGTCACCCGCACCGAAGTAAAGCGTATCGCCGATATCTTCCGTGGCGATATCATTGATGTAGGTAAGCAAATTTACACAGTACAATTAACCGGTGATGGAGATAAAATCGCCTCATTTATTGATGTGTTAAACAACGAAACTGAAATCATTGAAGTAGTACGCTCTGGAACCGTTGGCATTGCTCGCGGTGAAAAAGCCCTGCGCGTATAACTCCACAAAAGAGAAATAAATAGGGTCAGATCTAAATTAAACGATGAATAGATTTAATTTAGTTCTGACCCTAAATATATATGCAAATACAACTCGCTAACAAATCAGATAAAAACTCAATAAAACGGTTTTATAAAAGCAACCACTACAGCGCCAGTTTTATGGGTGATGATCAGTGTTTTTATATGACCAGCCAAGAAGAAATCATAGCATCTGTAATTATCTCATTTTCCAGCACTACACCTTTTTTACATGCCCTCGTTGTTAACAGAAACTATCAACATCAAGGACTGGCTACACAGATAGTCTTCCACTGCCAACATCGATTACCTAATATCAATTGTTTTGCTGATAAAACGTTAACCAAGTTTTATCAAAAATTAGGATTTGAATGTATCAACAGTAATAACTTACCCGATTGTTTACAAAGCCGATTCTATAGTTATCAGCGCAATAACAATACACTTAACGCTTTTCAGTACAGAGCATAGTTTAGCTAAATTAACAAGTTAATCAGTTGTTTGAATAAAGCTTGATCACATCAACAATCCCCTGCTGACAAACATCACAAAAATCATCCGTGCGGGTAAACATTATGCAATTGAGCTCACTGCGATAAAAACCTTTGGCAGAATAATTTGCCCCTTCAAATGCGCCTATCGCATCGTTAAACTCAGCTTTGGAAAACATCCCCTCAACAATGTCCTGGTTTTGATGAAATAATTTATCCATTTCGCTTTCAGGTTTATTCTCTTTTCTAAGCTGACTACGAATTTGTTGATATTCATAAGAATGCTTTTCATATTGCTGTTTTGGCCAGGGTGTAGGTAATGGCGTTTTGTTGTTAACTTTTGTTTGCCATTTCAGTGTTTTCCCATTTAATAAAGCCGTAACATTTGGCTCATAGGGTTCAATAACATTCGTTGCCGCAGCGTAAGCAACTGAACTGGTGTAGTATTCATCGGCAAGACCGGCAAAGTGATGGCCAAATTCATGAATGAACAAATAATCAGCCCAGTCACTATTTGCTGCCGCGGTTGAAAACAGACCGTAAATCCCACCGCCGCCATAGGTATCGTTATTAACAATAATCTCAACAAAATCATAAGGTGCAGATGACGCTATACGGCGAAAATTTCTATTATCACTGGTAAGCACATAACGCTCAGAGCCAAAAGCATCATAAGTAACCCCTAAAGGGCTGTCATGATAGGTGCCGGTTGATGGGCGAGATACACCAGATTCTTTCGTTAGTGGCGCAAGCGCCCAAACATTAAAGTTTTCTCTATGCTCTTTAAAAGGACTAGTTGCAAACAAGGCTTCGGTAAGTTCTTTTGCTGATCTTTTAAACTTAGGTAACTCTGCTGCAGTGTAGCCATCACCTAAAATAAGCAAATCGACCTTATCTTTAGGGTCGCCATTTTGTTCAATAGCAATGACTTGTTCACTATAGACCGCAGATTCTCGATGGTTTAAGTAATGGCTTGGATTTATTTCAGTAGTCCAAATATTCTGAAACTGATGGTTTGCATCACGCTTTTCAATTTCAATAATCACTTCTTTATCAGGCATAGGAAAACGCAGCGATTCATGAAATGTACGTTTAATTTTCTTTGCTTCGCCAGTGGTTTCCCATTCACCGTAAATAGAACTGTAGCTGCGAGTAAACAATACCTTTTTAGAGGTTTTATCTTGCACTATAAAACGGTACTTCCCTCGGTTTAAATCATCAATTGTCTGGCCAGTAGAGCCTGGCCAAGGTAATGGCTCGACCACCACGTTGTCTAACGAGAAAATCTCTTGTTGACTATCGCCGGTATGATAATAATCAACTCGAAGTGTTTGCACGTTAGCAACACAACTCCATGAGAGCAGTAATGCTAATACAGCAAATATGATTTTCATTTTAATTCCTTTAATTATCTTTACTGATTTAATCTACCAATATCGAAGTATATATGATGTTAGTCAACTTATTTTTATGGCATTACGTGTCAGCTCAGCTACAGTTAAATAAACAACACCAACAATGTTATCGCCCTATTGTATTAAATAACATATTGATAAACTTACTTTTAATTAATATAAAAATTTATGCCTCAATTGTACTACCCAAAAGAGCTCAGTTGGTTAGCGTTTAATGAACGCGTATTACAAGAAGCCCAAGATATTAATAACCCGGTAATAGAGCGGGTTAGGTTTTTAGGAATATTTTCTAATAACCAAGACGAATTTTTTCGCGTTAAAGTACCTGACTTAAAGCGCAAGGCGTTACTTAAAAAGGCAGAAGGCAATTTAAACGCATTAAATAAATATCAAACGCTGTTAGATAATATTCAGGAAAAGGTTTTAGCTTTTAATGCTAAGTTTAATCAAGCCTACCAAGATATACAGCAAGAGCTTAAAAAAAATGATATTGAAATAGTTAGCCATGAACAGTTATCTGCTTATCATCAGGAATGGCTAAAGCAATATTTTACTGACAAAGTGCTGCGTTACACCCAACCTTTGATCGTAAGTAATTTAATTGATTTTCCGAGCTGTATTGAAGATCATTTAACCTATCTATTTGTTGAATTAAGTAACCAGGAAAAATACCAATATGCGGCAATTGAAGTACCCTGCACTGAAACCAATCGCTTTGTGTTATTGCCAAAAGAAAAAGACAACAATGTGCAAAAAATCATTTTGCTCGATGATGTTGTCTGTTTTTCATTAACAGACATATTCAAAGGGTTATTCGCGTTTGACAGTATTATTGCTTACTCATTTAAAATGACCCGAGATGCAGAATACTTGCTGAGTGAACAAGACTTAGACGATTCAATTTTGATGAAAATGACGAAAAGCTTAAAGCAACGTCTGCATGCAGACCCTGTCCGAGTGGTGTGTGATGAAGAAATGCCACAGCGCATGGAAAAAAGATTGAAGAAGTTATTAGGATTTACTGCTTATGACAGCACGTTACCCGGTAGCCGTTATCGAAATTTTAAAGACTTTATTAATTTCCCCAATGTTGGCAAGGCAAGCCTTAGATATACCAAGTGGCGAGCGTTAGACAGTAAGCAGTTTCGCAAATACAACACCACTTTTGAAGCAATTAGCAAGCAAGATATATTACTGCACTACCCTTACCATAAGTTCCACCATTTTAAAGAATTTATCCGCCAAGCTTCGTTTGATCCTGCAGTAACGTCAATAAAATTAAATGTATATCGAGTGGCCCAAAAATCTCAAATTATTGGTTCATTATTAGATGCGGTTAGAAATGGTAAAAAAGTAACCGTAAACGTAGAACTTCGAGCGCGCTTTGATGAAAGTAATAACATTGAATGGTCTAAAAAAATGACCGATGCTGGTATTAAAGTATTATTTGGCATTAACTCACTCAAAGTACATTCAAAACTATGTCTGATAAATCGCCAGGAAAATGGCAGCATTGTTAAATATGCTCAAGTCAGTACTGGTAATTTCAACGAAGACACCGCCAAAATATACACAGACTTAGCCCTGTTCACTAAAAACCAGTTAATTGCTGAAGAAGTTGATAACGTATTTAAATTTATTGAGCATAGCTATAAAGACTTTCATTTTGATCATCTGCTTATTTCTCCAATAAACCAGAGAAAACGGCTTAATCAATTAGTAAAAAACGAAATCAAAAATGCTAAGGCAAACTTACCGGCAAAAATCATTTTAAAGCTAAATAACCTGGTTGATAAAAAACTAATCGATAAACTTTATGATGCCAGTAATGCCGGCGTAGATATTCATTTGATCATTCGTGGTATGTGCAGCTTAAAACCAGGTTTGGCCGGTATTAGCGAGCGAATAACAGTAACCAGTATTGTTGACCGATATTTAGAGCATGCAAGAGTGATGCTGTTTCATAATAATGGCGCCCCATTAGTATTTATCACATCTGCAGATTGGATGGCTCGCAATATAGAAGACAGAGTAGAAGTAGGTTTACCAATTTATTTCCCCCCTTTAAAGCAACAAATCATCGACATGCTCGAATTACAAATGGGTGATAACTGTAAAGCTAGAGTAATTGATCAACAGCAACAAAATAATTATGTTACCCGAGATAAACATAAAAAACAGAGCTCGCAACGGGAGATTTACCAATACTTAAAGTTATCAGAGCGTAATGAATAAATTAATTGCAAAGCCTGTAATAGGAAAATCAAACAGCAAAATACAAAAACTGGCCGTGGTTGATTTAGGCTCAAACAGTTTCCATTTAGTGCTTGCCCGAATTGTTGAACAAGATGTACAAATTTTATTAAAGGAAAAACTCAGAGTTCGTTTAGCGCAGGGATTAGATCATAATTTAAAGTTAACACAAGAGAGCATTGAACGTGGTTTAAAAACATTAGCCATATACGCAGAAACATTAAAAGGCTTTCATCCCGATCAAGTAAACATCATCGCCACTTACACATTGCGGGTAGCAATTAATGCGCATGAATTTCTAGAACAAGCCAAGACTATAATTCCCTACCCCATTAAGGTTGTTTCGGGTCAAGAAGAGGCGCGTCTTATCTATCAGGGTGTCGCACACTCTATGCACTATCAGCGTAATCGCTTAGTCATCGATATTGGTGGTGGAAGTACCGAGTTTATTATTGGCAAAGGGTTTGAAACCCTAACGCTTAGTAGTCGAAATGTTGGCTGTGTAAGCTTAACTAAAAAGCATTTTGGCCAAGGTAAGATCAACAAAAAACTCTTTAAAAATGCATTGCTGGCTGCAGAGCAAGAGCTCGAACCTATTGTTGACCAATATAAAAAGGTATCATGGCAATCTACTATTGGTACATCAGGAACCGTGTCAGCATTAATTGAAATAGCCCATGCCAACAACTTCTGTCAAGGTTCGCTGACGTATCAGGCGTTAAATGACATTAAAAATGCTCTGCTAAAATTCGAGCAACTACAACAGATAAAAATACCGGGATTAGCACTAGAAAGGCAACATGTTATTGTTGGTGGCTTAATTATAATGTTAGCTATTTTTGAGCTGTTTGATGTAGACCAGATTGAGTATTGCGACAAAGCCCTAAGAGAAGGTGTACTCTATGAAATGGAAGAACACTTACAACATGAAGACATTAGAGAAAGAAGCATTACCAGCCTGATTAAGCGGGTAAGTGTTGATCAACAACAGAGCGATCATGTTACTCAAACTTGCATGCAATTGTTAAGGCAATGTCAAACTGGCTGGAACTTTACAGCAATGCCAGAAACTAAATTGTACTTACAATGGGCAAGTGTTCTGCATGAAGTTGGCTTACACATAAATTCATCAAGTTATCACAAACATTCAGCTTATATCGTAGAAAATGCTAGCATGCTCGGCTTCAATCAAGATGAGCTTGCTTTGTTAACAACCCTATTATTGTTACACAGAAAAAAAATCCGCAAAGAATTAATCCCGGCCATGTCACTATTCGAGTCTACGTTTGTTATTCGGCTCATTGTAATATTTAGATTAGCGATATTATTTAATCAAAAACGTCAACATGGCTTTCTGCCAAGCTGGCTAATAAAAGTGAACAAAGCAGACGTTAAACTAGAATTTCCACAAAAGTGGTTGATTGATAAGGCATTATTTACAGCCAATCTGGATACTGAGAAAAAACAAATGCTTAAATTAGGAATTAAATTAAGTTATCGAGGCGTTTAATAGCTAAAACAATCTTGGTCAATCTCTGTTACCGCTGTGGCTATCGTGTGGCAATTTTAGTGGTTTACACAAATAGCCTTTGGTATGTGATGAACGAGCGCAATCTTTACAAATATGACGCGGTTTATCAACAATATGCCAAAGTTCATGTAAATGATTTTCAACTTCTTTTTTTTTCCATTTACACAAAGATTTAACCATTGTTTTCGCCTTAAAAGAGTTTGCACATCTATTATTCTTCTAAGTTTATGCAATAAATGCTTTTCTTGCCAAATCAAAACATGGATTTAATAAAATCACTCGTTTGAGGAATAAAAAACCAAGAGAATGCTGATATATTAGTAAAGATCATTAACCAAAGCTGAATTCTAAAGGAAAGCTTTTTAGATTTATGACGAAATCTCTGTTGCGCCCAAACAGCTCCAGGCCAACCTCCAATTAAGGCGAGCAGATGCAGGGTTGACTCAGGAATTCGCCAACGACCAGTTTGTGCTGATCTTTTATCCCAACCATAAAACATCACTGTAACTAAGCTTAATAATACATAGCCCGCAAAAAAATGAAACGAAACCTTACCTGATAAAACTAACCAAGCGAGAGTTGTAAGAAAAAGGCAGACCACATATAAAGAGATACCCATTGAAGTCTCATTTTTACTTTTGCGTCTTGGCTTTGAATATTTTTCGGTTAACTTATTTAAACGTTCTCCTGCATGAGTTGCTTGCTGAGCACATAACCTTCCTTGCTGATCTTTTATTAAAGTATAAGTAACAAGTTGGTTCAAAATCGGCCGTTTTGATTTAGTTTGAAAACTATTAATATGAACAAAAACGTCTTTACCTGGTGTTAACGGTTTAATGAATCCAAATCCTTTATCGTCATCCCATTTAGTGAGAGTTCCTTTTACACGCACTTTAACTCCTTACTTATCAATAATTAATTAGATCTTACAGTTTTTAAATTTACTCGTTGCAGTATTATTGATAATCATCGAATTTATCTCACTTTTCAACTAAATCATTTATTTAAAAGTATTTAAACAACTCTCTAGCCAAGTTAACCAACACCGCGTAAAATTGCCGTCCTTAACTATATTCAAATAGGATCCTTTGTGAATACATATTGCGGCTTAGACTTTGGTACTTCTAATTCTACCTTTGGTACCATCGAAGAAGGTAACCCGATACTTTTGCCGTTAGAAGGCGATAAATTGACCATTCCCAGCGCAATATTTTTTCACTTTGAACTGAACCAAACATTTTTAGGACGAGCGGCAATTAATGAATACATTGACGGTGAATTCGGCCGCATTATGCGTTCATTAAAAAGCGTACTAGGTACGCCGTTAATGGAAGAGAAAACTCAAATAAAATCTGAGCAAGTGCCCTTTGCTGATATTGTTACCAGTTTTTTAAGCCACTTAAAAGCGCGTGCTGAACATAGTGGTAACCGTCCATTTGAGCAAGTGGTACTGGGCCGACCGGTACATTTTGTCGATAATGACAAACAAGCCGATTTATTAGCACAAGATACACTGGAAACTGCAGCGTTAAGAGCAGGCTTTAGTGATGTGTTATTTCAATACGAGCCAATAGCTGCGGCGCTTGATTTTGAACAAAGCATTAATCAAGAAGAAATCGCTTTAATTGTCGATATTGGTGGTGGTACCTCAGACTTTTCAGTGGTGCGCTTGTCACCTGAACGTGCGCTTAGAAGCGATCGTGAAGACGACATTTTAGCGAACGGCGGTATTCATATTGGTGGTACCGACTTTGATCGTAAATTAAGTTTAGAAACGGTTATGCCACACTTGGGTTATAAGAGTAAACTTAAAGAAAGCAAACAAATTCGCAATACTGACAGCCAATTTAGCATCCGCAGCTCAATAGCCAATGTCTCCCATAATGAAACCAAGCAAATGTTTATGCCATCAAGCTACTATCACGAGTTAGCAACCTGGCACAAGATCCATCATTTATATGAAAAAAACACACTCATAACGTTAAAGGATCTAGCCTTTAGAGTTGAGAAAAAGCAGCTGATAGACCGTTTATTAAACCTGATTAATAAACGTGAAGGCCACTTGTTAGCCATTGATGTTGAACAAGCAAAAATTGATTTAACGACTCACGCTAGCGCAAACATTGATTTAGATTATGTTGAGTCAAAATTAAACGTTGATTTAACAATAAATCAATTACATGACGCAATTCAAACTGAAGTAAATAATATTAAGAAACAGGCATTACAGACTATTGCTGATGCGGGCGTAAAATACACCGACATTACCAAAGTATTTATGACCGGCGGTACAACCGCAATACCTATGGTTAGACAATCTATTACTGATTTATTCCCAAACACAGAGATTGTCGATGGTGACAAATTCGGTAGTGTAGGCATGGGTTTGGCTATAGATGCGGGACGTAAATTTGGCTAAAACACGGCCATAGCTACAAGGCTTTGCTTGTAGCTATTAGGTTCTAGCTTTCTAGCCATTTCCTGAACTTGTTTCAGGAAGTGGTATGAGTTAACCCATCAAGTTGCCCACTTAAGCGGTCACTTCACAAGCCTTGTTTCTCGTTTCTATTTTAATGAAACACTTGTTTACTAAAGCGCATATGCTTAGAGTTTTCGGTTAGCTTTTTAAAGCCCTCATGATCAACACATATTAAATTTTCATGATCTCCAGCTTCAAGATACACTTCATCTAACTCATCAAGTAACGAATCACAAATCATGGTCATGTTATAAGCGTCACCTGCAGGTGGCACAGCACCATGCTCACAATCTTTGAATAACTCATACACTTGGCTTTCTTTAATTAAATGATAACTGCCAAGTAATTCGTCATTGATAAATGACATACTCACCTTATTATTTGCAGGCAATACTGCCATCAATTTTCGCCCTTCATGATCTTCCAGCATCACTGCTTTTGCAATTTTATGCAGGGGAACATTGGCTGATATGGCACTGCTTACAGAATTAAGGCTATGAAAATGTGGGATCACCTGATAATTAATATGATGTTGGTTCAGGTAAGAATCCAGTCGGGTTGCAACAGACATAAGCACCTCCAAACATGTTATGTAAATGCTAATTCACCTAGTTAAGTATAGTTGCAAATGGTTAAACTGTCGTAATTTCAATCAATAAAATAAGTTGCAACTTCAGGTAACCATTGAAACTTATTTAAAGTCTAATACATTGAAAAATAACCATAAAACTTAAATATAGATATTAAGAAGATATATGTCTGTAAAGCTTTATTAACTTCTAGATAATTTTTATAACAATTATTGAATTATTCAATTTGACTACGCTTAGCAATTTTTGCAAAAATCCCGTCCATATCTAGAAAAAGAATTTATTAGGGAGAATTAGATGAAAAAATTATCATCATTACTGCTTTGTGCATTTAGTGCAGTAAGCGCCGTTTCAATTGCCGATGAAGGCATGTGGCAACCACATCAATTACCTAGCATTAGTAAAGAATTAACTGCTGCCGGTTTAGAGTTAAATCCGACTGACTTAACTAACCTTACCGAATTTCCTATGGGCGCCATTGTAAGCTTAGGCGGGTGTACTGCATCGTTTGTATCAGACCAAGCGCTAGTCGTAAGTAATCATCACTGTGTATATGGCTCTGTGCAATATAATTCAACAGAAGAGAACAACCTGCTTAAAAATGGATTTTTAGCAAAATCATTTAGTGATGAATTGCCCGCAGCACCAGGTCAGCGTATTTACGTAACCGAAGAAATTACTGATGTAACACCGCTTATAAAAGCGGGGATTACTACAACCATGAAAGGCGATGATCGTTATAAGTTTATTGATACAAATAGCAAAACACTGGTAAGTGAGTGTGAGCAAGATAAAAACTACCGTTGTAGCGTAGTTAATTTTCATGGCGGCCTTGAGTACTACTTATTTAAACAATTAATGATCCGTGACGTACGTTTAGTGCACGCACCAGCATCAAGTGTGGGTAAGTATGGCGGTGATATTGATAACTGGATGTGGCCACGTCATACTGGCGATTACGGCTTTTACCGAGCATACGTAGGTAAAGATGGCCAACCTGCCGACTACTCTACAGACAATGTGCCTTATCAACCTAAGCATCACTTAAAAGTGAATAAAGCATCTGTTGATGAAGACGACTACATTATGGTATTGGGTTACCCGGGTAGAACTAACCGCTACCGTGTAGCCAGTGAAGTTGAGCATCAATTTACTTGGGCTTACCCTGCCGCTAAATCTTACCGAGAAGAGATCATTAATTTGATCCATGAAAACTCAGCAGTAGGTAGCGAAAAGCGCATTAAGTATCAAAACGAGTTAGCAAGCCTGGCAAACTACGCCAAAAACTACGGTTCATTAGTTGAAAGCTACAACAAAGGTACTACCCTAGAGCGCAAGCAACAACTTGAAAGCGATTTAACCGCGTGGATTAACAGTGATGCAAAACGTAAAGCTAAATACGGCAATGCCCTGCCTGGTTTAAATAAACTGATAGCAAGTAGCCAAGAGTTTTCACCACGCAGCTATGTGTTAAGTTATATGGGTAGAAGCCAATTACTGACCACTGCAAACAAACTGCATCGTTTAGCCATTGAAAAAACTAAACCAGATCTTGAGCGTCAACGCGGTTATCAAGAGCGTGATATGGACCGTTTCGCCCAAGGCATGAAAACCATTAATCGTCGTTTAGATTTAGATATTGATCAAAAAATCTTGTCACATATGTTAACGCATTACGCTGCCTTGCCTGCCAAGCAACGCATTAAAGAGCTTGATCAATTTTTTGGTCTGGAGAACGGTTTAAACGAAACAGCATTAACCAAAAAACTTAATGACATATACAAAAATACCAAACTAGCCGACGAAGCGACTCGTTTAGCTTGGATGGATAAAAGTACTGAAGAGTTTAATAACTCTACTGACCCATTCATTCAGCTAGCAGTGCATACGTTTAAAGCGCGTAAAGCCATTGAAGACAGTGGCAAAGAGCTAGCAGGTAATATTCAAGCTTATCGCCCTAAATTTATGGAAGCATTGATTGCTTTTAATAAATCGAAGAACTTGCCCGTGTATGCCGATGCAAACAGTACATTACGCGTAACGTACGGCAACGTAAAAGGCTATTCACCTAAAGATGGTATTACTGCGACACCGTTTACTACCGTTGAAGGTATTGTGGCAAAAGACACTGGTGCATTCCCATTTGATGCCCCTAAAAAGCAACTCGAATTGATCAACAAAAGACAATACGGCTCGTACACTAAAGATGACTTAAATACAGTTCCTGTTAACTTCCTAGGCACCCTAGATATTACTGGCGGTAACTCAGGCTCACCAACATTAAACAGTAAAGCTGAATTTGTTGGTCTGGTATTTGACGGCGTGTATGAAAGCATTATTGGCGGTTGGGATTACGATGCGAAATTAAACCGTTCAATTCATGTCGACGTACGTTACATGCTTTGGGTTATGGAGCACATTGATGGCGCAACTAACCTGATCGATGAAATGGATATTGTTGAAATAACAGCTAACAGTGAAATAACAAGTACTGTAGCTGAATAACGGTACACGTGAAGCAAGAAAGCTAGAGGCTCAACGCTTGTAGCTTTCTAGCTTTCGATCACAAAAGTATGAAAGCGATTTAATTTTATATCTGTATGCCAGTAATCTTCAGGTAAACCGGCCTTAACTTTAAGTTTGCCAACAAAATCTCTGGGGTTAGGTAATGCCTCCCAAACAGAGGGCAGAAATAACGCATTATGACGCTGATATTTAATCACTAAACCATCAACCTCTGGCTCTAGCCCTTCAAGCAGTTGCATCTCTCCTTGATTAACCATAGATTCGAGAGGCGATAGTATTGATATTTGAAAACTCAAATCGGCAAGTTCATCTGCAGTTAAGTGCTCAAAGCGGTGATCTTCAAACGCGCTGCTATAACTGTACTTGCAAATATTTTCCCATAATGGTCGATCACTTTGCATAGTTCCTATACAGCCACGAAGCTCATCATTAATATATAAAGTGATAAAACAGGCGAAAGGCGAAAGTAGTGACATATCTTTAGGCGCTGTAGGCTTTACAAAGCAGTTTTCCTTTACCGCATGCGTCAACACCTGCCACACAAGGTTTATGGCAATGTTTTGTGTAGATTTTGATAACTCAATACAAGATAAAGCTGGCATAACCCACCACCTTGTCTTTATCACCTGCGGTATCACCTGAATTTTCATATTTAACCATACGTATTTTCCATTTGGCATGATCACAAAACTTAAAAAAACCATTTAAAACATTACTGCCACACGCATCTTCGCCACTCAAATCGGTGTCAAAATTGAGCATCCGTACTATGTTAAAGTTATCAATCGCGTTTGCCTGTTGGTAAGTATGAAAATGGCTCATGTCGGTGCTGATTAAAAACAAAGTACCCTCAACATTAAGCGCGTTGATGACTTTATATACCTCATCAGGCATGCATGAGCCTACGACAATAGGTATCAAAGTAAACTTTCTTAAACAGGCTTGTAAAAATGGCAACTGTACCTCCAAGGAATGTTCATGCTGATGCGCTTCATTTGAACTTTGCACTAAGCCTTTATCGAGTAAATCCTGGCAAGCATTCACATCAACGCTTATTTCGCCTAAAGGAGTAGCGAATGCATCGTAACTGGCAACCGCTAAACCGCGTAAAGCCATACGATGACAAGGCCCTAATAAAACCACTCGGTTAAAGTTTTGCGCGCAATTTGCCAACAAGCGATAAGCAGCGCCAGCAACTCCTCCAGAATACATATAGCCAGCATGCGGTACAATTAATGCTCTGGCATGTACGCCTGCATCAACAAACTCACCAATGCAATGCTTAACACTATCAGCCAGCTCTATAGGATCTTCAAAATAAAAACTGCCCGCCACGGCAGGCTCTCGTACAATCACATTTCCTCCTGCGACAAATCACATACCATATTTATTAAGTATAGATAACGAATAGCAATAATTTTCCTATACTTAATACAGGCGGTTAAAAATATGGCAGATACTTTGGTTGAACATTTTCCTACTAAGTATTGGCATCAGGTAGATGATGGCAGGGTTTGTTGTGATGTTTGTCCGCAACACTGCACTTTACGAGAAGGAAAACGTGGCAGCTGTTTTGTGCGCATGCATCATAAAGGCGAAATTGTGCTGACCAGTTATGGCCGCTCTTCTGGTTTTTGTATTGATCCTATTGAGAAAAAACCACTTAATCATTTCTATCCTGGCAGCAGCGTTTTATCTTTTGGTACAGCGGGTTGTAATTTAAGCTGTCAGTTTTGCCAAAACTGGGACATGAGCAAATCAAGACAGCTCGATACACTCTGCGCCACAGCTATCCCCGAACAACTGGCAATAAGCGCCAAACAGCGCAATTGTAAAAGTTTGGCGTTTACCTATAACGACCCGGTCATCTTTATGGAATACGCAATAGATACCGCTATTGCCGCAAAAGAGGTAGGAATAAAAAGTGTTGCCGTAAGTGCCGGTTATATCTGTGATGAACCAAGAATTGAGTTTTATCAACATATGGATGCTGCAAATATTGATTTAAAAGCCTTCACTGAACGCTTTTATCACAAAGTATGCCATGGCCACTTACAGCCGGTATTAGAGACTCTGCTTTACTTAAAAAATGAAACCCAGGTATGGTTTGAAATAACAACATTGCTCATTCCAGATGAAAACGACTCAGAGCAAGAGTTAAATGAAATGTGCCAATGGATCGCTGAAAATATTGGCCTAGAGGTACCGTTACATTTCAGTGCTTTTCATCCAGACTTTAAAATGCTCGACAAGGGCAAAACGCCAATTGCCACACTGTTAAAAGCAAGAAAAATTGCCCAAAGTTATGGTTTAAAGTTCGTCTATTGCGGTAATGTATTTGATGTCGATTCAGATTCTACCCATTGTCCCAATTGCCAACATCCCGTAATAGCAAGAAATTGGTATGAAATCAGCGAATATCACTTAACCGAAAACGGTAATTGCCAGCACTGCGGCCAGCAAATACCGGGGCGCTTCTCAGAATTTAGCAACAGCTTCGGTAGAAAACGTATACCTATTGCGATTATTTAAATGGAAAATTAATGGCTGAGTCTACGATAACCCCACAATCAATTCTAAATAAGGCGCTTGCATTGGCGCAGAAAAGCTCTTGGGAAAGCTTTAGCCTGTTAACACTGGCCGATAGTTTAAACTGCGATCTGAGCATCATTCGTAGTCATTTTCGCTCAAAAGACGATATGGCCGAAGCATTGTTCGACCAAGCAGATGCCGCCATGCTGCATTTTGCTACTCAACAAACAAACGATAAGTTAACCAGTGACGAACGCCTGATTAATTGCATAATGGCTTGGCTAAACTTTCTTAGCCCTTATAAGAGTTTGGTTAAAGAAATCCTTGCTTATAAATTTGAACTGGGCCATTTGCACCTGCAAGCTCACGGCATTACCAGAGTAAGCCGCACAGTACAATGGTTTCTACATGCTGCCAAGCGCGATTACTCTGGCCTAAAGCGCGTTGGCGATGAACTATCGGTAACGTCGGCCTATTTACTGAGTTTGGGCTTTTATTTCGTTGATAAAAGTGAGCAACATAATAAAACCCGGGCATTTTTACAACGTATGCTTAATAGAAACCGGCAGGTGTATCATCTATTAAAGGCAATAAGCCGACCAGTTCGGCAGCATAAGTAAGTAGTCAATGGATGCACTAACTCATGCTATTGTTGGCGCCACTCTAGCTCAATTGCCCCGCTCTCGCAGCAATAACAAACAAGGCATTATAACTTGGCAAAAACGGATCATTATAGGCGCCAGTGCGGCACTGTTTCCTGACATAGATTATCTGCTATTTTTTATAAACCCGTTAGACTTTCTTGCTTATTGGCACAGGGCTGAAACCCACTCATTGTTATTGGCGCCATTGTGGGCTTGGTTGATCATGCAAAGTTGGCAGCGGTTAAGCCGTTGGCAACTGCCAACACAATTACTATATGGGCTATGTTTGCTGGCCTTAATTTCTCACCCGTTATTAGACAGTCTTACTACATTTGGCACTCAATGGTTTGCTCCCGTCAGTCGTTACCCGGTTACGTTTAATCTATTGTTTGTAATTGATGCCTACTTTAGTGGAATTGTGCTGTGTACTTTGCTATTAGTCATTGTTTTAAACCAGCAAGTCATGAAGCTATTGGTATTATTGCTGCCCTGTTGCTATCTGCTCTTGGTGATTAACATCAAGCATGAAATTGAGCAGTCGGTCAGTGCTGTTCATCAACCAATTACCCTGCTGCCGCAACCATTTTCACCTTTATACTGGCAAGCCATAATACCAACAGAGGATGGCTTTGCTCAGGCATACATTAAACAGGGTGATGATCAGATAGCTCAATGGGTTAGTAGTACAATGGGTTTGCAACAGCAATCGGCAAACTATCAACTACACGAGCAATTACAATGGCAAAACCATAACACCCTGCCTACACAGACAAAAATAAAAAGGCCGGCACTGCAAGTTTGGCAACACCCCAAGTTCAAGGCATTTCAGCGCTTTAGTACTTACCCCATTTTTTATGACTACCAGCACACAGCACAACAAACTTGTGTATGGTTTAGTGATTTGCGTTATCACTGGCCAAATATCTCGCCGTCGTTTCGCTATGGAATGTGCCGACAAAACCAGGATGCCAATTTGCAAACTTGGCAATTACAACGAATGAAGTACTTTAGTAAACAGCAAGTAACGCTAAAATAGCCAATTAACCTGTCCCCCGCTATAAAAAGCCTAGAGTCTTAGCTTACCGGCAAAATTCAAAACCGAACATAGTCAGTTTAAAACCGAACACAAGTAACTCCCCTCACCTCACCACAAACCAGTAACCCATTGTAAATAAACAACTTTTAAAGTTGGCACGTATATTTCATTAAAAAGTTAATAATATGTTAATACAAATGAGTAATTATGAAAATTGAACTAGCCCAGCATAAACCTTGGAAGAAAATTACAGCAATTGCCCTGTTTATCAGTTTGCTTGGTTACGCCACGTTTGCCGTTAGCAGCAAAGCAAGCAAAACAGTAGACATTGCCAGCCTGTCCTTTCAAACAGTTAGTAGTGGGCCATTAGATATTTACAGTAACGCCTACGGTGAATTTGCCTCGGCAAAGGAGCGGTTATTAACGGCACCGGCATTAGGTAAAGTAGCTGAAATTTTGGTTCGTCCAGGAACTCAAGTAACGCCAGAGACCGTTATTTTGCATCTCAACAATCCTAAGCTTGAGCAAGAAGTTAGCCAGGCGCAAGGCCAGCTGGCACAACAACAAGCACAGTTAGAAGCGTTTAAATACGAGCAACAAAGTGAACGCTTAAATTATCAAGGCAGAATTGCCGACATTGAAGCGGAGATTGAAAAAGCCCAACTTGAATTATCAGTTAATGAAAATTTAATGAACTTGGGGGTATCGTCAAAAATTGAATTACAACGTGCCAAGTTAGCAGTAAAACAACAAAGTAAACGGTTGAAGTTTGAAAAACAAAAATACCAACAGTTTATTGAAATGCAAGGTTACCAGCTAACCCAGCGCGATATCACTATTGTTCAACAAGCCTCACAAGTTACTCTTTTAGAGCAGCAGTTGGCCGACATGCAAGTAAAAGCCGGGATAACCGGTTCATTACAAACGCTTGAGGTTGAATTAGGACAAAGTGTACAGCTAGGTGAGTCATTAGCAAAAGTTGGTAGCGATAAAGAGCTCATTGCTCGTTTGCGGTTACCACAACATCAAGCAGACCAAGTAGACATTAATGCCCCGGTGATCATAGACACCCAAAAAGGCAAAATAGCTGCCCATATTACTCGCATAGAAAGCGTTGTTGCCAATGGCTCTGTATTAGCAGAAGCCGTGTTAGATGGTGAGCTAACCTCAAATGCTCGCCCTTCTCTCGCAATATCTGCGCAAGTATTTGTAATACATAACGAAAAAGCAATATTTATTAAACAAGTTCCCGGATTAAGACCCCGTTCTAAACAAGCCGTATTTGTACGCACCACAAGCAACTTATTAGAGCAACGTAACGTAACATTTGGCGAGCTTTCACAAAATAAATTAGTTGTTGTTGAAGGTCTTTTAGCCGGTGAAGACATTGTTAGTAGCGACACCAGTAAATATACCCAGTTCAGCCAGTTATCTTTGCAAGACTAGAGACGTTAACGAATACACATTAATTAAAATATTAAATAAATTACAAATTTACAGAAAGGATTTGACCATGAAAAAAGTAGTTGAAATGAACAATGTACACAAACGTTACGACGGCCAACAAATAGAAACTCATGCATTGCAAGGCGTTTCACTTGAAATTCACCAAGGCGAGTTTGTTGCAATTACCGGCCCTTCAGGCTGTGGTAAGTCAACGTTATTATCAATTATGGGGTTAATGGACAGTGCCAGTGAAGGAGAATATCAAATAGCCGACATTAACACTGCCGGACTTAAAGTTGACCAACGTACGCAAATTAGAAACCAGCACATAGGTTATGTTTTTCAATCATTCAATTTAATTGACAGCTTGACTGTATTTGAAAACGTTGCCCTGCCGCTTGAGCACAGAAACGTTAACAAAACCGAAATAAAACAACGGGTTGAAGAAGTACTTACGCAAGTAGATATGTGGCATCGACAAAATTACCGCCCTAACCAGTTATCTGGTGGTCAACAACAACGTATTGCCATTGCTCGTGCATTAGTCGGTAAGCCAGATCTTATCTTAGTGGATGAACCAACCGGTAACCTGGACAGTAAAAATGGTGATCAAGTAATGGCATTGCTTGAGCAATTAAACAAAGATGGCTCAACCATTGTAATGGTAACGCACGACACCCGTTACTCACAATGTGCAAACCGTCAAATTCAGTTACTTGATGGCCAAATAGTAACAGAGCAAAAGTTAAGAGGTGTAGCATGAGCTTATACAAAAAAGCCTTCTATCATGGCATAGCAAGAGTTTTTGCTTTACCAAGGCTTAGTCTTCCACTGATCTTAACCTTAGGCCTGACTTTAGGCGCAGTGTTAAGTGTTACCGCTATTTCATCAACCTTGCTGTACCAGCCATTACAAGGTGTACCAAACGAGGCTAAATTACAAACTTATGAATATCGTTTCAAGATGTCAGACACCTTAAGTGTGTCGTATTGGAATATGAACCGTTTAGCTGCATTTGGTCAACAGTTTGCCGATCTTGGTGAATGGGCAGGTATCTCCCCGACAGAGCAAGATGTTGAAATAAACAATGGCATATATCCGACAACCAGGTTTGAAGCATCAGATAACATTTTACAAGTATTAGGCACGCGCTTATTACTAGGCGATGATGTTAGCATTGCTGCGCCTCAAAAGTATGTGTGGATCTCAGAGAGTCTTTGGCAATATGCCTACGCGGGTGCAGAATCAGTAATAGGTAAACAACTGAACGTAAATAATCAGTCGTTTATTATTGCCGGTGTTATTGAAGATGTAATGGCAATAAAGAGTAACGAGGCCATTTTGCCACAACAAGTTTGGTTTATAAAAAACCTTACCACTGTTGCCACGCAAGAAGATAATGTTGGTAATATCAGTAATGAAATTGATTTCCTGATCGTTAAAAGTACCAATGGCGAAGCCGTGTTACCAACCATTGCGCAAACTGATGAATGGTTAAACAACTACACCACCGCAAATGTTGACAGTGATAATCTACAAATGTTTTTAAACTTTCTCAACAATACTAACAAAGACGTTATTGTTGCACCTTATCGCAGCAATATGCTGGGTGAGACTGAAGGGTTAATTATTGCACTGTTTTGCGCTTCCCTTGGTTTACTCCTTATGGCGACTTTAAATTTATTAAATCTTTTTATCGCGCATTATCAAAGCCGTACTAAAGAATTTTCTATCCAATTAAGTTTAGGTGCAAGTTTATTGAAAGTTAGATTGCTAGTATTGCTTGAAAACTTACCAAGTTTTTTACTTGCTGCTACTGCGGGTTTATTAGTAACTGGTTGGGCCCTAAAAAGCTTACCATTAATTGCCGGTGACAGTTTACCAATGATTGATAGCATAGGACTAAATGGCGTCACTATCGCTACATCGTTTGCCATTATAGTGCTATTAAGCATACTGTTTAGCGCTCTCGCCTTAGTTGATATTGATAAAAAAGCATTAGCAAATAACCTGAACAGTAGTGGTAAAGGTATTCAAGCGCAGAGTAATCAATGGTTAAGTCGAGTGCTAATGGTACTGCAACTATCTATAGCCTCTATGTTATTAACGGCTTCGGTGATGATCACCCTGCAAAGCTATCAATCGGTATATCAAGACTTAGGTTATGACATTGGTAACTCTTACAATGTTTCTTTGACGATTGCCGATGAAGAATATGTTGCTAAGTTGCAGGATTACGAACAATACAAGCAAAACGAAATAAGCACACTGCTGCACGATGTTAGTACTACGATCGAAACTAACATTACTGACAGTAAGGTTATCATAGCAGACAATGGGCCTCTTTCTGACTCGTTGCGAGTTCAAGTATTTCTAAATGAAAACAATAATAACGAGCGTGTAATTTTTCAGGTCAGAAGTTTAAGTGCCGACTTTTTTAGTACCTTCAATATTAAAATGCTCGCCGGGTCCAATTTAACCCAGGAGCAAATTGACAATGACGAAGAACGCATCGTGATTGATCAGAACATGGCAACAACCATGTTCCCAACCTTATCTAATGAAGAAATTATTGGCAAAACCATTCAGATAAGCCCTGTCAGTGACACTCCAGTAAGGATAATAACGGGTATTGTCGCCAATACCATAAGCCAAACCGGCATTGCCGACCCGTTAGGATTACCTGTGGTTTATTCACATCGCATAGACACCGGAGGAACGTTACAATTTACGGTGATGATGCCTGAGGGGCAAAGAGTAACAAGCGAGATGATCGATAGTGAACTGAAACGAAAATTTCCACGTTTGAGTAACTTACAAGTGATGCCAGTCGTTGAAATTTGGCAACAACAAACACTTAATCAACGAGTGAGCTTATGGGTGGTACTCACCTTGACATCATTAACATTACTATTAGCCGCTATTGGGGTTGCCGGGTTAACGCAAATGACCACCAATCATCGTAAATATGAACTGGCAGTACGCATGGCAACCGGTGCTAAACAGTCGCGTTTAGTGCGCTTTATTTTAAAAGATGCGTTATGGATGTTAGTAATAGGCCTTGGTTTAGGCTTTATTATTTCAGTTGTTGGTTATCAGCAAATTCAACAACAACTGGAAATGCTGCCTGAATTTAATTGGTTGGCAATGACCGCATTAGATAGTGGCTTAATTGCTATTGTAGTGTTGTCTGTACTGATGCCGGCTTGGCGGGTAATTCGCTCTGATCCTATGCAAGCATTGCGTGAAGAGTAAATTGGTATAACGCCAAACAATAAAGTAAACTCAGGGCTATCACCAAGTGTAAACCGGTGTTAGCCCTTTCATTTTATAGGACTTTTTTTGAATACTGCCAACAACAACACTCGAAGCAATGCCAACAACGCCACCGTATTAATTGCCGATGACGATGAAGATATTCGTTTAGCACTAGACTTATTACTTAGTGCCAATGGTTTTAAAGTCATTGAAGCCAGTGATGCCAAACAAGTGGTGTTACAAACTCAACGACAAAAGCCCGATTTGGTGCTACTTGATATGAACTTTAGTCGCGACACAACCAGCGGCCAAGAAGGTCTGGACATTTTAAAACAACTGCAACAAAGTAATATTCCGGTTATATTAATGACCGCTTGGGGCAGCATAGAATTAGCGGTAAAAGGCTTACAACAAGGTGCCTGCGATTTTATCGAAAAACCTTGGAATAAAGCAAAGCTACTAAACAGTATTAGCCAGCAGTTAAGTCATAATCGTTTAAAACAAGAACACCAAGGTTATCGACAACTTTTAAGCAGTAAGCCACAGAGCAAACTACAAAATAAAAATTGGATAGCAGAATCAGCAGCAATGCAAGCTATCGAGCAGTTAGTGATGCAAATAGCACCAACCGACGCCAATGTTCTTATTTTGGGTGAAAACGGCACCGGAAAATCTTTGTTAGCCGAACGCATTCATCAATTATCAAGCCGAGAAGATAATCCGTTTATTGCGGTAAATATGGCTGCCATTCCAGATAACCTGTTTGAAAGTGAATTATTTGGTCATCAAAAAGGCGCCTTTACCGATGCCAAACAACACCGGGTTGGCCGCTTTCAATTGGCCGAGCAAGGCAGCTTGTTTCTCGATGAAATTGGCTCATTACCATTAAACCTACAACCGAAATTATTAAGAGTACTGGAAACAGGTCATTATGAAATATTGGGGTCAAGCCAGACAGAGCACGCTAACGTCAGGTTAATTAGTGCGACCAATGCCAATTTAAATCAACTACTTAAAGATGGCGAGTTCCGCCAAGATTTGTTGTACCGGTTAAACACCTTAGTGATCACCATGCCGCCACTGCGTGAACGATTAGCTGACATGCAACCATTGAGTGAAAACTTTCTCCAGCACTTTGGCCAAAAGTATCAAAAATCAAGCTTAACACTTAGCTCAGGCGCATTAAAAAAACTGCAGCAGCATAGCTGGCCCGGCAATATCAGAGAGCTGAGCCATGTGATTGAGCGTGCCGTACTATTAGCAACAACGACAGAAATAGGCATACAACAACTCCTCCTAGATACAACCGATATCGAAAGTACAGGAGTTACCCTACAACCCCTTGAACAAGCTGAGCAGCAACTTATAGAAAAGGCGATGCAAGTAACAAATGGGCAAGTAATAGAAGCCGCAAAAATACTCGATATATCGCGAAATGCCTTATACCGACGCCTGGAAAAATTTAATATTCACTATGAGTAATATTAATGAATCATGAAAAATGGCTTATTACGGGCCTAAGCTCAATCGTTGTCGTAATTATGGCGCTTATTGCGGCATTAACGCTAAGTTTAAACTGGAGTTTATTGGCGATAAGTACCACCTTATTTGTCGTCATGCACCCTCTTATTTGGCTGGCGTGGCGTTGTTATTGGTTTTGGTGTCAAAGTATCATGCAGCTCACTACCTATACGCAAATGCTAAAAGAGGGCGAGCAAAACTTACATTTAAAAAAATCTCACAAAGACAATTTACTGACTGAATTACAAAATGAAGTTGAAGCATTAGCTTTGGTAAAATCAACGCAAAATGCTCAAAGTACCAGCTTGTCGCATTTACTCTCTGGCATGCTGGATTCATGGTCGGTGCCTGTTTGTTTATTCGATCAACAGCTTAAATTAACCTATCGAAATTCAGCCATGAATGAGCAACTACAACAGCCGATGTTAGTAGGCAGTAAGGCAACTGAATTGGGTTTCACCTTAGAAAATGGCCAATTAAGCCACCCCAAATTTGCTGATAACTGGCAATGCCAAAGCATCAATTACTTGCACCTAAGCGAGAAACATTGGCTGTTTTCAGCATTGGATATTTCTCAGCTGCTGCACAAAAATCAAAGCGTTACGCAACAAAACCTGATCAGAGTATTGGGCCACGAGCTGCGTAATTCATTAACTCCGATGTCTTCCATGACAGATACTTTACTTGGCAGTGAGCACTTAGATGAACAACGTACCCGCTTAGTGTTAACAAGAATACATCAGCGTAGCGAGCGACTACTGTCGTTTGTTGGTCAATACAGCAAGCTTGCCCAATTGCCGCCACCAAAAATAAAATGGTTCAATATTCACGATGTGCTAGCTGAAGCGACTGCGATGATAGACGAAAGTAATTGTGAAATAGATTTTAAAGGCAATGAACAATGCTTCGGCGACGTCGAACAAATTACCCAAGTGATGATTAATTTATTAAAAAATTCGCAAGAAGCGTGCGAACATACAACGACTAAAATAAATTTCAAAGCTTATTATCACCAACAAGAACAAGTGCTTGAATTAACAGACAACGGTCCCGGCTTTGCCAATTTAAGCAACGTACTAACGCCATTTTATACCACCAAAAAGCATGGTTCAGGCATTGGCTTATCGTTATGTGCCGAAATCATTCGCAACCATGGTGGACAATTAACCGTAGCAAACCAAGACATTCAAGGGGCCAAAATATTTATGTCTTGGCCGCTAGCCGAAACTGAAACTTGAATTGCAATATTGGAAAATAATGAGCCTATGAGCCTGTTCACATTCCAATGCATAACGTTACCTTAACCATATAAGGATAGATAATAGATATTAACTGTTAGGTAAAAAAACAGAGATACAGGCGCCATTTAACAACGCTGATTTTTTAATGGTCACATTACCACCATGCCATTCGGTAATTACATTAACAAATGCCAGACCAATTCCGTAACCACTACCACCATTTTTTGACGATTTCCCGCGTTCATACAAGCCGGTAAGTCGCTCTTGTTCTTCAGGATTTATGCCGGTACCGTCATCTTCAACTCGTATCTCTAATTGTTTTTCAACCTGGCAAACCGTAACATTTACTTGTTGTTCAGCGTATTTAACCGCATTAGCCAGTAAGTTTTGCACTGCGCGTTGTAAAAATTTTGCATCGTGAGCAATTAACACTTCATCTTCTACGGCAATATTTATACTAATTGTGGTGCCATGTTGTATTTTTTCTATTAATTCCACTAGCCAAGGTTGTAAATTTTGCGCTTGAATGTTCAATTGATAATGAAACTCTTCGATTCTAGCCAGCTCGATAAAATCATCGGTAAGCCGGTCTATTTCGTCCAGCTCTTTTTCAATTCTGTCTTTTGATTCGTTGATATTTTCCGGGTTTGTCATCGCTAATAAAAAACCAATGCGAGCTAACGGAGTACGGATATCGTGTGAAATAGAACTGGCGAGAAAACGTTGTAATGATAAAAACCGAACAATTTGTCGAGACATACTCTCAACACTGTCGGCTAATGGCGACATCACCGAGGTAGATTTAATAGAACTGCGAATTTTTTGCCGCTTTTTTGAAAATAAATTGGTTAATTCAATAAGTTGTCGCACGTCACTAAAAACTGGCCATAACCAAATGAATAATACCAGCGCAAAGACGCTATAAAACAGCACTGTTAAGCTAAGATAAAGATTGCTCTCATCTTGTTCCAACGCAAATGGCCCAAGTTCGACAACTTGCTGGTTATCACCTGCAAATAACCAGTAATAAAACACCTGATTGTCAATATTACTTAGTGAGACAACTTCGCCACGGCTCAATTTATCTTTAATATCGTCTGGCCAGGTAAGCTTGCTGATGGCTATCACCCTACCACTTGATAAATTAAGTGATTGATCAGAATTGCGGCCAATAATGCCTGCTAATGAACTAATATCAATCGATGCTGAGCGAACTTGTTCACGCTCAATAAAACTTTCAGTCAACCAGGATATAAATACCAGGCTTACTAATATGAGTAAAAACAGCTTAATAAACTGACGTTTCATTACTGACCTATTTCACGGGATGAAAAAACATAGCCCAAACGCCATACCGTTTTTATTTCATAAGGGTTATTGTCCAAGGCGTTGAATTTTTTTCTAAGGCGACTAATTCGGCCATCAATCACTCTGTCCTGGCCATCATATTTACGGCCGATCATTTCCATGAACAAGTCATCACGACTTAAGGTTTGATCTTTATGAAGAATTAAAAACCATAATAAATCCAAATCGTCAGAGGTAAGTGTTACAGGCTTGCCGGCAACTTCCAATAAGCGCTTATCTTTATCAATAACCACCCCAGGGAGATCGATACGTTTTTGCGGGTTTTGAGTTTGCAAGCGTTCACGTGTTCTTAGGGTGGCCTTTATGCGGGCTAATAACAATGCGGGTTTTACCGGTTTGTTGATATAATCATCGGCACCAATTTCCAGGCCAGAGATATGATCGACTTCGTCTTTACGGGCGGTAAGGAAGATAAAGGGACCGTTATATTCTTCTCTCACTTTTGCACACAACTCAAAACCGTTCATTTCAGGCATATTGATGTCGCACACAATAATATCGATAGCTAGCGATTTTGCTTTCGCTAAAAAGGCAATACCGCTGTTAAATACCGATACCTTATAGTTGTGCTGCTGCAAGAAACTTTGGGTTAAGTCGGCTAACATGGTGTCGTCTTCAATCAATACCACATGCTTTATATTGCTCATAATATTATGCTCCAGGCATGGCGCTGCCTTTTGCGTTTTTTGTATTCACTAACAAATACATTCAACACTTCAGTTGCCAATACATGCTCGCTAGTGCCATGCAGCAAAACTATTTTAATGGGGCCTTCAATTTTTACTGGTACGCGCAATTTATGCGCTTGCCCTTTGTCAAAACAATAACGTTTTTTATGGTGTTCTATTTTAATACAAACCGAGCTTTCTTCACTCATTTGCCAAGTTATTTGCAACTCGGTTTCACACCAGCCACTTTTTGCCATACAGCTTTGTGGGGTAATTGATATGTTTGCTTCAGCCGCTTGTACTGGTGCGTTTGCCAGTGTTAGCAACAATAATGGCAGTAGCAGGATAAGTGACATTAGGCCTAAGTTCTTCATTTTAGTTTGACCCAAACTGGCTGCTAATGCCAATAAAGAAAAATGAAGTACTATCGTCTTCCACCAAGGGGCTAACAGTCATCTGTGAGCCCAACCATTTATACTGGTAACGACCAATAACTGAAAAGTGTTTATTTATCTTGTAAGATAAAGAGAAGTTTCCGATAACGTTGCTATTAGAGCCAACATTGAAACTGCCATAGATAGTTTCATCCTCAGGTCGCAACCCATAATAGTATTGGTTTAAATCTGAGTCTAAAAATTCAGCGCCAATACCTGCCGCCAAAAACCAATTATCTTGCTGCCACACATATTGGCTACCTGCGCTGATTGAATAGCCATCATGAACGCCACTAACATCATGATAAACACCAACAGAGAGTTTGAAATTATCATAAACAAAATAATCACCGGCAATGCCGGCCATATAAGATAAGTCTCGGTCAACATCGCCACTGGAAACTGACTCTTCAGGCTCTTCAAAATTACCTGGGCCAAACGCACCAGCAACAATTAGGTCATCGACTATTGAATCATTATAATACAAACCATCGTTATTGAACTTGCCCTTAAATTTGAACAACCAGTCATCGGTTTCTACAAACACATAACCAAGTTCAGTATTTTCAATATAAAACTTTTCGCCATAATAATAAAAAGAAGGTAAAACCACGACATTTCGATCTTTGCCGTCAAATAGCGGGTTTTCGAACTCACCTACTCCCAGACCAACACCAACGGCCCAACTATGTTGTTCAACACAGTCGACCTCGCAAGCTTGTACCGGTTTAACTAGCAAGCTGGAGATTAAAAATATAACCGCAAGTGGCAGATGACTTCTAAACACTAATACGTACCTTACTAAACAACATAAAAACTAACTTAGAGAGCGCTATAACAATGTGCTAACAATACCTTGTTATCATAAATTAAAACACAGCTCACACAAATTCGCACATTTATCGAGGTTTCCGCCGACAAATTGGCACACGAATCCACCAGAGTTTTTCAATCTCCTGCATTAGTATCAAGGCGTCTGATTATTTATCAGCCTTAAAATAACTAGGGGAAATCCAGTGAAAATTAAAACAACGATATTAGCAATCACCTCGGCATTATATGCCGCAAGCATTGCTGCCAATGTTCAAGCTAGTGGCTCTTTACCACAAGCTGTTGACATGATGAAACTGCATAATTTGCAAAAACAACTGGCCGCACAAACTAACAGTGAATTTCTTTCACCGTTACGCCACGGCTCTTTAAGTAATGTTCAATTCACACCAAAATCGGTTAGCGACAAAATAAAACTCGAGAAAGACTTAACCGGTGCACATACCTACATAGTACGGTTACTCGATCAACCGGTAGCTACTTATGACGGTAACATTACCGGTTTACAAGCAACCAAAGCCAGCGTTCTTAGCAACAGAAAAAGTAATAATGTAAAATTATTTTCTGCTTCAAAAGCGGTTGGCGCACCTCAAGCTGCTGTTGATGCTTACACCAAGCACTTGTTAAATAAACAACAACACTTTGTAGACAAAGCAACGAACAAAGGCTTACCCCTTGATGTTCGTCAACAATTTACCACCGCAATTAATGCCATAACGGTAAATGTTACACAGGCACAAGCGCTGAAATTAGCCGAAATGTCGGAAGTGGCCTACGTACAACGCTCGAAAGTGTATCAGTTACACTCTGACGTAGGCCCTGAACATGTAGGTGCAGGTGGTGTATGGAATGGCTCAGGCACCACTGAAGGTGGCAGTTACAAGGGTGAAGGCATGTTAGTGGGTATCATAGATACTGGCATTAACACTCAACATCCTTCTTTTGCGCCGGTAGATGGCGATGGTTATGAACATACCAACCCGTTAGGCTCAGGAAATTTCCTCGGAGATTGTGCAACAGACGACTTTGCCGAGCGCTGTAACGACAAGTTAATTGGTGTTTACACGCATCCAACGGTTACCGATACATTCTTTTCGATACCGCCAAATGACTGGACTCCGGCGGAGCGTTTAGCGCCTGAATTTGGTGAAGACTTTAATGGCCATGGCTCGCATGTAGCAAGTACCGTTGCCGGAAACACATTATACGAAGTAGACGACTTGTTGCCTGATTTAGTTGGTGATGGTCACGGCCAACCCGTTGGTGTAAAAATGCCCAAAGTGTCTGGTGTTGCCCCAAGAGCCAACATTATTTCTTATCAAGTGTGTATGCCTACCGGCGGCTGTGGCGGTGAAGCCATGCTGTTTGCCATAGAACAAGCAATAAAAGATGGTGTCGATGTTATTAATATGTCGATTGGTGGTGGTGAAAGCTTCCCTTGGGATAATGCGTTTGAAATGGCATTTTTATCGGCACGCGAAGCTGGTGTTGCCGTAGCATTATCTGCCGGTAACTCGGGAGCGGCTTATGGTACTGACTCGTTATACACGGTTGATCATACATCACCCTGGGTATTAAACGTAGCCGCAACCACACACGCTCGCTCGATTAAAATTGATGGTAAAGAGTTAGCCAACTTTAACGGCGGAGACAGCGCATTAACGCCACTAACCTTAAAGGGAGCCGGAATTTCCGGCGAATTTACCGGTGAGTTTGTATTAGCCGCCGATTACGGTGATGCCCGTTGTAATAGCCCATTTGCTGCCGATACTTTTAGTGCCAATCAAATTGTGGTTTGTGAACGTGGTGATATTGCCCGCTTCCAAAAAGCAGTGAACGTACAGCTCGGTGGCGGCGGAGCCTTTGTGCTTTACAATACATCGCTTGAAGGCGACCAGGTTAATGACGACCCTTATGTGATACCAGGCATTCATATTAGTAATGCTCAATGGGAAGGCCCAAGTTGGAAAATTAAAGCGTTAAAACCTTGGCTTGCATCAGGAACAGGATTAACCGGTACCATTACCGCATCTGAAGTTTCTCGTGAAATAAACGATGAAGACGCTGATTGGTTAGCGGTATTCTCATCGCGTGGACCATCATCTACCGTTGATGAATTATTCTCGCCGGGTATTGCTGCACCTGGGGTTGATATTTTTGCTGCTTGGACGGAAGAAAACCCTTTCGAAGAATTTTCTGATACCCGTGACTGGAACCGCATCAGTGGTACGTCAATGGCGAGCCCGCATGTTGCCGGGGTAATGACTTTAGTACGACAAGCACACCCTGAATGGAGTGCCTCAGAAGTACAATCGGCGTTACAGATGAGTGCTGATTCAAAAGCCATTAAAATGCAACACCCATATTATGATGAAGTAGTTGTTGCCGGACCTTATCGTGCCGGTCATGGTTTGATAAATGTGGCACGTGCTATCGATTCTGGTTTAGTGATGGACGAAACCGCGGAAAACTTTCGCCGCGCCAACCCTCACAACGGTGGCCGAGTTCGAGACTTGAACTTACCGCAGTTAATTAACCGCGACTGTGGCCGTGTATGTAGCTGGACTCGAACAGTGAAAGCTACTCAAGATGGCACTTGGAACGTGAACGTTGAAAAACTGCAACAAAACCATATGAGCTATGACTGGACACTGGATCCAACCGCTAAAATGACGGTGCTGCCAAGTACTTTTACTTTAAAAGCCGGTGAATCAATTACGTTAACGATTAACAGTAGCTTTAACGAAGTAGATTCTGCCTGGTACGATGGTACTATTCATGCCGATCAAGGTGAAATTCAGTTTATTGCTGAAGATGAAGCGATGCCAATGGCAATTTGGCCATATTCATCACTTTACACCGGAAAAACGCTACCAAATACGGTAAACATTATGGCAACCGATGATAACGCCAGCGCCTTTGTTGCTAACGTGCCATTTGGTGTGCCTGCCGCTGCTATTAACGCAGTTGCTTATGCCCCGGTACAATTGAGTAATGATGAACTCGCACTTTCTCGACAGGGTTTTAATGATCAGCTATTTAATGTTGCCGGTTATTTCAATATTCAAGACGATGCTGAGTTAAATACCGTAAAGGCCGATTTTATTGCCACCATCCCAGTAACAGTCGCTGAAAATTCGGCAATATTTACTGCAGAGTTAACAGGTGTTAGCGCTACAACCAGTAAAGAATTTTCAACCAATTCATACATTAATGCTGATATTTACATCGTTAAAGATTTTAACGGTGACGGTAAGTTGCACTTTACCGAAGCAATTTGTGGCTCATTTTTACCGCAAACCACCAAAGGGGAATTTTGTACCATCGAAAACCCTGAAGCTGGTGACTATACAATTATTGTCGCCAACGGTTTAATGTACCCGTGGGAAAGCATTGATACGATTAGCGTGAGTTATGGCGTTGTATCGAAACAAGTAAGTAATGAATTCAGCTTTGAGTTTAATCAATCGGCTGACGATGAATTAACATCAGACATGAACATTAGCTGGAATAAAGAACTGGCAGCAAACAGCATCTATCATTCCGCTATTGCAGTACAGGCTGGCGACAATGAACAAGGCTCATTAACCTTCATTCCAATGAAAATCACTCGCGGTGCCAACACGGTATCCATTACAGCTTCTCAAACAGATGCACGAGTAGGCGATGTGGTTGACATGAGTGTAATGGTACAAGCAAACCGCTCTGGTAGCGACCGTATGGTTAATTTACAAGCGCAATTGACTGACGGTTTAACCATAGTTCCCGGTTCAATCAATGCCGTAGAAGGTCTTACTCTAAATGAGAATGGCTTTAGCATTAATGCTGAGCAAATAAACTCTGCCGATTGGGCGACCAACTATGAGCTTTCAACCAATGAAACTGATGCCATGTGTCGTACTCCTTGGGATGAGTATTTACCGGAAGTTGACGGTGGTTATATAGACTTGCGCGCTTATGGTTTAGTACCAAGCTGGGGCTCATTCTTTGAAGTTAACGAATGGGGCTGGGGTAACTGGGTACATGAACTGACTATTCCAGTACTTACCGACAGCAGTACTACGTTAGCACCTTTTGATAACGAAGCGTATTTTGAAACCAACCAAATGGTATTAAGTTCAAGAGGTTGGGTGCAACTTGATATGGGTAACTATAACCCGTGGGATATTGTGCCACAGCAAATTCATCTTGAATTACCATTTACCGGCTATTCAACACCACCAGATTACTTGTTTGCCCCACTTTGGAATGCCACGCAAGATAACAACTGGAACCAAAGTATGACGTTGGCCAAGTATGGCGCCGACTCAGGTGTAACTATGGCATATCTTGGTGATTACGTATTACTTGAATGGGACAATGCAAAAACCCATGACAAAGGTACCGACTTAAACTGGAATACTACTTTTGATGCTCGTGATGACAGTTATGATCATCAAATGTTTATGCGCAGTAACACCTCAAATGTGCCAGGTAAATATGAAGTAGTAATGGCCTACAACAATGTTGATTTTGGTACTCAAACCGGTTCTGGCTCTATTGGTGTTCGTGGTTATAACGGCCCAAGAGCAGGATTCTGGCCATTAAACGGCCACACCGGTGTATCGGCAGCGTACAACAACCTTGATGATGTGATCAAAGATGGTTTAGTGATTTGTTATGATATTAAAGGCCCAGAATCGACTGCGATTATGGTTAACTTTAAAGCACAAGTGACTCGTGCAGCAATTTCAACAACCCAATCTATTGCTATTAACGGTAGTGTTGACGGTACTTCTGAAATAACTGAACAAGCCGATATTGTGGTTGCTTCAAATATCAATATTACCGCAATTGCTGATCAAAGCATTGCTGAAAATACCAGCCTTGAAAACATCATGGTAAGTTACAGCGATTCTGACGGCGGCATTTCTGCCAATACTATTACCGTGACCGGTGACAATATTGTTGCAGCGGTAAATGAACATACTTCAGGCTCTGTAATTGCTATTACTCCTGAAACTAACTGGCACGGTACGACACAAGTTACCGTAACAGTTACCGATAATATCTTTGGCAACGATTTAGCCGCAACCAAGTTTATGTTATCGGTTGTTTCTGATGATATTGACCTGGGTTGTATCGACTCTACAGCTAACAACTTTGATGCAACAGCTAATACGGATGATGGCAGTTGTACTTACCCTGCGAATGAAGAAGGTGAAGGTGAAGAGCAAACAATCTTAGGCTGTATGGATACTACAGCAACCAATTTTGTTGCAAGTGCTAACAGTGACGACGGTAGTTGTACCTATGCTGATCCGATTGTTGAACCTACAGAGAAATCTTCTGGTGGCTCAATGGGCTGGTTAGCACTAACATTACTGCCAGTTGTTTTGCTTAGACGTAAAAAATTAACATTAGCAAAATAAATGTTAATTTAACCATGGTTCACGTAGCAAGGTGAACCATGGTCACCAAGCAAAGCCCTTAAGATGAGAACTCTTAAGGGCTTTTTTACTTGGTACTACGGTATTTACAGGCACCTTTTGAACTACGACAAGGACGATTTGAATAGTTAATCATTTTAACTACCAATAATAACGACTCAGAACAATTGCTAAACCAAGAAAAGCAGTAATAATATAAAAGTAATGTTTACAATAAAAATAAAAGGCAGAAAACAATGACTGATAGCAATAACATTGATGATTTCAAAAAATACATTTGGCTAGATAAAACCAATGGCGCAATTGATATATCAGTAGAAATTGTTGAATGGTTAGGCCCACATGAGCCTAAGTTGGAATATCGCATCGTGAAAAAGTTACCATTAAATACCAGCGATGTTCAGCTTGAACAAGAGCTTAAAAATTTGATCAGCGACAACCGATATTTTGCTAGGTGTGCTGAGTGTAAAAACGCATGCTTACGTGGCCGCATGCATGATCACTTCATTTGTCATACTTGTGCTGAAAATAACCATGATGTGGTTCATTAATTAATTTCAACACATGCATTTAACCCGAACAATTTAAGTATGACTTAATCCACTTCATGACTGGTTAAAAAAGTAGACTTATTCAAAGCACTATAAAAATCTTGATACATAGCAGGATCCTCAATAGTTTTTAAATTGTAATGACCACTGGCTCTAACTAACAATTGCTTATCGCCTCTTGGCCTAATAGTAATCGTCATTCTGATAGAATATCCACTTAATTTAGTGGCAGAAACAACACCGAATTCCGAATCGACTTTATCAATGACAAAATCCAAGTCTTGTAACGTTGCGACAATAGAGCGCAACAATATCACCCTGTCTGTGGTATCAAATGCTCTGGTTTGATAGCTACGTACCTCAACTTGACTCTCATTCATATCAAAGGCACTTTTAGGTTTGTTACTACAACTACAAACAAAACAGATCACAATTATTGCCATACATGATTTATTGACGGTATTCATATGTTATTCTCCTCTAAAAATACAGCTTTCGACAGCTTGCTAAAAAATGCACTGTACAGCTCAGGGTTTTTAATGACTTGAACTCTGCTTATTTTTCCTTCGGTATTCCAAACAATGCGTTGAATGGTTATACGAGCAAGGGATGCATTTTCATTAGTTAAACTTTGATTAATCACTAGGCAAACTCTAATTTTTTGATGATCATCAACTGGCGTCATACTGCCAGTAAAAATGGCTAAAATTATCGCACCAGCAACTTGACCAGCATCGGTTGCGTCAATATCTTTAGATGCCGACAATACCCCTATCGTTGAGTCAGACTCTTCCAGGGTATAACCCAAATCTTGTAACACACTACCACTGGCAGAGAGTAAATTAGCTTGATTTAAGGTATCAAATGACCGGGTTTGCATTTCTTTATCCTCAAGTGAAGTTGGAGTTAGTTTAAATGCATCTTTAGGTGGGTTATTTGAGCAACCTGCGATCACAACTACCACCATCATTATTAATACGTTTTTAGTTAACATGATATTTCCTTAACGTCTAAAAGCGAGACGCGTGGTAAGCAAAATCTCGAATAAGCCCTTCATCATCAAATTTTAATATTATTGTTAAGGTTTTCTGTGATTTAGAAGATGCACCCGCTTGTTTATTGTAACTGCCGCCAACACCGCCTAATACTTCACTGCCAAATCCTAAAATAAGTGAAGATAGGCCGCCGCTGCTGCTAGAGTGCACAAACTCAGTAGAAATTTTGTCGTAAATCCATACTTCATTTCGATTTTCGTCGGTAGAAACGATATTAGGCGAGCCTAAAATAGCTGCAACCTCGGCACCTGACATACCTACCTTGATCTCTTTTTGTACAACTCCCACGGTCATTTTATCTGCCGAATCATCGGCAATTTCTTGTCGGTGCTCTTGTGCAGTCATACAACCAGTAAGGGAGATAAGCAGCAAAACAGGTAAGGTTAATTTGTAAAAAGCATTCATTTCAACCTCCATACATTTATTTAATAAACATCACTAATGTATGTTGCAGGTAATATGCCAAAACACATTAACCTGTAAGCTATTGTTTCGTTGGGTAAAATAATAAAGTAAGGGTTTTCAGAAGTAGTTTTTTAAGTACATAAATCCTTTAATACATACAAAAGTGCACATTATTGCTGAAAGAAGAACTCTCAGTGAGATACTGAATCGCCCCTGAAACAAGCTCAGGGCGATGCTAACGCATCGAGTTCAGCAAGTGGTGTGATATGAATAATATTCCCTGAATAACGATTAGCATTCCCAGAATCCAGAACTTCCCATTCCCTGAATTCATTTCAGGGTCTATAAAACTAACAATGAGATATTGAATAGCCCCTTAACAAGTTCATGGCGATGCTAACGCATCGGGTTCAGAAAATTTCGAATTTAGTTATCACCATAAATACCCAGTGATACTTTACGCTCTGCCTTGGTTAATTGATCAATATATGTTTGAAATTCGGGAAGAAATAGCCCTCTTCTTTCTTGCCAATATAACCGCCAGCCCGGTTGGTCTTTTATCACTACAACAGCTTCTGCAATGGAGTCTTTCATCTTTGCGTCAAGCGTTCCTTCATTAGCAAGATAAAAATTATTTTGAAAAATAATAAGAATACCGTGCAAATTCATAATCGCTTGAAAGCGTTGCTCTTGCGTTAACGTTTCTGGCTTTATTATAAAATTACGAAACAAGGTGCTGTTTTCGGTATTGCTGCCCAAAGTAATATACCACTGCGCTGTTGCGGTACTGGCCGAAATAGCGGAGTTTGAGCGAGTTGCCTTGGTATTATCTTGCAGCTGTACACCAACAAAAATCAGTGACAATACTATTGCAGCAGCACTGATTATTTCAGCAATACTTGAATAATCTGATAATTTATCATTCATTGGCAATACACTTTTATACTAAATAACTTTTCAGTATAGACTAAGAGCAATAAGTACTTTTAAGGCTGCCAATAGAATCAAGTTTGGTTGGATTAGCATTAAGTGGATATTTTTTAATTATTCGCTTAAAGCGCGTAATATACTGACATTGTTTTTAGGCTCTAACCACTCATCTACGCCTTTCGCACCTTTACATCTGTTCAGGCTTGCTTCAACACTAAGTAAATTAGCCGGGGCGTCAGCAAAAGCAACACGTTTTTTAACCCCCCAAGATCTTGCTCCATGCTCCCAAGCCCATTTAATCGGTACAACGTGGTCTATATCAATAGATGAAGCATCATAGATAGTTTCACCAGTAAACGATGAAGTCCATTTACCAGAGCGTACTGAACATTTGCCTAACCCTTTGAAATGAACCGGACCAACAGATTGGGCAACAAACCCACTCCCCCTTAAGTTTTGCTACATTTCGAATGTGCTATATTTACTAATCATCAATTAGTTGGATAAAACCAATGTCATACGATAAATCGGTCTCTGATCACTACCTGCACGGCAACTTGCTTAACGCCATAAAAGCAGCCCTTGTGGCATTGGATAAAACCACACAAACAGTCACTATTGAAGATTTAGCGCCGGTAGATGAGTTTCATATTGGCGGCCGCATAGCATCCGATCACTTGCTTGAACAAATGCGCTTTCAAAAGCACCAGCATATCCTTGATGTAGGCTGTGGCCTAGGGGGCGCAGCAAGGTATGTGGCATCACAATATAAAACCAAAGTAAGCGGCATAGACTTAACCGCCGAATACATTGAAACCGGCAAGGAGCTATGTAATTGGTTAAATCTTACGAACGTTAAGTTGATACAAGGAAGCGCCCTTGATTTACCTTTTAACGAGAATACCTTTGATGGCGCCTACATGTTGCATGTAGGAATGAACATAGAAGATAAAGTATCACTGTTTAAGCAAATTTATAACGTATTAAAACCTGGCACAAGCTTTGGCGTTTACGACATTATGCGCCAAAAAGATGGCGAATTAACCTATCCGGTACCATGGGCAACAACAAACAGCACCAGCAAACTGGCAACACCAGAACAATACCAAAAAGCATTAACCGATGCCGGTTTTAGTATTAAAACCATAAACAACCGACATGAATTTGCCATACAATTTTTTCAGCAACTAAAAGCAAAAATAGAAGCAGATGGTGGCCCACCACCATTAGGCCTGCATACCTTGATGCAACAAAGCGCAGCAGGCAAAGTAAAAAACATGATCGAAAACATTGGTAATAATTTAATAGCCCCTGTTGAAATTATTGCTGAAAAGCCTTAAACATTAGATACAGTAGAACATTATGAATAAAAAGAACTTAGCTTTATCTATTGAAATGTGTACCAACATTGCGGTTGTGATATCGCTGATATTTTTAATTATTAATATAAACAAAAATACTACCGCACTCTTTTTATATTTTTCCAGCAAATAACGAGTAATTTGCTTTAATTAAAGAACACAGATCATTTCTATAATGTTTTTTAATGTTATTGCTTGTTGCGATTATTTTAGTTTGCTTTATTGGTTACTTGGCTCAAACCACGGGCCTTTGTATGGTGCGTGGCGTAAACGAAAGTGTGGATGGTAACCATGAGTTTTTAATTGCAATTTTACTTAGCGGCGTATTTTTTTGGGTTGCTATTTTATTATCCAATTATTTAAATACACCAGTTGATATACCTACCTACTCTGCAAGTTGGTGGTTTGTATTTGGCGGTGTTGTTTTTGGTCTTGGTACGGCGTTAAATCATGGTTGTGGTGTATCTACGTTAAGTAAGCTCGCTCGGGGCGACTTAAAGATGATAGTGACTATATTAGGCTGGTTAGTCGGCTGGTCGGTTTTATATTATTGGCAACCACAAATAGAACTAATCGCAGTTAAGCATAATAGTACTATTGTTAATGGCAGTTTAATTATATTGTCTTTGGCTATTTTGGTTTGGTCTCTATTTGGGGATAACAAACGCAAACGACTTTGGTTTTCAATGTTAGGTATAGGGTTGCTTGCCGGCTTTTTATTTTTATATGAACGACATTGGACACCTAGCGGTTTACTACACCATGTTATCGATACCCTATTGCATGAAAATCAACAAGCTTGGCCAAAGCTCGAGCGTTATATACTTTTTATCGCGTTAATTAGCGGTATGTTTTTGGCAGCCTGGCGGTCTAAAAAGTTTGAATTACAAGGCATAAGTTTAACAGCTGTTGCTACTCATTTATTTGCCGGCTCGCTTATGGGGTTAGGCGCAGCTTTAGCAATGGGCGGTAATGATTCTCAGCTGTTAATTTCACTGCCTAGCTTTTCGCCTGCAGGCTTTGTTTCGGTATTAGGGATGTTAGTTGGTATACGGTTAGGTTTGTTCGTTCATAAATTAATGAAGACTTAATCGCATTTGCTAAACAACAAACTATTGCAGTGTTTTACAATTGGTTAACGGTATTTTATCTGGTCGGATGTATAATTAAACACAGTTAACTTTTCATAGTTTTCCTCCCTGAAATGTAATTTTTAGCCTCCTACCTTTTGGAGGTTTTTTTTGTCTGCGATTTATGGTTTCTCGTTTCGGCTCTGGCATCCTGCGTCGCTCTAACTCCTAAATCCATTTAGTCGTTCGCGGCAGTAAGTGTTGGAGTGAAGAAGAGATAGTTGCAGTGACGGCTGAAAGCTGGAAAAACAATTGCTGAGTTCTTCAGGTAATTTACATATAAGGGATACAAACAACGACTGGATCAATAAAACTAGGTCTGTCTGCGGTTAACATAGCGCTCATAATTATTTGTTCTATATATGAAAGGCTATTTATGTTCGAGTTGAATTTAACTGAGTTTAATCACCAAACATTTTTGCGTGACTACTGGCAGAAAAAACCGGTGGTGATCCGTCAAGGGTTTAAAAACTTTGTAGATCCAATTGATGCTGACGAAATTGCCGGCTTAGCGGGTTTAAGCGATGTTGAATCTCGTATGGTGTATCGTAAAGATGAAAACTGGCAGGCTGAATTTGGCCCTTTTGACGATTTTCAACGTTTTGGCGACAACGGCTGGTCGTTAATTGTGCAAGCGCTGGATCACTGGAGTGAAGAAGCAGCAGAAATGATTGAGCCGTTTCGCTTTATTCCGAATTGGCGTCTTGATGATTTAATGGTTAGCTTTGCTACCCCGGGTGGCGGTGTTGGCCCACATATCGATTTATACGATGTATTTATTTGCCAAGGCTCAGGTAAACGTAATTGGCGTGTTGGTGAACTTGGTAATCATGTTGAATTCGCAGCCCATGATGCGCTGTTACACGTAGAGCCATTTGAGTCAATAATTGATACCGAGCTATTACCCGGAGATATTTTATATATTCCACCAGGGTTTCCTCACGATGGTGTAACCATTGATGCGTCATTAAGTTTCTCAGTAGGTTTTAGAGCTAATTCAACCGCAACTATGGTCAACGGTTTAGCTGATCATTTAACCGATAAAGAACTCGCGCCACAATTGCTAAGTGATCCACAGCGCGTACTTAGCAGCAACAGTGGTGAAATTAACGGCAATGATTTTCAACTCATTAAAAGCCAACTGCAACAGCTGATAGATAACGAGCCATTAATGCGTCAATTTGCCGGCAGTTTTTTAAGTCAGGCAAAACATGAACTAGATTTACAAACCGATGATGAGCAATACAGTAATGATGTAATTTCTGAATTATTACAATCTAACAAGCTTAAGCGCCTTGGCGGCTTAAAAGCTTTCTATTTTAGTGATTCGGTTGCCCAAGGGCTGTTTTACATTAATGGTGAAGAGCATACAGTAAGCGCAGATATTATCCCTGCAGTAAAACTGCTGTGTGACAATGTTACAGTTAGGCATGAATTAATGAATGATTTTGCCAACAATGAAAACTTCATTAGTTTTTTAGGTGAGCAACTTGATGTTGGTTATTGGTATTTTGGCGAGTAGTTATGGCTTAAAACGCTATTAAAGTAATATTAACAACAAACTATTGCAGTGTTTTACATTTGGTTAACGGTATTTTTTCTGGTCCGATGTATAATTAAACACAGTTAACTTTTCATAGTTTTCCTCCCTGAAATGTAATTTTTAGCCCCACTATTTAATGGGGCTTTTTTTTGTCTGCGATTTATGGATTCCCACCTTCGTGGGAATGACGAAATAGGTATTTTCTTGTTTGTAATTTATGGATTCCGTAACAAGTACGGAAAGACGAAGGATCGGTTTTTTTTTGTCTGCGATTTATGGATTCCCACCTTCGTGGGAATGACGAAATAGGCATTTTCTTGTTTGCGGTTAATGGATTCCGTAACAAGTATGGAAAGACGAAGGATCGTTTTTTTTTGTCTGCGATTTATGGATTCCCACCTTCGTGGGAATGACAAAATAGGCATTTTCTTGTTTGCGGTTAATGGATTCCGTAACAAGTATGGAAAGACGATGGATCGGGGCTTTTTTTTGTCTGCGATTTATGGATTCCCACCTTCGTGGGAATGACATTGTACGGTGGGAATGGCACTGTGCGGTGGAAGTGACAGCAGGGATGTAGATTTTATGGCGTTAACAAAAGAGCCTGCAGTTGCAGGCTCATTCGTTATTTTTACTTGGTTTTACTATTCCATTGCCGCAGTTACCGCTCGTATTGGTTCAGCAGGTGCTGGTTGTTGTCTGTTATTTTTTTGGTTTTTAAGCTCGGCCATGGCTACTTCAACTGCTCGTTTTAATTGGCTGTCTATGCCTTGGCTGGCAAGTTGCAGGTTTTCATCCACGTCAATATCTGGTGCTACGCCTTCATTTTCAACTTTCCACTGGCCATTTAAATCATAAAAGCCACTTCTCGGTGCGGTAATATAGCCGCCGTCAATTAATGCCGGTACGCCCCATATGCCAACCAGGCCGCCCCAAGTGGTTTTGCCAATAAGCTTACCAATATTATGAAAACGGAACAGGTATGGAAACATATCTCCGCCAGAGCCTGCCATTTCATTAATCAGTAACACTTTCGGGCCGTTAATTAATGAACCTGGGCTAGTCAGTGGCTGACCTGGTTTTAGAGTGTTGTTAAAATAACCGCTTAATTTTCTATTAAGCACATCAATAAAGTAATCAGCAATAGAGCCTCCATGGTTAAAGCGCTCATCGATTACTGCTCCTAGTTTGTCTGCTTGCGCAAAGAAGTATCGGTTAAAGTACTCGTACCCTTCAGTTGTAGTATCAGGCACCCATACATAGGCTAATTGATCATTAGACGCTTCATTAACATAACGACGGTTATTCTCTATCCATGCATGCATTCGCAGCTCGTATTCATTACCGGTAGGTTTTACCCAAAGCTCTATTGGTTTTTGTATTGAGCCATTAATGCCAATGGTTAGTTTGGTTTGTTTGCCTTTAGTGCCATTGAAGTATTGATAAAAGTTCTGTGTGCTATCAAGTGTGACGCCATCTACTGCAAGAATAAAATCACCAACGTTCAGTTTTTCTTTATGGCTGGCCAGCGGCGCATTACTGGTCACTTGCGAATTCCATTGCTCGCCGTCGTAAATTTTATTGATCACAAAGTATTTGCCCTTAATACCAACATCTATACCCAATAGGCCTATTGTCGATTTTGGAATACTTGGCAATTTACCATTACGGGTAAACGAGTGCCCTACCGATGTTTCGGCACCTATATTGTCTAACAGGTAGGTTAAATCACTCGGGTGATTGACATGCTCTACTAATGGTAAGTAGTCTTTATAAACCTTGTTCCAGTTGGCGCCATGAATATTAGTTACATAAAAATAGTCACGCTGAAAACGCCAGGCATCATGAAATTTCTGGCGCCATTCCTTTTTCGGATCTATCCATAAATTAAGAGCTACGTTTAGTGGCTCAGCTTTTTCTAGATCGGCAGGAGTACCGGCTAATAACCAGTTACCTTTTTGCTTGGCCAATACATGGTTATTATCATCGGCGACAACATAATTTTGTACATTATCCTTAATTAGTGCTGACTCTTGCTTTTTAAAGTCAAACATATGCAATTTATAAGTGCCGTCGCTGCTGGTTGCAACATACAATAATCCTTGCTCGGTACTGGTTAAATTTGAGTAATATCCTGTATCAAGCGGTATTGGAATTAAGCGATTAATAATATTGTCGAAATCGATGTTAACAATGATTTCCCCGTCTTTTTCATCGTTTTCATCATCGTCTTTTTCGCCATTACTTTTATCGGATTTTGCCTCTTCATCTTCTTGTTTTAAGGGCACTGGGCTTGGTGTATCTTTTGCTAGTAACACCGCATAAATTTCATAGGTCTCTAGCGCCTTACCTTCAATACTTAAGTCTAGCCATGGTGCTTTACTGGCAAAGTTCGTACTGGCCGTTACATATAAATATTTGCCATTAATATCCCAGGCAAAGGCGTTGTTATCGGCCATATTGCTGGTAATAAGGTGAGAGGTTTTTTCTTTCACTGAGTACACATATACATTACGTAAAAAGTTAGCTTCTGTTTTTACATAAGCAATGTAGTTATCGTCCGGCGAGAATATCGGTTTCACCAGGTTTTCGACAATAACTCTGGTGTCCTGATCAATTAAGGTACTGCGCTCTTTATCCAGATCGACTAACCAATATTGTTGTTTTTCATCAGTATAGGTTAGTTTTTTGCTATCGTGCGACCAGGTTAAATTGGCGTAAAACCCTTGCTCGCGTAATTTTATTTCGCTTCTGCTTTGGCCATGTTGATCGCTAATAACTAATCGATATTCACCACTTTCGTCTGAAAACCAAGCTATTTTTTGGCCATCTGCAGACCATACAGCAGATGTTTCTCTAGCGCTGCTTTTAGACAGGTTACGAATATCACCATGCTTGGCCGGTACTGAAAACACTTCGCCACGAGCGGTAAATAGCGCGCGCTTACCATTTGGTGATATTGCAATTGCTTCAATGTGTTCGTTTACTTTATTCCAACTTGCTGCCGCCCAAGGGAAATCGGCATTAATGGTAATGGCTAACGCTTGAGTTTTACCTTCGCTTAATAATAATAATTTGCCGTGCTGTTCATACACAATATTTGTGCCGTCACTGCCATAACCTTTAACGTCATAATCATTATGGCTGGTGATTTTAGTGGTCTTCTTACTCACTAAGTTGTACTTATACACATTTACAACATCTTCTATGTCTGACAGATAATAAACATCGTCACCATGCCAGATAGGATTTGTTACTTTTTCGCCGTTAAATGGCAAACTTTGCTCTGCTAAGGTTTTTAAGTTAACAATGCGTAAAGGGTTGTTTTGTCCGCCTCTATATTTACGCCAACCGTCATCCCATGGCGATACCTTTTGGTAAACAAACTGGCTTGAGTCATCTGAATAACTGCCGGATTGCGATCTGATCATAGGTAATGATGTGGGGGTATTACCACTAATTTTTACTTGATAAAAACGTGATTGCGCACGTGGCGCTTGATCTCTGCCCGAGCCAAACAACACACTTTGTGAGTCATTGCTCCAGCCTTTTACAATATCAGCGCCAGGGTGCCAGGTAAGTTGCTTAGGCATACCGCCATTGACATTCACGATGTAAACATCACTATTACCATTGTATTGGCCGGTAAATGCTATCCATTTACCATCCGGAGATATTTTTGGGTTTTGTGCTTGCCCCTGAAAGCTGGTTATACGCTTGGCATTTAAGTTATCCAGCTCGGCTTTCCAAATTTCTTGGCCATAGGTAAATACTACAACGTTACCTTGGATATCAGGTTGCCTCAGTAATAAAGTACCTTGATGGTTGCTGGCATGTGCTTGAAATATGATGATTAAAGATAAAACTATTATTCCGTATATGTTTTTCATTGTTATATCCGTTATTTATTATTTTTCAACACCTTAGTGTAATAGAGAATATTGATAACTCAAGAAAATGGTAGCAATTCATGTTGCTTTTTCATAGCCCTGATTAACATTCGCTTACAACAAATTATTTCAAGGTTTTACATGTGATTTCTACGCTGTATTAACCAATTTGATTAACTTTCAATACTCCGTATTAATTACGCGCAATTAAAATCACGCCAACCACGTTTCATAGTTTTCCTCCCTAAAATTCTTTGCCAGCTTATATTTGCAAGTGGCTTTTATTCTGCTATTTATGGATTCCGTAACAAGTACGGAATGACACTTAGCTCTGTGCGATTGAAACCACACCTACCACTTTTCAATGTTTTTCATCTAAAAGCAGCTATTTCGCCAGTTTTTACAATTAATTCAAGACTATTGCCGCGAAAAAACAGATAATTACTACAATTAAGAACAATCCGTAAATTGCAGCGTACGACTCAGGAAACTATTCAATGGAAATCAAAGTTAATTTTCTCGACAACCTCAGACTTGAAGCTAAATTTGATGACTTTACTGTCATCACTGACCAGCCTATTCGCTATAAAGGCGATGGCTCAGCCCCAAGTCCGTTTGATTACTTTTTAGCCTCCTCTGCCCTTTGTGCCGGCTACTTTGTACGGGTGTATTGTTTGTCTCGTGACATTCCGACTGAAAACATCAGATTGTCGCAAAATAATATTGTTGATCCTGAAAACCGTTATAACCAAATTTTTCAAATTCAGGTGGAGCTGCCTGAAAGTATTTCGGATAAAGATCGTCAAGGAATTTTGCGCTCCATTGACCGCTGTACGGTGAAGAAAGTCGTACAAACGGGTCCTGAGTTTAAAATAGACACAGTTGAAAACCTTGAGGAAGACGCACAAGCCATGCTTATGGGTCAAACAGATGGTGAAACCAATCACTACATTTTAGGTAAAGATCTGCCCCTTGAAGAAACCATCGCTAATATGACTGGCATTTTGGCTGAGCTTGGGATGAAGATTGAGATCTCGTCTTGGCGTAATATTGTGCCAAATGTGTGGTCATTACATATTCGTGATGCGGCATCGCCTATGTGTTTTACCAACGGTAAAGGCGCGAGCAAAGACAGTGCACTGTGCTCAGCGTTAGGCGAGTTTATTGAACGTCTTAACTGTAATTTCTTTTATAACGATCAGTATCTAGGTACAGACATCGCCAATAGTGACTTTGTGCATTACCCAAATGAGAAGTGGTTTAAGCCAGGCGCTAATGACGAGTTACCATCAGGCATTTTAGATGACTATTGCTTAGACATATACAACCCAAGCAGTGAACTGCGCGGCTCACATTTAATTGATACTAACTCAGGTTTGGTTGAGCGCGGAATATGTTCTATCCCTTATACGCGTCATTCCGATGGAGAAACGGTCTATTTCCCATCAAATTTAATCGAAAATTTATTCTTAAGTAATGGCATGAGTGCCGGTAATAACCTGTTTGAAGCGCAGGTACAATGTCTGTCAGAAATTTTCGAACGTGCGGTAAAAAGACAGATCATTGAAGAAGAAATTGTGTTACCTGACGTGCCACAAAATGTGTTGGATAAGTACCCAGGCATTGTAGCGGGTATTAACGCCTTAGAAGCGCAAGGATTTCCTATCGTTGTTAAAGATGCTTCTTTAGGCGGCCAATTCCCTGTTATGTGTGTAACGCTGATGAATCCAAAAAACGGGGGTGTTTTCGCATCGTTCGGTGCTCACCCAAGCTTTGAAGTTGCACTGGAGCGCAGCCTAACAGAACTATTGCAAGGTCGCAGCTTTGAAGGGTTAAATGATGTACCAAGGCCAACCTTTAACAGCCTTGCGGTTACTGAGCCAGAAAACTTTGTTGAACACTTTATTGATTCAACCGGGGTGATCTCTTGGCGTTTCTTTAGTAGCGATCATGATTATGAATTTAGCGAATGGGATTTTTCAGGCAGCAACGAAGAAGAAAATGAGTGCTTATTAAATATATTAAAAGATATGGGCAAAGAAGTGTACATCGCCGTATTTGATGATTTGGGCGCTACCGCTTGTCGCATGCTGGTACCAGATTATTCAGAAGTGTACCCGGTTGAAGACCTAATTTGGGACAACACCAACAAAGCACTCGATTATCGTGAAGATATCTTAAATCTTCATTCTTTAAGTGATGACGCCTTAGAAGGTTTGCTTGAACGCTTAGAAGAAAGCCAGCTTGATAACTACATTGATATAAGAACTCTTATTGGTATTGAGTTTGATGAAAACACTGTTTGGGGCCAGCTGACCATTCTTGAGCTTAAAACGCTTATTTACCTTGCCTTGGGTGGGCTTGAAGAAGCGATGGAGCTAGTGGAAGAATTCTTACAGTATAATGATAATACTGTTGAACGTGGTTTGTTCTATCAAGCCCTGCATACCACTCTTGAAATTGCCTTAAACGATGATTTAGAGCTGGAACACTTTATTAATAACCTAGAGCGAATGTTCAGCAAAGACACCATGGAGAACGTTGTTGGCTCAATAACCGGTGACGTTAAGTTCTTTGGTTTAACTCCTACCAGCATGAATTTGGAAGGCTTAGACAAGCACCTAAGATTAATAGACAGCTATAAAAAGCTTCACCAGGCACGAGCGTCGAAAGCAGCTAAATAAAGCATTAATTGGTACAATAAAAGCTAACTCCTTATGTTTGGAGTTAGCTTTTTTATTTATCCATTAAACGCTTTTATCAATAAAGCCAACCCCGTAACCACAGTCATGATCTCAAAGGCCCTCTTTACCAAAGTATTTCCTTTTTCAATGGCTAAATGGGCCCCCAAGTAACCGCCAATTAATGATCCTAAAATAAGTGCCGGTAACCAAGACCACTGCACAGTTCCCAATAACGATAAAGTAACGGCGCCAGCGCCATTCCATAAAATACCTACCATAACTAAAGTATAAGAAACGGCGCGTGAGTAGTTCATACCAAACCAGTGAATAAGCCACATGGTGACAAATAAACCAGTGCCTGACGTTAATGAGCCATTAAGAATACCTAACAGGAATAAGCCAAAGCCGCCGATAAGGTAACCTCTAAGGGTTAAGTTTTTTAAGCTGTCGTGCATGCCTAAATTTGGTTTAAAGTAAGAGTAAATACCTAAAGATATGGTTAAGCAGCCAAGCGAGAACATCGCAATATGCTCGGGTATATTTAAAATAACGTTGGCGCCAAGTACAACGCCTGGAAGTGCAGCGACTATCATGATGGTAACAAGCTGCCATTGAAATCCACCGTGCTTAAGGTGCTTTAATGACGCTCCAATACCTAAAGCCACAGATGCTATTTTATGGGTGACGAGTGCTACGCCAAAAGGTAAACCCAGAAATATTAACACAGGTAATTGTAAAAGCCCGGCTCCGCCGCCAGCTAGTGACGATAAAGTGTTAGCGAGTAAACTGATGATAAAAAGTAATAAGTGTTCGAGCATTACAACGGCAGCTAAGAATGATTTATGCAGCACATTAACATGGTTGCAGTTAGATATTAACTTTTAATACTAGGTATTAATTACGCGCGACTACAGAATTAATACCATCCGTGGCAATTCTAAGTTAAATCATCCATGATTTAAAAGTCACGCCAACCGAACATCATAACTTTGCTCATAGAATAACTAACCGTCATCCCCGCAAACGACACCATGGATGGAGGAGGTACGACGATATGGATATAGGAGGTAGAGCACTGTCGGGAACTTGTGCTGAGAGCGAAGCAGGATGCCAGAGCCGAGGCGGGAATCTATTACATAGGGTTATTTCATGGCTTATGGATTCGTAACAGTACGGAATTACGACTGGACGTTTGGAAATGACAACTGGGTGTTGGAGTTACAATAATTATCCGTCATTCCCGCGAAGGCGGGAATCTATTACATAGGGTTATTTCATGGCTTATGGATTCCGTAACAAGCACGGAATGACAGCTGGGCGTTTGGGAATGTCGACTGGGCGTTTGGTAATGACGACTGGCCGTTGGAGTTACAGTAACTAACCGTCATTCCCGCGAAGGCGGGAATCTATTACATAGGGTTATTTCATGGCTTATGGATTCCGTAACAAGCACGGAATGACGGCTGGGCGTTTGGTAATGACGGCTAGGCGTTGGAGTTACAATAACTATCCGTCATTCCCGCGAAGGCGGGAATCTATTATGTAGGGTTATTTCATGGTTTATGGATTCCGTAACAAGTACGGAATGACGACTGGGTGTTGGGAATGACGGTGAGAAATTTTAGACAAAAAAATACCGAGCGAGCTCGGTAATAATGGCAAGGTGAACTTGCCTGTTTTTTGTTATTGTTGTTTTTTATTTAATGTAACTCAGGTTTCCCCTCGTTATTTCTTCCCCAAGAATTACTTTGTTAGTTCATTGCGAGCTTGTGTAATTGCGCTTTATAAATAACTAATTACTGGTTAAAACCATTTAATTTCATTACAAACTACAATGCCAAGTACGCTTAACATGCACACTAAAAATATGGTCATAAAACCTTCTTAACTGCCTTACTGGCAATAATTAAAAACAACTTGGTTACAATAAGTAACAATTACAACTTTTGGAAGTGGCCGTTACAAAGCTGAAAGGTGTGTGAATTTTATGTTCATTCAATGCTAATGCTATGTTGCAGTGTTTGTTTGTTAGTGCTTGATATTTAAAGGTAATTTTATATTTACATATATTTAACCCTGAGATGTCTATACGCTTACCTTTATCTAACAATGTAAATTATTACAGTATTCTTGTTTTGATCATTTGAGATGCTGAAACGAGTTCAGCAAGTGGTGGGATTGATTCAACGGCCAGTCCCTGAATTTATTTCAGGGTATTAATAGAATTAATAATCTTGCTGGCCAACCAGAGAGACTAGGCCATGCTCGTTTATCCACACATAAGCTGCTTGCTGAAAGTCTTTGGCTAATTGGCTGGCTTGTTGTTTGGTGATATTGGTAATCAACAAACTGTGCTCTTGGGGCCAATCATTTTGCTGGCTTAATCCATAACCTTTACAGGAAGCTAAACCAAGTTTACCTACTGCTTGTTGAAGTTGTTGCAGACGCTGTTTATTTTGCCCTTCCTTAAGACGTTTGCTCATTGGGTTATAAGCAGTAATAAACGCTGCGGTTGGATTTTCAAAAGTATTTAAATAACGGCTAAGTGGGCGGTCTGTATCACCAATGTTGATTTGCCAAAAACCTAATTCATCATCAATGATGTAGTCAGTGTTTAAATAGGCTTGTTGCAAATTCTTATCCATTGGGAGTCTCTTAAGATGATTTGAACATCAGTGTACAGATATTTAAAAACAATGCTCATCTAATTTTACTAATTGCACAATTAAACTATTCTTTATAAACGATAATTAATCATTTTGCCAAACGCGATGACCTTAATTAAAGAGCTTAAACGCCGTAACGTTTTTAAAGTAGCTATTGCTTATGTGATTGTTGCTTGGCTCATTGTGCAGGTAGTGAATTCAATTGTACCCATTATTTTAGCGCCGGATTGGGTCGCTAAGTTTGTATTCATTATGTTGTTGGCAGGTTTTCCTATAGCTTGTCTATTTGCCTGGGCGTTTGAACTTACTCCTGAAGGTTTAAAGCGCAGTAAAGAGGTATTGCCCGATGATTCCATAAGCCATCAAACCAGCAGATATATCGACTTTGTCATTATCGCTGCATTGTTATTAATTATTGGCGGCATGGTATATAACCAATACTTTTCATCTGAAAACGTTGCTTCAGAAACTCGTTCGATTGCCGTATTGCCCTTTGTAAATATGTCTTCAGACTCCGAACAAGAATATTTTTCAGATGGCATTTCAGAAGAGATTTTAAACCGCTTGGCACGGATAAATGATTTAACGGTAAGCTCACGTACTTCTTCATTTGTGTTTAAAGGAAGTGCTCAAAGTATTAGTCATATAGCCAAAGCGTTAAATGTGAATCATGTACTTGAAGGCAGCGTACGAAAATCTGGCAACAAGGTACGCATTACCGCACAACTGATTAATGTAAAAGACGACAGTTCTGTGTGGAGTAATACTTATGAGCGTGAGCTTAATGATATTTTTACTATTCAAGATGAAATAGCTCATGCCATTGTTGGCTCATTAAAGATCACCCTGCACTATGAGCAAATTCAGTACAGCCAAACGAATAATATAGAAGCGTACTCAACTTACCTGCAAGGAAAGTTTGAATATGCTAAACGTTATAATAATCCGCAAGCGTTGTTTAAAGCGATAAACCTTTTTAAACAAGCCATAATTCTAGATGAGAATTATGCCAATGCTTATGCAAGCCTTGGCAGAACCTACGCCTTATTAATGAATTATGGCTTAATGGTTGATCTTAAAAAGCAAAAAAAACTAGCCCGAGAAGCAACTAACAAAGCATTAAGTTTAGATCGTAAAAATATTGAGGCTCTTTTGGCTTCAGCCATTATTAAATTTCAATTTGAAGGTGATTTTGTCGGTGCCAAACAAGACTTTGAAGCAATTATCAGTACCTCAGCCAAAGATGCCGAGGTTTATAATTTTTATGGTGACTATTTAAATACCGTTATGGCTTATGATAAAGCCATTGAAATTGAAGCTATGGCGTTCAAACTTGAGCCTAATTCTTACATAAATAACAGCGAATATGGACAAGTATTAATCTCAGCTGGACGTAACTCTGAAGGCGTTGAGGTATTAACAGTTCTAGCTAATGATAATCGATTTAAAACCAATAATAGTAACATCAATAATTTACCAAATTATTACGGCATAAGGCTCATTGCAGCAAATCAGGAGCATATTAATTTTCTTGCTGACTGGGGTTTGCAAAGCCAATTTACCAATTTAGTCGTTGCTGCCCGTGCAGGTGATGAAGCTGCATTAAAGCGATTGATGGGTTCGAAAATATATGACTATTCTTATGCCGATATATACCCATTATTTATTGCCAACTTGTATTTTGAAAATGGTGATTTTGAACAAACTGAAGTATGGCTTAAGAAGGCTTTAACTAAAGGTTTGAATTACTTTGAATTTATCGACTTAAGGATCGCCGACCCTAGAACTGAGATCGAGCATCCGGGCATAAAGCGGCTACTTAACACAGACCCATTGGCTAAATTTATAACGTTTCGTCGTAAAAACCTTGGCTTATAATTCCTTAACAGGGCAGGCTATTACAGAAAAATATAGATACTGAAACAACTTCAGCAAATGGTGAGAATAAGTTCAGCAAGATAGAATTGAGTTCTCACACTGCTATTTCGTGTGCCTGCCGTTACCAGTTCCCAACTATTTTATGTTCCCTACCATTCCATGTTCCCAACTATTCCATTTGCCTAACTATTCCCTGTTCCCTGCTCCTAACCATTCCCTGAATTTATTTCAGGGTCTAATTATTCATCTATTGGCATTATTTAAATTTATTTAGAATATTTACTTCAATATTTGAACTTTATTCGTTTAGTTGCGTCATATATAACGTAAACAAAATTTAGTTTTCTCCCTGGGACCTATATTTTTATTTTTTAAACCTCCATTTTGGAGGTTTTTTTTTGCTTTTTATATTATAGATTTCCGCCTCGCAGTCCCCATCGAAACCGTCATACCCAACGCAACCGTCATACCCAACGCAACCGTCATACCCATCGAAACTGTCATGCCCAACTTGTTTGGGTATCCATCATAAAATGGATTCCCGCCTCGGCTCTGGCATCCTGCTTCGCTCTACCTCCTCCATCCATGGTGTCGTCCGCGGGAATGAAAGAGAGAATGCGTGTGACGTAGGAATGACACAGATAGAGAGCGAATGTAAAAGACAGAGAGAGAGCGAATGTGTTTGACGGAGAGAGCGTAGGTGTTTGACGGAGAGAGCGTAGGTGTTTGACGTAGAGAGCGTAGGAATGAATGATGGTGCACGGGAATGACAATATAACCCTACGTCATACCCGGCTCGTTCGGGTATCCAAAATTTATCAACGAAAACAGCGTAAAACTCTTGGCTTTACAATACATTTACAAAACTATTACTTATCGCTGACGGTGAAATACCTTAAAATTAGTATAGTTAGTTTACATCTACTGTTGAGTCCTATTTCGATGCATAAATTATTATCAGTTTTTTCAGTTTTATTACTCGTAAGTTGCGGCGGTGGAGGCTCATCAGACGAATCAGAAGCAGTTAGCCCAGAAGTTGAAACAGCCCCCGTTGATGAAGGAACTAACAATGAAGATGACACTAGCAATAATGATGCGTCTTCAAACTCTCCTAATATCTTATTTATTCTCAGTGATGATCAGGGATTAGATGCTTCCGCTCAGTATTCATATTCTACTGACTTACCAAATACAGTAACGCTCAATAATTTAGCCGAGCATGGCATAACCTATACAAACACTTGGGCAACACCGGCCTGTACTACCACCAGAGCTTCTGTATTAACCGGTAAGTATGGTGTTAATAGTGGTGTAACTTACGTGCCAGCGGTACTTGATACAACTTTACAAACCTTACCGGAATACTTAAAAGCAGATATGGCAACATCACACTACCAATCTGCGGTGTTTGGTAAATGGCATTTAGGCGGCGGTCAGGCAAGTGCTACCCACCCGAACGACAGTGGTATAGAACATTATGCAGGAAATTTAGGTAACCTTGATGATTATTACAATTGGGAGCTAACCGTTAACGGGCAAACCAGTACTGTTAATGAATATCACACCACTAAAATCACTGACTTGGCCATTGACTGGATAACAAAGCAACCGTCGCCCTGGTTTGTTTGGCTTGCTTATTCAGCACCACATTCACCGTTTCATCTACCACCATCGTCTTTACACAACCGTACTGAGTTATTAGGTAGTGATACAGATATAAATACTAATAAGCGTGATTACTACTTGGCAGCCATAGAAGCCATGGACAGTGAAATAGGCCGATTAATTTCATCACTCCCAGTAGAAGTTCAAGACAATACCATAATTATTTTTATGGGTGATAACGGCACTCCAGCACAAGTGATAGATACTAGCGTATTTGACAAAACCCACAGTAAAAGCACCTTATATGAAGGTGGAATTAGAGTGCCATTGGTAATTTCAGGTACAGGCGTAGGTCGTTCAAATGCCATTGATAGTACTCTTGTTAACAGCGTTGATTTATTTGCCACCATAGCTGAGCTTGCGGGCAGTAATAAGTCTAGCGTGTTTGATAGTCAAAGTTTTGTGCCAACGTTAACCACCACAGAACAAACTCGAGAGTATAATTATTCTGAGTTTGAAAGTAATTCAACAACTGGTTGGGCCGTGCGTGAAGGCGATTATAAATTAATTGAATTTGCCGATGGTGGGCAGCAGTTATTTGATGTTGAACATGATCTAGCAGAAACAAATGACCTACTGCTTACTGCCTTTGACAGTCATGACATTGTGCACGCACTTGAAGATATCGCCAACTCTGTTCGTAACGAAACAACAGGTACGGCTTTAGATATTACCAATCAAATATTTGAAAACAGAAATGCAAATTGCAGTGACTATGTTGAGCAATACAGATCAAATGTTTTAGATGTAAATAACGCCTTGGTATTTGTTGGTGACTTAGTCATAACCAGCAACGCAGAAAAATGCATTTTTAACACCAACGCCATTCCCAATCACGATTTTAACGATGGTGATAACAGCTTCCCAAATAATGTATCCGCACAAAACGACACCTTTGAGATCACCAATACTCCAAGTTTTGCCAACACAGCAACACAAATTAGCTTGCAAGTAGACAACGCCATATTGCTCAATGGGGTCAAAGTTGATTTACTAGCCGCGGGTTGTTTTGGCGTTGGTAATGGCAAAGTTGGCTGTAATGATATGAATCAAGCGTGGCGTTATGATCCGATGTCACCACTGAGCGGTTTTCGAGTAGACAGCCATAATGCCCACGCCCAGCCTGATGGCACATATCACTATCATGGTACTCCTAATGCATTTTATCATGCACAAAATAACGGTAACGCTTCTCCTGTAGTTGGCTTTGCTGCCGATGGTTTCCCGATTTTTGGACCTTACTTCGATGATAATGGCAATATAAGAAAAGCGCTGTCTAGTTATCAAGTAATAGGCGGCAGCCGCCCTACTACCAATGGTAGTCCAGGCGGGGTCTATGATGGTACCTACCGAGACGATAATGAATATGTAGAAGGGCTTGGTGATTTAGATGAGTGTAATGGCATGACGGTAGACGGTGTGTACGGCTATTACATAACAGACGGTTTCCCTTATGTATTAAATTGTTTTAAAGGTACGCCCGACCCTACATTTTATAAGTAACCCCCTTAATAACCGATAACCAGCGCTAAGTAGCAGAGAAGAAAAACTTACACAATTGAACTAAACTTATTTTATAACAGGTCTAATTGTTATTAGTTCAGTATGAGGTTTTCCTTATGTTACGCTGGTTGGTAGGCTTATTGTTAATCTTTAGCTTTGTTGGCAAAGCTCATACCGAGCCGCCCAAATTAAACGATATTTCTACAGGCTCTCAAACAGTGCCGGTGCTTACAATTAAAGGCGCCATTGGGCCTGCGGTCAGCGACTATCTCGTCAGCGGAATCAACAACGCCAATATTAATAAAAACTCTCCTTTACTGATTATTACCCTAGATACCCCAGGCGGATTAAGCTCAAGTTTACGCGATATCAACATGGCAATTATGGCGTCTTCTGTGCCAATTGCTTGTTTGGTATACCCACAAGGCGCCAGAGCTGCCAGTGCTGGAACGTATATTCTTTATGCCTGCCATATTGCCGCGATGTCGTCGGCAACAACGCTTGGCGCTGCAACGCCTGTCAGTATAGGGGCTCCAACCGGTGGTGATAAAGAGCAGAAAGAGCCCAGCACACCAACAGCCATGGAAAAAAAAGTGCTGAACGATGCCATCGCCTATATTCGTTCATTAGCGCAGTTACGTGGCAGAAATGAAAAATGGGCCGAATTAGCCGTGCGCGAGGCGGCAACTCTTACCGCAGCAGAAGCGCTGGATAAAAACGTTATTAACCTAATCGCGCAATCCCCTAGCGATTTAATGCAAAAATTAAATGGCTATAACGTAACGATCGATAAAGAAAATCAACAATTAAACTTAGCTAATGCCCAGTTAACAGAAATAAAGGCTGATTGGCGCAACAATTTTATTGCCACTATCACCGACCCGAACATTGCTTATATTCTTATGTTGATCGGTATTTATGGTTTACTGCTTGAGTTTTACAGCCCAGGCATTGGCATAGCAGGTGTAACAGGTGGTATTTCATTACTTATTGCGTTATATGCATTTCAACTTTTACCCGTTAGTTTTGTTGGTGCCGGTTTGTTAATTTTGGGGTTGGTGCTGTTAATTGCAGAGTCATTTGCTCCCAGTTTTGGTGTTTTAGGCTTTGGCGGCGTGATCGCTTTTGTTTTAGGCTCAATATTTTTAATAGATACCGAACAGGCTCATTTTCAAATTTCAATTCCGTTAATTGCTGCGGTAGCGTTTTTGTCTACGTTGTTTCTTGTATTCTCGCTCGGCTTTTTATGGCGTACCCGGAATAATAAAGTGGTGAGTGGCCAAGAAGAGCTTATTGGCGCTAATGCTCTGGTAGAACATAATTTTAACGGCTTGGGCTACGTTATTGTTAATGGTGAACGCTGGGCCGCCGAGTCGCAAAAAGAGTTAATTAAGGGCCAACATGTGCAAGTTAACAGCATAGATGGCTTAACTTTACGAGTTAGCGAGCATAAAAATGAGGAGTGAAATGATGGAATTTCTTGTTTATAGTCCACAAATTTTCTGGGCAAGCGTAATATTTTTAGTTGTGCTTATATTGTTAAGCATGTTTAAAATTTTGCGCGAATATGAACGTGGTGTCATATTTTTACTTGGTCGGTTTTACAAAGTTAAAGGGCCTGGTTTCATCATAGTTATTCCGCTTATCCAACAAATGGTGCGAGTAGACTTGCGTACTGTAGTTATGGATGTACCCAGTCAAGATGTGATCAGCCGAGACAACGTGTCGGTACGCGTGAACGCAGTAATTTATTTTCGCGTAATTGACCCACAAAAAGCGATCATCAATGTTGAAAATTTTTTAGAAGCTACCTCGCAACTGGCACAAACCACACTACGCTCAGTATTGGGCCAACATGAACTGGATGAAATGTTAGCCAATAGAGAAATGCTTAATGATGATATTCAAGAAATACTGGATACTCGTTCAGATGCCTGGGGCATAAAAGTATCGAATGTTGAAATCAAGCACGTTGATTTAAATGAAACCATGGTACGAGCAATTGCCCGGCAAGCCGAAGCTGAGCGTACCCGAAGAGCAAAAGTTATTCATGCCAGTGGTGAAAACGAAGCATCGTCAGCATTAGTTGAAGCCGCGAATAAATTAGCGCAAGAGCCAAATGCTATTTTACTGCGTTATTTACAAACCTTGACCGAAATCGCTGGTGAGAAAAATTCGACCATTGTGTTTCCACTGCCGCTGGACTTAATAAGCAGCCTGACAAAAAGTTTAAATAAGGATAAAGAATAAACTACAACTGTTTAATTTTTATTGAGCAGAAATAGAACCATAATCAGTTTTACTGTTAAGATTTTGATAAATACTAACAAAATCTTTGGTAAAGGTTATCGCATCTTGCGCGGCTAAATGAGAATCTTCTGGCAATGTATATTTACTTAAATCTGGGTAGTCTTGAAAATGAATGCCAGCGGCACCAGTTTCTTGTAATAGTACATCCCAGTGACTTTCTCTTGGGTTATACATGCCCTCTTCCATGGTATAAAAACCTTGAGATGGCATTCTAACAAAAATAAGTTTTGCGCCCTTAGCGAGCATTTTTTGGTTTACCGCCACCGCTCGCTCTATTTGCTCCTCTTTGTTTTTCTGCATTTTTGCTATTTGTTCAGGCGTTTTTTTATCTATAGGTTCAAAACCCTGCATCCATATTTTAATGGCTAATTTGCGATATTGTTCATCATTAACTACCTTGCTCCACATTTGTGTATTTCTATCTTCTGACATAACCGCTAACGCGCGAACATCAAGATAAGGTTTAATCTGCTCACGCTCTGGCCAGTGTTGTCTTTTAAGAACGGTAAATAAAGCAAAGTCAGGCTCCATAAATGCAAACAGCGGCTCAATAAACATCGCCAGTTGTTGGCCAAGCCATTGCGATGGTGCTTCTTGTTGGTAAGCTTTTCGAGCATTTTTACGGTATTCAAAACCAGAGAAAAATAGCCCGGGAGCAACACCAGAAAACACCGTGCCTTGAAAATTTTCATCGTCCGCCAGGTCTTCTAAAACACCTAACGGTGTTGTGCCCTCAAGTGCTAACTGAATTGGTTTAATGCCAGTTTGTTGTTGCCAAATATCAGTTTGCATATTAAACAGTACTCGTGAAGAGCCAGTAAACACCACTGAATCCTTACCCACTTTACGGCGCTCAATTGCCCATAAACTGTCAGAATTTATATAGGCTGGTTCAGCGCCTTGACTGCGCCAATACATTTCCCAACCGGCAATTAACAATGAAAACAAGACTATGCTATTAACGACTATCTTGCCCCAGCTTTTGCTAGGAATGTCTCGCTCAATTATATTAGAACTGGAAGTAAATGAAGGCATTGCTTCCTCCTTGAGTAATGGCAATTAAAAACATTAATGTAGCGCCAGTTGCACTAATCGCAGGTAATGAAATGTTACTTACTACGTCTTCCATTTTCCGGTTACGCATATACCAATGAACACCGAGCATAATAGTTATGGTAACGACAGTTTGAATTATATATTGACTTGATAGCACGTTTTTATCACCACTAAATAGTAACATTGATTGCATCATGCGCCATGCGGTGGCAAAATCCGGCGCTCGGAAAAATACCCAGGTAATGTTTACTAAAAAATACGTTATAAAGGCGAGTATGATTTTTCCTCTGGTTGATTGCCAAAAAGCAACTTGTTGATATTTTTGCCTTAATATTCGCTCGCCAGCTAAATACAAACCATGTAACCCACCCCAAACAACAAAAGTCCAAGCGGCACCATGCCATAAGCCGCCCAGTAGCATGGTAAGCATTAAATTAATAAAAGTACGCCTTGAGCCTTTTTTATTGCCACCCAGCGGAATGTATAAGTAATCGCGCAACCAGCTTGATAACGATATATGCCAGCGACGCCAGAAATCTGAAAAACCAATAGCCGCATAGGGGTAGTTAAAGTTATTAGGCAAAGAAAAGCCTAATGTTAACGCCACACCAATCGCGATAGTGGAATAACCGGCAAAATCACAAAATATTTGTCCGGAAAATGCCAATGTGCCAAGCCAGGCGTCTACAGGGTTAAGTAATTCATCCGCGGCAAATACGGCTTCTGCTGCTGGTGCTAATAGGCCATCAGCCACGACCACTTTAGAGAACATACCGATAACCATTAACCCTATTCCCCAAAATAATTGATTAATAGATGCTACCCGAGGCTTGGAAAATTGTGGAATTAAATACGTTGGTCTAACGATAGGCCCAGCGACCAATTGTGGGAAAAACGTAACAAATAAAGAAAAGTCTAATAACGACTTGGCCGGCTCAGCTCGCTTTAAATACACATCAAGCGAATACGCCATGGTTTGGAATGTATAAAACGAAATACCTACCGGTAATATTATTTCCCAAGCCGCAGGTTGGTACTCAATGCCAAATACCGCGATAAAGGTGATGAAATTTTCGAGCAAAAATTGGCCATATTTAAAGAAGCCAAGCATACCTAGGTTAACCACAACGCTTATTGCCAATAGCACTTTACGCGCATGCGGTCTTTGTTCACTAAACATTCGTTTTGCCACATGCCAATCTACAACCGTTGAGATCCATAGTAATATTACAAAGGGAGGGTTCCAGGCTGCATAAAATAAGTAACTGGCAATGAGCAGGTTGGATTTTTTAATGCGCCAGCTAAATGGCATGTTGTGCAAAGCAAGAACAATTAAAAAGAAAAAGATAAATGAAAAAGAATTAAATAGCATTCAACCGTCCGCTGACTTATATAAACCATTCAACTCAGTAGCTGAAAATGCTAGTTTTTTGTACAAAAGTTAAGTTTAGAAGTTATAACTTAAAAGTCAAAAATTGTGATTTCTATAATTTTTGCTACGCTTTAACGGTAATCGCGCTGGCTTTAATGCCATTTGAATTCATAGTTTTAAGTGTTTTGTTGTTATGAGTCGTTTCAAAGGATTGAGCTAAGCACGCCAATTCATTAAGGAAAACATAATGAGCAAAGTAATACTAAAAACTTTCATTGTCAGCTTGCTGGCAATTATTCAATTTAGCTTTTCAGCGTTTGCCGCTGATGAAAAGCCCCCTTCACTGGCTGATTCATGGGTCATGGTACCTAATGCAGGTCAACAAGCTCAATTTGAGCAAGCATTTAAAGAACACCTCAAATTTAGAGTGTCAAAAGGTGACCCACGTAATTGGAACACTTATGTACCGGTTGTTGGTAATGACTTAAACTTTTATGTTGTACGCTTTTGTTGTACTGCTTTTAAAGATATAGAAAATTACATCAAATGGGAGAATGACAATAAAGTTAATGATCATTGGAACAGCACAGTCCATCAATATGTTGCTCGTTATGAACATTATTACTCACGTGTGGACTTTGCCAACGGCAACTGGCCGGAAGGCGAAAATAACTTTAAATACTTTGCGGTCACTGACTATAAAGACAAAATGGGCACAGGAAAAAGCATAAGTGATGGTAAAAAAATGCTTAGCGATACCGCGAAAGCCATGAAGTGGCCATATTCTTGGGCTTGGACTTGGCAAATTGGTGGCGATGGTGGATTAAGCTTGGTTATTCCTTATGAAGGTTATGCAGGTATGGCGCCACCGGAAAAATCATTTGCGGCAGCCTTTGCTGAACAAATAGGCGATAAACAAAAAGCCGAGGATGCACTTAAAAGCTGGACCGATAATTTTCATTCTACGACGTATACGGTTTATAGAATACGGGAAGATTTATCTGCAAGTGAATAGTATTTTTAAAAGAGACTACAAGGCCAATGCATCACATTGGCCTTTTTATTTGCAATTGCTCTTTACTCCATCCCCTTCCTGAACCGTATTCCCCCTTCCTGAATTTATTTCAGGATCTCGTATAAAAAAAGCAGATACTGATTTAAGACCCTGAAACAAGTTCAGGGCGATGCTAATGCATCGAGTTCAGTACATGGTATTGGGTTTATTAAATCGCGATGTGGTTTATACCATTGGCCCCATCAATAGTTATACTCCAATCGTCGTTATTGAACTGCCCACTCTGCTACTTTGTACATCAATACGTAGTGCCATTTGTTCTTTCAGCTCTGACACATGCGAGATAATACCGATAGTTCTACCGGTTGCCTGTAAATCAATTAAGGTTTGAATGGCAAGTTGCAATGACTCTTGATCAAGAGAGCCAAAACCTTCATCAATAAACAAGGTATCTAATTGAATACCACCTGAGCGCTGCTGCACAACATCGCTTAAGCCTAAAGCTAATGAAAGCGAAGCCATAAATGATTCACCACCAGAAAGTGTAGCAACAGGTCGTGTTTTACCGGTGTAAGCATCATCTATTGCTAAATCTAATCCTGCGGTAACATTACGCTTTTGTGTGCCTTCATCTTGGCGAACAAGTCGATATTGGCCTTTACTCATTATATGCAATCGTTTACTTGCAATAGCCAAAACGGAATCCAGCAAATCTCCTAAGACAAAACGCTCTAGAGAAACTTTTACATTACCTTTGCCTGAAGCTGCGCTGGCTAGGGTGCCAATGACTTCAAACTGCTTTTTATTATCTTCTTGCTCGGCTTCAATACGGGTTACTTTAGTTAACGTATCTTGTAGTTTGCGGTGTTGACTTTGAGCGATTGCCCAAGCTTCTTCAGCTTGTTTATATAGGGTTTGTTGTTCTGTTAAGTGCGCATTGAGTTGCGCTAAATTTGGCTCAACTTTATTCTTTAACTGCTCTGCCAGTACCGATATCCCACTGTTTAAGCCCTGCAAGGTATTATCAAACAATTCAATTTCGCCTGCTATCTGTTCAATTATTTCATTTGGCATTATTGCTTGCTTAAATGCGGCATCATTATCAAATATACTGGCGCTTAAAGCTTGCTGCCAGTTTGTTGTATGTGATTTAAGTCTTTCAGATATTAATATTTTGCTTGCAGTTATTTGCTCAATGGTGGCATCTATAGCACTACTGTCGTTGCTTGCTTTATGGTGGTGTTGCTGAGCATTACGTAGATTAATATCTAGATGTTCAACCTGGGCCTTGTTGTTGGTAATTGCAATTTCGAGCTCTGCCGCGTTTCTATATTGCTCAGGTAGTGCCTGCTCTGCTGTTTGCAACTTTGTCTTTGCTGCAACAGTATTGGCCTGCAATGTAGGAATACTGTGTTCTAGCTCGGTGATATTTTTACTTATTGGAGCTAACTGCTCTTGCATTTCTTGCTGTTTTTGTTGCCATTTAGGCAAGTTGCTTTCTTTCGTTTCTAACTCAAAAATTTGTGTATTCACAACGTTAAGCGCCTCGTTTATCTGCGCCAATGTTTTATCAAAATCTGCACCAAGTTCATTAATTAACTGTTGTTTTTGTTGCTCTAATTGAGCTAGCTCTTGTTTCGTTGCACTTAGCTTTTTATCAGCGTCACTTTGGATTTGATTTAACTTTAGTTGTTCTGCTCTAGCCGTATCTACATGCTCTTTATTGGCGTTCGCCATTTCGGCTGAACTGGTTGCCGGCTGTGGATGTTCAATTGAGCCACAAACAGGACATGGCGCGTCTGCCTGTAGTGTTTGTGCAAGAAGAGCTGCCTGGTTTGAATGCCATAGCATCTCAATATGGTTTGCATTATACGTTGCTTGCGAAAATTGTTGTTTTGCTTGCTCAAATGAGCTCGCTAGCTGGTTAATTTTAACTTGCTGGTTGGCTATGTTTTTATTAAGTAGTTGCAATGCAACTAAACTATTCGATTGTTGCTGCAATTCTTGCTGAATGCGCACCATTTGTGCTTTGCCCTGCAACTCTTGATGCAGGTCATGTATTACCTGTAAGCCTTTTTCACTCCGTTGAGTGTATTGGTTAAATTGCAGTTTTAGTTCACTGTGTTTTGTAACCGAGTATTGCTCTTGCTCTTGGCAATGTTTTGACTGCTGGTATAACTGTTCAAGACCTGCCAAGGTCTGTTTGTAACCTTGCAACTTAGTTCCTTGATTAACCAGGTGATCCCGTTGTTGATATTGGCTTGTTACCGTTTCTAGTTGTTTCGTTGTTTGTGCAAGGTGCAAAGCTAATTGTTGCTGACTTTGCATGGCTAATTGATGTTGCTCAGCATTACTGGTTAAATCAACTTCACTCTGCTTTAGAACATTATATTTAAGCGCAATAAAGCTAGCTTGTTTTGCCAAAGTCAGCTGTTTACGCTTTTGCTCAACAACCTCTTTTTGACTAACATGTTGCGCTAAGCTGTTATGCTTCATCGCTTTACTGGCGAATAATTTCGCTAAACCTTGGGCAGCTTCTACTTTGTTGTTACTATGTTGGCGTTGTTGCTCTACTGCGAGTTTAGCCTTATTTAACTCTTCTTGTTTTGATTCAGCAGCACTCACTGCCGCAATTAAACTTTCTTTACCATCAACGAATACTTCACTGAGTGCTTCATTAATTTGCTCTTTAAAACGAGCATATTCGCGTTCAATATTACCGGCTTTGGTTTTTAACAATTGTTCTATACGCTGGTATATTTCAGTTTGAAACAAGGTTGATAAAATGGCTTGTCGTTCACTGGAATTAGCCAGTAAAAGCTCTCTGAATTTTCCTTGCGGTAATACCATAACTTGTCGAAATTGCTGTGCTGATAAACCAACAATTATTTTTATTTGCTCGTTAGCGTCTTTAACCTTTTTAGTGACTAAAGTTTGTTCTTCATTATCATCAAGTAATTTTACCAAATGAGCTTCAGATTTTTGTTCGGTAAAACCCTCGCCACGTTTGGCTTTGCGTTGCTGTGTTGGGATGCGGGTAATGCGATAATGTTGGCCTCGAATTGAAAACTCCAGGCTTAATTGGGTTAGCGTTTCATCTGCGGCATTGTCACAGCGCACGCTCATGTCTTTTCTGTCTTCATCCGTTGTTTCGCCATACAAGGCGTAACAAACCGCATGTAATATTGATGATTTACCTGCTCCGGTTGGGCCGTCGATTAAGAATAATGGATTATCGCCTAAGTCAGAAAAATCTATGTTCTCGGTCTGAGCGAACGGGCCAAATGCCTGAATAGTTAACTTATGGAGTTTCATTACTCACCCTCCATATTAGCTCGGGCATCGGTAATAGTTGATTGCAATATTGCAATTTGCTCTTTTGATAACTCAGTATTCATTACTTGGCTAAAAAAATCAGTAAATACTTCTTCTTCACTGCGCTGATTTGCGCTAGACAATGTGGTATTTTGGCTTAATTTACTACCACTTTGCAGCTCAAAGTTAGTCCGTTCTATTTGCAATACATTCGGGTATACCGCTCGCAGTCGGCCCATAGGGTCTAAGATCACCTGCGTGTCAGTAAGCTTTGCCAATAAATAATCTTCATTCGCTGTTTCACTGTTACCTAGACTCGCTTGGCCCTTGGCAATTAACTCTTCCAATGTGCCTTCAATAACACGTAAATCATGCCTAGCCGTTAATGGTAAGTGCAGGTGTGACACTAAGCCTTTAGCGTCCATTTCAACCAAAGTCACGCCCTTATTCTGCTTATATTCAGAAAAAGAGTATTTAAGTAATGATCCAGAATATCGAATATGCTGCTCACCTTTGAACTGAGGTGCATGTAAATGACCTAAAGCAACGTAATCAAACTCGGTTAATGGTTGCCACGACACTCTATCGGCTCCGCCTATTGATAAAGGTCTTTCCGAGTCAGATTCACTGGCGCCATCAATAAAGCAATGACTAAGCAACACCGCGGGTTGCTTTGGATAATTAGCCGCCTTGTGAGTTAATATTTTTTTGGCAGCAAAGGTATGGGCTTGATCGTAGGATTTAATTTCTATCCCCTGCTCAGCTGTGTTGAACGCTTCGCGTACTTCCACCGGATCATGATACGGGATGCCGTAAAATGTAACCGGCCCGGTTTCGCTGTTTATCACTATGCCTTGCTCAATATCATTTAAATCAGCGAGGATATGCAAACCAGCCTTTTGCATTTGCTGGGCACCAAAACGTAAGCGCTTGGCACTGTCATGATTACCGCTGATCATAATGATGGGAATAGCTAAAATTTCTATACTTTTAATAAACTGGTTTAAAGCATCAACCGCATCGCTTGGTGGAACTGAGCGATCAAAAATGTCTCCGGATACCACTAAAGCGTCTATTTTGTAATCTTTGGCGTACTGCTTAATTTGTTTTAATACAAACAGTTGATCGTCAAGTAATGAGATGTTTTGAAATAGCCGGCCGATGTGCCAGTCTGAAGTATGGATAAAACGCATTGAGGCCTTAAAGGTATGAGCCAATTATTAGGGTAATCATACTGTATTTTATAATGATAAAAAGGAATTATTTTACCCGAGTTATAGTTAATTCAATATAGCCTTTATTATTTTCATAAAAACTCCAAGCGTCGTTGGCAAAGCAATATAAATATCCGGGATGATTGATAAGTAATGGTCTATTTTTTTGATGATCAGCGAGTTGCAAATATTGATGCGGAATAGCACTGCCATCGTGTTTTACCACTTGTTGATAATCGTTACTATGCTTAAATGTAAAGCCTTTATGGGTTTGTCCGCTGTCGTTTGCTATTGCCCCGATTAAGGCGAACCAAGGTTTATTTTCAACCCGTTTGCTACCAAAAAAATCGGTGGATACATTTTTACTAAACCGTTTAATTAACGATTCAAATTTCCCTAAAAAGCTTGATGTTGCCCGAATTAAATCGCCTGTAGTTCGTTGCTTATTGTGCTCAGTACCAAGCCAGTCGCAACTTTCTACGCCATCTTGCCATTCACCGTACGCATCAAATACATATTCATTACCCTGCTCTAAATACACTGATGTCTTGTTCCAACGACATTTAGCAAATACTTGTATCGTTATACTTTCATTTTTCGCTAATATTTGCGAGGGATAATAAGGCTCATGCTCTATTGGTGATATGCGCTGACGAATAAAGGCGCTATCATGAAAGAGCGAAGAATTGGCTTTAATTAACGCCGGTATATTTCTTGGTCGAGAGCGTAATTTAGAAAATGCTCCCTTAAAAGAGTTATGTAAAACGCCAACAGCACTGTCCGAAATTATCTGCTCAATATCTTGTCGATACTCCAGGCCAAAACCGCTGCTTTGCTGGATCATCCATTTAAGCGCACCGTTTGATAAATCACTGTCTTGATAACCGCCACCTACATCTGAATGTACGCCAGGAAACCATAATTCAATGGCGTCAGAGTGTTCTTCAGCATTGCTCCAACGAGTAACAGTAAAACTGGTACGTTTTTCATCCATAGCCATAGCATGGCGTGCATGTTTAATATGCTCTGCTAATTTAGTGTCATGAAATTGCCAGGTTTCTTTACGATCGAATAAATTTATGATCTCTAAATCATCAGGGATTCCAAGGGCTCCTACCGTATCCCAGACACCTAAGAACGTAATGGGAACAGGTCCTTTATCATGGAAAAACTGCCAATCAGTCTTTGCCCAACTATTTTGTGGGAGCTTGTTCTTATAGCCACTGACAAAAGCTTTATCGACTCTTTGCCAACTTTGCTTAGCTGAAATATCTTTGAGGTTCAATAAACCTTTGCCTAGAAAACCAGCTAAACTCCTTGCTGAAAATGCGCCTCGAGAAAAACCAAATAAGTAAACCTCATCACCTTCAGCGTAATTTAAACCTAACCAGTGATAGGCACTAGAGATATGACTATTGATACCAAACCCAAGGGCCCCGCCCAGCAACTCATCAACAAAACCAATTTCTTCACCGCCAACCCCAGGATGATAAAATACCTTTTGCGTAATCTTCGATTTTGTTGTTGTGACATTTATAGAGTTTTTTAAACGATAAACATTAGTTGGTGTGGTGACGCCATTTTCTTCTTGCTCAGGATTATTCCAAGTACCATCAAAACAAATAATCAATCGCTGCATTTTGCCTCCTTGCCGATATTTATATCAGTGTGAATAAGTATATTTCTTTTAATTAAATTTAGTTGAGTAATTGCCAATTTGCGAACTAAATATCAGCAAATAAATATTTTCAAGAAACCATAAATTAACAACTTATAAACCTTTATTTACTTAGGTCTGCAGCAGTTAATTACGACTTATTACACTTTATTTCTTGCTCTGCTTTTTATTAACCAAACTTTGTTTAAATGTTATTCCCTAAATATTTTGAGGATATTAAAGCCGCAAAACTTTGATCTAGATCAAACTTTACCACCCACAAAACACTATATAGTGTGTCTAACAACAATAAATACCCAATATATAGTTTATGACTTTTAATTGCTTACCACCAACAATAGTGTTTCAAGAGGTGCCAAATGAGATTAGTTTGTGCTTTAGCATTACTGGTTGCCAAGTTGGTTGCAAAGGTTGCCATAGCACGGAGCTTTGGAATAAAAATTTCGGCCAGGCGTTAACAAACACAAATTTTCAACAATGGATTAACAAATACCAAGGGCTAATTTCCACGGTGTTATTTATGGGGGGAGAATGGCAAAAAGAAACTCTTATAGAGAAGCTCATTTTAGCCCAAAACCTGGGACTAAAAACCTGCCTATATACTGGGGAAAATACTGTTAATGATGAAATCAGCAAACATTTAAATTATGTAAAAATTGGAAAATGGGATCCTACTAAGGGCGGATTAAATAGCCCTGACACAAATCAAAAATTCATTGATTTGACCACTGGTAACACTCTAAATCATCTATTTATAAAAAAAGGAATACAACATGTTGCGGCTTAGCGAAGAACAAATTAATAATAAAACAGCTTACATTGAAGAATATTTTGCAGCAAAAAACGCTGCAGATGGATCTAAAATGGATGCCAATGCCAATGTAACACAAAAGAATATTGCTACCTTGGAAGCGGAGTTGCTTAAAGATTGCTATGTGCAAATTAACCGCTCATTGGTAAAAAACAAAATCAGTGAAATTTTTGATGCTGATTTAGCCGCTGAATATCAACGTCAAATTGAAGATCATGAAATTTATGTTCATGACGAGACCAGTATTAAACCGTATTGTACATCAATTAGCATGTACCCATTTTTACTTGATGGTTTAACCAAGCTTGGCGGAGAGTCGAAAGCACCACAACATATAGAATCGTTTTGTGGTTCGTTTGTTAATTTGATTTTTGCCATATCAGCACAGTTTGCAGGGGCTGTCGCCTCGGTAGAGTTTTTAACTTACTTTGATTATTTTGCCCGTAAAGAGTTTGGTGATGACTACCTGGATACTCATAGCAAAGCAATTGAAAACCATTTACAACATGTTGTTTACGCGTTGAATCAACCGGCAGCAGCGCGTGGATATCAGAGCGTATTTTGGAATATTTCAATTTTTGATCAGTTTTACTTTCAATCAATGTTTGAAGATTTTGTTTTCCCTGATTTTTCCAAACCAAGTTGGCAAAGTGTTGATAAACTGCAAAATTTCTTTTTGACCTGGATAAACAGTGAACGCGAAAAAGCGGTTCTCACCTTCCCAGTAATCACTGCAGCCATGCTTACTGAAAATGGTGAGTGTAAAGATAAAGATTTTGCCTATAACTTAGCGAAAGAAAAAGCCATGGGTAATTCATTTTTTATGTATTTATCAGATAGTCCAGATTCCTTAGCATCTTGCTGCCGCTTACGTAACGAAATTACTGATAATACCTTTTCATTTACTTTAGGCGCTGGTGGTGTAGCCACGGGCTCAATAAACGTAATTACGATGAATATGAATCGCTTGGTACAAGATGGACGAGACTTAAAAACCGAGATTGAAAAAATTCAAAAATACCAAGTTGCCTATCGAAAAATAATGGAAGACTACTTGGCCCAAGGCGCTTTAAGTGTTTACGATGCCGGTTTTATTACCTTAGATAAGCAGTTTTTAACCATTGGCATTAATGGTATGGCCGAAGCAGCAGAATATAAAGGTATTACGGTTAGTAACAACCAAGAATACAAAGACTTTGTCAGCAAACATTTGCAGGTAATTTTTAAAGCCAATCAGGATGCTAAAAAGCAATATGGTTATATGTTTAATACTGAATTTGTGCCAGCAGAAAATCTTGGGGTGAAAAACGCTAAATGGGATGCTAAAGACGGTTATCTCACCAAACGTGACTGCTACAACTCATACTTTTATTTGGTTGAAGATGAAAGCAGTAATCATTTAGATAAATTTGTACTGCATGGTAAAGAGATCAATCAATATCTGGATGGCGGCTCTGCCCTGCATCTAAACTTAGACGAAAGCTTGTCAGCCGAGGCTTACGTAAAACTGTTTAATGTAGCGGCTAAAACCGGCTGTAATTATTTTTGTGTGAACGTGAAGATCACCATTTGTAATGAATGCGAACATATTGATAAACGAACTCTGCATTACTGTGACTCTTGTGGCAGTGAAGATGTTGATTATGGCACAAGAGTGATCGGCTATCTAAAACGGGTCTCTTCTTTCTCAAATGACAGGCAAAAAGAACACGGTTTGCGTCATTATCAACGTTTACAAAGCGAGCGCATTTACCAAGAAAAAATGAATCGTCAACAAGTACAAGAGCAGTCTAATTTAGAATTGATTTAGATGCTAAAAAAACAGGGTCAGAGTCAAGTTTTGTGTGAATAACTTGACTCTGCCCCTAGTTTTAGAGAATTCGGTTGATCCGAATTCATTCGGGCGCCATCAGTGTAATACTTATAAAGAAGTGTTACTCTGCCTTATCGTTTCTAAGCTTTTTAAGATTTACTTACTGCCATGCTCGCCAATTTATTTAAACCTACACCACTACTCGATAACGCCACTAAAGATTGGATATTAGACACTTTCGCTTGGGCGTTAAGTGAATTTGACTTAAATGTGTTTAAGCAAGACTCACAGTTGATCTTGCCTATTTATGAATTCTATCCAGGTAAAGTAAACAGCATAGAAGAAATGGCACAATCAGTGTTTGAACACACGTTAAAGTATGCAGGCATGCAGCACTGGCCGATAAAATTGGTTTCACCCAATAAGTATCAGCCAACCGCTATGGCAAAACTAAGTTTTAAAGACGGCATGCGCGGTGCGCAAAGCCAAGTAATAAATACAGATTATAGCGAGCAAAATAATAGTGAAATCCTGGTTAGCTATAATCCGTCTCAAATCAACCAACCACAAGATTTAGTTGCTTCTTTTGCGCAAGCTTTTGCTGCCATTTTGATCGCACAACGTGGTGTGTCGCCACCAGGCGGCGAAGAATTTATGCCGCAAGCAATGGATTTACTCGCTTGTTTTATGGGATTTGGTGTGATGTTTGCCAATACAGCTTATCAATTTAAAGGTGGCTGTGGCAGTTGTTATAACAAATATGCCAATCGTCAGGTTGCTTTACCTGAACAGGAAATGATCTATTGTTTAGCGCTATTTTCTACCTTAAAGAGTATACCTGCAAAGCAAGTAACAACTCATTTAAAGTCACATTTGCGCAGCGACTTTAAAAAAGCGATGAAAGAGCTACAAGGTGAATTAAAACAAAATAGCAATCTAGCTTTAATCTCAGCTAAATTAACTTAAATATCAACGCAGCTAATTTCAAACTGGGGTCAGAGTCAAGTTATTAGGTAATAACTTGACTCTGACCCCAGTGTTTAGGATGTCGATAGGTATCATTTCATCCTAACAAACATGTTGTAGTTTAGGTATTCATGCCTTAACTTTGGGGATAATCACAATTCTATTTAGATTGAACAGCAATGAAATATAAAACTGTCACCTCAGGTAAATATAAAAATATCGCTTTAGTTGCCCACGATAACATGAAGCCCGCCTTGATGAATTGGTGCAATACTCATAAAGATAAACTCAACCAACATAGCTTATACGCAACTGGTACTACCGGCTCTGTTTTAAAAAATAAAGCCGCCTTGGATGTAACTGCATTGATCAGTGGACCACTTGGCGGCGATCAACAAATTGGCGCACTGATCACCGAACAAAAAATAGATATGATGATTTTTTTCTGGGATCCACTAGAAGCACAGCCGCACGATCCTGATGTGAAAGCCCTGCTCCGCCTTGCCGCGGTATGGAATATTCCTGTTGCCTGTAATCAATCGACTGCAGATATGTTGATCACTTCCAGCTTATTTGATCAAGAGTATGAAAAATCTATTCCCGATTATTCGAGTTATTTAGCCGCAAGAACCTGAAACCAGGGTCAGAGTCAAGTTACCTTAAAATAACTTGACTCTGACCCTAGTATTAAATTGAGTCGACGATATCTTTGATAAGTTTCGGGCCTTCGTAAATGAAGCCGGTATACACTTGTACTAAACTTGCCCCTGCGGCTAATTTTTCTTGCGCTGCTTCGGCGCTGTTAATACCACCAACCCCTATGATTGGCATTTTGCCATCAAGCTCTTTCGCTAGCAGTTTGATAACGACAGTACTTTTATCTTGTACAGGTACGCCGCTTAAACCGCCCATTTCACTGCCAAATTCCAGGTTTTCTACGCCTTCACGACTTAACGTTGTGTTTGTTGCGATAACACCATCAATTTCATTCGCTAATAAACATTCGGCAATACCAGCTATTTCTTCAGCGGTTGAATCAGGCGCAATTTTAACGGTTATTGGTACGTATTTACCATGTTTAGCAGCAAGTGCCGTTTGTTCTGCTTTTAACGCGCTTAAAAGGTTATTAAGAGCATCTCCGTACTGTAAATCTCGTAAGCCGGGTGTATTAGGCGATGAAATATTTACCGTAATATAAGTTGCATGCTCATAGACCTTACGCATACAAAAAATATAATCATCCTTGGCATTTTCTTCAGGCGTATCTTTGTTTTTCCCGATGTTAATCCCAAGTACGCCTTTGAAATTAGCTTTTTTTACTTGATTTACTAAATAATCAACACCGTGATTATTAAAGCCCATACGGTTAATAATTGCGTTTGCTTCTGGTAAACGGAAAATTCGCGGCTTAGGGTTACCCGGTTGTGGACGCGGTGTAACCGTACCTATTTCTACAAAGCCAAAGCCCATGGCACCAAAACCATTAATACATTCACCATTTTTATCTAAACCCGCAGCTAACCCAACCGGATTTGGAAATGTTATGCCCATGACTTCTACAGGTTTATTTTTAACCTGGGCACCATACAATCCTTTAAGAGCAAAAGATGCAGGCAGTTTCAGCATGTTAATAGTTAGTTCATGGGCTTGTTCAGCACTAAGTTTGAACAATAAATTACGGGCAATAGAATAAAGCATGATGTCTCAAATTAATAAATTGGTTGATACCAAATGGATGATATAGCTAATTTTTTTAGGCGTGTAAAAAAAGAAACTCCCTTAAAAAAGGGAGTTTATCATTTTTATCTCAAAAATATAATTTTTATACAATAAATTACATTACTGATGAGCAAGCAACATTAATTCACGTAATGCTACTGAGAACTTGGCAAACTCATGAGTTTTCGTGGTTCTAAAATCAGCAAGAATTTGTTGCCAACGCTCAATTGGTTGCGATGATTTTTCCATCCAGGTATCGAACATTTGCTCAATGTCTTTACTGTCAGGGCTTTCTCGCAAAATTACCGAGGTTAACGCACGTTGTTGCCAATCGAGCTCTTCTCTAAATGAGGCGCGTGCTAAAGCTTGCCAATGGTTTTCAACCGGCTGGGCAGTAATTTGATTCAAGAACCAATGCAAATCTAAACGCACACCTATATGGAAATACAATTGCGCTACCAGATCAATTTGTCGTGCATCCTGACAGGCTACTTGCGCAATATCCATGGTTGAGAACAAGGTTGATAATAACGAAATACGCTCGGCAATTTTTGCCGGTACTTTGTCTGCTAACAGTTTATCTTTGGCACTGGTTAACTCTCGAGCTTCTGTATCAATCAAGAATTTTTCCATTTTACTCGCCATCACTTTAAACGCTGGACGATAAAACTCTATTGATTGCTCAATATCAAGCGCCTTATTACGGTGACGTAAGAACCAACGAGTTGTTCTGCGAATAGTACGACGCATTTGAAACAACATTTCTGTTTGAACTTTTGCAGTAATTTTATTATCAAGTGCTTCAATGGCAGACCAAATACTTTCTAATTCGAATATTTCACTCGCCATGGTGTAGCATTTTGCAACTTCAGCAACATCTGCACCTGTTTCTTCACCCATACGATAAACAAAATTAGCTCCCATATAGTTACATAAGTTATTAGCCAAACGGGTGGCAATAATTTCACCGCGCAGAGGATGACTTTGCATCTCTTGTTGGTACTTTTCCTGTAACTGCACAGGGAATGCGTTGATTAACAAAGCACTGATGAACGAATCGTTGGTGATTTCATCAATAACTAATTGCTCTTTCAATACCATTTTTCCGTAAGCCACAAGCACTGAAAGCTCAGGACGAGTTAAACCGCGGTTACTCGACATACGATCGGCAATTTCTTCATCATTTGGAATAAACTCTAAACCACGGTCCAGTTTACCTTCTCGCTCTAAGTGGTGAATGAAACGTGCATGCTCTTTAAGCTTGCCGGCACCGCGCGACTCAGAAATAGAAATGGAATGAGTTTGACGGTAGCAATCTTCTAATACGATATCTTCAACTTCATCAGTCATATCGTAAAGTAAATTATTACGTTGCTTTATGGTTAAGTCGCCATTCGCTACTAATACGTTAAGTAAAATTTTAATGTTTACTTCATTATCAGAACAATCTACACCACCAACATTATCAACAAAGTCGGTATTCATCCGGCCACCGTTGGCAGTATATTCAATACGACCCAGTTGCGTACAACCTAAGTTACCGCCTTCACCAATAACTTTCGCTTGCACTTCATTACCATTTACGCGCAATAAGTCATTAGCACGGTCACCTACTTCCAAGTGACTCTCAGAAGAGCCTTTAATGTAGGTACCAATACCACCATTCCAGAATAAATCGACCTTCATTTTCAATGCAGCTTGAATTAATTCATTAGGCGCCATTGTCGCTTTTTTAGTGCCAAGCATTTTCTTAATTTGCGGAGTAAGCTTAATTGACTTCGCTGAACGTAAGAAAATACCACCACCTGCAGAGATCAAATCCTGATTGTAATCTTCCCAGCTAGAACCTGCTAGATTAAATAAACGCTCACGCTCTGGGTAGGTAGCTTTCGAGTTTGGTGTTGGATCAATAAAAATATGCATGTGGTTAAATGCCACCTGCAAACAAATATGTTTTGATAGCAACATACCATTACCGAATACATCACCTGCCATATCGCCTACAGCTAAACAGGTAAAGTCGGTAGTTTGACAGTTAATATCCATTTCACGGAAATGTCGTTTAACCGACTCCCAAGCGCCCTTCGCAGTAATCCCCATTTTCTTATGGTCATAGCCTACACTGCCACCAGAAGCGAACGCATCTCCTAACCAGAAACCATACTCTTCAGCAATGCCATTTGCAGTATCAGAGAACGTAGCAGTACCTTTATCAGCAGCAACTACCAGGTAGGTATCATCTTCGTCCAATCGAACTACATTTTCAGGATGGACAACTTCACCACCAACAATGTTATCTGTAACATCTAATAAACCACGAATGAAAGTTTTGTAACATTCACGACCAGCTTCAAAGATATCGTTGCGAGTACCGCCTACAGGTAATTGCTTACAGAAGAAACCACCTTTAGCGCCAACAGGAACAATTACCGTGTTTTTAACTTGTTGAGCTTTTACTAAGCCAAGTACTTCAGTACGGAAATCTTCGCGTCGATCTGACCAACGCAGACCACCACGAGCCACTTTACCACCACGTAAATGCACACCTTCTAATTGTGGTGAATAAACAAATATTTCGTATTTAGGTAACGGTTTAGGCATTTCAGGAATAAGTTCAGGCAACATTTTAAATGAAATGTATGACTTGGTATTACCCTGTTCATTATTTTGAAAGTAATTAGTACGTACCGTAGCGTTAATAATTTCTTCATAACGACGAATAATTCTGTCGTCATCAAGGCTAGCTACGTTATCGAGTGAAGTCTCGATAGTTTCAACAACTTTGGCAATAGCTTTGTCATTATTTTTACTTGTTGGAGTAAACTTAAGCTCGAATAATTTAATTAACAATTCAGCAAAGTTAGGGTAACGAGTAAAGGTAGACTCGATATAACTTTGTGAAAACGTGCTACCAATTTGCTGTTGATATTTGGCGTATGCGCGTAAAATTGACACTTCACGACCAGCAAGGCCAGCACCCAAGATTAGACGGTTAAAGCCATCATCTTCCAATTCACCATGCCAAACTTTGGCAAACGCGTCTTGGAATAAAATTTGAACTTGCTCTAGGTTGAATGTTTTATTGCCGGTTAACAGCATTGAAAAGTCTAATATCCAGCACATTTCACCGTCACAGTTACGCACCATGTACGGGCTTTCACCGATAACACGTAAACCAAAGTTTTCCAGCATTGGCAATACGTCAGATAAATGTAATGGCTCACCCTTATGAAATAATTTTAATTTAACAAAGCGCGAATCAGACTTTTCTTCAAGCGGTTGATAAAACAACATTTCAAGTGGTTTTTGTGCCGAAACAGCTTCAAGCTTCTCAATATCAACAATTGCTGTGCCAGGTAAAACTTCGTCTTTGTATGATTGCGGAAAGTTAGCGTATTTACGGCTTAATGATTTGCCTAATACTTCACCTTTGTTTATGTTTAGCGCATCGGCTAACTTGTCATCCCAGCTGCGTGCTGCTTGATTTAGGTTATGTTCAATTTCTTTCACATCAATATCTGCTTTAGTTGAGTCTACTCTGACTATGTAATGTGTTCTTGCTTGTACAGACTCTGAAAAGAAGGTATTAAATTCTACTTCTGCTGAGGTGCCAAACGCTTTTTGTAATATTTCCTGGGTATCAACTCGTAATTTAGTGTTGTAGCGCTCACGAGGCACGTACACCATACAAGAGAAGAATCGATTAAATGCATCACGGCGAACAAACAGTCCTGTTCTGTCGCGTTCTTGCATTTGTAGTACACCTTTAACCGTGTTAATTAATTCGTCTTCTTTTGATTGTAATATTTCATCACGAGGGAATGTTTCTAAAATATTGATCAGGGTTTTATAAGCATGCGAGCCCTTTGCAAAACCAGAATTATCAACCACGCGTTGAACTTTATTACGAATAATTGGTACGTTCAAAGCGCTATTATTATAAAAAGCTGAGCCAAATAAACCAACGAACCTGTCTTCGCCAACAATATTACCTTCTTGATCGAAGCGCTTAATACCAATGTAATCTAAATGCGCAGGACGGTGAACACGTGAACGCGAATTGGTTTTGGTTAATATTAGTAAATTACTACCTAATGCTAACTCTCTTGCAGATTCAGAGTACTTAGAAATTAACCGTTGTTTGGTACCATTTGAGTTGCGTAATAAACCTAAGCTGGTATCAATATTAGCCTCTAAGGCAATATCACCTTTAACTTTTACAACGTCATATGAGCGAAAACCCATAAAGGTAAAGTGATTATCGCAAAGCCAATTTAAGAATTCTTTGCTTTCATTAAATTCAGTTTCATCAATTTGGGCTTTGAAGTTATCTAAGCTTTTAATGCTGTCAGTGAATTTTTCCATTAATGGTTGCCAATCGGTAACGGTTAACAATACATCTTTATAAACTGAATGTAACTCAGCAGTTAGATCGTCTAACTGCGACTGATCAGTTAAACGGTCAATTTCAATAAAAAATACCGTTTCACATATACTGTCTGTTAAATCTTCTCTAGCTGAGGAGATTTGTTCAACCGAGCCGTTATAACCACGAATAATGTTTAATGGGCAATTCAGTATTAAATGTGGGGATAAACCTAGGCGGTTTAAAGCAATTCGGGTTGAATCAACCAAAAATGGCATATCTTTAATAATAACTTCAATTACAGTGTGGCTGGATTTCCAACCATGCTTGGATACTTCAGGGTTTAATACACGAATAAACGCTTCATCGTCTTTTTGAGCGTTTAATGCTTTCCAAAGGCTCAATGTTGCGCCGTAAACGTCGCTGTCATTGCGACCGGCGAGATCATCCTTTGACAGATTACTATAAAGTAAGCTGGTGAACTTTTCTAATAAAGGCGCCGTTTCACTTGGCACCTTATCGTGAATTAATTTTGCAACACTTTTAAAAAGCACAGAAGATTTATTATCTAATGACGCCATATTTGTACCCTCAGATTAAGGCGAAATGTAATTGGTTATTTAAACTTTCAAAGTCAATTTCAACAAGAATTTAGTAAGTATAGTAAATTCTTGAAAATTAAAACCTTAGAATAGTCTATGAGGCGGATTCTATTGTGATTTTTGCTGTTTTGCGAGTACTTTATTAGAGTAAAAATACCAATTTTTATAATATAGAAACGCAAATGTACGTGATTATTCAGTAGGTATAAATAGAAAATGGCCTTTCGGCCATTTTAGTGATTAATTATGCAACTTTGTGAATATTGCGCGAATAAAAATAATTTATTAAGTCATTAAAAATATTTTTATTGTCATCTAAATTTACTGCGAGTAAATGATTTTATCGTTCAGATCATTTCTTAACTGTTTTTTTGTCTGACCACAAGAACGTCGATAACGCCGGCAAAATAATAATTGCCGCGAGCATATTAACCAAAAACATAAAGGTTAACAATATTCCCATATCCACTTGGAACTTCAGATCAGAGAAGAACCAAGTTGAAACACCAATAGCCAAAGTTACCCCGGTGATTAACACCGCACTACCTCGTTCTTTAAGAGCCGATAAATAAGCCTCGGCCATTGTTTCGCCTTGTCTTAAGCGAGCACTCATAGTGGATAAAATATAAATACCATAATCAACACCGATACCAACCCCTAAGGCAATTACCGGCAACGTTGATACGGTTAAGCCAATATCAAGGTATGTCATTAATGCTTGTGCTAAGGTCGATACAACATAAAGCGGCGCAATCACCACAATGGTTGCCCGTACAGAGCGAAAACTTATTAAACATAACAAGGTAACAGCGCCATATACGTAAAACATCATTGGAATTTGCGCAGCAGCCACAGCCTCATTTGTAGCTGCCATAACCCCTACTGGACCTGATGCAAGTTTAAACTTAATCGTATCTGTATTTAACTGTTCAGCATTTTTCTTAACGGCACTTACAATGCGCTCAATTGTTTCGGCTTTATGATCTTCCATAAACAAAATAATAGGCATCGCACTACAATTTGTGTTTAACAAACCACTGGTTTGCGGAATGCGGGCAATAGACTGAACCAAGCTTTGTTGATTACGCGAGAGTACCTGCCAACGCTTATTACCTTCGTTATAACCGGTATTAACGATTTTAGCGACGCTGGCTAAAGAAACGCTAGATTGTACACCGGGCACATTTTCTAAACGCCATTGCATCGTATCAATAGTATTTAATACTTCATGCTCGACACAAGACTCGGCAAAGGTTTCCACCACAACCGACATATAATCAACACTGATGGCGTATTTGTCGGTAATTAAGAACGTATCTTGGTTATAACGAGAGTCCTCATGTAAGGCTGGAGCTCCGGCATGTAATTCACCAATTTTAAGCTCGTTACTTTGATTAAAGCCCCAAATAAACAATACCGCGGTCAACGTCAGGATGATCCCCGCTGGTTTTTTGGCGGTTACTATAGCGGCTTTACGCCATAACAATCGATTCATCAGTTTATGATCGGCATTATCAACAATATGTTTTTGCTCTTCTTCATTGAAGCGCACAAAAGATACTAAAATTGGTAATAATAATAAGTTGGTAAAAATGATCAGACCAACACCTAACGATGCAGTAATGGCTAACTCACGAATGATACCAATATCGATTGCCAGTAATGTTAAAAAGCCAACAGTATCTGAAAGTAAGGCAATACCGCCTGGCACTAATAATCGTCGAAAGCTTAATTGGGCCGCTTGTCTGGCATTATTACCTTTAGCCACTTCTTTTGAGATTGCATTGATCATTTGTACGCCATGGCTAACGCCAATAGCAAACACCAGAAACGGCACGAGAATAGACATAGGATCTAAACCAAAGCCTAACTCTGTCAACATGCCCATTTGCCAGATAACAGCAATTAATGAACAAAGGATCGGCAGTAACGTTAGAGTAATAGAGTTACAAAATAGATAAACCATGACTGCGGTTATTGCAATAGCAATGGCAAAGAACGTGACTACGCCTTTCGCACCGTCGGCAATATCGCCAACCATTTTTGAAAAACCGATAATGTGAATGCTGATATTATCTTTTTCAAATTCACCACGCAGCTCATCTTCGAGTTGTTTGGCTAACTTTAACGTATCGAGTTTTTTGCCAGTTTGAGGGTCAATTTCCATTAACGATGATTTCACCATAGAACAGGTGTAATCGTCAGACACCATACTGCCAACAATGCCCGCTTTTTCAATATTGCCTTTTACAATAGCCAAACCTGCTTCATCGGGTTGAAAATCAGCTGGAATAACAGGACCACCGGCAAAACCATCTTCAACCACTTCAACAAAACGGGTTGACGGTGCATACAATGAATTTACCAGAATACGGTTAACGCCGGGGATGAAAAACAGCTGGTCGTGCACACCTTTAAGTGTGGTAAAAAACTCCGCATTGAAAATATCACCAGTTGTATTACAAACAGAAATCAATACATTATTAGCCCCACCAAAGTCAGTTTGATGCTTTAAATACGTTTGCATGTAACTGTGCTGTAACGGCACATTTTTCTCAAAAGACGCATCAAGTTTGATGTTTGTTGCTTGTGCTAACAAGTAGCCGGTAATAAACAGGAATATACCTAATACGGTAAACCTGAACCGAAATATATTACGTTCAAGATGATTTAGAAATTTTATAATTGCCATGATTGGCTCCTACTTATTGAACAGCCAATACTTTAACGCCGACTTCGCTGGCGACTATAAGTTTATTATTAAACCAAACGCCGCCAATTAAGGCTTTACCGTCAGGTTGAGTGCTTAAGGTGAAATCAGTGCCATTCGCACTACTTAGAATGACGCCTGCATTTGCTAATACATATACATGCCCTTGTTCGGTCACAACAATATCGTTTAATAGCGCGGTTGTATTTGTACTTTGATGTTGCCACTGAGCGCCACCATCTTTGCTAGTAAACATATTGCCGCGCAAACCAACCACAAGCAGTTTCGATTCACTTACTTGGGCGATATCGAAAAATGACCCCATGTAAATTTCATCAAGTAGTTGCCAGGTTTGTCCTTGATCCAAGCTTTTTGCCAACATTCCGATTTCGCCAGCCAGATATAGCTCATTACCAACCGACAACAAGCGATTAAAATGTGGCAAGATACTGGCAATTTCTTCCAGATAGAATTCTTCATCTTCGACTTTCAGTTCAAGTAAGTACTCTTGATCGTCTACATTGACTAATTCTAAATGAAATTCTTCAACCCAGGTTTTACCTGCATCTTTAGTGCGATAAAAAACACCATAGGCGCCAACCGCAATACCATGTTTGTCATCAAAGAACATAATATCGAACAATGGCCGCTCTTTTTCTGGTTGGTAATTTTGTATAGCCCAATTTGAGCCACCGTCGCTAGTTGTCAAGATGACAGAATCGTGACCTACAGCCCAGCCTTGTTGTTCATTTATAAAAGAAACTCGGTTTAATGACGAATTTACAGGTACCGGTTGTTGTTGCCAGTCGATACCATCGTTTGAGATTAAGATGTGACCTTTATCACCTACGGCGATTAACGATGAGTCACTGATTTTAGCGATATCCAGCATTAAGGATTTAGATGCTAATGGTAAGATTTCAGCGGGAACAGGATTATTACTGGCTAAAACGGAAAAGGAGAAAATGCAATAAAGCAGCATCAATTTAGATATACGGATCATAAATTTCAAAACTCAATAGTTAAAATAACGTTAATAGAACCTAGTCTAAAACTAAAAACGGTTGGCAGAGCCAACCGTTTTTTAAGGAACAGATTGACCTATCTGCGACCTTCTCGGCGTAAAGCTGAAGAGGTAAAATCTCTTTCTTTATGCTTAGGCGCAAAGTCATACATGTTATGTTCGTTATCTAAACCAATAGCAATATAACGGCGTGACTGCAGATCATGATATACCTCAAGTGTAGACCATTGTGCCGGTAACTCGTAATAGTTAAGGCCATGAGCAATAGCTACGCGGTATAATTCATCGCGGTTATCGTACATGTCGGCCACAGATACTTGCCAGCTGTCTTCATCAATGTAAAACGTACGTTTTTTATACACATGACTGGTACCATCTTTTAATGACGCTTCAACTACCCAAACACGATGTTTCTCGTAGCGAACTAAATCAGGGTTAATATGCCCTGCTTGTAAAATGTCATCATATTTTACTTTATCACTATGTAAACGGTAGTCGTTGTAAGGGATCAACAGTTCTTGCTTGCCTTTTAATTCCCAGGTGTATCGATCTGGAGCGCCGTTGAACATATCAAAATCATCAGTAGTACGTAAGCCATCTGACGCTGTACCTGGTGCATCGTATGCTACGTTAGGTGCACGACGAACACGGCGTTGACCAGTATTATAAGTCCAAGCTTGGCGTGGAGTTTTAATTTGATCCATTGTTTCATGAACCAATAGTGCCGTACCGGCCAAACGTGCTGGTTGCGATACTTTTTGCTTAAATTTAAACAAAATATTTGTCGCTTCAAGCTCTGCGTAATTAGCACCTTTAACGTTATAGGGCAGTATTAACGCCTCATCAAAGCCAATATAGGTAAAACTACCAGACGCAGTAGGCGCGGCTTGACCACCTTGACGAGTAATACTCTCGCCGCGATAGCGTAGGCTGTGATTCCAGATAGCTTCTAAGCCATTAGCAGGGATTGGAAAAGGAACACCAACCGCCGCTTTACTAATACCATTACCATCACGAATTAACTCAGCGCGTGAGGCATTGTTTTTTGTTTCATCATAAACATGTTGTGGGTATGACGCACTGCGACGTGTTTGGTAAACATTCATCTTGAACGTATCTGGATAAGTTTCAAATAATTTTTGTTGACCTAAACTTAATAAGTTTTTGTATTGCTGAAAGTTTTTACTATCTACAGTGTATTGAACTTTGTCTTCTGGGTAAGGATCAGGATGATGATCACCAGATTTGTATCCAGCCGGAGCACTAGTGATACCACCGGTCCACGCAGGAATTGAACCATCGCTATTGGCCGCCATTTCAGCACCCATAGGAGTTAATTCTTTACCGAGTTTAGCGGCGTCTTCAGGACTAACTTTGGCAAAACTTGCTGCTGAAGTTAGTGCTAATGAAATAGCTAATGAAATTGCTGTTATATTTTTCATTGATTCTAACCTTAGATTGAATATTTAATGTTAAATGAGACGAAATCACGATCTTCTGTGGTATTAGTTGTACCTACACCGTCATAAAACGAGTTGTAATTTATGTCAAATGACAACTTACTTTGATAATCAAATGTTACCCCCACTGAGACTGATTTTCTTTCTTCAACAAAAAGGAACAATGGATCTGGCGTAATACCACTAACATCGTGTGAGAACACAACTCTTGGCGATACGTTCATACTCCAGAACACATCGTTATAATCAAGTTTTGCCAACACTTTATAACCCCAGGCAAAATCATCCGGGAATGGATTCGATTCTGTCCCTCCCTGAACAAAAGGCATCAATGGATTTGTAGAGCCAGAGCGGTCTGTACCTGGACCATTAAGTCTTAGTTCATCATGATCAGGCATATCAAATATATTGATGCCACCAATCTCAAATAAACCGGTGAATTGACTTGCACCTAGGCTTGGGCCAAATAAATGCGTTAAAGTCACTTGGTATTGTGCTGTATCCAGCTCAACATATCCCTTCACAACCTCACCAGCAGGTAATGGCACACCACCATTTAACGCGGTAATTTGTGACAGACCGGCACCGGCCTGATCAGGTACCGCAGCAAACAATAATTCAACATCATCAATTTGCAGGGGCTCATCTTGACGGTATGTTACTTCACCAGCAACAGAGGTTAAGCCTACTGCGGTATTAAAACTTAAACCGTAAAGTTTGATGTCTTCTTTATAACTTAAAAATGCTTTACCAAATAAATTCAAATCTGTGTAATTATCTTCGGTAACAGGTTCACCTGTTGCAACACCCATCGCAAGATTCGCAATATCTTCAGGAGCGCCAGCTATATTCGCTGAAATCCCAGAGAATGTAGGGCGTCTTGAATGGTAATTGATATAGTAAAGTGCCAGTTCTGTATCATTTAGCTCAGGAAAGAAATAAGAAAACTTCAGACCGTATTGACCACCGTCATCCGGTTCAACTTCACCTTTACTGCCTGGCCCTTTAAATGCGTAAGATGTTAAATAGCTTGCATATAAACCGCCAGCTGCAGCGGGATCAGTTAGTGCCAGTGCACCAACATCATTAAGATCAGCAATCACTTGTTCAAGGTTGCGATCCGCTAAACTACCAAAACCAAGTTGGATATTATTTAAATGACCACCTGAGCCGGCGAAATCATTCGTTGAAAAGTAACTACCTGGTGCAGGTAAAACAGATTTTTCCCAGCGATATTGATAAAACGCTTCAATATTAAAGTTTTCGGTTACGCCAACTGATGCCCAAACGGCGCCAAAAGGAATAAACGCTTCTTTTAATTCAGCACCAGGTGCTTTTAAGCGAGCAATATCTACTGGATTTATTTCACTGATACCATGCGCAATCAGCGTTGATTCACCCCAGCCAATTACTTGGTCACCAACACGAATACTTACAGGTGTATCGCCGACATAAAAATCGGCATAAACGAAGGCATCTAATAAGCGTACGTCACGACAAATCTCATCTTTAGCGTCTTCATCATCACAAGGGCTGGTTGACTTTCCTGTTAAAGGGTTAGTATAAGGCCGGTCACTATCCATCATTTCAAAATCGTAGAAGTACATACCGCGAACAAATACACCAAACTCTCCAACATCATTGGCATAGTTAATGTCTAGCTCATGGTTACCTTTAAACATTCTTGAGAATGCTTCACCTGAGTCGTAATTTAAATTTCCTAAATCACCGTTAGTAGAATAACTACCCGCGGCATTTTGCCAAACATCAAAATTTGAAGGCGGATTATTTATCCAATCTATATTGTTATTTAAGTTATTTGGCTTACCTATCGAGTCATCCCAATTTCTATCTTCGATACGATGTGCTTCACCGTAAGAAAACGTGGAATCGAAACTGACCTTAAAGTCACCTAGGTCGAATTGAACGGCTTGTGCTTGTGATGTAGCTAATAGCATTAAGCTAGCGGCAACACTTTTTGCGATACGATTTTTACCAAAATTAAAAGTAGAACTTGGCATTGCTTTTTCCCCAAGAATTTAGAAAAACTTTATAGTTTTATGTGCGTTATTTTTCTTAATTTATAATTGCAGAAATAATAATTACACTATTTTTACATGTTGGCAATAGCCAATAACAGTTGTAAACCTTAGTGAAACTAATGGCTTGTACAGATATCCAACATTTTGAACAACAACATTTTAAAACGGATGTTTGAATATGACAGGTATTAGTGAATGGCTTTCAATTAAAGAGAAAATATCAATTTTGCTACAGGCTAGAAGTAGCAATGGTCCAACCAGTTATTAGAGCAAATAATCTATTCTAGATGAGGCAGTGCAGAACAATGATGTTATGTTTGATAAGGTAAATTTCGTTTGGTAATAAAAATAAAAATTAGAGCATAAAAAAATTTAAAATAATTTTATGCTCTACCCTATTATTGATGATTATTGTAAAGCCGCATCTAATTTTTCAATGAGATCTCGTGATAAATTGTCAAGTCGACTTAATTTTTCGAGCTCTGCTTTCATCAGTTTTTGCTGAGTTTTATCGAACGACTTAAATTGGATCAGTGGTGTAATTAATCGAGAAGCGACTTGCGGATTTATGGTATTTAATTTTACCAGCTGCGCAAACAGAAATTCATAACCGCTGCCATCTTGATGGTGAAAGTATTTACTGTTGTAAAAAGCAAATGCACCAATAAGTGCCCTCGCCCTATTCGGGTTATCAATACTAAATTCTGGATGCTCTAATAATCCAATTATACGTTGTACAACATTTTCGTTATTGTGCAGGGCATTTATGGTGAACCATTTATCCATTACCAAGGTATTACCCTGCCATTGTCTGGCAAATTCAACCATAACATCTTCAAAACACCTTAAGTCGTTCACTGCGGCTACTTTTATCGCGGCTAATTGATCGGTCATGTTATTGGCTTGCTTAAACTGGTTTAGAGCAAGTTCATTGGCGCTATCTAATAATGCTAAATAATCTAGACAAACATTTTTCAACGCTCTGTTACCAATCGCTTGTCCATCTTTAGCAAACTCACTTGTACATAACGATTGGTAGGTGTGTAAAAAGTGCGACTGCAACTGCTGGGCAATAAAGCGTTTTAATATGCTAATAGCGCGAACTAAAGCGCCAGAGTTTACTTCATCGATGGCCGCGGCCATTTCATCAAAACTAGGCAATACTAATTGCTCAGCTTTAAATGCATTGTCGGCATTGCTTAGTAATACCTGTTCTAATGCGCTTGCTACTTGCAAAGGCAATTCCAGCTCAGGGTTATTTATCAGTTGTTTAATATAACCGGCAAATAACTTTTGCCCGGCATCCCAACGATTAAATTCATCAGCAGCGTTTACCATTAATGTATTTAAGGCTTGATCGTCATAGTGGTAATTTAATTTTACTGGCGCAGAGAAGTTTCCTAGTAACGCAGGTACAGGTTTTGAGCTAACATTTTCAAAGGTCCACGTTTGCTTTTGCTGTTTACAATGCAATAGTCCCTGCTGATTATCGTTTTCATCATTGCTGATTAATTCAAAGTTTACCGGGATATGCAGGTTTTGTTTTTCTTGCTTATCGTGCGTTTGTGGATGGCTTTGCTCAATGGTTAACTGATAAGTGTTGGTTTCTTCATGATAATCATCACTAACGATTAACACTGGTGTACCTGATTGACTATACCAATACTTAAACTGACTAAGGCAGGTATTACTGGCATCACTCATCGCGGCAACAAAGTCATCACAGGTTACCGCTTGTCCGTCATGACGTTCAAAATATAGCTCAATTCCCGCTTTAAATGCATCGTCTCCTAAAATGGTATGCATCATACGAATAACCTCTGAGCCCTTCTCGTATACTGTAAGGGTGTAAAAATTATTCATTTCCATTACTTTTTCTGGACGAATTGGGTGCGCCATAGGGCCAGCGTCTTCGGCAAATTGTTGGGCTCGAACTATTTTTACATTTTTAATTCGGGTTACTGCACTTGAATGCATATCGGCGCTGAATTGTTGATCTCGAAATACGGTTAAGCCTTCTTTTAAACTCAGTTGAAACCAATCTCGACACGTCACCCTATTACCCGTCCAGTTATGAAAATACTCATGGGCAATAACGGCTTCAACATTAAAAAAGTCATCGTCCGTTGCCGATAAGTCATCGGCTAAAACAAATTTAGAATTAAACACGTTTAAGCCTTTATTCTCCATCGCCCCCATGTTGAAAAAATCTACTGCGACTATCATGTAGATATCTAGGTCGTACTCCAGATTAAACTGCTGCTCATCCCACAACATAGACTTTTTAAGAGAGGCCATGGCATGCTCACTACGGCTTAAGTTACCCTTATCAACAAATAATTCGAGGTTAACTTCCCTACCCGATTTTGTGGTAAAAGTATCTGTTAATAATTCAAAATCACCGGCAACCAAGGCAAATAAATAACAAGGCTTTGGAAATGGGTCATGCCAGGTGACAAAATGTAAGTTGTTGGCTAATTCACCTTGCTCGATCTTATTACCATTAGCCAGCAAAAATGGGAAACTGGTTTTATCGGCAATGATTTTGGTGGTGTATATCGCCATAACATCAGGACGGTCTAAAAAGTAGGTAATACGCCTAAAACCTTCGGCCTCGCATTGGGTGCAATACACATCGGCAGATTTATACAAACCTTCCAACGCAGTATTGGCAACAGGATTTATTTCAGTCGTTATGGTTAATATAAACTGCTCAGGTAAATTGGCAATAGATAATGTGCTGTCACTCAGTTGATATTGAGACCGATCGAGCTTGGTATCGTTAACCATCACCGACTTTAACTGCATATGCTCACCATCAAGGACTAATGCTCGTTGATGCTCACTTGCTTTAGTCACATCCATGACATTAGTAACTATGGTCTTGGTATCATCTAATTGAATGGTTAAGTTTACGTTACTAATTTTATAATCAGGCGCTTGATAATCTTTCAAATATCTAGGGGAAAATTCGGTCATGTGACTCTCATATAGGCATTTATGTTATTGTTTGTAGTGTACAAAAAAAAAGGGCTTGGTTAAATGTTATTTAACCAAGCCCTTTAATATTTAAACTGACCCTATTTATTAAGCTGTAACAGCGTTGCCAAGTTTCTTAATCTTAAAGCCTAGATACCCGTAGATCACTGCTAGCACAGGGTTTATTAGGTTAAAGAAACAGTAGAATATATAATCAAGTGGATTAACAGCCAACACACCGTACATATAAGCACCACAAGTGTTCCATGGGATAAGCGGCGAAGTTAGGGTGCCTGAATCTTCTAATGTACGACTTAGAACCACAGGATCTAAACCTCTACGTTCATATTCTTCTTTATACATGCGACCCGGCATAACAATGGCCATATATTGATCGGCAGTAACAATGTTTGTGCCAATACAAGTTGAAACTGTACTTGTTATTAGGCCGCCTGTTGTATGTACACCTTTTAAAATTGCATCCATTAATTTACGTAACATACCTAAATGTTCTAAAACCGCGCCGAAGGTTAACGCACAAATGATCAACCAAACAGTATTTAACATGCCAGACATACCTCCACGGCTTAATAAGCTGTCTAAGTTTGCATTGCCGGTGTTTACGCTTACACCATCGAAGAACGCAGTCCAAACCACTTTGATATTTGCAGTTACTGAGTCAACACCTTCCCCGGCTAAACTCATAATAAAGTCTTGTTGGAATAAAACAGCCCAAACCGCACCGGTTATGGCACCAATGGATACAGCTAAAAATGCTGGTACCTTCTTTATCGCTAACACAAGCAATATGACTAATGGTATTAGGTTGAATACATTGATATTAAAATGCTTGTCCATTAAATCATTTAGCATTAGTGCACTTGTAGCAGAATCTTGAACTTCTTCATTAAACCCTAAAAATAAAAATAGTACTAATGCAGTAGAAATTGAAGGTAATGTGGTCCAAAGCATATAACGAATATGCTTAAACAGTTCAGTGCCAACAACCGCTGGGGCTAAATTGGTAGTCTCTGATAATGGCGAAATTTTATCACCAAAATAAGCGCCTGAAATAATTGCACCTGCAGTAATCGCTGGATCCAAACCAAGACCATTTGCAACAGCAAGTAACGCCACACCAATAGTGGCCGCTGTGGTCCATGAACTGCCTATAGACATTGCGACTAAGCCACAAATCAAACACGCCGCCATATAAAACCATTGTGGGTTTAATATGTTTAAACCGTAATATATTAACGTGGGTACCGTTCCCGATAATAACCAAGTACCAATTAGTGAGCCTACCGCTAACAGAATAAGCACAGCGCCTAATGAAATGGAAATCCCATTAATGATTGCTTTTTCAATGCTTACCCAATTATGGCCATTTTTTAAGCCGATAATAATGGCAACACCTGTTGCTAATAATAATGCTATTTGGTTAGGCCCATAGGAAGAGTTATCACTAAAATACATCACTGCGGCAGTAAGCATTATTATCATCATTATTAATGGCAATAATGCATCCATTAAACTGGGGGATCTCATTGTTTCTTTATTTGACATGTTTTCGGTAAACCTACTTCAATGTTTTACTTATAATTTGCGAATAATCTTATTATGGTTTTTCTTAAATGTATGCAATTACTTTTAAGATATTCATTAGCTGTTTCTATTTGAACTAGAGTATAAATGACTTCATGCAGTAATTACGAATAGATATGCATTGACGTACAAATTAGATCAATATTCATGCATAAAAAAACCGAGGCCAGAGTAAAATTATTTTTAATAATTTAACTCTGGCCTCGGTTTTTAACCCGGTTTTACGATCAAAAATTACTTCTTAGCAATTTTTCCCACTTCAACCAAGTCGAAAGTGATGTGTGCTGTTTCATCTAAAAACGGGTCTAAGTCAGCAAGCTCGTCAGGGATATCATCAACTGATTCTACGGGTTCTTTAGCCATAGCGGTTAAACGCATATTTGCTCTCGTTAAGCGTTTAAGTTTGTTTTCTTCACGTTCAGCTTTGCGTTCATCAAAATTTAATGAAGCCGATTTTTTATCTTTATTAGCACGGTAATAGCTAATATCTTCATTTAAATACTTAAACTCATCGTTAGATTTTATCCGTTCTTTGTGCAATGAATCTAAATAAGCAATATCTTGGCTGAAGTCGTTAATAGTGCGATATGACGCTTTATTAATTTTATCCCACTCTAATGCACGTTCTTCGCGGCTTTCGCCCCACTCACTAGGCTCAATGGCTGATGGATATAAAATATCAGGTGTTACGCCTTTATGCTGAGTGCTGCCACCGTTAATACGGTAGAATTTAGCTATAGTGAACTGAATACTGCCCAAAGGGTTTTCATATAAGTCATACACTCGTCCTAAACCCCGGTGCTGCTGCACAGTACCTTTACCAAAGGTATTTTCACCAATTATTATAGCGCGGCCATAATCTTGTAATGCTGCAGCAAATATTTCAGACGCTGATGCGCTGTATCTGTCTACCATTACTGTTAATGGTCCATCGTAATAGCTTAAACCGTCGGTATCTTTATTAATTTCAACTCGGTTGGCACCATCTCGCACTTGGACTACAGGGCCTTTATCGATAAATAAACCGGTTAGTAACGTAGCTTCAACTAGTGAACCACCACCGTTACCGCGTAAATCAACAATAATACCTTGGACGTCATCTTCTTTTAATTTGGCAATTTCTTTCGCAACATCGCGAGACAATTTGTTATAAAAACTAGGAATGGTGATTACCCCTAATTTTTTCGCATTTGCTACGTCTTCACCTTCAGCTTGTTTTTCACTATACACTTCAGACTTAGCGGCGCGATCTTCTAATTTGATGGTGTCACGAACAATTGAAATAACTTCGATTGTTGGATCATCTTCGCCTTTTTCCACTTGTAGACGGACGGTAGTGCCTTTGGGCCCTTTAATTAAGTCGACTACGTCGTCTAGACGCCAGCCCACAACATCAACAAATTCTTTATCACCTTGAGCTACGCCAACAATTTTATCTTTCGGCTTAATTTTTTTAGATTTATCTGCCGGGCCACCAGTAACAACACTTTGAATGACAGTAAAGTCATCTTCGGCACGAAGTACCGCACCAATACCTTCAAGTGATAGGTTCATTTCCATTTGGAAACGTTCGGCGTTACGAGGAGATAAGTAAGAAGTATGCGGCTCAACAGTGCGAGAGAAGGCATTCATTACAATTTGAAAAACGTCTTCACTTTCACCTTGGCTTAGGCGTTTTAACGCGTAGTTATAACGTTTGCTCAGTACTTTTTTAATTTCAGCCCAGTCTTTACCTGCTAATTTTAAATTTAACGCATCTGATTTAACGCGTTGACGCCATAATTCATCAAGTTCAGCTTCTGTTGTAGCATATGGAGCATCTTCTCTATCAAAAACATACTGCTCTTTTTGAGAAAAATCGAACTCTGTTTCTAATAAACTTAACGCATACTGGTAGCGCTGAAAACGACGTTTAACATTTAAGTTATAGATATCGTAAGCTGGGGCTAGTTTGCCAGTAGCAACCATATCATCAAAGCTTTTACGGTATTTTTCAAAACTGGCAATGTCAGATTCCAAAAATACTTGGCGAGAGTAATCAAGCTGCTTCAAATAAAAATCGTAAATTAGAGATGACAGTGCATCATCCATCATAAACTTTTTATAGTGTTGTCTTGAAAATGTTGCAGATATTCGCTGACTCGCTTTTTTGTGCTGCATTTCCTGTATTAACTGCGGCAGATCTTGCTCCGCAATTTGAACAGGTTCAACAACTTTAGCTGGTTCTACAACTTTCGCTTGCTCAGCAACTACCATTAATGATGAAAAAGATAGAGAAACGGCAAGGGCTAATCGACAAATATTCTGCATATAACAACTCCGGTGTTTATTTGGTAAAGATTTTGTCCGCTTGTGTTTTAACCACCATACCTGAGGTTAACTGTACACTTACATCTTTACCGGCTACTTCTGTAATAGTAGCATCTAATGGTGAATTCCCAACCTGAACCATTACATTCATACCTGCGGTTAATGAATTTGCTTCAGCTTGAGTTAATTTAACTTTTGGTTTAGCTGGCATTTTTTTAGCTTTGCCAACTCTAGGTTTTGGTTTACTTGCTACTGTAGAGCCTTTATCACCTGCTTTAGTTCCTTTATAAGACGTATTTTCTTTTTTGTCTTGTGTTTTTTTGTTAGCAAATTTGTCTTGGCTCTCTTTAAGAGTTTTAGCAGCAAAGTCTGCTTGTTCTTGATCGATAAGCTCAGCGTCTTCACCAACAAGGTTTACACGATGATTACCAGCTTTAATCGACTTAAGGTAACGCCAGCTCGATGTATAGTGCCTAAGCGCTTGACGCAATTGTGTTTTACTTACTTTTTCGTCACTTTCAAGTTCAGTTGCCAACTCTTGAAAAATACCAATTTTTAAAGGTTTTACTTTGCCTTCGATAGAGAAACATGCCGGGAATTTCTCCACTAAGTGGGCGATGATTTCTTTGCTGGTAATACGTTTTGTTTCCATAATATTTTACTTCAATTAATTAATTTTGTTGTTCAAGATATTGTTCACGGTTTTCAAGCAGATGCCTGCACCAATCATAAATATCGTCATATTCTAATTCTGGTAGGCTTTCTTCACCTATCCACGCATCCCAGACTAAATTAAGTAAATTAGTTAATTCTTCTGGGTCGATGTCATCTTCAGCCATTTGATAAATGGTGTGATAAAATTCATTTACTTTTTCTGCAACACACTCTTCTTCACCGTCCCAATCGCCAACTACGGCATCAGACACTAAAAAATCATGTATTACGACAAATTCTTTCATTCTGTATAAATCACTTTTATTCTATAAAGCCAATTGCTTTTCAAAAGCATGAACTATGGCTTGCAATCCTTGTGCATCTTCTTGATCAAAATACCCCTTGGTAACACTGTCGATATCTAGCACAGCGATAACGTTTCCTTGATGATATATTGGAATAACTACTTCAGAGTTACTCGCAGCATCACAGGCGATATGACCTTCAAATTGATGTACATCAGCAACTAACTGAATACGTTGTTCACTTACCGCGGTACCGCAAACACCGCGCCCGACAGGGATTCGTATGCAAGCAACTTGCCCCTGAAACGGCCCTAAAACCAATTCATTCTTATTCAGGCGATAAAAACCAGCCCAGTTCACATCATCAAACGCATTAAACAGTATGGCACTGATATTTGCCATATTGGCAATCATATCATTTTCGTCGCTAATTATCGCTTCAACCTGGCCTAACATGCTTTGATAAAAATCAGTTTTATCCACTTTTATAAAAACCATTTTACAAAAGCGCTTAACATACCTTGTAAGCACTATTATTTAAAGCATTACTGATTGTTTTTTAGAAAAAATATCGATAAAAATACATATTAATGAATTATTGAATAAATTAGCGTTACTTGCGCACTAATTTCCCTTTTTCCAGGGTTAGATCTAAATGAAATAGATTTTGCGCCTTCACTGGAATCTGCCATTAATACTCGTGGTGCACCATGTGGAAATTCACTCATATGAGTTACTACGCCAAGCTTCATATTTAATTTACTGGCAATCTGTTGTGCTTTGGCTTTTGCATCTTTAATCGCAACATTAAGTGCTTGACGATAATACTCATCAGCTTTACTGGTTTGATATTGCAATGGCGAGATATGTTTTACGCCAAGCCGAATGGCTTGATCTAAAATAGGATCGTAATGCTTAAAATTAGTCAAAATAAACGTAACTTGTCTCGACACTTCAATAAGTGATGGTTGATACAGGTCTTGAGTGCTTTGGGAATGGTTATCAAAAATGGGACGAATACTCATTTGTGTAGTTTCTATCGCATGTTGAGCAACTCCGATTGTTTTTGCTAAGTCGAGTAACTCTTGAGTTTTTTCATCAACGACTGTTTTTGCCTGTTCCGCGGTCATAGCACGATCGGCTAAAGTGATGGAAAAAGTGAAAATATCTGGGTCGATAAGTACCGCACCTTTACCTATTACCTCTACACCTGGAGGGGTAATTTCTTGGGCATTAACTGTTTGACCGATAATAGCAAAAAGTACAACCATGAATGCGATAGCGTTACGTTTGATCATTTTTTACTGCCTCTTACTGTCTTTAATAAAAGTTAAAAACTCTTTTTGCTCTTTCTCACTGGCTTGTTGCCACCAATATTTCAGCATGGGTAAACTTTGCGGGCCTGTTTGAGTAAACTGGCCTTTATCATCTTCACTTAAACTTTGCTTAACAATGGCTTGGCGGCGACTCAGAGTCTCTTTCATAACCGTGTCGTTATAAGTAGTTAGCGACTGAGAGATTACCGGTACAGCGCTGCCATTAGGTTTAATCAAGCTTACTTTTGGAGATTTAGCAAAATGCTTTGCACCTTCGCCATCTGTTTGTTTAGGGTAACTAAACTTAAGTTTTTCTTCCTTACCTACCGAAAATAATAAAATGAACGGTTTAGACTTTACCGTTATATGATGATCTTCTGTATCATCATCGAATAACTCTGAGTACTTTAGCACTAGCACATTTTGTCCAGGTAGCAATGCTAGTTTTGTTTCACTTGCAAAAAAATTGGCAGAGAACTCTTCGCCATTTAATCGCTCAACCACAAAAGTGTCTGGAATGATTAATTCGGTTGCCATTACTTGACTAATGAAGCCGACAGTGAAAATTACTATGGATGTAATGCAGTGTTTAATGGTTTTTAAAGTCATAGGTATCTTTTATATATCGAACAAATTCTATAATACCATTTTGCATAAGAAATGAGTCACTCAGCGATACTCAAAGAGTTTTAGGCAAGGCTTTCATTTTGTACTGTGGTTATTCCACTGAAAAAATGTTTAACGCAGCATAAAACTCTTTAAGCATCGCCCCTTGGGTGACTATATACTTATGCAGATTGGTATAAAACGTCATTTCTGATCTCAGTATAATATATTTTTTCTTCTATAAAATATAAAGACATCAATAAATTAAAATTATTGATGTCTTTATAAAGTAACGATTTAAGTAATGGTAAATAAATAAATACTATTTTTTTATAGATAATGAAAAGTAGAATTTATTTTAACGGGTTTATGTTCTCCAGTTTTATCTTTTAATACAAATTCGAACTGTTTAAACTTTTGTTGATAATTTTCAGGCGCTATTAAGGTTACCGTAAACGTAGATGAGGTTTGCGCATGTGCCATGACGATTTTGCTCATATCAATGGTAAAGTTATCTAACCCAATGTTGTCGAGTTCAAATTCCGTCGGTTTATTGGTTTTATTTAGTATTTTAATTTGATAAGAGTTTTCAACACCACCAACATTGTTAATGCGGTATAAGGCATTTCGATCTTTTAATACCGACACTTCAAATTGACTGCGATTAGTGATCCACAATAATAAAAAGGTAACACTTATCAAGATTAATGCAATATAGCCATAATCAGCTTTGCTTTTAGACCGAGATGCCGCTTCGCCTTTATAACCAATTAACCCTTTAGCATAGGAGAACTTTTTCATCGTTTCATCACAAGCATCGATACACAGACCGCAACTAATGCAATCATATTGTAAGCCATCGCGGATATCTATTCCTACCGGACAAACAACAACGCATAAATTACAGTCGACGCAATCCCCTAAATGATCCGGTTTTGGTTGATTAAGCTTGCGCGGACCTCGCTGCTCACCACGCATTTCGTCATAAGTAACAACCTTAGTGGTTTCATTGAACATCACTGACTGAAAACGCGCGTAAGGGCACATATGTTGGCACATTTTCTCGCGTATCCAACTCGCATTTACATAAGTACATAACGCAAAAAACATTACCCAAGCGCTAATAAGCGGTGAGACGTTAAGAGTAAAAAGCTCGGTATATATATCGGTTGCCGGGACAAAGTATGACATAAATACAACTCCTGTAAGCACTGAAATAGCCTGCCAAGAAATATGCTTAGCGACTTTTTTTAAAACTTTTTCACCGCTCAATTTTTGTTTATCAAGTTTGATGCGTTGCTGACGATTACCTTCAATACGGTGCTCTACCCATAAAAACAATAAGGTCCAAACCGTTTGCGGACAGATAAAACCGCACCATATACGCCCATACTTGCTCGAAACATAAAACAAGGCGAATGCTGCAATAATAAAAATGAAGGTAAAAATAAGCAGATCTTGTGGATAAAAATAATAGTTAAACACTTTTAAATGCTGGGCAGCCACATCAAACAGCACAGCTTGTTCTCCTTGGTAATGAATAAACGGGATACCTATAAACGCCAACATTAAAAACACGCTTAAGCTTCGTCTAATTTTTTGATAGAAGCCTTTTTGCTCTTTAACATAGATTTTTTCGTCAATATGTTTTGTTTGAAATATGAGCTGATTTTTGTCAATTGTTTTGCGAATGCCCATTATACGGCTCCGAAGGCAGGAAAAATAATTATGTAATTTTAAAACCTCACACTTTCTGGGTACAGGTACAGACAATTGATATACAATGGGTACAGAGCATTTAAGTTAACGAAAGAGGTTTTATGACAGTTAATAAGTATCAAGCGCTTGCTAATAAGATCATTTCACAGGTAAATACTGGCCAGTTGTGTTTTGGTGAAAAGTTACCGTCAATAAGGACAATGGCTAATACCCATAATGTGTCTAAGAATACGGTAATAAAAGCGCTTGCAGATCTTGAAAGAAATGACTACATAGAAGCGCGAATAAGACAGGGCTTTTTTGTTAAGTTTAAAGGTTTAAAAAATGATGCACCTGTACCGTTAAATGTAGAGATACAACCGGTAGAAGTAACCATTCCACAAATTTTTTACGACATTATGCAGCGCAGCGCAGCGTTTGACATATTGCCTAGTGCCAATGAACAATATCAATCAAAGTACTTATTGCAACTACAAAAAGACATTAACAAAGCGACCAAAAACAGCCCTTTTATCAAAGCTTCCTATTATGACTCCCCTATTGGGCTGTTAAATTTGAGAAAACAAATACGTGAACGCTACCGTAATCGAGGTTTTCTCATTAATGAAAGCGACCTTTGCATCACTTCGGGTTGTCAGCACAGCTTATTTTTGTCTCTATTTTCAGTTTGTAAGCCAGGAGATACCGTGGCTGTAGAGAGCCCAGGGTACTATGGGATCATTCAATTGTTAGAACAACTGCAATTGAATATAGTTGAAATCCCGGTATCAGGTGATACCGGCATAGAATTAAATGCGCTTGCACAAGCCGCTGAAAAATGGGATATCGTTGCGGTGGTTGTAACGCCTTCATTTTCTACACCAACAGGTGCATTAATGCCAATAAATAATCGTCAGCGTCTGATAAATATAGCCAACATGCATAATTTAGCGGTTATTGAAGATGATATATATGGTGAGCTTGGTTTTGATAGCAACCTGCCACCAGTTAAATCATTTGATACCGAGCAGCGTGTTATTTTATGCAGTTCTTTTTCAAAGTGTCTTTCAAGAGATTTACGAATTGGCTGGGTAAGTGGTGGTCGATGGCATGACAAAATAATTCGCTTAAAATTGACCAGTCAATTGGCTAGCGGACAATTGCAGCAACAGGCCGTTGCAGACTTTATGGTGAATGGCCACTTTAAACGTCATATAAACAGTTTCAAAAACAGTCTTTTACTACATCGAAATCAACTACTCAGTGCTTTATTGCAATATGGTCCAGTCTCAATAAAATATACCCTTCCCAACGGTGGTTTGGCGCTTTGGGTTGAGTTTGAACAACATGTTGATACCACTAAGTTGTATTCAAAAGCACTCAAAGAAAATATTATCTTAACACCAGGGCAATTGTTTTCCAGCGCAGGACATTTTAAAAACAGCATACGAATCAGCTTCAATCACCCATTTACTGGACAACGTTTAAATGCATTAAAACAAGTTACTACCAAGTTAATTAAATCAGTACTTTGATGCACTCCGTTTTCCCCATCCATGGTGCGCAAGGGTAAGCACATCCTTGTGCAAAAAAGCGGACATAGTCCGCTTTTAGATATTTCCTTACAAGGAAAATATTAATTCATACTCAACCATATTCATTTAAAGCTTAGCTTTTTAAAACGAATCTCCGGGAATTCTTACCCAACCTTCCATAAGTACGCGTGCACTACGGCTCATAATAGCTTTGTTAACTGTCCAAGCACCATTTACTTCAGCCGCTTCTGCGCCAACTTTTAATGTACCTGATGGGTGACCAAAGGTAACAGTGTTACGCTCACCGCCGCCCGCTGCAAGGTTAACAAGAGTACCAGGGATTGCCGCAGCAGTACCTATGGCAACAGCTGCTGTGCCCATCATTGCATGGTGTAGTTTACCCATAGACAAGGCACGGACATTTAAGTCGATGTCACTCGCGGTGATGTCTTTACCACTTGAAGAAGTATACGCTTTAGCAGGTGATACAAAGGCTACTTTAGGCGTGTGCTGGCGTGCTTTTGCCTCAGATACATCACTGATTAATCCCATTTTTATGGCGCCATGGGCACGAACGGTTTCAAACCAATTTAAGATCTCATCACTGCCATTAATCGCTTCTTGTAGCTCAGTACCTTGGTAACCAATCTCTTCTGCATTTAAGAAAATAGTTGGTATGCCTGCGGTGATCATTGTGGCTTTAAATGTGCCAATACCAGGGACTTCTAAATCATCAACAACATTACCTGTTGGAAACATTGCCTCTGATGGGTCTACAGGTGCTATAAATTCAACAGGCACTTCAGCAGCAGGAAAAGTAACACCATCTAATTCAAAACACCCTGTTTCTTGAACTTCGCCGTTTGTAATTGGTACTTGCGCAACAATGGTTTTGGAAATGTTTTTCTGCCAAATTCGAACCGTACATACACCATTTTCAGGGATACGGGCGGGATCTACAAGACCAGACATAATCGCAAAAGAACCAACTGCAGCAGTTAAATTACCACAGTTACCCGACCAATCAACAAACGCTTTATCAATGGCCACTTGACCAAACAAATAGTCTACATCGTGATCTGCTACTTCGCTTTTCGCTAAAATAACCGTTTTACTGGTGCTTGATGTGGCACCACCCATACCGTCTGTTTGTTTACCGTATGGATCTGGAGAACCAATAACGCGAAGTAACATGTTATCGCGGGCTTCACCTGGTACCTGACAACGATCAGGTAAATCAGTTAAATTAAAAAATACACCTTTTGATGTACCACCACGAATATACGTAGCAGGGATCTTTACTTGAGGAATTGAACTCATTAGTTTGTCCTTTATATATCTACAAAAATGGCACATAGAATGTGCCATTTGAAAATTATCTCAATAGAGTTTGATGCTATACGAATTATTTACACTAAGAGCAAGGCGGCTGCACTGAACTTGGTTTACCAAGTGAGTACAGCCAATGCAGCTATCAGTGTAAATAAACGTTTAGGCATTAGACTCGAGGAAGTCGTTGGCAAACTTCTGAAGTACTCCGCCAGCAGCGTAAACAGAAACTTCTTCAGCTGTATCTAAACGACACTTCACTGGGATCTCTACTACTTCGCCATTACGACGCGTCATTATCACAGTCATTGCTGCGCCTGGTGCAGTAGTTCCTGCAACATCGTAAGTTTCAGTGCCATCAATGTTGTAAGTGTGACGAGTTTCACCATTAGTAAATTCTAATGGTAGTACCCCCATACCAACTAAGTTGGTGCGGTGAATACGCTCGAAACCTTCAGAAACAATAACTTCTACACCAGCAAGACGAACGCCTTTTGCAGCCCAATCACGTGATGAACCTTGACCATAGTCAGCACCCGCGATGATAATCAATGGCTGTTTACGCTGCATGTAAGTTTCAATCGCTTCCCACATACGAGATTCAGTACCTTCTGGCTCAATACGAGCTAGAGAGCCTTGCTTAACTTCGCCGTTATCATCTTTACACATTTCATTGAAAAGTTTCGGATTAGCAAACGTTGCACGTTGTGCCGTTAAGTGATCACCACGGTGTGTTGCGTATGAGTTAAAATCAGCTTCTGGTAAGCCCATTTTATCTAGATAAGCACCTGCTGCACTGTTTAATTGAATAGCGTTAGATGGTGATAGATGATCGGTAGTAATGTTGTCACCAAGGACTGCTAATGGCACCATTCCTTTCATTGTACGTTCACCGGCTAATGCACCTTCCCAATATGGCGGACGGCGAATATAAGTACTGGTTTCATCCCAAGCGTATAATGGGCTTTCAGCTGGTTCGAATGCGCCTAAATCAAACATTGGCGTATAAACTTTATTGAACTGCTCAGGCTTAACGCTTGATTCGACTATTGCATCGATTTCTTCATCACTTGGCCAAATATCTTTAAGCGTAATGTCGTTACCGTTTTGATCTTGACCTAGAATGTCTTTTTCAATATCAAAACGCATGGTACCGGCAATCGCGTAAGCAACAACAAGTGGTGGTGACGCCAAGAACGCTTGTTTCGCGTGCGGGTGTATACGACCATCAAAGTTACGGTTACCAGAAAGTACCGCGGTAGAATATAAATCGCGATCAATGATTTCTTGCTGTATTTTCGGATCAAGTGAACCTGACATCCCATTACAGGTAGTACATGCATAACCAACAATACCAAAACCAAGCTTTTCCATTTCTGGTAATAAACCTGACTCTTCAAGATAAAGCTTCGCAACTTTTGAACCTGGAGCAAATGACGATTTAACCCAAGGCTTACGCACTAAACCTAATTCGTTTGCACGCTTAGCAATAAGACCAGCTGCAACAACGTTACGAGGGTTAGATGTGTTAGTACATGAAGTAATAGCTGCAATAATTACAGCACCATCAGGCATTAGGCCTTGCTCTTCTTCAGCCTTACAAGCGTCTAAGTCTTTGGCAATGTCTTTCGATGCTAAATCCGAAGTTGCTAGACGACGATGTGGATTAGAAGGACCTGCTAAGTTACGAGTAACGGTTGATAAATCAAACTCGATAACACGTGGATACTGTGCTTCAACTAAATCATCGGCCCATAAACCGGTGTGCTTAGCGTACGTTTCTACTAAAGAAACTTGCTCAGGCTCACGACCGGTAATTTTTAAGTAATCAATGGTTTGTTCATCAATGTAGAACATACCCGCAGATGCACCGTATTCTGGTGTCATGTTTGAGATAGTTGCTCTGTCCCCAATGGTTAAATCTTTTGTACCTTCACCGAAGAATTCTAAGTAGCTAGAGACTACTTTTTCATTACGTAAGAATTCAGTGATTGCTAATACCATATCGGTAGCTGTGATACCTGGCTTGCGTTTACCCGTTAACTTAACACCAATAATGTTTGGTAAGCGCATCATAGATGGGCGACCAAGCATTACCGTTTCAGCTTCTAAACCACCAACACCAATAGCAATAACACCTAAGGCATCAATATGTGGTGTATGAGAATCTGTACCTACACAAGTATCAGGGAAAGCAACACCGTCACGCGCTTGAATAACAGGAGACATTTTCTCTAAGTTAATTTGATGCATGATACCGTTGCCGGCAGGGATCACATCAACATTTTTAAAGGCAGTTTTAGTCCACTCAATAAAGTGGAAGCGGTGTTCATTACGTCTGTCTTCAATGCTACGGTTTTTATCGAATGCTTCAGGATCAAAACCAGGAGCTTCTACAGCCAGAGAGTGATCAACAATTAACTGTGTAGGAACAACAGGGTTAACTTTAGCAGGATCGCCACCTTGATCAGCGATAGCGTCGCGAAGACCTGCTAAATCAACTAAGGCTGTTTGACCTAAAATATCATGACAAACTACACGAGCAGGATACCAAGGGAAATCCAGGTCTTGTTTACTTTGTATAATTTGCTTTAACGAATCAGTTAAAGTAGCAGGATCACAACGACGAACAAGTTGTTCAGCTAATACACGTGATGTATAAGGTAATTTTGCATAGCTACCAGGGGTAATGGCTTCAACCGCGGCACGCGTATCAAAGAAGTCGATATTAGCACCCGGTAGAGGCTTGCGGTATTCATAGTTCATAATGTTCTTCCACTATGTTTTTAAAAAGGGGCCATAAATATTATATTATGCTCCCCTATTATTAAGTTTTATTTAAGCTGTTGAGCAAATAATTATCTCTCAGAGATAGGACCCACAGTACGTGGTTCTGAACCGGTATAATCTGCGCTTGGGCGGATAATACGGTTATTTTCACGTTGTTCCATTACATGAGCTGCCCAACCAGTTAAACGTGAACACACAAAAATTGGTGTAAATAGTTTAGTTGGAATACCCATATAGTTGTAGGTTGATGCATGGAAAAAGTCAGCATTACAGAATAGTTTCTTGGTATCCCACATGAATTCTTCACAGGCTACAGAGATATCGTAAAGTGATGTATCACCATTTTCTTGCGCTAATTTTTCTGACCAAGATTTGATAATAACGTTACGAGGATCTGATGTGCGGTAAATTGCGTGACCAAAGCCCATAATTTTTTCTTTGCGTTCTAACATACCTGCCATTTGCTCTTTAGCATCTGATGGTGAGTTGAACTTTAAGATCATATCCATAGCTGCTTCGTTTGCGCCGCCGTGTAAAGGACCACGAAGAGTACCAATAGCACCAGTAATACATGAGAACATGTCAGAAAGTGTAGATGCACAAACACGAGCTGTAAATGTAGAAGCGTTAAACTCATGCTCAGCATAAAGAATAAGTGATACATCCATTACACGTTTGTGTTGAGCAGACGGCTCTTCACCGTTAAGAAGACGTAAGAAATGACCACCTAAAGACTCTTCTTCAGTAACACAATCAATTTTTACACCATCATGGCTGAAGCGATACCAGTAAGTCATAATTGCCGGGAATGCAGCAAGTAAACGGTTAGCAGCAGTGCGTTGCTCTGAAAAATCATTTTCAGGCTCCACGTTTCCTAAGAAAGATGCACCGGTACGCATAACATCCATAGGGTGAGCATCGGCAGGAATACGCTCTAGTACTTCTTTAAGAGCTTGTGGTAAGTCACGCATTGCATGTAGTTCTGCTTTATAAGCATCTAATTCTGCTTGATTTGGTAATTCACCGTTGAATAAAAGGTAAGCTACTTCTTCAAATGTAGAGTTCTCGGCAAGGTCTGCAACATCGTAACCACAATAAGTTAAACCTGAACCCGATTGACCCACTGTACATAATTTTGTTTCACCGGCACTTTGACCACGTAGACCTGCACCACCAATTTTTTTATCTGACATAATTTCTTTCCTAATAATTTAAATATTTGTATCTATTAATTTTGTTTAAATTTTAAGTTTCTATAACTTTTAAATATCGTTTACTTATTTTTGCCTTCAGAGAAAAGCGCATCCAGCTTTTGCTCGTAATCGTGGTAACCAAGGTAATCATAAAGATCCATACGTGTTTGCATGTTATCAATTACTGCTTTTTGGTCGCCATCGGCTAGTAAAGTTTTATAAACAAGCTCAGCGGCTTTGTTCATTGCACGAAATGCTGATAATGGGTAAAGCACCATTGCACAGCCCCACTCGCCTAATTGCTCTTTATTCCAAAGTTCAGTTTGACCAAATTCTGTAATATTTGCCAATACTGGTACATCAAGTGCTTCGGTGAATGCACGGTAGTGCTCTTCAGTTTTAACCGCTTCGGCAAATATACCGTCAGCACCAGCAGCAACGTATGCTTTAGCGCGTTCAAGGGCAGCTTCTAAACCTTCTTGAGCGAATGCATCTGTACGAGCCATGATGAAGAAGTCGTTATCTGTACGTGCGTCAACAGCGGCTTTAATACGATCAACCATTTCCTGAGTTGATACGATTTCTTTATTTGGACGATGCCCACAACGCTTTTGCGCTACTTGGTCTTCAATATGAACCGCTGCTGCTCCGGCCTTTTCCATATCGCGAACAGTTTTAGCAATATTGAATGCTCCGCCCCAACCTGTGTCGATATCAACTAACAAGGGTAAACTAGACGCCGCAGTAATACGTTGTACGTCAGCAACAACATCATTTAAAGATGTCATACCTAAATCAGGTAAACCGTAAGATGCGTTGGCAACACCGCCACCAGAAAGGTATATAGCCTGGTGACCAAGTTGCTCAGCCATCATTGCGCAATACGCATTAATCGTACCTACTACTTGTAGTGGCTTGTTGTTTTGAAGTGCTAAACGAAATTTTGCACCTGGAGATAATTGAGTTGTCATATTATTCACTTTCCTGTTCTAGTTTTCTTTCGATATTTTTGCGCGATGCTGCAATATGTCGGCGCATCAGCATTTCTGCCAATTCACCATCTCTATCAGCTATCGCATGTAAAATTGCTTTGTGCTCACCATAAGCACGACTTGCACGCGGGCTGTTCATGCCAAACTGGCAACGATACATACGTACAAGGTGATATAGTTCACCACAAAGAATATTGATTAGTTGTTGATTGTTACTGCCTTGAATCACTCGATAATGAAAATCTAAATCCCCTTCTTCCTGATAATAAGCGATGCCATCTTGAAGTTGTTTTTCTTGGCCATGAGCAGCAAGGATTGTTTGCAGCTCTTGTATTTCATCATCTTTCATTTGGTTAGCAGCTAAACGACAAGCCATACCTTCTAGTGCTTCACGAACGACATATATTTCTAGCAAGCCTTTGACGGTACATTCAACAACGCGTGAACCTACATTGGCTTTTCGCTCTATTAAATGACATTTTTCTAAACGGTTTAAGGCTTCACGAAGAGTTGAGCGACTTACTTGATATTTTTTAGCAAGTTCTGGCTCACTTATTTTGCTACCCGCGATTATTTCCCCTTCAACAATTTCATGTTGCATGGTTTCAAATATTTTATCGGCAGTGGTAACTGGTGCTTTTCTTGCTGGGTTTTTAAAGTTCATCTGACTCTATTTAATTATTTTAAACAACGGTTGCCGACGAATTGTTAAACGCTTTACTAACAATAAATTGTCGACACTTTTGATTTACACCAAGATAATACGCCGATTGAATTTTAAGTCAAGGCAAAAAATAAAGGATTGTCGACAATTAGACTAAAGAATTAGTTAAATGAAGCAAAAATGTGATATCAAAGTAAATCATTGTCCGACATACAAGCGTTTGAATTCAACCAAAAAACCAATAACAAACACCTATACCGGCACAAATTCCGCTTACATCAGCAATAAGACCACAAGTTATGGCATGGCGGGAATAACGTATACCAACGCTACCGAAATAAACCGCTAACACGTAAAAGGTAGTTTCAGTTGAACCCTGCATAATAGAGGCTAAGCGCCCGGAAAACGAGTCAGCGCCATGGGCATTCATCGTTTCTATCATCATAGCTCTAGAGCCAGAGCCACTCAGCGGCTTCATAAAAGCTGTAGGCAAAGCATCAACAAAACGAGTGTCGCCCCCCATAAAAATAACTAAATTACGTATACTGTCGACAATTAAGTCTAATGCGCCACTTGCCCTAAAAACACCGATAGCACAAAGCATTGCTAACAAGTAAGGGATAAGTTTAACGCTGACATCAAAGCCCTCTTTTGCACCAATAATAAATTGATCGTATACATTGATTTTTTTCAGATGAGCGATAGCAAGAAAACTGATCAATACCGAGATAATTAAAAAATTTCCCATAAGAGATGACTGACTGGCAAGCTGCTCTGCGGTCAATTGCGCCAAATAAATAACCAGCGCAGCGACTAGAGCCATAGCACCACTAAGATATAAAAGTATGACACCTTTATATAACTTAATGCGCTGAAACAAGGCTACCGAAACAAGACCCGCCAATGTAGAAGCAAATGTAGCAAGCAAGATAGGAAGAAATACATCGGTAGCAACCGCGGCTCCTTGTTGGGCACGATATACAAAGACACTGATTGGAAAAAGAGTAACTGATGAAGTGTTGAGCACTAAGAATAGTATTTGTGCATTACTGGCGGTATCTTTTTTAGGATTTATTTCTTGCAGATCACTCATTGCTTTTAAGCCTAGAGGCGTCGCTGCATTATCTAACCCGAGAAAATTTGCCGATAAGTTCATTGTGATTGAACCAAAAGCAGGATGGTTTTTTGGAACTTCTGGCATTAAGCGAGAAAATAACGGTGAGATTGCTTGTGCTATTTTATTAACAATACCGCCACTTTCGGCAATTTTCATCATGCCAAGCCAAAAGCTTAATATACCTATCAAACCAATGGCTATTTCAACTGTCACTTTCGACATTGAAATAATACTGCTCAGTAAATTTTCAAAGATGGCCGCGTTACCTAGAATCAGCCATTGATATAAAGAAACTACAAAAGCAATGATGAAGAAAAACAACCAGATGATATTTAACATGAATGAGCCATTAATTTATTATTATTTTATACCAGTTATCATTCAAGATGCAGGTTCAAAATACGTTTTGAGTGTTTGAGCGATTCCAATATAAGGCGCAGTTATCTAGTAATGGTTATTCTCGGCAACTGCTCCTGCGTTGCTCTAATGAAGTACATCCATATACAAACCTTACAAATAACTGCAACGACGTAGTGGGATTGCTCAAGCACTTCTTCGATGGGGTTAAAAGTAATTTATGCCGCGTTATTAAATTAAACAATGGAACAACCATTCTCGGCTTTGTCTCCTGAGTCGCCCTACCTCCACCATCCATGGTGTCGTATAAATTCAATGCCTTGCCTAAATTACTTTTAACTCCCACTGAAATCCCGTACTTTGAATAATAACGGGTATAGTTACTGATTTAGTTAATGTTTTCGCCTTTGAAAGAAAATATTAACTAAATCATTATTACCATAGCACATCAAAACAGTACGGTTAACAGTATATTTGATGCAACTTACAAGCGACAAACCGAAGTGTGGACAAGCTGTGTTAAAGATGTACAAAACCTATAGATAAACTGTGCAATGAAAAATAAAACACCCCCCCATAACAACCTATAAACCGTTGATATAATTAGATAAAAAAATAATTTAAATTATTTTAAAAATCGACTAGACTTTAATCACTTTTACACTACAATTAAAAGTCCAAGTAGCAAATTAATTGAGTTTTTACTTACGGATTTATCCAAGACTCACTACTTAAACAAATTAGCGCAGGCTCAACCTATTGAGCCATTCCCCTGAGCCTGAAGCGATTGCTTCAGGCCTTTTTTTTGCCCCACACGACGTGGGGTATGTCGAAATTACAGGGAAGTAGTATTTCGGCGTCTATTCGGTTGCCACTAAACTTTTTTTGTTGATATGGATTCACAGCCAATAGTTATATTTACTAGTGCCGGTTACATGGACCAGGGGTCATATCTGCACCTGCTATATCAAAGGTTCGAAAAAGGATCTAGATCAGTGCCTATCTCCCTTGCTCTTTTAAAAGCAGGTCTTGATTGCAACCTAGCTAAATACTCTTTAATTTCTGGCTTATAACTATCGGAGAGTCCAATTCGTTCGCCAAAATGCAGCGCCATACCAATTGCAATATCAGCAATGGTGAATCGGTTATCACATAGGTATGTATTAGTCTGCAGGTGATTAATCAACTCTCGCATCCGGGAGAACAGCCACTGAGTATAATCTTCTACAACTTGAGGGTTCAATCGTTCAGCCTTTTCTAGATGCTTATAGCGCAAGATCAAAGCTAAAGGAAATGTATAGGTAGTATCACTTTGATAAAGGTAATTTAAAAACTTTCCATATTCGGGATGCTCAACCGGAATGGCAAACTGATGTTGGTTATATTTTTCTACCAGATAATGACATATTGCTGTTGATTCGGTTAAACAAGTATTGTCATCTTTAAAAAATGGTACTGTGCCAAGCGGGTTTATTTCTAGATATTCTTTTTTTAGAAACCGAGGTGGAAATGGCAATACTTCTACTTCGTAATCGATACCCATCTCTTCAAGTGCCCATAATGAACGTAAAGAGCGACTGTCATAACAGTGCCATAATTTAATTGTCATTTTATTCTCTTTATGGAAATGGACATAATTACTAGTATCTGCAGCTGATATTAAACGTTGAATAAACGCTTGTAGTTGTCAGTAGAGAGCTTTGCAATTTCCTCAACACTCTGACCACGCACCTCAGCTAACATTTTAGCCACTTCAACCACGTAGGCTGGCTGGTTTTGTTTACCACGGTGTGGCACAGGCGCTAAATAAGGCGAGTCTGTTTCGATTAAAAATTTATCATCGGGTACCTGATGGGCAACATGACGTAAAGCAGCTGCATTTTTAAAAGTAACTATACCGGAGAACGATATATAAAAGCCCATTGCAATTGCTTGATCTGCCATTTCCCAACTTTCAGTAAAACAATGTAATACCCCACCGACTTGCTCAGCGCCCTCTTCTCGCATAATTGCCAGAGTATCTTCTTGAGCATCCCTAGTGTGAATGATAATCGGTTTATTTAGCTTTTTAGCCACGCGAATATGTTTCCTAAAGGCATCACGTTGTACTTCTTGAGTTTCTGGCGCATAGAAATAATCTAAACCGGTTTCACCGACAGCAACAACTCGGTCATGTTCAGCTAAAGCCAAAAGCTCAGCTTCATCTACCATATCTTCTTGATTTAATGGATGGACGCCACAAGATAATTGCACATTGTCATATTTTTCGGTTTTAGCTGCCATGTTCGGGAATTCTTTCAGTGTTACTGACACACACAACATATGGCTTACATTTGCCGTAGTTGCTGCGTTAACAACATTGTCGAGGTCGTTATCAAAATCAGATAAGTTGAGGCGGTCTAAATGACAGTGAGAGTCTATGAACAATTGGAGCTCCAAAAGATAAAATAAATTGCGAGAATTGTAACTAAACAAGCTGTAGAGTCAAGTTTGAAGCCAGAGTAATCCCCCCTGAGTTGGTCGGTATATTAATAGGTATTAGTTACATGGAAGTGGGGTCAGAGTGAACCTATTTAAAATAGGTTCACTCTGACCCAGTATATCTGTACCTGCAACATAGCAATCAGCTATTTTTTCAAGCCTATTACGGTATATTCGCCGTTAACCTTAAGCTTAACATTGATGGCTTGATCAGTCTTATTTTTCCAGTACCAGCCATGAACCCCATTAAATGGAGCGGTAAAACTGCCTTTCATTTCAGGCAATGTGGCAATGGCATAGCTTTCATAATAACCGGTGGTATCACCTTCGGGCTCGCCGTGTAAGTCAAAATACAAGACACTACCTTCTGTTGACCATTCATATTCCATTTTTTTAAACTGTTGCATATCAAACTTAAACTCAATACCGCGCCCTGCGGGTACGGTAATGTTAAAGTTATCTGATAACTCAATTGTGTCAGCGTTCTGTTCTGGCGGCTCTGTTGTTACACTGCTATTCGCCAGTGCTGTCAGGCCAAGTTTTTCACCCATCCCGGTCGGATCAATATTATACTCAGCTGGCAAAATAAAACTCACTAATGCTAATACAGCAATAGTTAACGCAATGATTGTCGATTTAATAAGTGCTGCGGTTGATAATGTATGTTGCATTTTTATCTCTTAAGTTTGTTAACCTAACTCTGGTTAGTTTACAAAGTATCCCGTAAGTTGAAAGCCAATAAGCATAAAGCCCGCACTTACTAATAATGTATTGGTCGCGGTAGAAAAGTGCTTAAATGTGTGATGTCGTCGCCAATAACTAATGGCGAGCAAAATAAACATTAATGCTGCAAACTGCCCTATTTCTACGCCAAGGTTAAACGCGATCAAATTAGTAAACAGGCCATCTTCTGGTAATTGAAACTCTTGCAGTTTAGTGGCTAAACCAAAGCCATGGAATAAGCCAAAAATCAACACTGCGGCTTTTGCATTTGGGCTATAACCCAGAATGCGTTTAAATCCGCCTAGATTATCAAAACCTTTATATACAACAGATAAACCGATAATGGCATCTATAAGGTAGGCATTGACTTGCAGATCAAACATCACGCCAAGCAACAACGTTAAACTGTGACCTAAGGTAAACATGCTCACATATAGCAGGATGTCTCTACTTTTGTATAAGAAAAAGATCACCCCTACTAAAAACAGCAAATGATCATAGCCTGTGATCATGTGCTTGGCACCAATGTACATAAAAGGAATAAACTGTACGCCAGTATTACTTTGCAAGAATACCCGGGTACTTTCGTCGACGCCATGAGCCATTAACTCGAATGAGATAAAGCTAAACAAAAATAGCCCTAAAACGAGCAAAGGTTTGCGGATATGGTTATTTATCATGGTTTGTTCCAATAAATAATTAGGGTCAGAGTCAAGTTATTTTAGAATAGCTTGACTCTGACCCTAGTTTATTTTTACATAGTGTAAGTGGCTTCTTTCGAGTTAAGCATACGGCCTAGGTTAGATTCAATTTGATTGCGAATATTGTGCTCATCATTTAAAAATGCCACGCCAACACCTGGCTCGGTACCATTTTGAGCTCCATGAGGGGTTATCCAGCAAACAGAGGTTTCAAGTTGGACTGATTCTAATTGCCCGGGAAGCGTGACCTCTAAATTAACTTTATCACCAAGTTCAAACTGCTCAGTAGTTTTAATGAATAGTCCGCCTTGCTTTAAAAATGGCATGTAGGCCATATACAAGTCGCGTTCGTTTTTAAATTCTAATGCAAAGTTACTCATTTTAGTTCCTAACAATCCTTTTTTATTTTTATCCCAGCGTTAGTATTGGCTAGTCATATGCCAATTTGATGATGTATGTGTTCTTCTTTTTCATGAGGAAAAACGGGTAAATACAATGCATAAAATTTACTAAGTAGTTACTCTACTTATAAATTTTATAAAGCAGTAGTTATTCGTTTTAACCATTAAAAATGAACAGATATTTAATCAACTTGGTATTAGTACATGTTCAATATCCACTAATAACGCTTCAATAGTAAAGCTTTTATTTGCTTGCGTTAATAACTTTATTTGTTTTGTAGCTTGACTCAATAAGTTTAGACACTGCCATAGTTGCTCATTAGAATAGCAACCTGCTAGCTGATTCATTTCATGGCTGACTAGTGAATCTTGCCAACCGGACTGAATACGTACTAATTGATTAAATGAATTCGTTAACCAACGCATGCCATGAATATTACTTGCTAGCAAGTTTACCAATTCGTTGCCGTTATTAAACTGTTGTAAGAATACTAATAATTGTTCAATAATTTCTGCGCGCTGCTCTTGGCAGTTAGCATCCGTTAATTCAGCAAGTTCGTTTAAATTGCTAAACTCATTTATCAAGCGCTGATCATTGACTAAACGGGCAAGCTCTTCACCTGTTGGCGGACTAATTTTAACTACGCTACAGCGACTAATAATAGTAGGCAATAGCATTTCGATATCGTTACACACTAAAATTAAATAGCTGTTTAACGTTGGCTCTTCCAATGTTTTTAATAAAGCATTTGCGGCTGATTCTGTCATATTCTCTGCTGAAAATACAACGACAACTTTGTTTTTAGCAAGTTGCGCAGTTTTTTGTAAGAACGCGCCAGCGCTTCTCATTAACTCTACACCGATCGTTTTTTCGCTATTATCAATCATCACCAGATCGGGGTGAGTTTGTGCTTTCACTAATGAGCAGGATTTACATTGATCACAAGGTTCATTTATCGTTTCTGCTTGTTCGCATAACAATAACCCAGTTAACCAATTCCCCAATTCTTCCTGGCCAGCTAAATGACTGCCTAACAGTAATAATGCATGCGGCAAAAGACCTTGTTCAATTTTACTGGTAATTTCTAGTTTATTGTTCACTAGCCAGCTTTTATCTTCTAACTTAACGGCCAAAATGATGACTCAGTAATTCAGTGATATCGCTATGGACCTTTTCCATAGTCTGACTAGCATCAACAATAAAAATATTGTCGTCTGCTGTAGCTAGTTGCAGATACTTGTTGCGAACGCGATGGAAAAAATCGATCTTTTCCTGTTCTATACGATCCAATTCACCTCGAGCTTGAGCACGAGACAGGCCTAATTCAGGCTCAATATCTAAATAAAGTGTAAAGTCAGGTTTAAAGCCGTTTAAGGTTATATTAGCTATCGTATCGATTATTGAATCACTGAATTCTCGACCACCACCTTGATATGCTCTTGATGATAGATCGTGGCGATCACCTATCACCCATTTACCTTGAGCAAGGGCGGGTAATATTTTATTGGCAACAAGCTGCGAGCGACTCGCATACATTAATAACAATTCACACTCAGGAGTCACCTGTTCATCAATTGGCTCTTTGACTAATGACCTTAACTTTTCAGCCAAAGGTGTACCACCAGGCTCACGAGTTTTCTCATAGCTAATTTGCTGTGTGGATAAGAAATTTTCAATAACTTCAATGGCTGATGATTTACCTGCCCCCTCGATGCCTTCGACAACAATAAACTTTCCCTGAGATTGACCTGACATAACTTACTTCTTTCCTCTAATGTATTTGTTAACCGCAATAATAAGCTATGCTCGTTTAATGTGGTTGAAAAATGATGTTCGCCATTGCCTTTACTGACAAAATATAATCATGACGTATATAGCGATGTAAACTAGCCTTAGCATAACTTACTTCTTTCCCCTGATATATTTATTAACCGCAATAATAAGCTATGCTCGTTTAATGTGGTTGAAAAATGATGTTCGCCATTGCCTTTACTGACAAAATATAATCATGACGTATATAGCGATGTAAACTAGCCTTAGCATAACTTACTTCTTTCCCCTGATATATTTATTAACCGCAATAATAAGCTATGCTCGTTTAATGTGGTTGAAAAATGATGTTCGCCATTGCCTTTACTGACAAAATATAATCATGACGTATATAGCGATGTAAACTAGCCTTAGCATAACTTACTTCTTTCCCCTGATATATTTATTAACCGCATTATTATGCTCTTTTAATGTGGTTGAAAAATGGTGTTCACCATTGCCTTTACTAACAAAATATAAGTATGGAGTATTGGCTGGATGTAAACTGGCTTCAATAGCTGATTTACCCGGCATGGCAATAGGTGTTGGTGGCATACCGTTAATGCGATAAGTATTATACGCAGTTTTTTCTCTTAAGTTAGCATAAGTAATATCACCAGTGTAGCGTTCGCCTAAGCCATAAATTATGGTTGGGTCGGTTTGCAAACGCATTTTTTTAGCTAAACGAGTGATAAATACTGCCGAGATCAACGGTTGCTCACTTATTTTTGCCGTTTCTTTCTCTACCATTGACGCCATAATTAACACTTCATAAGGTGTTTTATAGGGTAACTTGGGGGCTCTTCCTTGCCAACTTGCTGTTAATTCTAAAGTCATGCGCTGGTAGGCCAACTTTAAAATATCAATATCTTTAGTGTTGGCTGTAAATTGATAGGTATCAGGAAAAAACAGGCCTTCAGGGTGATTGTATTTACTTTCCAACAAATTCAGTATCTGCTCAGTAGTTTTGTCAGCAAGTGTTGTTTGAATGTATTGTGTTTCGGCAAGTTGGATAAGCCAGTCTTTAAAAGTAGACCCTTCAACAAAGGTGATCTTAAATTGGTGTTCTTCACCAGTCGTTAATAATGACAACACTTGTAGCATAGTCATGTTTGGCAATAATTGATATGTACCCGCTTTAACATTGATCAAATCTGAATTTAACTTGGCATGAATGCGAAAAGCAAGTCGAGAGTCAATAAAGCCTAACTTTTTAAAGTCAGATAACACATGATTATAGGATTTACCCGTGGCAAGCGTATATAACTGCTTGTGTTCAATATTTAAGCTCGAGGAAACCCTATGATTTACATGATAAACAACACCGCCGATGGTAATGAGACCGATAAATAAAATTGCAAAGAGCAAGCGTAACATTAATCAAATTCCTTTAATTGTTGCTGTAACTTGGTCAACAAATCATGATCAATTTTCAGTGATTTACCTAGGTAGGATTTAGCTGCAACAACAGATAATAAACAATTACAGATTAACATCGATTCTGCCATATCTAACTCTTCTACTTTTGCATGACATTCGACAACGTTTGGCAACAGGGCCATCAATTTTTGTCTGATTAAACCATTAACGCCAGCCATAGACAAAATTGGTGTATACCATTTTCCCGCTCGATACCAAAACAGGTTTGCTGTATTGCACTCAATGATATAGTTTTCAAAATCGCAAACCACTACTTCATCGACATTTAAATTTTCTAATTCACCTCGTATCAAAACTTGTTCAAGACGATTTAAATGTTTTATTCCAGCCAGTATCGGATTTCGACCTAGTTTAATAGAACTCAGACCAAGCGTCAGTCCATTAGATTGCCAACCTAGATAATGTTTAGGAAATGCTGCACTTGTTACCATGACAGTTGGTTGTTGGTTAGCATCGCGAGCGTAGCCACGACTACTTTCACCGGCGCTAACAACTACTTTTACAGTCGCCAGCAAATGTGTTTTTGCCGCTTTAATCATCTCACTTGAGACTTGCTGGAAGTCTGGCTCAGTAATATTTAATTTCCGACAGCCCTGCTTTAACCTTTGAATATGACCTGATAAGTGTTCAACTTCACCATCAACCACTTTAGCTGTAGTAAATACCCCGTCACCAAAGGCAATACTTCGGTCTTTAATATCAACGTTATTGCATTGTTTAAAGTTAACTGAACTGTATAGCATATGATTATATTTATTATTTTGTATTTGATCGTAAATGAGATCCCGTTTTCGGTAACTGCTCAATGCGTTACTCTACCTCCTACTTTCCATGTAGTCGTTCAACAGGACGACGCTAGTGCATCGGTTACGGACGACATTAGTGTGTTAGTCCGTTTCTAGTTTCTAGTTTCTAGTTTCTAGTTTCTAGTTTCTAGTTTCTAAAACAACAAAGCTTGAATACCATATAGTATTCAAGCTTTTGATGTTATTGGCAAGGTCTATTTAAGCTTTACAGCGTTAAACCTTTTTAAACAGTAAAGAACCGTTTGTACCGCCAAAACCAAATGAATTACACAGAGCATAATCAAGTTTTGCCTGACGTGCTTCGCCTCTTATGTAGTCTAAATCACAACCTTCGCCTGGATTATCCAAGTTAATTGTTGGAGGAACTTCTTGGTTTTGTAGAGCCAAAATAGTAAATATTGCCTCTGCTGAGCCGGCTGCACCTAACATATGACCGGTCATTGATTTGGTTGACCCCATCATTAAGTTATAAGCATGATCACCAAATACAGATTTTGCACCGTTGGTTTCAGCAATATCACCAGCCGGTGTTGATGTGCCATGGGCATTAATATAGCCAACTTGGTTTGCATCAATACCAGCATCACGGATTGCATTAGTCATTGCAGCAGCCCCGCCTTCACCATTTGTTGGTGGTGAGGTGATATGATGTGCATCACCGCTCATACCAAACCCGCACAGTTCAGCATAAATATTCGCGCCACGAGCTTTCGCGTGTTCATACTCTTCAAGCACAACAACACCGGCACCATCACTTAACACAAAACCGTCACGATCTTTATCCCAAGGACGAGAAGCTTCTTGAGGAGCATCATTACGAGTAGATAGTGCACGAGCCGACATAAAACCACCCATACCTAATACTGTAGATGCTTTTTCTGCACCGCCAGCTACCATGGCATCGGCATCACCATAGGCAATCATACGTGCTGCATGGCCTATATTATGTACACCTGTAGTACAAGCCGTTACGATTGCAATATTAGGCCCTTTTAAACCATGCATTATTGATAAATGACCAGAGATCATATTCAGAATTGTAGATGGACAGAAAAAAGGAGACAGCTTTCGCACATTTTGACTAATGGTTTTCGCATGCCCTTCTTCAATTAAGGTTAAACCGCCAATACCTGAACCAATAGCAACACCAATACGACCGGCATTTTGTTCAGTGACTTCTAGACCTGAATCTTCTATCGCTTGATGACCTGCCGCAACACCGTACTGAATGAATAAATCCATTTTACGGGTTTCTTTCTTGGCAATACCAAATTCTTCCGGGTTAAAGTCTTTTACCAAACCAGCAAATTTAGTGGTGAAGTGAGTAAGATCAAGATGATCAATTAGGCCAATACCACTTTTACCTGCAAGTAGTGCGTCCCAAGTAGAGTGTGAATTATTTCCTAGCGGGCTTAGCATCCCCAAGCCAGTGACTACAACTCGTCGCATAACAATCAATGTCTCCGCAAATTATACAAATGTCATTATTTACTAAAGTTAAAAAATAATGACATTAATATGATTTTATTCATTTTCAAAAAACAAAAACAAAAAAGGCGGTAATAAAACCGCCTTTCGCAATAAACTATTGATTAACCGTGAGCTGTCACGTAATCGATAGCTGATTGAACTGTAGTAATTTTTTCAGCTTCTTCATCAGGAATTTCAGTATCAAATTCTTCTTCAAGAGCCATAACTAATTCTACTGTGTCTAGAGAATCTGCACCTAAGTCATCAACAAAAGATGCTTCGTTTTTTGCTTCTTCTTCTTTAACACCTAATTGTTCAACAATGATTTTTCTTACGCGTTCTTCGATAGTACTCATTATATTTCCTTTACTATATTTAGCAATTCTTACAAAATTGCGTGTAGTTTATTCGTCATCAAGTCGCCATGCAAGCATAAAATTATATTTTTACGCTGGTCAAACCTGATAACTAATTAATTATTTATGGTTCATAAATAGCTATTTTGCAAGAAAACAGCATGATTAAAGGCGTTGCAGCCAATAATCTTTTTAAACCATGTACATACCACCATTAACGTGAATAGTTTCACCGTTAATGTAAGCTGCAGCATCAGAGGCTAAAAATGCAACAGTTGCCGCAATTTCTTCCGGTTGGCCTAAGCGATTAGCAGGTACTTGTGATGCAATTGCTTCACGTTGCTCTTCGTTTAAAGCTTTCGTCATATCAGTATCAATAAAACCTGGGGCAATAGCATTTACTGTTATGCCACGAGAAGCAACCTCTTTTGCTAATGACTTAGTAAAACCTAATAGGCCAGCTTTCGACGTTGCGTAGTTTACTTGACCAGCATTACCCATAGAACCAACAACAGAACCAATATTGATAATACGGCCACTACGTTGTTTCATCATAGGACGCATCACGGCTTTACTGATTTTGAATAATGAATTCAAGTTAGTGGTGATGATATCGTCCCACTCGCTGTCTTTCATTCGCATCATTAAATTGTCACGAGTAATACCGGCGTTATTTACTAAAATATCAATTTGACCGAAGTCGGCTTTGATCGCAGTAAATAATGCAGTAATTGAATCCGTATCAGTTACGTTTAGTTCATAACCTTTACCGTTATCACCTAAGTATGTACTAATATTGTCAGCACCACTTTGTGATGTTGCTGTACCAATAACTTTTGCGCCAAGCGCGACTAACTGTTCAGCGATCGCTTTACCAATACCACGGCTTGCACCTGTAACAAGTGCAGTTTTACCTTCTAATGAAAATAATGACATTATCTATCCTTCCAATGCAGAATTTAAAGTATCAGTTGTATTTACTGATACACAACTAAGTTGTTTGTTAATACGTTTTGTTAAGCCAGTTAATACTTTGCCTGGGCCTACTTCAACAAGGTTTTCAATACCCATTGCAGCCATTTTTTCAACTGACTCAGTCCAACGAACAGGGCTGTATAATTGGCGGATTAATGCGTCTTTAATTGCGGCCCCATCAGTGGCTATTGCAACATCAACATTGTTAATAACAGGAGTATTTGGTGTGTTAAATTCAATATTTTCAAGATCGCTTGCTAACATATCAGCAGCAGGTTGCATGAGTGCACAGTGTGACGGCACACTTACAGGTAAAGGAAGTGCTCTTTTAGCACCTGCTTCTTTACATAGCGCTCCTGCACGTTCTACCGCAGCTTTATTACCCGCAATAACAACCTGACCGGGAGAGTTAAAGTTAACCGCCGAAACAACTTCATCGCCAGCTGCTTGTTCGCAAGCAGCAAGAATCGAATCATCAGCTAAACCAATAATTGCATACATAGCACCAACACCAGCTGGAACAGCTTGTTGCATGTATTGACCACGTTTTTCAACTAGTTTCACGCCATCTTCAAGGCTAATAACCCCTGCACAAACAAGCGCAGAATACTCGCCTAATGAATGGCCGGCTAATACCGATGGTGTGGCTCCGCCTTTTTCTAACCAAGCACGAAACACCGCAACACTTGCTGTTAATAATGCAGGTTGAGTGTAATCAGTTTGATTGAGTTTACCTTCGCTGTCATTTTGAATTAGATCCCATAAATCGTAACCTAAAGCTGCAGATGCGGCTGCAAATGTAGATTTAACCACTTCATTATCACCCAAGTCAGCTAACATGCTTACGGCTTGTGAACCTTGACCAGGAAATACAAAGGCTAAATTATTATTCATTGTTATACCTTACTATGTACTATTAAAATTTCATTAGGGCACTGCCCCAAGTAAAGCCACTACCAAAGGCTTCCATTAATACTGTTTGTCCGCGCTTGATACGACCATCACGTACGGCTTCATCTAAAGCAGTAGGGATAGTAGCAGCAGAAGTATTACCATGTTTATCAAGTGTTACTACAACTTGTTCCATTGGTAAGCTTAACTTTTTAGCCGCCGCGGCAATGATACGTAGGTTAGCCTGATGTGGCACTAACCAGTCAATTTCGGACTTATCCATGTTATTATGTTCAAGCGTTTCAGTAACAATTTCGCTTAAACGAGTTACTGCAAACTTAAACACTTCATTGCCTTTCATATAGATATAAGAGCTTTCCTCTGTGATGAGATCACCACGTTTAGGAGAGCCGGCCCCTAATAAGGCGCCATAATTACCATCCGCGTGTAAATGAGTAGAGATCAACCCTTGCTCTTCACTTGCTTCAAGAATAACTGCGCCGGCAGCATCACCAAATAAAATGATGGTAGAACGATCTTTCGGGTCACACATATGAGAAAGCGCATCAGCACCAATCACTAGCACACGTTTGGCCATGCCTGATTTAATAAATTGATCAGCAACACTTAAACTGTAAATAAAGCCCGAACAGGCAGCCCCAACATCAAAAGCAGGTACATTAGGAATATTTAAGTACATTTGCACATGACAAGCGGCGCTTGGTAAATCAGTATGAGAACTGGTTGTACCCATAACGATCATGTCGATATCTTCTAATTTTATACCGGCCATTTCTACTGCTTTTTCTGCAGCTTTAGCACCCATGTAAGCAACATTTTCGTGCTCGGCCGAAATACGGCGTTCTTTAATACCGGTACGTTCGAAGATCCATTGATCGGTTGTATCAACCATTTTTTCTAAATCAGCATTAGTTCTGACTTGTTCAGGGAAGTAGCTTCCCGTACCTGTAATTCGTGAATACATTATCTTTTTAAGACCTTTTAAGTAAACTGAGTTCTAGTTTATTTTTAATTTTTTCAGGAACTTGTCTTTCAACTTCCTTAACAGCTTCAAGTATAGCGTTAAAAAAAGCTGAACTGGTGGCATTGCCGTGACTTTTTACCACAATACCGCGTAATCCTATCAGACTTGCCCCGTTATACTGGTCGGGGTTCAGTCGTTTTACTATCTTTTTTAATGTTGGGTTAAGCAAAATTCCTAAAAGTCGGGTAAATTTGCTCTCATTGATGATTTTCATCACTTTCGCCATCGCCAGCTTGGCCACCCCTTCACAGGTTTTTAAAGCAACATTGCCGACGAAACCATCACAAACGATGACATCGGCTTTACCGGTAAATATATCATTTCCCTCAATAAACCCAACATAGTTTATTTCAGGTGTATTAGATAATAAAGCAGCGGTATGTTTTATATGGTCACTACCTTTGATGACTTCTTCGCCCATGTTTAGCAACGCTACTCGTGGTGATTCAATAGAGTCTACTTCTTCAGCCATCACTGAGCCCATCATAGCAAACTGAAATAAAGTGTCGGAGTCACAAAAAACATTAGCACCTAAATCCAACATAAATGCATGAGAAGCGGAATCGGTAATTGGTAAATGGGAAACAAGAGCTGGGCGCTCAACACCGGGAAGCATTTTTAACACGTAATGAGCAATAGCAATTAGTGCTCCTGTGTTACCCGCGCTTACGCAAGCATCAGCTTCTCCGCTATGAACCAAATCTAATGCTCGACGCATTGAAGAGTCTTTTTTAGTTCTCAGGGCGACACTTGGTTTTTCATCCATAGCAATTTGCTCACTAGCATGCACTATTGATATACGAGGATGGTCAAGGAAATTGTGTTTTTTTAAATGCGTGTGAATAACGCTTTCGTCACCACAGAGGATGAGTTTAAGAGATGGCACATGTTCAATTGCCATTTTTGCTGAAGGAATTGTTATAAGGGGGCCTGAATCGCCCCCCATAACATCTAACGAAACCGTTAGATTAACCAAAGTTAATTCGCTTATTTAGCGATAACTTTGACACCTTTGTAAAAGCCATCGGCAGTTACGTGGTGACGACGATGTGTTTCGCCAGAAACTGGATCAACTGATAAGTTTTCTGGTGTGATTGCATCGTGTGAACGGCGCATGCCACGTCTTGAACGAGATTTTTTACTCTTTTGTACGGCCATTACCCTACTCCTAAAATCAAAAAGTTACTTGAGGTTTTTTAAAACATCAAATGGATTCGGTTTCTCAAGCGTATCCGGTAACCTACCCCAAGAAGTGTTTGCATCTGCATTACAATCCTTAAGGTCATGTTTCGGTACTAATGGAATATTAATGATTAACTCATCTTCCACTAATTCGCGTAAATTTACTTCACCATTTTCATCTACTACTACAACATCATAATGTGAAGGTAAGAGCTCAGCTCCCTCTTCGTTTTTTACCGGACTATAAGAGAAATTCACACTTAAGTCTTGTACAAATGGTTCATTACAACGCTGGCATATTAAATTCACCTGAGCTGATGCTTCGCCGCTTAACAATGTTAGGCCTTGTTCATCAACATCAAAGTTTACTTTAACATTCACTTGCTCACAAGCCTTCTCAGACACTGCAAGCAATCTTTCAAATCCTAATAACTCAAAATAGCCGTTGCACTCAAGCCTGCGCTGAGAACTTTTAAACGGATCGATTGTTATTGGAAGCTTAAGATTTTTCATATGGCGCGCATCTTAAAGGGTGGAGAGTCTTCTGTCAAAAGAAAATTCACCAATTTCAATGCAATTGCCTATTTAATGACAAATTTTAACACAACCATATCATTTGTGAACAATTTTACAGCAATTTAACTAGGTAATAACAATTGTTCTTGATAAACCGAGTTTTATCTGAATTATTTAATGGTATTTGTATTCTAAGTAAACTTAGGTAAACTTGCGCCGTAATGACTATTAAAGACGAGTAAACTTAATGACGCAACTAGTACTTGGCTCTACCTCTATTTTTCGCAAAGCCTTATTAGAAAAATTCAATTTATCCTTCGATTGTGCAAAACCGAATATTGATGAAACAGCGCTAGCAAATGAAACGCCAGAAAATTTAGTAGCAAGGCTAGCGGAAGAAAAAGCTAAAGAAGTCAGTAAAGAGTTTCCTGATGGTATAATCATTGGCTCTGATCAAGTTGCCATTTGTGATGGTAATATATTAGGTAAGCCACATACTTTCGAAAATGGCGTAAAACAGCTTTCTTCTTTTAGTGGTAAAACGGTAACATTTTTAACCGGCCTGTGCTTATACAATGCAAGTACCGGTAATACACAAGTTATTGTAGAACCATATTACGTCAGCTTTAGAGAACTCAACCTGGCAGAAATAACTCGTTACCTACACGCAGAAGAGCCTTATAACTGCGCAGGTAGCTTTAAAAGTGAAGGTTTGGGTATATGCTTGTTCAAAAGTTTACAAGGTGATGATCCAAATACTCTTATTGGTTTACCGCTAATTCGTTTACATCAATTACTGAAAAATGAAGGTTTTGATGTATTGGCACAGCAAGAAACGAGAGCCTAGAGAAGAGAAAATAGAAACGAGAAACGAAAAGCGTGAACTCCTGAACCGCCATCACTTACTGAACCCAATCAGTCACTTACTGAACTTGTTTCAGTTTCTGTCGAACTGCCGGGTAAGTAGACTGAGATTCTGAAACAAGTTCAGAAAGTGGTAATCGGGCTTTTGAGTGGTAACCGGGTATATATAAGATATATGCACATTAGAGTAACCGTAGATGACACCAAGTAGAGAAACAATTGCTCTTCGTTTCTCGTATCTAGTCTCTCCTACCTCACTTCTGCTCTTAATATGTCTTATACGTCTGTTTTTTCAAAATTGCGGTTAAAGCATTATCATAAGGTGCTTCAAATTTTACCCGTTCACCAGATCTTGGGTGAGTAAATTCCAGACTTGCTGCATGTAAGAATAAACGTTTCAAGCCTTGCTTATTCATTTTATCAGTAAAGTCATCTGCGCCATATTTATCATCACACGCAATTGGATGACCACTAACTTTACAATGAACACGTATTTGATGTGTTCTTCCGGTAACCGGAAATGCCCTTACTAAGGTTGCTCCTTCGTAATGTTTTAGTACTCTAAACCTTGTTTCAGAGTCTTTACCATTAATATTGTCTACGACAACAACACGTTCACCAGATTTAAGATCATTTTTTCTTAAGCCCTGAGTAACTCGTGTGAGTTTCGTTGACCAATGTCCTTTAACCAGAGCATGATAAAACTTTTGTACGCTTTTTTCTCTAAGCTGTTCATGTAAAGCTCTTAACGCCGAACGTTTTTTAGCGATCATTAAGCAACCGGAAGTATCTCGGTCTAAACGATGTACAAGCTCCAACATTCTTGCATCAGGTCTTAATGCTCTTAGTGCTTCAATTAAACCAAAGCTCAATCCACTCCCACCATGGACCGCCATACCTGTTGGTTTATTGATAACAATCATGCATTCATCTTCAAACAATATATTGTTTTCAAGCGAAGATACTTTTTTCAATTGGGTTGACACAGGCGCAGCTTCTTGAGAAACGCGAATAGGTGCAATTCGAATAATGTCTTCGACTTGTAATTTATATTCTGGCTTGGTGCGTTTTTTGTTCACTCTGATCTCGCCCTTCCTAAGCAGGCGATAAATCATACTTTTTGGTACCCCTTTTAAGGTTTTAAGCAAAAAGTTGTCAATACGTTGACCATCTGATTCTTCATCAATAGTTACAAACCTTACTTTAGGTCTGTCTTCGTTATCAGCCATGTTTTTCTTAGCTGATTGCGGTGAATTTGGTGTTTGTGCTTTCATGACGGCGAGTTTAGCACAGTTTTTTCTTATTTTGCGTCTATTTACTGATAATAAGTCAGTAAATTTATTGCCTTATCCCATTATTTAGTGGGATAATGCCGGGGTTACTGAAATTTAAATTTTAGTGCCAAACATTACTTAAATCTTATTGTAATCGATAATCAAATTTTCATCGCAATACAGGGATTAAAACAAAAGTAATTACGAAACTCTTAAGTGAATCGTAAGAGGTTTGTTGCGGCAACATCAATATACGATATTTTTCAGTGTTTAATGTACTAATTTCTGCTAATTATGGGCTGACAACTCAGTAGAATTACTCACTAATCACCCGATATATTGACAGCATTGCCTATTGCTTACACCGGCGTACGTAACTTGCCCGTGTTTGAAGCATAAACAACAGGTCCAGCAAATAAAGAGTTATAAACTATTAAATAGTAAGCGCAGCATTTTTGCTGAGTATGTAAAAGTTAAGCAGTGTTATGAAGTTGCAAATTTATTTCAGATAAATAAGTTTGGTTTGTACATTCGTAACCGGTTAAAGAATTAAATTAAAAGATAACAGTCCCGAGTTTTAGGGAGTTGACATCCGTGAGGCTGCCAACCCTCTGTTTACCTTGCTATACGGCACCGATAAAAGTGCTAATTGCTAGCTTTTTTGCTCAACCTTATGTTGTGACTTATTAATACACAGAGTCACAAAAATATGAAACGCATGTTAATCAATGCTACACAATCGGAAGAATTCCGCGTAGCACTAGTTGACGGCCAGAACCTATACGATTTAGATATCGAAAGCCCTGGTCACGAACAAAAAAAATCTAACATCTACAAAGGTACTATTACCCGTGTAGAGCCATCTTTAGAAGCAGCTTTCGTTGACTATGGTGCAGATCGCCATGGTTTCTTACCAATGAAAGAAATTGCACGCAGTTACTTCCCACAAGGTTATAGTTTTCAAGGTCGCCCAAACATTAAAGACGTGTTACGTGAAGGCCAAGAGGTTATTGTTCAAATTGATAAAGAAGAACGTGGTCAAAAAGGCGCTGCGCTTACTACTTTTATCTCTTTAGCCGGTAGTTACTTAGTTTTAATGCCGAATAACCCACGTGCTGGCGGTATTTCTCGTCGCATCGAAGGTGATGAACGTACAGAGTTAAAAAATTCATTAAGTAAATTAGACTTACCTAAAGGTATGGGCTTAATCGTTCGTACTGCTGGTGTAGGAAAAGCTTATGATGAACTTGAGTGGGATTTAAACGTTTTACTTAAACATTGGGCTGCTATATCAGAAGCAGCAGCTTCAAAACCAGCACCATTTTTAATTCACCAAGAATCAAATGTTATTTTACGAGCAATTCGTGATTATTTACGTCGAGACATTGGTGAAATAGTTATTGATCGCCCTAAAATTTTCGATAGTGTTAAACAACATATCCAATTGGTGCGTCCTGATTTTTTAAGCAAAGTAAAACTTTATAAAGGTGATGTACCTTTATTTACTCATTACCAAATAGAGTCACAAATCGAATCTGCCTTCCAGCGTGAAGTACGTTTACCGTCAGGTGGTTCTATTGTAATAGACCCAACAGAAGCATTAACTTCAATTGATATTAACTCTGCCCGAGCAACAAAAGGTAGTGATATTGAAGAAACGGCATTTAATACCAACCTGGAAGCCGCAGAAGAAATTGCTCGTCAATTACGCCTTCGCGATTTAGGTGGTTTAGTTGTTATTGATTACATTGATATGACACCAGTTCGTCACCAGCGTGAAGTTGAAAACCGCATGCGTGATGCAGTTCGCCCAGATAGAGCTCGAATTCAATTAAGCCGCATTTCAAAATTTGGTTTATTAGAGATGTCGCGTCAACGTTTACGCCCTTCAATTGGTGAAACAAGCCAAGGTGTTTGTCCACGTTGTAGTGGTACAGGTAATGTACGTGGTGTTGAATCTTTAGCATTATCAATTTTACGTTTAATGGAAGAAGAAGCCATTAAAGATAAAACTTCACAAGTGCACGCTCAGGTACCAGTACCTGTAGCAACCTACTTGTTGAATGAGAAACGTAACGCTGTTGGCCACATTGAAAAAAGCCATGATGTTAAAGTGTTAATTTTAGCAAACCGAGACATGGACACTCCACAGTATGAAGTTGTGCGTGTACGTGATGATGAAACAACCGCCGAAGCCAGTTATGAAATGAAGCTTAACGAAACTGCGGCTGAAGAAGCGGTAATGCCTAAGTTCCAAAAAGAAACAATTAAGCGTGATGAACCTGTTTTACAAGGCATGTCGGCGCCTAAGCAACCAGCTCCAGCAAATGCGCCAGTAAAACAAAAAGCAAAAACGGCTCACAAACCAGTACAAAAACAAGCCTCTGCAGGTTTACTTGCTGGTATCGTAGCATTCTTTAAGTCTTTATTTACGACAGAAGAAAAAGCGCCAGAGAAAAAACCATCACAAGGTAATAGAAAACCTCATGATAACCGTGACCGTCGTAACCGTAAGCCACGTAATCAGCAGCGTCGTAATAAAGGCCAAGGTCAAGATCGTGAACGCGATCAAAAAGACAATCGTAACCAGAAAGATAACCGCAACGTTAAAGACAGAGAACAAAAAGCTGGTCAGCCTAAAAAACAACAGCCTAAAAAGCAGCAAGACAAGCCAAAAGAAGCGAAGGTAGCTGAGCGTCGTCAACGTCGTAACACTCGCAAAAAAGTACGAGTTCAAGATCAAAGCGAACAAGTTACAAATCAACAAACTACAGCACCAGAGCAAGCAGTAAATAAAGCTGCCGTTAAAGTAGCTCCTGTTGAACAGAATGTTGCTATTAACGATGTACAAACAGATGCTGTTACCGGTGAGAACAAGGATAAAGAACAACGAGTTAGAAATCGTCGTTCTCCAAGACACTTACGCTCTCATGGCCAACGTCGCCGTAAAGAAAAGCTAGATACAACAGAAGCTGAAATTGAAAATACAATTGTTGATGAAAGAACAACTGAAGATCCAATAGTCGCACGTTACCCTAGTGTTAGTGAAGAAGTTCAAACGACTTTAGATCTTGAAACGCCTGCTGACTTTGTTGAACAACCAGTAGTAACGAATGAAGAAGACATTACTGTTGAAGTTGATAATAAAGTTAATGAGCAACAACAAGACTTACCTTTAGCTGAAGAAGTTAAAGCTGAAGAAGTTAAAGCTGAAGAAGTTAAAGCTGAAGAAGTTGTAACTGAAGAAGTTGTAGCTGAAGAAGTTAAAGCTGAAGAAGTTGTAGCTGAAGAAGTTGTAGCTGAAGAAGTTGTAGCAGAAGAAGTTGTAGCTGAAGAAGTTGTAGCTGAAGAAGTTAAAGCTGAAGAAGTTAAAGCTGAAGAAGTTGTAGCTGAAGAAGTTGTAGCTGAAGAAGTTAAAGCTGAAGAAGTTGTAGCTGAAGAAGTTGTAGCTGAAGAAGTTAAAGCTGAAGAAGTTGTAGCTGAAGAAGTTAAAGCTGAAGAAGTTAAAGCTGAAGAAGTTAAAGCTGAAGAAGTTGTAGCGAAACCTACAAAAGTAAAAGCAACTAAAGTAAAAGCAACTAAAGCGAAAAGTCCGAAAGGAAAAGTTGCTAAAGCTGCAGCTAAGTCAGCAAAAGGCAAAGCGCATGCGCCAATGACTAAACCTGTGGCAGTTGCAGTTGGCGAACAAACAATCCCAACAGCTGCACTAGCTATTGCAGAGCGTACTCAAGTAACTCGTTCAAATAAGTCAGCAACTACTGCCTTTGCAACAAGCAAGAGCTCAGCTGGCCCGACAAAGCCTAGTGCTCAGTAACCTATAGCTCTAAACAAGCTTTAGTTCTACACAAATTTAAAGCCAGTCAAATTTTGACTGGCTTTTCTATTTTTCAGCTATTTAAAACACATCACTCTTAATTGGGGAGCCGCCTAAAAACACTACCACGTAGTGGTTACTATAGAAATGCGTAGCAGATCTATATAGCCAAATACTTAGCATTTTTTTCAATAAATTTTACCCCTATGCCTTTCACATTCATCAGATCTGCGACAGTGGTAAAAGGTCCATTCTCATTTCTATAATCAATGATCGATTGTGCTTTTTTAGGCCCTAGCCCTTTTAGCTCAGAAAGTTGCTCAACGGATGCTTTATTTACATTGATAGTCATTGACACTTTTTGCTCGCCGACAACAACTTCACTATTAGCAAAAGCAGTATTTAAAGCTGGAGTTATTGTTAAGGCGAAAGTCAATAAAGAGGTAGTTAAGATTTTCATAAGTAATTCCTTTACGTATTTAATTAAATTGTAAAATAATACCGAGTTGGTACAACCACACCCTGTGGTTATTAAAAAGTTTAGGTGAAAAATATCTAATGTCAAAAACTTTAAAAGGGGCCAAAGTAAAGATCTAATGGCGAATTCATTAATAAAGTGATCTACTTTTTGGAAAAATAAAATGAGCTGTTAATTAGTGAGCTTGGTAAAATTCAACCAGATAACATTAAGGTTCATGCTTATTTTGCAAATATGGTGGCATTGGACAATTGAGTAGAGCTGCAATTGCTCTAAGTATTTCCGTCTCTTTAATCGAAAACAGTTTGTCCTGAGTTATTATTAGTAAACACGCTTTTATTATTTTCGGCTTTAGCCGCGGCTCTAATTCAGATAACGATTCGAATGTTTGATTAAGCTTAGCAAGCTCAACACTTTCTTTGTGCAGTAACTGAATGTTGTTAAGCCCTACCTCAGAGTCAATTAATTCAGTTACTTTGCTAATGCTAGATGGACCTTTTACATAAGTATGTAATAACATGCTGAGCAAGAGGTTAATTTCTACTTGTTTGGATTTTAGTGACGCGTACTTATTCCGTTTATTACTCCTACTGAATTGAATGTCTAAATGATTGAATAATATTTTTTGTAAAACCCATTCAAACAATTCTATTTTATCATCAGCCAATATCAAGAATGAAAAATTAGCTTTAAATAATTCATAGCGACCTTGTGTCAGCTGTTTAAGAGTAGGAATGACCATATCAATTAACGGTAAACGATAGCGTGTATGAAGCTGCGATACCTGCTCTCGTAAGCGCAAAACATGATCAATAATATCTTGGTCGCCATTTTTTTTAAGACGCATGAGCTGTTTGTACATTACCTCTTTATTAGGGCTTAAAACTAAACAATAAATAAATGCTCTAGCTTGGTCTATGTCATGCACCGCATGATGAATGGTTTCAGGTAATTCACTTATAAGAGCGCTTGCATGACTAATGTGTTGCTCATTAACGTTGCCAATACTATTTATCATTTGTTCAGCGATAACAGCACTGCTCACGACTCCCGACATTACATCTCTCGGCGAAGATACAGATGGAGAGCCTTGCGTAGGTTTTTGTTGTTGTTCTTTCTCGGCTTGTTTATTTACCTTTTGTTTAATAAAAAAATAAGGTGAAATTCGTTTGATACGTTTTTTAATTGATGGATGAGTGGCAAACATTGACTCAACAAAGGAGCTAACACCCGTACTGAAATATGCATGACTCATTTGTGGCGCTTGTGGGCTATCAAGTACAGAGCCCACATTAGAAATTTTATTTAATGCACCGGCAATGCCATCTTTACTTCGGGTAAACTGCACCGCCGACGCATCCGCCAAGTATTCACGTTGTCGGCTAACTGACGCTTTGATCATATTCCCAAAGAAATTGCCGCCAAAGCCGATAACCACTAAACCAGCCCCAAGACCAATAATTGGCAAAGTATTTTTTCTAGAACCTCGAACAGAGCGCAAGATGTAGTAACCGATGTACCCCATTAATAAAATGCCATGTAAAACACCAATTAAGCGCATATTTAAGCGCATATCACCATTTAAAATATGACTAAACTCGTGAGCAATAACCCCTTGCAACTCTTCCCGCGAAAGGTTGTCAATACAACCTCGGGTAATGCCTATTACAGCATCAGAATGTTTAAACCCTGCAGCAAAAGCATTGATACTGTGTTCATGCTCTAATAAATATACCGACGGAACAGGTGTGCCAGAAGCTATAGCCATTTCTTCAACTACGTTGAGCAACTTTTTTTCATTAATATCATGAGTATTATGAGTTGCAAGGCGCCCCCCTAGTGCCTGAGCAATTGTTTTACCGCCACTTCTTAAAGACATGCTTTTATAAGCACTACCGGCAAAGATCACCGAACAAACAGTTATGCCAATAAAGAAAAATATTTGCCAATCAAATTGAGAAGAAACCAGATTAAGAGAAAGTGGCTCGCCCTCCTCTGTTGCTAAATAACCAAAAAGCAACATTACCAACAGGTTAGTCATAATAATCAAGCTGAGTACTGCTAAAGAAAATAGCAGTACTAAACGAGAGGTGCTTTTACGGGCAGATTGCTGAGCTTGAAAAAAATCCATAAACAAATGCTATTATTGATAGAGGTTAAAAAGATACTTTGGGCGCAACTTGGATTTCTGCACTGTCAGCAAACTCTAATAAACTAGCATCCGGGCGATGGCCAAATGGACCAGAAAAAAAGTTTTGCGGGAAGCTTTGCTTATAAGTATTGTAGGCCATAACTTGATCATTGAATGCCTGGCGAGCAAAACCTACTTTATTCTCAGTAGTAATGAGTTCTTCATTTACTTGCATCATATTTTCATTAGCTTTTAGATCAGGATAAGCTTCCATTACTACATTGAGTTTATCTAATGCCCCCATTAAAGCTCCCTCGGCCCCCATTAAAGAGTTCATGGCTTTAGCGTTGCCCGGTTGTGCAGCAGCAGCAGCCAAGCCTTTGGCCGCACTGTTACGAGCTGAAATTACCGCTTCAAGGGTTTCACTTTCATGCTTCATGTAGGCTTTGGCTGTTTCAACCAAATTAGGGATTAGATCATAACGACGTTTTAGTTGCACTTCGATTTGAGCAAAGCCATTTTTATAACGGTTTTTCAACGCAACTAACTGGTTAAATATTCCAACCACAAAAAAGAACCCGGCGGCAACAATAACCCAAAATACGATTGTAGATATACTCATAATACTTCCATTTAAGATTTGTTATTATCTTGTTAACATAACGGTTGCATTTAGATGCAGCAAGTAAAATATTTCAGCTAATTTCTAACAACAAAATCAAAGGTTAATTTAAACATGCATGTTCCGGATAAATGGCAAATGACTTCTATACCTTTAATGCAAAAATTTATTGCAGACTTTGCTTTTGGCATACTGGTTTCAAATAGGCTGGATGCTTCACACTTGCCAATGGCTCTTGAAAAGTCTGATAATGCATTTGGTGTATTAAAAGGCCATTTCGCCAAAGCAAATACACATTGGCAAGAACTGGATAAGCAAAAAGTATTAGTCATATTTTCCGGTCCCCACGCTTATATCTCTCCTACTTGGTATGCATCATCCCCTGCAGTGCCTACATGGAACTATAGCTCCGTACATGTAGAAGGCATTTTAGAATTAGTTGACGAGAGTGAAACAGCTGACGATTTAACCGCGTTGATTACTCATTTTGAGCCTAAGATAACTGATGATGAAAACATTATTCCAGCTGAATATCGCAAAAAATTAGCAAAAGGAATTCAAGGATTTCGTATTCAAATCACTAACATGCTCGGTAAAGAAAAACTAGGTCAACATAGAAGTGTGCCAGATCAACTTGGCGTGGTGGCTGGATTAGAAACATCAAATAGAGCGGATTGCCAAGAGTTATTAAGCTATATGCAAAGTAATAGCATAGGTATGGGAAAATAAATTTTAAAACTGTTTATGGCAAATTGATATTCCTTCGCCCCTGAAGTAACAAACCAGCATAAAGCTGGTTTGTTGGTCATAATTAGCGATTATTCTTGCTAAGCACGACTCATAAACTTACGTTCTTCGGTGTTTACTTTAACTTTGTCGCCGGTCGATATGTGCTCAGGTACTTGAATAACTAGTCCCGTTGATAAGGTTGCAGGCTTAGTACGAGCACTTGCTGATGCGCCTTTAATGGATGGGTCAGTTTCAGTGACTTCTAAATCAACTGAGCTAGGTAATTCAACGGCAACAGGTGAGTCATCAATAAGGATCACAACCATACCTTCAGTGGCTTCGGTAATAAACGGAATTTCATCACTGACACTTTCACTATTTAAGTTGTATGGTGTGTAGTCTTCATTGTCCATAAATACATATTCATCACCATCGAGGTAAGAAAAGCTCACTTGACGACGTGTTAAGTCAGCAAGGTTTAACATATCTGAGTCTTTAAATGTTTCATCCGCTTTTACACCAGTTACTACATCGTAAAGGCGCATGCGATATAAACTACCACCAGCACGACCTTGTGGTACAGAGCGATGAATTCCACGGACAATAAACACTTTACCGTTGTGTTCTATTGCTGTATTTTTTTTAACGTCACTAGCCTTTGGCATAAGTGTATTCCTAATTTAATTTCGTTTTAATTATATGTTTTTCTATTTATCAGGTACTAAACAATTATAGATTGATTAATATCTTGTAGTACTTGATGTGGATCACTGGCTTTAGTAATTGGGCGACCAATTACCAAGTAATCAACACCAAGAGCAATTGCTTGTGGTGGCGTCATAATACGCTTTTGATCATCAACGCTAGCGCCTACAGGACGAATACCAGGCGTTACTAATTTAAAGTCACTGCCTAAGTTGGTTTTTAGCATTTGTGCTTCTTGAGCTGAACATACTACGCCATCAAGGCCAGCTTGTTGAGTTAAGCGCGCTAAGTTCATTACATGCTGCTCTGGTGTTGCATTAATACCAAGTTCAATCAAATCTTGCGCTGACATGCTAGTTAATACTGTTACCGCAATAAGTAATGGCGCGTCTTTGCCGTAGCTGTCTAAGGCAAGCTTGGCTTGACTCATCATTTTAGAACCACCACTGGCATGAACATTAACCATCCATACACCTAAGTCTGCCGCAGCAGAAACGGCTTTAGCAACAGTGTTTGGAATATCATGAAATTTTAAATCTAAAAACACATCAAAACCACGATCGACTAAACCAGTCACAAACTGTGGTCCAAAATGGGTAAACATCTCTTTACCAACTTTTAATTTAGCATCACTTGGTTGGATTTTATCGATAAATGACAATGCTTCATTTTGTTTTGCAAAATCTAGAGCCACAACTACTTTGGCGTCAGACATAAATTTACTCTCCTTCTAGGCCTCTTACTGGTTTTAATTGCTCCCAATCATGACACGATGGACAAGACCAGTAATGAACCGTACTGTTAAAACCACAGTTTTTACAACTGTACCGTGGTTTTATTTTTAAATAGGCTGCAACCAATTCTTTGATCACATCTAAACTTTTATTGGTTTTATCGTCATTACCGTCATTAAGTTGCATTTTAACAAAATGTTTAAAACCACGAATGGTGGGGCGACGATTTAATGCAGATAAAATGTATTCTTCTGCTTTTTCTTTTGAGCTTGTTAACTCTACATATTCAAGGTATTTGATAAGTGCTGTTGTACTACCGGTTTTATCAAAAACTTTTTTGATGAAAGGATAAAAATCATCATTATTATCGCTACGCTGATAGCATTGCTGCATTTTATCAATAACGTCAGGAAAAAACTCCTGATCTTGATAAAATATTTCCTGATAACAACGACAAGCATTATTAAACTGCTCACTGTTCTCAAAGACTTGCGCCATTAAAAAGTTCGCGCGGCTCGATTTAGGATCTAGGGTTAGCGCGTTTTGTAATAACTCAAGTTCTTTAATGTATTCATCTTGTAAAATGGCGATATTTGCCAATTCACAATAAAAATTGGCTAATACGTGCTTAAGCTTTTTATCTTTAGATTTTAACACTGCTTTTTCTAAGGCTATGCCTTTATCCCAATCTTTCGTTGATTGAAATATATGTAATAAGTAGGTCAGCGATTTACAGCCGTACATCTTTGATTTTAATAATTTCAAAAACAGCTTTTCAGCTCGGTCATATAAACCAGCACTGTAAAAATCTCGGCCCAGTTCAAATACCGCTTGTTGCTTTTCTTTATCAGACAACATGGGTTGACGTACTAGGTATTCATGCACTTTCAAAGCTCTGTCTAATTCACCTCGGCGGCGAAATAAATTAGCCATAGCAAAATGTGCTTCTACCGTATCATCTTCAACTTTTAGTGCTTCAAGCAAATACTCCATTGCTTTATCTTGTTGATTGGAAAGTAGGTAATTTAATCCGGTAGAATATTTTACGGTGAGTGAATCTTTGGCATTTTGATCTTTTTGCTTAATACTATTACGTCCCATGAACAAACCATGTCCCCAGGCGACGGGTAATAGAAGAAAAAGAAATTCAATCATGAGTTATTGACTAACTTCAGTTGTAGTAGGTTTAGCTACAGACTTGTTGTGTTTATAGCGTTTAATACGACGACTGATCATAAAGGTAAACATCGTAAACATACCAATAACAAAACCGATAAATGTAAAAATACTTACCGCCATGGCGACACTGATATTACTGCGGGCAATGATATAATTTAGCTCTATGATTTGCTCATTTTGGGTACCAAAGACAAAGGCAATTGCCAAAAAGATAAAAAGCACTAAAACCGATAAGTAGAGTTTCAAGTTGATGTTCTCAAATAGGTATTTATTGTTAATGTATTTACAGTATATTGCTAAATGATAGTAATTTCAGCAAAAAAAAAATTGAAAAACTGGGGTCAGAGTCAGGTTTAATATTATAAACCTGACTCTGACCCCAGTTTTTATTGTCAGGCAATATTTATGCTATAGAAAGATTTACTCTTTCCCTTAGCTCTTTACCCGGTTTAAAGTGCGGTACATATTTACCTGTCAACTCCACTGACTCACCCGTTTTAGGGTTACGGCCAACGCGTGGCGCACGGTAATGCAGTGAAAAGCTACCAAAACCTCTGATCTCTATACGCTCACCTTTTTCCAGAGTATCGGCCATCATTTCTAAAATTTCTTTTATCGCAACTTCTACATCTTTTGCAGATAAATGATCTAACTTATCTATTAATTTTTCTATTAGCTCGGACTTGGTCATGTTAACTCCGTTATCATTTTCTAATGTTTGAAATATAGCACTAACGATTACAACTTTGTAGTGGCTTTTGCATACTACTTACGATAATTATCGTTTATGCTTCAGATAGTTATCGTAAATAAAATTTTGATACCCCTATAATTTAAGCACAAAAAAGCCGCTAGTGTTAGCGGCTTTTAAAATAAAACTTAAATTTTAACGATTTTTAACTGATTTTAGTTAAAAGTCATTGATAATTCTTAGTTTTTAGCGTTTTTGAATGCTTCTGCCATTGCGCTTAAACCAGTATCTTCAACTTGGTTTAAGTTATCCATAGCTGTACGCTCTTCTGCTTGGTCTTTCGCTTTGATTGACAAGCTGATAGTGCGGTTCTTACGATCAACACCAACAAACTTAGCTTCAACGCTGTCACCAGCTTTAAGAACGGTAGATGCATCTTCAATACGATCAGCAGAAATGTCAGCTACACGTAAGTAACCTTCAACACCTTCAGCTAAATCGATTTTAGCGCCTTTGGCGTCAACTTCGCTAACAGTACCAGTAACAATAGAGTTTTTCTTATTGTCAGCTAGGAACATGTTGAACGGATCATCTTCAGTTTGTTTAACACCTAAAGAGATACGCTCGCGCTCTGGGTCAACTTGTAATACAACAGCTGAAATTTCATCACCTTTCTTGTATTCGCGAACAACTTCTTCTCCGCCATTCCAAGAAATATCAGATAAGTGAACAAGACCGTCGATGCCGCCGTCAAGACCGATGAAGATACCGAAGTCAGTGATTGACTTGATCTTACCAGAAACTTTGTCGCCTTTATTGAAGTTTTGAGCGAATGCTTCCCAAGGGTTTTGGATACATTGCTTAAGGCCTAGAGAAATACGACGACGTTCTTCGTCGATTTCAAGAACCATAACTTCAACTTCATCACCTAAGTTAACAACTTTAGATGGGTGGATGTTTTTGTTAGTCCAATCCATTTCAGAAACGTGAACTAAACCTTCAACGCCTTCTTGGATTTCAACGAAACAACCGTAGTCAGTTAAGTTAGTTACACGACCAGAAAGTTTAGAACCTTCAGGGTAACGCTTAGCGATAGCTGCCCATGGATCTTCACCTAACTGCTTCATACCTAGAGATACACGAGTACGCTCACGGTCGAACTTAAGTACTTTAACTGGGATTTCGTCACCAACGTTAACGATTTCACTTGGGTGCTTAACGCGTTTCCAAGCCATATCAGTAATGTGTAGTAAACCATCGATGCCGCCAAGATCAACGAACGCACCGTAGTCTGTAAGGTTCTTAACGATACCTTTAACTTCTTGGCCTTCTTGTAAAGACTCAAGTAATGCATCACGTTCAACACTGCTTTCAGTTTCGATAACAGCACGACGAGATACAACAACGTTATTACGCTTTTGATCAAGCTTAATAACTTTAAATTCTAAATCCTTACCTTCAAGGTGAGCAGTGTCACGTACTGGACGTACATCTACTAATGAACCTGGTAAGAAAGCACGAATATTGCTAACTTCAACTGTGAAGCCGCCTTTAACTTTACCGTTGATAACACCGATAACAGTTTCTTTTTCTTCGTATGCTTTTTCAAGGAATTGCCACGCTTCAAAACGTTTAGCGTCATCACGAGAAAGAATCGTTTCACCGAAACCATCGTCTGTAGCTTTAAGAGATACGTCAATTTGATCGCCAACAGCAACTTCTACTTCACCAGTAGAGCTTTTGAATTGATCAATTGAAACAACAGATTCTGATTTAAGGCCAGCATCAACGATTACGTTGTCTTTGTTAACAGCAACAACAGTACCTTTGATAATTGAACCAGGGCGTGTTTCGACTTCTTTTAAGCTTTCTTCAAAAAGCTGTGCAAAATTTTCCATCATAACTTGTATATTAAACTCAGTTATTAGTCCAATCCACATCATGTGTCATGGGTAAGTTAAATTAGCTTCGCGCATCCGTGCAGTAAGCTCTAAATATATTAATAGTTCTTGTTAATCAATAAGTTAAGATAACTTATCATTGGCAAATAAGAGAATTTTCTCTACCACTTGCTCAATAGTTAATTCAGTAGAATCAACAATTAACGCTCCTTCGGCTGGGACTAATGGCGCGACCTTTCTATTTTGGTCTCGCTCATCCCGTTGACGTATGTCGCTCAAAAGGCGCCCGATATTAACATCAACACCCTTTTGTTGCAACTGAATCATGCGCCTATTTGCTCTTTCTTCTGCAGTTGCAGTTAAAAACACTTTAACCTTTGCGTCAGGAAATACAACCGTTCCCATATCTCTTCCATCGGCTAATAAACCAGGTACTTCTTTAAAAGCTCTTTGGCGACGCAACAATGCCTCTCTAACTCGTGGGAAAGCAGCAACTTTTGATGCGACAGCGCCAACTTCTTCAGTGCGGATATTATCAGTCACATCTTCACCTTCAAGCATGATTCTTGCTTCGCCATTTTTGCTGATAAATTCAACATCTAAATGTGATGCAAGTGGAATGATTGCGTCTTCTAGTTGAACATCAATGTTATGATGTTGAACAGCAACGGCAAGCACGCGATAAATCGCGCCGCTATCAAGCAAATTCCAACCTAATTGTTCAGCAACAACCCTTGCAACAGTTCCCTTTCCAGCGCCACTTGGGCCATCAATAGTAATAACTGGAATGCTTTCCTGCATACATTTTTCTCCTAACATAGAAAATCGGCTAAATTATACGGGATTTATAATTTAAAATCGCGTAATAAATTTTTCTGTAATATTTTTAGCACGAAACTTTCGCTAACTTTTCAAAATAGTCAGGGAATGTTTTTGCCGTACATTTAGGGTCATTAATTGTGACGGGGCTTTCACTTAAAGCAACAAGAGAGAAGCACATTGCCACCCTATGATCATCATAAGTATCAATTTCAGCATGCTTAATAGTAGCTGGTGGCGTGATTGTAATATAATCATCACCTTCAATCACTTCTGCACCGACTTTACGAAGCTCTGTTGCCATGGCATTCAAGCGGTCTGTTTCTTTTACTCGCCAATTATAAATATTTCTAATGCTTGTTGTACCTTGAGCAAAAAGTGCCGTAGTTGCAATGGTCATTGCCGCGTCAGGAATATGATTCATATCCATATCTATTGCTTGCAACGGTTTGCCTATAACGGTTATCGATTCGTCACCCCAGTGAACTTCTGCGCCCATTTTCTCGAGCACATCAGCAAAGTGTTTATCGCCTTGTACACTAAGCTTACCAACACCATGAACGGTAATCTTGCCGCCTTTTATCGCGCCAGCTGCTAAAAAGTAAGACGCAGAGGAAGCATCACCTTCAACCATATACTTCTCTAATGCTTGATATGATTGCATACCTTTAATGGTAAAAGACTTATAGTCATTGTTTTCTACATAAACCCCAAACCTTTGCATGATATCTAAGGTAATATCAATATATGGTTTAGAGACCAAATCACCGTCAATGAATATATTAGTATCCGTTTGCAATAAAGGAGCAACCATCAAAATTGCCGTTAAAAACTGACTAGAGATTGAGCCATCAATCCTTACTGAACTTCCAGTTAGTTCCTTCCCCTTTATTTTTAAGGGCGGGTAATCTTTATTTTCTAAATATTCTATATCACCGCCAAGTTGTACTAACGCATCACCTAAATGACCAATTGGCCGTTCTTTCATTCTAGGTTCACCCGTTAATACATATTCTCCAGAACTTGCAGCAAGAGCGGCACATAATGGGCGCATTGCTGTCCCCGCGTTTCCAAGAAAAAGTTCTAAAGGTTCTTCTGTGTTGAAAAAGCCATTGTTACCAACAACCGTACACTCTGTTCCGCAATCACTTAAAGTGTATTCAATGCCAAGGCTTTTTAAAGCATTAAGCATATGTCTGATATCGTCACTAACCAATAAATTGGTGATTTTAGTTGTCCCCTTTGCTAATGCAGCAATTAACAATGCGCGATTAGACAAACTTTTAGAGCCAGGTAAAAAAACTTCACCGTTTATTTTGGCTATTGGGTTTAATGTTAACTGTTCCACTTTATCCTACCTTCTTCTCAAATTGTTGCATAAAGCTAACTAATGCTTGTACGCCTTCTAACGGCATAGCGTTATAAATACTGGCACGCATACCACCAACAATTCGATGGCCTTTTAGGGCTAATAATCCATTTGCTTTAGCTTCTGTTAAAAACTCAGCATTTAAGCTGTCATCCTTAAGAAAGAACGGGATATTCATTGAGCTGCGATTATTAGCAGCAATAGTATTGTAATAAAACTCACTGCTATCGATGTAGTTATATAAACATTGAGCTTTATCTTGATTTAATTTAGCCATCATATCTAAGCCACCAAGATCTTTTAGCCACTGAAAAACTAAACTCGCCAGATACCAAGCGTAAGTTGGCGGTGTATTAAACATTGAACCGTTATCGCTGGTTACTTTATAATCTAAAATAACTGGTGTTGTCATTTGCTGCTGACCAATCAGATCGTCACGAACAATAACTATTGTGAGACCTGAAGGGCCGATGTTTTTTTGAGCACCGGCATAAATTAAACCAAACTTAGATACGTCTAACGGGCGAGATAAGATTGTTGATGACATATCAGCAACTAGCGGCACATCGCCAGTTTCAGGGATCTCAAAAATTTCAATACCATCTACCGTCTCATTCGGGCAATAGTGAACGAATGCAGCATCCTTATTAATTCGCCAATGCTCTGAGGGTAATACTGTTTTCTTGCCATCATCTTCGATAACAGCATTAATGACTCGTATATTACCAAACTTTTCAGCTTCGCTTACTGCACTTTTAGACCAAGAGCCAGTAACAACATAATCTGCGGTTTTACCTGCGCCTAATAAGTTAAGTGGAACTGCCGAAAATTGGCCACGGCCACCACCATGACAAAACAGTACTTTGTAGTTATCTGGAATATTTAATAGTTCACGTAAATCAGCTTCAGCGTCACTGGCAAGCTGCATAAACTCGCTACCGCGATGACTTAATTCCATTACCGAACATCCGGTGTTATTCCAGTTTAAAAATTCTGATTGAGCTCGTTGCATTACCGGCTTTGGTAACATTGCCGGGCCGGCGCAAAAGTTATAGATTTCGGTCATCTTGGTTTGTTCCATTTCACGATGTTAAATTATACAAAGAAACGAGAGGCTAGAATCGAGAAACGAAAAGCAAACAGTATTGGTAAAGTTACGACTTCTTTTGAGCATAATATATATTCTCAGAACTCAGCTAATCCTGCTCTTCGTTTCTAGTTTCTCGTTTCTCGTTTTCTCTCTTTTAAAATAAAAATGAGCGGTAAAGACCGCCCATTTTAAAGTTTAGAAGTTGAAGTTACTCTTCAGGTTCAGACTCATCATCGGCAGCATCTGCGCTAGCCTCTGTCGAATCTTCACTACTGGTTTCTTCACTACCTTCAGATGTTGGGTTTTCACCGCCCTCTTCTGCTGGTAACTCTTCTTCCTCTTCGATTTCGTCGATACGTTGTAAACCTACAACGTTCTCGTCATCTGCGGTACGAATTAAACGTACACCTTGGGTATTTCGACCAATGATACTAACTTCATTCACGCGAGTACGTACTAACGTACCGTTATCGGTGATGATCATAATTTCATCGGCATCTTCAACTTGTACTGCACCAACAACAGGACCGTTTCTATCACTTACTTTAATAGAAACAACACCCTTAGTTGCACGGCTCTTCGCAGGATATTCTTCCAACTCAGTACGTTTACCATAACCATTTTGCGTAACGGTTAAGATAGCGCCATCTGTTTTAGGAACAATAAGTGAAACAACTTTTTGTTCACCTTCCAACTTAATTCCTCTAACACCGGTACCAGTACGTCCAATAGGTTTTAATGCCCAGATCTCTTCACCAGTTTCAGGGTCAATTTTTATTTCACCTGTTTCGCTGTCACGTTTTTTCTCGTTGAAACGAACAACTTTACCTTCATCAGAGAACAACATAATGTCGTTAGTACCATCGGTAATATCAACACCAATTAGGGTGTCATCATCACGAAGGTTTAAGGCAATAATACCATTAGCACGAGGACGAGAATATGCCGTTAATGGCGTTTTCTTAATCGTACCATCAGCTGTTGCCATAACAATAAACTTGTCATCTTCGTATTCTCGCACAGGTAAAATGGCTGTAATTCTTTCATCATTTTCAAGTGGCAGAATATTTACAATTGGACGACCACGTGCAGTTCGAGTAGCAAGTGGTAACTGGAACACCTTCAGCCAGTACAACTTACCACGGTCACTGAAACATAAAATCGTATCATGAGTGTTGGCAACGAGCAGACGTTCAATGAAATCTTCTTCTTTCATCTTAGTCGCAGCTTTACCTTTACCACCACGGCGCTGAGCTTCGTATTCGCTCAATGGTTGATATTTACAATAACCTTCATGCGAAAGTGTTACGACCACATCTTCTTCAGTGATTAAGTCTTCAAGTGATAAATCATGTGAAGAAAGAGATATTTCTGTACGACGTTCATCACCAAATTCATCACGTATTGCTTCCAGCTCTTCACGAATAACTTCCATTAAACGTTCTGGGCTACCGAGAATATGCAACAATTCTGCAATAATTTCTAATAACTCTTTGTACTCATTTAGAATCTTTTCGTGTTCTAAACCTGTAAGCTTGTGTAAACGTAAGTCTAAAATAGCTTGAGCTTGTTGCATTGTTAGGTAATATTTACCGTCAACAATACCAAACTCAGGTTCAACCCACTCAGGACGAGCAGCGTCATCGCCGGCACGTTCAAGCATTTCAGCAACAGTACCAAGTGTCCAACCTTGACTTAATAAGCCTTCTTTAGCTTCTGCAGGTGTTGGCGAGTTTTTAATTAGCTCAATGATAGGGTCAATGTTACTTAACGCAACCGCTAAACCTTCAAGCAAATGTGCACGTTCGCGTGCTTTACGTAATTCGAAGATAGTACGACGAGTTACAACTTCACGGCGATGAAGTACAAACGCTTCAAGCATTTCTTTAAGGTTAAATAACTTAGGTTGGCCATTATCAATAGCAACCATGTTCATACCAAAAGATACTTGCATTTGGGTAAGCTTATATAAGTTATTTAAAACAACTTCGCCTACTTCACCACGTTTAATTTCAATAACCATACGCATGCCGTCTTTATCAGACTCATCACGTAGGGCAGAAATACCTTCCAAGCGTTTTTCTTTAACAAGCTCGGCCATTTTTTCAATTAGGCGAGCTTTGTTTACTTGATATGGTAGTTCATGCACAACAATGGTTTCTTTACCGCTTGTTTCGTGCACTTCAATTTCAGCGCGAGCACGGATATTTAATTTACCACGCCCAGTACGATATGCTTCTTGAATACCGGCAACACCACTGATAATACCCGCAGTTGGGAAATCAGGCGCTGGAATGTATTCAAATAATTCATCAACGGTAATGTCGTTGTTATCGATTAATGCGACACAACCATTGATTACTTCTGTTAAGTTATGCGGAGGAATGTTTGTTGCCATACCAACAGCAATACCAGATGAACCATTAACTAACAGGTTTGGTACCCGAGTAGGCATAACTGCAGGCATGTATTCCTGACCATCATAGTTAGGTACAAAATCAACAGTTTCTTTATCTAAGTCAGCTAAAATTGCATGCGAGATTTTTTGCATGCGAATTTCGGTGTAACGCATTGCCGCTGCAGAATCACCATCAACAGAACCAAAGTTACCTTGGCCGTCAACTAGCATATAGCGTAAGGAGAATGGCTGAGCCATACGAACGATAGTGTCATATACAGCAGTGTCACCATGCGGGTGATACTTACCGATTACGTCACCAACAACACGGGCAGATTTTTTGTAGCCCTTATTCCAGTCATTTCCTAATGCACTCATTGCATAAAGAACACGACGATGAACTGGTTTCAAACCATCTCTTACGTCAGGCAATGCACGCCCAACAATTACACTCATGGCGTAATCAAGGTAAGAGTTTTTTAACTCATCTTCAATATTGACAGGAACGATTTCTTTAGCCAGATCGGTCATAAAACGATGCTTTCCCTAAATGTCAGCAAAAATGCTCAAAATTATTATTATCGAGGCAGAATATTACCATAAAGATAAGTTACCCTGCACTTCTTTATTTAGAATAAAGACGACAGATTGTTAATCTAATTGATCAAACAATATTGTGCGTCTTTAACCTATAAATTACTAGATGATGATTTAAATAAATTACACAAAAAATGTAACCATTTAGCACCTAAGTAAACAGTACAAATTATTAAACCCCAAACCACCGTTTTTGTCACCTCTTTTTAACTTAAATCCTTAAGTTTGTTTACATAATGAAGTTAGTTCGATATAAATAGTTTTGTTAACATAATTATAACAACTCGGCTGTACTATTAAGTAAGCAGTAAATATAAATAAGAAGAATAATGGCAAAACTAAAACAACGTACCGTCACCATCCTTTATTACGACATCACTTCATTAGAATTGAATCATGAAATTGCAACATTTCCTCAAAAAGAACAAGGTCGAGTCATAATTTCTGACGAATTTAAAAAAGGCAAATCGATTATTGCGGTATGTGATGGCGAAGTTAGCGTTTTAAACAAAATTGGCGATCGCATCGAATAGTTAATAATGTAGTCGCTTAATACTCTTACATCTCGATGAAGCCATTTTTCTGTATTTGGCTTTGTCTTTTCTAGTTGCTTTAAGATAGAATCAATACAGATCTTAACAGTATAAATAATTATCATGTCTGAACAATTAAACGTAAACCCTGAAGAAATAGCCAAATTTGAAAAAGTAGCCAGTCAATGGTGGGACTTACATGGCGATTTTAAGCCGTTACATCAAATAAACCCTTTGCGCCGAAATTTTATCACTTCACATGTAGGTGAAATTTTTGACAAAAAAATTATCGATGTTGGTTGTGGTGGCGGTATATTAGCGGAAAGCCTAGCTCGTTTGGGTGCAAAAGTAACAGGTATAGACATGGGTACTGAGCCATTAAATGTGGCTAAACTGCATGCCCTAGAAGCTGGTATCACGGTAAAATATGAAAAAATTACTGCTGAACAAAAAGCTAACGATAATACGCAAAGCTTTGATGTCGTTACCTGTATGGAAATGTTAGAACATGTGCCTGATCCTGAATCTATCGTTCGTGCCTGTGCGCAAATGGTAAAACCTGGTGGCTATGTATTTTTCTCAACCTTGAATAAAACCACTAAATCATATTTATTTGCTATTTTAGCCGCTGAAAAGCTGTTAAAACTTGTTCCTGATGGAACACATGACTGGGATAAGTTTATTCGCCCATCACAATTGATCACTTGGGCTGAAAATGCCGGGTTAAAATGCTTTGATGCCAGCGGTATTCACTATAATCCAATTACTGAAAATCATAAGTTAGCTGATGGTTTAGATGTTAATTACATTCTTGCCTTTAAAATGCCCGAGCAGGGTTAATGTTAAGCGCAGCTAAGGGAGTGTTGTTTGACTTAGACGGCACCCTTTTAGACACCGCAGATGATTTAGGTGCGGCGCTGAACCATTTACTGAACGTTTATGAGTTCCCTGTTGTTTCGAGTAAAGAATATCGACTCGTCGCTTCTGACGGTGTTTATCCATTATTAGAACTTGGTTTTAAGCAACAACTTGGTAGGTTTGATAAAGAAGTACTTCGACAAGAGTTTCTCGATTATTACTTAGCTAATATTGCCAACCACACGCAATTATTTCCAGGTATTGAACAACTGTTAACCTTAATTGAGCAGGCCAATATTCCTTGGGGAATTGTCACCAATAAACCAGCCTTTTTAACTGATCCGTTATTGTTACATTTCAAGCAGTTTAAAAAATCTCAATCAAACATCAGTGGCGATACCATAAAAGAGCGAAAACCGCACCCTGCGCCTATGCTATTAGCGAGTAAAGAAATTGGCATTTCAGCTGAACATATTTGGTATTTAGGTGATGCTAAGCGTGATATTGATGCTGGTAATGCCGCTTTGATGACAACCGTAGCAGTAAAGTGGGGCTATATAAAACAGTTCGACGACTGCTCAAAATGGCAAGCGGATCACATTATTTCAAATCCCTTAGAGTTAATAGAGATTACTAAATAAACAAGTCGTTTAAAGTTTAACCAGAAGCAATAAGTCACTGATTATAAAGATTTTTATTTTTGTTATTATTTTATGTTATAAGCCTTCTATTTTTATTGCTAAAAAGGTTTAAAAAAAGTTTTTAGTTGAAAATATGTCTTGCTTTTTAATCAGCTCGTACAATAGTAGCCTTTAGTAAGTTAGTTACTACTAACCTAAATTAGACAAGTTAAAAAGCCACTTAAAAAACACTATATGTTGGGGTTGCATTAAAAGCCAAACCACATTACCTTGTGACTTAGCATAAACAAAACCCCAACATGTTGTGCATTTTATTAGCAATTCTACATATTGCTAATTGGGAATAGAAATACAGCAAGGAAAGCAGATATAGTATTACTGCGCTTTGCCTTAGTAAAAATAAAATAAAAATAATTAAATCTATAAACTAATAAATACTATAAAGACAGGTCATTCATGAATAACAACCTTTTTGTCACCAAGCGTAATGGTGAAAAAGAACCTATCGATCTCGATAAAATCCATCAAGTAATAGACTGGGCAGCTGAAGGACTAGACTCCGTTTCAGTTTCTCAAGTTGAAATTAAATCTCACATTCAGTTTTATGACGGTATCAAAACTGAAGATATTCATGAAACAATTATTAAAGCTGCAGCTGATTTAATCTCGGAAGAAACCCCTGATTATCAATACTTAGCGGCGCGTTTAGCCATATTTCATTTACGTAAAAAAGCTTACGGCAAATATGAACCGCCGGCGTTATTTGAGCACGTAACCAAAATGGTTGATGCGGGCAAATATGATAAGCATTTAACCGAAGATTACACGGCAGAAGAATTTGCTACGTTAGATAGCTATATTGACCATAACCGCGATAAAAACTTTAGTTATGCTGCGGTTAAGCAATTAGAAGGTAAATATCTGGTACAAAACCGTGTGACGGGTGAAATTTACGAAAGTGCGCAATTCTTATATATGCTAGTTTCAGCGTGTTTATTTGCCAAATACCCAAGCGAAACACGTTTGGAGTACATTAAAGGTTTTTACGACGCGATTTCCAGCTTTAAAATTTCATTACCTACACCAATTATGGCCGGTGTTCGTACTCCTACTCGTCAGTTCTCATCTTGTGTATTGATTGAAACAGGCGATAGTTTAGATTCTATAAATGCCACAACCAGCGCAATTGTGAAGTACGTATCACAACGAGCAGGTATTGGTATCAACGCAGGTCGTATTCGCGCTTTAGGCAGTTCGATACGTAACGGTGAAGCATTTCATACTGGTTGCATTCCATTTTATAAACACTTTCAAACAGCTGTTAAAAGTTGTTCACAAGGTGGTGTCCGCGGCGGTGCAGCAACGTTATTCTATCCTTTGTGGCATTTAGAAGTAGAAAGCTTATTAGTGCTTAAAAACAACCGTGGTGTTGAAGAAAACCGCGTACGTCACTTAGATTACGGTATACAATTTAACAAAACCATGTATCAACGTTTAATTAAAGGCGATTACATTACGTTATTCAGCCCTTCAGACGTACCTGGTTTATACGATGCATTTTTTGAAGACCAAGACAAATTTGAAGCCTTGTATGTGCAATACGAAAATGATGAATCAATTCGTAAAAAACGTATCAAAGCGATTGAATTATTTACTTTATTCGCGCAAGAGCGTGCCAGTACTGGCCGTATTTATTTGCAAAACGTTGATCACTGTAATACTCACAGCCCATTTGATCCGAGCGTAGCTCCTGTTCGTCAATCGAACCTTTGTTTAGAAATTGCCCTACCAACTAAACCAATGAACGATATCAATGATGAGAACGGTGAAATTGCACTTTGTACTTTATCTGCATTCAACCTTGGCAAGATTGACAGCCTAGATGAATTAGAAGGCTTGGCTGATTTAGCAGTGCGTGCTCTTGATAATTTATTAGATTACCAAGACTACCCTGTAGCGGCGGCATTAAGTGCTACCATGGGTAGACGCACGTTGGGTATAGGTGTGATTAACTACGCATATTATTTAGCTAAAAATGGTGTGTTCTACTCAAACGGCAGTGCAAACAATCTAACCCATAGAACATTTGAAGCTATCCAATTTTACTTATTGAAAGCGTCGAACAACCTAGCGAAAGAACAAGGTGCGTGTCCTAAGTTTAATGAAACGCGTTTATCGCAAGGCATTTTACCAATTGACACTTACAAAAAAGACATTGATAAGATTTGCTCAGAAAGCTTACACCTAGACTGGGAAGGTCTGCGTACCAGCATTAAAGAGCATGGTGTACGTAACTCAACCGTATCGGCATTAATGCCATCAGAAACATCGTCTCAGATTTCAAATGCAACTAACGGCATTGAACCGCCACGCGGCTTAATCAGTGTTAAGGCAAGTAAAGATGGTGTGTTAAAGCAAGTTGTACCGGAGTACGAAAAGCTTAAACATAACTACGAGTTACTTTGGAATATTCCTGATAACACCGGTTATTTAGAATTAGTTGGCATTATGCAAAAATTTGTTGACCAAACAATTTCAGCAAACACTAACTATGATCCAAACAAATTTGAAAACGGCAAAGTGCCAATCAAACAAATCTTAAAAGACATCTTACTTGGCTACAAACTTGGTGTTAAAACCATGTATTACCATAATACCCGTGACGGTGCTGACGACAGCATGGTTGATGGTGATGATGATTGTGCCGGCGGTGCATGTAAAATTTAAGAGCCCTAACCGCTCGAACAAACCGCAGATGTGATGAAAGTCCTCTGCGGTTTTATAACAATTAATAGCTAACACAGATGGAAACACGAATATCTCACGACATAAACGAGGTGTTTTCAGGGAGTAACCATGTCGTATTCAACGTTTAACCAAACTAAAAATGATCCACTTTTAGAGCCAATGTTTATGGGACAAACCGTAAATGTTTCTCGTTTTGATCAACAAAAGCACCCTATTTTTGAAAAGTTAATTGAAAAGCAATTAAGTTTTTTCTGGCGCCCTGAAGAAGTAGATATTTCTAAAGACAGAGCTGACTGGCAGTCATTAACGACTAGTGAACGTCACATTTTTATCTCAAATTTAAAATATCAAACATTGCTTGATTCAATTGCTGCACGTAGTGTGAATGTTTGTATGTTGCCACTTGTGTCTATTCCTGAGCTTGAAACTTGGATTGAAACCTGGGGATTTTACGAAACCATTCATTCACGTTCTTACACCCATATTTTACGTAACCTATTCACTGACCCTAGTGAGATTTTTGATGATATCGTCATTAACAAAAACATCCTTAATCGTGCTAGTGCTATTAGTAAATACTTTGACCGGGTAATTCTACTTACGCAATTATTTCAATCTCAAGGTGAAGGCACTTACACTGTTGAAGGTGAAGAAGTTGTCGTAACAGTACGGGAAATTAAAAAAGCACTTTATCGCTCAGTATGTTCAACCAATGCACTGGAAGCGATTCGTTTTTATGTTTCGTTTGCTTGTTCATTCGCCTTTGCTGAACGCGAGTTGCTTGAAGGTAATGCTAAAATCATCAAGCTAATTGCTCGTGACGAAGCTGTACATTTAACCGCTACGCAACACATCTTAAATATTTGGGCCACTGGCAAAGATGATCCTGAGATGCAAGAGATCTCAGAAGAGCTGCATCAAGAAGGCTTAGAGTTATTTTTAGATGTAATCGAACAAGAAAAAGAGTGGGCAGATTACCTGTTTAAAGACGGTTCAATGATTGGCCTTAATGCAGAAATTTTAAAACAATACATTGAGTATCTATCAAATCAACGTTTACAGGCAATAGGTTATGAACCGCAGTTTGCGATCAAAAGTAATCCACTACCTTGGATCAACTCGTACCTATCGAGTGATAACGTGCAAGTAGCACCACAAGAAACTGAGATTTCGTCATACCTGGTAGGTCAAACTGACAGTGCCGTTGATGCTAGTGATTTTGATGATTTCGACTTATAAGTTTCTATTTTCATATTTTAAATTGATATCTATCAATGAGTAAGAAAGTTACTATCGATGGTAGGGTTGTCGAAGAACAGTTCGACAACCTTATTTTCAAAACTACGCTCGAATACCTCGAATCCAATAGTATCGAAATACACTATCATTGCCGCGACGGGTTTTGTGGTGCTTGTAGAGTCACCCTTGAGCAAGGCGAAATTGAATACATAAATGGTGAGCCACTAGCGTTTGTGCGCGAAGGTGAAGTGCTACCTTGCTGTTGCATTCCTAAAACAGATATAGTTATCAGCACAGAATAGTTATACTCTTAAAAATTATTAAAAATAACACAAATAATTATCTAAAAATGTCAGAGATGAAGCAACTATTGGTTAATGCTGAGAAAGCCGAAACCTATTTGAAGCTGTTAGCTAATAAGAATCGCCTGATGATTTTATGTAATCTAGTTGCCGGTGAACGTTCTGTGAGCCAATTAAATGATGAAATTCCACTCGCGCAATCCGCTTTATCTCAACATTTAGCAACTCTAAGAAACGCTGACATGGTAAGTACTCGCCGTGACGCCCAAACCATTTACTATGCACTGGCTGATGACGATGCCAAACAAATACTGCAGCAACTTTACTGCATGTTTTGTGAAGCTAAAAAAAGTTAATCTTTTGGTAAGGTTTTATAACCGCTGATCATAGCCGAAGTTATAGACGACCTTTCTTTACGTTCAGTATAAATAACACCAACGATATGCAGTGGTATTAACAATAACAACAGATAAAATGAATAAACATGCATGGTAATATATGGTGATCGTAGGTCACGCATTTGTTGATATTTTTCAGCGTCAACGTTCTCTTTCGAATAAGGTTTAATCGATTCTACTTGCGTGTTGTCTATGGCAATCTGCTCTTTAAAATATCCACCTAAAGGTGGATAGTAAATATCAGTACCTGCAATAACTAAACCAGTAACCATTTGAACACTAAGCGCCATTAACATCGCAGTTACCATAAGTTTCCCTATGGGATTATGACCTTGATAATGTTTGACGGTTTCTTGTTTATGGGCCTTCAACTCGGCAACAAAGCCTTTATTAAACGCTAACGTTTTACCCCACCTTTCGAAGCCAGTACCAAAGAAGCCTAATACAATTCGAAACAGTAAATTGATACAAAAGATATAGCCAATCAAAACGTGACAGGTTTTTAGCAGCACTTTGCCATCGTTAGTTATACCAAGCGCTTTACCATTTAAAATAATTAAGCCAATGCAAATCAGTAAAAACACACACAAAACATTCAGCCAGTGAAATAGACGTATATTTTTACTCCAAACAAAAACTAAATTTAATGTATTTGACGTTTTGTTATTTGGCATTGAAACTCCTATTTGTATTAGCTATTTGGGGATCTAGTCAACACCTTAGGCAAGTGTAGACCTTGCCTTTTATTAACATACCTAATAGTTTTGCGGGTTTTCTGATCTAAATCAACAATTTTAATCTTACTATTTATTTACATCTTATATACAAGCAATATCAACAAAAAGGGGGTAAAGTTACTTATATGCATGCATACAAGTATTTAGTCGGTAAGGTTTATTAATTACAGCCAATACTTCAATGAGAAATACAAAGTAGACTATCTATAATAATATGGACTTTATAACGATGAATAGAACCTTTAAATTATCAATAATCGCCATCAGCATTACTTTGGCATCAGGATGTTCAAGCCTAGGTGTACAACCTTGGGAAAGGGATTTACTAGCAAAACGTCAAATGGCCATAACCTCTTCACCTATTGATGCTGCACTTGATGATCATATTTATTTTTCAAAAGAAGCATCTAGTGGCGGCCGTAGCTTTGCTGGTGGGGGCTGTGGATGCAATTAGATAAAAATAGTAATTTAAAATTACTATTAAGCACAGCCACATGTTCACTTTTTGGCAATGGCGCACAAGCTGAAGAAGATAACAATTGGAAAATTGATACTGCGTTGATGTATTACGGTGAAACTGATCGGGTTACGGCCGTTGAAGGAATTATCGCCGGTACGAAAGAGTTTTCAGACGAACATTTTTTAAATTTAAAAGTCACTATTGATTCACTAACCGGTGCGTCACCAAACGGCGCAATCGCGCAACCTGAAGTGCAAACCTTTACCAGACCATCAGGTGATGGCAGTTATGTTGTAAAAAGCGGTGAAACACCTCTTGACGACACATTCAAAGATACACGGCTACAAGTTAATGCCCAATGGAGTCAGCCTTTAGGACGAAGCTATTTAAGCAGTGCAGGTCTGCATGCATCAAAGGAGTATGATTACTTATCCCTTGGTGCTAACGCCAGCCTTTCAAGGTATTTTAATCAAAAAAACACCACGGTATCTTTAGGTGTTGCTTACTCTAATGACACTATTGAACCGGAAGGAGGTATACCTGTACCTTTCACTGAGGTTGACTGGCAACAAGGCGCAATTGAACATACCGATGATGATTTTGAGGATGAGGAAGAAGACAATAATAGAGCTTCTAACAAGCCTACATTAGGTGCTGATGATACGAAAGATACATTAGATTTATTACTCGGTTTATCCCAAGTAATTAATCGCCGAATGATCATGCAATTTAATTATTCCTATTCACAAGTTGATGGTTATATGACTGACCCGTTTAAAGTGATTAGTGTGGTAAATAGCAATGGCGAAAGCCAGCGGCAGCTCTATGAACAACGTCCAGACTCTCGCACTAAAGAAAGTGTATATTGGCAAACAAAATATCACTTTGACCGCACAGTTTTAGATTTCTCTTATCGTTACATGTGGGATGACTGGGAAATAAAGTCACATACATTTGATGTTCGTTATTACATTCCTTTTTATGATGGTTATTTAGAACCACATGTACGCTATTACATGCAAGAGGCGGCTGATTTTTATCGCACTTTTTTATTAGATAATGAATCTACTCCGGAATTTGCCAGTGCCGATTATAGAGTAGGTGAAATGGATGGCTTAACGTTAGGTATAAAATATGGGGTCCCCCTTAAAGATGGTAAAGAATTTTCATTTAGACTAGAGTTCTTTCAACAAACACCTACTAACCCTGGATTTGAAGAAATTGGTGTCCTACAAGATGTAGAATTATTTGAACGTGTAGAAGCGGTAATTGCGCAAGTGAGTTATTCATTTTAGTCCTTATATAAATTGAGAATCAATTTTTGATTGTATTAAATCAGGTGGTCTGATCACTTTACAGAAGCAGAATAAATTGCCATCATGTCTTGGAATGTTAATAACTAAATCTAAAATAAAAGACATAAGGCTAGATAATGAAAAACGTAGTAGAACAGTTATCTCAATATAAAAGCGTACATTTCAATAAAAAGAATATAAAAACTCACTTTGTTGGTATTCCACTGATCATCTTGTCGCTGACGATTTTTTTAAGCTTTATTAACTTTCAATTTGGCGAAATTGACAGCCCTTTGCACGTTACTGCCGCGATGATTTTTTATAGCTTCGTCATCATTTATTATTTTATTTTACACTGGCGCTTAGCGTTGGGGATGGTTGTTTATATCATTCCAAACGTGTACGTGGCCAGTGTGATTGCACCTATTGAGGGTGCACTATGGATCGCTATAGCGATTTTTGTAATTGGCTGGATAATTCAATTTATTGGCCATTACTATGAAAAAGCTAAGCCTGCTTTTGTTGATGATTTAAGCCAATTTTTAATTGGACCATTCTTTCTTATGGCGGAAGTATATTTCGGTTTAGGTTGGGAGAAAAATTTACTTGCTGAGATAACACCTTTAGCCCGAGATAAGCGCAGAGCACTGGAAGCAAAAAGCAGAGGCGAATAATATATTGAGTAACAGGCAGTATATTACCTGTTACTCAATTAGATATTGTACTTTATAGATTTAGCGGATGACTCTAATTCTAAAATTACGGCCTTTAATTTTACCGGTTTCCAACTTTTTCAATGCGACTTTATGAGCATTTCGTTTAATCGCCACATAGGCAAAGTTTTGTGCGACATTAATTTTCCCTACCTGGTCACCTTTAATGCCTTTATCGCCAGTTAATGCACCGAGTATATCTCCAGGGCGCACTTTATCACGCTTGCCGCCACTAATTTGAATGGTGATCATATCTGGACGTACCGGTAAAGCGTTAAGCACATTGCTGTGCGGTAACTTTTCGCCGGTTATTTTCTGATCGAGATAGTCTTCTAAAAGCGCAACTTTATAGCTTTCTTTATCACTAAATAGAGAACAAGCCATGCCTTTACTGCCTGCTCGCCCTGTACGGCCTATACGATGAACATGCACTTCTGTATCTAAAGCGATATGAAAGTTAACCACCATATCTAAGTTATCAATATCTAAACCTCGGGCGGCAACATCGGTAGCAACAAGAATGTTCGCGCTTTTGTTCGAAAATCTAACTAAGGTCTCATCTCTGTCACGCTGCTCTAGATCACCATGCAGTGCTAATGTACTAAAGCCAAATGAGACTAATTCATCAGCGACTATTTGAGCATCTTTCTTTGTGTTACAAAATACCACACACGATTCTGGTTTATGCTCCAACAATAGTAGTTGTAGTGCTTGCAAACGTTCATCATTGTCTAGTACATGATAAAAGTGCTGAGAAATACTACTCTCATCATGAGTCGACTCAACTTTAACCATTGTAGGTAAAGTCATGATGCGCTCTGAAATTTGCTTGATTTTATTTGGGAAAGTCGCACTAAACAATAATGTTTGTCGGTGTTTTGGTGAACTGCGAACAATATTATCTAAAGCGGGTTGAAAACCCATATCAAGCATACGGTCAGCTTCATCAAGAATTAATAAATTCAAGTTTTCTAAGTTTAACGTACCTTTAATTACGTGCTCTTCAACACGCCCTGGTGTACCAACAATTATATGAGCACCATGTTCAAGTGAGCCAATTTGCGGACCAAATGGGGTACCGCCACACAAGGTTAATATTTTAATATTATGAATTGAGCGAGCAAGCCTACGTAACTCTTTTGCAACTTGGTCAGCCAACTCTCGGGTTGGGCACAGGACTAATGATTGAATTCGAAAACGCTTAACATCAAGCTTTTGTAATAAGCCAAGACCAAATGCGGCGGTCTTACCTGAGCCAGTTTTACCTTGGCCAATCACGTCTTTGCCCATAATGATATCGGGTAAGCTTTGTTCTTGAATAGGGGTCATTGTTTCATAACCTAATGATTCAAGATTAGTCAATAATTCAGGCTTTAAGTTTAAGGTAGAGAATTTAGATTGGCTCAATGTGGTATTCCAAATGGGTAAGGTATATTTACTATGTGCATAAAAAGATAATTATACATTAAAAAGGAGCTTAACAGCCCCTTTAGTCAACAATTGTTTTATAAAATTCTATTTAACCATCAATATCTTTTAAAAATTTGTAATTACCTTTAATGTCAGCCTTATACTTGTCACATAACTCCCCTACTGGAGCTTTAGTTTTTAATACGCCATATTGACGATGGGCTTCTACTTTAATGGTTTCCCAACTAATGCCTTCAATAGTATGGTACCCCTCACTGAAGGCTTTTAATTTTGCCATTTCTTTTACTTTTTCACCATCAATCGGTTTATCACAATCTCGGTCTAAATAAATTAATTTACTGGTTGCCTCAATTAATAAAGCCTCTACTTCTTTAATTTGGGATTTTGACAAAGATTCATCAGCAAATGTATTAAAACTTAAAATGGTCAGTGCTATTAATATAATTCTCATATTTTTTCCTAAAACGATAATAACTAAGCGCTATTAAAGAATAGCAGAGAATAGCTACCACACTAATTTGTAGAGATATTTTTTTCTACCCAAAGCCGAACATCATTAAAACGATAATGTTCAAATATGGCAAAACCAGTAAGTTTCCTCACCCGAAGTTTAGTAAAAATAGGGGTAGTTAGCCCACATAAAAAGCGACTAATTAATGTTATTGATGTTTGCTTGCCTAGCTTTTTATTAATTTCATTGGTGTACTGCTCAAATTTAAACTCATCTAATGGTTTTAGTGCTGGCGTTGCAGGCATTGTTGTGACATTACCTAAACAAACAGAGCAATGCCCACAAGGTTGTTGTAAACGAGGGTCTGAAAAATAATGAGCAAGTTGCTGGCTTAAACAAGCACTAGAGGCAAAAAACGCTAATAAATGCTCAATTCGTTTTATTTCGCTGCGCTCTTTTTGCTCAAAGCGAGAATACATGTCGGTATTCAATAAGGTCAAATCCATTGGATTAGAGTTAACTTGATAGACTTCGGTCATTTGCTTACTTTGTAATTCTATTAGACCTTTCTCATCAAAGTACTCAATAGCAGTGATAACTCGGCTACGCTCACTTGGGTATTGCACTGCCATACGGTCAAAATTTAAGGTATACCAAATTTTAGCTTTATCAGAAGATTCTAATATTGCTTTGATAAAGGTTTGCCTTTCGCCATCAAATTTATTTATTAATTCATTTTCGCTACATTTAAGTTTGAACTTATATTCGGCAAAATAGCTATAGGCAGGTTTTATCAACCCGGCGAGCTCCAAGTAAACCAATAATGTTTTTAAGCTAAGTAGACGAATATTAGATTGCGACGATAAACTGTTAAGTACGACTTCCCATTGAAAGTTATTTAATTTTGCTTGTTCGATAATTTCATTAATCACATAGCTTATCGCGTTTTCTTCAGGGGTATCTGCGTAAACAAAGTTTTCTAAAATATTTAAATTGTCATAATTGGCCAAGACTAAGCATTCAGAAGAATTGCCATCGCGCCCTGCTCGGCCAATTTCTTGTGCATAATTTTCTATCGATTTGGGCAAATCATAATGAACAACAAAACGAATATCATTTTTATCTATGCCCATACCAAAGGCAATGGTAGCAACAATAAGTCTAATGTTACCGTTCATAAAATTTTTCTGGATACTTTGCCGTTGTTCGCTATCCATGCCAGCGTGATAAGCGGAGGCTGAAATTCCTTGTGCAGATAAGCTTCTTGCCACCTGTTCAGTGGTTTGTTGCAAGGTAACATAAACAATGCCAGATAATTGCGTTTTATCATTTAGCCATTGTGCTAAAAACAGATCTTTGTCAGCTTGTGCAAGACCCTGTACGTGTAAATTTAAATTAGGTCGATAAAACCCGGTCAGGACAATATTATTTTGCCCTATCGCAAATTTTTCGCCCATATCAACAACCACTTTTTCAGTTGCCGTTGCGGTAAGCAACAAGGTTTGCCTGATATTAAACTGTGCTTTATATTTTGGCAGTTTCAAATAATCCGGGCGAAAATTATGTCCCCATTCCGAGATACAATGCGCTTCATCCACCACCAGTAATGAAATAGGAACCTGTGCTAAAAACTGGCGAAAACGTTCATTATTCAAGCGTTCCACTGAGATCATCAATATTTGAATATGACCCGCTTTAACTCCAGCCAGCACTTGCTGAGATTGTTCTTTAGTCTGCATAGAGTCGATACTAGCAGCGCTGATACCTTTACTTGCTAAAAACTCTAATTGGTCTTGCATAAGTGCTAATAGGGGTGAAATAACTAAGGTTAAATGTGGCAAAACTAATGCAGGTAATTGATAGCATAATGATTTACCAGACCCTGTTGGGAAAATAGCGGCAGCGCTTTCGCCATTCATTATAGTGTCAACGACTTGTTGTTGACCATCACGGAAGTGAGAAAAGCCAAAATGAGATTGCAGTAACTGTTGTGCGGAGATTGTCATCCAAAACCTTTTTATCTGTTGTCCTTAACAGTACCTTCAGTAATGTATAAAGACTGCGACGGCGCCAATATTTTTCGCTATAATTTTGCCATAAAACAGAACCCTGTACTACAACATAAGAGTATATAAATTGCTTGAAATAATATCCCCTGAACAATTTACCACATCAGTATGGAAAAATGGCAAAGGCAAAACCATCGAGCTGGCAATTAGTGAAAATGGCACAATTGACAGTTTTGACTGGCGTTTAAGCATAGCTACGGTTAGTGAAGATGGCGTGTTTTCAAATTTTTGTGGTCTGGCCCGAAATTTAATTTTAATTGACGGCAATGGCATTGAATTAAAGCATACAGATAGTTTGCTTAATAAACATTCAGAAGACCGGTTACAACAATTGCTCAGCGTTGCCACTTTTGACGGGGGCAATACCACTTATGGCAAGTTAATCAACGGTACGATCACTGATTTTAACCTGATGCATAACCCTTGTAAGTTTAGTGCAAATGTTAACACCTGTAATGTACGGCAAACCATAGCATTACAACCTTGTGATATTTGTTTTATTTATCCTTTAATAAATAATGCTGAACTGACAACCGCAGACAAAGAAGCTATCGTTGTTCCAGCCGGGAACTTACTAAAAATTAGCAAGCCACAATGTGGGTCTTTTATGGTAAGTGGTGAGCAGCTAATTATGATTCACTTAACTGAAGTTAATGCATCATAATTAACATAACTAGTATAATAAATAGCATATTGGTATTAAATAATTCTGATAAAATGATAACTTATCAGTATGATAAACGAAGCTACTAACAATATAGTCATATAACTAAAGAGATAACATGATCAAGCCACAAAGAGATTTAACCCTACGTTTTTTAGCCGAACCTCAAGATGTAAACTTTGGTGGTAAAGTGCATGGTGGTGCCGTAATGAAATGGATCGATTTAGCTGCTTATGCCTGTTCAGCCGGTTGGAGTAGTTGCTATTGTGTTACCGCTTACGCTGGTGGTATTCAATTTGTCGCCCCAATTCATGTTGGTAATTTGGTAGAAGTTGATGCAAAAGTGATTTACACCGGTAATTCGTCTATGCATATTGCGCTAGAAGTTAATGCTTGTGATCCTAAATCATTAAATCGTCGCTTAACTACGCACTGCATTGTGATCATGGTTGCCGTCGATGAGTCTGGCCACCCAGTTACCATTCCACAGTGGGAGCCAGTGACTGAAGCCGATAAAAAACAACATGAAACGGCAATAAAGCTAATGGAAATGCGCAAACAAATCAAAGGTGAAATGCAAATTTACACTCAGTAATATGATGTAGTTTTGTGGTTTGCTATTCGCTAAAGGTGATTATTTGCTATTGCTCTTATTCGTTCAACAATAGCTTTAATACCATTGCCTCTGGATGGACTTAAATGCTGCAGTAGTCCTAATACTTGGAAGTATTCTTCAATATCAAAATCTAGTATTTGTGCTGGAGTTTTGTACTGATAAACACTTAAAATTATCACCATTAAGCCGCGAATAACTTTAGCATTACTGTCTGCTTGAAAAGAAAGTTGAGAGGTGGCTGAGTTTAAATTGGCGTTAATCCAAGCATCGCTTTCACAGCCATTAATTAAATATTGCTGCTGACGGCAACCTTTTTTCATACGCGGTAATTGTTTCGCCAGTAGCATTATCTGACGGTGTTTTAAATCCCAAGATGTCGCTTTGCCAAATAACGAGAGTATTTTCTCCTGAGAAGTAAACTCAAGGTCAATGTCACTTGCTACACTTAAGCTGCTTTGCTCTTTTTCAGATAACTCACCAAGGCATAAAGCTTGCAACTGCTTAATAAATACATCAACTTCATTGAAGGTGTTATATGCTGCAAGCGACACTCTGATTGAGCCATTAAGACCTAAACTTTCCAGTAATGGCATAGCACAGTGATGCCCTGCTCTTACAGCAATACCTTTACTATCAAGGAATGTCGCTACGTCTTGATGGTGAAAGCCTGATAAAACAAACGAGAATACCGGTATATCAGGGCAGCCTTGATATAAAAACTGTACTTGTTCTATATTATTTAATTGCTGGTATAGGTAATGATTAAGTTGCTGTTCATAATGAGTCATCGACGTAAATTGTTCATCGGAAAAAATATCAAGGCATGCGCCTAGACCAATGACTCCGACAATATTAGGAGTGCCCGCTTCAAATTTATGCGGCAACTCATTGTAACTAGTACCATTGAAGCTTACCTTTTTGATCATTTCACCGCCAAACTGATAAGGAGGCATGCTTTGCAGTATTGCTTGCTTACCGTAAAGTACACCGACACCTGTTGGGCCGTACATTTTGTGCGCTGAAAACACATAGAAATCACAATCAAGTTCTTGCACATCAACGTGCAAATGGGCAATCGCCTGTGCGCCATCAATTAAGGTGGTTGCCTTATATTGTTTTGCCAATGCAATGAGTTCTTTAACCGGGTTAATTTTACCAATTACATTAGAGATATGATTTACCGCTAAGAACTTACATTTGTTGGTGATTAGCTTTTGTGCTGCGTTTAAATCAATAACACCGTTATCATCTACAGGCAGGATAACTAGCGTGGCGCCAGTTTGCTGGGCAACATGTTGCCAAGGGACGATATTAGCGTGATGCTCACCTGCGGAAATAACAATTTCATCAGTCGATTTAATAAAATTTAACCCATATGACTGTGCTACCAAGTTGATTGCATCGGTAGTGCCTTTTGTCCAAATTATCTCATTTTCAAAATTCGCATTGATAAGTTTTAGTGCTTTTGCTCTTACAACCTCAAAAGACTTTGTCGCCTTAGCACTTAAAAAATGGGAGGCTCTGTGGACATTGGCATTATTTTTTAAATAAAAATGTTGAGAAGCATTAACAACAACGAGAGGCTTTTGAGAAGTTGCCGCATTATCAAAGTATATAATATTATCGCTATCACTAACTGTTTGTAATATTGGAAATTGTTTACGAAATTCGGTTACAGAAAATGTTTTCATTAATTTATTTTTTAAGGCTACAGAAACACAATTAGCATAATTATAACCTACAAATACTATCTAGATGCAGATAAACGCTAGGTTTTGTTACATTTAATTTTCGCAAAATTTAAAATTTTTACTATAACTGTATATACCCTTTGTCATTCAAAGAGCTCTGATAGCGTTAATTTAAATTGCGCGAGTATAACTACCCTGATCGGATTTGATCAGTGATTAAAAAAATAAGGAAACACAATGATGTTATTTTCCTGGTTTAGTCATAATAGCAATGGAACTGAAACAACTTTACGTTTAAGTAACCGTAAAAACAAAAAACGTTTAAACATAAAAGGCAAATCTATGTGGCCTGTCGCTAAAGTTAGACAAATACCTGATTCTTTAATTAATATTAATAAAAGTGTAGAAACGAACCTTAACCCTGAAGACTTTATCAAAGACATTGATTGATTTTTATATTTACTGAGGTTTGATTAAAGAAAATATATTTTCTTTAGCTGTAGTCTCAACTCCACTCGCTTTTTCAAACCAGAAGTTTGCTTGTTCGAAATCACCCTGATGTTGGTATTTTTTTCCGATATTATAATGATAAGATGGCATATCAAACTGATCACCAACTTGCTTTGTTATGCTTTCATAATCCAGTGGCAAATGCTCTTCAAAATACTGTAATTGCGTAACCTTGTTTACCGGTTTAAATGTTTCATTCACTTCGCTAGCTACTTGATAATTTTTACATGTATTGGCAACAAACAAGCCAACGTCATTAGAGAAGTTTTCAGGTGTTCCCAAGCGAAACCCTTGCGGCGTTTCATAGCTAATGGGAGTGCCTGCTTTGATTAAATCTTTCCATGGCAATAACGGCATAACCTTAGCCCTTGCATCTCGCTCAGATGAATAAATTGATTTTTTAATGTTAATAACATTTTTGGCTAATGCGCCTTGTTGCTCACATGCAGTGTTTAACTTATTAAGCGGGTATTCATCAATAAAACCTATTAAATGCAATAACTCATGTTCAAGTACTAATTGTGAATCTAACTGGTCAATATAAACAACTCCATTATTAACATTAGCAACCCCTTTGGGTCCTAGCACACCAATATACTTAATATCCTCATTTAGCCCGGTTCCAACTATCAGCTCAACATCACAATTTATTCTTTCACTTCGGTGGTGACCACATTGAAGTTTATCCGGCCCGATATATTTTGGTGTTTTAAAACAGAACTGTTGCTTGAAGAACTTGCTACTTTGTATCTTGCTAAATAAACCAGTAAGCCTAGTTAAATCAGGTAAATTTGTGGCAAAAAATTGTATGCTATTTTTACAATTTGATGTGATAACTGGTGTACTAGAAAACAGGCTTTGATCAAATATAGAAGGTAACACTTGATAGCTAAACAGTTCTTTTAACAGAACTTGCTCTTTTGTTGACATTAATTTCGGCAGTAGGGATTGCAGGTGATGGAAATCAGCAAACTTAACCGCAAGTGTTACTTGTAAAATACGGCTTTCTTCACTTTCTATGGGGTGTAATAAGTTTTTTGCTTGTTGATAATGCTGCTTTGTAAGCGCGAGCTGCTTAGCTCTTTCTATTATTGCCGAAGTTGCTCCTAATTTAAAAGCATGGTTGGCCCAATATAAATGCTCTCTCACTAAACTTTTTTGTTGATAAAATAATGCTAACTGCCAAGCAATTTCTTTATCTTTCCTGGCTAAGAATTTAGCTGAGTTAAGCCATTGTAGACTGCCAGCAATACTTTCTTTGTAGACGATATATTTTGCTGCTACGTTGTTAATTTTCAACGCCATCTGAAACTGGCTTTGGTTGTAGTTAGCAGATGTTAAGCGCTCAGATAGATAGTCATTCAAAGAAAAAGAGCTTGTGGTTAACCACAAGCTCAATATAAATATTTGAATAACACGTAACAAGGTTATCGCCGTTTAGTTGGCGATAGGCGCAACGTTAGCTTTAATAAGGTCTAACTCAAGTTTCGCATACCTATGCTCGATGAATTCATACACATTGGTGCTAAGTGCTAATTTAAAATAATCTGAGGACGTATTTACTGATTTATTTAACAGTTTGTACTTACCTAAATAAAAGTAACCTTCACATAGTCGGTCAACTAATTCTTTATGGTTTTTAACGCCTACCGTTAATGTAGCAACAAAATCTTGCTCGCTAATATCACCTAAAAACAAACGTAAAATATTATTAGCCCAGCTATTATGCTCAATACTGCTTAAGTTAACCCTTAAATTATTTTTTGCGATAACAGGGTCTATTTCATTCTCAATAATATACAACCAAGAGATCCTATACGGATCATTTTGTTGTTCCAATTGAAAACGGCGCATATCTTCTAACGCGAGTTGTGGACGACCGCCATAATAAAGCGCAATACCACGATTTAAATAAGCATATTCATGCTGCTCATCAAGCTCTATAGCAGAATCGAATGCTTCATAAGCTTGTAAAAACTCTTGTCGTTGAGTGTGGTGAATACCAATAAAGTTATAGGCATCAACTAAGTCTGGTTGCAATCTCAAGGCTCGTTGAAAATCATAACTTGCTAGACCTCTAAGACCAACACTGTCATAAATTACCCCTCGGTCATAAAACAATTTAGCTTTTTGCTCTTGTGACACTTCAACTCGATTTAAAATTTCTGTAAGACGTGCAATAGCCACTTCACTTTGTTGGTTAATAGGTAATGGTTCAGCAATGACCACTTTAGCAACACTTGACGATTGTGTATTTGAAGTGGTTGTACAACCAGACAAAATTGTAATAAGTAAAACAGTTATAAGGGAAAACTTTAAATTCACAGACGTTCCTAATGCACCATTACGGTATAAAAATAGCTTTGTTTATTAATTATATACATAACTATATAAAAAAGGAGCCTTGCGGCTCCTTAATTTCAAGTTAATTAAAACTTTAAAGTTTTAACTAAATTGGTATTACTCGGCAGCAGGTGCTTCTGTCGATGTTTCGGCTGGTTTTTCAACAGCTTCTTTCATACTTAAACGCACACGACCTTGACGGTCAACTTCAAGTACTTTAACAGTAACTTCTTGGCCTTCTGATAAGAAATCAGTCACGTTGTTCACACGCTCTTCAGCAATTTGTGAGATGTGAACTAAACCGTCTTTACCAGGTAATACGTTAACGAACGCACCAAAGTCAACAATACGTACAACTTTACCAGTGTAGATAGTACCAACTTCAATTTCAGCCGTTAACGCTTTAATGCGGTTGATTGCATCTTCAGCTTGCTCTCCTGATGTAGCGGCAATTTTAACAGTACCGTCATCTTCGATTTCAATTGTAGTGCCAGTTTCTTCAGTAAGTTGACGAATAGTTGCGCCGCCTTTACCAATGATGTCACGAATCTTGTCTTGACTTACTTTCATCGTATGGATACGAGGAGCAAATTGAGAAATATCTTCACGAGCAGAGTTAATTGCTTCATCCATGGTACCTAAGATATGTATACGTGCGCCTTTTGCTTGAACAAGGGCAGTTTGCATAATATCTTTAGTGATACCTTCGATTTTGATATCCATTTGTAAAGCAGTGATACCATCTTTAGTACCTGCTACTTTAAAGTCCATGTCACCTAAGTGATCTTCGTCACCTAAGATGTCAGAAAGAACAACGTGGCTGTCACCTTCTTTAACTAGACCCATAGCGATACCAGCAACAGAATCTTTAATTGGTACACCTGCATCCATAAGTGCTAACGAAGTACCACAAACTGAAGCCATTGACGATGAACCGTTTGATTCAGTAATTTCAGAAACAACACGTATTGAATACGGGAATTCTTCAATTGTTGGCATAACTGCTAACATACCGCGTTTAGCAAGACGACCGTGACCAATTTCACGACGTTTTGGCGAACCAACAAAACCGGTTTCACCAACACTGTATGGAGGGAAGTTGTAATGCAACATAAAGGTGTCAGTTTTTTCACCTAAAATGGTTTCAATACGTTGAGCGTCACGTTGCGTACCTAAAGTAGCCGTAACTAATGCTTGTGTTTCACCACGAGTAAACACAGCAGAGCCGTGAGTACGAGGAAGAACACCAGTCATAACGTCTAATGCACGGATCATTTCAGGATCACGACCATCAATACGAGGAGCACCCGAAGTAATACGCTCACGTACAACTTTTTTCTCTAAGTCGTGGAACAAATCTTTTGCTTCTTGAACATTCAATTCTGCATCTTCAGCAGATAGCTTTTCAACAACGGCATTTCTGATTTGAGCAACTTTTTCGTAACGCTCAGCTTTGTCAGTAATTTGATAAGCATCGTTAACATCAGTTGCTGAAATTTCAGCGATTTTAGCAGCTAACGCTTCATTTTTAGCTGGAGCTTCCCAGTTCCATGAAGGAGTGTTTACTTCTGCTGCAAATTCTTTAATTGCATTGATTGCAAGTTGAGATTGCTCATGACCATATACTACAGCGCCAAGCATAACTTCTTCACTTAGAACGTCAGCTTCTGATTCAACCATTAATACAGCGGCATCTGTACCAGCTACAACTAAGTCTAGCTTGCTTTCTTCAAGTTCAGATTGTAATGGGTTTAAAACGTAAGCATCGTTAAGGTAACCAACACGAGCAGCGCCAACTGGACCACTAAATGGCATACCAGAGATAGCAAGTGCTGCAGATGTACCTAACAATGAGATAATGTCTGGGGCAATTTCAGGGTTTGCAGATACAACCGTGATGATAACCTGAACTTCGTTAGTGAAGGCATCAGGGAATAAAGGGCGGATTGGACGGTCAATTAGACGTGCAGTTAATGTTTCTTCTTCTGAAGGACGACCTTCACGCTTGAAGAAGCCACCAGGTATTTTACCTGCGGCGTAAGTTTTTTCTTGGTAGTTAACTGTTAATGGAAAAAAGTCTTGGCCTTCTTTGGCTTCTTTTTTGCCTACTACAGATACTAATACGCATGTATCATCCATGCTTGCCATTACGGCTGCTGTTGCTTGACGAGCGATAACACCTGTCTCTAGTGTTACTGTGTGCTGTCCGTACTCAAATGTTTTAGTAATTGGAGTCACTGTTTTTTCCTTTTTTTGATAGGACCCATGCCCTATTTTATTTCATATATAATTTCGCGACTAATTATACGCACTTACCGCGTGAATACTAGTGGTTACATGTAGTTAAATACCACTTACACAAACATAGCCACCCACTGTAATTTTTAATATTAATGTTTACCCTTTTTACACTCTTTGACTGCCAATAAAATTCCGTAAAACTTTAAATAAACGACTTGGATATCTAATCTCATGAGAAAGGTGCCTGTATCTCGAATTTTACACACACAGATCCAATAAATAGAGATTATTAATTGTTATTTATGCGCTTAATTTTTCACTTTGGTTTAAATTTGGCCTTCGTTTATATTGCTGGCGGTAATAATATCGTTCTAACGAATTGTGAGCGCCGACGGCTCCTTTAAAGATTGTTTCAAACTCTCTAGTAAGGTCTAGCCAATTATCTTCACGAATACTTAATCTAGATAATATTTTGTTATTGTTTTCATCTATGTATCCGCGTTTGTCATCTCGCATTGTTTTGCCCGTTTCATCAATGAGTTGTAAGTAATCTTTCAGTTGAAATGAAATGCCAGCAGCTTTGTGAGCCTTAACATGACCGGTAAATGGCAGTAGATAATTAGGCTGATTACCTTTGATTGTTGCTTGTATCCGCTTGTGAGCACTGGTAAATTCAGAGTCTTCAGGTAAATTAGCAATTTTCGCTCGCACAGGATTTAGATCAACATAGGCCATACATGATAGTAAAGCCGCTTCATCTAATAATGGTTGACTACCAAATCGGCCTTCCCAAAATCGACCTGTGCATTCATCCTCTGAATTTGCTCGTCGAGCAATATATTCATTTAAATCCCTCATAAACCAGCTAACATTAACTAGCCTTTTTCGATAACATTTCACTGTCTCATTAAAGGTTTCAGATAAATGAATACTCATATCCTCTCCTTTACAGTATTTTTTGGTTAATTGAGTACCAAAATGCAATTTATGCCAGCGATTTAATACTTCAAGATCAGTCCAAGATTTTGCTTTTTCAGGATTTATTTTAATGACTATATGAGTGTGATTGCTCATTATGGCGTAGGCACAAATATCAATGGCGTAAGCTTGCGATAGGAAGATAAGTCTTTTTTCTACCCAGCCTCGTCGGTGTTCATATGATTTATTTGTTTTAGAGTCTTTACCACATAAATATGCACGTCTTACACAACGTGATGTACAGTGGTAGTAAGGAGTATCGATTAAGCTGATTTGTTGCTTTCTGGGTTTTGGCATTTCATATTTCTCTTCCTTGAGTAATATATTAATACTAGGTTAAATTTGGAATATTTCTAATTACAGTGGGTGGCTATGTAATAAAAATAAAGCAAAAAAAAGAGCCATAAGGCTCTTTTTTTTAAATTGATTCAGTCTTAGCGACGTAAACCTAATTTACCGATTAAAGACGTGTAACGAGTTACGTTTTTGCCTTTTAAGTAATCAAGTAACTTACGACGTTGAGAAACCATGCGTAATAAACCACGACGAGAGTGGTGATCATGGATGTGCTCTTTGAAGTGACCTTGTAAATGGTTGATTTGTGTTGTTAACAAAGCAACTTGAACTTCTGGAGAACCAGTGTCACCTTCAGATTGTGCGTATTCTGCAACGATTGCAGCTTTTTCAGTAGCATTTAAAGACATAATGTATCCTTAGTGTTTAAGTTTAAAATCCCGCCAAGCCAAACACTAATTCAGCTGGGCGACAAAAGAGCGCGTATTCTAACAGCAAACCAGTACATTGCAAGTACTTTATGGCATGTCATGAATACGCTTATGAATCAGTTTTTTGATGATCAACTACGATTCGTTTCGGCGCTAACATACCATCGTCATTGATAATACCAACACCGATAAACTCTTGCTCTTCACCAACATATACTTTTAATAAAGTATCGGTTGCAGGGGCATTAGTTATCATAACAGGATTACCAAAGCGTAAATAACGCGCTGATTCAGCGTCAATAGTTACTGAGTCTAGTATGTAAACGGCAGTATCCATTGGTAACAATAGCTTATCGAGTACTTCAGATGGACTAATGTTCTGCTCTTTAGCATCATTAAGGAGCGTTTCTAATTGCTCCATAGTGACCATTTTATCAACCGGATAGTTTCCAACGGCAGTACGGCGTAACATACTTACATGAGCACCGCAGCCTAACAGTTCGCCTAAATCATCAATAATAGTACGAATGTATGTACCTTTTGATACGTGAATTTCTAAATCGACTTCATCGCCTTCAAAGCGCAGTAAATCTAACCTGAAAACAGTGATATCACGTGCTTCACGTTCAATGGTAATGCCTTCGCGAGCATATTTATATAAAGGCTGGCCCTTATGTTTTAACGCCGAGTACATTGATGGTACTTGTTTCGTCTCGCCACGAAACGACTCTAACGCAGGTAATAATTCAGTTTCAGTAATGTTTACCGGTTTTTCTGCAACAATTTCACCATCAGCATCACTAGTGGTTGTACGAATACCTAGTTTAGCAGTAACGATATAGGTTTTATCAATATCTAATAGAAATTGAGAAAACTTGGTACCTTCTCCAAAACAGATTGGCAGCATCCCCGTAGCCAATGGATCTAGTGCACCAGTATGTCCTGCTTTATTGGCAAAATAAATACGTTTTGCGGCTTGCAGCGCTGAATTTGAAGACATTTCATAAGGCTTATCAAGTAACAAAACACCGTCTATTTGACGGCCTTTTCTGCGCTTGCCCATTACTTAGTCTTCCTGCTTATCAGTTGATGCTTCATCTTGTTCATCAGTTGTTTGTGCTTTACGTTCATCTTCAGCGATAACTTGATCAACAATAGTAGTCATACGCACACCTTCAACTAAAGATTTATCATATTCAAATCTTAGGTTTGGCATAATACGAGCACGTAACGTTTTTGCTAATAATGAACGAATAAAACCAGCAGCATCATTTAAGATCGCTAATGATTCTTTTACCTTTGACTGGTCATCATTAAAAAAAGTTACAAATACCTTGGCGTAAGCAAGGTCGCGGGTAACTTCAACCGCTGATACTGTTAGCATTCCTAAACGTGGATCTTTTATTTCACGTTGTAAAATAACAGCAATTTCTTTTTGGATTTGTTGTCCAACTCGATCAGTACGAGCATATTCTCTAGCCATTTTGACTCCAGAAACAAAAATAGGGGCTAAGCCCCTATTTTATTAAACTTAAATATTACAGGGTACGTTGAATTTCAACCGTTTCGAATACTTCGATTTGGTCACCAACCCTAACATCATTATAGTTCTTAACACCGATACCACATTCAATACCGTTACGAACTTCCTGTACATCATCTTTAAAGCGACGTAATGACTCTAATTCACCTTCGTAAATTACAACGTTTTCACGTAATACGCGAATTGGCGCGCTTCGTTTGATGATACCTTCAGTAACCATACAACCAGCGATAGCACCAATTTTTGGTGATTTAAACACGTCACGCACTTCTGCAAGACCAATGATTTCTTGTTTGAACTCAGGGGCAAGCATACCACTCATCGCTGACTTAACTTCATCAATCAATGCATAGATAACACTGTAGTAGCGTAAGTCTAAGTTTTCAGACTCAATAACTTTACGCGCAGATGCATCGGCACGAACGTTAAAACCAACCACAATAGCGTTAGACGCCGCAGCAAGTGAAGCATCAGTTTCGGTAATACCACCAACACCAGAGCCAACAATTTTAACTTTAACTTCGTCTGTAGATAACTTAATTAAAGAATCAGAGATTGCTTCAAGTGAACCTTGAACGTCTGATTTAAGAACAACGTTAACTTCAGAAACATCACCTTCAGCCATGTTAGCAAACATGTTTTCAAGCTTAGCTTTTTGTTGACGAGCAAGTTTAACATCGCGGAACTTACCTTGACGGAATAACGCAACTTCACGTGCTTTTTTCTCATCTTTAACAACGGTAGCTTCATCACCAGATTGTGGTACACCACTTAATCCTAAAATTTCAACTGGAATTGAAGGACCTGCAGTAGTAATGGTTTTACCATTTTCATCGCGCATTGCACGAACACGTCCATATTCTAGACCACAAAGTACGATATCACCTTGGTTCAATGTTCCTTCTTGAACTAAAACCGTAGCAACTGGACCACGACCTTTATCAAGTTTAGATTCAACAACTACACCACCAGCCATTTTATCAACAACAGCAGTTAATTCTAATACTTCAGCTTGTAGTAGAACAGCGTCTAATAAGTCATCAATACCTAAGCCGGTTTTTGCTGAAACATGAACGAATTGAATGTCACCACCCCATTCTTCAGAAAGTACGTCGTGTTGAGATAATTCACTACGAACACGTTCAGTATCAACACCTTCTTTATCCATTTTGTTAACGGCAATAATAATAGGCGCATCAGAAGCTCTAGCATGTTGAATTGCTTCAACAGTTTGCGGCATTACACCATCATCGGCAGCAACTACGATAATTACGATATCGGTCGCTTTAGCACCACGTGAACGCATGGCAGTAAACGCAGCATGACCTGGAGTATCTAAAAACGTCACCATACCGTGACCAGTTTCTACATGATAAGCACCAATATGTTGAGTAATACCACCAGCTTCGCCATCTGCTACTTTAGCTTTACGAATGTAATCCAGTAATGAAGTTTTACCATGATCTACATGGCCCATTATAGTTACAACAGGTGCACGAGTAATCGCATCACCAGTAGGACCACGGTCTTCAAGTACAGCATCTTCTAATGCATTTTCATTTACCAATACAACGTTATGGCCCATTTCTTCTACAACCAACGATGCTGTTTCTTGGTCAATTACTTGGTTAATGGTTGCCATAGCGCCCATTTTGAACATCACTTTCACAACTTCAGCGCCTTTAACTGCCATTTTATCAGCAAGTTCAGCAACAGAAATAGTTTCGCCAATACGAATTTCACGTTCAACCGCTTTCGCTGGTTTAGTAAAGCCGTGTTGTAAAGATGTAGGAGCATTTAAAGACATTTTGCCTTTTCTGCCGCCTTTATTGCGAGCGCCACGAGCATCTTTTTGTCCGCCTTTTTTCTTCTTACGACGACGGCCACTAGATTCATCTTGTTGGTCAACTTTATCTTCAGCTTCTTGAGCGTAAACAGAAGAAGTTACATGAACAACCTCTTTTTCTTTCTTCTTACGCTCAGCTTCTTGTTCTTTCCAACGAGCTTCATTTTCTTCAGCAAGTTTTTTAGCAGCTTCTGAAGATTTAAGTGCTTCTTCTTCAGCTTTTGCTGCGGCTTCAGCTTCTTGAGCCAAACGAATTTTTTTCTCTTCTTCGTTTTCAACTTTAGGTGCTGGAGCGGGCTCGGCTGCTTTTGCTGCTTTCGCTTTTTCTTTAGCTATTGCATCAGCTTCTGCTTTAGCAGCAGCTTTAGCTTTGTTTTCTGCATCTAATTTAGCTTTCGCTTCGGCAGCAACTTTTTCAGCTTCTGCGGCTGCAACTTTAGCTTGTTCTTCGGCTTCTGCTGCAGCTTTCGCTTCTGCTTCTGCTTGTGCTTTAAGCTCTAAATCACTCGCTTTAACATAAGTTCGCTTCTTACGAACTTCAACTTGAACTTGCTTAGCTTTTGAACCAGAGCCAATTGAAAGCGTAGATTTAGTCTTACGGTTTAAAGTCATTCGCGTAGGTTCCGCATTTGACGTATCACCATGTTGTTTTTTCAAGTATTCAAGTAACGTTTCTTTTTCATGATCGGTTACGCTGTCACTTGCTGATTTGTTAATACCGGCATCGGCTAATTGGCTTACAAGACGAGCTTCGTCAGTGCCAATTTCACTAGCAAGTTGTTTTATTGTTACATCTGTCATTAAATTCTATCTCCTGCTAGGGTCTATTCTTCGTTAAACCAGCATATGTTACGTGCAGCCATAATTAATTCGCCAGCTTTAGCTTCATCAAGCTCTTCAATGTCGGCAATCTCGTCAACGCCTTGCTCGGCTAAATCTTCAAGGGTAATTACACCGCGACTTGCTAATACAAATGCTAAATGTTTTTCCATACCTTCAAGGTTTAATAAATCATCAGCAGGTTCAGCATCTTCAAGTGATTCTTCAGAAGCTAGGGCTGCAGTAGTTAGTGCAGCTTTAGCGCGCTCACGTAACTCTTCAACGATATCTTCATCAAGACCATCAATTTCTAATAATTCAGACACAGGTACGAAAGCAATCTCTTCTAGTGAAGTGAAACCTTCGTCGACTAACATAGTGGCAAAATCTTCGTCCAAGTCTAACTTCTCGGTGAAAAGGTTAAGAACTTTGTCGTTTTCAGCTTCATGTTTAGTTTTCATGTCTTCAACAGTCATTACGTTTAATTCCCAACCAGATAACTGGCTAGCTAAACGAATGTTTTGACCGCTTTTACCAATAGCCATAGCAAGATTATCTTCCTCTACAGCGATATCCATAGTGTTGTTATCTTCATCAACAATGATTGATGCTACTTCAGCCGGCGCCATAGCATTGATAACAAATTGTGCTGGGTTGTCATCGTATAATACGATATCAACACGCTCACCACCTAACTCACCAGAAACGGCTTGTACACGTGAACCACGCATACCAACACAAGCACCAACAGGGTCAATACGGCGGTCGTTAGATTTAACAGCTATTTTTGCACGAGAACCAGGATCACGAGCAGCACCTTTTATTTCCAGCATCTCTTCGCCAATTTCTGGTACTTCAACGCGGAACAATTCAATTAGCATCTCAGGTTTTGCACGACTTACAAATAATTGTGCGCCGCGTGCTTCTGGTTTAATTTCAAACAATAAACCACGAATACGATCGCCTGGACGAAACACTTCACGAGGAAGCATTTCATCGCGAAAGATAACTGCTTCAGCGTTATTACCTAAATCTAAAATAACACTTTCGCGGCTTGCCTTTTTAACAACACCAGTGATAATTTCACCAACCTGATCTTCGTATTCTGCAATAACCTTGGCACGTTCAGCTTCTCTAATTTTTTGTACAATAACTTGTTTTGCAGTTTGCGTAGTTATACGGTCAAACTTAACTGACTCAATTTGATCTTCAACAAAACCACCTAACTCAAGAGTTTCATCATCATATTGCGCTGCGGCTAACCCCATTTGTGCGTATGGGTTTTCCATTTCTGCATCGTCAGCAATAACTTCCCAACGACGGAAAGTATCAAACTCACCACTTTCACGGTCAATTTCAACACGAACTAAAATTTCGCCTTCGTATTTTTTTTTGGTTGCTGTTTCTAAGGCTGTTTCCATTGCCTCAAAAATGCTTTCACGTGATAATGCTTTCTCATTTGAAACAGCATCTACAACCAGTAATATTTCCTTACTCATTCTACTTAGCCTCTCTTATAATCTTTACTACTAAATTCTTAAAATTTTGCAATTAGATTACCCTTGTCAATATTTGACACTGGTAATTCATAATCTTGACCATCAACAACAACGATTAAATTGTCTCCTTCAATGGCTTCTAATATACCTTTAAACTTACGGCGGCCATTTAATGGCATACCAAGTTTAACTTCTACTGTTTCACCAATTACTTGCTCATATTGAGGCTTGGTAAATAATGGGCGATCTACACCAGGAGATGAAACCTCCAAGTTATATTCGCTACTAATTGGGTCTTCAACATCTAAAATTGCGCTAACTTGGCGTGAAACTTCGGCGCAGTTATCAACATCGATACCGTTTTCATGATCGATATACAAACGTAAAACTGAATTATTACCAGCACTAATAAATTCTAATCCTAATAGTTCCACACCTGTCATTTCAACAGATGGACGTAACATTTCAGTTAATTTTTGTTCAAAATTACTCAATCATTTTCTCCAAAAACAAAAAATGGGCATATAGCCCAATAACAGTACCAACCTTGTTGATACTACAATTCAAAAGCAAATTTGTATTTCAGTTTATAATCAACTTACTAAACTGCAGATACAAAAAAGCCCCTATTCACGCGGGGCTTAAAGTTACAACCCTTTGTGTACAAGTAATAGAAATTGGTAGGTATCTACCATGAATTATCTAATACAGGCACGTGAAACTTGAGGAATTTAACCTTAGAGTTGTAGGGGAAAAAACCATTCCACGTCAAAGCTGGTTGAATTATATATCCGAAGTGAATAATTCGCAATACCAAGCTGGGACAAAACACCGTTAAGTGTTGAAAAGTTCAATTTATTTACTTGAAATTTTAACTTTTTGATAGCGTTGCATGAATTCAACCAATAACTGTTGGTTGCCAACATCGGAAAAGGTTGAAATATGATCACCATTATAACTTAATAATGCTTTCGGCTGTTTTGCTTTAGCCAGTAATATCTGCGAATGTTGATAAGGAATAATGCGATCTTGTTTACCGTGGATAATTAATAAAGGGGTCGGTGATATTTTATCCACTACATCAATTAAATCAAAATCATCTGGCATCGACCAAACAACTGGATACTGAATCAGCCAGGTTACCCAGCTTTGACTAGCAACATGTTGGCTGGCATCCGCATAAGAGCTGAACGCTGAGTCGAGAATTACCGCCGATAATTTATCGCGCATTTTTGGCTGACTACCTACAAGAAAACCAGACATAGATGCGCCAAGGCTTTGGCCCAATATATATAAAGGTTTATTCTGAGTGCCAGGGTGATTAACTATGTACTCAAAGCCTACATTTATATCAGTTAAAACGTCACTAAGTAATGGTGTTCCAGTCGATTTGCCATAACCTCTATAGTCAAGTAAAAAAACTTGATAGCCCTGCTCTGGTAACCAGTAAACGGATGCTAAATGCTGGGATATATTTTGTGCATTGCCATGTAAGAAATAAACAGTACCTTTAACTTCCTTACCTTCATCGACAGCTAAAAACCAGCCATTAAGTTTAGTGCCACCCGTTGAATCTAGATACACGTCATCATAAGACAACTCAACATCAGCCGGCGTTCTCACCATGTCCTTGCTTGGATAAAACAATAATCCTTGGCAACCCGATAATGTACACAACAGGAACAGTGTTAATAAATGGGGATAAATTGCTTTTACATTATTCAAAATTAGAAGTAACCGCGAACAGATAAACCAAATTCTTCATAATCGATATCATCATTATGACTCCTTTTTGCATGCACTCTAAGAGCGTGATCATTTGATAAAGCCCAGTTGTGTTCAAGTTTATAAACCGTGCGGCTTTTATCATCAATAAATTTATAATGTGCTACCGTTAGAAGCGTTTTGCTGTTTTGCCAAGTATTTAAATATCCTATTTCAACACCTGGCGCTATTCCCCAAATATTAACTAACCCTTCATTATATTCTACCCGTCCAGTTGTCATTAAAAACAACCTATCCTGCCCAAACAACTCATAACTAAGGCCGCCTCCACCATGGGCCTGAACTACTAATTCATCTTCCATATTTGTCCATTGGCGTTCGATACCTATATTGGCTTGCCATGACCATGGTTGAATATAATCCATTCTAGGAGATAATGAGGTAATATCTAATAATTCTGCTTGCTGTAATTGCAAGGAATCATCAATAGCACGTAGGGCTATAGTCCCCATATTCAAAGACATACCGTTATCATACCCGGCCATATTATCGAGTAAATCGTGATAACTAGCGCGATAGGTTAAATCGACAAACGCATGTTCATTACTTTCCCCCAGCTTAACTGACAACATAGTAGTGTCATGACCTAAGTCAGGCCTATATGGGCGTTTTGGCTCTGGGGGTTGGATTGCCGAATGCTTACGCATCATTTGTAATAATTGAAAACTACGTTTTGACACCGCTTTGGTCCGTTCATCTTTATTGGTTAAATAACGAATCAAACGATAGCTTGCATGAACAATTTTTGTTTTTTCTGTAACCGTTAAAGAATGAAATTCATTGGAGTCACGCACCGAAATATCATTTGATAGTTTAATTGCTAATTCACGATGCTTTTCATTGAGATGATTCAGCTGATTATCTAAATGAGTCCGTGCCGATGGCCTGTAGTGCACATCTGTGACTAAACCTTTGTCATGTACAACGCGAACAGTATCAATGGGTATGGCAACTCCTGGAAATTCATCAACAAGCTTAGCCGTTGGTCTGGCGATATCAATCAATTCCAGTAATCGGTACGCACAGTTTTCATCAAAGAAATAATAATCAAAATTTATTCCTCTAAGCTCCCAAACATGGGCAAGCATAATATCAACTTCATCACTGGTTAAGTTAAGTTTATATTCCCACAAATCGCGATTTTCTGCGCGGTTATATTCTTTAATTTTTTCAAAATATGGATTTGATGCGAAATTGCCAGGATAGCCCCCTCCCAGCCCTTTAATACTATAAATTAAACCATTTTCATTGACCGGAATATTAGCGCCAAAATTTATCGCATGGGAAAGCAAGGTTGAATTATTTTCAACATTATATGGGTCAAACCTTATAAAGGTATGACCGTACATAGAAGATGGACTGTTTAATTGACTAGATGCATAGACAAGTACCACAGTTTCAGTATTTAGATCTTTTCGCCAAGACTTGTACTCGTTGCATTCAGGCTTAGGGAACGTTGCTAATAGTTCAGGCTCCTTTTCGCTTAACCATTTTAAGCGTGCAGGAAATAAACATTGCGACTCGGGAGTGTTTTTAAATGCTGAAAGCGTTGAAGTCAATTCAGCAAATGGGTTTTCTTTGCCATCATCGGCAAAAAAGAACCGGTTATCATCAACAAAACTTTGATAACCAGATTGGACATCATTTTTTTGATAATATAAAAGCGTTAACCAAAACTCATCATCGGCTAATAGCTGCTGTTGGCTACTAAGTTTTATATTTTGATCATTAAAGCCATTTTCAGCGAAAACTAAATTGCTTGTCACTAACCCCCACACAACATAAAGAGAGGCGAAACGTTTTTTCATATAACAATGACTACCGTTTTATTATTAATTAAATCGAAATTGTGGTTAAAACAATAACCAACAAAGCCATCTAGGCTTATGTTAGTTATACAGTTTCGTGAAGGAATTTAAAGAATTTTTTTCAAATAAAAGGGGCTTGGCAGCCCCTTATTCACATTGTTACAAATTACTGATCTGCAACAGTATATTTTGCAAGTTGCGCATCTTCTTCAAGAACAGTGAACATAGTTGCTACAACATGTTCTGTCGTTACATCTGCAGATGGGAACATTTTATCGAAGTTAGTATGTAAAGTGCGTTTGAAGTTAGCACGATCTTGTTCTTCAACCCCCATAGATACTGCAACAGCAGTGATAGCTTCACCGTCACCACGAGCAACATCTTCACTAAATTCATCCATGATCAAACTTACATCGATCATTTCTTTACCACCATAAGTTAAAGCACCAGATGTAGAGCAACCATTAGTACCAAAAGTCATACCAAAAGTAGCATTGCCTGTAGAGCCATTAGTCAGCGATGCCATTACATGTGTAGGAGTGCCAGATTGTCCTTCAAACAGCATATTCCCCCAACCACAATTAGGTCCACCAGGAGCTGCCGCTAAAGCAGATGAAGAAGCAGTTAAAAGAACTGCTGAAATTAAAATCTTTTTCATAATTTTTCCCTGTTTATATTTAGATTTATTGTATATTTTTTGCTTTGCAAGCATATGATTTACATCATAAAAACTGCTTATTAACAAGCAGTTCAGCTAACTGTAGTATATTTTAAAAGTTTTGTAAAAAAAATCACATGAAAATCAAACGCATTTATCAAATGACCAAAGGAACAAAAGCATAACCAGCATGCTTTCGACAATAATCTATTTTATCAGTTAAACTTTTTTTTAGCTCATAAATAATATGCTCGACAGGTATCACCATTTTTCCTTCTGGGGCCAACTGGGCGAGCAATTCGTGAGGTATTTGCTCAGTTGCAGCAGCACTGACCAATATTCGATCATAAGGGGCATAATCTAACAAGCCTAAGCTTTGCTCGGCAACAAAAAACTGAACATTACGACAACCAAAGCTAAGGCAGTTATGTTCACCCCAAAGTTTTAATTTAGAAATTCTTTCAACGCCATAGACTCGGCCAGAAGCACCGACCAAACATGATAATAATGCCGTACTCCAGCCAGAGCCTGAACCTACATCTAATACTTTATCGCCCTTTTGTGGCGCTAACCATAACAACATATTTCTGACGGTATATGGCTGGCTGATAGTTTGACCAAAACCAATTGAAAATGGCCTGTCTGAATCAGCCATATGACGTAATGATTCAGGCATAAAATGGCTGCGCTTCACTTTAACAAACGCCTGGTTAACACGCTGTATAAGTTTTGCGTCAATCTTTTTCATGCCATCAAACCCTCTTTAACATTACTTGTAAAAGTATAGCTGAACACGAAACATGGTCATGAAAGCACGACACATAAAAAATAAACAAAGTTTTTAAAACAATTCAATTTGCAAGAAGCTCAACAAGCAGTATTTTTGCCACAACAAGACCAGTAATCAACTAATATTGACTATACTTATAAATAGCGAAGTTGATAAAATAGGAGAGCAAAATGGCCATTTCAATTACCTTTGATGAGTACCTAGCCAAGAAAAAAGTAGATTATGAATTAGTCAAACATCGACGTACCAACTCCTCTCTAGACTCTTCCAACTCAGCCCATTTGCCAACAGCACAGGTTGCCAAGGCGATCGTCTTACAAAGTAATGAAGGTGATTACTTAATGGCTACCTTATCCGTCGGTCATAGACTATCAATCAGCCAAGTAAATAAACTAACCGGCAAAGAGTACCATTTGCTTAATGAGGTGCATTTAGGCGATATATTTACCGATTGTGAGCAAGGGGCAATTCCAGCGATAGGTTCAGCCTATAAAATGAATATGATGGTTGACGATGTCTTGCTTAATGCCGACCATGTTTATATCGAAGCGGGCGATCATCAAAACTTGGTTAAAATAAACCATCAGCAATATACTAAGTTGATGGAGGCTACGCCACATGGCAATATTTCAGGAGCGAATATTGGTACTCCCAAATGGGCAGAACACCTAAGTAGTGAGTGGTCTTTATCTTAAGTAGCTATAAACAGCTAAACTTTGATATTAAATGCTCCTGCTCTTGAGAGCATTATTTTTACAGTATAATGTCGTTAGTTTGACCATAACTTAAATGCCGCACTATACTTAAAAGTATAACGTGTTTTTAATAAGGAATTTTCATGGACGTTCAGCTTTTGGTTACCCAAACCGATTTTTGCATTCCCAACCTTGAGTGCGAACTGCAAAATGTTGGAGTCGAATATCATATTGATTATATTGAGTCTCATCCCGAACTAGTCAATGAATACAACATTAAACATTCACCCAATATTTTCGTTGACGGAAAACTCGTATTTCGACATCAACCGACAATAAATGAATTACAGGATTATTTCGGTAATTAAATTAACAATAACTCTTTAGTGTTGTATTACAGACATAAAAGCAGAGTCGTAGTTAATTTTAAATATAACTTAAGCGTCACGATGGACTCCATATTGATATTATTTAAATCCGTTTCTATCCCTGGTCTCTTAAGCGTTTAACTTAGGAAAGATACTGTTATTGATTGCTATGAAGTATTAAACTTATCGTCAATAGGTCAAATACCTTTCTCTATTTTAGCTACCATGAATAAATGCCCACTCTGCATCACTACTTGCGGATAACGACTTGAATAATCACATCAATGTCCCTTTATTAGAGCATAGAAGTAAGCGATATATCCCCCTTCCATCGGTTGTTCTCATAACAAACAGCAGCCGTTGACGATTATATAATTGACCAGATTTATTGTGTGTACTAACCTTAAAAAACACAGGGAAATGTTCAAAAAATAGCAATAATGTTTTATGACTCATTCCTAACATTAATAATTAAAAGCAGAAGGGAATTAGTATGAGTCGTTTTAATATACAATTAATAATCATTTTATTTGCAGCTCAATTAGTTGCTTGCAGTGGAGACAAACATTCAGAATCCACCCCAGCTGCAAATTCAGAACCCCCCACAGCGACAAATACAAATAAGACTCCTTCGGTTTATGCTGGCGATACTCAAACGATTATGGAGTTAAATGAGGTCACTTTAGTTGGTAGCGCTACGGATAGTGATGGTAGTATTAGCAGTTTTCAATGGAAGCAAACCGTAGGCACTCCAGCTACTTTAACTAATACAAATGTTGAAACAATCACTTTTATTGTCCCCGCTGTTGACACTAATGAAACCTTAACATTTGAGTTAACAGTAACCGATAATGAAGGAGCCACAGCCACTGCCACAGTAGATATTATGGTGACTAAGCTGCTTGTTAGTGATGTAATATCTCAAATATCGGATGCTAATTTTTTAGCTTGCCTGGCTGAGCAAACTGCAACTTACGTTGACCATGTAAAAAGTATTAGCTGTATTTCAAAGTCAATTACCAGTATTGACGGTATAGCAATCTTTACTTCTTTGGAACAACTTTGGCTATCTAGTAACCAACTAACTAGTGTGGATTTGAGCAGCAATACAGCATTGTTTGACCTTAACTTATCCGGTAACCAATTAACTAGTTTGAATGTAAGCAGCAATACCGCATTGTCTAACCTTAACTTATCCAGTAACCAATTAACTGGTGTTGATGTGAGCAGTAATACCGCATTGACTGACCTTGACCTATCGAATAACCTACTAACCAGTGTCGATGTAAGCAGTAATGCCGCATTAACTTACCTTGACCTATCGAATAACCTACTAACCAGTGTTGATGTAAGCAGTAATACCGCATTGACTGAACTTAAGCTTTATCATAACCAACTAACCAGTGTCGATGTGAGCAGCAATACCGCACTGAGCAAGCTTTATCTTTGGGAAAACCAACTAACCAACGTAGATGTGACTAGCAACACCGCATTGACTAAATTTGATCTTTCTAGTAACCAACTAACCAGCGTGGATGTGAGCAGTAATGCTGCATTAATTGAACTTGACCTATCGGGTAATCAACTAATCAGTATAGATGTGAGCAGCAATAGCGCATTGACTGACCTTGATCTATCGAATAACCAAATAGCCAACTTGGATGTGAGCGGTGCTAGCGCTTTAACGGACCTTGACCTATCCAGTAACCAACTAACAAGTATGGATGTAAACAGTAATACCGCTTTGACTGAGCTTGATATATCGAACAACCAATTAACTAGTGTCGATGTGAGCAGTAACACCGCATTGACTGAGCTTGATATATCGAATAACCAAATAACCAGTGTGAATGTAAGCAGTAATACCGCATTGACTGACCTTGGTCTATCGAATAACCAACTAACCAGTGTGAATGTAGGCAGTAATACCGCATTGACTGACCTTGATCTATCGAGTAACCAACTCACTAGTGTCGATGTGAGCAGTGATACTGCATTGATTGGCCTTGATCTATCAAATAATCAATTAACCAGTATCGATGTGAGCAGTAATACTGCATTGACTGAGCTTGATCTATCGAATAACCAGCTCACCAATGTAAATGTGAGCAGTAATATCGCATTGGCTGAGCTTGATCTATCGAATAACCAGCTCACCAATGTAAATGTGAGCAGTAATATCGCATTGGCTGAGCTTGGCCTATCGAATAATCAACTAACCAGTGTCGATGTGAGCAGTAATACTGCATTGACTGAGCTTGATCTAGCGAATAACCAACTCATAAGTGTCGATGTGGGCGGAAATACCGCATTGACCAAGCTTTATCTATCCAGAAACCAACTAGCCAACGTAGATGTAACTAGTAACACCGCATTGACCAAACTTTATCTATCCGGTAACCAACTAGCCAGTGTGGATGTGAACAATAATACCGCTTTGGCTGAGCTTGGTTTATCGTATAACCAACTAATCCAAGTGGATGTCAGCGATGCTACCGCATTGACTTACCTTGACCTATCCAATAACCAGCTAATCAGTATGGATGTAAGCATTAATACCGCTTTGACTGATCTTGATCTATCGAATAACCAATTAATCAGTGTAGATGTGGGCAGTAACAGAGCGTTGATAGACCTTGACCTATCCAGTAACCAGTTAAGTGCATCTCCTGTCGGTTTATCACAAATTCTCGATATTTCGGCAGATATCAATCTTTTAAATAACTCTTTTGATTCAAATGCGCAAGCGGAGTTAGATATTTTAAAAGCAACTTATTTGAACTTAGTTTACTAACAAGTCATATTAACTAGCGTTTGATATAAACGCTGGTTTAGCCTTTACTGACATTATCTCAATGAATCCATTCAGTGTGGAGTGTGGAGTAACACTTCTAACTACTTTAGTAGTACCAGCATTTACGATTTGATAGTGGTACTCCTAAAAAGTGTGGATTGAAAAAAATCTTATGAAATAGCTTGGGACATAAAAAAACCAGAGCACCTTACTTCTAAAGGTTACTCTGGTCTTTATTGGTTCTTAAAGAACCTTGTTTTGGTGCGTATGGAGAGACTCGAACTCTCACGCCGTGAAGCACAGCCCCCTCAAGGCTGCGTGTCTACCAATTCCACCACATACGCTAATTTTTTAGAGGAGCGATGGTTTAGTTTGGTACGTCGCTTTCTTTTTGATCTTCGCTTACTGGTACGTCAGTAGCAGGGGCAACACTTTCAGTTTGCTCGGCGCCGCCTAAGTTACTCCACTCTTCAGTCGCTTTAGTGCGCTGTGCAGTAAGGTTACCTAAAAATAAGCTTAATACGAAAAACAGTGTGGCAAGAATACCAGTAGTTTTAGTCATGAAGTTACCAGAACCACTTGAACCAAAGATAGTTGCTGATGAACCCGCGCCAAATGAAGCGCCCATGTCTGCACCTTTACCTTGCTGGATTAAGATAAACCCAACTAAGATAAGTGCGATAATTAAATAAGCAACGATTAATATTTGATACAACATTATTTCTAAATCCTATACTGCTTGGCAGATTTTTTTAAATTCTTCAACGTTTAAACTCGCACCGCCTATCAGACCACCGTCGATATCAGCTTGAGCAAATAATTCTTCACAGTTTTTCGCATTAACACTACCACCATAAAGTAGCGGTACTTGTTGTGCTACATCAGCATCAAAACTAGCTAAGTAGTTACGAATAAACTCATGGGTTTGCTGAGCAATCTCAGCAGATGCAGTTTTACCAGTTCCGATAGCCCAAACAGGCTCGTAGGCAACAACTATATTTTTAAAACTTTCAATGCCAACTTTAGCAATGACTGGTGCAAGTTGATAACTAAGTCTAGCTTCTGTCTGACCATTCTCACGTTCTTTAAGGGTTTCACCAATACATAAAATTGGCGTTAAACCACTCGCTAGAGCATAAGCAATTTTTTCAGTAACAAGCTCTGAACTGTCTTGAAACATCGCGCGACGTTCAGAATGACCAACAATCACGTATTGTACCTGTAAATCATTCAGCATTAAAGCTGAAATCTCACCGGTAAAGGCACCTTTTTCATTTTCATTAATATTTTGGGCGCCACAAGCAATTTGGCTGTTGCTAATATTTGCTCTTATTAAAGCTAAATAAGGAGCTGGAGGGCAAATAACCACTTGATGATTAGCATTAAACTCTTCATCATTTAAGCCACGACACATTTGTGCTGCAAGCTCTGCATTACCATTCATTTTCCAATTAGCGGCAACTATTGTTTGTCTACTCATAGTATTTCCCTTAATAAAACGGCGAGATATTATCGAACTCAAAGCTAAGTTACAAGAGATTAAATTAGCAAGCCGTTTTTTTGCTTATTTTTACAGCAACTAATCGAACTATATTAGATTAATGTTGTGCATCAACAGCTTTAACCTGATCGGCAATAATGTTTGCTAAACGTGCCACTTCATCCATCTCAGGACCTTCAACCATCACCCGAATAAGAGGCTCCGTGCCTGATTTGCGCAATAACACTCGACCAGTCCCTGCTAACTCATTTTCAACATCAATAACACTTTGCTTAACCGCATCGTCATTAAGCGGGTCGGTTTTACCGCTAAAACGAACATTAACAAGAATTTGCGGCAACATAGTCATACCAGTACGTAGCTGGGTTAACGTTTTGCCCGATTGGCAGAGGGCTTCAAGTACATTTAAAGCGGCAATAATACCGTCACCGGTTGAGGTGCAATTAAGGTTGATGATATGGCCAGAGTTTTCTGCGCCTAATTGCCAGCCTTTAGCTTTTAATTGTTCCATGACATAGCGGTCGCCAACTTTGGCTCGGCTAAAATCGATACCCAAGTCCTTTAACGCAAGTTCTAAACCCATATTGCTCATTAAAGTACCAACAACGCCACCTTTAAGCTTGCCTTGTTGTTGGGCATTTTTAGCGATGATATAGATGATTTCATCACCATCAATGACATCACCGTTTTGGTCAACCATCATTAAGCGATCGCCATCACCATCAAGTGCAATACCCAGGTCGGCTTGTTCTTTAAGTACCAACTTTGAAATATTGGTCATTGAGGTAGCACCACAATCATCATTGATGTTTGTACCATTTGGTTCACAAGCAAATTCGATAACTTCTGCACCTAATTCGCGAAACACACTTGGAGCAATATGATAAGTTGCGCCATTGGCACAATCGACAACAATTTTCATGCCATTTAATGAGTACTCTGACGGGAAGTTACTTTTACAAAATTCAATGTAACGTCCAGCGGCGTCATCAATGCGAACTGCTTTGCCTAATTTAGCAGAGTGAACACAATCCATTTCTTCATCAATCATCGCTTCAATGGCGTGCTCAACTTCATCAGGAAGCTTTTCACCGGTCGTTGAAAAGAATTTTATGCCATTATCGTAAAATGGATTATGTGAGGCACTGATCACAATACCGGCTTCTGCGCGAAACGTTTTCGTTAAATATGCTACAGCAGGTGTTGGCATAGGGCCCATTAAGCCAATATCTATTCCAGCCGCAGAAAAACCGGCTTCTAAGGCTGATTCAAGCATATAGCCAGATATACGGGTATCTTTACCTATTAATACTTTTTTAGTGCCACGGGTTGCTAATACCTTACCGGCAGCCCAGCCTAATTTCATTACAAATTTAGGCGAAATTGGATCTTTGCCAACTAAACCACGTACACCATCTGTTCCAAAGTATTTTCTCGACACGTAAATAAACTCCCTTCGTGTTTAATTATTAATTTGAGCAACCATTGCATTAAAAACCTTAACGGCATCAACAGTTTCTTTTACATCATGAACTCGTATTATTTTAGCACCATTTAATGCGGCAAGAACAGCTGCAGATAAACTACCGGCTAAACGTTGCTCAACTGAACAGTTGAGTAAATTACCAATCATTGATTTTCTTGATAAACCGGCAAGAATGGGTAAACCCACTTGTAGTAACTGGCTTTGATTTGCTAATAACTGGTAGTTTTGCTCTAAGGTTTTACCAAAACCATAGCCCGGATCGAGTATGATTCGCTGTTTTTTTATTCCCGCTTGCTCACATACCTGTATGCGTTGTTGGAAAAACCTCATCACGTCTTGCACAACATCAATGTAGTGCGGTGCTGATTGCATGGTTCTTGGCATGCCTTGCATGTGCATTAAGCAAACAGGTAAATCTGATTTGGCAACAACATCAAGGCAACCTTCGTTTTGTAATGCCCTAACATCGTTAATTAAGCCTGCACCACTGACTATTGCAGCCTGCATCACTTCTGCTTTACTGGTATCTATTGAGATAACCGTATCAAAGCGTTCAGTTATCGCCTCAATGACAGGGATAACTCTATCTAACTCTTCTTGCAGTTCAACATCGACAGCACCAGGTCGAGTCGACTCTCCGCCTATATCAATGATGGTTGCACCATCATTTACCATTGTTTGTACTTGTTTAATTGCATGGTCGATATTATTAAAGTTGCCACCATCTGAAAAGGAGTCAGGGGTTACGTTTAAAATCCCCATGATCTGTACTTCACTAAGGTCTAATTGTTTTGTACCAAATTTAATAATGTTTGCAGTCTTATTCATATAAATAGGAAGTTAGATACACGCTGGCCTTTAATTTGACCCGTATTATAAAAGAGCTAAAAAGTTTAATACAGTTAAATAGTTAGATCCTGAAATAAATTCAGGAAGTGAGTACACGGATTCAGGAAATGGGTATTCGGATTCAAGAAATGGGTATTCGGATTCAAGAGGTTGGGATCACTCCGCACTTTATGTTGTTCGTTTCTATTCTTCTCGTTTCTAATTGCTAATTCCTAAAAACAAGAAACCCGCTAAATAGCGGGTTTCTAATACTAACTAATTATTTTATCAGTTATGTTTAGCTCGACGTTTCGTCTGCAGGTTTATTCACATCAGGGGTAGATGATGTTGAACTTGGTGGTGTGTCGCTAGGCTTTTCATCACCATAACCTTTTGGTGCTCGAACTGTCGTACGAGCCATAAGATCATCAATTTGCCATGCATCAATTGTTTCATAAGTCATTAATGCATCTTTCATCGCATGCAAAATATCCATATTGTTCTTTAAGATATCTTCAGCACGTTTGTAGTTACGTTCAATGAAAGTTCGAACTTCTTCATCAATCTCTTTTGCCGTGTCATCTGACATATGCTTGGTTTTCGCAGCACTTCGGCCTAAGAACACTTCTCCTTCTTCTTCAGCATAAAGCATAGGGCCCATTTTTTCAGATAAACCCCATTGAGTTACCATTTTACGAGCAATTTCAGTGGCACGTTCAATATCATTTGACGCACCGGTTGAAACTCTGTCGCTACCGTAAATTACTTCTTCAGCAATACGGCCACCGTAAAGTGATGAGATCATACTTTCTAAATGCAGTTTAGAATGACTGACTCGGTCTTTTTCTGGTAAGTACATAGTGACACCTAAAGCACGGCCACGAGGAATAATACTTACTTTGTATACTGGATCATGTTCAGGTACTAAACGGCCAACAATGGCATGTCCTGCTTCATGATAAGCAGTCATTTCTTTTTCTTCTTCGCTCATCACCATAGAACGACGTTCTGCGCCCATCATGATTTTGTCTTTAGCTTTATCAAATTCAACCATAGAGACTAAACGACGGCTGGTACGAGCAGCAAATAATGCAGCTTCGTTTACCAAGTTTGCTAAGTCAGCACCAGAGAAACCAGGCGTACCACGAGCAATTACAGCAGCATCAACATCATCACCTAAAGGTACTTTTCGCATATGAACTTTTAAAATTTGTTCACGACCACGTATATCAGGTAAACCAACCGTTACTTGACGGTCAAAACGACCAGGGCGAAGTAAGGCAGGATCTAATACGTCTGGACGGTTAGTAGCAGCAATAACGATTACGCCTTCATTGCCTTCAAAACCATCCATTTCAACCAGCATTTGGTTAAGTGTTTGTTCACGTTCATCATGACCACCACCTAAACCGGCACCACGCTGGCGACCTACGGCATCGATTTCATCAATAAAAATGATACAAGGCGAAGATTTTTTCGCTTGTTCAAACATATCACGAACACGTGATGCACCAACACCAACAAACATTTCAACAAAGTCAGAACCTGAAATTGCGAAGAATGGTACTTTTGCTTCACCGGCAATGGCTTTTGCCAATAAGGTTTTACCTGTACCCGGTTGACCAACCATTAAAACACCGGAAGGAATACGGCCACCCAATTTTTGAAATTTTGACGGGTCACGTAAGTAATCAACTAATTCAGCTACTTCTTCTTTCGCTTCATCACAACCCGCAACATCGGCAAAAGTGGTTTTAATTTGATCATCTGATAACAGACGGGCTTTTGATTTACCAAAGCTCATTGCGCCTTTGCCGCCACCACCTTGCATTTGACGCATGAAGAAAATCCAAATACCAATAAGCAACAACATTGGGAACCAGTTGACGAAAATGCTAGCTAATAAGCTAGGCTCTTCTTCTGGTACACCTTCAACTTTTACATTGTTCGCAATTAAATCGCTTAATAAGTCTTTGTCATAAGCAGTAGGTATCAAGGTAGTAAAGGTTTGACCATTACGTTTGGTACCATTAATAACGCCGTCAGTTTCAATTCGAACTTCAGCAACCTGTCCTTGATGAATTTCGTTAATAAATTTAGTGTAATCGAGTTTGCTCCCCGCGGCAGTGCCTGGAGTAAAACTTTGAAATACTGACATTAAAACAATGGCTATTACTAACCATAAAATAAGATTCTTTACCATATCGCTCAACTTGAGGACCTCTTGTTAAAAAAATGCTGCGATGACTTATATAAGTATTAGACCTCTATTATAGGCCTTTTCTTACGTAACTCTACTACAGTTTGTAACCAGTAGCTACAATATACACTTCTCTTGAACGTGCTCGAGAAGATTCTGGTTTACGGGTTTTAACTACATTAAAGCAAGCTCGAACATCTTTCATGTATTGCTCGAACCCTGCCCCTTGAAAAACTTTGACAACAAAACTGCCGTTTTTCTTTAATACTTGATGACACATGTCTAGCGCCAGTTCCACCAAATACATATTTTTAGGTTGGTCGGTTGACTCATTACCACTGAAATTTTGCGCCATATCAGACATAACAACATCAACATTACGACCATCAATTTTAGCTAGTAGTGTGTCTAAAACTGCATCTTCACGAAAATCGCCTTGTAAAAATGCCACTCCTGGTAAAGATTCCATAGGTAATATATCACAAGCTATCACTTGTCCATTGTCTCCTACGGCCTTCACTGCGTACTCTGACCAACCACCTGGGGCAGCGCCTAAATCGACAACATTCATGCCTTTTTTAATCAGCTTGTCTTTGTTGTTAATTTCTTCAATTTTAAACACCGCCCGTGAACGTAAACCCAGTTTTTGCGCTTTCTTTACATACTCGTCGTCAAAGTGTTCTTTCATCCAGCGTTGAGAGCTTACTGTTCTTGATTTATTTGCTTTACTCATAAAAGTTCAGATATAAATTAGTATTAATGACAAGATGGCGTTAAAATATATAGAATTCAAGTAACTTAACAGAAATTTTTTAAATGAATCTATCAAAAAAACAAATTCAGCACCTTAAAAGCATTGCTCACTCTTTAAAACCAGTGGTGTTATTAGGAAATAATGGTCTTACCGAAGCTGTAGTTGCTGAAATAGACTACGCCCTAGGCCACCATGAATTAATTAAAGTAAAAATAAATACGACTGACCGTGAAGTAAAGCAATTAATCATTGACGCTATTCTTAGAGAAACTAACTCAATTCAAGTTCAAGCGATAGGCAAAGTATTGGCCATCTATCGTCAATCTGATGATAGAAAAATTGTAATACCGAAAATCTAGTTCCAAGCTAGAAAGCTTTATAAGTTTTTAAACTAGAAAACCTGCAAAACCTGCAGGTTTTCTAGTTTTTATTTATCTATATGCATTTTATTTTATTGATATCTTATAAATATCTGAGTCATTAATGCCTTGCAGAGTAAAAATTATAGAGTCATTCACGCCCGGTGAAATACCCATGCCATTACGAATAGTAATTGGCGGCAACGTCATCAATTCTACTTCGCTACCAGAGCCGTCGCGAGCGATAATAAAGTCAGCCTTTTCAGTTCGCTTGATATAATACAAAGTCTTATTTTTATAAAATAGGCTGCCCCAGTCTAAATCAGAAAGTTTTGTGGTAATTAACGTTTCGTGTCTATCTGCTGAAAGGTGAAAAATCCCTCTGGTATTATCTTTAGTAAAAAAGATCCCTCCATCATCATCTTCAACAGCATATTTACCATTGCCTTCGCTCACCTGCTCTAATTTTTCAGAAATAAAGGTGTATCGATATATTGCCCATTTACCGGAAATTTTTGCTGAAAAATATAACCGTTTACCATCAGCAGAATAGGATGGATTGCGAACATCGCCGTCAATGTCTAGCAGTTTCTGTTGATTACCCGATGGTAGTTCAACAATATGTAAGCTGTGATGTTGCGCATTTGGTCGGCGCATGGCAATGACAAATTGATCGAATATGGGCGACACTGCAGGAATCGATACCAGACCATGTATTTTCGACTGGGTTAACTGAATGTTTTTATCTGCTTGCTTTAACCAAACTTCCCAATTACCACTCCGGTTAGAAAGAAATAGAATATTGGATGTTGTTGGTACTACCTGGCCAAACATATCTCGCGAAGATGATTGTATATTTTCAAGTAATCTACCACCTTCTAATGAATGCACCGCAATAGACTCTTGTGCAACATGACGTGTATAAAACACTTCATCTGTTGTGTCATTAACAGATAAACTATGAATTTCATTATCTTGGTGAAATGATTCAAGAGTTTTGTAATTCAAATTATACTTTTGAATTACAAATGAGCCTTCTTCCATGGAGTTGAAATACAGGTTTTCTCCTCCTCTATCCCAAGCCAACGCCAGTATAACTTCTTTATCTTTTACTAAAGTTTGCTCTCTATCATCTATGATAGAGTGAATTTCTGCATGCAATTCGGTTGAGCGAACAAATGCCAGAGTATGGTTATCAGCATGCCAACGCATTAACGTATCTTCCTCACTGGCATTAGGTTTAGTGAGTTGTATTTCCTGTTTGCTTTGCACATGGTAGCTAAATATCGCAATTCTATCGCCAAGCGAACGAGAAAAAGCAATTTTACTGCCATCTTTTGACCAATCTAAATTATTTAAATAACCAGACTTTACACAGTTTTTGGTTATTTCTTTATCAATAAAAGTAATCAGCTCAAGAACATGGACACTACACTGGCCTTGTTCATCAACATTTAAATAGGCAATATTTTGACCATCTGGAGACCAACTCGGCGAGGACTGATCGTTTGCAACCTTGCTGATCAAACGAAGAGGTGCATCATCATCCGTTAAATCTTTAATATATATTTGGTTTTTCTTGAGGTGTGCTCTCCATAAAAAGGCCATGTAATGGCCATCGGGAGAAACACTCGGATGCTCTTCTATCCCTTCCAAACTGGTAATTCTTTGTACTTTTTTAGTTTCATTCACGACTGCTTGATTCTCAACTTCAAGCAGCGAAAGGAGTACTGATATAAACAAGATTACCAGAGTCACAATTACAACCTTCTTACGACGGGTTGTTGAGCTTGTCGCTAAAGGCAATTCAGAAGTCGTTACAATTGCCGCTTCAATGCCTTGTGGCTTAATTAGTAATTGATAACCAACTTTGGTGATGGTTTTAAATGTCACTTCATGATCAAGCCCTAGTTCAGTAAATGCTTTGCGTAACGCCCAAATAGCGTTTCCGGCACCACGTTTGCCAACTTCAATATTGCCTAGCCATACTTGTTCTATCGCCATTTCCTTGGTAACAGTTTGTTCTGCATGAATAATGAGTAATTTTAAAAACTCAAACACTTTAACAGGCAAGTTAATGCTATTACCTGCATAGCTAAGAGACATATCATCGCAGTTAATTATGCATTGGCCGATACTATATTTTTGAAACGGAAGTGAAATCATAAAATTAAGTGCTTTAACCTGTCATTTTCAGTAAAAAAGTATTCATATTAAGGCAGACATATTATCTCCAAAATTTATATTTGCAAGGCGCTCAAAGATATAAACATGGCAACAATATTGTACATGTAACACCTTATCAAGCCATTGCCAAAGGATGAATTCAATGTTGCTAAAGCTAAAGTTCATGTTGTAGCGAAGTGTAACTGGATAATTGGCATAAACCGGTATTATATAAATCAATTTGGCTAACGGATACAAGCACATCGTTGCCCAATAAAAAGGCTCCAGTTAAGGAGCCTAATTACATTTTAAAAGAGAACTTAATAAATTACTTACGACGACCTAACATCAAGCCAAAAGCAGATAACATTAAGAACCCTAAACTAGTTGAACCGCCTGAGCTTTTTTCATCAGGCTCAATAACATCAGGGGTTGGTGTAGGTGTTACTGGGTACTCACAGCTACCATTATCTTGAGTTGCGTCAGGGTTAAAGTTTTTTGCTTCAGCATAAGTACAGCCAAGAACATCATCTTTAATAATAGGTTCTTCTTCAACCTTAGGCTCTACAGTCATAACAACTTCAGTCGGTAAACTATATTTATGGCCGTTAAAAGCAATTAATTCAAACTTAACCACTTCGCTGTTGATGACCTCTGGCGCGATAAAGCTTACAACATTACTTTCGCTGGATAGGCTAGCAACAGGACCAAGGGTTTGATGCCATTTATATGACATTTCAGGACTTTCTATCACTGCATCAACGGTAATAGCAGTTATTGAAACCATTTCACCAGAAGCTACCGTTTCTGCTGAAGAGTTAGCTGTAACTATAGGACGCCCAGAAACAAATACAGGTTCTGTTGATTTTATCTCTGTAATTTCGCTTGAGCTTTTTGACGACTCAATCACAGGGGTTGTATCAATAATACCTTCAACATTAGATGTATCTAATACAATATTAAACGCTAATGCATTAGAGCCTGCAGCTTGTGTGTGAGACCATGAAAGCTCATTAGCAGAGGTTTTATATGCCAGTTCATCTGTATTTAATTTCATCGCTACACCAGCAACAACATCATCCTTTAGCATCAGATCTACAGTTACATTATCAGCCAGCGTCATATTAAAGTCATAATCTACATCTTCAACACTATTATTAGCTGCAACCCTTACTGAAAAGGTAAGTTTATCGTCATTAATTACTGGTTCACTAACTTTTATATCATCCTCACCGCGGGTCATATTTACGCGCACTGCACCAATGTTTTTATCCAGCTCTGCGGATGTGCCCAACCAGAAAACGCCATGGTAAATATCACCTTCAGTCATTACTTGATCCCAACCTAGGCGAGTAGAAACTTGCGCTCGAGGTTCAACAGCGACTGGTATATCGACAGACATATTATCTTCATCGTACTTTACGTTCGTAATAGAGAGTTTAACATTGTCCATGATTGGTGCTTCTGCACAGACCATACCTTCGTCAGCCTGTTGGCCTTCAGCGCATACCATTTCGTTATCTGCTAATGGTGCAGGACCTTCAGCCCAGTTATGAACCAGTACCCAATAAGTATCTGGTCGAGGACTTATTTCATCAATCAATTCATATGAGGTTTCTGTCGCACTCATCCATGGCATTAATCCCATTTCAACAACAGAAGGCTCTCCATCTAAGTCTGAATCGATACCAACATAAATATCAAGATCTGGCGAAGACGTATTAAGCACCTCAACGACTAAACGCTTAGAATCCGCTTGAATATTTAATGGAATAGCATGAATCGTTTGACTATCGGCATCATCCCAATGGTAGATAGTTTGATTAGTCGCATCGCGCATTAATTCAAATTCATAAATATCGGCTTTAGCAATGCCTGATTTGCTCATTTGAAGATCATCAGAGCCAATTGTCACAATACCATCAACTCCAACAGAGTCATTATTACGATTTGCTGTAACATCGACTTCATCAGGCGCCATACCAGCAATAAAATTAACCGTTACCGGTAGAGTTTGCACTGGTATTGAAACATCATCTGGCGTTAAGACTACTCGAGCATTAGCCCATTCACCATCTAATCCCTGTAATGCTTTTGCGCTAAAGTTAACTTCAACTTCTTCCCCAGCAGTAACGGTAAACTGTGTTGTATCACTTGTTAAACTAAACCCTTCATTGTAATACTCAAAAGTTACCGTCCAAGTAGCAGCTTTTGTCGCTTTAAAAGTACGAGTCCAGCTACAATCGAGTAAGCATTCACCTTTTGATAAACTTGGCATGTTCATTTGATGAGGTTGACCATGCCAACCAGCAATAGAATCACTTATACCAAGCTTTTCAGCAGAAGGGTTTGCAGCTTCATAGCCTGCACGTGTTTCGTTCATCACTAAACCAGCATTTACCGCTAAGTTAACACGCGCACTACCTGAACCGGTTCTGTGCATATCGGCGCGATTAGCTATTCCATCAAGGTCATCGTCTTCTTTCACATCAGTAAACGCAGTCATCATTAACGCTGATTGTGCTTCTGCTGGTGTCCAGTTTGGTTGCGCGGCTTTCATTAACAAGTACATGCCAGCAATATGAGGCGTTGCCATTGATGTGCCACTCATGAAACGGAATTCACCATTTACTTTTTCCCAAACCTTGGAATCATTGCTTTGCATACCATCGCCAAGGCCCCCAGCTAAAATATCAACTCCCGGAGCGCCAACATCAGGAATTAGATAATCTCCGGTGAAATAATCAGGCCCACGAGAAGTGAAATCTGCAGTAATATCAGCTTTATCATTATTAAGCACTAACTCAGAATCGCTAAAAGAAACTTGATGCCCTTCACCTTCAGCTAGCCAGGCCAATAACTTCTCACCATCAGCCTTATTTAAATGAACTGTTGGTAGTACATGCAAATCATTTTCAACATTATCGAGATCTTCATCTGAGTTTATGAAAATCATCCCTGCTGCTTTTGCATTTTTAGCCGAGCCACCTTTTGCAAGGCGAGTTTGTGGTTGACCATCGGCATCAACACCACCACGTCGACAAATAACAACTTTGCCTTCAATCGATTCCATATCCCAATAATCTGGCAATGAATACTCACCACAATAGCCAACACCACCGGCAAGCTCTGCCTCCATTGGATCTTCTATATCACCAGCGTAAACAATATCTGTTAATGTCGTGATGCCAGAAGTTCCGCCTTTACCAACTAAATTTTCAAGAGCTGCCACACCGCCAGCAAAACTTGCCGTTTTCTCTTCAGTAAAATCACGAGAATGACTTAATGCAGCAACCGTAGTAACCCAAGGTGAATTGCCTGGAGAGCCAACAGTTTTTTCACCTTCTTGTCCTGAATTACCTGCAGCCACCGCAGTATGAATACCAGCTTCTCGGGCCGATAAAAATGCTAAGGCATCAGAAGTAAACCAGGGAGAAGAAGCACCACCACCAACCGAGTAGTTTAATACATCAACACCATTCGCAATCGCATGTTCTATAGAAGCTACGGCAGCACTTGGTGCACAGCCTTCTACCGAACAAGTTTTATACGAAATGATATTGGCATGCGGTGCAACACCACTGATAGAAACAGCAGTTTCAGACGTGTAATACTTATGATCCCATTGCGACTCCATATCTGGATAAACGGTTGGATAGTTCACATTATCAACACGGTTACCGGCAATCGTTGAAGCAACATGGGTGCCATGGCCGTGATCATCTTGCCCGGTTTCAGATCTCAGATCCCATAACGCAGATGTTTTCATGCCATCGTAAGAGATCACACCAATAACTTTATCGTTACACCAGTGCGGTGAATCAACACAGTCACCAAAATACACACCTTCGCCGTTAGGGTTAGTATGGTCGTAGCCGTCGACACCAACATCGGCAAAAGATGGATGAAATTCTTTGTTATCAAAATCTGCAGCAGACCAGCCTTTTGATGTATAAGAAGAAATACCGGTATCCATTACACCAATGATCAAACCTTCGCCTTTTGAACCTTCAACATCGGGGTTTTCCCAAATACTAGGAGCACCAACATGCTGTGGACCAACGTCTGTTAATAGTTGATGCGCTTCTTCTTTTTCAACCGCCAGTACACCAGGGATTTTACGAAGAGCCAAAGCTTCATTCGGTTGCAGTTGCATGACTAAACCATTTAGGGCAACTTTAAATCTATCCTGCAAAACCACATCACGTTTTAGTACTGTTTTGATTTTGCTAAACGCTTCATTTTGCTTAATAGCAAGATAATCTCCATAAACCACTGAAGCTGAGCTTTTTAAGTTTAACTTACCTTTCTGATTAGCGTTTACACCATTTGATGCGGCAACGTTGGTTGCTTTAAAACCTTTTATTCCGCCTTGATATAGTGCAACGGGCTCATCTTCTAATAATACGAAGTAGTGATTATCAAATGTTTTTTTGCTTGCCTTTAACATTGCATTTTTTTGCGCTTTATTTACTTCAACTCTAGGAATGTCATCAGCTGATATCGCAGCTACTGCCCCTAAAGTCACTAAGCTCATTGGTAGAGCTAACGCTAGTTTATTTAATTTAAAATTCACAATAAATTCCTCTTTGAGAGGCGCTTACCTCTCAATTTTAATGACTCAGTATTACTTAAATACACGACGATTAATGAACGACATACCAGCAAGCAAGATGAAGAACGCGCTGGTGCTACCACCACTGTTTGATGATTTTTTAACATCATCAGTCGGTGTATTTTCTACAGGAAGAGTTTCCACTGGTGTGTTTTCTATTGGAGTGTTATCTACAGGTGCAGTATCTGTAGATCCTGTTACGTTAAAGCTCATTTGGACATTTGTTGAATTGATACCATCGGTTGCAACAACGGTAGCTTCATAGTTACCTGTTTGAGTTAATACGCCTGAAATCAACCCTGCTCTATCAATAACGATCCCTTGTGGCAAATTGTTTGCGCTAAAAGTAATACCGTCACCTTCTGCATCACTAAATGCATCTGCTACTGAAGTATTAATTTGATTACCGACAGAACTTGAGATTGTCCTCAGAGCTTTAACTACATTAGGAGCAACATCATTGCGATTGTTAATTTTAATCACTACATCAACAATTTGAGTATCACGGTTTCCATAATCCGCTTGTACTTTAAGAGTGTAAGATTTGATTTTTTCGTAATCTAAAGCACTGCTGTTAGCGACAGAAATAGTGCCATCGGTTGCAACACTAAATGGAGTTCCAGGTAAAGCATTGACTAAATAGATTGGGCCCTGGTGCTCATCTTCATTGAAAAATCTAACAGCATGCCTTGCTAGCTTACCAATTACTGAACCGTTTTCTGCATTTTCATAAGTACTAAAACCTTGTCCTGCTTTAACGCCAATATCAGCGCCATATTCAGTACCAGAAAATCCAGTATTATCTGTACCTAGTTCAAATATCATTACACTTGGCGGACAGGCTTCATGAAGTGGAGGACGAGTGCCGAACCAAATCAGGTTGGGGTTACAATCATCAACAGTAGTCACTGAAACTCGCGCACTTTCACCACTTGCCAAGTCAACTTTATTTGACCAGGTTAGCTCAGCATTTTCATCATCGCTTAACTTAGTGATACCAGTATGAAAGGCAACGAACGTTTTTGCTTCTTCAATACAGTAATCTTCCGGAAACGGGTTACCCATCCAGTCAACGCCGTTTGGATCACAGTTTGTGTATGTCCATTCAGGGTAGTTATATTCGCCGGTATGGTCAATTATTTCGGTAAAAGAGCGTCCCATAATCACAGGATTGTAACGGATCATATCTTCATGAATGTCAGCTCGAGCATCACGGTCAGTAGCAAACTGCCAGCCTAGATTTTCGTTCCAGTTATCAACCGACTGAATGTCACCGTGGTATAACTCATCGATACAAATATTAGCAACAACAGTATCGTCTCCAAGGCTAACATCCGCCCCTAAAGAAGACTTAACAAATCTTTTACGTGGATTCCACCATTCATATTCTTGACTATAATCAATATATTCAACTTGTGGTTTACCATCGTTGTCGATGAGTACTTCAACATAAGCGAGAATATCGTTGTCAGTTCTGTTTTGGTCCATGTCTATTTGTTGTGCATCACCATTCATGCGATCAACATACTCTTGAGTAAAAATACTGAAGTAAGTCAACAAATGGCCAGCTTTATCAAAATGCTCCGCCATAGGAATGTCGAATTTATCAAACATTTGTACCGCAACTGATAATTTGCTGCCCGCTTCACATGACATATCGGTATTAACACTCGCACCGAGGTTTTTGATCATGTGACCTTGCCCACCAGCCTTGCTTTCGGTGATCGTATCAACTGAACGCATACGTGGGATAGTGTAAATGGTTTTGCTGGCATTCCCTTCATTAGTCAGATCGAGTGTATCGGTATAAGAGTTAGCATTTGCCGCCCAAAGCTGATCTTGCCAATCAAACGCTTCATAAGGCATTTGCCAACTATTAGTTTGATTGCTTTTCACTAAGGTCTCTGCATTTTTCGGAAATACCTGCCAAGGCATCTTCAACTGTGCAGATGCTGCATCACTATTGGTAAACACTAAATAGCCGTTAATGTTTTCTTCGGTGAAATTAGCGATAGTGAAGTCTTCGGTAGATGACATGCCTTTTTCTGTTAATTTAGAGGCATCAAGTGTCATGCTGACATTAAATACCACCGAATGATTTGCTGGCACATTAATGGTTTCAGGATAAATGAAGCTAACTGCGCCATTATTTGCTTTATCACCATTCGTTAATGTAGTAACTGAATAGGTTTGTACTTTATCGGTTAAATTTCTAATGGTAATGTCACGACTTAATGTGGCCGAGCTCGATGCTTCCACAAAGCCAAAAGCAAGACCTGGTTGATAACTCGCCGTTTCCCAGACCACTGCACTTGCTGTTACAGCAGTGTCCCCATCGACTAAACCACTGCCCATAAATGGTACTTCTGCAACGTTGGTAATGTTACGTTCAAGTTCCTCGTTATAAGTAGATGAACCTTGAATACCTTCAGCAACGGCAGTGTTTGCCACTAGCGCTTTTGCTTCAAGTGGACTTAATTCTGGGTAGCTTGCTAATATTTTAGCAACAGCTCCTGCAGCGTAGGCGGCAGCATAAGTTGAATGAGCAGCAAAGTCAGCTGTTGCGTCGCTACTTCCAGCAAGAGGCGCGGTAACATTTTCTGCAGGAGCGACAACTTCGGGTTTTAACTGATGGGTACCACGGGTTGGACCCGCAGGAGTAAACTCTGACAGGACAATTGAGTCTTCATTAATATTCACTGAGCCAACGGTTAATGCTTCTGGTACTGCACCACGCCAGGCTAAGTTAAAGTAAGAATTAAAGTATGTTTGACCAGCACCAACCACCACTAACGCGCCAGATGCACTTAAACGACGAACCAGGTTTATTTCACGAGTAGGTGATGAGCCATTGGTATCATCTTCAACGTAAAATGCGCCATTGCCATAAGCATTGAGTACAATTACCTCAGGACGGTCGCTAATATCACCATCTTGGTTAGGATCAATGATTACATCTAAAACAGGGAAAAAATAAGCACTACTCCAATCCCAGGTTTTATACGATAAAATTTTTGCATCAGGGGCTTGTGCTAGAATTTGTGCAGCAACGGCAGTTCCTGATGGGATGGCACCAGATTTAACATTTTCATCTTCAGCATCTTCGATGGGATTGTAATCAATGAAATGATAACCTTCACCGCCTGCAGAGAAATCTAAACCACCAATAACAGTGTCGGTTGGAAAACCATCCCAAGCATTACTTCTATTTGCCCAGGCCATGTCATAATTACCATGACCACCGAGTGATTTGTGGGTATAATCAATGCCATTACCGACAATAGCGACAGTGATGCTGTCACCGACATCTTTCACATTTAAAAATGGAAAACGTTTAAACTCATCGTCACTACTATAGTTAGGTTCTTCACTAAGCAGTTCAACAGCAACAACATCAAAATGGTCGGTTAACTGTTGAGCTACACTATGGTTCATTTGTACATAAAGTACATTCTCTGTTAAACGAGCTTTTCGTGTTAATACCGCGGAGTTGTCCAAGCTCCGTATAGTTTTGATTATTGCATCTTGTTGTTGTTCTACTTTTGCAACTATCGAGCTACGGTCATCACCTAAATAAGAGTAACTTGCATCCATTGCACTCTTTTCGGATAAGCGAATTAAATACACGCCCATTTCTTCATTTTTCTTAACATATGCCGACTTAACATCGGATGTTATGTTTTCCTCACCCTGAGCTGTGTTGCCAACACTAGGTTGCTGGCCTGCTATTTCTGCATCACTGGCATTGGCGGAAAATGCCAATACAGATGAAACTATTAAAGCAACGGTTGATGATTTAAAAATCATTTCTGCCTCTTGTTTTCAATTAATGGTAAACAAATCCAACGCCATGCACTTTTAAAGTTTTAATAGTTAGTACATGACTTTGGCCTTGCATCCATTAGTAAAGACAATTTGGCTCGTAAACAATAAAAGGCCCTTCATTTCGGGCTCATTTATCTTTCAATTTCTTTTCATTTTTATAAAATATACATATTATTCAGCAGGTTAAATTGAAAACAAGATGTAACTAGATCGTAGCAAAATGTGACTAGTATTAACTTGAAAGTAGGCAAAGTAGTTTAAGGCAAGATTGTTATGAACAAAAAAACGCCCGTTAACTTTCATTAACGGGCGTTCAAATTTTAAGAGTATGTAGCGAATGAAACTTTATTTATGCTCAACCGAGATAATTTCGTATTCAACAACGCCACCAGGCGTTTTCACTTCAACTTCTGAATCAACTACTTTACCGATAAGAGCGCGCGCAATTGGTGAATTAACACTAATGCGGTTGTTCTTAATATCGGCTTCATCATCACCAACTATTTGGTAAGTTACTTCAGCATCCGTTTCGATATTAAGTAAGGTAACAGTAACACCGAAAATCACTTTGTGCGTGTTTGGTATTTTAGTTACGTCAATAATTTGCGCGTTACCCAGTTTGCCTTCAATATCTTGAATGCGACCTTCACAAAAACCTTGCTCTTCACGAGCAGCATGATACTCAGCATTTTCTTTTAAATCACCGTGTTCACGTGCTTCAGCAATTGATGCAACAATTTCAGGGCGTTTTGTTTGTTTTAAATAAACCAGTTCTTCTCTAAGGGCGTCAGCACCTTGAACTGTCATAGGGTACGTAGCCATTATTGACACCTTTCGTGTAATTCTTGAATAGAGTTAACTTTATTTCTGTCATCTGCAGAATGTGCCATACAAACAGCAAACCCAGCATTTAACGTTGTCGTATAAGTTGCTTTATAACGTAACGCAGCGCCACGTATTTGTTTAGAATCTTCAATCGCTTTACGACCTTCAGTGGTGTTAATAATATAACTGTACTCACTGTTTTTAATTCTATCGACAATGTGTGGACGACCTTCATGAACCTTATTCACTAAACGAACCGGAATATCTGCTTCGCCTAAAATAACGGCAGTACCATGCGTTGCATCTAAGCTAAAGCCTAACTCAACCAATTGACGAGCTAAATCGACAACACGTTCTTTATCACTATTACGAACTGATATTAATGCACGGCCTGTTTTAGGTAAGGTAACACCTGCGCCTAAGTTAGCTTTAGCATACGCTTCTTCAAACGTATCACCTGTGCCCATCACTTCACCGGTTGAACGCATTTCAGGGCCAACTAGAGGATCACTTCCGTGGAACTTGTTAAATGGAATTACAACTTCTTTAACTGAGAAGTACTCAGGAATAACTTCAGTGGTAATGCCCTGCTCTTTTAATGACGTACCAGCCATTACTCGCGCTGCCACTTTCGCTAAAGGAACACTTGTTGCTTTAGATACAAACGGTACAGTTCGAGCAGCACGCGGGTTAACTTCAATCAAGTAAACTTCATTGTCTTTAACGGCCATTTGCGTATTCATTAAACCATTTACGCCTAATTCAAAGGCTAATGCTGTAACTTGCTTACGCATAACATCTTGAATTTCTTGGCTTAAGCTGTACGCAGGTAATGAACATGCAGAGTCACCAGAGTGAACGCCAGCTTGTTCGATATGTTGCATAATACCGCCAATAACTACATCAGTGCCGTCACATATAACGTCGATATCAACTTCAATAGCATCATCTAAGAAGTGATCAAGTAGTACCGGTGAATCGTTAGATACACTTACCGCTTCAGTCATATAACGACGTAAATCGTCTAGGTCATAAACGATTTCCATTGCGCGACCACCTAATACATAAGATGGACGTACAACTAATGGGAAACCAATAGTTTCAGCTTTTGCCATGGCTTCATCAAGTGAAGTCACGGTAGCGTTTTCAGGTTGTAATAAACCTAAACGGTCAACCGCTTGTTGAAAACGTTCTCTATCTTCAGCTCTGTCGATGGCATCTGGCGAAGTACCAATAATTGGTACGCCAGCAGCTTCTAATGCACGTGCTAATTTAAGTGGTGTTTGACCACCGTATTGCACGATAACGCCTTTTGGCTTTTCAACACGTACGATTTCTAGTACGTCTTCAAATGTTACTGATTCAAAATATAATCGGTCTGATGTGTCGTAATCGGTAGAAACAGTTTCAGGGTTACAGTTAACCATGATTGTTTCAAAGCCATCTTCACGTAATGCTAAAGCTGCGTGTACACAACAGTAATCAAATTCAATACCTTGACCAATTCGGTTAGGGCCACCGCCAAGGATCATGATCTTGTCGTTATCAGTAGGGTTAGCTTCACACTCTTCATCATACGTTGAGTACATATAAGCGGTGTCAGAACTAAACTCTGCGGCACAGGTATCAACACGTTTGTATACAGGGAAAATTTCAGCATTATGGCGTTTTTTGCGGATTTCAGATTCAGCAACACCAATAACATCAGCTAAGCGGCTATCAGAAAAACCTTTACGCTTCAGCTTACGCAAATAGTCAGTTGTTAAACTAGACATACCGCCAGCAGCAATGTTTTGCTCTTCTTTAATAATGTCTTCAATTTGTACTAAGAACCAACGGTCAATTTTAGTCGTACGGAATACGTCTTCTAAGGTTAAACCTAAACGAAATGCATCGGCAACATACCAGATACGGTCTGCACCAGCTTCTTGCAATTCATGCATGATTTTAGTTTTAGCACCAGGCTTAGTCACATCAACAATAGGATCGAAGCCGTTAACGCCAACTTCTAAACCACGTAATGCTTTTTGCATTGATTCTTGTTGGTTACGGCCAATTGCCATAACTTCACCAACAGATTTCATTTGCGTAGTAAGTCTATCTTCTGCGCCAGCAAATTTTTCGAAGTTAAAACGAGGAATTTTCGTTACTACGTAATCGATTGTCGGCTCGAACGATGCTGGAGTTGCACCGCCAGTAATATCGTTGCTTAATTCATCAAGCGTGTAACCTACGGCTAATTTAGCTGCAATTTTCGCAATAGGGAAACCAGTTGCTTTTGACGCTAATGCCGATGAGCGAGATACACGCGGGTTCATCTCGATGATAACCATACGGCCAGTATCAGGACAAATACCAAACTGTACGTTTGAACCACCTGTTTCAACACCAATTTCACGTAATACTGCAACTGAGGCGTTACGCATGATTTGGTATTCTTTATCGGTAAGGGTTTGTGCCGGTGCTACAGTAATTGAGTCACCAGTATGGATCCCCATAGGGTCGAAGTTTTCAATCGAACAAATAATGATACAGTTATCATTTTTGTCGCGAACCACTTCCATTTCATATTCTTTCCAACCAATTAATGATTCATCAATCAATAACTCTGAAGTTGGTGATAAATCTAAACCACGAGTACAAATAGTTTCAAACTCTTCACGGTTATATGCGATACCACCACCAGTTCCGCCCATAGTAAATGATGGGCGAATGATACATGGGAAACCTAAGAATTCGGAAGCTGCGATTGCTTCGTCCATGGTATGTACTATTTTCGCACGTGGTGTATCTAAACCGATTTTTTTCATCGCAACGTCAAAACGGCTTCGATCTTCTGCTTTATCGATTGCATCAGCAGTTGCACCGATCATTTCAACGTTAAACTCAGCAAGTACACCTTTCGCTTCAAGCTCTAAAGCACAGTTAAGAGCAGTTTGGCCACCCATAGTAGGTAACACGGCATCAGGGCGTTCTTTTTCAATAATGTTACGCACAACTTCCCAGTGAATTGGTTCGATGTAAGTTGCATCGGCCATTTCAGGATCGGTCATGATGGTTGCAGGGTTCGAGTTAACTAGTATTACTCGGTAACCTTCTTCGCGTAAAGCTTTACAGGCTTGTGCACCTGAATAGTCAAATTCACAGGCTTGACCAATTACTATTGGACCTGCACCTAATATCAGAATACTTTTTATGTCAGTACGTTTTGGCATTTTATTTACTCTAGTTAATCAGTCTATTGGGCTTTGCTAGCATTATTTTTCTTGGTGTTAATCAAATCAATGAAGTGATTAAACAAAGGTGCGGCATCGTGTGGGCCGGGGCTTGCTTCAGGATGACCCTGAAAGCTAAAAGCAGGCTTATCAGTACGATGAATACCTTGCAATGAACCATCAAATAATGATTTATGTGTGGCAGTTAAGTTACTCGGTAAGTTGCTTTCATCTACCGCAAAACCGTGGTTTTGCGAAGTGATCATTACAACGTCACGCTCAATATCTTTAACTGGATGGTTAGCACCATGATGACCAAACTTCATTTTAATTGTTTGTGCGCCACTAGCTAAACCTAGTAATTGGTGACCTAAACAAATTCCGAATACTGGGATATCTGTTTCAAGGAAGGATTTAATTGCAGCAATGGCATAATCACATGGCTCAGGGTCACCTGGACCGTTTGATAAGAAGATACCATCTGGATTCATTGCTAACACTTCTTCTGCAGAAGTTTGTGCAGGCACCACGGTAAGTTTACAACCACGGTCTGCTAACATACGTAAAATATTACGTTTTGCGCCAAAATCAAAAGCCACTACATGATGAGGAAGCTCATCTGGAGTTACATGGCCTTTACCTAGCTGCCAACTGCCTTCGGTCCATGTATAAGATTCTTTTGTAGAAACTACTTTTGCTAAGTCCATACCTTTAAGACCAGGGAATGCTTCTGCTTGAGCCAATGCTTCATCTACATTTAAGTTGTCACCAGCTATGATACAACCATTTTGAGCACCCTTTTCACGTAATATACGAGTAAGTTTGCGAGTATCAATATCGGCGATACCGAGAATGTTATTAGCGATAAGGTATTCACTTAAGCTTTGTTCATTTCTGAAGTTACTTGCTAACAATGGCAAATCACGAATGATTAAACCTTTAGCCCAAACGTTCGCAGATTCTGCGTCTTCAGCGTTGGTACCGGTATTTCCGATATGGGGATAAGTCAAAGTGACGATTTGTTCAGCGTAAGATGGGTCTGTTAAGATCTCTTGGTAGCCAGTCATTGCTGTATTGAATACAACCTCACCAACTGATGTGCCTTCTGCGCCAATAGCAGTGCCTTTAAAAATAGTACCGTCTTCCAGTACCAAGATGGCAGATTTAGTCAATTTAACCTCCATAATGAATCAAAGTATCAATAACTACTAAGTGTTTATGGTTAGCAACCGAACAAATAGTAATTATTATGTATATTTCATGCCAAAAATTATTTTTCGGCAAAATCGGCGTATTTTACGCGTTACAGCGCAATTCGTCCATAACAATTTTAAAGATTTTTGCAGTTTTAACACAACTTACTATAAAAGCATGTTCAAACTGCTAAAATAGATAGTTATCTATTTCAATCCAAGCACATCTTGCATGTCGAAAAATCCTTTTGGTGCATTTTTGAGCCATACTGCTGCTCGCATTGCGCCAAGTGCAAATGTCATTCTTGAGGTCGCTTTATGCGTTATCTCTAAACGCTCACCAAGATCAGCAAAAAACGCGGTATGTTCACCAATAATGTCGCCAGCACGTACCGTGGCAAAGCCAATGGTATCTTTTGCACGTTCTTCAGTAATTCCTTCACGTCCATATACAGCAACTTTATTTAAATCACGATTTAATGTATCGGCAATGACTTGCCCCATTTTCATTGCGGTACCTGAAGGCGCATCTTTTTTAAAGCGATGATGTGCTTCAAAAATTTCAATATCGGTTTCGTTACCAATTGCTTTTGAAGTGATTTCTAATAACTTAAATAATAAGTTAACGCCAACACTGGTATTAGGGGCTAGCACTACAGGTATGTCTTTACCTAGCTGTTGTAATTCATTAACTTCATCTTCGTTAAATCCGGTTGTGCCAATAACAATCGCTTTGTTATTATCGTTACACCATTTAACGTGCGCTTTTGTAGATTCAATAGAAGTAAAGTCAATGAAAACATCGGCAGCATCTAATTGGTTAAGCTCCGAGGTTACTGGGCAGCCTTTTAGTCCCAAACCACAAAGTTCACCTGCATCAACGCCATTCAAGCTAGATGATTCACGCACGTAACCGCCAACTAATTCAACTTTTTCATGTTCTAGTGCAGCTTGTAACAAGTTTCGACCCATACGGCCGCCACAACCTAAAATGGCAACTTTTGTCATTGTTAATTCTCTTTTTGTTATTAAACATTTTTGCAATACCGACTTAGCAGCCGTTATTGCAAATATGTTTATTAGAAACGAGAGGCTAGAAACGAGAAACGAAAAGCAATGTGCTGTTCTGTAATGTTACCCTATTCTATTTCTGTCGCTACTTCTTACTTCTTCCTTTTAAACTTCCCCTCTTGTTGCTTCACATACTATATATAAACAAAACCAGATCACGCTTTTAGTTTCTCGTTTCTCGTTTCTTTAATATTTTTCCAAAAAAAACCGGGGAAGCCCCGGTTTTCTTAAAATATTAAACGATAGCTAAAAGCTCAACGTCAAATACTAAAGTAGCGTAAGGAGGGATTGCACCCTGTGAGCCACGCTCACCGTACGCTAAGTTGTATGGTACGTGTAAACGCCACTTTGAACCAACAGGCATCATTTGTAATGCTTCAGTCCAACCAGCGATAACGCCACCAACTGGGAACTCAGCCGGTTGGCCACGTTCAACAGATGAATCAAATACGTTACCGTCAGTAAATGTACCGTGGTAGTGACAGCTAACAGTACTAGCAGCAGTTGGCTTCTCGCCATCGCCAGTTTCAAGTATTTCATACTGAAGACCTGATTCAGTAACAGTAACTTCGTCACGTTTAGCGTTTTCAGATAAGTATACTTCACCAGCAGCAGATGCTTCTTTTGCTAATTCAGCTTCTTGTGCTTGAAGTTTTTCAGACACTACAGTGAAAGCAGCTTGTAAGTCTTCTTGACTTACTTGGCTAGCAGCATCAGCTAAAGCGTCAGCAATACCAGCTTGTACAGCGGCAACTTCAAAATCTTTAAAAGGGTTGTTACGTAACTGCTCACCTAATTGGCGGCCAACGCCGTAACTTACGCGTTGTTCAATACTTGTAAAATCAGACATATTTCTTTCTTGTTCGGAATAAATTCGGCGGCAAGTTTAGCATAGTAAAGGCAATTACTGTAGAGGTTAACCCTAAAAAAAAGTCTATTTTTTAGGGTTTTTTCTATTTATCCAAAATTAATTAAATGTTAAGTTTTTTTCGTATCATTGCTCTTTTCATTAGCGGGCTTAGGTTTAGGCTTCGCTTTAGGTTTAGGTATAACCGGTTTGATACATTCAGGGTTAGAACTACGCTGAGCATATAAAGGCTCTGAGAACTGTAAATGATTGGTTAAATCTGTAATTCGAGTTTGATTTGACGGGTGAGTTGAGAAAAACTCTGGCGGCGCTTCTTTACTCTGTTTTGCCATGTTCTGCCAAAGTTTTACGCTTGCCCTTGGGTCAAAACCTGACTCTGCCATTAGATCTTGGCCAATAATATCAGCTTCAGATTCATGTGCCCTACTGTACGGCATTAACAAAAGGTATTTCATCCCAACGGCTGCCCCTGCCACAACTAACGCTTTATTATCAATATCACTCGATGCAGCTGCAACTCCAGCAACAACCAAAGCCCCCTGAGACAATTGGTTTGACGATAATCGTTCATTGGAATGTTGAGCAATTACATGAGCAATCTCATGGCCTACAATTGCAGCAAGTTGATCCGCATTTTCTGTCACATTCAATATCCCGGTATAAACACCAATCTTCCCGCCAGGTAAAGCAAAAGCATTGATTTGCTCAGAATCAAACACAACAATTTCCCATTCCCCTTGATGAACATCAGAGTTAACATTAGGGGTAATCGCATTGGCAACACATTGTACAAACTGATTTACTTTCATATCCTTGCTGATAAGTTCTTGTTCTTTCATTTGTTCAAATGATTGCGCGCCCATTTTATCGAGTTCGCTAGATGAGTGAAGAAGTACCTGCCTTCTCCCCGTTGGCGATGTGCTGCAAGCAATCAATGTAAATACAGTAAAGGCAATTAATAATATTTTTTTCATATCTAAGCTTCATATTCGTTGATAGTTAAATTGTAAAAGCTTCATCGCCTAAAACAAAGCAAAATTATATAACTTATTAAAAATAATACGGTAAACTCTTTATATTGGATCTCTTTAGGCTAAACAAAATGAAATTAGCATTCATGCTTTTTATACCAACGACCTTACTTTGTACAAGTTGTTCTGACCAAGAGCAAATAGTTACCATAGTAGAATCTAAACAAAAACCACAAATAGAAGTGATCACCGCTTTAGCCGAGCCAGAGCAAATATCACTTTATGAAACGATCGATAAATCGACTAAAACGTTTCTAGAATATAAACCTCAATTTGCCTCAATGGTTGGCGTTAAAAATAGTGATGCAGGTTTTTATTATCAAAACCTACTTGATAATTACGATATTGAAGCCACGGCACAATTTAGACAAAGCTTGGCAAAAACAGCAAGCTTACTAGCAAACTTAGAAAGTAACCACGAAGAAAATGATGAAGATAACCGTCGAGTGATGGCAAATTTATATCGTTACTTTGCCGGTTCACCCGACCATGATATCGGTTTTATTGATTCATATTTTGGTCATCAACCATTTATTATTACTCAAATTAACGGTCCTTTAATCGATACTCTTTATACTTTTACCGATGGTAAAGAGATAGCCTCAACTAATGATGCTAATGATTATATTTCTCGCTTAGAGGCCTTTGCACAGCAGATCAAACAAGTTGAACAAGTATTTATTAAAGACAGCCAACAAGGATGGCTCCCACCGGCGGCAATCATCCGTTCAAGCATCGATTATTTAACTGGCTATACTGACGTTCCTGTACAAAATAATACTTTATTTACTCATTTTAGTGATTCTATAAATAAAATAGCGCAAATAAATACAGCAGATAAAAAGTTATTGGTTAATAAAGTAAAAACGATACTTGCTACTAAAATATATCCAGCTTTGACTCAAGTCATTCAAACAATCAACAGCGTACAAGACAAAGCCCCCAAGTTCGATGGTATTTGGGCTCAACCTAATGGTGAAAAATTTTATCAGTACACGATTAAAACCCAAGCGAATTCAAATTTAACTGCTGATGAAATTCATGATTTAGGCCTTAAGGAAGTGGCCCGAATTAATGCCGATATGGATTCGATTTTACAGCAATTAAATTATTTACAAGGAAGTGTTGCCGAGCGATTAGTTGCCCTGGCAAAAGAGCCAAGGTTTGCCTATACCGATACAGAACAAGGTCGGCAACAAGTAATTGATGACTTAAACGCCCAAATTATCGCGATTAATAAGATTATGCCAGAGCAGTTTAAGACTCCCATCAGTTATAATGTAGAAGTGAAGGCATTTCCTAAAGAAATTGAAGACGGCACATCGGGTGGTCAATATAACCCGCCAAGTTTAGATGGTTCAAAACCTGGTATTTTCTGGATCAATTTAAGGGATATTGAAAATTTAGCGAAATTTGATCTGCCAACATTAACATTTCATGAAACTAATCCAGGTCATCATTGGCAAGCCTCATTAAATATGGTGCAAGAAAATATGCCGCTGTTAAGAAAGTTGGCCGCATATAATGCCTTTGTTGAAGGTTGGGCTTTGTATGCAGAACAGGTTGCCTATGAAATGGGCATGTATGCGCATGATCCATATAGTAATCTAGGCCGCTTGAAAGCTGAAATATTCAGAGCGGTCCGCTTAGTGGTAGATACAGGTATTCATTATAAAAAATGGACTCGCGAACAAGCAATAACCTATATGATGGAAAATACTGGTGCCCCTCATTCAGAAGCTAAAGCTGAAATAGAGCGTTATATGGTATGGCCAGGGCAAGCCCTAGGTTATAAATTAGGTATGTTGAAGATACTTGAATTGAGAGCTCAAGCTAAAAAGTTATTAGGCAGTCGATTCGACATCAGTGAATTTCATGATGTTGTGCTGCTCAATGGTGCTTTACCACTAAGTATTTTAGAACAAAAAGTAAATGACTGGATAGCTGAACAGTAAAAGCTAAAAAACGAGGCACTAGAGACGAGAAACTAAGAGCATAGAGCAAAATTTGAAATTACAAATCTAATACCGTTTTCAACATGGAAGTTGCGTATGCCACGTTCACAGGATGTGATGGAGTGGTCCCTAGCGATTTGCTTTACTTAATCCCTGAAATGAATCAATTTCAAACCATGATTTACACGATGTCATGAATGCCGTGTTCACAGGGATGTGAAGGAACGGTTCCTGGTAAATTGATATTCCTTCTTCCCTGAAGTAAAAAAACGCCCCGAGCACAATGTACTTGGAGCGTTTTTATTGTATATATTACTAAATGTAAACTTTAATATAAATTAAAGTGGAATCACATTAGTAGCACATGGTCCTTTCTGGCCTTCGCCTTCAGTGTACTCAACAGATTGACCGTCGTTAAGTGTTGCGTAACCGCCGCCACTTTGGATTTCTGAATGGTGAACAAATAAATCTTTGCCGCCATTTTCAGGAGTGATAAATCCGAAGCCTTTATCGGCGTTGAACCATTTTACTGTACCTTTACTCATATTCATCTCTTTAATTTAAATGTATTAATTTACACGTTGTTCAGAACTTTCATTATAGCTGTTAAAAACGGCTTAGGTTGAAAATACATGATTTTTGTTAAATAAAAAAGTTTTTTATCTAAAAAACAAAGTTTTATCTAATAAAAATTCAGATCTACAGCATTATTTAGCAAATAAAGTAAAAAGCTACGTACTTTTCTACCAAATACACCAATGGCCTATGTCTTGTTTTTTTAAAAAATTTTCAGCATATTCACCTTGCAACAAAGCCAAAGTCGCAATAAAACCAGCTTGGATACAATTAGGTGCAGCAACAGTTATAGACTTGGGGGCATTTAGTAGCGGAAAACCGGTTTTGGGATTTAATATATGGGAGTAGCGTTGCCCATTTTTTAACAAATAGCGCCGAGCGTCTCCACTTGTTGCTATTGAACCACCATTGATTGAAACCATAAGAGGCTGTTTATTTTCAAAATCTGGGGGGTCTATACCAATATGCCATGGTTGATCTGTATATTGTTTTCCGGATACTGAAATATCGCCGCCAAAGTTAATTAATACGGGTATATCGGTAAGCTTCTTAGCGATCAATAAACTGGTATCAACTGCATACTCCTTGCCGATCCCCCCTAAATCAATTTCCATCCCGGGTTGCAGTGTGATGGAGTTTGCTAACAACAATATCTTGTCAAAACCGACTTTGGACAAAAGCGGTGCTATTTGATTTTTTTCAGGAACATTCACACTACCATCAAACTTCCAAGCATTGCGCAACACGCCGGAGGTAATATCAAATAAGCCATTACTGATGTTGTAACATTGTTTCGCAAATTCGAGCAGTTTTAAAGTTTCTCCGTCGATTGCAACCACATCACCATTACTTGCATTTATTTTAGAGCAAACGCTTGTGTCTAGATAACGAGAATATTTATCTTCAATTCGCCAAGCTTCAGTAGCGACAGCATGAGCAACTTTCTTGGCGATATATTTGTCGGTTGAGTTTATAAGTACTTCGCATGGGCTGGCCATTGCATTAAATACAGCTTTATAGCCAAACTCAGTTGAGTAAAGAGTAACCTTTCTTTTATTCTTCATTTGAACCATATTTTAACTTATACCATTTCTTATGCAGATTGGTTTTAATGTCCTTTTTATCAATAATTCATTTGTCATTAGAAAAATAAAGATGAAAAACTTGCTAAGCATTCGTTACACTTTACTATAGGGAATATAGAAAAAAAACACTGCCAAATTCATAATGTTGAATTAGGTACTGCAAATTTATGGGTTTATGTAAAAAGGGTAAATTTTGAACGTCAAACTAGTTGTTTTACTTAGCATATTACTGACCGTATCTATTGGTACTAATATTTATTTATTACAGAGCATAAATGAGCACAAGGAAAATAATCATAATAATGTTGAATTCACTCGCAACAACTTAACTCAGGCAAACAAAGGTTTGTCAGATCCGCCATTTAACAATAGCATCTCGAATAACGATGCATTAAAGCAAGCCTTAAGTCCTGCCATGGTTGCAAATGACAAAACAGCTGAAATCAACTTGTTAATTGCAAAGGCAGAACAATTATTTTATGCCAACCAGTTTATCGCAGCTATTGATCACCTCGAACAAATTGCAGCAATTAATCCAGCAAGCAGCCACTTAATTACTGAACAATGGCTTAGTGCAGGTAATCAATGGCTAGCAAGCCGTAAATTTAGTTTATTAAGTAGCTTTTTACGAGCTTATTTGGCGCGTTTCCCTTTTGACGAACAATGGTTAGAAATTAAAATAGAATGGCTGGTTGCGGTTAATAAACCTAGTGCTGCTATAGATATTTATTATGATTTGATCGCAAATGCGTTTAACTTAGAAAAAGAAGAAATGTGGCATCAACGAGCCCATCAACTTTTTCGGCAACACACTAACGCTTTAAAACGTCAAAAAGCATGGCAAAGTATCGTTAACTTTTCTAAGCCAGTGCTTGCCAACGAAACTAATTATCCCCCTTATCAACTCGTATTAGCCGAAGCCTATATACACCTAAATGAGATTCAAGCGGCAATGAATTATTTGGATAATATTAAATACCAAGAAGATTATATTAGCCAAATTAACGCCTTAAATACATTAATAGATTCAATTGTATTAGCCGAAGAAGGGATAAAATTAGTCCGAAAAGGCCAACACTTTATTGTTGAAGCAACATTAAATAAACAGCATCTGTCACACCTAATGATTGATACAGGAGCATCTTTAACAGTGATTTCCACAGCCTTTTATAAACAATTATTAAGCACCGATTTGATAAAAACCAATCGTCGTTTAAACATAAGCACTGCCGGAGGCAATGAAACAGCATTTTCAGTTGTTATTGAGGAGTTTTGGCTAGCAGGTAGAGCACTATATGACTTTGAAGTTGTCGTAATGGACTTAGAAGGTTTAGACAAAGCTGATGGTCTACTAGGAATGAATTTCTTACAGCATTTCAAATTTGAAATTGATCAAAAAAATGCACTGTTATTTTTAACCCCACACTAATTCTAATACCATCCATCGTAAATACCTGTAGCGGTTTATGCCGCACGTTTATGTATATGCTCCACCGGATTTGTAAGTAACTGGAATTGATTAGCAAACGTTCGTTGTTTCTCTTGTAATAACAACACAGCCATCAACTTATAATCAATATACTTAGCCACTATAGCTAATGTTAAGCTTGCCAATGGTAAGTATAATAGCGCGTATAAAACACTCCATTGAAAACTCACTTCAATAATTAGCGGTGTTGCAACAATAACAGAAGCAATAATACGGTACATAGTAACTTGGTTGCGAGTGATCATTTCTATTTCCTTAACAATGAATAGTGTTTGTTGATAAGGCTAATAATAGGAATTGCAGACAAAATTGACAAAAGGATAATATTCACTCTATAGGTGAATGACATTCACCCTTAACTTTTTAAGGCAGGAAATTTTTCTAACCAATCTAAAAAGCAGTGAATTTCATGTCGCTGTTTATCTTCTTTCCGATACACAGCATAAAGCGATAAGGGATATTTCAACGTAAGTTCAAATGGGTTTATAAGTAATTTTCGCTCTAATAATAAATTTTCAATCGGTAGCATAGCAAAAGCCAAACCTAACCCCTGCTCTGCAGCTTGTAGAGCCGTATCGTAATTACTAAAAGTAAGTTGGTGCTTTAATGTTAAATTATTAATACCAAAGCCCTGCGCCCAAGTTTGCCAAACACTATCCATATTAGATAAGTCAATAAGAGGTACATCACCTAATTGTGATAAGTCTGTTAAGTTATATTTATTGGCAAATTCTGCCGAGCACACTGCAGCAACATGAATATCCATCAACTTTCTAACTTCAACGCCTTCCCAATCACCGCGCCCTATTCGTATCGCCAAATCAAAATCTTCATAACGTAAATCAGCGACATTCATGCCTGTTTCGATACGAATATCAATATCCGCATGTGCTTGTTGAAAAGAGTTCAGTTGTGGAATTATCACATTGGCAGCCATGGTTGGAAACGTTGATATTTTAAGGCTGGGTGATAGGTATTTATTTTTAATTGATTTAGTGCCCTGCTCCAATAACGCTAACGATTGCTGCACGTAATCCAGATACATTTTGCCAGCAGCATTAACTTTTACGCCTCGAGATTTACGAACAAATAGCTCAAAACCAATGAATTCTTCTAATGACTTTATTTGATGGCTAACAGCTGAAGGAGTAATAAACAACTCTTCACTGGCAAGTTTAAAACTTTCCAGTCTTGCCGCCGATTCAAAAATGCTGAATAAATGTAATGCGGGTAGTTTTCTAGACATAAATAGATTAAGTTAATTTTTTATAGTATAGATGAATCAAACTATACTATAACAATTTAAAAAAAGTTAATAATTAATAACTCTATGGATATAAGATGACAGATTTTACGCCTTTTAGCGCCTTAATTGGTGGCTTGATTATTGGTTTTTCAGCTTTAGCACTGTTAATACTAAACGGTAAAATTGCCGGTATATCAGGGATCTTTGCCCAAGTATTTGATAAATACCCGATCAGATCAAGCTGGCAAGTGTTTTTCATCCTTGGGGTAATTATAGGGCCTTTATTGGTTATGCCTATAGGGTTTTCTTTGCCTCAACAAATTGACCTTAGCTGGCCAGCGATTATAGTTGGTGCTTTTTTGGTTGGTTTTGGCTCTAGGTATGGCTCAGGTTGCACAAGCGGCCATGGTATTTGCGGCATTGGTCGCTTTTCAATACGATCGATTTATGCAACGCTCATTTTTATGAGTTCAGCAATTGTCACTGTTTTCTTCATTCGTCATATTTTCGGAGCATTCTGATGAAATCAACGAGTAAAAGTATGATAAATAATTTGATCGCTTTAATTTGTGGTTTGGCCTTTGGCGCGGGCTTAACCGTGGCCCAAATGGTTGAACCAAAAAAGGTACTAAATTTTCTTGATATATTTGGCCAATGGGATGCTAGTTTAGCTTTCGTTATGGGTGGAGGTTTGATTATTTATACACTCGGATACCAATTATTAATAAAGCGAATGATAAAACCAATATTAAATAACTCTTTCGCTTTACCTGTTAAAAATGAAGTCGATAAAAAGTTGGTTATTGGGGCTGGAATTTTTGGCATTGGTTGGGGAGTTGTGGGGATTTGTCCGGGACCAGCCCTAGCGAACCTTAGTACTGGCAATGAAAAAATATTGGTATTTATTCTGGTAATGTTTGTCGGAATGAGCACAGCAAAAAAAATAAACTGACCGCATTTTGGTTCTAAACTCGCACTAAAATGATGCATTTATACACTGTTGATAACTAAATTGAAAATTTAAAAATAGTAAACCAATTAAAATAAAGCGCATTTTGTAGATGGTGATTAAATTGTTCTTTTGTACTAATTAAATTTTTACTGCTGGCAAAGGTCTTAATTAGTGCTTTAGTCGTTGCTGTTTACAACGCCCTGCTTTAATAACGAATATTTCGTAGTTGAAGAAAACTTAATTACTCTACAAAGCCTTTTTCATAAGGCCTGTAGCAATATACAGTAGAATGACTAAATAAGCTGCAAATATTAAAACTGTGCCAATTGTCCAATGCTAATACCTTCAGAAATTCACATTCTATAAAGTTTCATTTATTCATATATGCTGAATATTATGCAAACAATCAAAATCAATAAGAACTTTAATGTTTAAACTCCAGCAAAAACACCTGTGGATAACACTGTGCATAAAACTTAATCCCTTATAATATGGGCACTATAAGGTAAGCTATGATTTACAATTACGAAATTTCGTAACATTACATTGCGGTTACAGTTTAATTACAGTCGCTCATAGCAGAGAAAAAAAGTTTTGCACAGAATCAGTGGATAACTTTTCACACCCCTTATTTTTATTGGCCTGAAAATTTGCAAGCATTTTTTTATAAAAAATTTATCTATTTCTCAAGTGAATTTTCATTCATTCTTTAATTAAAATTTATTATAAAAATGCTATTCTTTACTACAAAATGATATAAAAAAGATAGAGAATATAGTACAGATGAAATCAGTTTTACTTTTGGGCGCATCAGGTTTAACAGGCCGACATTGTTTGCAATTATTACTTGATAATGATAATTACCGAAAAGTGATTATTGCTGTTCGAGCCCCACTTCCGGTTGTTAATAAAAAACTAACCCAAGTAGTTGTCAATTTTGATGATATAAACAGTAACGAAGATTTGTTTGCCGTAGACGAAGTATTCTGTTGTTTAGGCACTACAATCAAAAAAGCGGGTAGTCGCACTGCATTTACTAACATAGATCATGACTTGGTTATTCATATAGCCAAATTAGCTAAAAAGCATGCTGTGAATAAATTTCTAGTGATTAGTGCATTAGGGGCAAACCCTAAGTCCAATTCATTTTACAACCAGATAAAAGGTAAGATGGAGTGCGCATTAAAAACATTAAATTTAAATGCGACTTTTGTGTTTAGACCAAGTTTATTACTAGGTGATAGGAAAGAGTTTAGGCGTTTAGAACACATTACCGCGCTTTTTTGTAAGGTGTTCTCATTTATGTTTATCGGTCCACTGAAAGCTGTTAAGCCTATAGAAGCGTCAGTTTTAGCCAACGCGATGATAACAGTTGCTAATAATGAAAGCCTTAACAAATCATTTCAAGTAATAGAAAATCAAGCCATCAAGGAGTTAGGCATCACTCAATAACTCAAGGTACTCTTGCTCAGACAACACCAAAACCCCTTTGTCTTTAGCGGCATTGATTTTATTTGCTCCAACTTTTTCCCCCGCTACAAGGTAAGAGGTTTTACTGGAAACAGATTTAGCTACTTTAGCACCAAGTGCTTTGGCTTGTTTTTCCATATCGCCACGAGAGCCTTGTAACATAGTGCCTGTAAATACGATCACCTTGCCAAGAATTGGTGTTTCAACAGTTGATTGTTCAGAAATTTTAGTTGTTATAGCTAAGTTAAAGTTTAATGATTTAACTTTAAAGTACTCTTCTCTTACATTTTCTAATCCCTCAACAATCGCTTCAGCGCTAACTTGGGCAAAACCATCAAGCTTAACTAAATCTTCAACACCGGCTTGAAAAAGTTCATCTAAGGAATGATGCTGTAACAGCTTCTCGCAATTGCCGCCGGCAAGTCTACTTACACCAAATGCCGCAAGGAATCGCCAATCCTCTATTTCTATCTCTCTGCTCGCTTTTAATTGTTCAACTAGATTTTGGGCGGTTTTGTCACCAAAACCAAAGCCGACAAAGCTATTTTTTGCAGCATCATAAATTTCATGAATTCGTTTAAGTCCATGCTCATGAAGTTTCTCAATAACTTTAGGGCCGAAACCATCGTTATTACCCAACGTTTTGAAAAAATGAACTAAAGTGTTTTCAGTTTGTGCTGGACAGTCGGTTTTATTTGGGCAAACCAAATGATCCGAATCCCATAAAATATGAGTACCACAACTAGGGCAATTTACTGGCAGTTCGGGAGATACCGCTGTTATTACTTTTTCAATCTTTGGAATAACCAAACCACTTCGAACCAGTTGTACAACAGCTCCAGGACCAACGCCATTGGTTTTAACCATATTATAATGATGCACGGTTGCGCGACTTATTGTAGCGCCGCTTAGTTTTGTTGGCTCTAACTCTGCAACAGGTGAAACTCGCCCTGTTCTTGACGTTTGTGGCACCACTCTTAGAACTTTAACCTCAGCTGACTCATCATTCACTTTAAACGCAATTTGCCATCTATGGTGGTGCCTTGTGGCCCCCATATGCTGTTTAATATCGTCATTAGTTACTTCAAAAATAACGCCATCAATATCATAATCAACCGCATTCCATATACGCTCAACTATATCTTCAAAATTGCTTAATACTTCACTGTAATGTCCAGTCCAGTTAGTAATTAAAGAAAATGGATAAAATACACAAGCGCCGGCATCGATTGCTGTTTGCACAGCTTTATCAACTTTCTTCTCAGCAATAATCGCGGCTTGTATATTTCTGGAATTCTCAAAGTTTTCACTTAACACATTGTCAAAATAGCTTTTCTTGATAACAATCTCGCCAGGACCTTGTCCTCGCTCACCCTGCTCAGCAACTTTAAGGCCACGCTTAAATGCTCTGGTGATATCTTGTCCGCGGCTACCATCGCCACGAGTATAAAGCTTAGATCCATCATCAAAAGCAGCATAACCATCAAGCTTAGGGGTAACTCTAATGTTTATTTCTGAATCATTAATATCAAGTTCATTTGCCGCTTTGATTAAGCGCTCTATCCATTTTTTTATTTCTTCGAATGAATAGGCTTTGTCTGTAGACAGCATTTTCTGAGGTAGGGCCACAGTCTTACTATCAATGACAACTTCGGGTTCAACCGTGCTCAAAAATGGGTGGCCTGGCTCTCTATTTTTTAATTCTTGCAAGTAAACAGCATCATAAAGCTGATCATCAATAATCGGTTGGCCCGAGCGGTATAGAGCATTAGCAGTTTCAAGAACAATTAATAGGTTGTTCAGTGATAATTTACTTGCGTCTTGCTCATTAAATAATGACTCGAGCGCAGAAACATCTCGCGATTGGTTAAGTTGCTCAATGATCGATAATTGCTTTGTATTAAAATTTAACATTAGGTTTTACTATTTTGATTAACGGAAAGAAGCCTCCATCGGGAGGCTTAATAATTTAGAAGAAATTAGTAGCCAGCGAGGCGGGCTTTACGGTCAAACTCTCTGATTTTACTTAAATAATGTTGCTCGGTTTGCTTAGTCATCACGCTACGTTGACCATCGAGTACTTGCCCGCCAAATTCATTAGCAACTTGTTTCGCGGCTGACAACATTTGCTTAAAGACTTTTACTGGGTCGCCTGCATTAGGTAAAGTCATAAATAAAGTGATACCTTTCGTGGCAAAACTTTCCATATTATCTAAATCGAACGTACCTGGATTCACCATATTGGCGACTGAAAAGGTGATTTTACCATTACCAGCGTTGTCTTGATGGCGATGAAAAATATTCATTTCACCAAACTTTAAGCCTAAGGTTAAAAAGTTTGGTAATAAAGCGGCACCTGAGATCAACTGGTTTTCGTTAACGACAACTGATAACGCTAAGACTTCTTGTTCAATTTCTACTTTACGGTTGCTATTAGCACGATCAAAGTCCATTTCAAGTTGATCACGTTTTAACTCAGCTCTGGTTTTTGCTTTATTAATAGGTTGCACGGTTGTGGTTGCAACCTTCGCATTAGCTTTCGCTTTGGCAGGCTTAACAGTTTCAATATCTTGTACCTCAGCGGTTTCTTGGGCCAAAGCACTTATCGTTGGCAACTCTTCGTCAACTATAGTTTCCGAGGTAGTAAATACCGGCTCGCTAGGATCTGCTATTTGCTCAGGCTTAATCTGTGGCTTAGGCTCAGCATTTTTTATCGTTGTACTTTTTTTAATGCCGACCGGATCTTCAAAAACAGGCTCGCTCTTAACTTCGACCGCTGATTCAATCTCAGGTAATGGTGCTGAACTTTCCAAGGTTTCAATATCAGAAAATGTTGGCGCTTGTTCGAGCAATTGCTCATCTTCAATGGGGGGCGGCGTATTCGCTTGCAAGTCTGCCGATTGCTGTTGAGTAAGCTCTGGCATTTCAGCGGCATCAAGGCTAATAGGTTTAGGACGGCCTACACCATCTTGATCAAAGCCTTGGGTATCATAATTACGAATATCCTCTTCAGAGAAATCGCCATCATTTACTTTGGCTTTGAGCTTATAAGGGTTTTTGCGGATCTTTATCCGACCATGAAAATAAATGCCACCAATTACGATAACGCTAATGATTATTAATATTGTTCTAAAATTTAATTCCATTACCAAGCCTGCTTATACTGCTTCTGCCATAGCAACTGCTTCATCAATATCAACGGCAACCATACGCGACACTCCTGGTTCATGCATGGTAACACCGGTTAAATGAGAAGCCATTTCCATGGCTATTTTATTATGACTTATATAAATAAATTGCACGGTTTCAGACATTTCTTCAACCAATTTACAAAATCGGCCAACATTCGCGTCATCAAGTGGTGCATCCACTTCATCCAACATACAAAACGGCGCTGGATTTAACCTAAATATTGCAAATACTAATGATAATGCGGTTAGCGCTTTTTCTCCACCAGAAAGTAAGTGAATTGTACTATTTTTTTTGCCTGGCGGTCTTGCCATGATAGTTACCCCAGTTTCGAGTAGGTCTTCCCCAACTAATTCAAGGTATGCACTACCGCCACCAAACACTTTTGGAAACAATATTTTCAAGTCATTATTGACTTGGTCAAAGGTTTCTTTAAATTTTTGCCGTGTTTCTGTATCTATTTTATCAATTGCCGATTCAAGAGTATGTAATGCCGACTCTAAATCTTGATTTTGTGTATCTAAAAACTCTTTGCGCTGTGATTGTAATTCAAATTCTTCAATGGCAGCTAAATTAATCGCGCCAAGTCTTGAAATATCTTTGCTCACGCGAGCAAGTTGAATTTGCCATTGCGACTCTTTCGCCTCAACAGGTAAATTATCTAATACAACGGTTAATGTTTGCTGCATTTCAGCTAATTGCTCAACAGCAGATTTGGCACGTACATTATAAGTTTGAGCATCGATATGAAGCTGCGATAGCTTACTCCTTTGCTCTTCAATTAACATCAATAAATTTTGTTGATTACTATTAAAAAGCTCAATATTTTGATGAGATTCAGTTAGTTGAGCATTAATATGCTGCTGCTGAAGATCATTTTCTGAGCTTTGTAATAACAAATGTTGTAACTGCTCTTGCTGCTTTATAATCGGTTGATCATTTTCTTGCTGAGTTGTAGCCATTTCTTGCTTTTGCTGTTTCAGTATTAATAATTGCTCCTGTACTCGCTCGAGCACAGTGCCAACAGAATCTAATTCTGTCTTGGCTTTTTCAATGACTAAACTTTGTTGTTGTTGCTCATTAGTTACTTGCTTTAAAGTTAATTGCACATCTTGCAGTTGTTGCATGAGGCTATTTCGCTCATGTTGTAAGGTGTCACCAATGTCGCTGTCATCACCAGCAGAATTAGCCAAAGCGTTCTGCTGAGCTAGTTCGTTTTCGTATACTTTCAACTCTTCATTAAGCGCCGCTTCTTGCTTTAACAGTTCATCTTGCAAACTTTGTTGATGAGTTTGCTTGAACATAAACTCTTGGTTAAGTAACTTCGCTTCTTGCTCTTTTTCAATCAGCAATTGCTTACTTTGTTGATGTTGTTGATTTCGTTGCTCAAGTTTACTTTTCAGGTTCGTATTCTTTTCATTAATTGCTGTAAAGTCTTGTTTGAATCGAGAGAACTCAGCTTGTGCCTCATTTATAGTGACTGACAACTCGAGCAATTCGTTATTTCGTTTTAACTGGCCACTTTGTTGTTCTACCACGCCTTTTTTAAGCCATGAACCGCCAAGCCAAAGACCTTGTGGGCAAATTACGGAGTCGTTATTGTCAGTCAACTGTTTTCCGATTTGTTGTGCTTGAGTTTCTGAATGAGCAACTTTGACCGAGTTTAATAATGTAACAAATGGATGTTTACCTTGAATAAACTGTGCCAAACTATCTGGTACAATCGGTACTGATTGTTGATTTTCGTCATGTTTAATCAGCAGAGCTACATCAATATCTAGATGCTCTGGAATAATTTCTAGACAAGAGGCACTTAACCATTGACCTAAAACCATTTCTATTGCTGTTTCCCAGCCTGGCGTTATCGATAGTTGTTCGCTTAAGTTATGCTCTGCACTAAAACCTAGCGACTGCAAAAACTTATTTTGCTTTACCTGCCAATCTGCACGTTGCTGGTTAATTTCATTTAATGTTCGTTGCTTCGATTTCAAAGCTTGCAACTCACTGGATATGTTATCAAACTGGGCTTTGATGCTTTGCTCACTAATAATAGAATTCTGATATTCATCACTAAGCTGTTCAACATCTAAGTGTAATTGCTCACACATTATATTTTGTTCAACAGCATGCTCATGACTTTGCCCAAGCTTGTTTTTTAATAACTCCAATTTATACGTTGCTAATTGTTGTTTAATCGACTCTATTCGTTGCTCTGTTTTTCTCATTAAATCGCTGGTCGACTGTACTTTGTTGGCAATTACATTAATGGCATTATTATGTTCAGATTGTTTTTTTACAAAGTTATCCCAGTGTAACTGCCAAGCATGTTGGCGATGCTGTATGTCTTGCAATTGCTCAGTTAATAGTTCAACTCGAGCATCATTTTCATTAAGCTCAGGCAATATTTGTGCTATCACTTTTTTTAAGTCGTGTTGTTTTTTAAGCTCTTGATTTAAGTATTCACTGTTGCGCTGAATATCATCAGTCAATCGTTTTCTATCTTCTGCGAGACTTATCTTGCGCTGTTTTGCATGCTTAATATTCTGCTCTAAACGGGTAATCTCGGTGGTTAAGGTTAATTTATGCTGTTGCAAAACAGCAATTTTATTAGCTCCTTCATCTTGAGTATCTCGGGCATTAACAATGGCAAGCTCTGCTTCTCTTTGCTTGGCAACTAATTGATCAAGTTTAAGCTCTATTTTTAATTCATGCTGTTTAAACTTTTCTAATTCATCTCTGCATTGACGCCACTTTATCGCGGTTAATTCAGCTTTTAAGGTACGCTCTTGGCCTTTTAATTCTTTAAACCGAACAGCGGCTTGTGACTGACCATGCAGCCGTTCTATTTGTATTGCCAACTCTTGTCTGATATCAGCTAGTCGTAATAAATTATCTCGAGTGTGGCGAATACGAACTTCGGTTTCACGCCGACGTTCTTTATACTTAGATACGCCTGCGGCTTCTTCAATAAACACCCGTAAATCTTTTGGTTTAGACTCAATTAACTTTGAGATCATGCCTTGTTCAATTATTGCGTAACTTCTTGGGCCAAGGCCAGTGCCCAAAAAGATGTCAGTAATGTCTTTACGCCGGCATTTACTGCCGTTTAAATAATAAGTATTTTGAGAGTCCCGATTAACAACACGGCGTATAGATATCTCACTTCGGTCAGCCATCGACCCTTGAATTCGTTGATCAGTATTGTCGAATATGAGCTCAACACTCGCTTGACCAACCGGTTTTCTAGCACTAGAACCATTAAAAATAACATCGGTCATGCTATCGCCGCGTAAATTCTTGGCCGAACTCTCGCCCAAAACCCAACGAACAGCATCGATTATATTAGATTTACCACAACCATTTGGGCCGACGATAGCCGTCATTTCTTGTGGAAATGGCACACTCGTGACATCGACAAAAGATTTAAATCCAGCTAATTTGATTTGTTTTAAGCGCATTGGTTATTATAGTTTTTATTTGTTTGATAGTTAGCGTTTTGATTATAGCAATTATATAAGACTGAGCCTATCTTGGTATATTTACCTTAGCAAATAAACACATGCTTTGTAACAGTTATTGGCTTTGATTATTTGTTACTATAGTTATACTTTAATTTAGATATGATCAATAAGGAAATTTCAATGACAAGAGGCATTCAACAGCCAATTGCTCAAAGTGGCGCTGGTTATTTTATGCATGGTTTTAAACTTATTAGAACCCCGGGGATCAGACGATTTGTATTTGTACCATTATTGGTAAATTTAATTTTATTTAGTTATGCCTTTTATTATCTCAGTAGTTATATTTCTGATCTAATCGTATCTTTTGAAAATTGGCTGCCCGAAGGACTGAGTTGGTTAACTTATCTTGCAGAGCCACTGCTTTATATAACCGCACTAATTTGTTTTTCCTTTTTATTTTCAACGGTGGCAAATTGGCTTGCTGCACCTTTTAATGGCTTGTTAAGTGAAAAGTTAGAACGCTACCTTACTGGAGAATCAATTGCTGATGGCGGTTTTTCCGATGTTATTAAAGATATCCCTCGAACTCTTGCCCGCGAGTGGCGGAAACTTGTTTATTATTTACCAAGAGCGATTGGTTTCTTTTTAGTGTTGTGGATTATTCCTGTTTTTGGTCAAGTAATATGGTTCGCCTTCGTAGCTTGGATGATGGCGGTGCAATACTGTGATTACCCATTCGACAATCATAAAGTTGGCTTTGTTGAAATGCGTGATAAGCTCACCGAACATAAAGGCAAGTGCTACGGTTTTGGCTTAACAGTAACAATTTTTGCGATGATCCCAATTGTAAATTTAGTCTTAATGCCAGTTGCTATTTGTGGTGCAACTGCGATGTGGGTTGATCATTTTAAAGGCGATTATAAGTAACGAATTACGAATACGTTGCACTTCGAATTTCGAAGTAGTTATTGAAGCGTCAGCGTATTCGAAGTGAAGCGTATCCGAAGTTACAATTATCTCAGATCTTTTCTTAGTATTTTACCAACATTGGATTTAGGTAACTCATCTCTAAATTCAATCAGTTTAGGAACTTTATAATTGGTTAAATTACCGCGACAATGATTAGTTAAATCCTTTTCGGTCAGCGCCTGATCTTTTTTCACGATAAATATTTTAACACTTTCACCATTAACATCATGAGGAACGCCAATGGCTGCTGCTTCTAAGACGCCAGGGTGCATCATTACCACTTCTTCTATTTCATTGGGAAATACGTTAAAGCCTGACACGATTATCATGTCTTTTTTACGATCAACAATTTTGAAAAAGCCTCTGTCATCCATTGAGGCGATATCCCCCGTTGCCAGCCAACCATCTTTTAATATCTCGTTTGTCGCCTCAATACGGTTATAATAACCTTTCATTACTTGTGGGCCTTTAACATACATCTCACCAGGCTCACCAATAGCACAAACACTGCCATCATCTGCAATAATTTTTACCTCAGTCGACGCCGCGGGTAAACCAATAGTGCCATCATACCCTTGTTGATTATATGGGCTTAGAGTTACCAGAGGTGCACACTCAGTTAAGCCATAACCTTCTAATAAACGGGTTTTAGTGATTTGCTGCCATCGTTCAGCTACAGGTTGCTGAACAGCCATGCCGCCCCCCAACGAAACTTTTAATTGGCTGAAATCCAAGTCTTTAAAACCTGGGGTATTTAACAAACCGTTAAACAAGGTATTAACACCAGTAAGCGCGGTAAACTTATATTTAGATAATTCTTTAACAAACCCCGGCATATCACGTGGGTTTGTGATCAATAAATTAGTACCACCTAATGTTAAAAAGGTTAAGCAGTTAGCGGTTAAGGCAAATATATGATAAAGCGGTAACGCAGTAACAACGAATTCTTCTCCTTCAATGAGTAAAGGTTTCAATGCCCCTTTCGCTTGCTCTAAATTAGCGACCATATTGCGATGAGTTAACATAGCGCCTTTAGATACCCCTGTTGTGCCACCGGTATATTGTAAAAAGGCAAGCTCTTCCCCGTCAATATCGACAGGGGTATATTCATCAGGGTTACCACTAGCTACAACGTGGTTAAATGCAATGGTATTGGGCAAATTAAATTTAGGTACCATTTTCTTTATGTATTTTACCACTAAGTTAACAACCGTACCTTTTACTGCACCTAAACGATCACCTAATGACGTTAAAATTACATGGTCTACCGGTGTCTCATTAATAACTTCTTCCAGAGTGTGGGCAAAATTATCGATGATAACAATGGCTTTTGTGCCAGAGTCATTTAATTGATGTTTTAATTCTCGCGCGGTATATAAAGGGTTTACATTTACTATGGTAACTCCGGCAATTAAGCCACCAAAGAGAGCAATTGGATACTGCAACGAGTTAGGCACCATAATTGCGAGTTTATCACCTTTTTTCAGGCCTAAATCATTTTGCAAATAGGCAGCAAATGATTTAGCTTGCTGTTCTAGCTCTTGATATGAAATTGACACATCCATATTAATGAATGCGGTTTTATCAGCATATTTTTTACTGTATTGGAAAAACATTTCAGCCAACGATTTATATCGGTCAGCGTCTATCTCAAATGGAACTCCTGGAGGGTAACTTTTTTCCAGCCAAATTTTTTCCACACTACATCTCCTGTTATTGAGGGTAAATCTCACGGGTAGTTATTACCGTGACACCCTTTTCTTATTTTTCGCTCTACCTATATTTGTATAGTAATTGTTATGAGTATAGGCGACCGTATTTTAGCCACTTATCATTTCACAGATAGAAACAATTGCAAGAGGTATGACCAGAAAAGATTAAATTAATTTTATTTGAGTGTTTTTTCAACAATTGCGACTAAATCAGCAGGACTCTCCATATGCGGGTGGTGGCCGCCATGAATGGTGAACTGTTGATAATTAGAAATGTGCTCAGCAAAAATTTTCACGCCAGTTTGTACCATATCAAAACCATTTTCACCTAAAACCAAGGTTACTGGGCAATGCAGGTTGGCCACTACTTGTATCGCCTGTTTCAAGGCAAAACGTTGTGGTGATACATTTCTTAACCTTGCATCTGAGCGCCACGTGACCCCGTCTTCGACAGCATGTAAGCCGCGCTCAACCAGCAATTTAGCATCAGTATCAGCCAAGTCAGAAACATTCATCCTAGCTTTGACTGCTGCATCAATATTCTTATGTACGGTCGCCTGTTTATTTTGCAGCTGCAGACGACTTAACATGCCTTTACGTAATTGCTCACTGGGGTTTTCGTTTTGTGTTAATAAACCAATTGCTTCAATTAAGATTAATTTATCAACTTTGTCATTAAATGCGGATGTAAAAAGTGTAGCGACCATACCGCCCATAGAGTGACCTATGATGCTTATTTGCTGCCATTGGTTAACTTCAAGTAGTTGCAGTAAATCATAGCACCAATCAATAAAATGATAGTGTGCGTCTTTACTTCTGTGCTCTGATTGGCCATGCCCAGGCCAATCAACAGCAACAAATTGGTATTGAGTTAACAATTCGCTGTCTTGTGCTATTAAGGTATTAAAAAACGGTAAAAAGCTAGCACAATTATCAAGCCAGCCATGCAAACATAAAACCACCGGTGCGTTCGGGTTACCTAGAGTTATACCTGCGAGTTTTCCATGAGCAAGGGCGAAGCTTATATCTCGAATCAAAATAAGTCCTTATAATTTAAATGTTTATTTCTTTGCTAAGCGATAAATCGCATAGATACCAATTGCTGTCCAAACTAAAATCCATACAATTTCGGGTATAAAAGTAAGCTTAGCTAGTGCACTACCATCGCCGATGCCGCGACCATCAATTAAATATAGAGGAGAACTTAAACTATTCAGTAACACCATGAGGGCAAAGATCTTTAAAATAACCGGTAAAAAATGAAAATGAGATATTTTTATGCTTAAAGCAAATGTGGCAATAAGAATTAAGATAATCACTAATGTAAGTAAATCACGGGCCCAGAGCAGGCAAGACAGTGCTAATAGCACTACCATAAATAGACTAAAATACCGGCTAATTGAGGATTTAAGGTCGGCTATTTTATAAATCAACACCCCCCAAGCTACAGCGCCAGCATACCCTGAAAACGCAATTATAAATGCGATTCCTCCTTGTGTTGTACAAAGCCCTGCACCATTAGGAAAGAGTTCAATTTGCAGTATTTTCCCACCCGTAATTAAGGCCGCTAGACCATGGCTCAATTCATGAAAAAAACTTTCTAGCCAGTTAAATGGAATACCTAAATATGGGGTTTCTTTTAACAAAAAAGCAATGATCAACAACGACCAAAAATTAGTCGATAAAAAATGATAGATTGACGTTACCTTTTTAACTGGCGGTGCAACTGGCTTATTATTAGTTGAAATGGTTTATCTCCATCAATACCTCAATATAAAATGAACTATTCTCTACCAGGAAGTTTTTTCCAGGTTACAGTGTCGCGTAAATACACAGGTTGAGCATCTTGAGCAGCAATAGCATTACCATTTTCAAACTCTTTTATACCAATAGGTAACATGGCAACAGCATTTGGAAATTCAACATCTTGATTAATAATTACCTGTTCGACATCGCTTAATTGCTCAGGGTAAGCAGACCAAGCACTTCCGACACCGATTAAATCAACAGAGCTTCTAGCTTGTTCAGTAACCCCGTTTACAAGCTCTGGCGCGATCACGGTTTCAGGAATTACTTCTTGCATGATTTGATTTTCATCAACAGCAAACATGCCACAATAAACCTCATTCATACGGGCATCTATTGCTGATATCACCTGAGTTTGACCATGATTTAAATACGCTAATTGCGCCATAGTTTGCAATGTTGAAACGCCAACCAATTTTAATTTAGCTGAATATCCCAGACCTTGTGCTACGCCGATACCAATTCTCACTCCAGTAAAACTGCCGGGACCGCGGCCAAAAATCAAACCGTCAAGTTGATTGAGCTTAACCCCTGCCTCTTGTAATACATCGTCGACCATTGGCAGCAGTAATAAACTATGTGATTGTGGGCATAATTCATAACGACTATAAATTTTGCCTTGAAATGTCAGGGCAACTGAACAGGCTTCTGTTGAGGCATCAATGGCCAAGTAGTTCACGATTAATCTCTCTTCATTTATTTAGTTAGTTAATAACTATAATGCAATAAACTCAGTTTATTCATTATTTGAGCTTTTATCTGTATTAATACACTGTAAGAATTTAACGGCACTATTAATATCTCTTGTTCTATCCATATTAGGTAAACTAGCTAAAAATACTTGCCCATAAGGTCGATTAACCAAACGGCTATCACATATAGCAAGTACACCTTGATCGCTCACATCTCGAATTAATCGGCCTACACCTTGCTTTAACGCAATTACTGCCTGCGGTAACTGAATTTGGCCAAAGGGATCTCCACCTTTGCGCTTAACATCTTCACTTTTCGCTTGTAATAATGGCTCATCTGGTGCGCTAAATGGCAATTTATCGATAATAACACAAGTTAAGTTGTCACCTCTAACGTCAACACCTTCCCAAAAAGAAGCGGTTGCCAGTAATATTGCCTGTTTTTGTTCAACAAAATTATCTAAAAGAATACTTTTCGCCATTTGTCCTTGTACCAATAATGGGTTATCAATTTCTTCGGCTAGTAACTCGGCGACTTGATTAAGCATTCTATAAGAGGTGAACAATAAGAAACAGCTACCCTTACTGGCTTTTATCAATGGCATAGCAATATTAACTAACGCTTGCCCTCTCTTATGGTGATTTGCTTCGGGTAAATACCTTGGTACGAATAATTTTGATTGTTTAGGATAATCAAATGGGCTTTCGAGTAATAGTTGTTTTGCGTCTGCTAAGCCTAGTTCGTTACTAAAATGACTAAAATTGCCATTTACCGCTAAGGTTGCAGAAGTAAACACCCAGGCAGCATCTGATTCATCAATGAAATGCTGAAATTTATCCGCAATCGATAATGGTGTTTGATGCAGCACAACATGTCTGCGTGTTGTTTCATACCATAAACTCATACCGAAACTTTCAGTATTATTCATAATGTCATATTTAGTTAACAACTCGGTTGCGCGCTCGAAGCAATTATCTATGGCTTCGGTACGCGACACGCATATTTTTAATACGTCAAAGAGGAACTTTAAATCAACATGAAGTTGGGCAAATGCTCGGGCAAACTGTTGTTGGTTCATTTTATGGCGCCAATTACCTCTTTCTGAATCTTGGGCAAATAGCAGACGAAAATCACCCGCAGCACGCTGTAATTTCTCCGCTGCTTTGGCCAGTTGTTTTACATCTGTTAATTCAACTTTATATTGTTGCAAGCAATCAATAGCAAGTTCAAGTAACTGTTTCGTGGAAAAAGCTTGGCCAAAATATTCACTGGCAATATCACCAAGTTGATGAGCTTCATCAAAAATCACCACATCAGATTTAGGAATTAATTCACCAAACCCCGTATCTTTAAGCGCCATATCGGCAAAAAACAGATGATGATTAACAACAACCAAGTCAGCATCAATAGCCCTTTCCCTAGCTTTGACTAAATAGCATTTTTCATATTCAGGACAATTTCTACCTAAACAGTTATCTGTAGTAGAGGTAATTTGAGGATATATTAAAGAATCTTCAGCAACATTAGTAAGTTCACCAATATCTCCAGATTGAGTAATGCTTGACCATTGCCGAACGGCAACGAGGTCTTGTAATGTACTGGCATTTAACGCACCACCGACTTGATGACGTTTTTCAGCTGAACTGGAGAAGTTTTCTTCTAATCGAAACACACATAAATAATTAGAGCGGCCTTTTAGTAGCGCTGTTTTATGGCCACTGTTTAAGGCTTTTTTAACAAGCGGCAAATCTTTATGAAACAGTTGCTCTTGTAAGTTTTTTGTTCCAGTTGAAACAATCACTTTCTTTTTTGACGCAATTGCAGGAATAAGATAGGCAAAGGTTTTCCCTGTACCAGTACCAGCTTCAACGATTAACCTTGTTTTACTATTAATTGCTATTTCAACTTCAGATGCCATATCCAATTGAGCTTGACGAGGATTAAAACCAGGGATCAGTTGAGCAAGAAGACCATCTTTAGCGAAAGCTTTAGCAACAGTGGTAGTTATGCTGGTCATTATTGTTTATAGTTTTCTATAAAAGGAAGAAACAACATTATAACCAGTAACTATTGTAGGTAAACAAATAATACAGATTGAAGTAAATATTTGCTCATTTAACCTAAAATAAACGATTACAAAATCAAAACCGCGCCAGTTAAAAGTTAAAAAGGTTATGAGTTATGCAAAAATGTATTTAATTATTCATATTTATTTAATAAATAACTATTGACGATTGGCCCTAAAAAACATTATTGTGTGCATAACAGAGCTGGTGCTACAACCAAGCTACTTATTTTTAAGAGAACACATATGTTTAACCTGAACTTACATCATCGTCATCATATTATCGACTAGCCCTCAGGTTATTCGCTGAGGGTCTATGGACTCTTAAAGCGACGCTCAAAATAAGCAATGCCCCGAAAGAGTCCACTTTTTCGGGGTTTTTTATGCCCTCACAACTCAGTTAAAATCCATTAGGATTGATTGAAATTACAAATTTATAAATATTTTATTTTGGAGCAACAAATGACAACTACAGACAAAAACAGACTAAGAATTGCCATTCAAAAATCTGGCCGACTAAGTGACGAATCACAAAGCTTATTCAAACGTTGCGGTATGAAGATAAATTTAGCCGATCGTCGTTTGTTAGCTCATGTAGCAAATATGCCCATAGATCTGATGTTAGTGCGCAGCTCTGACATTCCAGGTTTAGTTATGGATGGCGTATGTGATCTTGGTATCGTCGGTGATAATACTTTAGAAGAACACGCCTTAGAACGTGAGCTAACTAATGAGAATAGTGATTACGACAAAATTATGTCATTAAAATTTGGAGCTTGCCGTTTATCAATAGCCTTACCGGAAGAAACTGAATATCAAGGTATTCAAAGTTTAGATGGAATGCGTTTAGCAACCACTTATCCAAGGCTGTTAACACGTTTTGGCAATGACAATAATATCAAATTTGAATTTTGTAAGTTAAATGGTTCAGTAGAAGTGGCTCCTCGAGTTGGCTTAGCTGACGGTATATGTGACTTAGTGTCAACAGGTACAACGTTAGAAGCGAATGGCTTGAAAGAAGTTGAGGTTATTTATCAATCTAAAGCGGCGTTAATTCAAGGCAGCCAGCCTTTGTCAGCAGAAAAGCAGAAAACGCTAAACACCTTAATTCCTCGTATAGAAGGTGTATTAAAAGCCAAGGAAAGTAAATACATCATGATGCACGCGCCAAAAGATAAGCTTAATGAAGTGGTAGCGCTTATGCCAGGTAGCGAAACACCTACGGTTTTGCCATTAGCTGAACGTGATGATCGAGTTGCTATTCACATGGTCAGTACTGAAACATTCTTCTGGGAAACGATGGAAGAACTAAAAGAATTGGGCTGTAATTCAATTTTGGTTATGCCAATTGAAAAAATGATGGGATAGAACATGTTAAATTGGTCAACATTAAATGCAGCTGAACAAACTAAAGCTCTTTCCCGGCCTGCGATTAGCGACAATAAAGGGTTAAGTAAAGCCGTTGCTAGTATAATTGATAAAGTAGACAAACAAGGTGATAACGCCTTATTTGATTTAACCGCAGAATTTGACAAGGTAAAGCTGAGTTCTTTACTTCTGACAGATAAAGCCGTAGTTAAAGCGACGCAACGTTTATCCGATAAACGAAAATTGGCTATTCAAACTGCCTATGGACAGATTGAACGTTTTCATATTGCGCAAAAAACAACTGATATTGTTGTAGAAACTCTGCCTGGCGTTAAATGTACTTTAAAAACGGAAGCTATTGATAGTGTCGGCTTATATATTCCCGCAGGTTCTGCACCGCTTCCTTCTACTGTTTTAATGTTAGGAGTGCCGGCCAAACTAGCTGGATGTAACCGTGTTGTTTTAGTCTGCCCACCAAATAAGCAAGGCGAAATTGCCGACGAAATCATTTATGCAGCAAAGCTTTGTCAAATTAGCGAAATTTATACCATCGGCGGCGCACAGGCGATTGCTGCATTAGCACTTGGCAGCGATACTATTAAACCAGTTAATAAAGTTTTTGGCCCAGGTAATCGTTTTGTCACTGAAGCTAAAAAGCAACTGTCACAATTGGTACCTGGTTTTGCTATTGATATGCCAGCAGGCCCTTCAGAGCTCTTAGTGATTGCCGATGAAAGCGCTACTCCAGCTTTTGTTGCAGCAGACTTATTATCACAAGCTGAACATGGTCCAGACTCACAAGTGATATTAGTCACTAACTCTGCTGAAGTTGCAAACAATGTACAAGCTGAGCTTGACCTGCAAGTGGAATTATTGAGCCGTAAAGCTATTGCCAAACAAGCATTAAGCGAAAGCCGATTAATTGTATGTGACAATATCAATGAAGCGGTACAAGTATCTAACCTTTATGGACCAGAGCACTTGAGCATTCAAACCAAGCAGCCGCAACAACTAATGACTAAAATACGTTCTGCAGGATCTATTTTTGTTGGTGATTATTCACCAGAATCAGCCGGTGATTATGCCAGTGGTACTAACCACGTTTTACCAACGTATGGTTATTCTAAGGTGATATCATCTTTGTCATTAGCTGATTTCTCTCGTCGTTATACGGTACAAGAGCTTAGCAAGCAAGGTTTGCAATCATTGGCTGAAACAATTATTGAGCTTACCGATGCAGAAGGCTTGGATGCACACCAACGTGCTGTAACCATCCGTTTGGAGAAATGATAATGACCGATAAAACCACTAATATTAGCGATAAATTAGTACGTGAAGATGTATTAAATATGGTGCCTTATCAATCTGCCAGGCGTGAACAGGCCGGTGGTAGTTGCTGGTTAAATGCCAATGAAGCAGGTGGTAATAATCAACTCGATATTAGTTTAAGCAATCTTAATCGTTACCCTGATTTTCAACCTCAGCAGCTGATTAACGCTTATGCGCAATATGCAGGTGTCGAAAATAAACAAGTTTTAGCTACCCGCGGCGCTGATGAAGGTATTGAAGTACTGATCAGAACATTTTGCCAGTCTGCTCAAGATAACATCATTATTTGTCCACCAACTTATGGTATGTATGCGATAAGCGCTAAAGGACACGCTGTTAATGTAACAACAGTACCATTAACTGATGACTTACAACTTGATTTAGCATTACTGGAAGAGAATAAAAACCAAACAAAAATTGTGTTTATCTGCTCTCCAAATAACCCTACCGGTGATGTGATCAATCGAAATGACATCATTACAACACTAGAGTTATTTAAAGATTCAGCTTTGGTCGTAGTAGATGAAGCATATATTGAATTTTGCCCAGAGCTTTCTTTTGCAAAATTATTAAATGATTATCCAAATTTAGTGATCTTAAGAACCTTGTCAAAAGCGTTTGCGTTAGCTGGCTTACGCTGCGGTTTCACCCTTGCTAGTAATGAAATTATTACCATGATGAGCAAAATCATTGCCCCCTACCCGATTTCAAACCCGGTAAGTGCAATAGCTAGCCAAGCGCTAACTCAGAACTTAAATGAGATGCAACAAAGGGTTATTCAAACCAATAAACTAAATGTAGAGATCGGTGAGTTTTTAAAGCAGCAAACTTGGTTAGAAAAACTATTCATCTCGAAAACTAACTATATTTTATTCCAAGCTAATAATGCATCTACTTTATTTAACTCGCTAATTAAACAAGGCGTGTTAATTCGAAACCAATCAAGTCAATTAGGTTTAGATAATTGTTTGCGAGTTAGTATTGGCAATGTAAATGAGCTTGAACAATTTAAATCAGCGGTTAATACCTACAATCAACAACAGGAAAACTCAACATGCAAAACATAGCGCCTAAATCTGATATTTTATTTATTGATCGCGACGGCACTTTAATTGAAGAGCCGGTAACGGACAAGCAAGTTGATACCCTTGAGAAACTAGTATTCGAACCAAACGTGATACCTGTATTGTTAAAGCTTCAACAAAGTGGCTACACTTTAGTGATCGTTTCAAACCAAGATGGCTTAGGCACAGATAGCTATCCGCAGTCGGATTTTGATTTACCACACGAAAAAATGCTGGAAATGTTTGCCTCGCAAGGGGTTAACTTTAAAGATCAGCTTATTTGTCCACATTTTGATGAAGACAACTGTAATTGCCGAAAACCAAAACTAGGTTTGGTCAGTGATTACTTACAACAGGGTAAAATCAACTTTGCCAACTCATTCGTTATTGGCGATAGAGAAACTGATATTTCTTTGGCTAAAAACATGGGTTTACCAGGTATTCAATACAACCGTGAAAGCCTAAATTGGAATGATATCAGCGAACAACTTCTAAACAGCCCACGCATTGCCAGCGTTACTCGCACCACGAAAGAAACCGATATAAACGTACAGGTAAATTTAGATAAAGCTGGCGCAAACAATATCGAGACTGGCATAGGATTTTTTGATCATATGCTTGATCAAATCGCTACCCATGGTGGGTTCTCATTAACCTGTACCGTCGATGGCGATCTACATATAGATGATCACCACAGTGTTGAAGATACCGCACTAGCACTTGGCGATGCACTAAAACAAGCACTTGGCAATAAGCGGGGTATTACCCGCTTTGGTTTTGTATTGCCTATGGATGAGTGTAAAGCAGAATGTAGTATCGATTTATCAGGTCGAGCGCATTTAGTGTTTGATAGCGAATTTACCGACAACCGCGTAGGCGGCATGTCGACACAAATGGTCAGCCATTTCTTCAAGAGTTTAACTGATGCGATGGCGATTACGCTTCATCTTTCAACGACAAAAGGTAATTGTCATCATCAGGTAGAAAGCTTATTTAAAGTATTTGGTCGGGCATTGGGCCAAGCCATCACTGTAAGTGGTGATGCAATGCCGAGTTCTAAAGGCGTATTGTAATGAATGAATTATCATCTACAGATAATACTGTAGAGCAAGCCGATGCACTGATCATTGATACGGGTTGTGCCAATATCAGCTCGTTAAAGTTTGCTTTAGAGCGTTTGGGTTATAAAATTTTAGTATCAAAAGAAAGCGCTGACATTAGAAATGCCAAAAAAGTATTTTTACCTGGGGTTGGCTCTGCTGAGTATGCTATGGCAGGCATAACTGAACGTAATTTATTTGATGTTATTACCGAGCTAAAACAACCAGTCTTGGGGATTTGTCTAGGCATGCAATTAATGACTAAGCATTCACTGGAAAACAATATTGATACTCCTTGTTTGGCTGTTATTGATACACAAATCGACAAAATTAATGCCGCTGAACACATCCGATTACCGCATATGGGCTGGAATACCTTAACAAATATTAAAGTATCACCTTTATTTGATGGTATTAGTGAGCAAGACTATTTTTATTTTGTTCATACTTATTGCGCACCGGTTTCTAGCCATGCTCTAGCATTGTGTGACTATGGACAAAACTTTAGTGCAAGTTTACAACAAGAAAATTATTACGGCGTACAATTTCACCCTGAACGTTCAGGTAAATCAGGCGCAAAATTATTGAAAAACTTTATGGAGCTATGCTGATGATCATTCCAGCTATTGACTTAATTGATGGTAAAACCGTACGTTTATATCAAGGCGATTACCAGCAAAAAACAAATTATCAACAAACACCAGAAGAGCTGGCAGAACGTTACTATCAACAAGGCGCAAAAATTTTACACTTAGTTGATTTAGATGGTGCAAAGGACAGTAATAAGCGCCAAACCAAACGATTAAAAGAAATTATCAGTGTAGCAAAAATGCCGGTACAAGTTGGCGGCGGCGTTCGCTGCCAGCAAGATGTTGATGACTTGTTAGCATTAGGCGCAAGCAAGGTCGTTATCGGTTCATTAGCAATTAAACAACCTGAACTTGTTAAATCTTGGTTTAGCATTTACGGTAAAGATAAAATTGTACTGGCGTTGGATGTACAAATAAATGAGCAAGGCGATAAGTTACTGCCTACTCATGGCTGGATTGAACAAAGTAATACCACATTGGAACAATTGCTAGACTTTTATGGTGAAGACAATGTCAGTCAAGTGCTTTGTACCGATATATCAAAAGACGGGACATTAACAGGTTCAAACGTTGAACTTTATCAACAATTGAAGCAACAATATCCAAACATTTTTTGGCAAGCCTCTGGCGGTATTGGTAGTCTAGATGATATCAGAAATGTTGCCACTTCAGGCGCCGACGGCATAATTTTGGGCAGGGCATTACTTGAGGGGAAGTTTACCTTAGCGGAGGCTATCACATGCTGGCAAAACGCATAATACCTTGTCTGGATGTTCGTGATGGCGTTGTTGTTAAGGGCGTAAAGTTTAGAGATCACGAAGTTATCGGTGATATTGTTCCTTTAGCCAAACGTTATGCTGAAGAAGGCGCGGATGAATTGGTATTTTATGATATTACCGCAAGTTCCGATGGCCGTGTCGTCGATAAAAGCTGGGTTGAACGTATTGCCCAAGTTATTGACATTCCATTTTGTGTTGCTGGCGGCATTAAAACTGAAATTGAAGCCCAAAAAATGCTGCTAATGGGTGCAGATAAAATATCTATCAACTCCCCTGCATTATCAGATCCTAGTCTGATCTCGCGGTTAACGCGTCAATTTGGTCAACAGTGCGTGGTTGTTGGCATCGATTCTTATTATGATGAAGAGACCAAACAGTACCAAGTTTATCAGTTTACTGGTGATGAAAGTAAATCAGCTAAAACAGTATGGCAAACAAAAGATTGGGTCAAAGAAGTGCAAAGCCGCGGTGCGGGTGAAATTGTGCTCAATGTAATGAATCAAGATGGTGTACGCCAAGGTTATGATATAGAACAACTATCAATGATCAGAGAGGTGTGCAACATACCATTAATTGCTTCCGGCGGCGCAGGTACTATGCAACATTTTAAAGAGGTATTTGAGCAAGCCGATGTAGATGGCGCATTAGCCGCTAGTGTATTTCATAAAGGCATTATCGACATTCAAGATTTAAAAAACTACCTACAAGCAGAAAATATTGCCGTACGAGTGTAACTAATTGATATTGCATCAATTGATGAATTAACTAAATTTAAGAAGAGAATAAAATGATTGTATCTGCTAAAAACATTAACGACCTTGCTTGGGATAAGATGGACAATTTGATCCCTGCTATTATCCAACACGCCGATACTGGTGCTGTGCTTATGCAGGGCTATATGAATAAGGATGCACTAAACGAAACATTAAACAGCGGTAAAGCCACGTTCTTTTCTCGTTCGAAACAACGTTTATGGCAAAAGGGCGAAAGCTCAAAGAATTACTTGCTTGTAGAAAATGTTTTGACCGATTGCGACCAAGATAGTTTATTAATTAGCTGTCGCCCAGATGGACCTACTTGCCATTTAGGGACTGACTCTTGTTTCAGCGAAGAAGCCTTTAATCAAAAGAACTTCTTAGGCTATTTAGAACATGTGATCAGCTCTCGAAAAAATGATAAACCAGAAGACAGTTATACTGCGCATTTACTTTCTCGTGGTACAGCTCGCGTTGCTCAAAAAGTTGGTGAAGAAGGTGTTGAAGTGGCGCTTGCTGCGGCAACAAATCAAAAAGAAGAGTTCATTGGTGAATGTGCAGACCTGTTTTATCACACCTTAGTGCTTTTAGCCGATCAAAATGTAGATTTATCTCAAGTGATGTCTGTATTACAATCTAGGCATAAATAATTTAAGACCGAGAAGAGACAAGCATATGAGTGTTAGTATTAATTGGAAAGCAAAAACATTTTCCGAATTAAACACTACCGAGCTTTATGATGCACTAAAGTTGAGAGTTGATATTTTTGTCGTAGAGCAAACTTGTTATTATCCTGAATTAGACGATTGCGACCGAGTAAATGGCACGGTCCATTTACTCGGTTATAATGGTGAAGAATTAGTAGCATACTTACGGTTATTACCTAAAGGTGTTTCTTACCCTGAATATCCAAGTATAGGCCGTGTAGCAACAAAAGCTGAATATCGTGGTAAAGGCATAGGCCATCCGCTAATGGTAAAAGCATTAGAGGTATGTGAACAAAACTGGCCTGGTGAAGATATAAAAATTTCCGCACAAGAACACCTTGAGAAATACTATATACAACACGGTTTTGAGCGGGTTTCTGATATGTACTTAGAGGATGATATACCTCATATTGCTATGCTTAAGACTTCACACTAAAGAACTAAAACTTAAGCTTTTACTTATTGCCAAAATCAATTCTTACTGAAAGGTACTCCTGTCGTACAGTTTTACCTTTTTCTAGTTTTGCCTTATATTTCCAGTGACGCAATGCATCTATCGCTGCCTGATCAAAAATAACCTTAGGCTCAGAATCTATAACCGCAATATTTTCAACTTTACCAAAGCGGTTAATACTGAAGCTTAGCTTAACCCACCCCTTAAGCTTTTCTCTTGCTGCCGCAAGAGGATACCTTGGTAAAGAACGGTATATAGGCATAGCATCAGAGTCTTTAATAATACCAACAGTAAACTCTTGATCAGCAAAATTACTATTCATTTTTATCGAAGGCAAATTAACCTTACCAGGTACAATCGTTTTATTGGATTCAAGTTCAGTCATTTTTATCTGAGCATTGGGTTTACTTTTGGGTTTAGGGGGTGGGTCTAGAGTACGATGTCTGTTAGCTATTTTTGTTTCTTTAGGTACACTGATAATCTTAATAATTGGTGATTCATCAACATCTTCAATGTACACGTCTTCAGTGGCAACTAGAGAGGCCATTACTGCAAACAATGCAAAGGAGATCAGTGCTCCTAATATTATTGGAATAATAAATTTCAATAGATTTCCTATAGTTTATAGAAGATAGTCCCTTAATTAATTAGTTTATGGCCTAAGTATAGTAGTTGATTTTAAAGGTAAAAGTATTATTGCAAAGGTTTATAAATTTTAATGGAAACAATTGTTTGCACAGCATAATTAAACTAATATGGGCATTAAACTCTCTGCAGGATAAAAATAATATGGTTTCACCACTTTTACTTACTGGCTTTTACAGTGGGATTTTAGCAATTTTATATATAGCTTTAACATTCAAGGTTATTGGACTTCGCAGAAAACATTTAGTTGGAATTGGCGATGGTGAAAACGCTGAACTTGCTAAAGCGATTCGCGTTCATGGAAATTTTTCTGAGTATGTTCCAATCGCATTAATATTATTTGCCGCTTTTGAATTAAATGGCGGCTCTGCTCAACTGCTACACCTTTTAGGTGGGTTACTGGTGACGGCTAGATTCTTACATGCAATTGGCCTTGGTAAAAGTACGGGTACATCATGGCAGCGTTTTGTAGGTACCCTAGCGACATTTATTACTATGCTTGTTTTGGCGGTTAGTAATATTTTAACGATGTTTTAAAAAGCAGAATTAAAGTTTCGAACACTATTAGAATCAGTTAATGTAACTATAAAAAATACTCTTATGGTGTTCGGAAACCAAATTAAGTTAATTTGATAACAAAGGTGGTTAACGTCGTTTATTAATTTTTTTATTTAGCATAGTGAATTCATCTATATCATCACTCTCCTTAATGACTACATTAAAGGTTTTATCAGCAACTATTTTCTCGTGATACTTAATAACGATCTGCCACGGCCCCAACTTATCTTGAATAGGTTGCCAAATAGTATCGCCAAGGAAAAAACTCCAATCATTCGTTTTAACAAACACTTCACCCGTAAAAGGCGCCATTACATTTCCATTTTTATCCAATATATTAGGATGGGAAATTTTAAAGTTTAATTTACATCCTTTGCCTTTTTTTACATTAAGAATATAACCAAATTCAATATCAACTACAGCCGGTATCTCAGAAGTGAAGTTTTGTATTCTAGGTAGTTCTTTGACTTTAGGGTTCCACAGTTCATATATACCATAACTCTTAATGGAAAATTCAGGTTTACTTTTAGCCATTGGTTGATTATTAAACTCTCTTTATAAAATATATTTGATAATAACAGTATGCTTTATTTGTTAAAGCATCAAGAATCTAAATCTATAACCCACATAAGAACCCCAAGCTCGGTACGAGTCAGGGGGTTCCGCACAAAAGCACTGCGGAATGACGGAGTACTTTTTCGAAGGATATTTTAAATCTCCACAACGAAAAAAGCCCCTAGCGTTAGCTAGGGGCTTTCTTGAATTGGAAGCCTGGCGATGACCTACTCTCACATGGGAACTCCCACACTACCATCGGCGCAACTGCGTTTCACTTCTGAGTTCGGCATGGGATCAGGTGGTTCCACAGTGCTATTGTCGCCAGACAAAAAACGTTTCGCAAAAGAAGCTCTTTTGCTTGCTAGAAGTTTTTTGTCCTGAATTCATTTCAGGACCTACTGACACTTACCGAGCATCAGTCTTCTAACTAATTTGGAAAAAACAATATTAAACCGTACTTACTCTATTCTTTAATGCGTGATGTGTTTCCACATTTCTTTGTCAGACCATACAGCCTCAAACAAAACTGCTTGGGTGTTGTATGGTTAAGCCTCACGGGCAATTAGTATCAGTTAGCTCAATGCCTCACAGCACTTACACACCTGACCTATCAACGTTGTAGTCTCCAACGACCCTTTAGGGGACTTAAAGTCCCAGTGAGAACTCATCTCAAAGCCTGCTTCCCGCTTAGATGCTTTCAGCGGTTATCAGTTCCGAACATAGCTACCGGGCAATGCCACTGGCGTGACAACCCGAACACCAGAGGTTCGTCCACTCCGGTCCTCTCGTACTAGGAGCAGCCCTCTTCAATTCTCAAACGCCCACGGCAGATAGGGACCGAACTGTCTCACGACGTTCTAAACCCAGCTCGCGTACCACTTTAAATGGCGAACAGCCATACCCTTGGGACCGACTTCAGCCCCAGGATGTGATGAGCCGACATCGAGGTGCCAAACACCGCCGTCGATATGAACTCTTGGGCGGTATCAGCCTGTTATCCCCGGAGTACCTTTTATCCGTTGAGCGATGGCCCTTCCATACAGAACCACCGGATCACTATGACCTACTTTCGTACCTGCTCGACGTGTCTGTCTCGCAGTTAAGCTAGCTTATGCCATTGCACTAACCGTACGATGTCCGACCGTACTTAGCTAACCTTCGTGCTCCTCCGTTACTCTTTGGGAGGAGACCGCCCCAGTCAAACTACCCACCAGACAGTGTCCCCAAGCCCGATAAGGGCCCTAGGTTAGAACATCACGCATACAAGGGTGGTATTTCAAGATTGGCTCCACCACATCTAGCGACGCGGTTTCAATGCCTCCCACCTATCCTACACATGTAGGAGCAATGTTCACTGTCAAGCTATAGTAAAGGTTCACGGGGTCTTTCCGTCTAGCCGCGGGTATACGGCATCTTAACCGCAAATTCAATTTCACTGAGTCTCGGGTGGAGACAGTGTGGCCATGATTACGCCATTCGTGCAGGTCGGAACTTACCCGACAAGGAATTTCGCTACCTTAGGACCGTTATAGTTACGGCCGCCGTTTACCGGGGCTTCGATCATGAGCTTCGCAGAGCTAACCCAATCAATTAACCTTCCGGCACCGGGCAGGCGTCACACCGTATACGTCATCTTTCGATTTTGCACAGTGCTGTGTTTTTAATAAACAGTTCCAGCCACCTGGTTACTTCGACTCTCCTGTGCTTACTCCGCAAGGGATTCACACTAGAGAGCGTACCTTCTCCCGAAGTTACGGTACTATTTTGCCTAGTTCCTTCACCCGAGTTCTCTCAAGCGCCTTAGTATTCTCTACCTAACCACCTGTGTCGGTTTGGGGTACGGTTCCTATATATCTGAAGCTTAGAAGCTTTTCCTGGAAGTATGGCATCAACAACTTCAACTCCGTAGAGTCTCGTCTCGTATCTCAGTCTCAGTGAATCCGGATTTACCTAAACTCACAACCTACATACTTTCACATGGACAACCAGCGCCATGCTTGCTTAGCCTTCTCCGTCCCTCCTTCGCAATATATAGAAGTACAGAAATATTAATCTGTTTCCCATCGACTACGCGTTTCCGCCTCGCCTTAGGGGCCGACTTACCCTGCCCTGATTAACATGGGACAGGAAACCTTGGTCTTTCGGCGGGGGAGTTTTTCACTCCCCTTATCGTTACTCATGTCAGCATTCGCACTTCTGATACCTCCAGCAAACCTTACGATTCACCTTCAACGGCTTACAGAACGCTCCCCTACCACTTAATCCTAAGATTAAATCCGCAGCTTCGGTGCATAGTTTAGCCCCGTTACATCTTCCGCGCAGACCGACTCGACTAGTGAGCTATTACGCTTTCTTTAAAGGATGGCTGCTTCTAAGCCAACCTCCTAGCTGTCTATGCCTTTCCACATCGTTTCCCACTTAACTATGACTTTGGGACCTTAGCTGGCGGTCTGGGTTGTTTCCCTTTCCACAACGGACGTTAGCACCCGTAGTGTGTCTCCCGCATATCACTCATTGGTATTCGGAGTTTGCAAAGGGTTGGTAAGTCGGGATGACCCCCTAGCCTTAACAGTGCTCTACCCCCAATGGTGTTCGTGCGAGGCTCTACCTAAATAGATTTCGGGGAGAACCAGCTATCTCCCGGCTTGATTAGCCTTTCACTCCGACCCACAAGTCATCACCGCATTTTTCAACATACGTGTGTTCGGTCCTCCAGTTGATGTTACTCAACCTTCAACCTGCCCATGGGTAGATCGCCGGGTTTCGGGTCTATGCCCTGCAACTAAACGCGCAGTTAACACTCGCTTTCGCTACGGCTCCCCTATTCGGTTAACCTTGCTACAGAACATAAGTCGCTGACCCATTATACAAAAGGTACGCAGGCACCGGACTAAATCCGGCTTCCACTGCTTGTACGTATGCGGTTTCAGGTTCTATTTCACTCCCCTCACAGGGGTTCTTTTCGCCTTTCCCTCACGGTACTGGTTCACTATCGGTCAGTTAGGAGTATTTAGCCTTGGAGGATGGTCCCCCCATATTCAGTCAAGATTTCTCGTGTCCCGACCTACTCGATTTCACTATTAGGTTGTTTTTGTGTACGGGGCTATCACCCTGTATCGCTGTCCTTTCCAGAACATTCCACTAACGCCCAAATAGCTTAAGGGCTGATTCGCGTTCGCTCGCCGCTACTAACGAAATCTCGGTTGATTTCTTTTCCTCGGGGTACTTAGATGTTTCAGTTCTCCCGGTTCGCCTCATAATGCTATGTATTCACATTACGATACCCGCCTGATGACGGGTGGGTTTCCCCATTCGGACATCTGTGCCTATAACGCCTTTTATCGGCTTAACACAGCTTTTCGCAGATTAACACGTCCTTCATCGCCTCTAACTGCCAAGGCATCCACCACATACGCTTAGTCACTTAACCATACAACCCCAAAAAGTTTCCTTTAAGACTGTTCGGTGACTAAACCGAACTAAGTTGCAAGTCTGACATTTTCACGCATTCATAAGAATGTTGACATCTTCATGTCAAACCTAAACATTGCTGTTTAGGCCTTGAGTAAGAACAACTAACAACACGATAAGAGTTGCTAGTTATAATGTTGAGTTGTTGTATAAAACAACTCAGTGATAAACAATAAATTGTTTATCGTGGTGATTTGCTGACGTTTATGATTGGAGGTCATAAACACAAATCACCGGGTTTAATATCAGCTTTCCAAATTGTTAAAGAGTTAATCAACACACGCATTCGGTGAGGATTTTGGTAAAAAACCAAATTTAAATCATCAATCTGATGTCTTAAATTTGGTTTCTTTAATCGAAGAAGAGTAAATGGTGGAGCTAAGCAGGATCGAACTGCTGACCTCCTGCGTGCAAGGCAGGCGCTCTCCCAGCTGAGCTATAGCCCCATGATGTTACTCATGGTATTTAGCGTATTTAACAAGGCATTTCATGGCAACGTTTAGTTTTCTTAAACGAGTCATAAAATAACGACGTTAAATCGTTAAATTGGTAGGTCTGGGCAGACTTGAACTGCCGACCTCACCCTTATCAGGGGTGCGCTCTAACCAGCTGAGCTACAGACCTATCATGATGGGTCTGCAACTTAAGTAGTCACGACCTATACTTCTTCATCTTTCGTTATCATACAATTTGTGTGAACACTCGCAGAGCTTGCGCTCTCATTAAGTTGTCTACTTAAGGTAAGGAGGTGATCCAACCCCAGGTTCCCCTAGGGTTACCTTGTTACGACTTCACCCCAGTCATAAATCACAAAGTGGTAACCGTTCTCCCGAAGGTTAAACTAGCTACTTCTTTTGCAACCTACTCCCATGGTGTGACGGGCGGTGTGTACAAGGCCCGGGAACGTATTCACCGTGGCATTCTGATCCACGATTACTAGCGATTCCGACTTCACGGAGTCGAGTTGCAGACTCCGATCCGGACTACGACAGACTTTCTGGGATTCGCTCCACCTCGCGGTCTCGCTGCCCTCTGTATCTGCCATTGTAGCACGTGTGTAGCCCATCCCGTAAGGGCCATGATGACTTGACGTCGTCCCCACCTTCCTCCGGTTTATCACCGGCAGTCTCCTTAGAGTTCCCGACACTACTCGCTGGCAAATAAGGATAGGGGTTGCGCTCGTTGCGGGACTTAACCCAACATTTCACAACACGAGCTGACGACAGCCATGCAGCACCTGTCTCAGAGTTCCCGAAGGCACTAATCTATCTCTAGAAAATTCTCTGGATGTCAAGGGATGGTAAGGTTCTTCGCGTTGCATCGAATTAAACCACATGCTCCACCGCTTGTGCGGGCCCCCGTCAATTCATTTGAGTTTTAACCTTGCGGCCGTACTCCCCAGGCGGTCAACTTATCGCGTTAGCTGCGCTACCCACAGATCAAGTCTACAGACAGCTAGTTGACATCGTTTACGGCGTGGACTACCAGGGTATCTAATCCTGTTTGCTCCCCACGCTTTCGTGCCTCAGCGTCAGTATTTGTCCAGGTGGCCGCCTTCGCCACTGATGTTCCTTCCAATCTCTACGCATTTCACCGCTACACTGGAAATTCCACCACCCTCTACAATACTCTAGCTTGCCAGTTCAAAATGCAGTTCCAAGGTTGAGCCCTGGGCTTTCACATCTTGCTTAACAAACCGCCTACGCACGCTTTACGCCCAGTAATTCCGATTAACGCTCGCACCCTCCGTATTACCGCGGCTGCTGGCACGGAGTTAGCCGGTGCTTCTTCTGTTGCTAACGTCACAGCTAGCAGTTATTAACTACTAACCTTTCCTCACAACTGAAAGTGCTTTACAACCCGAAGGCCTTCTTCACACACGCGGCATGGCTGCATCAGGGTTCCCCCCATTGTGCAATATTCCCCACTGCTGCCTCCCGTAGGAGTCTGGGCCGTGTCTCAGTCCCAGTGTGGCTGATCATCCTCTCAAACCAGCTAGAGATCGTCGCCTTGGTAAGCCTTTACCTTACCAACTAGCTAATCTCACTTGGGCTAATCTATGAGCGAGAGGTCCGAAGATCCCCCCCTTTGGTCCGTAGACATTATGCGGTATTAGCAGTCGTTTCCAACTGTTGTCCCCCACTCAAAGGCATATTCCCAAGCATTACTCACCCGTCCGCCGCTCGACGCCGAAGTAGCAAGCTACTTCTCGTTTCCGCTCGACTTGCATGTGTTAAGCCTGCCGCCAGCGTTCAATCTGAGCCATGATCAAACTCTTCAATTAAAAAGTTGTTACATATCGACACGAAACAAGTTCGCGTCTACTCAATGAATTCTGAATATCTTGTTCTCACTTTTAAAAAAGTAAGTTCAAAACTGTTTCGTATCAATCGAAGCGAATGATACTAAAACGTACTAATTAATCTTCATCGCTAAATAAAGAAAAATTAATTTGTTTGTGTGTTCATCATCATTAAGTGATTTCGATACCGAGGTATCTATGTTGTAAATCAATCTTAATGTGAGTGCCCACACAAATTGCATGATAACTAATTGTTAAAGAATCGTTCTATTCGAACGAAGAGCTAATCGCATTCGTTAGCTTCTTTGCTTGAGCTCTCACAACGTTAACCGTTGTTGTTTGCCCGAAGCAGGATGCGCATTATAAGCACCTCATTTTTAATGTCAACCATTTTTTGAATTATTTAAAAGTTTATTTTTAAACGTTTCATCAACGATTAAGTTGCCTTATAACATAAGTTAACTTATAAAAATGACCTCTTGGGTTGCCCCGAAGAAGAGATGCGCATTTTAGTGATTTTTACTAGAAGGTCAACACCTTTTTTAAAATTAATTAATAAAGATGTTATTTTGATTATTTAATGAGCAATACTAGTCAATATGGTTGATTGCTGAGCAAACATTATTGATCCGGTGTGCAGTGATAGCACCATCATCGGAATATTTACCGCTAACTAAGATGCGATTATGCACGCCTGCGTTTTCAGCAGCTTTAATATCAGAAACTTTATCGCCAATAAAGATGCTTTGCTTAAGATCTATTTTATGTTTTTGTGCAGCTTTAAAGATCATTCCAGGTTCAGGTTTTCGACATTTACATGCTAATTTATATGCATCAAGGCCTTTAGTTGGATGATGAGGGCAAAAGAATACATCAGTGATAATTATTCGCTCTTTCAAAAATTCTTTTTTCATCCAATCAGTTAGTGTCAAAAACTGCTCTTCTGTATACTTTCCTCGAGCGATGCCTGATTGGTTTGTAATAACTATAAGTTGTAAGCCAAGATCTTGTGCATGACGACAAACATCAAATATGCCATCGACAAATTCAAATTCTTCCGGCTTGTATACATAGCCATGGTCAACATTAATAATGCCGTCTCTATCTAGAAATAACGCTCTATTCATTTATTACTCTTTATTTACTCAGTTATGATACTAGCTCCTAGCTCCTAGCTCCTAGCTCCTAGCTCCTAGCTCCTAGCTCCTAGCTCCTAATATTATAAGCAAAAAAAAACGAGCATAGCTCGTTTTTTATTAAAATTTTCAAGCAATTTACATGCTTAAGCCACCGTCACATTCAACAACACGACCAGTAAAGAAATCATTTTCAAAAATGTATTGTGCAGTATGAGCAATTTCTTCTGGTGTACCTAAACGGCCAACAGGTTTCATTTTCTCTAAACGTTCACGCATTTCTGGTTTCATTGCATCAGTCATCGCTGTTTTGATAACACCTGGTGCAATTGCGCCAACACGGATGCCTTGACGTCCAAGTTCACGAGCCCATGTTACAGTCATTGCAACAACGCCAGCTTTTGCTGCGGCATAGTTTGTTTGCCCCATATTTCCACCACGAGCAATTGACGACATATTAACGATAACACCTTGACGATCATGTTTTATCATTTGTACTGCAGCCTCACGACCACATAAAAACACGCCGGTTAAGTTCACATCAATAACTGATTGAAACTGTGCCAGTGACATTTTTTTAGTTATTTCGCCATCTTTGGCTTTAACAAACATACCATCGCGTAAGATGCCGGCATTGTTAACTAAACCATCAATACCATTAAAGTCGCTAGCTATTTGTGCAAATGTTTGTTCAACTTGCTCTTCATTAGTCACATTAGCTAAATAGTATTTCGCCGAGCTGCCAACTTGTTCTACTAAACTTACTGTTTCAGCCAGCATTTCTTCGCTCAAATCGATTAGTGCTAATTTAGCACCTTTCTTAGCAAACTCTACAGCCATTGTGCGACCTAAACCTTGACCGCCACCAGTGATTACAATTACTTTATCTTGTAAATTCATTTTTCTACCTTTCTAATATGTTGGACAGGCCTAAGCCTTTTCAAACATTTTGATAATACTACTAAAATCTTTACCGCCATTACCTTTGCCTGCGTGTAAAGCGAATAAACTGCGGGCCATGGTTCCCATAGGTGTTGCAGACTGACTTTGTACTGCCGTATCCATAGCCAACCCTAGATCTTTAGCCATTAAATCAGTCATAAAACCACCATTATAATTATTTGATGAGGGTACATTTTCCATCACCCCAGGACACGGATTATAAACTTCTAAAGTCCAATTTCGACCTGAGCTTTGTAACATGATGTCTGAGAGTACCTTTGCATCAAGACCATTGTCCATGCCAAGCTGTAATGCTTCTGCAGTTCCGGACATTAAGATAGCTAATAGCATGTTATTACATACTTTTGCCACTTGGCCTGCACCATGAGCGCCAGCATGAAAAATATTTTTCCCCATATTATCAAGTATCGGCTTAGCGCGGTTAAAGTCAGCAACATCACCACCAACCATAAAACTTAAAGTACCTGCTTGAGCACCACCAACACCGCCTGAAACAGGAGCATCGATAAAGTTAATACCTTTATTAGCAAGTTCAGCGGATACTTTTATTACAGTGCCCTTATCTATAGTTGATGAGTCAATGACTAAACTACCGTGTTTAATGTAATTAATTAAACCGTCATCACCTATATATAATCCTTCAACATGCTTGCCTGCAGGAAGCATTGAAACTATAAAGTCTGCATCTTTTACACATGTTGAAACTTTATCAGCAGTAGATGCTCCTTCACTAACTAATTTAGCGACAGCCTCAGGAAATAAATCAAAAACTGCAACTTGATGACCTGACTTAAGTAAGTTTGAGGCCATAGGGCCGCCCATATTACCTAAACCGATGAATGCGATATTCGCCATAGTTAACTCCTAAATATGAATTCTGTAATTATAAACTAGCTAAAGGGTGTTCAGTTTTAGTCCAAGGGGATGTAAAAAACCAATCGATAACATTTGCTTCAACATCACTTACACTATTGTATTTCCACTGCGGATTATTATCTTTTTCAATTAAAAGTGCGCGAACACCTTCTTTGAACTCACCAAACTCACCACATTTTGTTGATACGCCAAGTTCTAACCTAAAACATTCTAGCAAAGATAAATTAGCACTTTCTTGAAGTTGACGATAAGTAAGCATGGCACTAATTGGGCTGCCATGAGCAAGAGACGTTTTCGCTCGCGACAACCATTTATCTTCAGTTTCAAATGTTAAAATATTATCAACTATAGACGTTAAATTATCTCCGTTAGTTAGCTCAGTGATAAGTGATTGATGATGCTGTACATTTGAAATAGGTGCATTCGCAATAGAGCGTTGTTCAAAACCGACAATAAGTGAACTTAACTTTTGATGATTTAAGGCAATGGTATCGCCCCAATTTACTGTTAATAACTCATCTAATAGGGCCAGTTTTTTATCATTATTAATAAAGTGGTCGGCAAGGTGAGTGTATTTAGCATCAGCGGCATTAATAGAAGCGCCGGTTAAACCTAAAAACAAGCCACTGTTACCCGGCATTTTATTTAAAAAATAGCTACCGCCAACATCAGGATATAAGCCTATACTGATTTCTGGCATTGCAATCCGTGTAGTTTCGGTAACAATCCGATGACTACCACCAGCCATTAGGCCTAATCCCCCCCCCATTACAATACCATTGCCCCATACGATAAAAGGCTTGTCAAAGGTATGGATCAAATAATCTAATTGATATTCGTCACGAAAGAACTCTTCAATACCCGGTGCTGGATCGCCGTTTTTTTCAGGCAAGTTATTATAAAGGTGAACAATGTCGCCACCAGCACAAAAAGCTTTTTCGCCAGCGCCCTGTAAAAAAACCGCCGCTATGTTGCGGTCTTTTTGCCATATTGATAACTGTGGATATAATTGCTTCACCATGTCATGGCTTAACGCATTTAATGAGCGCTCAGCATTTAACGTAGCAACGGCAATTTTTTTACCATTGCTACAGCTTAATTCTTCAAATAATACTACTTCAGACATGGTTAATCCTATTCGTTTAGCCATTGTGGTTTACGTTTTTCGAGAAAGGCGTTAACCCCCTCTTTTTGATCTTTACTGTCAAATAAATCTACGAATGCTTGACGTTCTATCGGCAACGCTTCATCTATAGGCATTGAGCGATTCATTTGAATTAGATTTTTACATGCTGCAACGGCTACAGGGCTTTGTCGTGCAACTTTCGCTGCAAGTGCTATAGCAGCCTCTTTTGCTGTACCTTTAGCAACAACTTCTTCGACTAAACCAATGCGTAACGCCGTTTGTGCATCAACTCGTTCACCACATAAAATCATCCGTTTAGTCCAACCTTCGCCGACTAATATATGCAAGTTCTGAGTTCCACCTGCACATGGCAATAAACCCACAGAAGCTTCAGGTAGTGCCATATTTGCATGCTCTTCAGCAATGCGCAGGTCGCATGCGAGAGCGACTTCAAGTCCCCCGCCCATTGACCAGCCATTTATGGCAGCAATTGATACCCCTCGAAACTTAGATAGTGTTTCAAATGCCTGACCAAATAAATTAGACATTAGTGTAGCTGTTGCTATGTCGCCATCGGCAAACAGGTTTAAATCAGCACCGGCAGAAAAGAATTTTTCGCCGCCACCGGTAACTACTAATGCATAAATATCTTTATCTTGGTTAAGCGCTTCAACCATAGTTGTTAACGCAGATAAACTTTCAACAGTCCAAGTATGAGCAGGAGGGTTATTAAAAGTAATTACCGCGGTATTACCATTTTTTTCCAATTGTAATAAATCAGTCATAGGATAAAAAACCTTATAAAATTTGGCCTGCGCCTTCAGTTAATAAACGACGCGAAACTATAAGACGCATGATCTCATTAGTTCCTTCTAATATTTGGTGTACACGAACATCACGAAAGTGGCGCTCTAGTGGATATTCTTTGATATACCCATAACCGCCATGTATTTGCAGAGCTGCATCACACACCTTAAAACCAACATCTGTTGCAAATTGTTTTGCCATTGCACAATAAGCCGTTTTTTCAGGGTCGTTACTGTCTAATTTAAATGCTGCTAAGCGCACCATTTGACGTGCGGCTACCAGTTCAGTGGCCATATCAGCCAATTTAAATTGCATACCTTGAAAAGCAGCAATTGGCTTACCAAACTGTTCACGCTCTTTCATGTATTCAAGTGCTGTATTTAATGCCTGTTGCGCGGTACCTATAGAACATGTGGCAATATTTATACGACCGCCATCTAGGCCTTTCATCGCAATAGCAAACCCTTCACCTTCTTCACCAAGTAAATTAGCGACAGGAATACGTACATCTTCAAAGGTAATTAAGCGAGTTGGTTGTGCATTCCACCCCAATTTCTCTTCGGCTTTACCGTAAATAACACCAGCAGCATCGGCTGGAATAACAACCGCAGAAATACCTTTAGCGCCAGGCCCACCAGTACGCACCATAGCAATTAGTACATCTGTTTCACCGGCACCCGAGATAAACATTTTCGAGCCATTAATAATATACTCATCGCCATCTTTTTTGGCCGAAGTTCGCAAAGCTGCGGCATCAGATCCAGCCCCGGGCTCAGTTAAACAGTAAGAAGCAAGTTGTTGACCACTGACTAAGTCATCACACCACTCATTTTTAACAACATCGGTGCCCCAAGTGGCTAACATCCAAGTAGCCATATTATGAATAGTGATCATCGCGGTTGTGGCTGTACACCCCATAGACAACTGCTCAAAGATGATTGATGAGTCTAAACGTGATAAACCCAAACCACCGGCATTTTCTGGGCTATATAAACCACAAAAGCCAAGCTCTCCGGCTTTGGCAATAACGTCTTTTGGAAAAATATGCTCACTGTCCCACTTTGCAGCTAACGGTGCAAATTCGGCTTGCGCAAATTGGCTAGCCATATCAGCAAACATTTGCTGATCTTCAGATAAGTTAAAATTCATCATTGATTCCTAATATTGAATTACAGATCTAGATTAGATTAAAGATCGAAAATTCATTGTTACATACAATAACCGCGGCAAAGGCCGCGGTTATTCATAATAATTATTGCTTAAAGCATTTCTACGGCGATAGCTGTGGCTTCACCACCACCAATACAAAGAGAAGCTACACCTTTACTTAAACCGCGTTGTTTTAGGGCATGAATCAGTGTCACGATAATACGAGCCCCACTTGCGCCAATTGGATGACCAAGTGCACACGCTCCGCCATGAACGTTTACTTTGTCATTATCTAGACCAAGCTCTTTAATTGCTAGCATAGTAACCATAGCGAACGCTTCGTTTATTTCAAATAAATCGACATCATTTTTTGTCCAGCCAATACGAGCAAACAATTTATTCATTGCACCTACAGGTGCTACGGTAAACTCGCTTGGCTTTTGCGCGTGGTTAGTATGGCCAACTATTTTACAAAGAGGCGTTAAACCACGCTTTTCAGCTTCCGACAAGCGCATTAACACCATAGCTGCAGCACCATCAGAAATAGAACTTGAATTAGCCGCAGTAATTGTTCCGTCACGTTTAAACGCCGCACGTAATGAAGGGATCTTTTCCGGGCGGGCATTGCCTGGTTGTTCATCGGTATCAACAGTTACATCACCGCGACGAGTTTTAAATGTTACCGGAGTAATTTCATCTTTAAAGTGCCCATTATTAATTGCGGCGTTAGCTTTCGTTAAAGAAGCGATAGCAAATGCATCCATATCTTCACGAGTAAAAGCCACGTCATCGGCTGTAACTTGGGCGAAACACCCCATCGCAATTCCGTCATAAGCATTTTCTAAACCGTCAAGCATCATATGGTCAAGCACTTGACCATGTCCCATACGCATACCGCCACGGGCCTTTGGTAACATGTAAGGTGCTTGTGACATACTTTCAAAACCGCCAGCAACAGCAACATCAATACTTCCTGCGGCAATTGAATCATAAGCGTTCATGGTAGCTTTCATACCTGAACCACACACTTTGCTTACCGTAGAACATACAGTACCTAAGTCTAAATCGGCACCAAGTGCTGCTTGACGAGCCGGGGCTTGTTTAAGACCTGCAGCAAGTACACATCCCATCACAACTTCATCAACTTGATCTGAAGCTAAGTTGGCTTGTGAAACAGCTGCACGGATTGCTTGTGCGCCTAAAGTTGGCGAAGTCACGTTGCTTAATGCGCCCATAAAGCCACCCATAGGTGTTCTAACGGCTGATACAATTACGATAGGATCGGATAATGACATGTTAATTGTCCTTTACTTGAAGTGAATTCTAAAATTATAAATTTCGCATTAGAGTACATTAGTTTACAAGTTTACGCCAACGTTAAGCAAATTCAATATAAGTAAAAGTGTAGTCAATTCATGACAAAGTCTACAAATACTGGCTTTAGCGAGCATTCTGTATGCATAAACCCAATTATCATTATATAAATCGTCTAGCACCCCCACTAAAATAAAGTTTACCTTTACGTAAACTTACCTTGAGGTTATACTCATTTAAAATTATTAATCGAATTATCTTATGGCAACTCAAAAAACAGTAACGTTCTCAATTAGCGAACTCGCCAAAGAGTTTGATATTACCACTCGTAGTATTCGTTTTTATGAAGATCAGGGGTTAATTATTCCTGAGCGTAAAGGCCAAACTCGCATTTATAACCGACGTGACCGTGTACGATTAAAATTAATTTTACGAGGCAAACGCTTGGGCTTTTCTTTAGCGGAAACAGGCAGGTTATTTGAGCTTTACGATAATGACAAAACCAATACCAGCCAACTAGATACGATTAAAACAATAATTTCAGAAAAAAAGGCAGCCTTAATTCAACAACTTGATGATATTAAAGTCGTGCTTATGGAATTAGATACATTAGAGAAGCGCTGTGAAATAGCGCACAAAGAATTAAATAAAAGCATTAATTTAAACTAAAATAATTAAATGCGTTTCAACACTACATAAAGGATCAACCATGATTTCTACTTTTTCTTCATTAAACTTTAATCTAGGCGAAACCGTGGACATGATCCGCGATACCGTAAACTCGTTTGCTCGTGATGAAATTGCGCCTCGTGCTGAACAAATTGACATCGATAATGAATTTCCTGCAGATTTATGGCGTAAATTTGGCGACTTAGGTTTGTTAGGCATGACCGTTGAAGAACAATATGGCGGCTCAAACTTAGGCTATTTAGAGCACATGGTAGCGATGCAAGAAATTAGCCGCGCATCTGCATCGGTAGGTTTAAGTTATGGCGCTATGTCTAACCTGTGTTTAAACCAATTAAGTAAAAATGGCTCTCATGAACAAAAACTAAAGTACTTACCGAAACTTTGTACAGGTGAGCACGTTGGCGCGTTAGCAATGAGTGAGCCAAATGCAGGCTCTGATGTAGTAAGCATGAAACTGCGTGCCGATAAACAAGGCGATAAGTACATTTTAAACGGTAATAAAATGTGGATCACTAACGGACCAGATGCCAACGTTTATGTAGTTTATGCTAAAACCGATGTTAATGCCGGTTCTAAAGGTATGACAGCCTTTATTGTTGAACGTGACTATCCTGGCTTTTCTCGTCATCAAAAGCTAGATAAATTAGGCATGCGAGGTTCAAACACTTGTGAATTAGTATTCCAAGATTGTGAAGTACCTGCCGAAAACATTTTAGGTGAAGAAGGCAAAGGTGTACGAGTACTAATGTCAGGCCTAGATTATGAGCGTGTTGTTCTTTCAGGTGGTCCATTAGGGATCATGGATGCATGTATGGACTTAGTCGTTCCATACATTCACGACCGCAAGCAATTTGGCCAATCTATCGGTGAGTTCCAACTTGTGCAAGGTAAAATTGCCGATATGTACACTCAAATGAATGCAGCAAAATCGTATGCCTATATGGTTGCGATGGCTTGTGATCGTGGTGAAACTACTCGTAAAGATGCTGCCGCTGTAATTTTATACTCAGCCGAATTAGCAACCCAAATGGCATTAGATGCAATCCAATTACTGGGTGGTAATGGTTATATCAATGAATTTCCGGCAGGTCGTTTATTGCGTGATGCTAAACTTTATGAGATTGGCGCAGGTACATCAGAAATTCGTCGTATGTTGATTGGCCGAGAGCTATTCAACGAATCGTAAAGAAAAAGAAACTAGAAAGAGAAACGAGAAACTAAGAGCAGGAATTTGAACATGATGTGCGAAAGTTCATGTTCTTTGTTCTTTGTTCTTTATTTGAGAGAGTTAATCATTATTGAAGATCCTGAAATAAATTCAGGAAAGCGATTGGTTCAGAGTAACAAATTGACAGCGGAATTGCTGTTAGCGTTTCTCGTCTCTAGTATCTCGTTTCTAACTTTGAACGCAGTTCAAATGAGAACATATAAGGAAAACACGTGGCTAAAATAACCAGTAAAATAAACGTTCGCAGTCAAGACTTCGCTGATAATGCGGCGCACATGCAGGTTCAAGTTGACGATTTAAAAGTAAAGCTAGACAGTATCAAATTAGGTGGCGGAGAAAAAAGCCGTGAACGTCATTTAAGTCGTGGTAAGTTACTGCCCCGTGATCGTGTTTATAATTTATTAGATTCAGGCTCGCCATTTTTAGAGTTTTCTCAATTAGCCGCTAATGATGTATATAAAGACAACATCCCAGCTGCGGGTATTATCACAGGTATTGGCCGTGTTGGCGGACAAGAATGTGTTATCGTTGCCAATGATGCAACGGTTAAAGGTGGGACGTACTATCCGCTCACCGTTAAAAAGCATATTCGAGCTCAAACCATTGCACTAGAAAACAATTTACCTTGTATTTATCTAGTAGATTCCGGTGGTGCTAACTTACCAAACCAAGACGATGTATTTCCTGACAGAGAGCACTTTGGTCGTATTTTCTTTAACCAAGCCAATATGTCGGCACAAAACATTCCACAAATAGCGGTAGTAATGGGTTCTTGTACAGCTGGTGGCGCTTACGTGCCAGCGATGGCTGATGAATCAATTATTGTTAAAGAGCAAGGTACAATATTTTTAGCCGGTCCTCCACTCGTTAAAGCAGCAACAGGTGAAGTTGTAAGCGCAGAAGATTTAGGCGGCGCCGATGTTCATTGTCGAACATCCGGTGTTTCTGATCATATGGCTCAAAACGATCATCATGCATTACAAATTGCTCGTCAAACCATTGCTAATCTAAACCGTGTTAAGCCGGTACAGATGAACATTGAAGAAGTGCAAGAGCCGAAGTATGACGCCAAAGAAATTTACGGCATAATTCCTAAAGACTCTCGTCAACCTTATGATGTACGCGAAGTTATTGCCCGCGTTGTTGATGGCAGTGAATTTGATGAATTTAAAGCATTATACGGTACAACTCTGGTTTGTGGTTTTGCACGCATCTTCGGATACCCTGTTGGTATTGTCGCCAATAACGGGATACTTTTTGGCGAATCAGCACAAAAAGGTGCGCACTTTGTAGAGCTATGTGCACAACGAAAAATTCCATTAATTTTCTTACAAAACATCACTGGCTTTATGGTTGGTAAACAATATGAAACTGGTGGCATTGCCAAGCACGGCGCGAAAATGGTAACCGCGGTTGCGTGTGCCAAGGTTCCTAAATTCACAGTACTAATTGGTGGTAGTTTTGGCGCTGGCAACTACGGTATGTGTGGTCGTTCTTACGATCCTCGTTTCTTATTTATGTGGCCAAATGCACGTATTTCAGTAATGGGCGGTGAGCAAGCTGCAGGTGTTTTAGCTCAGGTCAAGCGAGATCAAAAAGAAAAAGCTGGTGAGAGTTGGAGTAATGAAGCAGAAGCTGAATTTAAACAACCAATTATTGATACCTATGAAAAGCAGGGGCACCCATATTATGCCTCAGCCCGACTTTGGGATGATGGTGTTATTGATCCGAGCGAAACCAGACAAGTACTTGGTTTAGCTATTTCTGCATCATTAAATAAAGAAATCGAAGCTACCCGCTTCGGTATCTTTAGAATGTAGGACAGTATTGATGAATGATAATAAAGTATTATTAAACATAGATAATCGCGGTATTGCTACCGTTACTTTAAATAATCCAGATAAGCATAATGCCTTTGATGATGGGGTGATTAATGAGCTCACTAATATATTTAATAATGTCGCCGCAAATTCTAATGTTAAAGCGATGGTATTAGCATCTACCGGTAAAAGTTTTTCTGCCGGTGCTGATTTGGGCTGGATGAAGCGCATGGCAAGTTATTCATTTGATGAAAATTTAAAAGATGCCAATGCCTTAGCCAATATGCTTAAGATTCTTAACTTTATGCCAATGCCAACCATTGCCAAAGTTCAAGGCGCAGCGTTTGGCGGAGCCGTAGGTTTAGTAAGTTGTTGCGATATTGCAATTGCATCCGAGAAAGCCAGCTTTTGTTTGAGCGAAGTAAAGCTAGGGCTGATCCCAGCAACAATTAGCCCATACGTGGTAAATGCAATGGGCTTAAAAGCCTGTCGACGATACTTTCAAACGGCTGAGCGTTTTTTTGCTAATAAGGCACAACAACTTGGTTTAGTTGATGAAATATGTGCAGTTGATGTATTAGATAGCGAAGTTGAAACTATGTTAAATACTTTACTCCAAAACAGTCCTGCGGCCGTTAAGCAGGCGAAACAATTAGCATTTGACGTGGCTTACAAGCCAATAAATGATGAATTATTAGAAGATACCAGTAAGCGCATTGCCGCTATTCGAGTATCGTCAGAGGGTCAAGAAGGGTTAACTTCATTTTTCGAAAAACGCCCTGCAGCCTGGATAAATAAATAGGATCGATACAACAATGTTTACTAAAATATTAATCGCAAACCGTGGTGAAATTGCTTGTCGCATTATTAAAACTGCTCGTGAAATGGGCATATTAACCGTAGCCGTATACTCCGATGCTGATGCTGATTCATTACACGTAAATATGGCTGATGAAGCTATACATATTGGTGGTTCGCCTTCACGTGAAAGTTATCTTATTGGTGATAAAGTTATTGAAGCGGCTATTCGAACTGGTGCACAGGCTATTCACCCTGGTTATGGTTTCTTATCAGAAAATGCTGATTTTTGCCGAAAATGTGCCAAACAGAATATAGTCTTCATTGGCCCTCCTGTACCAGCTATTGAAGCAATGGGCTCAAAATCAGCAGCAAAAGTTATTATGGAAAAGGCTAATGTGCCATTAGTGCCTGGTTATCATGGTGACGATCAAAACCCAGCAATAATTAAGCAAGCTGCAGATGACATGGGCTACCCTGTTTTGCTTAAAGCTACCGCTGGCGGCGGTGGTAAAGGCATGCGCCAAGTTTGGTCAGAAAGTGAGTTTGATGAAGCATTAGCTGCGGCTAAGCGTGAGTCTTTATCGTCATTTGGTGATGACACTATGTTGGTTGAGAAGTATTTAACTCAACCTCGACACGTAGAAATTCAAGTATTCTGTGACAATCACAACAACGCCGTTTATTTATTTGAACGAGACTGTTCAGTACAGCGTCGTCATCAAAAAGTGATTGAAGAAGCCCCAGCACCAGGCATGAGTGAAGAACTTCGTAAACAAATGGGTGAATCAGCGATTCAATCAGCTAAAGCAATTGGTTATCAAGGTGCTGGAACAGTTGAATTTTTACTTGATGTTGATGGCTCATTCTACTTTATGGAAATGAACACTCGTTTACAAGTAGAGCACCCAGTTACTGAAATGATCTCTGGCCAAGACTTAGTCGAGTGGCAGTTACGTGTAGCAGCAGGTGAAACGTTACCGCTTAAACAAAATGAGCTTGTGCTTAATGGTCATGCGTTTGAAGCAAGAATTTATGCAGAAGATCCAAATAATGATTTTTTACCAGCTACCGGAAAATTAAATTATTTGAGAATTCCTGTTGAAAGTGAACATGTTCGCATCGATACCGGTGTTCGCCAAGGTGATGACGTTAGTGTTTTTTATGACCCAATGATCGCAAAGTTGATTGTTTGGGGGGAAAACCGTGAAAAAGCACTACAATTATTAGCTAAATCATTAATGGAATATCGTATTCAAGGTGTTACGACCAACATAGACTTCCTCTATAACTTAGCAACGGCTAAACCATTTCAACAAGCCGATTTAGACACTGGCTTTATTGAAAAGCATCACGATTTAATTTTTCATGAAGACGAAAAAACATTAGCAGATGAACTACCAATTGCAGCATTGTACTTAGTATTAGCGCAGGCTAGCAAGGCTAAAGCAGTAGCGAACAATACAAACGACCCTCACTCTCCCTGGAATGCCACCAATGCATGGCGTTTAAATGAAGCTAATATTCATGCCTTTGAACTGGAGCATAACGATATTATTTATCCAGTACAGGTTGAGGAAAAACGTCAAGGCAGCAGTACATTTTATTTAATTACCGTCGCGGGAAAAACCATTGATTGTCAGGGTCATATTGATGGCGACACCTTATTTGCCAATGTAAATGGCTATAGGTTTAATGCTACCGTGGGTGAAAATCTGGGGCAATACAGTTTATTTAGACAAACAGGCGTTATTCACTTTGCCAAAGTTGAACCAGATTGTGGTGACGCAAATAGCGAACAAGCTGGCGGCGGACTTACCGCACCAATGAATGGCACTATGGTGACTTTATTAGCCGATGTTGGAGAAGCGGTTAAAAAAGATCAACCGCTACTGATCATGGAAGCAATGAAAATGGAGCATACTATCCGAGCTCCATCTGACGGTAGTGTTTCCGAATTTTACTTTAATGTAGGTGATATGGTTGATGGCGGCGCTGAATTATTAGCCTTTGCCGCAGAAGATGAGAGCAAATAATCATGACTATTATAACTAACAGCGAAGTTAGCTCCTTACCTGAACAAGTAAAGATTGTCGAAGTTGGACCAAGAGACGGGCTGCAAAATGAAGCTAAACTTATCAGCGCAGAAGATAAGATTGCTTTGATAGAGCAGTTGGCCAATGCGGGCGTGAGTTACATTGAAAGCGGCAGTTTTGTTTCGCCTAAATGGGTGCCGCAAATGGCAACCTCTACCGATGTGTTTAACGGCATTAATCGTAAAAATGACATTACTTACGCGGCACTTACGCCAAACTTAAAAGGTTTTGAAGGCGCTGTTGCCGTTAATGCCGATGAAGTTGCTATATTTGGCGCCGCTTCAGAATCGTTTAGCCAAAAGAACATCAATTGTTCAATTGATGAGTCATTAGAGCGATTTTTGCCAGTTATCGCAGCAGCTAAAAAGCAAGGGTTAAAAGTACGTGGCTATGTCTCTTGTGTAGTTGGTTGTCCTTATGAAGGCGATATAGAGCCAGAGCAAGTTGCCAAAGTCGCGAAAAAGTTGTTCGATATGGGCTGTTACGAAATATCCCTTGGCGATACTATCGGTGTCGGTACAGTATCAAGTGTAAAAACGATGCTCAATACTGTAAGTCAATTAGTACCAATAAATAAGTTAGCTGTACATTTTCACGATACGTACGGCCAAGCCCTAACAAATATTTTTGCGGCATTAAATTGTGGCATAACCGTTATTGACTCTGCTGTAGCAGGTCTTGGTGGTTGTCCTTATGCTAAAGGCGCATCTGGTAATGTTGCCACTGAAGATGTGGTTTATTTATTAAATGGCTTAGGTATTGAGCACGGAATAGATTTTGATAAATTGTTGCATGCTGGTTGGTTCATTTCTGACAAGCTAGGTAAAGCACCTATTTCTAAAGTATCGAATGCAATGCGTGCAAAACAATAGAACTATGTTACGACAATAGCAATAGATGATTTCAAAGGGCCAGTAGCTTAACTACTGGCTTTTTTTCTTCAAGATAACAATAGATTTGTAATCTATAATTCGTGAGTTACAAATAACTCTGGTAAATCGAGTTCAAACAAAGCCATATTATTTTTGATAGAAAAAGGCCAAGTCTCAGACACCTGATCAAAATGCTGTATGTCTTCAAAATCATAGTAAGAATTCCATTGATATCCTACTTTAATTTCTCCAGAACATTGCCCTACGCTAGCAGCTGATACTTCGAAAGTTTCCATTTTTACATGCGCTCTTTCACAATATTGCTGTGAAACTCTTGTCATACGCTCATGAAACTTAAGTTTGTTCAAAAGCAAACCTTCAGTGATCACTCGAGTTAGTGTATTTTTACAGTTAAGATCGTGACCAAATAAATCTATTTCTACTTTCATTTTCTGATTCATCAAAGTTTAGCGCTCTATGTTTATTTTCTTATTGCAAAGATTTTAACAAAGATTCACTTACAAATAAAAGTCATTCTGTAATATTACACACCAACATACAAAGCTCGCTTATTCTCAGAGTATGTTAAAAACATTTGGAAAATATAATTTATGAGGAAATCATGAGATTTAGTGATAATTAATCCAAAATTCAATAATTTAATTAATTATATTAATTTTATGTTTTATTTATATATTCTTTAATTTTGCACTTAAAATGATTAATAGCTTCGAATGATTTTACTATATGGAGATACTTTATGTTTACGGAAAAGAAATTTTTAGCTCTAATGATAATTACTTTCATCACGATAATTAGCGTATCTATGTCGACAGCATTTGCATCATCTGAAGCGGTTTTCACTGAAAATTCCTCCATGGTAGTGGTGGTTACTAACTAGTAGTGTTAGTTAGCGGTTAAGAGCAGAGCTGTTCTGCTCTTTTTTTTGCTTTCACTAATTTGATTAAATTTATTCCCTACTGAGAAAATTTCTATATAATCCCCTCATAATTAACACAGCATGATAATGCTTAATTTCAACTCCATTAGGTAACATGTGACAAGTAAAGCAACTATTGGTTTAACTAACCCTAAAAGCCCAAGTAATGTAGGCGCGGTTATGCGCGCGAGTGGTTGTTACCAAGTTGATTCAGTTTTCTATGATGGTCCACGTTTTGCTTTTGCTAAGAAGTTTCATACAGATACTCAAAATGCACTATTAAATATTCCATTAGTTGAAACGAAACGTTTATTAGATGTAATACCTGCAGGTGCTAAAATTGTTTGTGTTGATTTAGTTGAAGGCGCAATTGCCCTGCCCGATTTTGAACACCCAGAAAATGCTTATTATATTTTTGGCCCTGAAGATGGCACCATTGAACAAGAAGTAATTGATAGCGCCGATTCAGTGGTATATATACCTACCATTGGATGTATGAATTTAGCCGCAACGGTAAATGTAGTTTTATACGATCGTTTAGCAAAATCAACAACGCGTATCGGCGGCGATGAGCTTATTAGACAAAGCCGCGATACTAACAATACCGCAAAAATTAAAGCTACCTAATCCCTTCACCAACATAAGGGTTGCTGCGGCGTTCTTCTCCAAAAGTACTCATTGGGCCATGACCAGGAATGAATCTTACATCATCCCCTAATGGCCATAGGTTGGATTTAATGGAATGAACTAACGTGGCTTGGTCGCCTTTTGGAAAGTCCGTGCGGCCAATAGAACCTCTGAACAATACGTCACCCACTTGCGCAAGTTTAGCTTCTCGGTTAAAGAAGACCACATGACCGGGTGTATGCCCAGGGCAAAAGTACACTTCTAGAGTTTCTTTACCAACAGTTACTGTATCGCCCTGCTCTAACCATCGATTTGTTTTAAATACTCTCGCTTCAGGAAAACCAAATTGTTGAATTTGCTGAGGAAAAATATCAATCCAAAACTGATCAGCTTGATGAGGCCCCTCTATTGGTAAATCGAGCTTGTCGGCAATATCTTGTGTACCACCTGCGTGGTCAACATGTGCATGAGTTAATAGCAATTTTGATAGCGTTACTCCCACACGTTCTACTTCAGCTAGAAGTCTATCGCTTTCTCCACCGGGGTCAATAAGCGCCCCTTCCATGGTTTGGTCACACCAGATTAAGGTTGCGTTTTGCTGAAATTGGGTCACGGGGATTATTTTAAATTGCAACATAACTAAAAATTCTAAAATTAACTAATGTGACTATGATAAGCAGTGTTATCGACACTTTCCAGTGCAATCTAAATTTGCCTTAAGTTTATTCGCTGAAATTTCACAATTTAACTTGCCAAACCTTTTAAAAGCTAGGTAAGCTCGGCTTATATAGAACAATAATAATTAAAAAGTACTTTATGAGCGCAACAAGAGACTCCTTCCAATCAAGAATTGGGTTTATTTTAGCTGCAGCAGGGGCAGCCATAGGCCTAGGAAATATTTGGGGCTTTCCAACACAAGCAGCAAACAATGGCGGCGGCGCCTTTGTTTTTGTTTACTTAATTGTAACCGTATTACTCGCCTTACCTGCTTTATACGCTGAAATGTATATTGGTAATCAAGCACAGAAAAACCCTGTAGGCGCATTACAAGATGCTTGTCAAAACGTGTCTCGAAATATGGGTAAATATGCGGGATTGTTTGGCTTATTAGGCGCAATTTTAATGCTCAGCTTTTACACCATAGTTGCCGGTTGGATGCTAGCTCATGCGCTATCTCCCCTAATGGAGCTTATTGGTTCTCCTAGTGCTGCTAATTGGCTTGGTGAATCGAGTCATGCTCGTAATTTAGCTTTTACCCCAATCTTCATAATTTTAGGTGCATTGATCATTAATCAAGGTGTACATAAAGGAATAGAACGTTGGTCCAGCCGTTTAATGCCAATTTTGTTTGTACTACTCATTGGTTTAATTATTTATATTTTACAACAACCTGGCGCGAGTGAAGGGGTTGCTATGTATTTGCAACCTGATTTTAGCCAGTTGCAAGATCCTATGTTAATTATTTCAGCAATGGGACAAGCCTTCTTTTCATTATCAATTGGTGTTGGTGGCATGATGGTTTACGGCTCTTACATGAAAAAGAATGCCAACATGGGCCAACTAGTTTTATCTATAGGTGCACTTGATACCTTAATTGCATTTTTAGCAGGTTTACTGATAATTCCAACATTATTTGTCGCCCAACACTTGGGCTTAGAAGTATTCAGCGATGGCAAGCTCATTGGCGGCCCGCAGTTAATATTCTCAATATTACCAACCTTGTTTGATTCTATGGGCGACATTGGTGTTTATGTAGCCTTGGTCTTTTTCTCATTGATGTCTATGGCAGCGTTAACTTCAACAATTTCATCCACAGAAGTACCGGTTGCTTATTTAGTCGAAGATAAAAAGTATTCAAGAACTAAGTCCACTATCATAGTATCGCTTATTGTTTTAGTGGCCTGTATGAGCATCGTTTATAATTTTGATGTGTTATTTGGCTTGGTGATCACTTGGGTAAATTCATTTCAGCTGCCTATTATGGGCTTATTTTATTTTATTGTTGTTGGTTGGATTTGGAAACGTGGTAACCAGCTAACGGATCACGCTTTGCTCGCTAGCAAACCGGCATTAAAACTATGGGGGAACTATTTACGCTATGTTTGCCCTATTTTACTTTCAATAGTCTTTATTAATGTGTTGATGGCCCTGTAACAATAAAAACCAGGGTCAGAGTCAAGTTATTATAAATTAACTTGACTCTGACCCTAATTTTTTGATTCTGACTTTATTCAGTAATTTTTTCTACTTCTTCGTCTTTTAAATCAACTTGTTCTATTTTTTCAAATCGACCCGATATTTTGTTGGCGGAGGTATGGATAAGTTTTACGTCACTCGCCGCTTGATCAATATGCTTTGCCAGATTATCAAAACGCGTTCTAAAGCGCCCAAAATCAGCACCTAAGTGCGATAGATGCTCTTGTATTAAGTGAATTTGTTTACGAGTAGCTTCATCTTTTAAAACAGAACGCGCAGTCGTTAATATAGCCATAAGGGTAGTTGGTGATGATAACCAAACACGTTTTTTATGCGCCTCTTCAACAAGCTCTGGATAATGAGCATGGATCTCAGCAAATATCGCTTCCGCGGGAATAAACATTACCGCGCCATCAGCCGTTTCATTATCAATTAAGTATTTGTCGCTAATATCATTGATGTGCTTTTTAATATCTACTTTAAATTGTCGTTCAGCTAACTTTCTATCGCTTTCTGCCAATTCATTATCAGTCATTTTCTTGTAGCTTTCTAACGGAAACTTTGAATCGATAACGACATTGCCGGTTGGTTTAGGTAAAAATAAGATGCAATCTGCGATTTTTCCATTTGATAAGGTATGTTGAATTGCAAAGTGTTTCTCAGGCAATACATTACGAATAAGTGCATTAAGCTGTACTTCACCAAATGCGCCACGTGATCGTTTATCAGCCAATACTTCTTGCAAACTAACCACATTAGTCGAAAGCTCAGTTATTTTCTTTTGTGCATCGTCTATGAGCGCTAAACGCTTAAGAATATCATTAAAGGTTTTCGTGGTTTTATCAAAGCCGTCAGTTAAGCGTTTCTCAACGCCTGCAGAAATATCTTGTAAGCGTTTATCTGTGCTTTGCGTAAGCTCAGTCATACGTTTAGCCATAACTTCAGAATTATTCGCTAACGACTTAGCCAGTTCTTCCCTGCTTTCCTTGGTGGTTTTACTTAAATGGGCAATAAGTTGATTAATGGCGAACATTTGGTTTTTATTAAATTGCTCTTTATGCTCATTTAATTGCTGCATTAATTTCAATTGCAGCTCAGCACTGGAGCTTTCTAAATTACTGCGTAATTTTTGTTGCTGAGCAAACATTAACTGTTGCTGCTCTTGCCACTGCTTAAGGCGGTCCTGTACTACTGATGTTTCTTTGCTTTGTACATGTAACAAAGACGATAAACTGGATATTTTGCTCAGTAAAATGAAACAGATAACAATGAGTAAAATTAATAAGGAAAGTGCAATATAGGTAAAGTACGGAATTTCTAGCATGTTGGCTCTTAATATTAACAAGATACAAAACACTGTATCTTTTTACAGTTCATTTAACCTTATGTTTATGTCGGGGTCAAGTAAACAAGCTATAGAGCTTTGTATAGTATTGTTAAGATTAAAAAAAATCCCAGCATTTGAAATGCTAGGATCCTATAGTTTAAGCAACTGTGTATTGTTTAATTATTATTTTTCATTTGCTGGTTTAATGTACTTTTCCATCCAAACAAAAATTTCACGATACCATTCTTTTAAATTATCAGGATCACGAATATGATGATCTTCATCAGGGAACATCACTAAACGCGAATCAATACCTTTACGTTGTAACGTAGTGAATGCTCCTAAACTCTGCCCATATGGTACACGGTAATCAAGCTCACCTTGAATAACGAGCATAGGTGTTTTCCAGTTATCGACAAAACGTGATGGATCGAACTTGCTGTACTCTTCTTCCTTCTCCCAGTACGGACCACCAAAATCATGTTCAGGGAACCATAGCTCTTCGGTTACATTGTAGAAGCTTTTCATGTCGAATAAGCCAGCATGGTTAACAATACATTTGAAACCATCAGACCAATTACCCATGATCCAGTTCATCATGTAGCCACCGTATGAAGCACCTAGCGCACAAGCATTTTCACGATCTAACCAAGCATTTTGCTCAGTAATGTAATCCATACCCTTTTGCAAATCTTCAAGTGGCTTGCCACCCCAATCATGCGAAATTGAATCGGTAAACGCTTGACCATAGCCGGTAGAGCCATGGAAATCTACCATGACAACACCATAACCTTGAGCCGCCCAAAGTTGTGCATTCCAGCGATAATGGAACATGTTGCCAAAGCTGCCTTGTGGGCCGCCATGTACTAAAAATGCTATAGGATATTTTTCACCGTCTTTAAAGTTTGCAGGTTTAACAATATAACCGTGAACATCTTCGTTGTTCCAGCCTTTAAATTTAAACTGCTCAAAATCACCTAGTGCAATGTTAGCTAATTTAGCCTTATTTACATGCGTTAGCTGTTTAAAGCCATAACCATCTTTATTAATGGTAAATATGTCGCTCGGGTTACCAATATTATGACGAGTAAAGTATAAAGCATCGCCAGCAATTGAAACGTTGCCCGCATAACCTTGATTATAAATTGGTGTTACATCGCCAAATTGTAGATCTATTTCAAAAATAGATTTTTGGCCAACATCTTGGGCAATCGCAATCACGCTGCGATTATCACTACCAAACTGAAAACTAGCAATAGAGCGATCCCATAAAGGTGCTACGTCTTTTACTTCTTTAGTACGTAAGTCTTTAACTTGCAGGCTAAACTTATCAGACTCATATACTGGGGTTTTCATTGCTTTGTAAGCTAAGTAACGACCATCGGCAGAATAAACAGGCATCGCGTCCCAAGCTTTATTAGCAACGGTTAAGTTGGTAACTTCTTTTGATTCCAGGTTTACTTCAAAAATATCCCAGTTCGTAGTCCAAGCATGGTCAACGCCTGGCACTTTTGCCGAAAACGCTAAACTTTTGCCATTAGGGTTAAATGAAACTTCGCTCATTCCAGAGAAATCAGTATTCCAATCAGCCATAAGATCTACAGCTTCAGTGGTTACTTTACCTTTTTGTATACCGGCAACAAATACGTGACTGTTAAATTGGTCTAGCCAAGCATCCCAATGACGAACCATCAGCTGATCATAAGCGCGGGTATTGTGTTTTTTAGCAGCTTGTGCGGCAAAGGCATCTACTGAACATTTAAATGTTTTACAACCTGGCAATACGGTAAAAGCTAAGGCAACTTGCGATTCATCACTTGATAATTTAAAACCTTCTACAGATAATGGAAAGTCAGTTAATTGAACCGCCTCACCGCCTGTTGTAGGCATAAACCAAACTTGGCTTTTTCCACTACGACCAGATAAAAAGTAAACCCCTTTACCATCTTTTGCCCAAACGACCGATGACTCACTAGTTTTATTGCTGGTTAATTGGCTTGTAGCGCCAGACTTAACATCTTGCAACCAAAGGTGATTAGTCCCCTTTTGTTGGCCTCTCTTAATGCCATACACTAATTGAGAGCCATCAGGTGAAACGTTCACGTTATGTACTTGATTCAAACTGTTGAGTTTTTCTACTGTCAATATTTCAGCGTTTACATTCGCTGATAACGGTAAAGCAGCTAATACTGCTATCTTAAACATCTTGTTTAACTTCATAATTTTGTTTCTTTTTAATAATATTCTAAATACAACAAAGCGCCCTTAAGAGCGCTTGTTAAAACAATGTATGACGGGTCAGGCGTTTAATTTTTCGTCTAACTCTTCAATTTTTGCTTGCCAAATTGCCGGGCCGGTTACATGAGCTGACTCACCAGTACTATCTACTGCTACCGTTACCGGCATATCTTCTACTTCAAATTCATAGATAGCTTCCATACCCATGTCTTCAAAGGCAACTACTTTCGCTTTTTTGATTGCTTTAGAAACAAGGTAAGCCGCACCACCAACAGCCATTAAATATACCGACTTATGGTTTTTAATAGTCTCTACTGTAGCAGCCCCACGTTCAGCTTTACCGATTGTTCCTAATAGTCCGGTGTCGGCTAACATCATTTCTGTAAATTTATCCATACGTGTTGCTGTTGTAGGGCCAGCGGGGCCTACAGCCTCATCACCAATAGCATCAACAGGACCAACGTAATAAATAAATTTATTGGTAAAATCTACAGGCAATTTTTCGCCTTTTGCTAACATGTCTTGAATACGTTTATGTGCTGCATCACGGCCTGTTAAAATAGTTCCACTCAGTAGAACTGTTTCACCTGTTTTCCAATCACTGACATCCGTTTTTCTTAAATCATCAACGTTTACACGACGAACATTTTCACCAACTTCCCAAGTGATCTCAGGCCATTCTTCAAGTTTAGGTGGTGTTAAATCAGCTGGACCAGAACCGTCAAGGTGGAAATGTACGTGACGAGTTGCGGCACAATTTGGGATCATCACTACAGGTTTTGATGCAGCGTGTGTTGGCACAGAATTAATTTTCACATCAACAACGGTAGTTAAACCGCCCAAGCCTTGTGCGCCAATACCTAATTTATTTACACGTTCAAAAATTTCTAAACGTAGCTCTTCTTCAGCATTTTGTGGGCCACGTTCAATAAGTTCCTGAATATTCACCGGGTCCATTAAGCTTTCTTTGGCTAATACCCCAGCCTTTTCAGCCGTACCGCCAACACCTATACCTAACATTCCTGGAGGACACCAACCTGCGCCCATTGTTGGCAGTGTTTTAACAACCCAGTCAGCAATTGAATCACTTGGGTTTAACATTACCATTTTAGTTTTGTTTTCTGAGCCGCCACCTTTTGCTGCGATCATTACTTCAATTTTATTGCCGGCAACTAAATCAATATGTACAACCGATGGCGTATTATCTTTAGTATTAACTCGTTTACCAGCAGGGTCTTTAACAATTGATGCACGTAAAGGGTTGTCAGGGTTTAGGTAAGCACGACGCGTACCTTCATCAACCATTTGTTGCACGGTTAAATTCGTATTATCCCATTTAACATCCATACCAACTTTTACGAAACAGGTAACAATACCAGTATCTTGACAAATTGGACGCTTACCTTCGGCAGACATACGAGAGTTAATTAAGATTTGTGCGATTGCATCTTTTGCGGCAGTGCTTTGCTCTTTGTTGTAAGCTTTTTCAAGGGCTTGGATGAAGTCTAAAGGATGATAAAAAGAGATATATTGTAAAGCATCTTCAATGCTATCAATAAAATCCTGTTGCTTAATAACAGTCATAATATTCTCGTTGTTTTGTAATGTGATGGCGTATAAAAGTGTACATATAATACAACAGCCAAATATCTTCAACAACTAGACATTTCGCTATATTCATAATATTTTTTTGCTACAATAACGACAACAATCGGTATACTGATGCCATTGGCTAATATTAGCTAAAAATTAGGAATTTAAACCAAGTAATGAATGATACAACTTCTTCACGGCCCTATTTTACTTGTGAGTTAACGGCTGCAAAACATTTAACACCTGAGCAATTATTTACCTATTGGGCCAATGAAAACTGGGCATTTTGGCTTGACTCTGGCAACAGTGATCATATTGATTGTTGTTATGACATTATGGTATTTGACCCAACGGTTACCTTAAAAACATCAATTGATTCGACTCGTATTCAGTGGTTAGCGACAGACGAGCTAGAAGTTTCTACCGACGATCCGTTACAGTTAGTTAAACAAACACTACAAAACGTTTTCCCTGATAATGTTAGTGAGCAAGAAAACATTCCATTTTGCGGTGGTGCTGTTGGCTATTTCAGTTACGATCTCGGTCGTCGCTTTGAAAAAATTCCAGCAACAAGTTCGGTCGATATTACGTTACCGGAAATGGCAGTAGGAATTTATAAGTCGGCGATTATTTATGATCGCTCAGCCCAGCAGTATAGCTTAGTAAGCTCTGATGATAACTTAGCTGAATTAATTGAGAAAATTACTAATAAGCTGACCAGGGTATCATCTGTACCAGAACCGTTTGAACTTACTTCTGATTGGCGTTCAAACATGACTAAAGAGCAATACTCAGATAAGTTCTTTAGAGTACAAGATTATCTATTATCTGGCGATTGTTACCAAATTAACTTGGCACAACGATTTAGTGCCATGTATCAAGGTGAAGAGTTTAGCGCTTATAAAAAGTTAAGACATAGTAATAATGCGCCTTTTTCTGCCTTTATGCGTATTGAAGATGGTGTAATTTTAAGTGTATCGCCAGAGCGATTTTTGCAATTAAAACACCAGAAAGTACAAACTAAACCGATTAAAGGTACTAGGCCTCGTTCAAACATTAGCGAGTTTGATAAAGAGCATGCAATAGATTTACAGAAATCAGGCAAAGATCGAGCTGAAAACCTGATGATCGTAGATCTATTAAGAAATGACATATCAAAAGTTTGTCGAGCCGGTACGGTCAATGTTCCTTCGCTGTTTGCTATTGAAAGTTTTCCTGCGGTTCACCATTTAGTCAGCACTGTTGAAGGGATGTTGGCACAAGGATATGACGGCACCGATTTATTACGAGGTGCGTTTCCTGGAGGCTCTATCACTGGCGCGCCTAAAATTAGAGCAATGGAAATTATTGAAGAACTTGAACCTCACCGCCGTAGTGTTTACTGTGGTTCTATCGGCTACCTTTCAGCGTGCGGTAAGATGGATACCAACATTACCATCAGAACATTAATATGTGAAAATGAAAAAATTCATTGTTGGGCTGGTGGTGGTTTAGTCGCTGATTCAAATGTAGACAGTGAATACCAAGAAACTTTTGATAAAGTGAACAAAATTTTACCTATACTAAAATAAAACTTTACTCAGGTGTGTTATACAAAAAACGGATGCGGCAAATGGATAAGCAACAGTTCTTACAACGTTTTTCTTATCATCACCTCAATGATATCGAGAGTGGTTATCATCATGCAGGTAACCTTAAACATGCCAGTGTTTTAATTCCTTTAGTTCATACCAAGCAAGGCATTGAAGTAATATTAACGAAAAGATCAAAACACTTAAAACATCATCCCGGGCAAATCAGCTTTCCCGGAGGTAAAGTTGAAGCCGCAGACATTGATTTAACCGATACCGCATTACGTGAAGCTGAGGAAGAAATAGGCTTAAACCGAGGTGATGTAGATATTGTTGGTCAACTCAATGATTACCACACCATAACCGGCTTTCAAATTACTCCCGTTATTGGCTTTATCCCGCAAGATTATCCCTTTAATATCGATGAAAATGAAGTCGAAGAAGTCTTTAGTGTACCTTTCCTGCATTTTATTAACGAAAAAAATCACCTTAACTATCAACTCAAACGCCAAGGAGTCGAGCATAATATCTATTTTATGCCATATTTAAAGTACAACATTTGGGGGGCGACAGCGGCAATTTTAAAAGATCTCGTTAGTCATCTAAAATAATTTTTTTAACAATTGAGATTACTACGGCTTTTAAGTTAAAATCCGAACATAATTTCAATTAAGCGAAACTTATCGCGCAAAAATTCAGGTTTTTACTATGATCAGTGTATTTGATATGTTCTCTATTGGTATCGGCCCATCGAGTTCGCATACTGTCGGCCCAATGAGAGCGGCTAACCGTTTTATCGACTCATTAAAACAAGAAAACGTATTTAATGATGTTAATCACATTAAAGTTGAGTTATTTGGCTCACTTGGTCAAACCGGTATTGGCCATGGTACAGGCAAGGCGGTAATACTTGGTTTGCATGGTGAAGCACCAGAGTCTGTCGCGGTAGAAAAAATAGATAGTATCTTAGAAGCAACTGTTGCTACCGAACAAATTATCTTAAACAATGAAACAAGTATTTCTTTTCCAAAAGCAGATGCGATTATTTATCACCGCCGTAAAACACTGCCTGCACATGCTAATGCCATGACTATTTTTGCCTTTAATGGCAATAATATTGTCCTAGAAAAAACCTATTATTCGATCGGCGGTGGCTTTATTGTTGAAGACAGTGAATTTGAGCAAGAAAAAGATAATGCCTTATCATTGCATGCAAACATTGACCGACCATATCGCTTTAGTTCAGCTAATGAACTTTTAGCATTATGTAAAGAAAGCGGCTTAAGCATTAGCTCAATTATGATGGCTAATGAAAAATGTTTGAATGATGAAAAGTACATAAAAGCAGAGCTTGTTAAAATTTGGAAAGCAATGTACGCCTGTGTTGATCGTGGTATTAAAACTGAAGGTATTTTACCAGGAGGTCTAAAAGTTACTCGCAGAGCTCCTAGTCTATTTCGTTTATTAACCGTCGAAAAAAATGCTGACCCATTACAAGCTATGGATTGGGTTAACCTTTTCGCGTTAGCGGTTAATGAAGAAAATGCCGCGGGTTCACAAGTGGTAACAGCACCGACAAATGGTGCTGCAGGTATATTACCAGCGGTACTTTGTTACTATGATAAATTTGTTAAGCCTGTTTCAGATGACGACTGTATTAGGTATTTACTTACCGCAGCTGCAATAGGTATTTTATACAAAACTAATGCTTCTATCTCTGGCGCTGAAGTAGGCTGTCAAGGAGAAGTAGGTGTGGCTTGTTCAATGGCTGCCGGTGCATTAACTGAAATATTAGGCGGAGATCCTAAACAAGTCGAAAACGCTGCAGAAATTGGTATGGAACATAACTTAGGTTTAACTTGTGACCCTGTTGGTGGTCTTGTGCAAGTTCCATGTATTGAACGTAATGCTATGGGTTCGGTAAAAGCCATTAATGCTTCTCGCTTAGCAATGCGCGGCACTGGTACCCAGAAAGTATCACTTGATAAAGTGATTAAAACCATGTGGGAAACCGGCAACGACATGAAAACTAAATATAAAGAGACTTCTCGTGGTGGTTTAGCGGTTAATATTATCGAGTGTTAGATAAAAGAAACGAGAGGCTAGAAACGATAAACGAACAGCCTTGACCGTCTTTGAAATGTACAATATTGGTTTAAATAACCCATGGTACATGGTGATAAAATAGAACTGCAGCTAAGCTAAAACACTTAAAGATAGTTTGCGGTACCCACAAATAAAAAAAGCACCTAACGGTGCTTTTTTTATTAAACATTTAACTTAAAACGTCCCATTGGATTGAGCCAATCCGCGGTTCTCGTTTCTCGTTTCTATCTAACCGGTAACGTAATATCACCAATCAAGTTTTCAATCTCATCATTATTTTTGAGCAGCATTGCCTTGGTGACAATATCTCTATTTAAATGAGGAGCAAAACGTTCAATAAAATCAAACATGTAACCACGTAAGAAGGTGCCTCGACGGAAACCGATTTTAGTCGTACTTTGTTCAAATAAATGGCTTGCATCTAATACGACTAAATCTTTATCTTGCTCAGGATCTATTGCCATAGTAGCTACTACACCAATACCAACACCTAAGCGCACATAGGTTTTTATTACATCAGCATCTGTTGCAGTAAAAACAATTTTTGGTTTTAAATTAGCGCGTTGAAATGCTTTATCTAACACTGAACGACCGGTAAAACCAAACACGTAAGTAACAAGCGAATATGCAGCAACATCTTCTATAGTGAGGTTTTCAAGCTTAGCTAAGGGGTGATCTTTTCTAACTATGATACTTCGATTCCAGTGATAACAAGGCAGCATGATCAAATCATTGTATAAATGCAAAGACTCAGTCGCGATAGCAAAATCAGCTTCACCTTTAGCAGCAGCGTCACTTATTTGTGCCGGTGTACCTTGATACATGTGTAATGAAACTTTGTCATACTTTTTGACAAAGCCACTGATCACTTCAGGAAGTGCATACCTTGCTTGGGTATGAGTTGTAGCAATACGTAATTTACCTTCATCAGGTTGAGTATATTCACTAGCTACTGATTTTATACCTTCAACTTTCGATAAAATATCAGCAGAAATACGTATAACTTCATGGCCCGCTTGCGTCACGTGCGTTAAATGTTTACCTGAACGACCAAAAATTTGAATACCAAGCTCATCTTCTAGCATGCGTACTTGCTTGCTAATACCCGGCTGTGAGGTAAATAAGCTATCAGCGGTTGCTGATACATTAAGGTTATTATTTAAAACTTCGACGATATAACGTAGTTGCTGTAGTTTCATATTTATTTGATATAGATAATTGCGTACTTAGAATCAAAATATATATCAATATAGAAATATAATCTATATAAAAGTTAACTTTTTGTTATAAAAATTTATTTTTTATACCTTTTTATTTGATTTTTTTGAAAATTAAATAATAAAGCCGCATAAATGCGGCTTAATAAAATAGAAATTTATAGCTTTTAATTTAAACTACTTCTTAGCTGCAGCCTTTTTAGCTTTAGCTGGTGCTTTTTTGGTTGCAGCCTTCTTCGGTTTTGCTGATTTTTTGGTTTGCTCTTCAACCCATTTGCCATCAACGTACTTAGCTACCCAACCGGTTGCTTTACCTTCTAGCTCAGTCATCACGTACTGCTCTTTAGTTTTTCGAGAGTAGCGAACAACATAAAGATTACCATCGCTATCTTTTTGCGGTGCATCGGCTAAGTAATAAAATTTCTCTGAAATTCTATCTTTAAAGCGATGCAGCTCAGCAACTTTAGGCGCTCTGGTTTCTCTCGATTTAGGGAAAGTGCTAGCGGCTAAGAAAATACCTGCTGCACCATCTCTTAATTTAAAGAACGCTTCTGACTGCTCGCATTTAAGCTCAGGTAAATCAACAGGATCTTCTTTAGGAGGAGCTGCTTCACCACTTGCTAATAATTTACGAGTATTTTTACAGTCTTCATTGGTACAATCAAAGTACTTACCAAAACGACCATTTTTAAGCTCCATATCAGACTCACAACGGTCACATTCAAGTACAGGACCATCGTAGCCTTTAATTTTAAACTCACCCATTTCAAGTTCATAACCATCACAAACAGGATTGTTACCACAAACATGAAGTTTTCGTGTTTCATCAATTAAATAGCTGTCCATCGCAGTGCCACATTTACCACAACGATGCATTGCCATTAAGGCTTCAGTTTCTTGATCTTCTGATAATACACTTACCGCTTCTTCGCCAGGCGTAAGGTTCATTGTTTTTGTACAACGCTCCTTTGGTGGCAGACTATAACCTGAACAACCTAGGAATACCCCGGTAGACGCGGTACGAATACCCATTTTACGGCTACAAGTTGGACAATCAATATCGGTAACAACAGGTAAATTCTGTTGCATACCACCTTCACCCATATCTTTATCAGCAATTGCCAACTGACCGGTAAATTCAGTGTAAAACTCTGTTAACACATCTTTCCAAAATGCTTTATCGTCAGCGATTTCATCTAAACGCATTTCCATATTGGCGGTAAAGTCGTAGTTCATTAATTTTTTGAAACTACCAGATAAACTATCTGTTACGATCTCACCCATTTTTTCAGCATAAAAGCGCTTAGTGTCGAGACGCACGTAACCACGATCTTGAATGGTTGAAATGATTGATGCGTAAGTTGAAGGTCTACCGATACTTCGTTTTTCTAATTCTTTAACCAGTGAAGCCTCGCCAAAACGGGCAATTGGTTTAGTAAAATGCTGGCTTGGCTCTAAGTGCTTTAAACTTACCAATTCTCCTACCGCAATATCTGGCAAATGCGTATCATTTTCACTACCTGATTTACCCGCACTTCTTGAATGAACTTTCGTCCAACCATCAAAGCGCATAACACGGCCTTTGGCTCTTAAGTCAAACTCTGCAGCGGTAACTGTTAACGTGGTTAGATCATAACGTGCTGCTGTCATTTGACAGGCAACAAATTGACGCCAAATTAAATCATATAATTTACGAGCATCGGCTTCCATTTTATCTAAAAATGCAGCTTCTTTGGTCACATCAGATGGTCGAATGGCCTCATGCGCTTCTTGGGCATTAGCTTTTGCGCCATACAGCTTTGCTTGCTCTGGCAAATAATTATCACCAAAGTTTTTACTAATGTAATCTCTACAGCCTGCAACAGCTTCTTTACTTAAATTTGTTGAATCGGTACGCATATAAGTAATGTGCCCTGCTTCATACAAACGCTGCGCTAAGCCCATAGTGCGCTTCACCCCAAAACCTAAACGGGTACTTGCCGATTGCTGTAACGTTGACGTTATAAATGGTGCAGAAGGTGTGCTTTTTGATGGTTTATCTTCACGCTTGGTTACTTTGAACTCGCTTGCTTGTAGTGTTGCAACTGCAGACATAGCTTGCGCTTCATTGGTTGGTTTGAAGGCTTTACCATTTTGACGGGCAACATCTAATTTTAACGCAACATCAGAATTGGTAATGGTATCAGCTTCTATTTCCCAAAACTCTTCAGGAACGAATGCTTTAATTTGACGCTCTCGTTCAACCACAAGTTTAACGGCGACAGACTGTACTCGACCCGCCGATAAACCACGAGCTACCTTCTTCCAAAGTAGTGGGCTTACCATAAAGCCCACTACTCGGTCTAAAAAGCGCCGAGCCTGTTGGGCGTTAACGCCATTCATATTTAACTCACTAGGCTGTTTAAAGGCCTCCTGAATCGCACTTTGGGTAATTTCATTGAATACTACCCGGCGAAAGCGTTCGTCTTCACCGCCGATTATTTCTTTTAAATGCCAAGCAATCGCCTCTCCCTCGCGATCCAAATCGGTTGCGAGATAGACCATGTCGGCCTTATCCGCTAATTTCTTTAATTCATCAACGACTTTTTCTTTACCAGGCAACACCGCATAGGTTGCTTCCCAGTTTTTTTCCGGGTTTATGCCCATACGATTGTATAAAGCAACTTTTTCACGTTTAGCTTTATATTTAGCTTTTGCCGCAGGCGTCATCGCCCGAACCTCAGCTGGAGATTTAGTTGCTGCTTTTTTACCTGTGCCACTTGTCGGTAAATCTCGCACATGACCAACACTTGATTTAACAATGAAGTCTTTGCCGAGATATTTGTTAATCGTCTTTGCCTTTGCAGGTGACTCGACAATTACCAGAGATTTTGCCATAAACGTTTACTTTCCTGTATTCAGGCCTTGATTATTCAAACTGAAATAATGTTGTATTGAGTTAAATTTAGCTTATAACTCAAAAAAATGTGTTAATTGCTATTAGGTATAACTATAAATTTTACCACTGACAAGCAATTATTTTTAAATTTTATTCAAGCTGTAGCAGATAATTATTAATAATCAGCAATATTAGAGGCGTCATCATAATAAAATTTAAATTAAAACATAAAGAAAAATATTCAATTTTATTAACTATTTGTCCTGTTTGCTCAAATAACAAGCAGATTTAACTATTCCTGTGTACTTCTTCCATAAAAAAAGCCTCTTGCGAGGCTTTTACTAAAATGTGACCTTGCTTACCTTAAGGAACAACCACCGCAGGTTCATCAATAACAATACTTACCGGAGAATATGTAGTGCTAGCGCCAGAAGGGGTTGTAATTTGTACAATTAGGCCTCCCGATTTCGCCTCATCTTCACCTTTAATAGACACACTAAATGCTCGACCACCGTTATGGTTATCATTTGACCAAGTAAACGTATCCGGACCAACAATTGAGCCTGCGGTTGCAGTAAACTCAATGATTGTGCCTATTGGCATTGGTTGATTGTGTAAATCTGCAATTATCACACTTGCAGCTCCTGTATTTTCACCGGTTATATTAACGACTAAATCAGAAATATCATCAATCGTTTCATGAGCATCAATTGTTGCATTAACGGTTAAATACGCATCACTACCAGACATTACAAGTACAAGAGAACCACGAACATTTAACGATTGCTCTGTAGCACATCCTACATGCGCAGGCTCAGCACATAAACTGCCGTTATACATGGTATCTGCATTATCGTATAGACCATCAAAATTAAAGTCTGTAAATTCTTCATTCTCACCGCCTGTAGCTAATAAATTAAATGCACCATCTTCATTGTGATCAACGAACGCTTCCGGTAAATCATATGGATTACCACTCACATCATTACCGGCAAAGGCTGCCATTTCTGCTGCGTCAAATCTGCCATTACCATTTGAATCAGGGAACGACTCTTCACCAATTGCAGTAGCTAATATAGTTGCTCTTCCGCCAAATTTTTGTCCCATGGTATTTATCACTTCAGGAACATTTGGACCACCTAATTCATTACCCTCAGGTTTAGGATTTGTGCTTGTCCAGGTGACTGAACATACACCATCTGTGGTAATACAAGATGGTTCAATTGTCCCGCCTTCAGTGGTAAAAGATATCGCGGTACCATTTGGAACTGGGTTATTGAAAGCATCCGCTAAACTGGCAGTTACAGAAACTTGTGTACCAAATACATCCCAACCTTCTGGGTTTAGATATTCAGCATAAAGACTGAAGCTATCTTGATCTGGTATACCTGTCGATACTACCAATAAACTAGACTGGGACGAAATTAAAGGCAATGAACCATTGATACTTGCTGTAACTCGAACCGATGTTGCTACGGTTCCTGAATTAACAATCGTTTGTACAATACCCTCATTATCAGATGTGGCTGAAACAGGGTCTAAGTTGATACCACCAACTTCTGTATTCAATGAAAAATCAACAACAGTATTATTTACTGGATTGCCCGTTGTATCCAATACTCTAAACTTAACAACTGAGCTTTCCTCACCGCCTACACCTTTTAATGAGATATTTTCAGGGCTGGCACTTATGAATTCAATACTACCGGCATCTGCGCCTAATATATTAATTGTGGTGGAAGCAGTTAAGTTAACTCCGCCAGCATTCGCCGATACAGTGATAGGATCATCGCCAACACAACCTTGCGCAAGATAGGTGCTTGATGCACTGCCGTTAGAAGTTGTTATTGGACTACTTAAAGTAGAATCTCCTAATAAAGCACAATTTGAGCTGAACGAAACTTCTACCGGAAGCGTGTACGGATTATCATTTTCATCTACAATATCTACAGTGACAACACTTGTGCCACCAGCGGATACTTGCGCTAAAGTTAATTCGGCAACATTTTCTGTGAATGGCATACCACTACCCATTCTTAAGTTATTCGCGCCAACCACCAGCAAGGCTTCACCGGTCTCACCATCTTTGAGTGTTGCAGTCACGGTGCCTGCACCGAGATCATTACCAGCATAAATATCCACAACAGCTTGATTATTACCAATATCTGTAATCGCTGTAGGGATAGGTATCTCACCTATATCAGTTGTAAAAGTAACAATAACTTGTTTATTAATACCAGTAACGGTGGCAATCAATTGCCCTGGTGTTGTGGCATTAATTACTGAAATTTCATTAGATGTACCTGGCTCAACTAATATTACATCAACGCTGATCACAGATACTTGATCGCCAGCAGTAGAAAAACCTACAGTGTCAACTTGCCCATTACTTGAGCGAGCAGTCACAAGGCCTGCACCTTCAACGTCACCGGCAGTTAAGGTAATAGTTGCTACACCATTTACATCGGTAAGTGCAGTACCACTTGCCGGGGCAAATAAACCTAAAGAAGTCGTAAATGTAACTACGTCGCCAGCAACAGGATCAGAGCCATTTAGCAGCGTTGCCGTTAACGTTGCAGGAGTATTTTTGTCAATACTTGTATTATCTATTGTTAACGTTAGTGTATTAACAGTGGATGATTCATCACCTGCTGTTTCAAAACCAACTTTATCAGTAGCACCAGAATCTAAGGTTGCAGAAGCGACACCAGCACCGGCTACATTACCGGCATTTAAAGTTATGGTCGCTAAACCATTTACGTCTGTTAAAGCCGTACCAGAGGCAGGTGATAATAAACCTAAAGTAGCAGAAAAGTTCACAACTTCTCCAGCAACCGGATTTCCAGCATCTGTAACGGTAGCGGTTAATGTAGCTGGTGCATTGGCATCTATTGATGCATTTGAAATAACTACACTAACTGATTTGCCAGCAATTTCTGACGCATCACCTAACGTTGTGAAACCAATGGTACCTAACTCACCACTAGCAAGGGTAGCCGTAACGACACCAGCCCCCTCTATGCTACCAGCAGTTAATACTATGGTAGCAAGTCCAGTACCATCAGTTAATGCTGTTCCTGATACAGGAGCAAAGACGCCAAGAGATGATGAGAATCGTATTACTTGCCCAACTACAGGGCCGTCTTCATCACTCACCATAGCGGATATAGTCACGGGGTTTGCTTCATCAACGTGAGTATTTGAAATACTTAATGAAACAATATTACCTGAGATTAAATTTGCATCGCCAGCAGTTTCAAAGCCGACTTGATCCGTCGCACCTGAGTCTAAGGTTGCTGAAGCAACCCCAGCACCTGCTACATTACCTGCATTTAAAGTAATTGTAGCTAAACCATTAACATCTGTTAATGCCGTACCTGAAGCTGGCGATAATAATCCTAATGTAGCAGAGAAATTAACAACCTCTCCAGCAACAGGGTTACCAGCATCAGTAACAGTAGCGGTTAAAGTAGCAGGAGTGTTGGCATCAATTGATGCATTAGAAATAGCTACACTAACTGATTTTCCGGCGATTTCAGATGCATCACCTAACGTGGTAAAACCAATGGTATCTAACTCACCACTAGCGAGAGTAGCCGTAACGACACCAGCCCCCTCTATACTACCCGCAGTTAACACTATAGTTGCAAGTCCAGTTCCATCAGTTAAGGCTGTTCCCGACACTGGTGAGAAAACACCAAGCGAGGTTGAAAAGCTTATAACTTCACCAACTACAGGCCCATTTTCATCACTCACCAAAGCAGAGATAGTCACAGGATTAGCTTCATCTACTTGAGTAGCTGAAATACTTAATGTAACACTATTACCAGAGATTAAACTTGCATCACCAGCGGTTTCAAAACCAACTTTATCCGTTGCACCATTTTCTAATGTAACCGATGCAACTCCAGCTCCGGCGTTAGTACCAGCACTAAGCGTAATTACAGCTTGACCAGAAGCATTCGTTAGCGCTGTACCAGAAACAGGAGATAGCGAACCTAAAGTTGATGAAAAATTAACAACTTCACCAACAACAGGGTCACCAGCATTTGTTACTGTTGCTGTTAATACCGATGGCGTTCCATCAGAGATATTTGTTATCGATGCAGTCAAGGTTACCTCATTACCAGCTACTTCAGATGCATCGCCTGCAGTTGAGAAACCAAGCGAGTCAAATTCACCAGTTACCAATGCCGCACTGATTAATCCTGCCCCCTCAACATTACCTGCCATCAAAGTAATCGTTGCTACACCTGTCGCATTTGTAAGTGCAGTTCCTGAAAATGGGTTTAATACGCCAATACTGCTAGAAAAATTAACAACTTCACCAGCAACTGCGCCATCTTCATCAGTTACGGTTACCATAACTGTTGCAGGGCTTGCTGCAGATACTTGGTTATTTGATAAACTGAGCTTAACTTGTTTACCAGCAATAACACCGCCATCGCCAGCATTTATAAAGCCTATTGTGGCTGATTCACCATTAGGCGCAGTAGCAATTACGTTACCTGCCCCTTCAACATTATCGGCATTAATGATAATAGTTGCATCACCATTGCTGTTGGTTAATGCTGTGCCAGATGCTGGCAATAAATAACCAGTTGTAGCAGAAAATGTAACTACAGCACCTTCAACTGGGCCATCAAGATCGGAGATATTTGCTGTAACAATTTGAAAAGTGTCAGCAGAAACCTGCCTGGCAGAAATACTCATATTCACTAACACTACGTTGTCTGTATCGCCTTGGTTTTGGTTAGCATCAGGGTCAATACCATCACCCGCAGATTCGAAACCAATAGTTCCGAGTTCACCGGTTTCAATGGAGGCGGTAATCGTTCCAGCTCCCTCAACGGCCCCCGCGGTTAAGCCTATTGTAGCTATGCCATCCGAATTGGTAAGAGCAGTTGATGATTCAACATCGAATAATCCAATTTCAGAGCTGAAGGTGACAACAATATTTTCAACTGCAACCCCATCCGTTTGCACTTTTGCAGTGACCGTTGCAGGAGTAGCTGCATCAACATAGGTATTATTTATGGTAAGTTCTACGGTGGTAGTAGGCTCTAGAGGATTAACGTCGTCTTTGTCTTCTGCGGTAAAAGAGTCACCGTCACAAGCAGTTAAGAACATTAGTAAGAATAGGTAGAAAAAATGCTGAAATTGCTTCATAAAAAGCGCTCTCCCTGACTTTATTTTTATTTTGATTAATCTCATCTTAACTGATTAATTACAAAATAGTTACCCTTAACTACAAAAAATTTATTGGCGAACTTTATTCAAATAGATAACAATAAATACAGGTTTTAATTTTAATAAATTCATTAACATACCATTATCACTATTATTGAAAAGGTAGTAGAATTGATAAGGTTAAAATAACTATAACTAGACAAGTGGGCAATATGAATAAAGAAAGTGCGAATAGTTTAACTCGCCGAATAGTAATAGGCATGATTGCCGGTATTATTCTTGGCGGTATATTTCAAGCAATGCTACCTAAAAATGGTGATCTGCTGATCCCTCTCTACCTTTTTGACTTTTCTGTACGCGGCTTTTTTGTCGATGGTATTTTTGAAATAGGTGGGAAAATATTTGTATCAAGCTTACAAATGTTAGTAGTACCTTTGGTCTTTGTATCACTTATTTGTGGTACTTGCTCACTTAACGACACCTCCAAACTTGGCCGTATTGGTGGTAGGGCTGTCGGTTTATACCTAATGACCACTGCTATTGCGATTTCAATCGCTATATTAGCAGCTTTAGTCGTTGCTCCGGGTGAAGGCGTGAATATGACCGCGGATGTTACCTATGGCGCCAAAGAAGCACCTTCGTTAGCACAAGTTATTATTGATATGTTTCCAAGCAACCCATTTGATGCGTTTGTACAAGGTAACATGCTGCAAATTATCGTTTTTGCCTTGTTATTTGGATTGGCGGTAGCCTTGGCAGGAAAAGCTGGTGAACGAATTGCAAAACTGTTTGAAGACTTTAATGAAGTCATCATGCGCTTGGTTGTTATTTTGATGAACCTTGCTCCTTATGGTGTGTTCTGCTTAATGACCACTCTCTTTGCTGAAATAGAAATGAGCACGATCATGAATTTACTTGCCTATTTCTTATTAGTATTAGGAGTATTGATTATTCATGCACTGGTTACTTATCCGGTAATTTTAAAAGCATTAACCGGTTTAAACCCAATTATTTTCTTAAAGAAAATGCGCACGACGGCCCTATTCGCTTTTAGTACAGCAAGTAGTAATGCCACTATCCCTTCAACAATGAATACTGCCACCAAAAAATTAGGAGTAGATAATTCTATTGCTTCATTTACTGTTCCGCTTGGTGCAACCATTAACATGGATGGCACTGCAATCATGCAAGGTGTGGCAACAGTGTTTATTGCACAAGTATTTAACATTGATTTAAGTGTTGGTGACTTCTTAATGGTGATAGTCACAGCTACCCTTGCTTCCGTGGGTACAGCAGGTGTTCCAGGGGTAGGTTTAATCATGCTTGCCATGGTATTAGCCCAAGTTGGTTTACCTGTAGAAGGTATCGGCTTAATAATTGGTGTTGACCGTTTATTAGATATGGTCCGTACTGCGGTTAATATTACTGGCGATTCTATGGTTACGGTTGTTGTTGGTAAGTCTGAAGGTCAGTTTGATGAGGAAGTATTCAATTCTGTTGATGACACAAGTACCGACCGTATTGACTTTCATCATTTGAAAGATCAGAAGATCGATTAGCAATGGTTTAAGATATAATAAAGGCGCTATAATATTTAGCGCCTTTTTTGAGCCTGATAACTTCCCTCTCCTTAGTCCTTAGTCCTTAGTCCTTAGTCTTTCGTCTTTCGTCTTTCGTCTTTCGTCTTTCGTCTTTCGTCTTTCGTAAGGATAGTTACTTTGAAATAATATAAAGCTTTTCGATTAACTTAGTGACAGGAAATTTTCTGCGAGCAAACTTTTGACCGGTTAAATCACGCTGTGTTTTCTTTAATATCTTGTAATCTTTAAACAAGCGCATAACTTCATTTTCATCCACTGAAAATGGCGGACCTGACATTTCTTCTTGAGGGAATTCTAGGGTTAACAAAAACACTCGTGTGTTTGCTTTGATAAAATGCTTAATATGCTGTACATACTCAATTCGCATATCCTGAGGGAATGCGATTAACGCAGCGCGGTCATAAATCCAGTCAAATGGTTGAAATTGCTCTGGTGAAAGAGCAAAAAAATCGCCCTGATAAAGTTCAATATTGCCTTGCTGGTAAATATTAAACGACATGGTTTCCTGAATTTTTGGAATAAGTTGATTTTCTTGAAAAAAATCTCGACAGGCGACCGCACTCAATTCGTTACCAATCACTTTAAATCGGTCAGCGAAGAAAAATAAATCCGAAGTTTTACCGCATAATGGCACAAATACTCGACTGTCTTGTGGCTCAAGTAAATTTGGAAAATACTCAACTAATAACGGTTGTAACTCATCTTGGTGAAAACCAATATGAGTGTTGTCCCAACAGTCATGCCAAAATTGTTGTTTCATCATTACCCCAAAGACTAAAATCAAACGGATTAAATATTTAACCCGCTTGCTATAAGATTATCTTAGCTTGGAAAAATGCGGTTATTTTGCCAAAGCTTATTTACTACATTTTCTACCGAGATAGATGCCGCTTTACCAAACTTTTCCGCCAGACCTTTTTTAACTTCATATTTAATAGCAATTACTTTACGCTCTTTTGACGCCTGTAATAAGTAATCATCACTGGTTTGAATATCATCAACTAAACCCAGCTCTTTCGCTTTTAAGCCAAACCAATGTTCACCCGTTGCTACTTTAGCAATATCTAATGATGGACGATGTTCGCTAACAAACTCTTTAAATAATAAGTGTGTTTCTTCAAGTTCTTCAACAAACTTCTCACGGCCTTTATCAGTATTCTCACCAAACATAGTTAACGTACGCTTGTATTCACCTGCAGTTAATTGCTCAAATTCAATATTGCTTTTTTTCAGCAGTTTATTAAAGTTTGGAATTTGCGCTATTACGCCAATAGAGCCAAGAATGGCAAACGGAGCTGAAATAATTTTATCAGCAACACAGGCCATCATATAACCACCACTTGCTGCAACTTTATCAACAGAGGCTGTTAATGGGATACCTTGCTGGCGAACTCGGTCAAGTTGTGACGAAGCCAGGCCGTAACCGTGCACCATACCACCGCCACTTTCAAGACGCACAAACACTTCATCATCTTTATTGGCCACGGCTAATATCGCGCTAATTTCTTCACGCAGACTATTCACTTCACGAGCGTCAATGCTGCCTTTAAAGTCAACAACGAATAAACGATGCGGTGTTTCTTTCTCGCTGTTTTTATCTGCTTTGTCTTGCAGCTTTTGTTGTTTTTTTAATTCTTTTTCGTGTTGCTTAAACTCTTCCTTGCTAAGTAAATGTTCAGTCATATGATGTTCAACGTCATCAAATTGCTCAGACAAATCAGTAATATCCAACTCACCCTTTTTGTGTTTTTGTTTGTGGGCTGCACCAGCTATGGCGGCAATGATTGCAATAACGGCGATAACAAAGGTGATGGCTTTGGCAAAAAACAAGCCGTATTCATAAAGAAATTCCAAGTAAGTTCTCCTAATACTTGAATGATTAAAATTAATATAAAACGATTTTACACGATTACTGATCAGTTGAAACAAAAAAGGAGGCATAGCCTCCTTTTTAAACATGTTTTTTTGTGTCTATATATTACTTAACAACAGCTTCATCAGTAATTACGATAGCTTTTGCACCAGAGGCAAAGTAAGTAGCTATTTGCATTTGCATTTCTTGAGTAGCTCGTGCACTAAGTACAGCATCCATCGACTCAGGTCGAGTACCAGGCCAAACCAATGAATTATGATGACCATTTAGAAACTTAACAGCGCCAGATATAGTACCTTCTTCCGCCATTGTAGTTTCTGACACAGTTGATAGACCTAATAATTGATCTATAAGTGGTGTAGAGCCGGCTAACGGAGCTGAGGCTACGCTATTAATTACACCTTGGTCTGGCAAATTATCCATACCATCACCAATAATTTCAATGGTGTGTAGCGGAGTACCCGTATCAACTAACTTTTGAGCATAATTCATCATATCCGCAGAATCTGTGATAGTTTGCGCAGCAAAGACAAATTGTTCAAATGCACCATTCAATTCACCTAATGCTGGATGTTCAGAAGCGACGAAGTCATTCCAAAAGGCTTCCATTTGATCAGGTGTAGGTCCTGCTTCGCCAAACGTAGCATCAACAGCACCTTTAAAATCAGCCGACTGGCTATAAGCTAAATTAAATTTAGCTAAAGGTCCAAATGAAGGTGAATCCAATACCATATTCGCGGCGCCGCCAGTAGGAGAAACAAGAGAAGCGTCTTGAATAGCAAAAAGAGGATCGATCATAGGGTCTAAGCTTGAATTGGTTAACGCTAAAAAGTTAACGCCACTCATAGCGCCTAGTGAATGTCCTAGGTAATGTACTTGCGTTGAATCAATAGGAGCATTACTAAAGTTTAAACCTAAACGTAAAGCTAAGGTATCAGTAACACTTTGCTTAAGATTATCTCGCATTTGCAATAAATTACCAATATTCATGTAAGCAAACGGGTTAGCACCTGCCTCTATGTCCATGGTGCCATCCATGTCCAAATCATAGCCGCGGCTGCCATGTAATGGATGGTCAATTGCTACAGTTGCAATACCATTTAATGATAACGCGCCAGTAACTGGTAACATAAATTCTTTATTACGTGTAAAACCATGCGCTAAAATAGCCACCGGCCAGCCATTTTCAGGCATAGATAACGCTTCTAGGCCCATCATAGTTGTTCTAATGTAGTTTACCGTATCAATATCCGGCACTGTCATTTGTACATCAACAGTTTGCGTGCCGGTAACTTTTGGAATTGAATTATATTTAGTTAGGTTACGCTCTGTATCAATTGGAGTAGAAATACCTGCGGCTGACAAATTCCAACTACTTGTTTCTCTTAGCGCACCTTTGCTAAGTGCCATACAAACTCCGTCATCAACACTTTGTGGTTCAGCAGGAATTAATTGTGCGGCATTTTCTCCTAGCGCATCTTTTAATCCAGCTAATGTAACACCAGAATCACATAATGCTTTCCATGGCACATTAATTGGCGCCATTGGATTTTCCATTGAAGGTTCAGTGAAGTAATTAGGGATAGTTACCGAGCCAGAATAAAGGTTGGCACTCGAATATAAGCCAAATTGTTCAGCGCTAAGAGGATCTGCACCTAACTCTGTAAGCATTGCATTTAATGCATCTGCAGCGGTTAAATTTGTATCGGCAACAATAACCGATGGTGGCGCGAACAAAGCATTAGGCGTTACAGAAGCTGCTAATAACTGTTTAGTTACACTTAAAACATCACCAACTGATTGTGTCGTCATGGTCATGGTATAAATAATTTCGTCTTTATTCAGTCCAAAACCTTCAGCAATGTCTTCATAACTATTAGTTAATTGCTGTAACCCCAGAAGATCAGGGTTCGAAATAGGTGATTCGTTTACATCTTGTTTGATCAGATTATAAGTAGGTGAACCATTGATTGCATCACCATTGGTATCTTTTAATTTATTTGTTAGTGCGACTATGTAGCTTGTTTTAGGCTTTAATGGTTTTAATGGAATAACGGCTAGGCTACTACCCATGGCTTGCACAAAATAATCGTCAGTCAATACTAGTTCTTTTACCGGTTTACAGCCAACAAGTGCGGGTACTGAAGCACAGTCTGCATCATCAATATTTGCGCCTAAAACAACTTCATAAATTGCAATGGCGCCAATATCAAATAACGATGCAGGATCTAATGATACTCCATCAGCAAAATCGAAATTTAACACGAATGGTTGGTTTGTTGACCAGCCGTCAAGCGCATTAGCTGCAACAAATGGGTTAGAAAAATCGGTAGGATCACCACCATTTAAAGGGATGTTTAGTGTGCCATCCTCAGTACCAATAAACAGTAGATCATTTGGTGGAGCAACATCTCCGGCAGCAGGATCGAACCTAACTCTTGAAACTTTTGAAAAACTAGTATCAGTACCAGTTGCACTTACAACATTATTTTCTTTTTCAATGTCGGCAATGGTTTCATCATCACAACCAGACACACCAAGTGCGCTCGCAATTGCGAGGCCAATTAGTAGTTTTTTCATCTTTGCTCCCCAAAGGACTGTAGTATCATCGCTTAATGTTATTGTTTTGTTAGCGAATAGTTTTTTTATTGTTAACTAGTACGACCAGTTACACATGATAATTATAACTTACCGGAACATTTAGCAGTTTGCTACACTTTTTTACAACTTCCAACAAAATATAAACAAATATATTTTTTAAAATATTCTCGAAAGCTGCATTCACTACAGGTAGAATAGCGCTAATATAAATTTTTATAATGATTAACTATGTTCGATTATCAAGCTCAACCTAACTGTCTGCAAAATAAAACTATTTTAGTCACCGGCGCAGGAGCTGGCATTGGCCGTGCCGCCGCGCTTAATTACGCTAAATTTGGTGCTACCGTTGTTTTACTAGGTAAAACCGTTGAAAAGCTTGAGCAAGTTTATGACGAAATAGTAAATTTGGGCTACCCTGAGCCTGCGATTATTCCGTTAGATATGAAAGGTGCGACAGCCCAGCATTACAAAGATATGGTTTCCACTATAGTTGGCCAACTAAAGCACATTGATGGTGCGCTTTTAAACGCTTCAATATTGGGTGAGCTAACACCATTTACGCAAATTAGTGCGCAAATTTGGCAAGATGTCATGCAAGTGAATTTAAATGCACAAATGCAACTTGCCCAGGCATTAATTCCGACAATGACTCAATCAAATTCAGCGTCACTGATTTTTACAACATCAGGAGTGGGTAATCAAGGCCGTGCATTTTGGGGACCGTACAGCATTTCAAAATTTGCAACCGAAGGCATGATGCAAGTAATTGCAGATGAATATGAAGGTTCAAGTTTACGAGTTAATGCCATTAACCCAGGTGCAACTAAAACAAGTATGCGAGCGACTGCGTTTCCTGCTGAAGATAAAAGCTTAATCGCCGAAGCCGAGGACATAATGCCATTGTATTTATACTTGATGAGTGATGATAGCAAAGCCGTAAATGGCCAACGCCTTAACGCTCAGTAGATTTTAACGGGGTCACTTATTTAGATCCCGTATCAAGTACGGGACGACTAAGGTCGGTTTCTAGTACCGTATATTGCTTTGGTGATCCTAGGATTACCGCCAAAGTCATTAATGGTTTCAATTTCTTGATAGCCATATTCAGCAAACAAAGCTTGCACTCGCTTGCCCTGTTCAAAGCCATGCTCTAAATACATTTGGCCATTTGCACTTAGAAACGCCCTTCCTGTATCAATGATATGGCGAATATCAGCATAACCTTCATCGCTGGCAACTAATGCTGATTTTGGCTCAAAGCGAATATCACCTTCAACTAAATGTTTGTCATCATCTGCTATATAAGGTGGGTTGGAAACTATCACGTTGAAACGTTTATTTTTATCGATGGCGTTAAACCAATCACTTTGATAAATAGCAACATGAGTTAAATCAAGTTGTCGCGCATTTGATTGGGCGAGAAGTACCGCATCACAGTTAAATTCAACTGCATCAATCTGCCAAAGTTTGTGCTCTGAAGCTAACGCTAATGCTATTGCGCCAGTGCCAGTACCTAAATCTAACAAGGCAAGTTGTTCGGTTGGGTTATTATCCAACACGGTTTCAACTAATATTTCTGTGTCAGGTCTTGGGATCAGTGTACATGGAGCGACTAAAAATTCTAATGACCAAAATTCGCGCCTGCCAGTGATAAACGCAACAGGTTCGCCTGTTAACCTACGTTTCACAAAGCTGCCAAATAAAGATATTTGTGCTTCAGTTAACTGTTTCTCTGGCCAAGTGCTTAAATAACTTGTTGGTTTATCAAGCACAGTAGCCAGTAAGCTTTGGCTGTCTACCTTGGCATCAAAGTCATTTTCAAATGCTAAAAAGCAGCGTTTCGAATAATCGAAAAGCTGCTTAATAGTAGTTAACCCTACCATAGCCGGGTTTACATTAGGTGCGTGCAAAGTAAGCTTTAGCCTTGTTCGGCAAGGGCCGCAAGTTGGTCCGCTTGGTTTTCTTGTAAAATAGGATCAAGTACAAGTTGTAAATTACCTTCTATCACTTCGCCTAAACGGTATAGCGTTAAGTTAATACGGTGATCTGTCATACGTCCTTGTGGATAGTTATAGGTGCGAATTCGTTCAGAACGATCGCCACTGGCCACTAAATTACGACGAGAAGACTCTTCTTCGCTGCGGCGCTTTTCATCTTCAGCCTGTTGTAAACGAGACTGTAATACAGACATCGCTTGTGCGCGGTTTTTGTGCTGTGAACGTTGATCCTGACACTCTACTACTACGCCAGTTGGGATATGAGTAATACGTATCGCTGAGTCGGTTTTGTTAACGTGCTGACCACCAGCACCAGAGGCCCGGAAAGTATCAACTTTTAAATCAGCTTTATTAATTTCTATCGCTTGCGACTCAGGGATTTCTGGCATAACTACTACAGTACAAGCGGACGTATGAACTCGACCTTGTGATTCTGTTTCAGGTACACGTTGAACTCGATGGCCGCCGCTTTCGAACTTCATTTTTCCATAAACACTTTCACCGGCAAGCTTAACGATAATTTCTTTATAACCGCCCTGCTCACTTTCATTCATATTTAAAATTTCAGTGCGCCAGCCTTGCTTTTCAGCATAACGAGTATACATACGATATAAATCACCGGCAAAAATAGCCGCTTCATCACCACCAGCGCCCGCTCTTATTTCAACAAAACAGTTATTGTCATCGTTAGGATCACGCGGAATTAATAGGATTTGCAAATCACCTGTTAATTTTTCAATTTCAGCTTTTGCATCTTTGTATTCTTCTTGAGCCATTTCACGCATGTCAGGATCTTCGTCCTTCATCATGTCTTGTGCCATGGCAAAATTATCTTCTGCTTGTTTGTAATCGCCAAAGACTTTAGTCACTTCTTCTAACTGCGAAAATTCTTGTGATAAAGCTCTAAATTTATTCTGATCACCAATTACTTCCGGATCAGACAGTAGCGCTTGCACTTCTTCAAAACGCTCTACTATTATTTCAAGCTTTTGATATACAGATTCATTCATTTAATTATTTTCACCAAAAGGTTAATTTGTAAGGTTATCTTCGATATTTATTTGTTTAATTTAGTTATCTTTTTTGTCTAAATCAAAAACATCGTGTAGATATATAATTTTATCTAGTTCGCCACCCTGCGCAGCAGACTGCAATGCTCGGGTTGGGGCGTGCATTAAGTTATTAGTTAACTTGGTTGCCAGTTCAGCAATAACTGCATCAGGACTTTTATTATTTTCAAGCTGTTGCTTGGCTCTTAGTAATAGTGCGTCACGTTTACTTAAACATTGATTACGATAAGCGATTACTGCATCTTGAGTATTTAAACCACGCAACCAGGCCATAAAATCATCAGTTTGAGTAACTACAATTTTTTCAGCTTGGTCTGCCGCTTTTCTACGGTTTTCCATATTCTGCGCAACAATACCTTGTAAATCATCTACCGTATATAAAAATACATCTTGTAGTTCACCTACTTGCTCTTCGATGTCGCGAGGTACAGCAATATCTACCATAAAAATTGGCCGATGACGACGCTGCTGTAATGCAGTTTCAACCATACCTTTACCAATGATAGGTAAGGTTGAACCAGTCGAGCTTATTACTATGTCAGCATCACTGATGTGTTCTGGTATTTGCGCTAAGGTTATCACTTCTGCGCCAATTGCTGACGCCATTTTTTCAGCACGCGCGACAGTACGATTGGCAACTGTTATTTTACCTACCTTATTATCGTATAAGTGTTTAGCAACTAATTCGATAGTTTCACCTGCGCCAATAAGCAGCACTTTGCTTTTTTCTAATTTGGCGAAAATGTGCTTGGCAAGGTTTACTGCTGCAAAAGCCACAGAAACAGCACTGGCACCTATTTCAGTATCGGTACGGACTTGCTTAGCAACGCCAAAGGTACGTTGAAATAAACGTTCCATGATCATTTGCATAGAGCCTGCCGCTTTCGCTTGGCTATAAGCTTGTTTCATTTGACCAAGTACTTGTGGCTCACCCAAGATGAGTGAATCCAACCCACAAGCAACACGCATCATATGGTTAACAGCCTGTTGGTCATGATGCCAATACAACGTTGGTGAGATCATACTTGCAGGTACTTTATGGTAATCTTCCAACCAAGCAGTTATACGCTGCTGTACCTCTAATAGAGGCTTATCTTGAACAAAGTATAATTCGGTCCGATTACAGGTAGATAAAATAGCTGCTTCTTTACAAGCAAGCTCGTCTATCATTTGTTGCAATGCATGAGTAAGGTTATCAGGAGTGAATGCCACTTTTTCACGCACGGATACTGGCGCAGTTTTGTGATTAATTCCTACAGCAAAAATGGACATATGAAAATATAAATAACCTGTTAATATAAAAAACAATATTGAGTTTAATTTGAACTCAGATATTCACCCGATGAAATAACTTAGTATTGACTAACAATAAAAAAATTTTATCATAGTGGCGCTAATTTTACGAAATAACCGCGCTGATTGAAAGATGCACCACAAGATAACAACAAAAAATTAAAGGTTTTTATCAAAAAAATGTTAAAACACAGCAAAAATAGCCCTGTTACTTTGATGAATGCGTTAATTTTTATCTTAGTCGCCATGTTAACAGCTTGTAGCACAACAAAAGTTGCAACAGATCAACAATTGTTTCAAAACAAAACTCAACGTGCAGAACAGTTAAGCCGTCTTCATAATTGGACAATAAAAGGTAAAATAGCCTTTATTGAGGGCAACAGTAAGCAAAGTGCTAATTTATATTGGCGTCAAACTCAACATTCTACCAATTTAAAACTCACCACTTTTCTAGGGGTAAATGTTTTAACGCTAAGTTCAAAAAACGATATTCATATTTTAACAGCCAATGGCAAAACCTACCAAGATGATAATTTAGAAGATTTATTAAACCAGGTTTCTGGCATCCGTTTACCCGTTAATGCCTTGGTTTATTGGATAAAAGGTTTAAAAGCACAAAACGAAGATCAAATAACTTACTCCGAAACAACACTTTTACCCCAAACGTTAAATGCTTGGGTTAATAATACCTATTGGCAATTACACTATAAAAAATACAATTTAGTGAATAACTTACGTTTGGCAAGTCAGTTAACGATTAAACATCAGCAATTAGTTATAAAAATGGCTATCCATACTTGGGAAATTAATTAGTGAACAACTCCTTTCAACGTTTTTCTTCAGTCGCTAAAATAAATCGTTTTTTACATATTACCGGCCAACGGAGCAATGGTTACCATGAATTACAAACGATTTTTCAGTTTCTTGACTTTGGCGACTCACTTGAATTCAAAATTAATAATAGTGGGCAAGTAAATTTGTTAACCCCTATTGCTGGCGTTAGTAATGACAGTAATTTAATTGTTAAAGCTGCTAAACGTTTACAATTACAGGCAGGTTGCTCATTAGGCGTAGAAATTAAACTTCAAAAACAATTACCTATGGGCGGCGGCTTAGGAGGTGGCTCTTCAAATGCGGCAACAACCTTACTGGCATTAAATAAACTTTGGCAACTTAATTATACAACTGACCAACTTGCCGAGTTAGGGATAAGCCTGGGTGCCGATGTGCCTGTATTTGTTCGCGGCTGCACCGCTTTTGCCCAAGGTATAGGTGAGCATCTTACTCCAATAGTCGTTGATACGCCTTGGTTTTTAGTAACAATCCCTAACTGTTCAATCTCTACGGCTGAAATATTTGGGGCAAAAGAATTACCAAGAAATACAGCAAAAATAGACATTAACAATGTTGATATTGACAGTTGTCATAATGATTGTGAAAAGTTGGTTATAAAACGCTACCCTGAGGTTGCCAAATTGATGTCTTGGTTGTTAGAATACGCGCCATCAAGATTAACTGGCACCGGAGCTTGTATTTTTTCATCTTTTAAGGATAAAAAATCAGCCGAGCAAGTACAATCAAAGTTGCCAAATGGTGTAAAATCATTTGTCGCAAAAGGTTTAAGCCATTCGCCTATTTTAGCTGAGCTAGATTGATAAGGTGATGGTATAGGGTTAATTAGCTTTAACTCTTGCTAATAAATACGTTTGTATTATTTAGCTTCTGCTAACATTAGGTTAGCCCACACGCATTGGATTTATTGTAATAATTATTGTTATTAAGGTTTAGTGTATTATGTTTAATGATGTCGAAGTTTCTGAGGAACTGACAGTGCCTGAAATGAAAATTTTTGCGGGTAACGCCACCCCTGAACTGGCTAAGAAAATTGCAGACCGTCTTTATATTAATTTAGGTGATGCAAAAGTTGGCAGTTTTAGTGACGGTGAAATCAGCGTTGAGATTACTGAAAACGTTCGTGGTGCGGATGTTTTTATAATCCAATCTACTTGTGCCCCTACTAACAATAACCTTATGGAACTTATTGTAATGGTTGATGCTTTACGTCGTGCTTCGGCCGGTCGTATCACAGCCGTTATTCCATATTTTGGTTACGCTCGCCAAGACCGTCGTGTACGTAGTGCTCGTGTACCAATTACGGCAAAAGTTGTTGCTGATTTCTTATCAAGTGTTGGTGTAGACCGTGTTCTTACCGTTGATTTACACGCAGAACAAATTCAAGGTTTCTTTGACGTACCAGTAGACAACGTATTTGGTACACCAATATTACTTGAAGATATGCTAAACAAGAAACTGGATAATCCAGTGGTAGTTTCTCCTGATATTGGCGGTGTTGTACGTGCTCGTGCAGTAGCAAAATTATTAGACGATACCGATTTAGCTATCATTGATAAACGTCGCCCGAAAGCAAACGTTTCACAAGTAATGCATATTATTGGTGATGTTGATGGCCGTGACTGTATTATTGTTGATGACATGATTGATACTGGTGGTACGTTATGTAAAGCAGCTGCCGCGCTTAAAGAGCATGGTGCTAAGCGAGTATTTGCTTATGCCACTCACCCAGTATTATCTGGCGGTGCAGTTGAAAACATTAAAAACTCAGTGATTGATGAAATGATCGTTACCGACTCAATTCCATTAACAGATGAAATGAAAGCATTATCAAATGTTCGTCAATTAAGCTTATCAGGTATGCTATCTGAAGCCATTCGTCGCGTCAGCAATGAAGAATCTATTTCGGCAATGTTTGAAGAATAATTTCTAAAGTCGGGGAGTTATCTTCCTCACTTTACAAAAAAATTCAATAAAGTGCGCTTTTTAGCGCACTTTTTGTTTGTTAACAGCCTTAAAAATGTTATCATTCGCCGCCTTTTTTAGCTCAGTGCAGGTTTATTCTTGTGTAAGGCTTATAAAAAGCAGCCCAACAAGGGCATTAGAGATTACTCTTGGTCGCAAAGAGTAATTACAATATTTACTATTAAGATAGAGAAATCATTATGGATTTATATACTTTAGATGCTGAAGTTCGTACAGATATGGGGAAAGGTGCGAGCCGCCGCCTACGTCACGCGAACCTAGTTCCAGCAATCGTTTACGGTGCCGGTCAAGAACCAGTATCTATTACTTTAACTCACAACAAAGTTTGGCGTGCACAACAAGAAGAAGGGTTTTACTCTCACATTCTTACGTTAAACATTGGTAAAAAGAAAGTTAAAGTTGTAATCAAAGATATGCAACGTCACCCGTACAAAGAACAAGTAATGCACTTAGACTTTTTACGTACTGATGCTAAAACTGAGTTACACACTTCAGTTCCTATTCACTTCATCAATGAAGAAGAAGTAACTAAAGCTGGTAACATCGTTGTTCACAACTTGAATGAAATCGAAGTTGCATGTTTACCGAAGAACTTACCTGAGTTCATCGAAGTAGATGTTGCAAACTTAGAAGTTGGTCACCCATTACACTTATCTGATATCGCTCTTCCAAAAGGCGTAACATCAGTTGAGTTGTCTAAAGGTGAAAGCCACGACGCAGCTGTAGTATCAGCTAGCACTCCAAAAGCTGCTAAATCTTCAGATGAAGAAGAAGCTGCTGAAGGTGATGCAGAAGTAGCAACTGAAGAATAATCGCTAAGGAATCTCCTTGACGACTAATATTCAGTTGGTTGTGGGCCTGGGTAATCCAGGCCCCGAATATACCAAAACCCGCCATAATGCAGGTGTCTGGTTCGTAGAAGAACTGGCAAGACAATACAACATTTCCTTATCGCCCGATAAAAAATACAGCGGCTTATATGGCAAAGGCCTTATTGGCGCTGAAATTGTCCATTTACTGATCCCTACTACCTTTATGAATCGCAGTGGTAAAGCAGTTGCTCCATTGGCGAATTTTTTCCGTATCCCGGTAGAAAACATCTTAGTTGCTCACGACGAGTTAGACTTAGATCCAGGCGTTTGTAAAATAAAACAAGGCGGTGGCCACGGCGGTCATAATGGCTTAAGAGATATCATCTCTTGCATGGCTAATAATAAAAATTTTTATCGGCTTAGGATCGGCATCGGCCATCCTGGGCATAGAGACCGGGTAACCGGTTACGTGCTGGGTAAAGCTCCGGCAAGTGAACAAACCTTATTAGAGCAAAGCATCGATGAAGGTGCTCGTTGTTTTGAGATCTGGGAAAAAGATGGTCTCAAAAAAGCTCAAAATAGACTTCATACTTTTAAAGCAAGCTAAACACACAGGAACTTATCATGGGATTTAAATGTGGCATTGTCGGTTTACCAAACGTCGGTAAATCAACTTTATTTAACGCATTAACGCAAGCCGGTATTGAAGCCGCTAACTTTCCGTTTTGTACAATTGAGCCAAACACCGGCGTAGTTCCTGTACCTGACCCGCGTTTAGACAAATTAGCTAGCATAGTTAACCCTGAGCGCGTATTACCAACCACCATGGAATTTGTTGATATCGCCGGCCTAGTTGCAGGTGCGTCAAAAGGTGAAGGGTTAGGTAATAAATTCTTAGCCAACATCCGTGAAACAGATGCAATAGGCCATGTAGTTCGTTGTTTTGACAATGAAAACATTGTGCATGTTGCTGGTGATGTAAACCCGCAAGACGATATTGACGTTATCAATACTGAATTAGCCCTTGCTGACATGGATACTGCTGAACGCGCTATATTTCGTCAAGCAAAACGCGCTAAAGGCGGCGATAAAGACGCTAAATTTGAAGTGTCGGTATTAGAAAAAATACTTAAGCACGTTGAAGACGGCGAAATGATCCGCTCTTTAGACCTGACTAAAGAAGAACTTGCCGCAGTTGCTTATTTTAATTTCTTAACCTCTAAACCAACCATGTACATTGCTAATGTAAATGATGATGGCTTTGAAGATAATCCATATTTAGACAAAGTGCGGGAAATTGCTGAAAAAGAAGGCGCAGTAGTGGTTGCTGTTTGTGCTGAAATCGAAAGTGAATTGTCAGAGATGGACGAAGACGAACGCGTTGAATTTATGGAAGACTTGGGGATTACTGAACCGGGCCTAAATCGAGTAATATATTCAGGTTATAGCTTATTGCACCTGCAAACTTACTTCACCGCTGGCGTTAAAGAAGTACGTGCATGGACAGTAAAAGTAGATGCTACCGCCCCACAGGCAGCTGGCGTTATTCATACAGATTTTGAAAAAGGTTTTATCCGCGCTGAAATTATTGGCTACGATGACTACATTGATAACAATGGTGAATCTGGCGCTAAAGAAGCCGGTAAATGGCGTTTAGAAGGGAAAGAGTACAAAGTTAAAGACGGTGATGTAATTCACTTCAGGTTTAACGTATAGAACGTATTTTATCTCTCTAAATAAAACCCTGATAGTTTATCCAACTAACAGGGTTTTTTATTAATTCTGACTCAACATTTATTAATTACGGTTCAACGACTACTTTATTTTTATCATTTTGAGGTAGCTTAGCTGAGTAAAATTGTTCAATACTAGCGCGCTTTAATTTTAATGTTGGCGTTAATAGTTCATTTTCAATATCCCAGGCATCACCGCAAACATAGATAAAATCTAAGCGCTGATGACTTTCTAGTTCATTATTTACTTCTTTAATAGTCGCCAGCAACCCTTGCTGAATAATTTTGTCATGCCTGTCGATACCTTCGCCTAACACAACTAATGCAATAGGCTGTTTAAGCCCTAACCCCATGACACACACTTGTTCAATTGAACTGTTACGACATAACATACCTTCAATTGGCACGGGCACAACATACTTACCTTTAGACGTTTTAAACTGCTCTTTAATACGCCCTACTATTTTAAAGGCTCCATCATTGGATATTTCCCCTTTATCCCCGGTATGAAACCAATCGTCGGTGAATTCTTGCGCGGTCGCTTCTGGATTTAAATAATACTGCTTGAATACGGCATCACCACGGATCAAAATTTCTTGTTGCTCTGACAATTTCATTTCGACGCATTCAACGGGCACACCAATAGTGCCAAGCATTGAGACTTTAAATGGGAAGTTACCACAAGATAAACCAGAAGTTTCAGTCATGCCCCACCCCTCGCTGATGTTGATGCCTAACTTTTGGTACCAGTCTAATAATGATATAGCAATTGGCGCTGAACCACAGGCAAAAACTCTTGTCGCCGACAAACCCAATTTTTTTCTTATTTTCTTAGCTACTTGCTTGCCTATAATTGGCAAACTCAGCAACAACTTGAGTTTTTTAGCCGGCATTTTTACAAATATTTGGGCTTGAAACTTTGCCCATAATCTAGGGACTGAGAGGAAACATGTAGGTGATGCATGCTGTAAGTCATCTATGAAGGTATCTAAGCCTTCGACAAAATAAACCTGCATAGCTGAATCAAAAGCGGCACATTCAACAACACTGCGCTCAGTAATATGAGCAAGGGGTAAGTAAGATACAAACCTATCATTGCGAGTGACTTCAATACTCTCACAAGTGCTACGGGCAGCACTAGCAAGGTTTAAATAGCTTATCATAACCCCTTTGGGGTCACCGGTTGTACCTGATGTATAAACAATAGACATACAATCATCTAAAGCAGACATATGAATATTTTCTAACGGTGAGTATGTGTTTAACCAATTTAGCCAGCTCTCTTTACAGCTTAAAGTTGGATATGGAAAAGATATGGTTAGCAGGTCATCGCTCACCCCTGCCTGTGTTGCTTCAAACGAATCAAGTTTACCAATAAACATGGCTTTCATCGCACTATGCTCAATAACATAACGAATTGTTTTAGCCCCTGCGGTAGAATAGATAGGGACACTGATCATGCCCGCCATCATTATGGCTAAATCAACAATAAACCATTCGGCACAGTTTTTAGATAAAATGCCAATGCGATCACCTTGCTCAAAGCCCTGGTTTATCAAACCAGAAGCAATTTTTCTCGCTTGTTGCTCTACTTCAGTAAAAGAAAAAGTGTGCCATACACCACTTATGGGTTGATGTAAAAATTCTTGTTCACGGTATTTTTGGCTATTTTCTAAAAAGTTATGCAGAGCCGTTTGGTAGGTCATTTCATATCCTATTTTTTGTTCTAAAAAATAGTATAGGTAATTTATCTTTAGGTTACAAAGGGGGAAAGGATCAAAAGCGCATGAACTGCGCCTTTGAAAAAGTAAAAGTTATAATTTAACGATAAATTAAAATTTTACCTACGGTTCCGTCTTTACTTTGAGAAACAACTCTAATTTTTAACCCATAGGTAGGAACATTTCTACCTGCGTCAGGAATATCTGCCGAAATAAATGATGTACTGTCATCAAACTCCGGATTACGCTGAGTGAAGTTATCTGTTAATGATATGCCATAACTATCTTTCAGATCCAAGGTAACATTCGAATCTTTTGTTAACGAGAATGTAGCGTCATGTACTTGATAACGTGTAGAGGCTACTTCTTGATCATTCCATTTATTACTATGTCTATCCGCATCAACCACACCTAAGAAGCCATCACCCGGATGATCACCTACCCAATTATTATCAAAGGCATTATCTACGTACCAAATTAATAATCCTGGTTCAAACGGTAATAATTGCCCGGCCACACTAACATGAGCTAATCCAGCATCAATACCATTGTGCGATCGCCACTCAGCCAAGTAATAATGATCAGAGAGTTTTGAACCTTTATCAGTGCTGAAGCCCATTAATGACATAGGTTCATTTTCAGTATCTGCATTTGCCATAAATGTAGCGTTACCATCTACGGTTAAGTTAATATCATCGATATAAATACCAGGATTGGCCACGTAACCATCTGTTTCATAAGCTAGGTAAACTTCAATGGTTTCACCGGCAAAAGCTGATAAATCAAATTCAGCATCAACCCAGCCATTAGAGCTACCTGTAATTGCATTACCTCTATTTTGGTCATTTGGATTTTCATCGGTTGTTATATTGCCTTTTACAAAACTAACGCCCGTTGAACTTAATACATATACATAAGCATAATCCCAATCGGTTTCAATATCATACCAAGTTTTGAAGGTTAACTTTGCCGAAGTCGCTAAGCTCAAATCGCCTGCAAACATCATTTCGTTAAATAAGTTATCTCCAGAGCCACTAAAATAAGCATATTCACCACTGCTTGGTTGGGTAATAAACGTTTGTTTTTGCGGCAAGTTAATTCTTATCGCATCATTATTACTGCCTTTAGTTACAGCTTCATCAAGTAAACCAGTTAAGCCTTTACTATCAATTTGATCGTACTCAACAGTAGCGCCATGTAACCAATTTCCCCCCATAGAATGCTGTAGAGACTCTTTTGCCCAGGCACTAAAACCAGTCGGCTCCGTGCCGCCAATTTTACCAGCCCAACTGCCACTAGACATTATTGACCAGGAAGAAACAGGCTCACCTCTACCAGTATAATTAGTGTCGTATTCATCAGGTAAACCTAGATCATGACCGTATTCGTGGCTTACAACCCCAACAGCACTGTCAGCTGGTTGAATGGTATAGTCATAGGCTGCCATAACGCCGCCCCAATATGGAACTTCTGCACTGGTACCTTCAACAGCAAAGACTCCACCTAAGTTCCAGCGATGAGCCCAAATAGCATCCTCGCCAAGCTGTCCACCACCAGCTTCTTCACCGACACTTGAATGGAATATCATAACGTGATCAACTAATCCGTCTGGCTCCCATACATTACCGTCTCCGTCTAAGTCGTAGCGGTCTTCGATATCATAATCAGCTAAGTCAACGCTTGGATCTGCTGCTGCATGCATTAATGCTTCCCGAACTAATGAACGTGCATCACCATCTTCATTGTTACCGTAGAATGCGGCAGGCTTTTGTGCCATATACCAACCAGCAACAGCCCCTTCAACAGAATAACTACCACCTGATTGAGCTTCATAATACATTTTCATTGAATTGGCTTTATGACCATTGGGTGCAAACCAGCCATCAGCGCCAAATAATATGTCGGCATAATGAGCGGGGGTGTAGTCTTCAAAATACATTCCAGTATTTTCAGCTAGAATTGAATTATGTTCAAAGTCTGGAAACTCAATTAATAATGCTAATACCTTAGCAGTTCGAACATCTCCCTCATAACTTTCTAACATTACAGGTGCTGGTGCATTTTTTTTAGCTTGACCTAATTTGTTACCTTGACCATTTGTTAATGAATGATGCAATTTATTTTTGCCACTCGACTTGAACATTTTTGCTACGTCAAAGTCTTGAACTCCAGCTTTCGCTCGCTCCTGTTGTTGGCGTGTTTTTAAATAACCACTTAACGCTGCTTCTGCGTCATTCATGCTGGCATCTTTTGATATTTTTCCTGACTCTCTCAGCATTTCAATTAGCTTATGCTCGTTAGCAACGGCCAAATCAAATGCGCCAGAACTCTTACTCTGTGCATGTGAAGCTGCATTAGTTACACAAGATAACCCCGCCAACACTAAAGCTAGAGATATTTTTTTTGAATTAAACATTCAAACTCCCACATATATTATTAATTTTATTTTTGATTTAACGATCTACGACTTCTTAAATTTATTATTTAGGAAATCAAATTTAACTATTTAAAATAATCAAACAGAGGACGTTAAAAATTTGTTAACAAACGAATTGTTAGCATATGAGTGTAAGAAATAAGAATAATTTTTCTAGAACAAAAAATTATAACAAACAAGTTTACCTAAACCTTCGTAGGTAAAGGCTTGCAAGGTTATTCATATAGGACAAAAAAACAATAAGATACGTTCAAATAAGCAGCAACAACATCAAAACAATTATAAAAGTTCGGTGGGTTGTCACCTCAATATTTGATTAAAATGGGTAAATATTCACATTATTGCTTATAAGCATTTTTTATAGAAACTTAAAAAAACTGTAGTTAATTGGAATAAATGTGCAACTATATTTTTTACTATTTTGGCTAAAAACTTAAAAGTACGAATGATTAGTGAGAAATTACTAATATTTATTAGGGGTTGGCTTCTCAAACCGTCTGATTTTTTAATGTTTAAGCGAGTAAATCATTAAACTTATTCTATTGGTTTCCATCAACTATTTAATCAGCTTAAGGCATAACAGCTATACTTCTTATGTGTAAAATCACTAATGCATGTTAATTCGAAGAGAACAAAGGCATGAGCGAAGACAACTCAACAAGTAAATGGGACATTGAAACACCCGAATGGCAATGGCTAACCACACAAATTTCACGTGAGCATAGTCACATAAATCAAAGAATGACTTGGTACGTAACCTCTCAGGCTTTTTTATTCACAGGGTTTGCGATCAGCACTGGGGTAAATGGCAATAAAGTAGTAGCCGATATATTGTGGTTACTAATTCCGATTGGCTCTATCATTCTTTCTATTATGGTGTGGTTTTCACTTAGCTCAACCAGAGAGTCGATAAAGTTACTTTCAGATGAGCGTTTTAAACGTTCAAATCAAGCATTCAAAAACTTTTGGAATAGTGACAAGCGCAAGAAATTGATCTTATTAGGTGATGCCCCCTCCAAATATACGCCCATCCTATTTGTAATAATTTGGACAACCTTGCTGTTAAATTATGTATCTATCTATCAATAAATTGCAGACTTACAGAATTTAATTTAGATCTGACTCTGTTTATTTATATTTATTTTCAGGCATAAAAAAAGCCGATGCAATCATCGACTTTCTTGAGTAGCGTAAGCTAGAGTAAAACTTATAAAGGTTTTACGTTCTCAGCTTGTGGGCCTTTTTGGCCTTGAACTACTTCAAATTCAACTTGTTGACCGTCAGTCAATGTACGACGACCTGTACCTTCGATAGCACGGAAATGAACAAATACATCTGGACCTTCAGATTGTTCGATAAATCCGAAACCTTTCTCGTCGTTAAACCATTTTACTGTACCGCTTTTCATATCAGACATAATATCTTCCTAAATTTATAAATTAATTGTGTTACAACTCCGACATGGAGATATAGCTTTTTTCATGTATTACTTATTATGTCGAGATGTTGGAACTTGTTGAACTTATAAATCGAGATAAAACGTATTGCATTTCAAGCTTGCGCAAAGGAGTATACCGGTTTAAATAGTGTTAGCAAGTATTAAAGTAGTTATTTTCTATAAAGTTGCAAAAATGTAAAGCAAGCTGATGGGTGATACCAATTCTATTAATTATGTGATCTACTTTTTATTGAGGAAAAAGGGGTAAATACAAGGCATAAAATTTTATAACGCAGTAGTTATTCATTTTAACCAGTAAAAATGAGCAGATAATTAATGGACTTGGTATATACACTTATTTTGTAATTTTGCATTACAAAATATGACATTAGACAAGGTTGTTCTACACTAATTAATAAGTGAATTTCGCTTAAACATCAAAAAAATGGAGAATGGATATGGATATTCAACAATCAATACAGACTATAATCACCCTTGCCAACGGTGTTAACCCAATTACAGGTGAAGTTTTTCCGGCAGAATCGCCTTATAACAGTCCCGAAATTATCAGAGCTCTATTCACGTGTTTAGAACATATCAAAAATCCGCTTAAACGAGGAAGAATGAGTGTTGAACAAAAACAACAGGCAAATGAGCTTAAAGGGCTACCTAAGAATTGTGGCTTGCCTTGGACAGGAGACGTTAAAACGAGTTTAGCGGAAAACTTTAATAACGGAGAAAACTTCAAACAACTAGCTCAGCATTTTCAGCGCACTACCGCATCGATTAAAGCTGAATTACTAAAACAAGGCTTAATAACTGAAGATGACAGTAAAAGGTATTAACAATGTATTACCTTAAAGCATTAACAGTACTGATGAGTTGCTTTTAATGCTTACTATTCTAGTCAGGAGTTTGCCAATTCAGTTCAGTAAATACACATTCCCAGTCTTGGTCAAATTCTGCAGTTATACAAACAGCTTCATTCGTTATTGGGTGATTAAACTTTAATTTTTGCGCATGAAGCATTAACCGTTTAAAACCAAAATGTTCACCAAAGAATGGGTTTTGTTTATTATCACCATAATTAATATCGCCGATTATTGGATGACGTAAATGTGCCAGATGTCGTCTTATCTGATGACGTCTACCAGTATGTGGCTTTAATTGCACCAAAGAATAGCGAACACTAGGAAACTTGCCTAATGGAATAGGTAAAGATGCAGTGCAAATACTTTTATAATCAGTTATAGCATCTTGTGGCGGTTTATCTTGAGATACAAATTTATCACCGAGCTTGTCCAGCTTTTCTTTTAATGGGTAATCAACTTGCCCTTCTCCCTCAAGAAATCCGCGAGTTATAGCGTAATAGGTTTTTTTAATCGTTTTATCGGTAAATGCTTGACCCATTTTACGGGCAACATCTTCAGACAGCCCAAATAACAGCACACCTGATGTTGGTCTGTCTAGGCGATGTAATGGATATACATACTTTCCCACCATATCTCTGACCAATTGTAGAGCAAAGTACTTTTCATCTCTATCCATAAATGAGCGATGAACAAATAGGCCACTAGGTTTATTGACTGCGACTAAGTGCTCATCTTGATAAAGAATGGTCAAGCTAGGAGGCACATCGTCACACTCTACCTCATTGGTGTTAGCGTTATTATTTTCTAACATAAAGGCTTTGCTCTCTTTTACCACTTAATAACTCATCTATGTCAGCAATTAAATTTATTAAATTCGCAGCCAACTCGCCCTTATGTTTAAAAGACTCCTCAGCCATAGGGCAAAGTGATATTTGTGCCGGCAGCGCCATTTTATCAGCTACTAATGCTTTCATACGCTCAATAAAAATAAACTGTAGCCATTGTGCAAAAGTTAAGGTATCGATACAAAATGGTTGTAAGCTACTAAGCTCCTGTTCTGTAGGGCGCTGTTGTTGCCATAAGTTTAATGCTTTAAGCTCTGCTGCCAATTTAGAGAGTAAAACAAGTAAGTGCTTTGAATTTGCCAATAGGTACTCAATTAAAAATTACATGGAGTTAAGTGTGAATTATAATTATAATCACGCCATTATTCATCGATTATCTGTATTAACTGGCTGCTTACCTAACATTATGAACAATATTTCTACCATTTCAGAGCTTTTACAACTTTCTGATTCGTCATATCGCTTATACGATATGGGCCGAAAAGTGACTAAAATAAGCAAGCGAGAATTTGAAAAAGTTGAACAGGCAATGCAGCCTTATCCTTATCCCATTCAAGGACACGCTTGTTTTGCCATTGTGTTTTGGCAGAATAAACCAGATATTCCTTATATTTGGTTTGTAAAGTTTCCATTGGATGAACGCGGTCTATTAAATCAAGGTGCTCGTAATCATTATTTAGCGATTATTCTTGAGGCATTAGGCAGTGATCTAACCCAAGATCCAACAACAAAACAAGAAGAATTGTTACAAGCTAACCCCTATAACTTCACTCCAACTCAATACAAATTAGCGGCATTAAATGCTGTGGTTAAACGTGATTTGAAGCAAAAATCTTCTGAGTATTACGAACATTGTCAGCTATTTTTTTCCGGAAAGCTTGGTTGGGAAACCTGGCAAGGGGTTGGTGTTCAAGGCTTGTGTGATTTTGCTGCTCGAATAGATACCGAAGAAAACTGCAACGCATTGATGCAAGCCTTACCACACTTACCTATAACAGTATTTACGCCTCTTTGTTCAGCATTAGAAAACCAAGTATTGCCAATTTCTTTACTTACACAACTTATTGAAATGGCGCAAAATGAATTAACCAAAGGTTCTACTGACTTCGAGTGTTTGGCTAATTTAATTAGAGCAATTTCAGCCAGTGCTGAAAACCCATTAGTTAAAACGCTTATCATAGAAGTTATAAAAGCAAAACAAGTAGCCGATTTGAATGTATTACTCACCATTTCTGGACGAGCTTGGTTCGCTTTGACCGATTTGAATACGTTAACCTTATTCTTAGAGAAACTGGTCAGTATTGTTGAGCAAAATGTATTTATGGCTGTATTTCAGGATTTAATTGCACTGCCAGCAATTAGGCCATCATTATTGCAATGCATTCGTTCCCCACAACGCAGTGAAAAACTGGCTAACGCTATTGGCAAAATATTTACTCAAGTAAAAAACAACTAAAAAATAAATAGAATAATAGGAATTACCATGGCTGAGATATACGTTTTACTGTTTGCGTTTTTAATTATTTGGTATTTTGTTTTTCTACGCAAAGTTGCAGAGCGTGCTCGTGCCTTAGCAGAACAACACTGTGAACAAAACAGCTTGCAATTTATCGCAATAGCCCGCACAAAAACTGGGGTTGGCTGTTCAAAAAGGCAAGGTTTATTCATTAAAAGCGTATTCGAATTTGAATTTAGTGGTGATGGTGAAAGTAGTTATAACGGATATTTAACCATGCATGGAGTAAAACCATTTAATTTCGATTTACCCGCTTATAAAGTTTAATACCTCATCAGTAAACAGAAGCTCTGATCGGGTTAATTAACCATTATAACTAACCCGATTAACAAACCTGCTACATCTTTGACCTTAATCAACAAACCACCTAATACAAAAGTGCATCCTATATAGTACCGAATAGCTATCAAAAGTGCGTACTTCATGGGGCGAAATATAGAAAATCTCGAATATTGCCAAACAGATTATGAAGATTTTCAACAATGCTTGTACCAACAACTTGAGCAACTTAAAGATGTATTAGCTAAGCCGACTTTTGGCCAGGAACCGCTAAAATTAGGTGCTGAATTAGAGTTGTATCTTGTTGATGAACATGGCCAAGTTAGTTTGAGTAATCAGCTGTTACTTGATCAACTACAAGACGAGCAATTTCAACATGAATTAAATCAATACAACCTAGAGTTGAATTTATCCCCGGTTAAACAATCAGGTAAACCCTTTAGTGCTTTACTAACAGAAATGAAGCTTAAAACTGATAAACTCAACAAGGTTGCGGAGCAATATAATATTTCTGTTGTACCGATTGGGATTTTGCCTACCTTAAAACAACAACATTTAAACAGTGAATTCATGACCGACTTAGGTCGTTATCATTGTTTATCGAAACAGCTTTATCAACAACGCGGTGATGATTTTAGCATTAACATCAGTGGAGAAGAGCCAGTATCAATCACCGTGAGTGATATTTGTGCTGAGGGAGCAAACACTTCTTTTCAAGTGCATATGATGACGCCAATTGAAAAATTTAACCAAGTGTTTAATGCCGCTCAATTAACCTTGCCTCTAGTAACAGCTATAGCAGCAAATTCGCCGTTATTTTTAGGTAAACGGTTATGGGATGAAACTCGAATAGCATTGTTTAAACAATCCATTGATATTCGCCAACAAAAAAGTGCTTGGCAAGAACCCGCCAGAGTTAATTTTGGCTTTGGTTGGCTAAGAGACAATGTGTGGCAGCTTTTTGCTGAAGCAGTTTCTTTATATCCTCCGGTTTTGCCGGTTATGCTAAATTCTAAACCAAATGGCAAGCTACCACGCCTGGATGAGTTGTCTTTACATATGGGCACACTTTGGCCTTGGCACAGGCCAATATATGATCACCATAACAATGGTCACATGCGTATTGAATTTAGAGCGATCCCTGCAGGTCCAACAAATATAGACATGTTGGCTAATGCGGCCTTTGCTATTGGTTTAGCGAATGGGCTGGCAAGCAATATAGATGAAATGACTGCAATAGTCCCTTTTCGCTACGCGGAATACAATTTCTACCGCGCGGCAAAGCACGGTCTGGAAGCCAAAATATTATGGCCATTAAAAAATAAATACCACGCAGAAGAAACTAACATCACCGATGTTATTGCTGCATTAATGCCTGTCGCTAGAAAAGGTTTACAAGATCTAAATATTGATAACGATGAAATATCTCTATTTCTTGACGTAATTGACCAACGTTTACAGCACAAAGTCACCGGTGCTATTTGGCAAAAACGATCTCAGAAACACTATGAACAAACCCTTGATAAAGACAGTGCCTGTCAAGCGCTCGTCCAAGAATATATTAAGAATGTCAAAACGGGCAAACCAGTATCAAGTTGGAAGCAATTATGAGCATAGACTTTAACGAAATAAATTATTTACAAGACCCCGATCAAAATCATTTAAAAGCCGATTATGATCAATTCCTGATGTCGATTAGCGGGCCTACGGTCATTGATATCTCTGGCAAAGATCAATCTAGAACTCGAGTGATCACAACATTGATTCATGGTAACGAATCGTCGGGGCTCATTGCAATCCATAGGTGGCTTACAGCAATCGACTCTACTTCACGGCCGGTAACTAACCTTAGATTCATTTTTTGCTCCCCTGAAGCAGCCAGCAAAAGCCCGAGATTAAGCCACAGGATATTACCAGGAGGAATGGATCTCAATCGATGCTTCGGTAAAGACATAGACTACGGATACTTCAAACGGGCGCAAATAATAGAACAAGCTGTTTTAGACGTCAGCCCTGAAGTTGTAGTTGATTTGCATAATACTTCCGGCTTTAGCCCCGCTTTTTCGGTCAGCACGGCTAAAAATGAAATGGCATTATCGTTAACCTCCTTATTTTGCCAATCATTGGTTTTATCTGACATTCGCTTAGGCGCATTAATGGAGCAAGATTTTGGCTGTGAAGCCATAACAATAGAATGTGGCAGTAGTGAAGATGCTCAATCTCATGAAGTTGCCTTTATGGGGATTGATAAACTTGCAAGTTATGATGATATTAGTTGTTGTCATCATAAACTTAACGTAGATATTTATTTAAAACCGCTGCGCCTACGATTAAAACCAGACGTTGAACTCTCTTATAGCTGTATTGATGAAGGCAGAGATGGCCTAACCCTTTGCAATAATATAGAACAACATAACTTTGGAGTTATCAGGGCTAATCAAATGCTGGGCTGGGTTGATGATCATGGTTTAAATAATTTACAGGTAATTGATACAAGTGGTGTTGATGTCATAAATACTTATTTTGCCCTACGCGACAATCAACTAGTGTCAAAAGTAGACTTAGATATTTTTATGGCAACTAAAAACCAAGATATTGCTAAATCAGACTGTTTGCTATATTTAGTGCCACAAAAATTTAAATTGTAATGTACCCAAAAGCCTAATTTAATGTCGATGTCAGTATGCAAATTGCTAGTAATAATGGGGTGAAGTTAGCCGCTATTACATTTAAGCCCAAGGATTTTTGCATTGCTGACGTTGGTATAGTTTGATGTTTGTTGCAAGCATTTTTAAGCTCTCTTACAGATTCAACACCAGCCAACATGGGTATTAAGGCAAAATAACTGAGTTTAGGTAATACGTTATGAAAACTAGCCAATATAACTACCGCAGCACTGCATATTAAAAATACCGTATAAACGACTAGTGAGTTATTGATACCGTAAGTTATAACTATATGCTTTCTTCCAACACTTTTATCAGCATCAACATCTGGAATTTGGTTCAATAATAAAAGGTTACTGACTAGAAATAAACATACCGCCCCTGCTGACATTGCCGTCACAGAAAAATGACCTGTCAACACAAAGTCAGTTCCTACAACCATTAATGCGCCAAAACCAATTCCAGGTGCAAATAAACACAGCAATGGTGATTTATTTATGTAACGGGTATAGGTAATAATGATCGTTATACCTATTACACCAAGTGGTAAAATAGTAGTGCCAAATTGGTAAATGAAATAGCATCCACAAAGCATTGTAACAGCAATAGATATCAATACCGTTTTCAGCACTAAAGGAGCTGCCATCGAGTTTTCAATTAAGCCGCCACTACCACCACTGAACGGCGTTTTAATGGTTTTAAAATCTAACCCCGAATGAAAGTCTTGATATTCATTTAAAGTATTAACGGCTATGTGAGCTGAAAACGCTCCAACTAAACAGATACTAAAGTCAAACCAACTAATCACAGCATCAGAATAAATTGCAGTAGACAAGCCTAAGAGCACACAAAACAAGGTAAGTGTTAAAAAAGGTAATCGCATTGTTTTTAACAAGGTGGCAAAATTTGAACTTTGCCCCTTAAATTGTTTAGCTTGTACCGTGCTATTAATTTTCACCATTAATGTTTATTCCAATAGCGCTGCATTTCTAAAAATAAAAATGATGCTGTCCAGGTAATTAACACAAGACCGGTTAAAGATTCGATGCCAGTAAAAAATCTAATCGCACCAAAAGGGGCGATATCACCAAACCCCAATGTAGTAAAACTAGTAAATGAATAATACGCACAGTCGAGCAAACTGCCATCGAAATTACCTTCTAAATAACCAAATCGTTCAGATTTAAGCATTAGAAAGTACGCTACGGCAAAAATCCAAATTTCAATACAATGTGCAACCAGTGCGCCAAAAACGCCAATAACAATTTGATATTTATTTTTGTAATGCAGGTAAGGTAATTTTTTTGATAATGCTAACAAAACTTCATAATGCAAGAGTACTACAAGTGCCACTATCACGATATTAATTAGGGTTAATGCAAGCATTTAGGTAACTTTTAAAGCAATTAGGTAACTGTTATCTTAAGGTTTTTATCCGCTATTACAACCGTAAATTAAAAGTAGAGAAGTACACTTATAATTAGTTTTGCGCTTTCCGTAAGTTAAAACTAAAGCGTGTGCCTTTCCCTAATCTGCTAGTAACTTTAATTTCAATATTAAGCAGTTGCAGTAAACGTTTAGTAATGGCCAAACCTAAGCCATTGTGTTTATGCTCATTGTTAACTGCGTTACTGGCACGATACCTTGGTTCAAATATATAGGCTATTTCTTCTTTTTTTATCCCCGTACCATTATCATTAATAGATAAATGACATTGGCTGGCGTCTACATCATTAACCTCTAGTCTAACTTCTCCTTGGGCCGAAGTGTGACGAAGCGCATTTTCAATAAGGTTGGTTAATACCCGGTCAAGTTTACCTATATCACAATAAACCTGCACATTGGTTTGCCATGGTGAAATGGTTAAATTTATCTGTTGCTTTTCAGCTTGCAAACTAAACTTTGCCACTACGTCATAAATTAATTCAACTAAATTAAAGGTTTCTTGCTCTACTGATACCTGCCCACTTTCTAGATGGGCCAATTCAAATATTTGATCAATTAATTGATTTAATTGTTGGCAATTTCTCATTACTGTTTGCATAAATTCAATTTTCTTTGCCGCAGATAAATTAGCAGAGTTTAGGCTGAGTGTTTCTATATAACCCTGCATAGCAGCTAAGGGGGTACGTAAATCATGAGAAATGTGAGCGAGTAACTCGCGTCGCTCATTATCGGTACTGGTAAGTTGGTCGAATTGAAAATTGATTTGTTCAACCATTTGTACAAACATACACCCCACTAATTGAACTTCATTATTACTTTGGTTTTTCCATCTGGTTAAATTAACCTTAGATTTATCAAACCGACTTTCAATAAATATCTGCATATCATGTTGCAATTGTCGAACCGGATTTGTGACATATCGAAATAAACCAAGCATTAAAATAAATAAAAATAAAATTGCTGCCACAGTTAACACCATATACATTTTTAACTGCCGATTAAGTTGATTTGAATTAAAAACCGTATCGTACTGTTCACCGGCAACAATCACATATAAATAGCCTTTTAACTGGTCGCCATTAAATACTGGCGCCGCTGAGAATATTTTTTGTCTATTTGTATGCCTAGGATCGTCGCCCAATATGGGTAAAGGTGCCTGGTTTTTAATGAGATTAAAGATAGGTACTAAGCTAATTTGTTGGCGTTTAATCAATGATTGGTCAGCTGAGTAAGTGAGAATATTGCCACTAGGGTCAATAAAATAGAATTCAAACGCTGGGCCTAATACCATGAGGGTATGAAACAAATTTTCTAATGCACTTTGATCGTAATTTCCTGTTTGTAATAATGGGTTGTCACGAGCGAGATTGGCCGCTAATGAAAGATGCAATCGCTGTTGCGATAAGTAACGGGATTGTTGCCCTACTTGCTCAGACCACAAATAAAACACACTCGCGATAGCGATAAAAACGAACGTAAGCGCTAATGATAATCGCTGATAAAGCGACAGTTTCATGCACACACACCTTGTCGATTAAACTTATAACCTACGCCCCAAACCGTTTGCACAATTTCAGGTTGATTTGGGTCTTTTTCAAGCTTATTACGCAAACGATTAATATGAGAATTTACGGTATGTTCATAACCGCTATGATGATAGCCCCAAACAGAACTTAATAACTGAGTGCGGGTGAAGACTTGATCGGGGTGTGATGCAAGGTATAACAATAAATCAAACTCTGTAGAAGTAAGATCTAATGCATTACCATTAAAGCTCGTTTGATGGGTAAGCTGGTCAATTAATAAGTCGCCCACAGAGATAGATTGCTCAGGTATAGCTTGTTGCTGCGAATGCAGCTTAGTTAATAAATGAGCCTTGCGTAACTGGCTACGAACTCTAGCTTGTAATTCACGAACACTAAACGGCTTTGTCATGTAATCATCAGCCCCAAGTTCTAAACCTAAAACGCGGTCAGTTTCGGAGCTTCGCGAAGTTAATATCATAATTGCCTGCTCTGGTTTTGCTATGCGTACCTGTCTACAAATATCTAAGCCCGATATCTGTGGCAGCATCACATCAAGAATAATCAATGCATAGGTTTTACTTAACGCCTTCTGTAAACCTTGTTCACCACAGGCGCAATGCTCCGTTTGCAACGATAATTCACTAAGTTGCACGCCGATCAAATCAGCGATATCCTGTTCATCTTCTACAACAAGTACAGTATCTGTCATGGTCCCACCAAAGCACTGAATCTCTCAGTGGGATATAACAGCACCCACCAGTACTATTCAGTACGAGTTATCGTGACTCTCAAGGTAGGGTTGTCAAAACGATGTGAAAAGTTCAACGTTGATCCTGTCAGGCCATCATTTTTAGTAACTATACCTGGATGCATGGCAACAAAATCAACATCATCACGAGCGTTATTGAAGCCCTCTCCCTCTGCTGCAGGTCCAGGAATGGAAGCCGTTGACTCCGTATTTTTCTCGGTACCTGAATCATAAGAACCAGTTAACATGGAAATACTTTCGCCCACAGCTAAATTTTCTAATGACATTGAGTTGATACCAGTAAACGCATCATTGGTATTTACTAACATAGTGGCAATTGATAGTTGCGTTGGTACAATTTCGACACTAGTTACCATGATAGTGTCGGACATACCCGGCATAAGTACACCATCCCCAGAGGCACTCGCTAAAACCACATCTAAATTTAACACTTGTGAGTTGTCGCCACTTTCAGCTAACGCCTCTAATGCAGTGGATGCTGATTCACCAACCATCCAAAGGTTTCCTTCATTATGCAACACCACAGCTATAGGTGACATAGGTTGAGCATTGGTTAAATTAACAACCGATACTTCATAACTTACAGTTACCGGATCAACAATTGTAACTGTAGTGTCTATGTCATTATTGCTATAACTATCTCCATCACAAGCAGTGATTAAGAACGCACTTGCGATAGCGATTGCGACCATAACTTTATTAACTTGTTTGTCTTGGCTTTTAACGGTATTCATAACAAACTCCTACTTAACCACAACAGTAACTTTAGCGACTGGATTTAACCAACGATGTATTGTTGGGTTTAAATCACTTGAACCGCCCATTACATCCATATCACCAAGGTTTCCAGGATGAATATGAACATACGTATTTGCTTGGCTTGCTGAAACGCCACTTGCACCACTACCAGCATCCATACCTGGAGCAGCGGGAATGCCTGGCACACCAGGAGCACCACCACCATTGACGATTTCATCATTTGCTTCAGTGCCCGCATCATATGCGTTTAATGTAAATGAGTAAGTACCCGCTTCCATTGGGATCATCCAGCTATCTAAACCAACAAAACCATCGTTACTTGGCAGTATCATCGCCGCAATAGATAAATAGTTATTACCTGCAGATGTACTTAGCATTGTCGTGGTCGACATCGCTGGCGCGAGCAACCCCTCAGCAGGGTTTTCACTTATATCTGCAGCAGCACCTGTCAGCAACAATGACACCCCTGAAATATCCCCCCCTTCTGCCATCGCTTGTAACTCAGAGCTGGCCATTTCTCCAGATCTAAATATTGATGTATCGCCATTGTGAGCAGCGACGATAATCGGGGTGTAATAAATGCCTTGGGTTAAATTAGTGACAGTAACTTCAAGCTCTGCTGCCTCAACAGCAGGTATAGTCGTTAATAAAAAAACTGCTGGTAGTATAAGTTTGGTGTTGATTGCATTCATAATTATTCCTCTATTATGTTATTTATTAATATTGTTGTTGATTAAGATTAAAAACAGTATGAGCAAAAAAAATGGCAAAGTTTTCACGATAAAATCACAAAACTATCACAAAAGAAATGTGCAAATGTTATTAAATTTCTTGAAATTTAAACGTGTATTTTCGGTTCTGGAAATAAGACTTAGACTAAAGTTAACTCGCAGCTAATCGACTGCTTTGCTACTATTATTTAATACTAATTAGCGAAGAAGAATTAATATGAGTCAATTAAATACCTTTAAAGCATTACTCGTTGAAGAAGTAGCGGATAATAAATTTACCCAAAAAATTACAGAGCGAACTCTCGCAGATCTACCGGACAATGATTTACTAATAGATGTGTATTACTCATCGTTAAATTTTAAAGATGCGCTATCTGCATCAGGAAATAAAGGGGTTAGCAAAGCTTACCCGCACACACCTGGTATTGATGCAGCTGGTATTGTTATTGAAGATAAATCAGGTACATTCAATCCTGGTGATGAGGTATTAGTATTTGGCTACGATCTAGGGATGAATACTTCTGGGGGGTTAGCTCAGCGAATTTCAATCCCGGCGAACTGGGCAGTTAATCGCCCCGCTACGTTATCACTTAAAGAAGCAATGGTTTATGGCACTGGTGGTTTAACCGCTGCACTGTGTATTGAAAAAATTGAACGTATGGGCGCAACACCTAAAGATGGCCCTGTTGCTGTAACAGGTGCAACTGGTGGGGTTGGCAGCGTCAGTATTGCGTTATTAAAACAACTCGGTTATTCGGTTACAGCCTTTTCCGGTAAACCTGAACAAAGTGGACATTTAATTGAACTTGGCGCTGCTGAAGTTCTTCACCGAGATGTAATTAATGAAATTGCTGAGCGTCCGATGGGCAAAGGTATTTGGGCTCATGGTATTGATACACTTGGTGGCGATTACCTGGCTAATTTATTAAAACAAATTAAACCCGGCGGTGGCGTGTCAGCTTGTGGTTTAGTCTCTTCGCCATTTTTCTCAACCAATGTATTTCCATTTATTACACGAGGAATATCGTTATTGGGAATTGATTCGGTAAATATTGCTTTAACAGACAAACAGCATATTTGGCAACGTGTAGCTACCGATATGAAATTACCGAACCTTGAATCACTATCTACAGAAATATCACTAGATAAAGTACCTGAATACTTAGAAAAATTCATCGAAGGTAAAGCCGTCGGCCGTTATGTGGTAAATATAAAAGACGCGTAGATTTAACTTTGATAAACATTAGCCAATATTTTAACACCCATGTTAGATTGGCATTCCTTCGTCCCTGAAGTGAGCCAACTATATAACATCCATGTTTAGTTGGCATTCCTTCGTCCTTGAAGTAAAAAAAGAGCCTTATTAATAAGGCTCTTTTAGTTATTACTTTTGGGGTTGAGTTTAGCTACTTACTGTATAAGTTTTGAAAGCCTTTTACCGTAAAGCCATTTAAAAATTGATCGCCAATTTTCAACACTGGTACGCCCCGATATCCAGTTAAACTGTATTCTTTTCGCCCCGCGGCAGTGCTCACATTACAAAGCCTATACTTAATACCATTTTGGTCTAAATATTTTTTAGCGCTGTCGCAATGTGGGCAACTATTCTTAGTAAATAGTACGACGCGTTTCATGTATTTAAGCTGCTCATTTAAGTTCTAGTTCAACCGCTTCGACAATTTTTTCGGGTTTGGTTAAATACAAGTTATGATTTAACAATACTAAGCGGTCATCTACCGCCAGCATTAACGCAGGAAATGCCGTTGTTTGGATAATTTCTTGAATTTCAGCGATATCAGCAAGTAAGTAATCTGCATCTTTACTTAGCTCTGATTTAAATACCTTCGCCGGTGGCGAAAATTTAAATTGTTCAATAACTGCATCAAAATCGTCTTTATCGGTTAAAGGGTTATTTTCAACAAAGTGCTGATGCTGCAGTGTATTTAACAATTCTAAAGCTTTATCAGGTTGTTTATTTTGTACCCATGCCATAACATTAGCAGCCATATAACTGTCTTTAGCGTTATCGGCATCACGGATGTAGTCCATACCAAAATTAGCTGCACTTTGCCGTGACACTGTTTCAGCAGAACTTTTACCTGGGCTGTCATTACCTTCGTAATAGGCAGTGTGCCACAGGTGGATTGGCATTTCAGGATAAGCTTTGCTAATGCTGTTTACCAAGGCAGTAGTCGCATAACTCCATGGACAATGTGAGTCGTAAATAAAAAATAATTCAGTGGTCATAGTAAATGTCTTTGCTCATTGTATTCAATAGATGGATTTTAATTAGTTTTTCACTAATAAGCCAAATAATTTTAACAACAGCAACTAACGTTTCTCTAAAGTTTGGATAATTTTATTCTTTTTAGTCTGTATTGTCTTTAAAATGGCAGGTAAAGCAGCTAGTACATATTCAACGCTTTCATTTTGCACTTCTAGCTTAGTGCTAGGTTCACCATTTTGACCTACTACGCATTGCTTAGTTTCTATACCTGTTTGTATATCTTTATTAGTAAACAACAAACCTTCTACTTGACTTTGGAACTTCAGAAACTGCTTTTCTGCGGCTTGCGCATCAGGCAAACTTTTGCGTTGTAAATAACCGTATTTTTTAATGATTTGTTCGACCGCAACTTGTTGCCACTGAGAGGTAAATGTTGCATGACTAGAGTCAGCCCAAATGAACTGGTTTATTTGATCATTCAAATTTGAGTGTGTGCTGTAGTCACAATCTGGAATTGGTGGCGGACCTTCATTACCTCCATCACTTGAACATGCTGCTAAAGCAGTGATGAGGGTTATATTTATTATTTTTTTAGTTGTAATAAACATTATGTGAATTCCTTAAATAACAAAGTTTAATCAAAGTATAGACCACAATAAAAAAGAGGAATATTCATTATCATGAACCTCCTCCTTTATATTAATTTAATCCTCTTAACTTTCAGGCTCGTCAGCGCAATGCCAAGCCACAAACTTCCAGGATTTGCCATCTCTTACTAACACATCACTACAGCGACCATGGGAAGTATCAGCCTTTCCGTCTTTAGAAATGGTACCATTAGAAAAGTAATAATGCGCTACGGCTGTATCTCCATGCACTACAATTCCAGTAGGAGTGTAATCAGAAACCACATTTTTACCACCATTAGAAAATTGAAACTTTTCCCATCGTTGAATGGACGCGCGGTTACGTGGCATAGGTGTGGCATTACCCCATGCTAACAGATCTTCAGTTGCCCATTTATTGGTCCAATTTGAGTCTTGTTTTTCAATATCCGCATAAGAAGCAATTACTACTTCCCAAACTTCAGATTGCTCTTTGGTTAGTTGATTGGCAGCACTTGTAAATGCGGTAAAAACCATTAATAGGCTTATTATTTTTACACAGTATTTCATCTTTTTATTCCTTCAATATAGTTCGCCACGGCTTACTAACTCCATTGTAATTGACTATCACCTACTTCAGTGAAATGCCAACTATGAGTAAAGACGAATGTGCGATTGTCGCTCACTAAATATAGTACATTTATAAATAGACAAGTTATTTAATCATTTTTGCCAGTATATATAATTTTATAAGCTAGATATTGGCCTCCAGCTATTTACTTGTCGTTACAAAACATTTACATTCTAATTTGAATAATAATTAAACAAATCACCTACGTAGATTAAGTAAGCTACCAGTCAAACTGTTGAATTCATTGCGCTAATCAATTGAATTTTTCAAGATATGACATAATTGGATAGTTAATCGAAAAGTAGAGTTTTTAGGGACAAAAATGCACTTCAAATCATTAGGTTTATTCAAAAAGGTTTATCTAACCACTTTCTCATTACTGTTTATTACCTGCACTGCACAAGCAGAAGATATAACTATAGATTTAGGTGGTGCATCCTCTGCCTGGAAAGCCATCATGAAAGGCTCCAATTTTGACCCAAATGGCGACACGCAAGCAGGCGCAGAAGCTGTAGAATTAGTTGGCGATGCCGATCACAGTGTGCTCTACACCTTATATGATGACCAAGGGACTGTTACCAATGCAGATGATTCCATAGCTTACCGTATTCGACTTGGTGGCACCAAAGACTCCGCGGTATACGTTATTGGTATAGATGCAAACCTTGATGGCAAAATAGATCTCTTTTTAAATGCCAATGGCAAACAAAATGGCAGAGCAATTGAGTTCGTAGATCCGGGTAATGGTGCCAATATTTCCCCAAATACGACTAGCATGGAAAATAATTCAAGCTTTGAAATTGCCTATACAGGGTTAAATTATAATTTTGACTCTGTGCAAACCATCGATGGTAATAGTGTTACCACAGACATAGGACCCAACGGAAAGTTAGATCATTTTATCTCTTTTGAATTTCCTTTTTCAGACTTACAAACCGAGATGGTCAACATTGCGGGGCTTAATGTTGACGAGAATACCATCATGCAATACATCTTGGTTTCTTTAACTCAAAGCAGTTCGATTAATGGCGATGTTGGTGGTATTGACGATAAGGTTGACGACTGGGATGCAACATACGCAGATTTAGGCATGTTAAGTCCACCATTGAGTTTATCGAATTTAGCCCCTGTTATTTCTAATGATGGCAGCGCCGCTACTTCCTCGTTAAATGTCAGTGAAAATACAACCGCTGTTACTGACATTGTAGCAACAGATCCCGAAAACGACAGTATCACCTTCTCTATCTCGGGGGGAGTCGATAGCTCTTTTTTCTCTATAGATAACAGTGGCGCATTAGTATTTGTTAGTGCACCCGATTTTGAAACTCCATTGTCAAATGCGGGAAGCAATGCTTACATAGTTGAAGTTTCGGCGAGTGATGGTGCACTTGCAGATACCCAAACCATTACGGTAAATGTACAAGATATCAATGAAGGCGGTGGTAATATACCACCAACAATTTCAGGTACACCGGCAACGACAATCGCTGAAAATAGTAACTACGGTTTTAGCCCAACGTTTAACGATGCCGATGGCGACGCCCTGACTTTTAGCATTAGCAATAAACCTGACTGGGCAACGTTCAATACTGCCGATGGCTCCCTTACCGGCACCCCAGGTTTTACTGATGCGGGTACCTACAGCAATATCGTGATCTCGGTCAGTGATGGGGGGACGCCAGTGTCTCTACCTACGTTTAGTATTAGTGTAACCGAGACTAATCAGGCACCAACGATTTCGGGTACGCCAGCAACGACAATCGCTGAAAATAGTAACTACGGCTTTAGCCCAACGTTTAACGATGCCGATGGCGACGCCCTGACTTTTAGCATTAGCAATAAACCTGACTGGGCAACGTTCAATACTGCCGATGGCTCCCTTACCGGCACCCCAGGTTTTACTGATGCGGGTACCTACAGCAATATCGTGATCTCGGTCAGTGATGGGGGGACGCCAGTGTCTCTACCTGCATTTAGCATTAGTGTAACCAACACTAATCAGGCACCAACCATTTCAGGTACGCCGGCAACGACAATCGCTGAAAATAGTAACTACGGCTTTAGCCCAACATTTAACGATGCCGATGGCGACGCCCTGACTTTTAGCATTAGCAATAAACCTGACTGGGCAACGTTCAATACTGCCGATGGCTCCCTTACCGGCACCCCAGGTTTTACTGATGCGGGTACCTACAGCAATATAGTGATCTCGGTCAGTGATGGCGGTACGCCAGTGTCTCTACCTACGTTTAGTATTAGTGTAACCGAGACTAATCAGGCACCAACGATTTCGGGTACGCCAGCAACGACAATCGCTGAAAATAGTAACTACGGCTTTAGCCCAACGTTTAACGATGCCGATGGCGACGCCCTGACTTTTAGCATTAGCAATAAACCTGACTGGGCAACGTTCAATACTGCCGATGGCTCCCTTACCGGCACCCCAGGTTTTACTGATGCGGGTACCTACAGCAATATCGTGATCTCGGTCAGTGATGGGGGGACGCCAGTGTCTCTACCTACGTTTAGTATTAGTGTAACCAACACTAATCAGGCACCAACCATTTCGGGTATGCCGGCAACGACAATCGCTGAAAATAGTAACTACGGTTTTAGCCCAACGTTTAACGATGCCGATGGCGACGCCCTGACCTTTAGCATTAGCAACAAACCTGACTGGGCAACGTTCAATACTGCCGATGGCTCCCTTACCGGCACCCCAGGTTTTACTGATGCGGGTACCTACAGCAATATCGTGATCTCGGTCAGTGATGGCGGTACACCAGTGTCTCTACCTGCGTTTAGTATTAGTGTAACCAACACTAATCAGGCACCAACCATTTCGGGTACGCCGGTAACGACAATCGCTGAAAATAGTAACTACGGTTTTAGCCCAACGTTTAACGATGCCGATGGCGACACGCTGACCTTTAGCATTAGCAATAAACCTGCCTGGGCGACGTTCAATACTGCCGATGGATCCCTTACCGGCACCCCAGGTTTTACTGATGCGGGTACCTACAGCAATATCGTGATCTCGGTCAGTGATGGGGGGACGCCAGAGTCTCTACCTGCATTTAGCATTAGTGTAACCAACACTAATCAGGCACCAACCATTTCAGGTACGCCAGCATCGACAATCGCTGAAAATAGTAACTACGGCTTTAGCCCAACGTTTAACGATGCCGATGGCGACGCCCTGACCTTTAGCATTAGCAACAAACCTGACTGGGCAACGTTCAATACTGCCGATGGCTCCCTTACCGGCACCCCAGGTTTTACTGATGCGGGTACCTACAGCAATATCGTGATCTCGGTCAGTGATGGCGGTACACCAGTGTCTCTACCTGCGTTTAGTATTAGTGTAACCGAGACTAATCAGGCACCAACCATTTCGGGTACGCCGGCAACGACAATCGCTGAAAATAGTAACTACGGTTTTAGCCCAACGTTTAACGATGCCGATGGCGACTCCTTGCTATTTAGTATTACAAATAAACCGTCGTGGGCAGATTTTGACACAGCAACTGGCGCATTAAACGGTACACCAGGGTTTTCAGATGCGGGAGATTATAATAACATTCAAATTTCAGTTACAGATGCCGACGATACAGTTTCATTGCCTGCATTTAACATCAACGTTACTGAAACCAATCAACGACCAACTGCTGACAGCTTGACCATCGATGTAGTTGAAAATATTGCAATAGAAATCGCCCTTTCCGGCTTGGATGAAGATGCAGATGAGTTAACCTTCAATATTGTGAATGCCCCAGAAAATGGTGGTCTATCAGGTGCATCTCCAACTTTTACCTATAGCCCTAATACCGATTTTGTCGGTTCAGACAGTTTCACGATTAATGCCAATGACGGTACCGAAGATTCAGAAATTGCAACCATCACAATTAATGTTCTTGCCGATTTAGACAAAGATGGCATACCAAATATCACTGACGATGATACTGATGGTGATGGTATTTCTGATACTGAAGAAGGTATAGAAGATACCGATGGTGACGGCACTGCCAATTATCTTGATTTAGATTCTGATGGTGATGGCATTTCTGATCTTGATGAAGGTACTAATGATTCAGATGGCGATGGCATTGAAGATTATCTTGATTCTACTGTTGATGAAGACAATGACGGTATTCCAGACATCGTAGAAGGCACTGATGATAGTGATAATGATGGCATCAGAAATCACTTAGATTCAGACAGTGATAACGATGGGATACCTGACAGTAGAGAAGCAAATATAAGCGGTAAAGATACTGACAATGACGGCATTGATGATACCTTCGATGTCGATCAAACAGGTGGTACAGATATAAATAATGATGGCATTGATGACGACGTGCAGCTACAGGATACAGATAATGATGGCATTCCTGATCATACTGATAATGATAGTGACAATGATGCTATTCCTGATGTAATAGAGGCTCACCTTCGCTTAGAGGATGTTAATAATAACGGCATTAATGATCTAATAGATGTTGAGCTTACATTAGAAGTCGATCTGGATAGTGATGGCATTGATGATGCGTTTGATGTTACTTACACCGATGGCATTGACGCAAACCTCGATGGTATTGACGATATTCTTCTCCCACTAAGCGATAGAGATAATGACGGTACACCTGATCATTTAGACCTAGATAGCGATAATGACGGCATAAGTGACACTGTTGAGGCTGGCATGACAGGTTTGGATTACGATGGTGATGGTATTGATGACAATTATGACGTTGACGCAACCAATGGTACTGATACGAATAATGATGGTATAGATGATAACGCTACCGTTGTTGATACTGACGTTGATGGTGTTCCAGACTTACACGATCTTGATAGCGATAATGACAGTATCTTTGATGTCACAGAAGCGGGCGCTACCGATTTAGATAATGATGCTTTAGTAGACTTAGAAAATGTTTTAGTTGAAATTCCTCTTGATAGTGATAATGACGGCATTAGTGACTTCAGAGACATTGATAGCGACAATGATAGCATTAATGATATCGACACCACAGTATGGTCAACGTTAGATGAAAATAATGATGGTCAAATTGATAGCAGCGTAGATAATGACGGTGACGGTATTGATGATGCTCAAGATATGTTACCAGAGCAACATGGCACAGCTAAAAACAATAACGATCAAGACGTAGATGGTATCCCTGATACTGAAGAAGGCGTCGCTGATACAGACGGTGATGGTGTGCCAAATTATTTAGACACTGACTCTGATAATGATGGTATTCCAGATAGTGACGAGGGCACTACTGATACCGACGGCGATGGTGAAGCAGATTACATTGACACCGACTCTGATAATGACGGAATTCCAGATGTAGAAGAAGGTACAACGGATACCGACGATGATGGTAATGCCGATTATATCGACACCGACTCTGATAATGACGGAATTCCTGATGTAGATGAAGGTACCAACGATACTGACGGCGATGGTGATGCAGATTATACCGATACTGACTCTGATAATGACGGGATCCCTGATGTAGATGAAGGTAGCAACGATACTGACGGTGATGGGGAAGCAGATTACATTGACACTGATTCCGATAATGACGGGATCCCTGATGTAGATGAAGGTAGCAACGATACTGACGGAGATGGTGATGCAGATTATATTGACACCGACTCTGATAATGACGGGATCCCTGATGTAGATGAAGGTACCAACGATACCGACGGCGATGGTGAAGCAGATTACATTGACACCGACTCTGATAATGACGGAATTCCTGATGTAGATGAAGGTACTTTAGATACCGATGGTGACGGTATCCCTGATTATTTAGATAGCGATTTAGTCGCTACCGATATCAATCAAGATAGTGATTCAGATGGTATTTTAGACAGCGATGAAGGCACTGTAGACACCGATGGTGACGGCACTCCTGATTATTTAGATACTGACTCAGATAATGATGGCATTCTAGACAGTGATGAAAATGGTGATTTCAATAACGATGGCATTAATGATCGTTTACAAGCATCAGGTAAAGTTGAGACTGGAGTAAAAGGCGCAGGAGCAACTGGATTTCTTGCTATCATGCTGTTGATATTTATCGTTTTAATTCGCAGTAGTAAAAAATTCACTTTGATACTGCTAGCTGCCCCATTACTGCTAATATCAAATGCGCAAGCTAGCGACAATTGTGAATTAGGCAAGTCGTTTACTAATGTTAATTGTTGGTATGCTGGTGCCGGTTTGGGTTACTCCACTTTAGATCCTAAACATAAAAACACTAGCTGGAGAGTTTCAGATGATAATGACACATCATTTAAGTTACTTGCTGGCCTTGCCTTATCTGATCACTTATTTACTGAGATAAGCTATGAAGACATGGGCGCGGCAGAATTATACAATTTGAATCCAAGCATTACCGACACCTTAAATATTGATTACTCTGCTTTCGGTGCCAATGTTGGTTTTTGGCTAAATGAGCGTAAATCGACCTGGAATGTTTATGCAAAAGCCGGCGTGTCATTTTTAGATACCGACACAGGTGAAAACGTTGAACAAGATCATGGTACGCAATTAACCTTTGGTGCTGGCGCGCAATGGCACTTTAACGAGAAATGGTTTGCTCGCTTAGAATTAACTGCATATGACGAAGACGCGCAAGTGATCGGTTTAAGTATCTCAAGATATTTTGGCTCTACAACAAAAGCGATGCCTAAAAAGAAAACAGTGAAAAAAGCGCCAATTCACAAACCAACTCCTGTAGCGGTTGTTGAAGAAGTCGTTACCGTTAACCCTGACTTAGATAATGATGGTGTTATAAATGAGTCAGATAAATGCCCTGAAACAATAGCAAACACTAAGGTTAATGCTAAAGGCTGTGCTCTCATGGCTACTATCACCCTTAAGATTCAATTTGATAGCTGGAAATCTAATGTAAAAGAGCAATATTTAGCTGAAATTGATCGGGTGGCAAAATTTATTGATCAACATGACGAAATTGATGTTGTTGTTGAAGGTCACACTGACTGGGAAGGTAAGGAAGATAAAAACCAAATTTTATCAGAAGCCAGAGCCAAGGCTGTAGCTACTCTTTTAGAAGAAAAAACGCCTAATAGTGATAAAACCTATACAACTATTGGCTTTGGTGAGTTAAAGCCTATTGCTGATAATACTACTAAGGAAGGTCGCCGCTTAAACAGGCGTGTTGTGGTGGTAATTTCTGAAAAGTAATTAATATTGGCTGCAATTTAATCTAACAACCAAAGGCTCTAGCTTGATCTCTAGAGCCTTTTCATTTAAATAATTTCTGTTAACTATGTTAATTCCTTTCTAACTACGGTATAACGGCGTTATGAAAATCCCTAAACGAATACAACCCCTTGTAGATGATGGCTTGGTTGACGAAGTAATTTGTCAATTAATGAGCGGCAAAGAAGCCACGGTCTATATGGTGCGCTGCGGCGAAGAAATTGTTTGTGCAAAAGTGTACAAAGAAGCGAATAAACGCAGCTTTAAAAAAGCCGCACAATATCAAGAAGGTCGCAAAAGTCGAAATAGCCGACGCGCTCGCGCGATGGAAAAAGGTTCTAAATTTGGCCGTGCCCAACAAGAAGAGGCTTGGCAAAATGCTGAAGTAGATGCTTTGTACCTATTGGCAGAAGCAGGTGTTCGTGTGCCCCAACCTTACGGTTGTTATGACGGGGTGTTATTAATGGAATTAATCACCGATGATGACGGCGATGTAGCCCCTCGTTTAAACGATGTAGGTATGTCTGCCGAACAAGCCAGAGAAGATCATGAAGAAGTGATGATCTACGTTTTACGTATGCTTTGCGCTGGCGTTGTACATGGAGATTTATCTGAATTTAACGTATTGGTTGATGCCTACGGACCGGTAATTATCGATTTACCGCAAGCAGTAGACGCTTCTGCTAACAATAATGCCAAAGCTATGTTAATTCGTGATGTGGACAACATGACCAATTATTATGGTCAATTTGCCCCTGATTTGCTGGGTAGCAAGTATGCGCAAGAGATGTGGGCACTGTATGAAAAAAGTGAACTAACCCCGGAAAGCGAATTAACCGGCTATTTTGCTGAAGCAACTGATAACGCAGATGTTGATAGTGTACTGGAAGAAATAAAAGCGGCGTTTGCAGAGGAAGAAGCCCGTTTAGAACGGATCAAAGACGCTAATGAAGTAGAGCAATCACTTTAGTCGTTCTTGTAACACCATTTGAACCATCTATAACTCAAGCAAAACCTTAATGGATATCTGCCGCTCTAATTGCTTCAGCATATGTTCTAGAGACAGGTACTTGCAATTGGTTGGACAATTGTAATGAAATTTTCCGACCATCTTTATTCACTTTTACAATCGCGTCTAACGCCACCCACCAAGAGCGGTGTGTTTGAATGCCCTTATAATCACTCAACAACTCTAATGCATCTTTAAAGCGCATTAATAATAAATGATGACCTTTATCAGTGTACACTTTCAGATAATGATCGGACATTTCTAAACAGTACAGTTTGCCGCGCTTATCAACAGGTAGCTGCGCCATAAACTTCTCCAGCTGCAAATCATCTTGGCTAGCATTCTTTTTTAGCTGCTGTTCAATGAGTTGTTCAGATTCATTAAGCTTGGAGTTTTGTCGATGAATATAGTCTTTAACGAAGCCAATAAAAGTTAAGATCCCACCGATAACGATGACTTTTGGAAAAACCTGCCAAAATTGTTGCTGATAATTTATCGCAATATCAAAAAACAACCACACAGAAAAAGGCACAAAAAAACTCATCACAATGCTGGCAATAAACATAGTAATTACCAACCGACCAAAATAGTGAGGAACTATCTTAATTAAGTAACGCTCACCTAACTGGGTGCAGGGCATGAAAATAAAATAACCACAAGCACAAGTAAAAATCCAATAAAAAACCGCCCAAACCAATGGCACTTCATTCATCCCAAACGGTGCCAAAAAGCCTAACAATATACCAACCACTAACACTATGAACATGTCATGAATGAGTTGTTTTTTGCTAATCAACGCTCTTATCGGTTGATTTTCATGGTTTATTTCACGATTCGTCAATGGTACATTTTCCAAAAGTGAGCAACTTACGAATTGTTTACGTTGCTTCACGAAACTCAGCTGTTTATTTTGTTTTTTCCATTCTATCGTCTTTTCAACACGACGCAATTGTAAATATCGCATTAATTAGAAGTTAACATTAAAGTTTAAGGAATCACTATGAAACACTCATCATACTTTTTAGCCATACTCGCAGCTCTTTTTGTAACATCCAATGCTGGAGCAGGCGAAATCGAATTTAACATTTCAGGGGTTAATGATGATTCGAGCAAACTGTACATTCAACTCTTTAACGGTGAAAAAAATTACCAAGCAGGAAATCCAGAATCCGCCACCATGACTAAAGCGGTGGCAGGAAAAGCCACTATCACTTTCAATAATTTACCCAAGGGAGATTACGCCCTGCGTTTTTTTCATGATCAAAATAACAACGGTAAATTAGAAACCAATCTATTTGGCATGCCGGTTGAAGGTTATGGTTTTTCTAACAATGCCAAACCGAATTTTGGCCCGGTGAGTTACAGTGAAATAAAATTTATGCTTAGCGATGAAAATAGCAAAGTCATTAATGAAAGTAGCGTTATTTATTAAATAATAGATCAGTTGAATACCTTTAGGAGATATAGCATGCAACGCAGAGAATTATTAAAAAGCATGAGCGCCGTTGGCCTTGGTTCATTGTTACTTAACTCACCTTTTCAGGCTTTAGCCAATTCAGATAAAAGTAATAGCCTAGTTGTTAACTATAAAGACCTGTTTAATAAGGCCTTAGCGAGTGAGCCTGATTTAATTGGTTTTGCGAATATTGAAGATAACTTTTCAAAGCAAGAATTATCTATTGAGGGAAAAATTCCTAATGATCTTGTCGGTATCTTTTTTCGTAATGGCCCAGGTAAACACGAACGCGGCGAACAACGCTACCAGCACCTTTTTGAAGGTGATGGCATGCTGCAAAGCTTTAAAATAGCCGAGGGAAAAATTGTTCATCAGGGCAAGTTTATCGAAACCCCTAAATTTCAACAAGAACAACTCGCTGAGCAATTTTTATATTCGGGTCCTGAAACAAAATTCAATGATTCCTTACCAGTTTCAAACTCAAATATGGTCAACACGGCGAATACTAACGTGATCCCGGTTGGTGATGACTTATGGGCATTATGGGAAGGCGGCACAGCCACAAGCGTTAATAGCGAAACATTAGAGTTTCAACAACAAATCACCTTAGGTGCAGATAGTAAATACGGTCAGAGTTTAAAAGGACTGCCCTTTTCTGCTCACCCTAAAGTAGAAGCAAATGGCGATATTTGGAATTTTGGTTTAAACCAATCGGGTCATGTTGTGCTATATCATTTAGCTGCAACTGGGCAAGTAAAAAACGTGGGGATACTAAATGCCAACTATAAAGGCGGTATGTTGCATGATTTTTTACTGACCGAAAAACACCTGTTGATAATTTTACCATCACTCACCACAACCCGAGAGTTTGGTAACAATCAACGTGGCTATTTTTCAAGAGTAGGTTTTGATAAAAATCAAGCTATGCGAGTGTTAGTAGTCAGTAAAAGTGATTTAACCCTAACCAAAGAATATGAATTACCTGCCGGTTTTGCGTTTCATTATGGCAATGCATGGGAAGAGAATAATGGCACCATACATTTTGATGCCAGTTTGTACCCTAATGTAGATGTGCTACATAACTTGGCCAATGTGATGAAAGGCGAAATGAATAATGTCAATATAGATGCGAAAACAGCACTTTATACTTTATTGCCAAACGGCAAGGCCAATCATGCTATTTTAGACGTTAACAGCGAGTTTCCACGCGTGTGTGATCACCTAGTTGGCTTGAAAAATGAGTATTTATATCACCTGTCTTCACAGCGCAATAGCCTATGGAGCGATAGTGTAAGCAGCTTTAATGTAAGCACAGGTAAAGAAGACAGGTTTGACTTTGGTAAAGAATACTTAGTGGAAGAGCACATTTCCGTTTGTCCAACAAACCAAGAAGGCACAGGTTACTTAATTGGCACAGCTTTGCATGTACCGAGCAAACGTACTTGCCTGAATATCTTTAACGCTAGTAGTATCGCCGACGGACCTATTGCCAGAGCGTGGTTGAATCATCATTTACCACTTGGGTTTCATGGTAATTTTATCGCCACGTAACAAAACGATAAAAGTAACCCTAAATATTACTAAACAATGTCGCTGAGGCCAGTATCTGAGTTTATTGCTTTCGACGGTTGAGCGGCACTTTACGATGAAGTGCCGTTTTATTATATTTTAGAATTCTGCTTAGATTCATAACATCTAATGAACGCTCTGCTCCACAAACAATGATTCATTCAATAGGTTAAAATACAGGTTTGAATGATTGCGACTCGACAATAGAACCTAAAGCATCTTCAAACCGGTCAGACAAGCTATCAAAGACAAAATTTCCCATACTGATGCGTTTAACGTTTAACTTTTTAAGAGCGTTAAAATCAGGCAAGTCTGGCATACACATGACATTGATTGGAAGTGTTGTATGATTAACAACGACACTGATATCACTCTCATTGGTTATGCACGGCACAAAAATGCCATCTATCCCCACTGACTCATAACGTTTAATACGCTCTTTGGTTTCCATCAGCGCGTTATTGCGCCCCAATAAAAACGGGTCGGTTCTGACATTGATAAATATATTCACCTCGTTTTCCTTGAGCAGCTGCTTTATCACAGATAAATCTTTCGCAAAATCAGCGGCATTTAGCAATGTTCGTCCATTAGTGACAATGCTATCTTCGATGTTAATACCTACCACACCTAAATCGGCTAACGTTTTAATGTGAGCGGCAATTTCTGTAGGGTTTCGACTAAAGCCAGCTTCAATGTCAACGGTTAGCGGCAGTGATGTAGAAGCAAGAATTCTTTTCACTATGTATACTAATTCGGCAAAGTTCATTTGTTCACCGTCTACATAGCCTAGCATATTCGCTATCGCCGCACTTGAGGTACCAATAGCTTTGAAATTCAGTTTTTCTGCCGTCTTGGCACTGGCAGCATCCCAAACATTGCATATGATCAATGGCGTATTTTGTTTGTGTAAGTTTTTAAAGTTCATGTTTATTCCTGATTAGAATTTATTGATATAGGCAGATGAATTGTTTGTTATCTGTTTTCTCGCCGCCTAGTTGAGGTATTATTGCTTTGAACTGACTCACAAAACCAACAATAGTTATTAAACAGTAATATAAGCTGGGCTTATATTACTATTACTAATTGAGCTATAATTGCTGCCATCAATATTTTCTGGATTTCATCTATGGATAATAAATTAAGGCACTTAAATAACTTGCGCACTTTTGACAGTGCTGCTCGCCATCAAAGTTATAGCAAGGCTGCAGCAGAGCTATTTCTCTCTCAGGCGGCCGTAAGTCAACAAATGCGTCAATTGGAAATTGCCTTAGGCACCAAGTTATTCTCTCGCCAAGGCCGAAAAATGGTGTTAACTGATAATGGGGTTAAGTTGTATCATGCAACTCAGCAAGCGTTTAATATCTTAACCAGTGCATTCAATAATATTCAAAGTGAGGGCATTGCAGGAAATTTAACCATTACTTCTACGCCATCATTTTCATCGATGTGGTTAATGCCAAAACTGCATAAATTTTCGCAACAGTATCCACAAATAAAAATTCGTGTTGTCTCTTCCAATCGTTTTGAAAACCTTAAACAAAACCATATCGACCTTGCGGTTCGCTTTGGTATTAGCGCCGAAAAAGAAACCAGTGACGATTTACAATGCGAATATTTTGGCGAAGATGATGTTTATCCGGTTTGTTCAGCTAAACTGGCGCAAGAAGTGAGTTTCAACACGCCGCAAGATATCTTAAAGACTTGGCTGGTAAATTTAGAAAAACCAGGTCCGTTTGGTTGGGACGCCTGGTTCAAACATGCGGAAGTGAAAAACTATCAAAATCATCAGCAGTGGACTGAGGTGGTTAGCACCGACATCGCCCTGAGTGCGGTGTTGGGTGGTCATGGTTTCACCTTAGCAGCAAAATTTTTATATTCACAGTACCTTGATGCTGGCACTTTGGTTATTCCAATTAATGTCAAACATCCGTTAACGGTAAAGCGATATTTGGTGTTTGATGCCAATTCAGCGAAAAAAGCTCGTTTAGATATTTTTATGGCTTGGCTAAAAGAAGAAATGGGCAAGTAAAAGCATTACTAAATGGTCCAAAATTGTAGCCATTGAAAAGCACTAAATTATCCCAATATCAATTACATGGACCATCAAACCCCTTCAGTACAAAACAGCATTGTTATCGCCACCATTTTCGTTTTAATCATCTGGTGGTTAAAACTGTGTGAGATGATGTTTGATCTAAACTTCCAGCAACTGGGAGTTTACCCTCTTACTGCGTCAGGAACTATCGGCATTGTAACCGGACCACTGATACACGGCTCTTGGCAACATGTTATTAGTAATACACTGCCAATATTGCTATTGGGTAGTTTTCTAATCTATGGCTACCCGAAGTCACGTTGGTGGACACTGGCCATTATCTGGATTGTCTCTGGCCTTGGTGTTTGGTTGTTTGGCCGAGAAAGTTACCACCTCGGCGCAAGCGGCTTAGCCCATGGCATGTTCTTCTATCTGTTTATCAGCGGCATCTTTCGCAGGGACAAACGCTCTAGCGCACTGATGATGATTGCCTTTTATATGTATGGTGGCATGTTGCTTTCGATATTCCCCCGTGAACAGTGGATTTCCTTTGAATACCATTTATTTGGTGCAATCAGCGGGGTATGTTGTGCGCTAGCCTTTCGTCATTGGGATCCCAAACCGAAACGCAAAGTATACTCTTGGGAGCAGCAATCAGATGAAGATGGTGATGGTGATGGTGATGGTGAATTCAACCATGAACAAGTTGATCAACAAAATTCACGGTTAACAAAATGATATGTAGTAAAGAACAAACCTGACAGGATTTAAAATAACGTCTCCACTTCGGTATCCAAATAATTGAGCCACTACAAAAAATAAAATAAAGGTTATTGATATAAATTTAAATACCTTTGTGTCACTTTTCGTAAGCGCTCTTTTTCATGTTTATTAACAAAACTTGCCTCAATGGCATTAAACGTAAATTGAGCAATTTCAGCTTTATTGATCGGGTGGGCATTAACCACAGCTAAAAAGTTATTCACCATATAACCACCAAAGTAGGCGGGATCGTCAGAGTTAATTGTGACGCATACCCCTCTTCGTAGCAGATCGACAATGTTGTGTTGTTCCATGCTGTCAAATACTTTGAGTTTGATATTGGATAACGGACAAACGGTTAGAGGTATGCGTTCTCTGACCAATTGTTTAACGAGTTCTTCATCTTCTGAGCAGCGAACGCCATGATCGATACGCGAGATTTTCAACAAGTTCAATGCCTCACTGATATTACTTGCTTCACCTTCTTCACCAGCATGGGCAACAGTTAAGAAACCTAGGTTTATGGCTTGTTTAAATACTCTCTCAAATTTAGCCGGGGGGTGGCCAATTTCGCTTGAGTCCAAACCAACAGCGACAATTTTATCTTGATGCCGCTGCGCTTGCTGCAATGTTTTAAAGGCTGACTCTTCATCCAGATGGCGTAAAAAACACATAATTAACTTGCTACTGATCCCAAGCTCAGTTGTGCCTTGTACAAGTGCCCGATGAATACCATTTATAACGGTTTCAAAGCTGATCCCTCGTTCGGTATGTGTTTGAGGGTCAAAGAACACTTCCGTATGTAACACGTTATCGTCTTGACAGCGCAGCAAATAGGCCCAGGTCAGATCAAAGAAGTCTTGTTCATTGATAAGTACGTTTGCGCCTTGAAAATAAATGTCGAGAAATGACTGAAGATTATGGAAACTGTATGCCCCCCTAACTTCGGCAATTGAATTGAACGGGATATCAATATGGTTACGCTTTGCCAGTTCAAACATCAGTTCTGGCTCAAGCGTGCCTTCAAGGTGAAGATGAAGTTCCACCTTAGGCAAGGACTGGATAAATTCTTTCATGACTCCCCTCCTAATAAACTGAAATTTACCTAACAGTTTTATTCTGCGTAAATACGTTAGATATACAAACAGTTTAGCCTATCGGCACCAAACTCTTCATTACCAACAATTATTGTTTTAAAGCATCCATTGGCGGAATTGAATTGGCTCGCTAATCTGGCAATAAACAGACTAATATGGCGATAGCCAATTAACTTGTCGTTGTTGTTTCCATACTCGCATTAGGCTTTATCAGTTTATCTTTTTCCTACTCACGTACCAACAGCCTCGAACGTGAAATATTATTGAATGGATTTATGCGGTGTTAATGTCTAGTTTTCACTTTGGCTCATATTTTATTTGGGCTGAGTTAAAGATTAAACTAACCAATGATCAGCAATGATAATTATTTCTTTTGCTACACTTAACTGGTACCTGCAATATATTTAAGAGCAAAAGTCGATGAAAATAATGAACCCATTGTGTGTTTTGGCAATGATTGTAGTCAGTTTTCCAGCGTCCGTCTTTGCTAATCATCAATACCCTGAAGCAACTCAGTTTCAACAACAAAGAAACGCAATGGTGGACACCCTTAGCCAAAAATATCGCGGCCTCGGTTTAGCGGTTGAGGATATGCGTGTGCTTAATGCAATGCGTAAGGTACCTAGACATCGTTTTATGCCAAAAGATCAGCATAAAAATGCCTATCGAGATTCGCCGGTGAAAATCGGATACGGGCAAACGATTTCTCAACCATATATTGTGGCATTAATGTCGCAACTAGCCGAGGTAGAATCAGGCATGAGCGTACTTGAAATAGGTACAGGATCCGGTTATCAAGCCGCAATTTTGTTTGAATTGACTTCACAGGTATACACTATGGAAATTATCAGTCCTTTGGCAAAACGTACTCAAGAAACGTTCCAGACGTTAGGGCTGCTGAAAATTAAACACCAGCACGGTGATGGTTACTATGGTTGGCCGGGCGAACTAAAATTTGACCGCATTATGGTCACTGCGGCCGCAGCCCATATACCTCCCCCCTTGCTAAAACAATTAAAGCCTAACGGACGTATGGTGATACCTGTAGGGCCCGTTTGGGGAAACCAGCAGTTATTACTGATAGAAAAAGATCTGCATGGCAAGAGTACAACCCGCTCGATCCTGCCGGTACGTTTTGTCCCTTTAACTGGCAGGGTCTTTAAATGACAAAATCATCAAGCAAGCTATTAGTAATATCTACAATTTAATGAACACATTGAGTGAAACAGGTGGTAATAACGTTAATAGGCACACCGAATACACAACCATCATCGCGTTAGGCTTGGTCAGCGCAGCCCTATTGAATTTTGAAATACTGTTAAGCCGCCATATAGCTATTGCACATTGGCATCATCTAATTGCCGTGATTATCGGCATCGCCCTGCTTGGCTTTGGTATTGCCGGTAGTTTGGCCGCCGTATTTGCCAAAATTATTAGTTATCATTACTTACGAATAAAATTGTTCACTACCCTGGCTATTGTGGCTAGTTTTCCGGTAAGTCAAATGTTGGCCAGTTTTGTGCCACTAAATATGCTTGCATTACCCTGGTATCCAACTCAGTATTTGTATTTGTTGCTTTATGCCTGCTCGTGGCTGCCGCCTTTTTTGCTGACCTCCTTTTATATCGCCATCACGTTTATGCGCTGGCCAGGATCAATAGCCAAACTCTATGGCGCAGATCTTTTTGGTGCGGCACTGGGGGCTATATTAGCGCTGGTAATACTGGAGTTTGATTATTTTTCTTTTGCTTTATTGCTCAGCCCGTTATTGGTTATTCTGGCATTATTGCTAACTACCAGCAGCAACAGGGCTAAAGTAGTGCTGGCATTGCCCATAGTGCTGCTATTACTGTTCCCACAGAAACAATTGCAATGGGGCACTCAGGCTAATTCATTTAAGGAATTCAGTGTTCGTCAAAATGAGGCAGATGCCAGGCTGCTATGGCAGCAAGATTCGGCTCATTCAAGACTATCGCTATTAACCACATCTGCGCAACATGCATCTCCAGGGCTGAGCATAAACTCGACGCTAACAACTTTGCCACAATGGCAGTTATTTGTTGATGGTGATAATGCGACAGCATTATTGCTGGATGCTGAAAGGGAAACAAGCCGAGAACTATTTATGCAATCTGCCTACGCAGCCCCTTATCAACTCCTCAACACAACGCCGGCGGTATTATTACTGGGAACAAATGCCAGTTGGAATAGCTGGACCGCCTATTGGCACGAAGCGAAATCTATCACTTTACTCGATCGCAATAAAAACATTTCAACATTACTCGATGCTTTAAAGGCAATGAACATAACTGGAGCCGACAGAAAAACGCCTGAAATACTTCCCCAACAGGTTAAGATAAAAACAGTTGCTCCCCGTCGCTATATTGCCGCAACCAATAAAAAATTTGATCTGATTGTCGCCTCTGTGGGCAGCAACCGAGTAGGGACTGCCGCAACAAAAACTAATTTTATCATGACCCGACAAGGTTTAAGGTCCATGTTTGAACAACTAAGCGAGCATGGCATTTTGACCATCAGCAATTTCATGGCCCCCGTGCCCAAAGACAATTTGCGGGTCATCAATACGCTCATTGAGCTACTCACAGAAAAACAACTTTCTGTCAGGAGTAACCTGGTGGTTATTCGTGATTGGCGCACCATAGTGCTGATGATCAGTCCCCGTCCGTTCAACACAGCGCAGATTGAAAAAATTGTAAGTTGGAGCCAGCGCTGGCGATTTGATCTGGTCACCTTACCTGGACTAAAGAGAAATCAAAGCAACCTTTATCATATCAACTCTCGCACATCGTATTTTGACAGCATCATAGCGCTTATGGGTGAAGATAGAGACAAATTCATCGAAGAATATCTATTTGATATTACTCCAACCAATGATGATAAACCTTACCTGTATCATAGCTTTCGCTGGCAAAAAATTGACCAGTTAAAGCAAACGCTAAACCAAGATTGGCCACGATTGGTTGGCTGGGGTTTTTTATTAAGCCTAGCTTCATTGTTACTGCTATCAGTAGTGGCATTGTTTTTTATCATACTACCACTGTGTTTTCAGCGTCAAAAAGCAAGGCGAGCAATGTCGAGCGTAACGCCACTTGTATATTTCAGTAGTCTGGGCATAGGCTTTATGGCTATTGAAATTGCCCTGTTGCAACAAGTTACTTTGCTGCTTAATTCTCCAACCAGTGCATTCGCTATTGTGTTGAGTGCAATGTTGCTTGGTAGTGGCCTAGGTAGCTTGACGCTCGGCTCAAAAGCATTTTCGGCGAAAAGCCTATTAGTGGTTATCTTTGCCTACGCAATATGTCTATTTGGGTCATTTGCAATGATTGATAGTTTCTTTCAAGCGACACTAAACTGGTCACCTTTAAGCCATATTGTTGTAGTTTCAGTGCTGATTTGTTGTTTGGCCTTTCCCTTGGGGCTGTTTCTGCCCTATGGTCTTAACCGACTTGCCGGTCAGCATCCTTCACAGGTGGCATGGTGCTGGGGAATTAACGGGTTTGCCTCAGTTATGGGCGTACTGCTAGCCCCCATTGTTGCTATGGCTCTTGGTATTAGCGGTTTGCTGAGTCTGGCTATATGCTGTTACCTTATCGCTGGACTAGTCAATATGAGTAGCAAGGAACCTATGTGGCACAGTCATAATTTTGATTAACGATAGCCCGTCATTTCAACAAAACCTTCACCCTGATGGCTGCCGGTAAAGGTAGCCATCCCTTCAAAGTACTCGATACCAAACTGGTTAATTTGTTTTTTATTAACTATTTTGATCTCAATATCAACATCATCAGCTGCGATTATCAACTTGAAAGTACTCGGATAAGTATCATCTGCATTGGTTATGCTGATCAGTTTAATGTCATCACCACTCAGAATTCGACTACGGCCGTTACGATACATCAGGTTACCATAAATATAATCCTCTCTATGCGAGCGAATACGATACGCCATCAGCGCTGTATTTGGATCGAGGCGCAGTGAAAACCAGTCCCATCCTTGTTGATCTGGTGCTAAAAACTGGCTACCCCATTCCCGATCGAACCAAGCATCACCTGAAACACTTTGCCATTTTCCCTGCCAGAAAACTCGACCGCTAACATCGATAAAGGGTTGTGAGTAATAATGGGAAGCGATATTACGGCTTGCATGTTTACGGTTAAACCCTTGTTGCCCTTGCAGGAAGAAGGGCAACTTTGGCGTTATGCTTGGCAGCTTTAACATAGAGCTTGTTAATGAAAGTTCGGCCTGCCAGTTAACTTCAGGAGACTGAACATCGCCAAACTTCAACGTTGCCGGTAGTAAACCAGATAATGAGCGCCATGCCCAATCATCAATTTGAGCACTAAATGGATTAACGGTGAAAGTAACATTACCAAACTCTTCACGGCCACTTCGAAAAGCGTTCATATGCTGTTTTGTATCGGCCATTGCGCCATGGGCGAAATACCAATGACGCTTTGCTACAGAGGTCCGAAATAGTGTCCATTGCGCCGCCAAACGCTGACCATCCTCAGTTTGCAAATTTGCAGTTAAATACCACCACTCATGACGATAGTTTTTTTGTGGGCTATGAGCATCAGGAAAAAGAAGCAAATTTTCAGGTTTTGGCCGTTCATAACGATCATCTTGTTCTGCCAAACGAGTGAGAACATGACGGTTAGACATTGTTGATTGCTCACAAGCAGTTAAGTAAATTAACGAGAATAAAATTACTAATAGTCGTTTCATCTCTGTACGCTTTCTCTAAGTTGATAAAGTGGAATAACTAACGCGGGTAATAAACATAGCAAAGCAATCAAACTGCCATTCACAAAAGGGCTAGCCGCAACCACTAAGGGCATTGACCAACCAAAAGAGACCGGTAAAACTTTACCAACCAACACCTTGGCTAACACAATTGCCATTGGCCAACTAAGTAAAATGCAACCAATAACCAGTAGCAACCATTGGCCAAGCATATGGATAAACAATTCGACTCTGCTGTAACCTAGGCTGGCAAGCATGAACAAATCACCCTTTCGGGCTAATTCAACCGTTTTAGCCGATAAGAATAAACCAAAGCAAGCTATAGTGAGCAACACAAATGCTATCGCCTTGGTCAATACAAAGGTTTGACTAAAGATAGTCATGGCCATAGATTTGATCTCTGCGGGTTCAATTAATTGACTTTCATCCAAAGCTAATTCGTTGCTCAACTTTTGTTTTGATTCAGCAGTATAATGATAGAAAAACACGCCAAAGCTTTTCGCAATTAGTCCGGATAAGTTTTCTTGTGCTAATTGTAGTGGTAGGGTAATTTCAAAAGCTGGATTTCCATAATCAAAATATATTGCTCTGATCTGGCAGTTTAGGTGCCTGGCACCTTGGTCAATGACAAGTATGTCACCGATCTCAAGTTGGTGTGCTAGTGCCAGTTGTTCGTTGATCAAACACACATTATCTTCATCAGTAAAAGCTGTTGAAGGATTTATTTTACTGGCAAATTTACTCCTTGGCATATCGGTAGTTTTCATCACGACAGAGGCAAGCTGCAGCGGCGATTGATAGGTAGTAATTGCCACGCTATCGTTTCCAACATTAACGATGCCATGTTGGTATAATAAGTACTCTTTTATTTGCGGTTGTTGTTTTAACCACATCTCTATGCGTTGTTGTTCTCCTCGATTAAAACGGATATAAAGGTCTTCATTTAGCTGTTTATCTAGGTATTTAATAAATGCTATTTCGAAGCTGTTCACCATCAATGCAGCAGCGATACTTGCTGTTAATGCCAAATAAAAGGCCGCCAGCGGTAAAAAGCGACGAGCAATTTGTTTTCCAGTGTCTTGCAGGACATAACTAAGGCGATAATTCAGGTCGATTTTCACTTTATATAACAACAGCAATAAATGAATCAACACCTTAAGCATCAAAGGCAATAAAGCGACTGTGGCGATTAATAATATGCCAAATTTCATCATGATCTGTTGCCAATTATTTTCTGGCCAAAAGGCAAATGCCAACAGCAATACCCCCCCAGTAATGCCAATAGCCGAATAAGAGAAACTAAGGCGATTTGATTTACTCAAAAAGGCAATATCGCGACGATTCATCAATATAATTTGTTTAAGCAGCGACATCAGTACAGCAAAAGATGAAATCAATAAAGACCAGCCAACGTATTGCCAATGCCAGTCAAAATGACCACTGACTTTAAGCTGATATAGCTGATTCAGCGTTAAACCAAGCACCGGCAAGAGTACGCTGACTATGGTTATGGCGATTATGGTGCCCAAGATACTGGCTAAGAGAATTAACAGCAAAGCTTCAAGCAACATTGCCTGTCTAACGGCGGATAAACCAATACCAAACAACCGCAGTTGCGCGCTTAGCCAGCTACGATTTTGCCACGCTTGCTCTGCTGCCTGAAAAGCAATGAAAAGACTAACTACAAAGCTTAACATTGCCAACGCGCTAAGGTTCAGGTGCAAGGCTTCGGCAAAGCCTTCACGCTGTTGCAATGACCAACTTGGTTGTAAAATCAAATGTTCAGGCAGACTACTTTCAAGCTTTGCCCTTCTCTTCTCGGTTAATTGGCTAACTAGCAGATAACTAAAGCCTTTGATCTCGGGGAAAAGTTGCCACGCAAGGGCGATATCAACCAGCGCCGTCATGCCCCAATCGGCAACGTCAATTTGTCGTATGGGTAACGATTGTTTATTGGCTAAATTAAGTTTCGCCAGATACGACTCATGGTTAAACTTCAGACCAAGCCTACTGGCATATGCTTTCGGTATTAACACATTGGTACTGTCAAACCTTTCAGGGTTTCTTAGACTTAACGCTAATAAATCCATTGCTTTGAACGTAAGCCATTTACCATCGCCAAATTTTTTACGAAAAGAAATGATCGGGCTAACTTCGCTAAATCCTTGTCGTCTTAGCTGGACAAAATCTTGTTTGCTAACCGCCCTGCCTTCAATCGGCATTATATGAAAAGCCACGGGGCTTCCTAAACGACTATCCGCTTGCTGATATTGCTGTTTACTAGCATGATTTAATAACAGCACCGCGAGCAAGGTACTGGTCGCAATAGCAAGACTGATGATAAATCCGAGATTAAGCAGCGGCTTTTGCCAATATTCAGCTAACAGGGTTTTAATGACTAAGCCAAGTTCACTATTTTTGATGGGTAAAATACTAGTCATTAACCTGCCGACAAGTGAACAAGCAGCTCGAGTTTACCGTCACTAAGGCGGTACACTTTGTCCATTTTCCGCGCAACATGCTCGCTATGAGTAACCATCAACAAAGCAGTATGCTGAGACTTTACCAATTTGATTAATTGCGCAATCACAAGATCACTATTTCGTTCATCGAGATCGCCAGTGGGCTCATCAGCTAATAGTAATTGCGGTTGAGCAGTTAATGCACGGGCAATAGCAACTCGTTGCATTTCCCCACCAGATAAGGTGTTAGGATATTTATCGAGTAAATGGTAAATACCTAATTCTCTGATCAGCCTTTTGCTTAAGCTTGGTTCCAACCTATTTGCTAAGCGAGCTGAAAACTCGACATTATCGCTAACTTTCAAACTGGAGAGTAAATTAAATTGCTGAAAAATAATGCCAAGTTGTTGTTTACGCAATTTACTTAATTCTCTTTCATTCGCTTGGTGCAGTTCAAGTTCTGCTACTTTTATTTCGCCCTGTTGAATTGGCTCAAGTCCGGCGATTAAATTAAGCAACGTCGTTTTACCGCAGCCACTATCTCCCATTAGCGCGATGCATTCATTCTGCTCAAGTTGCATGGACAAATTTGACAGCACCCGGCGTTTATTTGTGCCATCACTCACCCAATGAGTTAGATCACTAATAGTTACCAGCAAAGCCGTTCCTTTTAAACATTGAAACTATCAGTATAGCTGAAAAGCTACGACTAACGCTGCCGGCCGATAAGCATAACAATTGCGAATGTAGAGCTGCTTTAGAACAATAGAATTAGCAGAATATCGATTCAACTGTGGTATCCGCAGTAGAATTGAATTTGCTAATAAGCTGAGACCTTAGCCTTTTATTTTATTGGAAATAAAGATTGATACTAAAACATAAACCCTAGCTGTAAACATTTTCATCAGCTATTAATACTAAATACGTATACTAGAAAATAACTTTATACTTTTTCCAAAACGATATTAAATGATCCTTGGCCTTCTTTAAAATCAACAACAATAGAGGCTCGGTGTTTTTCGGGAGTTTCTAGATAGAGCTTGTCAATTTCATTGAGAGGTTCATTGGCAAAATACATTTGTGTTGTAAGTTCTCTTAACCCCCTTCGAGCAATTTTAAAATGAATATGTGGTGGTCTCACCCAATCCCCCATTGCTGGGTATTTACCTGGTTTAATTGTTTTTACACTATACGTTCCATTCGAGTCGGTTTTTAATTGAGCCCAATACTGAAAATTGGCATCAATCGGTGACGACTTGGGTGCGTCATCATGTAAGTATCTGCCATTTTTATCCGCTTGCCAAATGTCAATTAGAGCACCGCCAACTGGTGAACCGTCAGTATCAATGACTCGTCCATGTATAGTTATTACTTCTCCATTGGCATGCCCGTTATTGCCATCAACTTGATTCATATTTGCATTTTTATCAGCTTGTTTATGCTTTGGGTAGTAAGGTCCCTCTTGTTGTTTAGCTGTAGGATTAATTTCTTTAGCAATTAGGGATGTGGAAAACAATGATGCCAAAGCTGCTGATGCGCTTAAGAAATATCGGCGTGAAATATTGTGCTTAGCCATTTTGGACCTCAATAAATAAAGCAAAACCTAAGTTTAGTAGATGAAAATAAATGAGGCGAATTTGACATAAAATTCCCAGTTAAATGGAAAAGACTTTCTCCTTTCATTGATAATTTTCACTCCAAGGGCTGATTATTTATTACTTAACAGCCGATCGCTTTAATACGTTCTTGTCGTATGGAACTTTTTGTGCATCAGAAAGAATCGCACGCATTTCGATCAGGTGTTCGTATCTCAAGCGCATGATCTGTGTTTTTGCCGCCATGAGTTCATCAATCTTGACATGAACTTTTTCAAGTTTAGCATCATCAAGGATGGTCATTTCATTGAGTTCTTTAAGTGCCTGCACTTCTTGTGCTTTAAAGGGGGCCTGATCTATATGCAGTTTGTGATGCATTTTATCAATTGCGGCTTTTTGGGATACATCAGGATCCGGAATTTGATCGGCTAAAAGAGACGTACTGATAAGGCTGAACATAATGACGAGTGGAAATAACCTGGATACAGGCCTGTTTTTGTATAAACTCATGAGTTTCTCCCTTTGAATTTATATACATATTAGACCACATTTTACATATTATCTTTACGTTCAACCCATCTTAAACTTTCTGCAAACTCTTAAACACTGATTTTAGACGTTCTGCACCTTTGGTAGAATGGCCATCAGAGAAGTCAGTGTTAAACGCACAATAGTCTTTATAAAGAGCACATAACTCAAACAAAAAAAGTATGGCTCTATTTAAGTTTAAATGACTATTCTTGGCACAAACTGCCTGTCACACTATAAAAATTCGGTTCCAATTTATCGCTGCTTATTGGCATTTTAAATGCCTTAATATGGAGCCTTATATGTTATCTAACTAAGTATCAATTCAGCATACTCATCAGTCAATTACATTTGTTAGTAGTCACTATTTTTGTACCATTGAAAACCTATAAATTAACCCAATATTAATTGAATAACGGATCAAAACCCTTCTCTAAAAAACAGCATTGTTATCACAACCCTTTTCGTTATATTACTATGGTAGTTGAAGTTGTGTGAAACGATATTTGGCTGGGACTTCCATCAATTGGGCATCTCCCCCCTAGCTACACCAGGAATTATCGACATTGTTTTCGGACCACTCGTTCACGGCTCTTAGGGACATAAAATGTTACATTCTGTTTTGAAATAAATAATGTTTATGGGCGCTCTATTAATAATATGTCAAAAGTAGTGGCCAATAAATATAGATGGAAAAACCTGAAAATTTTTGTTTTATCAATAATAAGCTTGGACATTTGATATGGAAAACAAGCTTACCAATGTTTGGAGCGATCTTAGCGTTATTGTTGTATGACCTTTTAGAATCGAGCTTACTCGCTCTTAGTGGGGTTAATACGCTTGCGGCCATTGGTTTTACCTTACCCTTGACCACCGCTATGACAGCAATGGCCATTGGGCTTAGTATTAGAAGCAACAATAAAATAGTTAAATCAGACTGTCTGGATAAATCAAATCTTGCTAGTGTCATTTCGACTTCACTATTAATGTCAGTGTTAATAGTCAGTTTTTTTGCATTATGCGCTTACGCTAGCAATCAACAATTATTATCTTTGTTGGGTAATGAACATTGGGCAGAAATAAGCTTAACCAATGAAAAAGTAAGTCTCGTTAATCAACAAAAGAATTATATGGCAGCTCGATATATTAGCTGGGTATTTTTAGCATTAATTTGGCAAGTAAACGCCATATTCAGGGCCTTAGGTCATGGGGTGTTAGCAAGTAATTTAATGTTTAGCTGGTTGACCGTTAAAAGTATATTAGCTTTGTTATTACTATTACCATCAAGTGACTTTTTCTTTAGTGCTTTGTCAGGGTTAGCCTATGTGCATGTTGTTAGCGATCTTCTGTTGGCATTAATATCTCTTGTCATTTTAATTAAGAAATTGAAATTATCCTTTCCAAGCTTGCCAGAATTAAAATTTCAGTTAACTTCGCCAAAAAAAGATGCGGTAATTGTTATATTGCAACAATTAATTACGCCGATTAGTATGGCGTTGTTGACAATTATTGCCGCTAACATTGATTATTCCTACGTTGCCGCTTTCGCCTTTATTTTGAGAATGGAGTCACTATTCCTATTAATTCCCATGGTATTAACAACTTCAATGCCAGCAATTATCGGTAGTAATTTTTGGGTAGGTAATAAGCAGCGAGTTCAACATGCATATTTTATCACTTTTTCGACTATTATTCTGATCCAGTTAATTATCGCGGTGGTACTATTTTTCTATAGTCCATTGCTGTCAACAATGTTGTGTTCACAAGACACTGTAGCAAATTACATCAGTCGATATTTCATCTGGGTATCTTGGGGCTACCTTTCAATGGGCTGTATCATGGTGTATCAGTCTTGTCTAAATGCAAAAGGGAAAACCACACAGGCCTTGATTTTAGGTATATTTCACAGAATAGTATTCTTGTTGTTATTTTCCTATATAGGATCGATATACGCCTTACAGGAGGACTATTATCAAGGAATGCAGTTTGGGCATGTGATCAATGCAGCCATTACCATCAATGATCATTTTTACCAAGGCATTTTGAGTGGACATATTGCCAGTGGCGTATTGCTCTTGATGTTCCTATCTAGAAATAAAACCTTAAATCCATCAGCTTCTAACCGCCCAAATACTCTAACTCAAGTAGATATTCTAAATTTTAAAAGCAAACCAACCTAATAATGAACTTCAACAAGAGAGAAAAAATGATGACTAAAAAAACACTATCCACATCTATAGTAACACTAGGATTAGTAAGTCTATTAGCTACTTCGTTCGTACAAGCTAATACTTTAAGCGATAAGCAGTTTATGTCGGCAATGCAATCAAGCGATCGCGCTGAAGCTGATAAAGCGAGAGATGAAAATAGAAAACCCGATAAAGTTATGAACTTTTTTGGAATAGAGCCAGGAATGACAGTATTGGAAATATTGGCAAGCGGCGGCTATTACACCGAAGTATTGTCTCACCGAGTAGGAGATACGGGCAAGGTATACGCACAAAATAATAAGTTCATATTAGAAGTAATGAACGGACGTTTTGCTAAAGAGTTTGCTGCCCGTACGGCTAATAATCGTTTAAATAACGTTATACATTACCAAAATGAATTCAATGAAATTGGCCTTAAAAAGCAAATTGATGTTGTTACTATTGTATTAAACTATCACGATTTTTATTCCAATATATCAAAAGAAAAACGCATAAATATATTAAAAGACTTAAAAGCGACATTGAAACCCGGCGGTGTTTTAGGAGTAATTGATATGGAATCGGGAACGAGTATACATAATAAAGATCTACATCGTATTCATCATCAAATTGTACGCGATGAATTTAATGAAGCAGGATTTGTATTAGAAGCAGAGGCTGATTTTCTTAAAAATGCTAATGACGATTACAGTAAAATGGTATTTGAATCATCGGTAAGAGGGAAAACAGACCGTTTTGTTTTCCGGTTTAAAGGCTAAAAGGTAATTTTTATACTCCCCATCCCTAATGATGTGGGGATTAACTATGCGGTATTTTAAGAAAAACGGCGTATTTCAAAGCAGGTATTGAAATACAAATCTATTTACTTGATTAAATTACCTGAGGGCAAAAAACGTTACTTTCCTAACGGTTTTGGAATATGGCGGTAAAAAACACGGATGTTGCAAATGCCGACATCACAGGGATGTGAAAAAAAACGGTAAACAACACGGATGTTGCGAATGCCGACATCACCGGGATGATAAAAACATGGATTATGATATGTAGAAAATACATCCATATATTTCCCCCTTCGGGCACGCCAGCGCGTGAAAATTTGTTCCAGACAAATTTTTCGAATTCATACGTTCTCATCTCATACTCACCCCATAAAAAAACGCCTTACTCTGCGAGTAAAGCGTTTTCTTATATATGGCGGTTTATGACACGGATGTCATGTATATCCGTCATGGCATGGATGCCAAAAATGGCGGTGAGTATGAGATTCGAACTCATGTTAGGGATAAACCTAAACTCGCTTTCCAAGCGAGCGCCTTCAGCCGCTCAGCCAACTCACCTAAATTTTGTTGCTAGTTGCTAGTTGCTAGTTGCTAGTTGCTAGTTGCTAGTTGCTAGTTGCTAGTTGCTAGTTGCTAGTTGCTAAGCAGCGCGTATGTTAGGGAATTATCCGCACATACGCAAGTACAATTAGTTGTTTGTTTTACTATTTGTACTTTTTATCAGCAATATGAATATTTATGTATTATTTGTTTGGGCAAGTTTTAAACTAGCCGAGAAATCTAGCATACGGCCAAGTGATTTTAATGCACCTTCTCGCAAGTCGTTATCAACAAAGATTTCTCTACCTTCACCATCAATTAATGAGTCATGAATTGCTTTTAAACCGTTCATTGCCATCCAAGGACAGTGTGCACAGCTTCTACAAGTTGCGCCTTCGCCAGCAGTTGGCGCTTCAAAAAACTCTTTATCAGGGCAAAGTTGTTGCATCTTGTAAAAGATACCGCGATCTGTTGCGACAATAAACTTTTGATTTGGCATATCTTGCGCCGCTTTAATCAGCTGGCTCGTTGAGCCTACAGCATCAGCAAGTGCTACTACATCTAGTGGTGATTCAGGGTGAACTAATACCGCAGCGTCTGGGTGTAATGCTTTCATGTCGTTAAGCGCTTTGGTTTTAAACTCATCATGAACAATACAGGCGCCGTCCCACATGATCATATCGGCATCGGTTTGCTTTTCGATGTAAGCACCCAGATGCTTGTCTGGACCCCATAAGATCGTTTCGCCCTGCTCATCAAGGTGCTCTACAATTTCTAGGGCGCAAGATGATGTTACTATCCAATCAGCTCGGGCCTTAACCGCTGTTGAGGTATTAGCGTAAACGACTACGGTGCGCTCAGGGTGTTGATCGCAAAACTTATTGAACTCTTCAATCGGGCAACCTAAATCTAAAGAACATGTTGCTTCTAAGGTTGGCATTAATACGGTTTTATGTGGTGTTAACACTTTTGCCGTTTCGCCCATAAACTTAACGCCCGCAACAATTAATGTAGTCGCAGGGTGCTCTTTACCAAATCGAGCCATTTCTAGAGAGTCAGCTACGCAACCACCCGTTTCTTCAGCCAATGCTTGAATTTCAGGATCGGTATAATAATGAGCAACAAGCACGGCATTTTTGTCGATAAGTAACTGTTTGATTTTACCTTTGTAATCGATCTTTTCAGCATCGTTTAACGGAGCAGGCTTTGCAGGAAAAGTGTAATCAAAATCAACGGCTAGTGTAGTTTCTAACATTTATCTAGAACTCGGATTGGGTAATTAATCAATATTTCGTGCATTATAAAAGATCATGGCTTAAATGTGTAGTTTGTCTTTATACAAAGCGACATAAATAATGATCACTCTGCGGTAGCTAAAATGAGCTTAAGTAAATCTGTCGTTGTACGCAATAACTACTCCAAGCTTGATTTTATTGATTATTAGTCTAATTTTATTGATGAATATCGATGTAAAACATAACGATAAGCAACACAGGGAAATATTATGTCAACTAAAATTACGTTAACAACGTCGTTTCGACTTACTCTGATGGTTTATGTTGTACCATTTTTTTCATTGTTTCACCCCGCGGTTCACTCGGCAGAAGAGCAACCTGCCGCAGACGAAGATCAAGAGATTGAGCGCATTGCCGTAACCGGTAGCCGTATCCGTCGACCAGGGGCCATATCTACCAGCCCAATCTTATCAATGGATGCGGAAGAAATAGCTTACTTACAAGAACCTGAGGTTGAGAAGATACTGCGCTATTTGCCAAGTACAGCACCTGGCGATGGCTCAAATGTCAATAACGGCTCTGCCGGTGCTGCAACAGTTGATTTACGCGGCTTAGGGCCAGAAAGGACTTTAGTATTAATGGATGGCCGCCGCATGGTGCCATTTAACTATGATGGTCAGGTAGATACCGCAACCGTACCTACTGCTCTAATTGATCGCATCGATGTGGTTACCGGTGGTGCTTCTGCCGTATATGGCTCTGACGCCATAGCAGGTGCGGTGAACTTTATTATGAAGGAAGATTTTCAGGGCGTGGCGCTGGAATATACTCACTCGCAAACTGGTGACAGTGATGGTGACAAAGACAACCTGTCGTTAACCTTAGGTTCAAGCCTAGATGACGATCGCGGCAATGTGGCGGTGTCGTTAAGCTGGATGGAAAGAAAACCGATACTTTTGGGAGACCGAGCACTGGGCCAGCTAGGCATAGAGACGGAATCTGGGGCGAATTACGAACAATTTTTAGCGGGCGAACCACCGGTACTTCCGGTCGAAGGTTGTCGTGGCCCTAATGTTGTCGAATCTGGTGGTTCAACCACATCTATGCCTACTCGTTTTGCCATTGTGGGTGGTGGTGCTGCTGCTGCCGGACAGTTCAGAGAAGACAGAACTTTAGGCACTGAGTGTAGTCAGTTTAATTTTAACCCGTTTAATTATTATCAGACTCCACAAGAGCGTTATAGTGCTACCGCGCTTGCCCATTACTATATTAATGACGAGACAAAGGTATACACTTCAGCAACATTTACCAATGTCACCGTAGATCAACAGGTTGCGCCTTCAGGAACATTTGGACAAGCATTTGATCTGCCATTGGCTAATCCATTTATTGGCGACCAAGCACAGCAGTTTATGATTGACGCCGGTAACAATGCCTTAGCCAATGACTTGCTAACCACCGAAGGAGCGGGAGCGAACTGGCAAGATATTAATGGCAATGGTGTCGTGGATAGTGAAGATTACCTGCTAGTGCAATTGCGCAGACGTACGCTAGAGTTGGGAGCTCGAACCGAGCGCTTCGACAATGATCAGTTCCAGTTGGTAGTTGGCGTTGAAGGAGTATTATACGAAGATTGGGAATATGATGTTTCATTTATGTATGGTGAAGCGAACCGGGTAACCATTCGCGACGGCTATACCAATTTAACCAATATTCAAAATGCTCTCGACAGTACCGATGGGGAAACTTGTGCCAATGGCGATGCGACCTGTGTACCAATCGACCTGTTTGGCGGTTTTGGTACCATCACCCCTGAAATGGCTGGCTATGCCAGGGCTGTAGCACTACAAACTCAAAAATATGATCAAGAAGTCATTCAGATGATTATTAATGGTCCGGTTGATTTTATTGAAATCCCATGGGCAGACGAACCACTGTCATTGAGTATTGGTTATGAGCATCGCCAGGAAACGGGCTCGCTAACTCCAGATGAATGTCTGAAGTTAGCGCCTTCGAGTTGTCAAGGCGGCGCCGGTGGTAACTTGCAGCCGATCAGCGGCGGCTATAAAGCCGATGAGTACTTTTTCGAAGGGATCCTGCCGGTATTTAACGGTCAATTTTTGGCCGAATCTCTTGACGTCGAGTTTGGTTATCGGGCAGCGGATTATGATTCTGTCGGCTCGGTAGATACCTGGAAGTTCGGTGTAACCTGGCGCCCAATCGAGGATATATTGATTCGGGTAATGCAACAATCTGCAACCCGTGCACCAAACGTCGGCGAGATTGCATCCCCGGTGGTTACCGGCCTGGATAATGCTGCATTGGATCCCTGCTCGGTTGCCAATGCCGCAAATATCGATCAACGATTACGCGACCTTTGTATTTCTACCGGTATGACGGATGCGCAAGTAGGTCAAGTGCAAGATTTTATCTCCGGACAGGCAAATACTATTGAAGGCAGTGATCCGGATAACCTGCCAGGCGCAGAAGAGGCCGACACCTTTACTTTTGGCGTGGTCTGGACCTCAGATTGGGTTAAAGATTGGTCTATCTCGGTCGATTACTATGATATCGATATTGAAGATGTCATTGGCGAATTCACTTTACAACAAATACTCGATTCTTGTTACGATGGTGGTGTTGCCAGTGAGTGTGCAAAAATCAACCGCATCGGCGGCGACTTGACAGTCTCAGGCTCTGGTATCGATCAGTTTACCACTAATTTAAATTATCAACGGGTAGAAGGCGTTGAAATTGGTGTGAATTTTGGCGTTGGTTTAAACGATTGGGGCGAACTCCAATTTTCTGCTATCGTCAACAAGTACCTGACCCAGGAATCGAAAGCCTCAGATTTAGCTCCGGTAATTGATTGTTTGGGCACCTTTGGTACCCAATGTGATCCGGCGCCGGAATTAAACTGGACCCAGCGCACCACCTGGATTTGGAATGACCTGACGGTGTCGGCGTTATGGCGTCATCTTGACAGTGTTGATATCGACGCCACCGTATATGATGACACATTTTCTGCGTTTAGAACCATGGACAGTGTCGATTATATCGACCTAGTTGCCAGCTATTACTGGGGAGATAATCTTAAATTTACGTTAGGCGTAGACAACGTATTTGAAGAAGATCCTCCAGTTGTCGGTGGCGAGGCCGGTGATACTACTTTTAACAATGGTAACACTTTCCCTAGTACCTATGATGTCTTGGGACGAATTTATAAATTCGGAGTTAAGTTGGAATTTTAACTACTTATAAAAAATCAGGACTTCGCGTCCTGATTTTTTATCACTCTGATGCAGACCGTTAGGAACACATCATCATAAACTACTGATTATAAATTGTTCTCAAACAACTTATAAATACGTCTATATTCATCTAACCAACTGCTTGGTTGGACAAAGCCGTGCGGTTCAACTGGGTAAATAGCGGTTTCAAAGTTTTGTTTTTCAAGTTCAATTAAACGCTGTACTAAACGAACGGTGTCTTGGAAAAACACATTGTCATCAACCATTGGCGCATTAATTAACAACGGTTTTTCTAAGCCTTCGGCAAAATAAATTGGCGAGCTACGCTCGAAAGCTATTTTATCATCTTCAGGCGTATTTAAAATGTTTGACGTATAACCGTGATTATATGATGTCCAATCAGATACCAAGCGTAATGCCGAACCCGCCTGGAATACTTCAGGTTCTGTGAACATACTCATTAACGTTAAAAAACCACCGTAAGAGCCGCCGTAAACACCAACTCTTTCTTTATCGATGTTGGCATTTTCAACTAACCAATTAACGCCATCAAGCATATCTTCTACTTCAGGTTTCCCCATATGACGATAAATAGCTGTACGCCAGTCGCGGCCGTAACCTTTCGATGCACGGTAATCCATATCGATAACGGTATAGCCTTGCTGCACCAACATCGAGTGGAACATAAATTCTCGGAAATATCCCGACCAACCTAAATGAGAATTTTGTAAGTAACCTGCGCCATGTACAAACATTACTGCTTTACCTTGTACGGTTGCACTTGCTCCATCTGTTGGCGTTGGTTGATAAACTCGAGAGAATACACCTTGCTTGGTATTTGAAGAAGGCACTTCTACAATTGTTGGCGCTGTCCACGGCATGTTTAAGAATTCTTCAGTTACCGTATGAGTTAAACGCTTAGCAGTTGCGCCAGCAGTTACATCTTGTACATAAAGCTCTGGAGGCATTGTTGTCGTTGAATGCTCAATCAATAACTTTGTTTCATCTGGCGATAAGGAATAACTATTGTTGCCACCTAATTCTGTAATAGCGGTAATTTTTGCACTATCAACGGTTACGTTATAAATTTCATAAATACCTGGGTGAGTTTTATTTGCTTGAAAATAAAAGCTGTCTTCATCTGCTGTTTTAGTTAAGTCACGAACTTCATAGTTGCCAGATGTTAATGCTTTCGCTTTGCCATCTACAGGTTTTATATAAAGATGACCAAAACCAGACTCTTCTGATTGGTAGTAAAGCGTTTCACTTTCATCAAACCAGCCATAATCGTTAAATTCCCAATTTATCCAGGCATCATCATGTAAACGGTGTTGGCTAACAAATTTCTTGTTGTCAAAGTCGATTGTGGCAATCCAACGGTCTTTGTTATCCCAAGCTTCCATCATGATGGCCACTTGGTTTGAGCTTTTATGCCATTGAATGCTGTTGTTCATTAGGTGAATATTACGAGGAGACTTCTCAGATATGTATTCTTTACCTTCGCGTTTGTAGTTTTCAGCTTTAACAGATGCTAATACATCGTCATCATAGCCAGGTAGAGCATCATACCCTAACAAGTATTGCGCATCATTTACTAAATCTAGTAAATACACATCTTCTTGATATTTACGGTTATCAGATACACGGCGGCGAACTTTTTGTGGATCAATAGTTGCTTCATCAGTGATGTAATTTGGCATGATATCGCCAGCATTACTCCACGACTCAGATTTAGCCACACTGACAACCATCATTTCACCATTTGGTGAGAGTTGCGCTTGCACTACTTTTTTCCCAGCGCCGAAATAAAATACCGACGTGGTAATGGTGTCATTTTCGCTACGTAGTTTACTTTTTTCATCCGCTTTTAAGCCCTTATTGCGTTTTTGCAACGCAACATAGTTTATAAGCTTTTCTTGCTCTTTAGCGATATAAGTTTGTTCATCTTTTTTACTGTCTGGAGTGTTAATCATTTGCAAGTTCGCTAGTTCACGAATCTGATTATTTTTAACATCATGCGCATAAAAAACATTGCCGACACGATAGCTAACACGGTCATCGGCTAAAAACATAGCCTGACTTTCAACCGCTGAAGTATACGTCAGTTGGTAAACGGTTTGCGTAGCAATGTCTTTTAAAAATACATTGCCCTTAAAGGTATATAATTCTTGCTTACCATCATTGCTAACAATCGCGCCATCGTCGGCGGCAATGTGCATATTGCTATAGGCAACTTTATTGCCATTACCTTCAACAGTTAAAGACTTTTTGAACAAATCTTTTATTGGGTTACCTAAGCGTTTTTGTTTGTAGAATACCGTTTGGTTGTCATCCCCCCAATACCAAGATGATGGTGAACGTGCGAACCAATCAGGATCAGACATTACTTTTTCAAGAGTAATTTGTAGGTCTTGATCTGCAGTTTGTACCGCTTCACCTTTAACCGGAGCAGTCATTGCAGTATTTATAGTGGTGCTACCAGCGTCTTCTGGTGCACTGTCGTTTGCCGCACAAGCCGTTAAAAATACGCTAATTGAAGCAACAAGTAATGGATATTTCATAGTTTAAAATTCATTTAAATTTTTTTGTGCTGCCATTAAAGCAAAAAACAAGAGTACAAATCAATCACCCTAACAGACAAAAATTTACATTTTATGTAATGCTTTGTAACGCCTGTACAATTTTTAACCACACAATCAATATGAAGTCTGCTATAATCCGCCCGATTATTTTCCGGTTGCAATCAAAACCATCGTAAACGCTTTTAAAGGTCACGCTATTACATGATCCCATTACCAAAAACAGAGTTATTTGAATACCCTAAATACTGGGCTGAATGCTACGGCTCAACGCCATTTTTTCCTATGTCTAGAAAAGAAATGGATGACTTGGGGTGGGATAGCTGTGACATTATTTTGGTAACCGGCGATGCCTATGTTGATCATCCTTCTTTTGGTATGGCTATTATTGGCCGGATGCTGGAAGCACAGGGGTTTCGTGTTGGCATGATCTCTCAGCCTGATTGGCATTCAAAAGATGCGTTCATGACGTTAGGTAAACCAAACTTATTCTTTGGTGTTACTGGCGGTAATATGGACTCAATGATCAACCGCTATACCGCTGAGCGTCGTATGCGCCATGATGATGCCTATACTCCAAACAATGAAGGTGGTAAGCGCCCTGACAGAGCGGTAATGGTATATACCCAGCGCTGCAAGGAAGCCTATAAAGGTGTTCCGGTAGTTATTGGTGGTATTGAAGCCAGCTTACGCCGCATTGCTCATTATGATTATTGGTCAGATAAAGTACGCCGTAGTGTTATATTTGATGCTAAAGCCGATATTCTTATTTACGGAAATGCAGAACGTCCACTGGTGGAAGTTGCCCACCGTATATCGCGCGGTGAAAATGTAAGTACCATTACTGACGTTCGCGGTACTGCTTTTATTCGTAAAACACCACTTGAAGAATGGCGCGGCATTGACTCCCGTGACATTGATCGACCAGGTAAAATTGATCCTATTATCAGCCCATATCAAGATATGACGCCAAGTAATTGTGATAAAAATGAAGGCACGAGCAATGCGAGTGGCGCTTCAGTTGTTGACGTGACGAAAGATGCAGTACCAATTCAAATTAGTGACTATCAAAACAAAACCTGGGATAAAAAATATAAGCCGTGGGAAAAAACCTACGTTAAATTGCCTAGTTATGAGCAAGTAGTGAACAACAAAATGTTGTATGCCCATGCGTCACGTATTTTTCATCAAGAAGTAAATCCGGCCAGCGCACGTGCCTTAGTACAAAGTCATGGCGATAGAATTATTTGGTTAAATCCTCCTGCATTGCCGTTAAATGAACAAGAAATGGATGGCGTATTTGCCCTACCGTATGCGCGTATCCCACACCCAAGTTATGGTGATGCCAAAATTCCTGCTTACGATATGATCAAAACATCGATTAACATTATGAGAGGATGTTTTGGCGGGTGTTCATTCTGTTCAATTACCGAACATGAAGGCCGCATTATTCAATCGCGTTCACAAGAGTCAATTATCAACGAAATAAAAGATATTCAAGACAAAGTACCGGGTTTTACCGGTGTTATCTCTGATTTAGGAGGCCCTACGGCCAACATGTATCAATTGCGTTGTAAAAGCCCGAAAGCAGAAGCAACTTGTCGCCGCCCTTCTTGTGTGTGGCCTGATATTTGTGGTCATATGGATACAGATCAAACACCAACTGTTGAACTGTATCGTAAAGCTCGCAAAGTACCGGGTATTAAGAAAGTTCTTATTGCCTCAGGTGTTCGTTATGATTTAGCGATTCAAGACCCTGAATATGTTAAAGAGCTTGCTACGCATCATGTTGGTGGCTATTTAAAAATAGCTCCGGAGCACACCGAAGATGGACCATTAGCAAAAATGATGAAACCAGGCATGGGCTCATACGACAAATTTAAAGAAATGTTTGATCATTACTCTAAGCTTGCCGGTAAAAAGCAATATTTGATCCCGTACTTTATCTCGGCTCACCCTGGCACAACCAATAAAGATATGGTGAACTTGGCGCTTTGGCTAAAAAGTAATAACTTCAAGCTCGATCAAGTACAAAATTTTTATCCTTCTCCTTTGGCAAATGCTACGACTATTTATCATACCGAAGTGGATTCTTTGAATAAAATTCGTAAAGACAATGCGCCAGTACCCGTACCCAAAGGTACAATACAACGTCGCTTGCACAAAGCGATATTGCGTTATCACGATCCAGTCAACTGGCCAATTATTCGTGATGCTCTTACTAAAATGGGTTTAGCTAAAAAGTTAATTGGCAGCGGCCCAGAATGTTTAGTGCCAAGAGAAACTCGTGGTGAACAACAAAACAGTCAACGCCGAGGCAAAAACAATGCTGCAGGCAATAAGACGTCCCCTGGCCAACAGCGCAAGAAAGCTAATTCTTACGGCAAAAAACCAGCACAAAAAGGCCTAACTCGTTTTAGCAATGACCAGTTTAAAAAGCCGAAAAAGAAACCAACACGTTAAATTATTAACAATATTGGCCAAAATTGACGAGGGATTAATGATGATAATTAATCCCTTTTTTATTTTATATTCTTTAACAAATTAGCAATAAAATAAATTACCTCTAGCACGCTTTCTCGCGTATAATGCGCACAAAATTTATACCTTAGGAATAACCATTGATCTCAACAGCTAACATCACCATGCAATTTGGTGCTAAACCTTTATTTGAAAACATTTCAGTTAAATTTGGTGGTGGTAACCGCTTTGGTTTAATTGGTGCTAACGGTTGTGGTAAATCAACCTTCATGAAAATTTTAGGTGGTGATTTAGAGCAATCTGGCGGAACTGTTTCAGTCGACGTTAACCAACGTGTTGGTAAATTACGTCAAGATCAATTCGCCTATGAAGAATACTCGGTAGTAGATACGGTAATTATGGGCCACGCCGAGTTATGGGCAATTAAAGAAGAACGTGATCGTATTTATTCGTTAGCTGAGATGAGTGAAGAAGACGGTATGAAGGTAGCCGATCTTGAAACTGAATTTGCTGAAATGGACGGCTATACTGCAGAAAGCCGTGCCGGTGAATTGTTATTAGGCTTAGGTATTCCAGTTAGTCAGCACTTTGGCCCAATGAGCGATGTAGCCCCAGGTTGGAAGCTTCGTGTACTTCTTGCGCAAGCTTTGTTTTCAGATCCAGATATCTTACTTTTAGATGAGCCTACCAACAACTTGGATATACACACGATTCAATGGTTAGAAGACATTCTAAATGAACGTGAATCAACCATGATCATCATCTCGCATGATAGACACTTCTTAAACAGTGTATGTACCCATATGGCCGATCTAGATTTTGGCGAATTACGCATTTACCCAGGTAACTATGATCAATACATGCTGGCAGCAACACAAGCCCGCGCTACGTTAATGGCCGGCAACGAAAAGAAGAAAGCGCAAATTAGCGAGTTACAAGACTTTGTACGTCGTTTCTCTGCTAACGCTTCTAAAGCGAAACAAGCAACCTCTCGTGCCAAGCAATTAGATAAAATTAAACTTGATGAAGTTAAAGTATCAAGCCGAGTAACGCCGTTCATCCGTTTTGATCAAGAAAAGAAATTATTCCGTAACTCATTAGTAATAGAAAACATGAGCAAAAGCTTCGGTGATAATCACGTACTGAAAAACCTCAACTTGATGGCTGAAGTTGGTGAAAAAATTGCGGTTATTGGTGAAAACGGTATTGGTAAAACAACACTTTTACGTACCTTAATGGGTGAAGTTGAATATATGCCAGAAACGGGCTCAGCGAAATGGTCTGAAAATGCTCAAATTGCTTATTATGCGCAAGACCATGCCACTGACTTTGAAAACGACATGACCTTATTCGACTGGATGAGTCAATGGCGCAGCGAAGGTGATGATGAACAAGTGATCCGTGGCTACTTAGGTCGTTTATTGTTCTCTGCTGATGATATTTACAAATCAGTTAAAGTTTTGTCTGGTGGTGAGCAAGGTCGCATGTTGTTTGGTAAAATGATGATGCAAAAGCCAAACATTTTAGTGATGGATGAGCCAACCAACCACATGGATATGGAATCAATTGAAGCATTAAACATGGCTTTAGAAAAATACGAAGGTACGTTAGTATTTGTTTCTCATGACCGTGAGTTTGTTTCTACTCTTGCGACTCGCATTATCGAATTAACCAATGATGGTTACATCGATTTTTCTGGCTCGTATGAAGATTACTTAAAAACCCAAGGGTAAATATAATCGCCTTCTACGGATAGTGGTTACAGGCAGTAATAACTAAAACGCTGTGCTTCTTTAAGCACAGCGTTTTTAATTTAAGGGATGAAGGAATGCCACTGAACAGGGATATTTATAGAGTTGGCTCATTTTTAAACCCTTTGCAAGCTTCAATATTTTCATTTGTATTTTCCGTCTAATAACTTTACAAAGACAAATATTTAAATCATTATTAAATTGTTACGTAATACAAATTTGCATAAGTATATCGTCAACTCAGTGCTTATCAAACGCAATAGAACAATCTAAATTTGAAGCAGATAGTTATTATATCTTCTTTAAATTTTTGGCCGTTATCGTGGGTTTGATAATCCCCCAAGAGCGATGCTGAAATAGTTTTATGCTGCGTGACTCATTCTTTGTGCAGAATGGTATAAGCTCCAACATATCTCATATAAAGTCTAATAAGTTGTATTATTGATGAGCCCTAAAAAAAGTTACAAAGGATGTAAAACAGCTCTATTACTTACTGGTGGTGGCGCAAGTGCGGCGTATCAAGTTGGCGTATTAAAAGCCATTTCCAAGTTTATGCCGCGCAATCATGGTATTCCCTTTCCGATCATATCAGGCACATCAGCCGGAGCAATAAACGCAACGACTATAGCGTGTTATGCATCCTGTTATCATTTAGGCATTCGCCGCTTAGAGTATGTTTGGAATCACCTGCATACCAGCAGTATTTATCACTCGAAAGCGAGAAAAGTGTTTGGCCATATTCTCTATGGTTTATTAAGCTCTTATCGGGCAGGCTATGCGCCGAAAAAAGCGATGAGCTTGTTAAACAATGAGCCTTTGCGAGTATTGTTAAATCAAGTAGTCGATTTTAAACGAATCGATGGCAATATAAATAATGGTTATTTATCATCAATTGCAATTACGGCTTCAAGTTACACTAGTGGCGATTCAATTAGCTTTTATCAAGCCGATAAATCCATTACGCCTTGGCAGAGATCAAAACGTAGAGGTGTGCAGACAACCTTACATACCGACCATTTATTAGCATCTTCCTCTATCCCGTTAATATTTCCGTCAATAAAAATTAAAAAAGAGCATTTTGGTGACGGCTCAGTCAGCCAGTTATCACCATTAAGCACGCCAATTCATCTAGGCGCCGAAAAAATATTTATTATTGGTGTAGAGCAACCACAACAAACTATTCATCATGCGGTCGATTTTCATCGACCGCCAACTAATGCTGAGATTGCCGGTCATTTAATGGATACGGTATTTTCAGAGGCATTAAACAGTGATTTAGAACGTATGCATCGAGTTAATAAAACCGTAAGCCTCATTCCTGAAGCTAAGCGAAATTTCCAATCTGATTTAAAACAAGTAGAGAGTTTTTTGATCAATCCGAGCCAGAACTTTCATGTACTAGCTCATGAGCACTATGACGAATTAAAGTGGGCATTAAAGTTTATATTACGATTGATGGGCAGCGGCAAAGACTCTGATTCTTCACTGACCTCTTACATTATGTTTGAACAAAACTATTGCAAACGCCTTATCCAAGTTGGTTTTAATGATGCAATGGCGCAAGAAGCTCAGATCAGAGAGTTTTTAAATATTTAATACCATTCTTCATAAGGAATGGTATAACCCGTTACTCACCTTCTTGCAGGTAACGTTCTACTCGCTCAACTCGGCGCGGTTTGCCTTGTAAAACAATAGTATCTTGAGCATGTAAAACAAAGTCACTATTTAAATCAGAAAACTCCTCTTGATCTCGACGTACAGCTAAAATCTCAACTCGACGACGCTCTAAATCAAGCTCTGCTATTGTTTTGCCATTTGCCCATGCATCATCAGGTAATAACGTTGGGTGAACAAACTCAAGGCGTTCAATTGCTTCAGCACTCATATTGGTATCAACACCGGGATAGAAACCATGCAAACGGTGATAATGGTTTTTTCGCTCAGCTTGAACTCTGCGCACAATTCTAGAAAACGGTACACCAGATAAGTTTAATACCTGTGAAACCAGCATTAAGCTACCTTCTAAAGATTCAGGCACAACTTCATTAGCCCCGGCTTCTTTTAATGTCACCAAAGAGTCATCATTACGTGTTCTAACTAAAATTTGCACATTTTTAGAGATAGAACGAACCTTTTGTACAACATCTAAAGATTGCTCTGCCGCGCCATATGAAATGACGACTAGCTTTGCCTGACTTAAATTTGCAGCCGCTAAAACCTCAGTTTGTCTAGCTGAGCCAAACAATATATTTTCACCCGCTTCACGTGATTCATTTACCCTGATAGGATCAATATCAATAGCAACGAAATCTATTTTTTCTTGTTTTAGAAATCGGCTTACCGTCTGCCCTACTCGGCCAAATCCACAGATAACAACATGATTAGATAACTTCTTACTGCTAATATTTATCTGCTCGTCACTGTCATCTTGCTTACTATCATAAGCTAAAGCTACCGACCATTTACGTGAATTTTTTATCATATATGGAGTAATGGCCATAGAAATTATGCCAACCCCTAATAGAATTGACGTGACTTTCGGCGATAATACTCCCACAGTAGCTGCCAATGAGATGAGTACAAAGCCAAATTCCCCCATTTGCGCAAGCATAAATGCCGATGCCCAGGCATCTTTTTTCGATTCCCCTGCCTTAACCGCAAGGAACCTGATTATTAAAATTTTGATCAGCATAAAACTGACGACTAACAGAACAATTTTTCCCGGTTGAGTAAACAATAAAACCGGATCAAGTTTCATCCCAACGGTGACAAAAAACAGACCTAAAAGTATATCTCTAAATGGTCGAATATCAGCTTCAAGTTGATACTTGTATTGTGATTCGCCTAGCATCATGCCAGCTAAAAATGCACCTAAAGCCATTGATAAACCAAAGAATTGCGTTAACCCGGCAGCAAATAAAGTTACAAATAAGGTAGTTAGTACAAATAATTCATCGGTTCTGACTAAGGCCACTTGATTAAATATTGTAGGTAATACCCACTTACCTGCAGACAACAACAAGCCAACTACGAATACGCCTTTTAGTAAAGCAAATAGCAATGCCACCAGCATAGAGCTGTCACCAGTGCCTGATAGAAATGGGATAATAATTAACAGCGGAACTACCGCTATGTCTTGAAATAAAAGTACCGCGACAGAAATTTGGCCGGACTTTCGCTTGATTGAACCACTTTCATTTAATTGTCGGATAACAATTGCTGTTGAAGAAAGTGCGAGTACACCACCAATCACTAGTGCGCTTTCAATTTCAAATCCGAAAAATAAACCTATGATTAAAAAAATCAGTAAACTAATACCAACTTGCTTAGAGCCAACGCCCATTACCAAATGACGCATTGCCATTAATTTGGGTAATGAAAACTCTAAACCCAAAGTAAATAATAAGAATACAATACCCAGTTCGGCAAAGTGTTCGTAATTTAAACTATGCCCAGCCAGCGATAAGCCATGTTCCCCGACGATCGTACCGGCAACCAAATAAGCCAAAATAGCGGGTAAATTTAGCCTACGAAAAAGCCAAACAGTGAAAACGGCTGCAACTAAAATAGCGATAATTTCAAAGAAATGGCCCACAGATATCCTTATTTGATTATTTGTATAGGTTTTTTTTACAAAAAATTTACTTTATCATTTTTCCCCGCCCAATGTACAAACTTATCAAAGTGATTCGCTAATTAGAGCTTCTCCAACCATAATATAAATTCATATATTATTTTATATTAATTACTTTAGGAACAGAGGTCTATTCGAAAATTCTTGAATGCCTTAGGCTGCTTTAATCGTGCCAGACAAAACTATTTTAAACAAAAGCACATCTACGACAGGGAGAACCTCAACTGTTGAAAAGTTCACTGTGCCTAAAGAATTGCATAGTGGTTTCAGTCTAGCTGATATTATTGTTGAACCAGATCTTGGTTTAATAATAAGAAACTCACAACCTTATCACTTAGCCCCGAAGGCAATGGAAATATTATTATTTTTAGCGGCAAGTAATTGTGAAATAGTTTCTAGAGAGCAAATATTAGCGTTTGGCTGGGGAGATGAAAGCGCATCAAAAACAAATATTACTCATATTATTAGTGAAATTAGACACGCCCTCGACGACCATAAAGAATGCCCTCGATTTATTCAAACTATCCCGAGAAAAGGTTATCGAATGATGCTTCCTACGTTAGCGAAGCCAAGTTCTGGGTTGTTTAACTTTAGCGACAACAATAAGAGTCAATCCTTAAAAAACACTCGCTGGCGGTTATTTAATAACGCCAATAATAACAAGTTTTTTGGTCAGCAATTTTTAATTTATTTGATTTTTGCTGTAATTGCTTTAGTAGTTGTTTACTACTTATCTAATCACCTAACCACTTATATGGAAGTAGAGACTGAACAACATAAAAACAGTGAAAATACACCACAAAATCAAGTTGTTATAGATAATGCGGTGGCAGTACTTAGTTTTACCGCGCAAAATTCAACGTTAAGTGAACATAAATTACCTGTGTATGCAGTGTCTGGATTGCAAGAAGAATTAATTAATTATTTAGCTCAAAAATCAAGCTTTAAAGTGACATCAATGAGAGCGACTAATGATCTAAGTAAAGATGCCAGCATAGATGAGATTCAAGCTCGTTTAGGAGTCAGGTATATTCTTGAGGGTAAAGCCAGACAAGAACAAAGCATTATCATTGTTAATACCAGCCTAATTGATTCAGTCACTGGCTTTCAAGTATGGGGGGTTGAAACAAGTGCCCAATTGACTCAAGTTTTAAGCTTATATGCTGAGCTTTCGAGAAAAGTTGCAAATGCATTGCATTTGTTGATACCCGGCGTTGATGAGTCATATAGCAATAATCAAAGCTCTATGCCAACAAATAACTTTGAAGCTTATGATGCCTACCTGCAAGGTAAAAACGAGTACCGTAAAACTAAAAGTATCAACTCATTAATTACTGCTGAAAATCTGTTCAACATGGCATTAAAACTAGATCCAGAATTTATCAATGCTTTAGCAGCACTTTGTTTCACTTATTTAGAGCTTTATCAATTAGGAAAAGATCCGGCCCATTACATAAAAGGTGTTGAGGTTTGTGACTTAACAGCAAGTTACCAGTCTCAAAGTGTTGAATCATATTTATCCTTAGGAAAGTTGAGTATGATCCGCGGCAAACAGCAAGAAGCAATTAAATACTTAGAACAAGCGTTAGTTATTGATAACCAAGCCACTGTAGTTATAACCACTTTAGCAGAAGTATATTTTGATCTCGAAGATAATAACAAAGCTGAAGAACTGTATACTCAAGCCATTGAATTAGAGCCTACCTACTGGAGAAATTATTATCAATTTGGTGTTTTTTTATATTATATCGGTCAGTATGAACGCGCTATTTTACAGTTTAACAAGGTTAATTCACTTAATAATAATGTCGCTAATTCTTACAATGCTTTGGGCGGTGCTTATTATTTACTGATGGATTGGGAAAACGCCAGTATAGCCTGGTCAAAAGCATTAGCTATAGAGCCGACAGCTCTTACTTACTCAAATTTAGCTACCAGTTTATTTTTCTTAAAACAATTTGATAACGCCGCTGAAATATATTTACAAGGAACAAAATTAACGCCTAATGACAATACAATATGGGCAAATTTAGGGGATTCATATAAATACTCAACCATCCAGAATGAGCATGCACCAGCGGCTTATAATAAAGCGTTGCAATTAGCTTTAAAAAAAGAGCTGATTAACCCTAACGATGAAACAAATCAGTCGCAAATCGCGCGTTATTATTCAGAGCTTAAACAATGTTCAGTAGCCGACTCATATGTGCAAACGGTTCTTAAAAAATCCCCTGCCGATCCCTATATTTTTTATAGCTTAGCCCTGGTATTTTTAAACTGTAAGCGAATTTTAGAAGCAGAGAATATGATCGAAAATGCTATAACACTTGGCTATCCAAAAGAGCTGTTATTAGTAGACCCACAATTTTTAGTCTATAAAGAACAACTTAGCAAACTGTTTAATAATTAATGAGACTGTTCTGTGATGGCAAGATCGTTTAATATTTCGCGGCGTTCTTTTGACGAATAGCCAATATAAAGACGTGCAAAGCGTATTGCATGGCCAAAACGTTTAACACCAATAATTTTTATGCACTCAACGAAGAAGTCTTTATGCAAACCAAAGGTTTTAACATAAAAGTCTACGGCTTGGCTAAGATCTGAATAAGCAACGCCATCAAAGATAAACTGCTTGCCAAGCGTTGTATCCTCTATTTGCTCACCATTACACCATAAAGGCCAACCAGAAAAATTAACTCTATCCCTTGCTATTTCAAACATCATCCAGCCACTTCTGGCAAAGCCTTCAAAACTACCACCTTCGAACCCTGCATTGGCAAGCTCTTCTTTTGTCCAGTTTTTTCCTATGGCTAAATCTTTCTGATAGCGTTTGGCTAGTGCTTTTTTAATTTGTTCTCTACATCTGTAAATATCACTTGCCTGCGACGTTTTCGCAAGCGACTTGCATTCACCACAAATAGGTACAGAAATAGCCTGATGAGTGCAATCTATTAAGCGCTGTTTAGTGCTTGGAAATAACAGTCGTAATTGACTTGGCTCTTGGCAAAACCAACAGCAGTGTCGAAAATTAAATGGCGTTTCAATTTCTTGGTGAGCAAGACTATGATCAACGTGTTGATGCAAGCTTTGCTCACTTTGATAATACTGATCCGTATCAGCATTTGCTATTCTTTTGGCGTGTGGAACAGCTTTGTTAGAATTATTACTCATTATCTGTATTTTTCAGCGCTAATGCTTTTATTTTGATGAATAACGACCTTTACGTTTCGGCTTGGCTTTAGGTCGGCCTATATCCGTACGCTTTTTAGCGACACTGCGATTCTTATCTTGCTGTGCCTGGTATCTATTTCTACTGCTAGCATTGCTTGCAGCAGCTTTTTTTTCTGCTTTAGATGCATAATCAAGTGGATCAAACTCATAGCCCTTGAGTTTTACCTGCTCAATGTTATAACCGACAACTTCTTCTATATTTCCTAAAAATTTATTATCTTTAGGTGATACAAAAGAGATCGCAGTTCCCGACTTACCTGCTCGACCTGTACGGCCAATGCGGTGAATATAATCTTCCGGTAAAAATGGTAAGTGGTAATTTACCACATACTGTAAATCTTCTATATCAATGCCGCGGGCAGCAACATCGGTTGCTACTAGTACTCTAACTTTACCCTCAGCAAAATCCTCCAACGCTTTATTTCGCGAGCCTTGTGATCTATCACCATGACAAAGAGCCGCTTTTATGCCGTCAAGTTTTAGCTCTTTGGCAATTTGATTGGCACTTTCTTTAGTGCCAGCAAATACCATAACCTGCTGCCAGTTATTGACGCCGATTAACTCTGCCAGCATTTCACTCTTACGCTCTTCAACCACAGGATATACAAAATGGCGAACTTTGGATGCGGTAGCATTTTGCTTTGCCGTTTCTAAAATTCGCGGATTAGTTAAAAACTGCTTAGTCAGCAATTTTACTTTATTTGAAAATGTGGCTGAAAATAATAGCGTTTGATGTTGGTGTTTAATTGATTGCAAGATTGTTTCGATATCTTTCACAAACCCCATATCTAACATACGGTCAGCTTCATCAAGTACAGCAAACTTTACTTGTGTAAGACTAACGTTTCTTGCTTCTAGGTGTTCTTGTAAACGACCTGGTGTTGCCACCAAAATATCGGCGCCAGCTTTTAAGTTTTTGATTTGCCCAGCAGAATCTACACCGCCAAACACTACTGCAGTTTTTAACCCCGTAAACTGCGTGTATTCACGGATATTCATCGCAACTTGCTTAGCAAGCTCTCGAGTAGGCGTTAAAATTAACGCTCGCACAACAGGCACAGTCGATGCTTTATGTTTTAGCAGTTGTTCAATAATGGGTAATGCAAACGCAGCAGTTTTACCTGTGCCGGTTTGCGCGCTTGCTAACACATCTTGACCTGCTCGAACCGCAGGAATAGCACGCTGCTGAATTGGCGTCATGCTTTTGTAACCACATGCTTTTACCGCATTTAATAAATCATCTGGTAAGCCAATAGTATCGAAGCTCATGAAGTGTCCTGTTTATTTAGGTAGGTAATACCAATTGGTATTGGGTAATAATGGCGCAAGCATAGCAAAAAACTGCCGACTTATCATCCATAGAATAAACGTTGAACAAGCGAATAAAAACCGGCCTGTTCAACATAGTCAGATATAAAGACTATTTAATGCGAGTATTCTCTTCGCTCCAAATGCCCCTAGTTAAATTCATTTCCTGCTCTTGATCTGGGGTAGCAATAAAGCGTGGAATATCACCTTTATCAATATGGCTGTTGTAATCTTTAGCAAGTGTGACCAATGTTTTGGTTAACAACATAATGGCAACTACGTTTACTACTGTCATTAGCGCTACTGCCAAGTCAGCTAAGGCAATGACTTCACCTAAGGTTGCAATTGAACCGTAAAAAATCATACCTAGGAAAACGCTTAAAAATATTAATCGACCTATTTTGTTGTTCATTTTAATAAATGGTAAAGAGTTTTCAGCATAAGCGTAATTTGCAACCATGGAGGTAAAACCAAAGAAGAATATCGCTAAAGCAATAAAGTCGCTGCCCCAAAAACCAACTTCATTTTCAAGTGCCTGTTGAGTTAGTTGAATGCCGAACTCTTGACCTAGTTCAATGCCACTTAACAGTATAATCATTGCAGTACACGTACACAGTACAATAGTATCAAAAAATACGCCTAGCATTTGCACATAACCTTGCGAGGCAGGATGTGGCGGATAAGGTGTTGCCGCAGCAGCCGCGTGGGGTACGCTCCCCATGCCTGCTTCATTAGAATATAAACCGCGTTTAATGCCTTGCATAATCGCCGCACCAATCATGCCACCACCAGCTTCTCGCAAACCTAAAGCTGAACTGACTATATTTGATAATATAGCTGGAATTTCACTAATATTTGCGCCAATAACCCATAATGCGACGAGAAAATAAGCAATCCCCATAAATGGTACTACGAGTTCAGAAAACCGTGCGATTTTCTTCATCCCACCCAAAACAATTATTCCTGAAAAAATTGTTAAAAATGTACCTGTGATCCACGGGGAAATATTGTAGGAATAATTAAACGCTTCCGCGATAGAGTTGGCTTGAGGAGCAGAAAATATGATGCCGTAGCCAATAAATAAACAAACAGAGAAAATAAGAGCTAACGCAGGGCTTTTTAAACCTTTAAGCATGTAAAATGCTGGACCTCCACGATAAACCCCGGCACTATTTTCTTCTTTATATAGCTGACCTAAAGTGCTTTCAGCAAAGGCGGTTGCCATGCCGATGATAGCTATCACCCACATCCAAAACATTGCGCCTGGACCACCAATAGAAATGGCAATTGCAACCCCCATAAGGTTACCAGTACCCACTCGTGCAGCTAAGGAAGTACATAATGCTTGAAAAGAAGTGATACCGTGACCATCACCACTGCGGCTATGCCTCATTACTGAGAACATATGAGTGAAATGACGAAACTGAATTGCTTTTAAGCGCACGGTAAACCAAATACCGGCAACAAGTAGTAAAGGCACCAGGGCATAACCCCAAAGCAGCCCATTCAACCAACCAACAACGTCATTTATCAAAATGTGATCCTATTATTGATGCTTACTAGCTAAGCATCATTTTAAGTGATAGTAAGTATAGTGTAACTACCACAAAATGAATTAATGCTAGATATGATAATATTGCTGAGCCTGAATTGATATTTAAGTTTTGTATTTTTCTGTTATCAACGCTTTTAATTCAATAACTTGCGCTTGTAACTGGTCTATTTGTGCTCGACTTGCTGGCTCGCCGCCATCTGCTGATTCACCATGTGCTTTCGCCCGTTCAATTTCATGCTCATCGGCCATGACTTCTAATACCGTGCCTACCATCATGTTCAAAAAGATGAAAGCAGTAAAAAATATAAAGGTGATGTAATATACCCAACTCATCGGATATACCGTCATTGTTTCATACATCACGTCAGTCCAATCTTCGAACGTTGCTACACGAAACAAAGTAAGCAACGAGACTGAAACATCGCCCCAGAGAAAATCATTAATTTGATGAAACAAGATACTACCAATAGCCGCATAGATATAAAAAATAACAAACATTAATAAGGCTATATAGCCCATTCGAGGTATGGCTTTTAACAGTGCATTTATGAGTAACCTTAGCTCTGGTACCATAGATACTAAACGTAATACTCTAAACACTCTCAACAAGCGTGCTAATAAAACTCCAGAGCCACCTGCAGGGATCAAGCTACCAATAACAATCAAACTATCGAATATGTTCCAGCCATTTTTAAAAAACTTTGATTTACTGTCTGTAGCTAAATAACGAATGACAATTTCTATGGCAAAAAATATCGTTATGCCCATATCGAACAAAGCTAAAACGGTGATCACCTGAGAGGGTAAATCATGAGTTTTCGCACCAATGAGTAACGCTGAGATAATAATTACCGAAATCACTAAACCCTGAAATATTTTACTTGAGTCAATTCGTTTAAGTTGATTTTGGAATAAAGAAATACTTATTGTCATTTTATAGGTAGATAATTTAAGCTTAGATAGGCGTTTATATAAGGCATAATAGAGTAAATTCAAGACGTAACAACAAATAAGTCATTACCTTTTACATTTAACACGAGTATATTAACCTCATGTTAATCTTTACCGCTTTTAAACGATGAACCTTTCACAATTAATTCAACTTATATCACTTGCTGCCATTTGGGGAGCATCTTTCATGTTTATGCGCATTGCTGCGCCTGAAATAGGACCTGTTGCATTAATCGCTATGCGCGCCGCCATAGGCTTTATCGCCTTGTTACCGTTCTTATTGATGTACAAAGGAGTAAGAGATGTGGTCAACAACTGGCTAGGTATATTTATTGTTGGTATAACGAACACTGCTATACCTTTTCTATTACTCGCGTATGCAACATTAACGTTAAGTGCAGGATTAACGTCTATTTTAAATGCAACCGCACCAATATTTGCAGGCCTGGTTGCTTTTATTTGGTTAAAGGAGCGCTTAACCTTTATTAAAACAGCAGGCTTAATCGTTGGTTTTAGTGGAGTATTAGTATTATTTGTTGGTAAAGGTGATTTAAGCTTTGATGATACTGCTATCGCGATTATTGCCGGCCTTATTGCGGCTCTTAATTACGGTTTTGCCGCGTGTTATACCAAGAAAAAACTAACCGGTGTCAGTTCTTTAGCAATAGCAACAGGTAGCCAATTTTTTGCTGCTGTCGTATATATCCCTTTCTTACCCGCTACTTGGCCTTCAGCGCCAATAAGTGACTTAGCAATGTACTCAACTCTCACTTTAGGGGCAGTATGTACAGCACTGGCCTACATATTATATTTTCGTTTAATTGCTTCATTAGGGCCTGAAAAAGCAATCACCGTTGCTTATTTGATCCCAGTGTTTGGTATCATCTGGGGGGTTCTGTTTTTACAAGAGCTGGTTACACTGTCAATGTTAATGGGCGCGGCGTTAATATTATTCGGAGTGAGCATGACTACCGGAATGTTAAAAGTGAAACCTGTTCGAGTTAAGGATTGAAAGTTAAATTCAATTATCCGATTTAAACGGCAGATAAGAGCTCGCTGATTGAATATACTCATTGTGATAACGTTGCTCTTTAGCGAGAAACTCAGCGATCGCTCGTTTAAAACCCGAGTGTCTAATTAAATAATTACCATAGAGTTTAACTGGCTCAAAACCCCGGGAAATTTTATGTTCACCCTGAGCGCCTGCATCAAAACATTGTAAATTATGTTTGATACAATGCTCTATGCCTTGATAATAACAAGTTTCAAAATGCAAAAAATCGTACTCTTGCAAGCTCCCCCAATAGCGCCCATATAAATGAGTATCAGAGGTAAAAAACAACGAGCTTGCGACAACGTTCTCTTTGCTGTTGATTGCCTTCAACAATAAAATACTGTCTGTACACTCTTGGGATAACTCAATAAAAAAGCTAAGGTTTAAATAACCTTGGTGACCGGAGCGTTTTTGATACGTTTGTTGATAACAGTTATAAAAATTTATCCAGTCTTGCTCTGTGATTTCATTACCATGACACCAAATAAAGCTTAATTCGTGTTGCAGCACTTGTTGGCGTTCTTTTTTGATCATTTTTCTTTTACGTGCAGTCATACACCCAAGAAAATCAGAAAATGATGAATAACTTCTGTTAAACCAATGGTATTGAACATCAGTGCGTTGTAACAATCCAATTTCATGCAGACTATCACTTGTTGCTTTATCTAAAAATAAACATTGAAAATTAGACGCTTGTAACTGCTCCATTGTTTGGCCAAGCACATCGACTATTAATGCTAATATTGAATGTCGAAACTGTTCAAATTCAGGATGAATTGCAATACGCTTGCCCGTTGCAGGAGTAAATGGAATAGCGCTGAGCAGTTTAGGGTAATATTCAATGTTATTAGCCTGATAGGCATTCGCCCAATTCCAATCAAACATATATTCACCATACGAGTGTTGTTTTAAATAACACGGCATAGCGGCAATAAGAGTATTTTCTGCATGAATTAATAAATGTTGGGGTTGCCAGCCAGTACTAGAGGAAACAGCCTGGCTTTTTTCTAACGCATGTAAAAATGAATATTGATAAAAAGGATAACTATCATTGAATATGGCCTGCCATTGCTGTTTATTCACACATGAAATTTGCTTCGCAAATGTTGCAGTAAATTCAGTCATCACAGGCCACTTTATTTAATACTAAGCTAATTACAAATTTTTAAAAACAGTGCCATTTTTCATCACAAATTCAACCTTTTCAAGTTGGCTAATATCTTGTAGTGGATTTTCATCCATGGCAATAATATCGGCAAATTTACCTTTTTCTAAGGTACCCAAGGTAGCTGTTTTATCGATTAGATCGGCGGCATTAACAGTGGCGGATTTTAAAATATCCATCGGCGCCATCCCAGCATTGAACATTAAAACTGCCTCATGAGCGTTCGTACCGTGACGTGAAACACCAGAGTCAGTACCAAAAGCTATTTTAACTCCTGCCTGATAGGCTCGAGCAAAGTTTTTTAACATATCGCTGCCTACTCTTATTGCCTTACTCTTTACTGCCTCAGACATAAATTCACTGGTGTTTGCCATTTTAACCACTGTATCTCCGGCTAATAACGTTGGTACAAGATACGCACCTGAATATTTAAACAAAGTGATAGAGTCTTCATCTGCGTAACTACCGTGTTCAATACTGTCTACGCCAGCTCTTAGTGCAGCATTAATACCACTTGCCGCATGGGCATGGCTAGCAACTTTACGCCCTAGCGCATGAGCTGTATCGACAATTTCCTTAATTTCATCGTCAGCCATTTGTTGCCCTGTACCGGTATTAGTATCGGATAAAACACCACCTGTAGAAGCTATTTTTATCACATCGGCGCCATACTTCACCGCTTTTCTTGTTGCTTTTCTACAATCACTAGCACCATCACATAGAGTATCAGGTGAATACTTTTCAATTAAATCATGGCGCATACCATCAACATCTAAATGTCCACCTGTTACTGAAACACGACCTGCGGCTATGATCCTTGGTCCATCTATCCACTCTTTATTAATGCCTTCACGCAATGCGTATAAAGGTTGTGGGTTGCCGCCTAAATCGCGGACGGTAGTAAAACCTGCCATTAATGTTTTCTTTGCAAAGCTTACACTTTGCATCGCCATTTCTTCGTCCGACATTTTTAACTTGCTACTGGCATTGTTAGCACCATATTCGAATTGCAAGTGCACATGCATATCCATTAAGCCCGGCATCACAAAACTATCTTTTAAATCAATAAAAGTAGCGTTTTCATCAATTTCTTTGGCACGAATAAAACCTTGCTGAATATTGCTAATTTTATTATCAGTGATGGTAATGGTTTGATTTTTAAGTACCGTTTTACCAGGAACAGTCAATAACTCTCCCGCATGAATAACTTTAATATCAGCAGCTTGTATGGATAACGGCAATACAGACATCATTACCAATGCAAGTTTAGTTTTCTTATTCATTATGTACCCTAATTTTTATTATTACTTTTTGTGTTTGAATTGTACGAAATCAAGCTATTTAACCTATTATTAACATATACGTTTAAAAATTCTATTTATTATTGAGGTGTAATTGATGAAATTATTAAATAGCATATCAATTAAAATATTGATTTTGGTGTTGCTAATAGTAGTTAGTTTCAATGTCTTAGCCAATCAAGGTGCTTGGTACTTAAAACCCAGTATTGGTGTTTCAGCCTTTGATGATACCGATGCAGAATTGAATTCAATAACCGGCAGCAGTGAAAAAATCGAACTAGAGCTCGATCCTGGCTTAACGTTTGCTCTCGGATTAGGATATTTTTTTACCGATAATATCTCGTTAGAATTAAGTCTCAATCAACATGAAAATGATGCAGATATGACTTTTAGCAGTGTTGGCATTGACACAAATGAAGACGCTAAAGCAGACTTAACAGTTAGCTATTTAGCCATTAATAGTTATTGGCATGTACAGCGAAAAGGTAATTTACGTCCTTATTTAGGTATAGGGGCTGGGATAACAACAAATGCAGAGGTTAATGTAGAAGCGAACATTGAAGATGCATCATTAGAAAGTGATGGTGATTTAGTTTTTCAACTAATGTTTGGCTTTGATTTCGAGCTAACTCGGCAAATGGCCCTGTTAACCGAGTTAAAATACACTAATATAGAGCTAACTGATCTAGAACAAAACTCTGCAGATCAGCGTCTAGATAATTTGCAATACAGTCCATTCACCTTGCAGCTTGCCTTACTGTATTCTTTTTAAAGAACATTATACCGTCCTGCATAAGTACTGAGTTGACTTTATACTTATGCAGAATGCGATTAAAACTTAACGAACCTTAATGGTGATGTCCGCCAACACCGTGGGCATGGCCATGCGAAATTTCACTCTCTTGTGCTTCACGTACATCAATAATTTCAATATTAAAGTTTAATGTTTGACCTGCTAATGGATGGTTAGTATCAACCGTGACCATAAACTTACCAACTTTAAGAACAGTTACTTGGCGCTCGCCTTGCTCAGTGTGAACAACGGCCACCATACCAGGTGCCCATTTTTCAGCGCCTTGTAAGTGCTTAGCCGGTACGCGTTGTATTGCTTCTTCGATGTATTCGCCGTAACCATCTTCAGGACTTACTGTAACATCGAACTTATCGCCTTTCTCTTTGCCTTCCAAAGCATTTTCTACGCCGATGATCATATTTTTATGGCCGCATAAAATGGCTACTGGATCGCCACCAGTTGAATCTTCAATCACATCGCCTTGTTCGGTTTTAAGTACATAGTGAAATTGAACGATAGTATTTTTGCTTACTTTCATATTGGTTCCTGAAAATGGGGTAGTTTTTAAATTGATATGAAAACCATTATATCTTACAAATTCCAAAAAAGGCATTATCCTTGATGTACAATTCCATGTAAAAAAAAACAGCCCGCAATTGCGGGCTGATTAATTAAACTAATGCCACGAAGTGGTCTATATAAAAATGCGCAGCAGATTTATCTTTATAATGCTTTAAATATTTTCTCTACCGAGTCTTTCGCATCACCAAATAGCATAGCGGTATTGTCTTTAAAGAATAATGGGTTTTGTACACCTGCGTAACCGGTGTTCATTGAACGCTTAAAGACAATGACTTGTTTGGCATTCCAAACTTCACAAACCGGCATACCGGCAATAGGACTTGTTGGATCTTCAGCGGCTGCTGGGTTAACTGTATCATTCGCTCCGATAACAAGTACAACATCAGTTTCAGGGAAATCATCATTAATTTCATCCATGCCTAGTACAATGTCATAAGGAACTTTAGCTTCAGCTAATAATACGTTCATATGCCCTGGTAAGCGCCCCGCTACAGGATGAATAGCAAAACGTACGTCAATACCACGTTCTTGTAATGCACGGGTAATTTCATACACCGGGTATTGTGCTTGTGCAACAGCCATGCCGTAACCTGGAGTAATGATCACAGACTTTGCTTCGGTAAGTAAATCGGCAGTTGCTTCTGCGGTTATTTCTTGATGCTCTCCGTAATCGACATCTTTCGCTACCTGCACGTCTGTGCCAAAGCCACCAGCAATAACGCTGATGAATGAACGATTCATCGCTTTACACATAATATAAGAAAGGATTGCACCTGATGAACCAACTAAAGCGCCAGTGATGATAAGCAAGTCATTACCTAACATAAAACCAGCGGCAGCGGCTGCCCAACCAGAGTATGAGTTAAGCATCGAAACAACGACTGGCATATCTGCACCGCCAATTGATGCAACTAAGTGCCAACCAAATAAGAAAGCAATAGCCGTCATTATAATTAATGGCGTTAACGCACCGCCAGCTTGTACAAATTCAACCATCAGGTATATACAAACTATACCGGCAATTAAATTCAGTTTATGACGTTGTGGCAACATTAGCGCCGAGGTATTAATAATACCTTTCAATTTAGCGAAAGCGACAATTGAACCGGTAAAAGTTACCGCGCCAATGAACACACCCAAAAATACTTCTACATTATGTATGGTTAGCGCCGAGCCAACCATTAGTACACTGTGATCTAAAAAGCTGTTATAACCAACAAAAACCGCAGCTAAACCGACAAAACTATGCAACACAGCAACTAGCTCCGGCATTTCAGTCATTTCAACTTTTTTGGCTAGACGTAAACCAATTAGGCCACCAACAACCATACAAACAACAATTAATGGTACTCCGGTAACCGCCGGGTTTACAACCGTAGCAATTAACGCAATTGACATACCAATAATACCGTACCAGTTACCTGCTTCGGCAGTTTCTTGCTTACTCAAACCAGCAAGACTCATAATAAATAATAGTGCCGCAATAATATACGCAGCTGTAATAATTCCTTCAGACATACTAACGACTCCTATTTCCGAAACATTTTAAGCATACGTTTAGTGACAAAGAAGCCACCAGCAATATTAATTGAGGCTATGAGGATAGCAATCCCCGCGAGAACCTGTACGGCAAGTGAATCACTGCCGACCTGCAGTAAGGCACCGACAACAATAATGCCAGAAATAGCATTTGTTACACTCATAAGCGGGGTATGTAATGCATGAGTCACGTTCCAAACTAAGTGATAACCAACAACACAAGCTAGAATAAATACGGTAAAGTGTGATAAGAAATCAGCCGGAGCAACGCTTGCTACCCAAGTAAAACCAACGGCAGCAGCTGCCATGCCGATGTATTTACCGGTGTTTGATTTTGGCTCTTCTTCTGCCACTTCAACTGGCGCTTCAACTTTAGGGGCAGCCGGGGCCGCTGAAACTTGAATAGGTGGTGGTGGGAAGGTAACTACCCCATCTTTAACAACAGTCATGTTACGCAGCACCACATCATCAAAGTCGATATTGATGTTGCCGTCTTTTTCTTTACACAATAACTTCATCAAGTTAACTAAGTTATTTGCATATAATTGACTTGATTGGTTTGGTAAGCGAGAAACAAAATCAGTATAACCAATAATTTTAACCTGATTAACTTCGTTAATTTCGCCAGGAACCGTTAACTCACAGTTACCGCCACCTGGTGCGGCTAAATCGACAACGATTGAACCGGGCTTCATCGCATTGACCATTTCTTCAGTGATAAGTTTCGGTGCAGGACGACCAGGGATCATCGCAGTGGTAATAATAATATCAACATCTTTCGCTTGCTCTAAAAACAAGGCCATTTCAGCATCAATAAATGCCTGGCTCATTTCTTTCGCGTAACCATCACCACTACCGGTATCTTCTTCTTCATAATCAAGTTCTAAGAACTCGGCGCCCATACTCTCGATTTGCTCTTTTACTTCAGGGCGAGTATCAAATGCACGAACAATCGCACCTAAACTACCCGCAGTACCAATTGCGGCAAGACCAGCAACACCTGCACCGATAATCATTACCTTCGCGGGTGGTATTTTACCTGCTGCAGTTATTTGCCCGGTCAAAAAACGACCAAAGTGATTAGTTGCTTCAATAACAGCACGGTAACCAGCAATATTTGCCATTGAACTAAGCGCATCCATCGATTGCGAACGCGTCATTCTAGGTACCATTTCCATCGCTAAAGTGTCTACGTTTTTAGCACTCAACTGCTCTAATAACTCAGGAGCTTGGGCTGGAGCAATAAAGCTCACTAATTTAGAGCCATCTTTTAAAAGCTCAACTTCAGTCGATTCAGGTTGGTTAACCTTCATCACAATATCAGCTTGCCAAGCTTGCTCTTTGGTTACAATAGTTGCACCAGCATCTTGATAAACTGAGTCGTTAAAACTGGCTTTATCGCCAGCGCCTTGCTCTACAATCACGTCAAACCCAAGCTTAATTAATGCTTGAATTGATGCTGGAGATGCCGATACGCGATTTTCACCGGAAAGACTTTCTCTAGGTATACCGATTTGCATAGAATCTACCTTCATAGTATTTTTAAAATTGCTGAATTACTAAGTTATTTCAACATGTTGAGTATAAATATTAGTACAGTCTTATAATTTCATAAGTAGCGTTTATAAAACTCAAATGACCTATTCTGTATTTAACTTACTATTATTAATATCATCTTTAAAGTTAATTTAGAACCTTTACTCTATGTTTTGGCGTAAATTTTATATGTATTGTCGTAAATATCATTTAAATGAATTGAAATTAAAAAAAATTGCACAAAAGTCGCTAAAATAAGGTATCTTTAAGTAAACCGTTAACAAAAATAAACATCCCTATTGCCAACTACGGTATTGATTAAGTGGTTTGGTATAAAAACAGCACACGCCATATTGTGACTTGGGAAGTGATCAAAATAACATTTAAATAACCGTTAAATATTATTTTTTAAAAATCACTTCGTGCTAACGGATGCGATAAGCAGGGTATGAATAAATTAATTTTGTTGCTTATGGTTTGGCTTAACTTTAGCGCTACAGCTGTGGCTGAAGACGTGCTGTCTGAAGAGTCAATAAATCATATTGCACAACAATTTATCGATTTTCATAAGACAGAAGCGAAAAGCCTTCTGCAAACTGTGCTATCTCCACAATTATCAGTCACGATCACTCAAGGTTCAAATGGCTACGGTTTTGTGCTGAATTACTCTAAACCTGAATATATCGCTTATTTAACGCAGAGCCATAAAAGTCGTTCAAGGATTGGCACCGACGTATCTTTTATATCTGCTGAATTATTAGGTAATCGAGAAGCAAAAATCATCTTGCGTTACCGCTCTAAAAAACTGAATAAATACGTCTGGGTGGAGGGCATTATTAGTTTGGTTGATGGTGATGCTATGGTTACACAACTTGAAGAGTATACGTAAAACGACAAAAAGCTAGAATTTAGATACGAGAAACGAAAAGCAAAATACCACGTCTATACATTCCGCAATACAACTCAACTTCAAAGAATAAAAGCAGATCCTGAAACAAGTTCAGGAAGTGGTTCCTTTATTCTGGATATCATGGAGCAGGGAAAGTAATGTCTAATGAATCAGAATCAACCTAGCTTCAAGATTAACCTCAACGCTCTTCGTTACTAGTTACTAAAGTTATAAAAAAGGCCGGGAATTCAACCTCCCAGCCTGTATCATTAAAGTCTCTCAATTACCCTTTAAGTTTTTCTCTTGTGCTTTGGACCATTACATAACACACAGGAATAATAAGCGTACCAACCACTAAAGCTACTGACATACCACCAAATACTGTGATACCTAACGATTTCTGGCTAAACATCCCTGCCCCCGTTGCCAAAACCAAAGGGATTATGCCCACAATAAAAGATACCCCGGTCATGCAAACCGCACGAAAACGTAAATCGGCCGCCATGCTAGCCGCTTCTATTATCGATTTATTTTCATCTTCACGTAGATTTTTAGCAAACTCAACAATCAAAATGGCATTTTTTGCCGCCATGCCAATTAACAAAATAAGGCCTACTTGGGCAAAAAGATTTAACGAAAAACCGACCAAGTTCAAAGAAAGTATCGCCCCGCCCATGGCAATAGGTACAACCAAAATAATGGCGGCAGGAATTGACCAACTCTCGTATTGCCCGACTAAAAACAGATACACAAAAACCAATGCCAGCGCATAAGCATAAATCGCCATGTTACCCGCTTCAATTTCTTGATAAGTCATGCCAGTCCATTCGTATTGAAAACTTTGTGGTAACACTTGTGCGGCAATTTGTTCCATTGCAGCTATACCTTCACCAGAACTAAACCCTGGGCTGGCGGATGCTCTAATACTTATCGAGTTAAATAAATTATAACGGTCACTTATATCCGGGCCATGAATCGCTTCGATTTCAGCAATGGTAGTTAATGGGATCATATCCCCATTGCTATTACGTACATATAAGGCCTGTAAATCCGAGATATTTTGTCGATATTCAGATTTGGCTTGCATGATCACCTTATAGGTTTGGCCAAATTTATTAAAATCATTGATATAAACAGAGCCCAGTTGTGCCTGTAAAGTGCTATAAACGTCTGCAATGTTTAAGCCTAGTGTTTTCGCTTTCTTACGATCTACATCCACAAGGTATTGTGGCACATTAGCTCGATAGGTACTGTAAACGCCGGTTAATGCCGGGTGTTGATTCGCCTCAATCACAAACTCATTGAGAATACTGGCCATTTCTGTTGGTGAACGAGCCATTTTATCCTGTAAAATAAACTCTAATCCGCCTACCGCCCCCATGCCGGGAACGGCCGGTGGCGACATCGCAAATACCTGCGCTTCAGGTACGTGCATAAACGCTAAATAATTCACTTTCTGAGTTATTGCAAATACGATATCCTGGCGACTTTCCCTCTCGTCCCAATGCTTTAATACAATAAACATTGACCCTGCATTACTTTGCGCGGCGCTATTTAAAATACTATACCCCGAAACGGCAGTAATACTTTCAATACGACTATCTTGATTCAATTGCTCAGTGAGTTTAGTCAATACCTCTTCGGTACGAACTAGCGAACTGGCATCAGGCAACTGCACACTGACGATGAATATACCTTTATCTTCAGGTGGGACAAAACCGGTTGGCGTTTTTATAAATCCATATCCAAGCATTGCAAAGACCACAGCTAAAGCGATGGCAATGACCAGCGTTTTTCGGATCAATGTAGCGACAACGGCGCCATATTTACCTTTAATAAAATTAAAGCCACTATTGAACTTTTTAAACCAGCCAGCTTCAGTTTCCTGGCGTTTTAATAGTAATTTACATAATGCTGGTGACAAAGTTAATGCATTTAACGAACTGAATAATACTGCCACACAGATAGTCACCGCAAACTGACGATACATAATACCGGTTAAGCCGGGCAGCATGGCAACGGGAATAAATACTGCCAACAAGACTAAAGTAGTGGCAATAATAGGGCCACTCACCTCTTCCATGGTTTTGGTTACCGCTTGCTCTGGATTGATATTCGGGTCTTCATCTAAATGTCGTTCCGTATTCTCCACTACCAAAATAGCATCATCTACGACAATACCTATGGCTAAAATTAAGCCAAACAAGGTTATGGTATTGATCGACATTCCGGCCAACAACAGTACAGAAAAGGAAGCAATAAGTGAAACGGGAATGGCAATAGATGGCACTAATGCTGCGCGCCAACTACCAAGAAAGACGAAGGTGATAATAATAACCAAGGCGATTGCCTGGAGTAAAGACACCACTACTTTGGCAATCGAAGTACTGACATAACGCGTGGTATCATAACCAATGGAGTAATCAATACCCTCGGGAAAACTTGGGGCAACCTCCGCCAATAACTGCTTAACTCTATCCCCCGTATCCAAAGCGTTCGCGCCGGGTAATAAATACAGCGCAACCGTACTCGAATCTTTGCCATCCACTTTCGTGATTATCGAATAATCTGCTTGCCCAAGTTCAACTTCAGCAACATCTTTTAGCAACACCAAAGCACCGCCCGCGCCGGCACGGATCACTATATCTTCAAACTCTTCAACGGTAGCAAGTTTACCTTGCGCTTGCAGGGTATATTGCGTTTGCACGTTATTATCAAAAGGTGGGGCACCAACTTTACCCGCAGCAACTTGAATATTTTGTTCTTGTAAAACCGATTGAACATCGCTTGGGGTGACACTCAATGCTGCCATTTCTTGTGGGTCTAACCAAATTCGCATTGAATAAGCGGCTTCTCCCATAATGCTAGCTTCAGAAATACCATCGACCCTTTTCAAGGCATTAAGCAGGTTAATTTTCACATAATTGGAAATAAATGCCCGATCAAAACCAGCATCGGTGGCGAACAGGTTAACTAAAAACAACATATCAGGTGATTGCTTTTTGATGGTTAATCCTGCTTGCTTAATTTCTTGGGGCAATTTCGGCTCAGCCATCGACACCAGGTTTTGCACCCGTACCAGTGCCATATCAGGGTCGGTGCCTACCGCAAAGGTTACTGTAAGCTTATAGCTGCCATCGTTCGCGCTTTTTGAAGACATATAAATCATCCCTTCAACACCATTAACCGCTTCTTCAATGGGCAAGCCGACGCTTTCTTTAACCACATCAGAAGATGCACCAGAATAGTTGGCTGACACTACTACTTGCGGCGGTGCCACACTTGGATATTCAGATATTGGCAGGTTTATGCCCGAAATTATGCCAATCAGGGTTAATATAATGGCAATAACTAACGCAAGTTTTGGGCGTGTAATAAAGGTTTTACTGATCATTGTTATCGCCTATTAATGATTATTTGCAGAGCTATCAGCGGCAGACGTTGGTGCTACAGCGAATTTGGTTTTAACTTGCTGACCAACACGAATTTGTTGTACGCCGCTAATCACCAGGGTTTGATCAACCACTAACCCGTCTTCAACGATAACTAAAGTATCGACCCGTTTTCCTAAGGTAACGTTGCTGCGTTTGACTTTATGATCATCAACAATGGTCATCACAAAGTCGCCTTGTTGATCAGATTGCACTGCACTTTGCGGGATCATAATAGTATCAACTGCTGTTGGTGATTTGAGGATAACCTGAACGTATTGCCCTGGCTTTAAAATACCATCGGGATTTGGTACTGTTGCTCTGACTTCCATAGAGCCTGTTTCAGGGTTTACCCGGTTTGATATAAACTCGATCGAACCTTGATGCTCATAAATGTCATCGGCAGCAAAAGCAATTTCCACTATAGGCTTACGCGCCCCCATTTTGATCTTTTCTTTTTGAAAACGACGAACAAGTTTCCAATATACCTTTTCACTCAACTGAAATGGTACTTCCATCATATTCACCGCAACGATAGTCGTTAATGAACCAACCTCGGGACTGACAATATCGCCAACACTAAATTTACTTCGATCTATTGTTCCCGATAATGGTGCAGCAATTTTACTGTAGGCGAGATTAACTTTGGCGGTTTCTAGTTGCGCTTTTGCTGCTTCCAATTGCGAATTAGCTTCTGCCAGCTTGCCTTCTAAGTTATCTAATTCTGATGTAGAAATGTAACCATCGGGTGCTAATTCTTGACCGCGGTTATAGTTCTTTTGCGCAACATTTAATGCCGAAACGGAGCGTGAGACTTCAGCTTTCACCTGCTTGTATTGTGCTTGCAATTCATCATCATTGAGTTCAAACAACACATCGCCGGCAACCACCTTGGAGCCTTCTTTAAAATTTACGGCGGTGATTTTCGCTTTCACTCGAGCTTGTATGGCAACATCGCTAGTAGCGGTTAAATGGCCAACAAAAGTATTGCTACTTTGATAAGGATATTGCTCAACTGTTTTTACTACCACTTCAACTTGTGGTTTTTCTCGCTTTTGCTGTTCACAAGCAAATAAACTTAGCAAAGTTAGTGCTATTAAAGGGGTTTTAATCACATTCATTGGTTTCATAGAAATTCCGAAGGTATAGGTATAGAGATATAAATTTAATTACAAGTACTTACACTGAGTATAGTCATCATTTACATTATGACCTAAAGACATTGATATTCATCATAAAGTTTCAAATATTTTGTAACAATTATTGGAGGGATTGTTACTTATCGTAACCAAGCAGGTGTTGGTCTTAAAATAACCACATAATTATATTAAACGATTACACTGAGTGAAATAATTAGAAACACTTTGTTTATGTTAATGCCATGTTAACTAATTATAATATTCGGCAATAACATTAAGTATTATTCGATTGGAATTTTTTGATGAATTTAACCCGTAGCTCCTTAAACAATCCTGCTGCTATTTTAGTAATAGTCGCACTTATTTTTGTATTTGGTGCGATCAGTATTGCTAAATTGCCAATCCAGTTAACGCCAGATATTGAACAGCCGCAAATTACAATTTCAACAGGCTGGCGCAGTGCCTCTCCGCAAGAAATGGAGTCAGTGATTATAGAACCGCAAGAGAACGTGGTTAAAAATACTAGAGGGGTAACTGATGTAACCACCAGTATTAATAGTGGCTTCGGTAATATCACCCTTACTTTTGCCGTTGGCAGTGATATGCAACAAGCCATGCTTGATGTTATTAATAAATTAAATCAAGCCCCTCCATTGCCGCTGGATGCTATTGAACCAGTTGTTGCAGCTGGCGGAGGCCGTGGTGGACCAAATGCGGCATCCCTATTGGTAAAGATATTAGATACTAATCCAAATAAAAACATGGGAAGTTATCAAAAACTCATTGAAGATGTTGTCGAGCCAAGGCTCGCTCGTATCCCCGGTATTGGACAAGTAAATTTAAACTCTAAAAGACCGAAAGAACTGCGCATTAGTTTTGACCCATACCAAGCAGCAGCTATGGGTATTGAATTAGGTAAAATCAGTTCTACTATTGCTCGCTCTGCTGATATATCTGGTGGTTTTGCCGATGTTGGAAGACGCCAATACACTGTTCGCTTTATTGGCCAGTATGATGTTAGTAGCCTAAATGACATGATCATAGGCTATCAAAGTCAACGTCCTATATTTTTAAAAGACATAGCTACAATAGAAGAAACTTTGGTTGATCGTTTTGGCTTAACGTTACGAAATGGCAGCCCAGCGTATTACATCACAGTTACCCGTAATAATGACGCCAATACGGTTAAGTTATTAGATGATATAAACCTTGCCATTAACGAACTCAACACTGGCGTGTTAGCAGAGCATGGCGTTACTATTGATTTAAGTTTTGACTCATCAGTACATATCAGAAATGCTCTTACTCTAGTTAAAAGCAACTTAGGGTTAGGTGTGTTACTAGCCTTAGGGGTTTTGTGGTTATTTTTACGCGGATTAAAACCAACATTAATTATTGCCAGTACTATTCCTATATCATTAATGGTGGCATTTTTAGGGTTGAGTTTGTTTGATCGAAGCTTGAATGTTATATCACTTGCAGGCTTAGCGTTTGCGGTTGGTTTGGTGCTTGATGCAGCAATTATTGTACAAGAAAATATTGTCCGCCTCAGAGCTAATGGTCTTAAAAATCATAAAGCGGTTTTGCTAGGAGCATTTCAAGTTACAGGAGCATTATTTGCCTCAACGGCAACCAGTGTTGCTATTTTTCTGCCTATTCTATTCATGCAAGGCATTGAAGGACAGCTGTTTTCAGACTTAGCTTTAACGCTTTCAATTGCTGTTGTCGCTTCTTTAATTGCAGCAATTACGGTATTACCCATTGCCAGTAAGTACTGGTTAAAAGATTTACCTAAAGCAGATCCTTTCGAACATTATTGGCAAAAAATTACCTCTTTGGTGATGCGTTTAACTAACTCTTCAACAAAAAGATATACTTGGATAAGTATTTTACTCGGTGGTTCATTAGCAATAAGCGCTTTACTTGTTCCTAAAACCGACTTTATGCCAAGAACTCCCATAGATGGTTTCTTTTTTAACATCAGTTTACCGCCAGGGGGTAACTTAAACTTTATTGATAAAGAGATGGCACAATTAGTAAAAGCACGAATTCAACCCCACTTAACCGGCGAACAGTTACCAAAAATTAAAAGCTATAACTTCTATTCTTATGGCGCAAGTTTTAGCGGTGGTTTTATTTATGCTGACGATCCGAGCAAAGTAGAAGAGTTAATGACTATTGTGCGCAGCGATATTCTCGCGGACTTACCCGATACACAAGTCTATTTGTTTAGAGGTTCAATGATAAACGTAAGTGGCGGCGGTAATGGTCGTTCTATTAATTTAGATATTCAAGGACCTAACCTTGAAGAACTAATGCTAACCGCTCAAACGGGGATCAGTGCCATTAATCAGCACATGCCCGGCGTAAGTGCGCAACCTATTCCTGGCTTATCTATGGCCGAGCCTGAACTGCAACTTATCCCTAATGATCGCCGTATAGCGCAAGCAGGTCTGAATAGAAATGATGTGGCTAATGCCGTTAGAGCATTTACAGATGGTTTATTTGTCAGTGAATATTTTGATGGTAATAACCGCATGAATATTATTCTACGAGGCTCTGATTGGTCTAATCCAGATGAGCTGGCGACTTTACCAATTTATACCCCATTAGCTGGAGTACAAACATTAGGTGAACTTACTAAAATCAAGCGTACGGTTGGTCCAACCCAATTACGTAGAGTTGATGGTAAACGAACCATAAGCTTAAGAGTATCTCCACCAGAAGACATGTCTCTTGAGGAAGCTATAAGCACATTAAACGAAAATGTCATTCCATTAATGAACCAAGTATTACCAAATAATGCAACAATAAAATTAAGCGGTAATGCGAATAAAATGAAGCGAGCGATCACTGACATGATCACTAATTTTATACTTGCATTAATTATTTTATTTTTACTAATGACAGCATTATTTAAATCAGCAAAAGACAGTCTTTTAGTGTTATTAGTAATGCCAATGGCTGTAGCCGGAGGTGTGGCTTCACTGGCAATATTAAATCTTGTGACATTTCAGTCATTGGATTTGTTAACCATGATTGGTTTTATCATTTTATTAGGCTTAGTGGTAAATAACGCAATTTTGTTGGTTGATCAAACAAGGGTAGCTGAACGAGAAGGCGCGAATCGTAGAGTTGCAGTAGCACAAGCTGTAAGGATAAGGGCTAGGCCTGTTTATATGAGTACGTTAACCAGTATTTTTGGCATGCTACCGTTAATGGTAATGCCAGGAGTTGGCGCTGAAATATATCGAGGTTTAGCAACAGTCATTGTTGGCGGAATGGCAATAAGTGCCATATTTACGTTAATACTACTGCCCAGTTTATTACGCTTAGGTGAAGAAACAGACTCGGGGAGTTTTGACAATATGAATGCTAAAGATTTACAAATAGAAAATCTAGAGAAATTACAATCCAAAGCGGTGAATGGGTAATAATTATGAATATGTTTACAATAAAATCAGTCGTACTTCTTAGCAGCTTGTTATGTGTAGGTAACTTTGCCTATGCTCAAGGTGAACACCCGTCGAGTCCGGTAAAAATTGAAGTCGTTAAAAACACCAACTTATCGCCAAGTGCTAACTTATTAGGCACTGTTTATAGCAGTTCTAATGTCGCTATTACCGCTGGTGTAAATGGTCAGTTGCAATGGATTATTGAACCTGGAAGTTATGTCAACGAGGGTGACACTTTAGTAAAAATGGACACCTTACCACTTGAATTACTGCAACTTGAAAAACAGGCTCAAATCAAGCGAGAAAATATCAATTTAGCCTATTTAAAGCGTGAATTAGCTCGTTTACAAACATTAAAAGCGCAAAATAATACCGCTGAATTCCAACTCGATCAAACTCGGTCTAAGTATGAATTAGCTGCCGCCGATTTGGAAATTGCCCAGTTAAAATTAAAACAAATTAATGATCAATTAGAACGTGCTCATATTGTTGCCCCTTTTACCGGCGTTATAACTGAACGCCTAGAACGCGAAGGTAGCGATGTAAATCGCTCGCAAGTGCTATTAAGATTTATTGATACTGAAAACTTGCAGGTTCGTTTATTTGTACCAATTCGTTATATGGCTTTTATTAAAAGAGACAAAACATTAACTGTGTTTAGTGATACTTATCAAACTAAAGCGCGAATAAATGCAATAATTCCTTCAGCAGATCCTCGTTCACAAACCTTTGAATTGCGTATTACCTTAGATAATGACAGCGTACAATATTGGACTGCAGGTGAACTGGTTAAAGTAGAAATACCGGTGCAAGCCGAAATTCAAACTTTGGCAATTCATCGAGATGCGCTTATTTTACGACGAAATGAAACGTATGTAATGAAAATAGACCAAGACAATACTGCTCATAAAATGACGGTTACCGTTGGCGATGGGCAAGGTGACTGGGTGGCAATTAAAGGCGATTTAGAGGCTGGTGATAATGTTGCTGTTCGCGGTGCAGAGCGTTTACAAGATGGACAGAAAGTAAGTGTTCAAAACAAAGCTTAAAACAGAAACGAGATGCGAGGTACGAGAAACGAAAAGCCTTTGATAGATATAATTTGTATTTATAACGAGATAACTTATTTGTATTAGCTATGGGCTATCCGTAGAATAACTAAAGCTAAATAGTGGTCACTTTACTGCGCTTTTCGTTTCTAGCTTCTCATTTCTTAAATAGATAAAAGCCCTGACTCCGCAGAGTCAGGGCTTTTATTCTCTAGGGAGAGAGAAGGTTTTAAGTTAGCTTATAAGATTAAGACCAGCTACGCATTTTATGGCCTTTCACGGCATAAAATAAGATGAATAGGTAACAAGGAAACATAACCATATAACCACCTTGCTGACCTAAGTCAGTAGCAGAACTTGTTAAGCCCCAAAATAGAGGCCCAAATGCACCTCCAGATATTCCCATTACCAGTAATGCTGAGCCTACGCTGGTAAGTTTACCCATGCCCGATAAGGCTAACGGCCATACTGCTGGCCAAACGATAGCGTTTGCTAGGCCTAATAAAGCAATCATTAATAAGGTATCTGGCAATGCGGTACCGCCAAATGGTACTAACAGGGTGTTGGCGATTGTGTATGAGGTATTATCACCGGTAACAATTAATACTGTTAATACTAAGCCTAATACCGCCGAAATTGTTAACGCTGTAGGTTGAGAAATGAATCTTGGGATTGTTAAAATCCCGATACTATAGCCCACAACCATACAAACCATCGTATATGATGTCATTACACCGTAGCTCTCAACACCAAGCGATAATGCAAATGTACCAATCGTATCACCGGCTATCACTTCAACGGCAACATAGAAAAATAATGCGGCAACACCAAGAGCAAGATTTGGGTGCGATAATGCCTCTTTTAAATGCCCTTTGCCACTTTCGCTAGTATCGCCTTCACTTTCTAGTTCCGGCAAAGGTGATTTTTTAACAAGAATAGCTAATATACCGATGAAAATTGCCATTCCCAAATAAGGAAGTACCAGACCATTAGCCATCTCATCTATTTGTATTTGACTGAGTTCAGTACCAACTCGATCTTTAAAGCTATCCAAAATTAATGCGCTAAACACAATTGGTGCAACAACTCCTGCACCCTTGTTTAAAATCCCCATCACACTGACGCGCGCGGCAGCAGACTCTTCAGGTCCAATTCGAACAACATACGGATTAACTGCCGTTTGCAGCAATGTTTGACCCGTTCCCATTACCAATTGGGCAAGCAAGAACAAAGCGAATATTTGGCTTTTTGCTGCTGGTATAAACAAAAGACCGGCAAGCATCATAACGCCCATACCCAACGCCATTCCGGTTTTATAACCAACCCTGCGAATAACCCATGCTGAAGGCAGCGCTGTAAACGTTACTGCAATGTAAAAAGAGAAAAGAATGAGAGAGGCTTGGAATGGTGAAAGTTGCAATATTTGTTTTAAATAAGGCATTAAAGAACCATTAAGCCAGGTCGCAAAGCCCAAAATGAAAAATAACCCTGCGACTATCGCCATTGGGATAATACTGCTTTGTTTATTAGATTGAGTTTCAATCGATATTGTCATAATTTTGCCTTTTGTTTTCAGCTTATTAAAGTTTTTATTATTTTTATTTTGCTGTTTTAATTGGTTTTAATCATTGTAGATTAAATGCTAATTCTTAAATACTGGCTGCCCGGAAATCCAAGTTTGCTTAACCGACAAATTGTCATTGAGTATAACAAAGTCTGCACAGGCGCCTGGTTGCAGGCGCCCTTTTTGATTGTCTAATGCTAAAAACTCAGCAGGATATGTTGATGCCATACGCAGCGCTTCAGTAAATTCTACCTGCAAATGTTCAACGGTATTTATAACCGCGCCAGCCATGTCCAAACAAGAGCCAGCCAGTTCACCAGTAAGTGCGTTTAACCGGTCACCAGTACGAATGATTTTTGAATCAAAGAAAGGAAAGCTTTCGTCATCAGTGCCAACCGGCGGCATGGCATCAGTCACTAACATCATTTTGCCATTTTCTTTAGCCTTAATTGCCAGTTTGGCTGCATCGAAATGAACATGATGACCATCAACAATTAATCCACACCAGCTGTTATCATCTAGCAATGCTGCGCCAACCATTCCAGGTTCACGAGCCCCAAATGCCGACATTGCGTTAAACAAATGAGTAAAACCTGTGGCTCCTGCAGTTAACGCTTTCATCACGGTTTCATAGTCTGCATTAGAGTGACCTAAACAAACATGAACATCAGCAGCTACCAACGTTTTAATATCTTCAATAGATACATTTTCGGGGGCTAAAGTAACAACTACTTTGCCAAGGTCTTGACGAGTAAACACCGCCATTTCAGCATTGGTAATACCGCGGATAAATTCAGGGCTATGTACTCCTTTTTTAGGAATTGATAAATGTGGCCCTTCAAAATGTACACCTAAAACACCCGGCGTTTTTTGCTTTATAGCTTCACATACGGCATCAGCCGCGAGTTGCATCACATCAACTTTATCGGTGATCAAGGTAGGTAAAAAACCGGTTGTGCCAAACTTTGCATGAGCGGCACCTATGGTTTTAATTGTCTCAACAGTGGGAGCGCTATTAAATAATGCCCCGCCACCACCATTAACTTGCACATCAATATAACCCGGAGCCATAATTCCTGGCTGTACATCACTTGCCGCTTTATCTATGCTAACAATTTTGCCATTAGAAATGCTCACCGCTACATTTTTACGCAGTTTTTGGCCATCAAAGAATGTTGCAATGTTAATGGTATTAAGCATATTAAAGCGTCCTGGTTACTTTCTTCAAACCTTGCGGTTCATCAGGATTAAAACCTTTCGCTAGTGCTACTTTCTCTACATCTAGATAAAAACGTTGTAGTACTAATAAAGGCGCTAATCTAGGGTGAACATCATTAACAATTTGTTGTAAGTGAATTAAGTCAGCACCACGGGATTTAACTTCGATGATTTGTTCTTTATGAGACTGATCCGACTCATCATTTACATGACAATCCAATATTGTTAATTTTTGCGCGACCAAAGTAACGGGACCATGTAAAAACTCTGCACTTGAAAATGCTTCAGCGTGTATTGAACATACTTCTTTTAATTTAAGAGCAATTTCTTTAGACACTGCATAACCTAAACCGCGACCTAATACCACCAAGTTTCGAGTATCACCTAAGCCATCAATAGTTAACTGAGCAGGTGCATCAATTGCTTTTAAAAGCGCTTCTGGCAAAGTATTTAGAGCAGAAACCAATTCGTCATTTTTGCTCCAATAAGCAGTTAATTGCAATAACGCAGACAAGGTAGCTAAATAGCTTTTAGTTGCTGCAACTGAATTTTCAGGGCCTGCGCGCAGTGGTAGAACATCATCAGCAATTTCGGCTAGTGGTGATGTTTCATCATTAACTAATGCTACAACGTAAGCACCGGCATCTTTCGCCATTTGTGCTTGTGATAAGATATCTGGGCTGCGGCCTGATTGAGAGATAACAATTACAAACGCATTATCAAGTTTTAAGGTTTTGCCATAAACAGATGCAACAGAAGGTGCAGCTGCAAATGTAGGTATACCAGCTTCAATTTCAATTAAATATTTACCAAATACACCAGCATGATCAGAAGAGCCACGACCGATAATCATCACCATTTTTGGATCAATAGTAGTCAGTTTATTGCCAATTTTTTCAGCAACCGCTGCATTTAATTTGATTTGCTCAGCAATTACTTTTGGTGTTTGCTTAGCTTCTTGTTCCATTAATGTGGTCATAACATTACTCAATTATTTGTTTAACTTACGTGTTCGTTTTAAAAATCAACCAGTTAGTTTTTATGCTCGTTCATAGCAAAAAGGACTGCGCCAATTTCAGGGGGATTTTCAGGCTCGCTAATTTGTGTTGCCACGGCTTCTGGTAACCACTGCATCAAACGAGGTTTTAGACCACCAATTAGTGACAATTTATTAGGATTCATTGCCATTAACTTGTAAAATACGGCTTCAAAGTACTGGCAACCTTCGGTAATGATCTCAATCGCAACTTTATCTCCAGCATCGGCAGCGTCAAAAACATGTATTGCTAATCTTGCATAAAAGGTTGCGCCATTACCGACAATGGTTTCAATTAAAGTATTAGAATCAGTGCAACCTAATTCGCGAAATATCTTTTCGGTTAACGATGTATCTTTAATGATGCCGTCTGAGCTAAGTAATACATTTTCTACCGCTTTAAAGCCTAACCAAGCACCACTACAAACATCACCATGCGGGAAACCATGGCCGCCAATGACTAATGATTCGCCTTGATTGGTTAAGTATCCACATGAACCTGTACCAGTGATCATAATGGCACCATCTTCTCCACTATGAGCACCCAAACATGCTATATGTAAATCAGTAGCTAAATGCATGCTTTTAAACGGGTGTTGCCATTGCTGCATTAGATCAAAATATTTTGGCAAATTCACACCGGCTAACCCAACACCAGCAATGAGTTCGCTTTTTAAAGAAATATCTAAATTAGCATCTGTTAATGCCAGCTCTGCAGCGTGACTAATTGATTGTTGTGCTCGTTCTAAATTATGAAAAGGATTGGCAGCACCCGAGATGCCTTCACCCAGCACTTGCATTGAATTATTCAGGATCACAGCCTTGCACTTGCTGCCTCCGCCATCAATACCTAAAAACAGCTGTTGTTTATTACTTTTCATTAACGCCTCTTAGCAAAACTGCCTGTTGTCAAAATATGAAACCAAAACTCTATTTTGGCGTTCACACTTTAACTTGTTGAATTTATATTACATACAAATGACAGCGCTGTCATTATGTTTTTACATTTTTTTAATATAAATATAATTCTTTATATTAATTAATTTTAAAAATTGAATTTAATTCAATAAAAACAAGCTCCTGCCTGCTCTTTTAGAATCTATTGAACGAGCTCTAACTTCAACATCCCCACTTATTTCCAGTGGTTTTGTCCATATTTGCCATGACTCATCAGTCAATTTATATTCCAAGGCCAAACCTGGATAAGCGTTATTGATGAATAATTGGGAATCAATAATTTTTGCACCAACGGTAGGAATTCGATAAAACACCTGCGCTTTATCTAATTTAGCGAGCTCTTTTTGGGCAATCACACGGGCAAAGTTGGCCCATTGTTGATCGCGATTATTGCGCATTTCAACAGTGAATCGATTGCTTTCTTGGTTATAAACTTGGCCGCTAAATGAATAAGGGACGGCCCAATTAGGTTTATGCCAGGCACGCTCTGCTAAAGCAAATAAACGAGGGAATATTTTATACTCGGCTAAGTTATCATTACGGGTATTCTCACTCCATAATTGCCCCTGTAAGCCGGCAAGCTTTTTACCTGGTTTAAGCGGAGAAGAAATGATTTCGCCTTGCTCATTCAGTTGAACCGTGTCATCAGTACTATAAGGTTTATCTTCTCTATCTAGCCAAAATTCAGCATGCGCAGGTAAGTTATCTGGCATGAATTGAAATAATTTTTCGGTATTAGAATGTCTGGAAGCCCAGTAATAACCGTGCTCTTTAGGATCCGGTTCATAAGGAAAATCAAAATAAGTAACGTCAGGACTAGATACTACAACGTCCCAATCTTGATTGGCCAGTTTGTGCGCTTCTTTATGGCCTTGCCATTGAATTAACCCCCAAGCATTGGCTTGCACCGTCTCAGGCATATTTTTTGAATTTGTATGCATCATGCCATCATTCCAGCCAGCGGTTTCAATATCACGTTCGGCTAATATTTTTGCAACCCGTTCAACAAAATAACTCCCGAGCTGCTCCGCTTTAGTAATACCTAAGCCATTATTTGCAATGAACTCTTTACAAATAGGTGATTCAACCCACGCTCCTGCCGTTTCATCGGCGCCAATATGATAGCGTGTTAACGGATGACCAGCGTCGCTATGCATTGCTTTAACTTCATCCATAACCTTTGCCACAAAATCATAAGATGACTCCATACATGCATTGATCGTATTGTCGTTATAATATTGTATTGATGAATATACTGTTGCATCGTTTTTGTCATGTAACAGATATTGTTTAGCCCCCTTCTCATCACCCTGTGCCATTAGCTTGTTGAAACGAGCTTTCATTGCCACAATAGATGAACGTGAATGACCCGGCATATCTAATGATGGGATCACTTGGATATGGCGCTTGGATGCATATTGTAAAATTTCTTTATAATCTTGTTTACTGTAATAACCATTCACCGAACTGTTTGGATCAACTCCAGCGCCTAACTGTGGTAACAAACAAGTTTGCTCACTTAAATCAAAACAACGTTTAGAGCTAATATCGGTAAGCTCTGGTAAGTCATTAATTTCCAAACGCCACGCTTCATCATCACCAAGGTGAAGATGAAATTTATTTAATTTGTACGCGGCCATTTGATCGAGTAAATCAAAAATGAACTGTTTTGAATGAAAATTTCGAGCAACATCCACCATCATACTACGAAACTCATAATGTGGTTCATCTTCAATAGTTACATGAGGAATGCTTAAATTATCTAATGACACTAAGCCAGCAATAGTTTGTAATCCATAAAACAAGCCCATATCATTATTGGCGCTGATAATGATACCTTGTTCATCACTAACTATTTGATAGCTCCCCGCCTCACCTACAAGCTTTTCATTTTTATTCAGGTTAACTGCCACACCTTGTGTATTTTCGGTAATGCCAAGGTGAGCTAAACGTTCAACTGCAGCTGTGATTTTGTTGATGTTTACGCCATTTAAAGTTAAAGAAATACCATTCGACAAATCAAGATATTTACCTGTACTGGCTACTTGCAACTTTTTAGGGGTAGGAATTAAACTGTGAGCCAGTTTATTGTTGGCTACTTTCATTTGTGCATTACGCTCAAATAATACATTCGCCGTAGCCCAAACAGTTTCATCTGTTGCCGAACGTTTAAAGTGTTTTTCGACACTGCTAAAATTTTTCACAAAAGGATAAATTTCAAGACCAGTATCAGCATCAATTTGTGTTTGTGTACTTTTTATTACCCGTGGCATCAAGCCATTAATGTTAACTATATAGTTTGGTAAAGCATCTGTTTCTGATAACGTCCAAAAATCAACACGATAATTTAAGCCATATGTTTTACCTGCATGGAAACCTGTAAAGTTAGAAGTTGGAATGATCTTATGCAGATCACCATTTACATGTTCAATCCTAAAGAGTTCGCTTTCAACACTTTGCACAGGATTAATTTGAGAGAAGTAGATTTCCCAATCAGTTGATATAAAATCTTTAGCAGTGGTTAAATTTAATTGCAATTGAAAACAGTTACCCTCACTGCGTGCTTGGTCGCATTGTTCATCAGGAATATTGGTGATTAGCTGATATTCAACCTTTAGAGTGTCAGCAAAGTGATCAACTGTTGATTGATAAATTGTATTGTCAGAGGGCTCTGGAGACTGTTGTTTAACATCAGTACAAGCACTTAGAAACACAGTACAACATAATATTTTAATAAATTTGTTCATTTTTACTCATAACCTTTAATATGTTTTATGCCTATTACAGGCATAAAAAAACCCAGTAAACACTGGGTTTTAATTAAAAGTTTTAAGAAAAACGATTAACTAGCCAGAGTTACTTTCTTTTTCACTAAACGATGTAACTGATGCATTGAATTCAAGTGCGCGTATATTGGCGCTAAGAAACCACGTTTTCGAAGCGCTGTATAATCTTCATCAGATAATTCATTAAGCTTCTTCTCATCAACCAGATATAAACCATTGATCTGGATTTTTTCACTGCCAAGAGTCAACTCTAAGTTCTGTTGAGTTAATAAATCTCTTTCAACTAATTCTTTAGTAAATGCTTGCGTAATTTGTGCATGCTCAAAATACTTGCCTAACGCTTCTTTACGACGAGTTAAATATTCTGACTCGTCACCGTTATCTTCAAATAACGCATTACCTTCATCTTCATTTACAACAGCGTTGTCGGTTGCGATGACAACCATAAAGTTATTTGCATCTTTTGTTTCAGGAACAAGTGCTAAAGGGAAGTTAGTCACAGACGCAGGTGCATATGTTCCTTCCCAGCTTTCAGTTACTGTATATAGATTTTCGCCAGGTTTAACGCCAAATAACGCAACTGGTTGAAAGCTTTCAGACTCAGAGTTTTTTACAAAAACGACTGGAAATTCGGCTGAGGCTCTTGAAAATTCATGTACGACTACTGGAGCCATGTGTTGCGAGCTCACGTGTAAAAAATTTTTTTGCGCTTTAACTTTAGTTTTAGCGTGCGCAGTTTTATTTAATGGTTGTATGTTTTGTTGGCTCATCTTACTACTCCAAAAATGCAGGCCTATTTTTATGAAGTCACTAGACTAAACTGTACAGACAGCCTATTACAAGTGAATTTTCATAAAATTTCTAACAGCCTGAATATTCTAAAGTTTTGGAAACCCGTATTTATACACCTTTTCTACTAACTCCCTATGTGTAGGCAGCTCCCTAGTTAGCATCTCATTAACATTATCAACGCTTTTAAACTTTTTAACGGCTTCTTCTGTTCGAGCAAAAGATGAACTGTTTACTGAAATATCTACATCATATTTCATTCCATAAAGCACAAATAAATAACTATCTAATACAAACGGTTCATAGGCATAATCAAAATCATATTTAGTTGGAGGATGAGTTTTCCAATGCGCTAAACGTTTTTGTAATGCTTCAGGTATTGATTCAGTTGCACAGTTATCAACCCAATAAGGTGTATCTTCTCGCTTGGTAATACAATAATGAAGTTTGACAAAATCAACACTCTTATCCCAACGCAAACGAAACGTAGAATTGTATTTTTCTTCAACATATTGCATTGCATCAAGCGTGCGAGGAAATTGGTCAGCAAGCATATTGGCCGCGGCTTCGACAAGGAAAATAGCCGAAGCTTCTAATGGTTCAATAAATGCGGCAGACATGCCAATAGCAACACAGTTTTTATGCCAAAATTTTTCTCGATAACCTAAATTTAATGGAATTTTTCGAACTTCGATTCCTTCAGACATGGGGCCAGCATATTCTCGAAGTACTTCTTCGGCTCGCTTGTCTGTTGTATATTTACTGCTATACACATAGCCAACACCGCGGCGATTATGTAATCCAATATCCCAAGTCCAACCGGCCTCATGAGCGGTTGCGATAGTATGCGTAGCAATGGGTGTGTCAGCAGACTCATAAGGGACTTGCATTGCTATGGCCGTGTCATTAAACAATACATCATCAATTTTAAGCCAAGGAATATCTAAAGCTCCATCAGCTAAAATTGCCTTTGAGCCTGAGCAATCAATAAAGAAATCAGCTACCTGCTCTCCTGCAGTATCAGTTTCAACTGAGCGGATAAAACCTTCGGCGTCTAAATTAACCTTAGTAACATTGGCTTTGATTTGTGTAACACCTAATTTCTCGGTGCTATGTTTTGCTAAAAACCCAGCAAATTTATTAGCATTTAAATGATACGAGTAATTTTGAATAGCATCAAAAGCAGGAGTTGTAATTTTTTTAGGTCCTAAGCCTTGATCACAAACGTATGCTTGCGTAGCAACGGCTTGGTCGTAAGCTTTGTCGGCAGCATTACCCAATAACCAATAAGGTGCTAAATTAAAATCGTATGATGAATGAAATACTGCGCTCAAGGGGTGGTAGTAACTTTGTGTTTCATCACCTTTTGGTGTTTCAGCCCAGTTTACAAACTGAGAACCTTGCTTAAACGTGGCATCGCATTCACGCATAAACTCACCTTCGTCAATACCAAGGTTTTCCAATGTTGTCCGAATTGTTGGCCAAGTCCCCTCGCCAACACCAATAATAGGAATATTAGGCGATTCAACCAAGGTAACTTGTACCGCATCAGGAGAAATACTATTCAATTGTTTGGCCAGTATTGATGCGCTAAGCCAGCCGGCGGTGCCACCACCTACAACTAATACATTGTTTATTACTTTTGCCATACGATTATGCCTTATTACTTAGCTAACTTTTTACTAGCCAGATTATGAATACACTGCATTGATAATAGTGAAGCATAAATAGCTTTTAATGCACCACTGGTTCTAAGTATCGAAAATTGCTCATCACTTAGCTCATTTAATGCTTTTTCATTAATGGTGTATAAGCCATTTAATGCGTATTCTTGTTCATTTTCTAACTTTAAATTTAATGTTTGGGCAGTGAGTAAGTCTCTTTCAATCAACATTTTGATGAAGCCCTGTGTGGCATAATTATTTTCAATAAATTTAACCACACTTTCAGCTTTATTATTTAACCAAGTGCTTTGTTTACCGTCGCTATCAAATAAGGCGTCACCTTCTTCTTCATTGACTAAATCACTTTCTACATCAAAGCATAAAACGCCTTGATCGCTGCCTTCTTGTTGACTAAATAAGAATGGGTATAAAGACAATGATTGTGGCTTGTATGTGGCAAGCCATGAATCTTCACTAACAAATAAATTTTCTTCTGGCTTTAAGCCCAATAATGCAATGGCTCTAAATTGTCCTGTTTCTGAGTCTTTAATAAAAACAATAGGAAAGTCTTGGCTGGCCGCGGCGAACTCTTGTACAACTAACGGCACGAAGTGTCTATTTGCACTTTGAGCCAATGCTGGATTGTGCTTAATTTTAATATTGCTATGAATTTTATTATTTATTGCTTGAATATCAGCCATGTTACTTCTCCTGAACACTGTTTTTAGAGTTCAATTATTTGTTATATTGTTTGAAAACCGTATTGTTGTATTTTTTTTAGCAGTTCTCTGTTTAAAGGTAATTGCGCTTTTAAATGCTTGGCAATTTCTTGTACTTTATTAAAATGCATTATTGCTGTGTCATTATTTGCATAAGCATTGTGATTAAAACTTAAATCTTGTTCAAATCCCATCCCATACAGCACATATTGATAGCTTTCTAATGGGAATGGCTCATAAACATTATCAAAATCATAATTAGTAAGCGGTTGGTAACGCCACCTTTCTAAAGATTCCAATAAAGAATCTGGCACGGTTGCTAAGTTTTTATTATCCAGCCAAAATTGTTCATTTCTGTTGGATAAAAAATAATGCATTTTAATAAAGTCGATGGTTTTCTGCCATCGATAGGTGAATGATGAATTGAATTTTTTCTCGACAATATGCATAGACTTGCGGTTTTGCGGCAATAACTCGCTAAGCATATTACTGGCGGCTTCGATTAAAAATATCGCCGATGCTTCAAGTGGCTCAACAAACGCTGCCGACAAACCAATGGCTAAACAGTTTTTATGCCAAAACTTTTCTCGATAGCCAACATTCATTTTAATTAATTTAGCATCTAAGTTTGCTGCTTGCGGGCCAATATAGTCTCTTAATACCTGCTCAGCTCTTTCATGAGTTGTATGTTCAGAAGAGTAAACATAACCAGTGCCGCGACGATTTGCTAAGGCGATATCCCAGGTCCAACCCGCTTCTTGAGCGGTAGAAATTGTACAGCTTGATACGGGAGAGTTCTCATCTTCATATGGAACTTGTATGGTGATAGCATGATCGGTTAGTAAGGTATCTTTAATACTCTTAAAAGGTACTTTTAGTGCTTCTCCCAACAGTAAACTTTTAAAACCGGTACAATCTACATAAAATCCACCTTGTACAACACCTGCGGTGTCGGTAGAAATAGTATCAATATAACCATCAGCATCTAAGTCAACATCGGTCACATTGGCTGAAATTAAATTTACGCCTAAATTTTCAGTGGCGTGTTCTCGTAATAAATCGGTGAATAAGCCGGCATCTAAATGATAGGCATAGTTTTGGACGCCTTCGAATTCTTTATTCAACATTGTTTTTGGTGCCAGGCCCAATTCACAGACCTGCCCCTGTACACTTACAGAATCTGCGTAGCTTAATTTTTCTGAGCTGTTATTTAAATTCCAGTAAGGTGCTAAGTTAAATTCAGAAGGGTCAAAGATAGAAGTAAATAAATGATAGTAATGATTATTTACATCATTTTTTGGTGTTTCTTTCCAATTTACAAATTTTGTCGCCTGCTTTAATGAAGCGTTACATTTACGCATAAATGTTGTTTCACTAATGCCAATTTTTGCCAACGTTTTACGCATTGTTGGCCAAGTGCCTTCACCAACGCCAATGGTTGGAATATCAGGTGACTCAACGAGTGTAACCTGAATGGAATTAGGTAATTTACTATTAAACTGTTTCGCTAAATTTGCAGCAGTTAGCCAGCCAGCGGTACCACCACCAACAATAACCACATGATTAATAATTTGATCAGACATACAGTAATTACCAAATAGAGAATAGTAGGAGTTAAATGTAACGTTATCTTAAATTAAAGGGAAGGCACAGCCTTCCCTTTTAAATTTAAAACTTAAGTACTACATACGGTATGTTGCTTTAAGGAAGTAACGTGAACCGTTATCTACAGCAGTACGTAGTGTTTGTGCGCCGCCGCTGTGACGAGCATAAACAACTTCTCCACCTAAGTTGATACCTTCAATTGTAATATCGATGTTCTTCGTTGCATGCCAAGTAAAGTTAGCATCTAAGAACGCTTGTTCATCGTTAGTATCTAACTGGTTGGCAATTGCTGTACCTGGTGCTAAGAAATCACTACGGTATGTATAAGCTACACGAGCAGCAAACATATCATTTTCATAGTAACCCGTTAGGTTATATGAATTTCTTGAGTTACCTGGTAATTGAATAATGTCACCTGCATCATTTTCAGCTTTTGCATCTGTGTAGGTATAGTTAAAGATAGTACCAAAGTTACCAAAGGTTTGTTGATACTGGAACTCAACACCATCTACATTACCACCACGGCCTTGAGCTGGTACTGTTACACGCCAATCACGTACAACACCATTTTCATCTTCAAAACTTATTGTTTCCTGTTTAGAGGTTACGAAAGATTTAATATCTTTGGTAAAGTAAGCAACAGATGCTAAAGACTCTTCGTTAAAGTACCATTCTAAACCGATATCCGTTTGAGTTGCACGGAATGGGTCCATATCAGGATTACCCATATTTGCAGTATACGAAGTTGGGTTAACATTACTAACAGAAGGTGTTAATTGTGAATAGCCTGGACGACTCATTACCCGAGCCGCTGACATACGTAAAATTAAATCATCAGCTAAATCGATAGAAATATTCATACTTGGTAACCAATCTGAATAATCACCAGGAACACTGATCACACCATTTGGTCCAATAGCTTTACCCGTCAGCTCTGTTTCAGTGTAACGTAAACCAACATTACCGCGGAAACCGTCACCTTCAAAGTTACCTTGAACATATGTTGAGATGATATCTTCTTCAACTTCGCCCCAAGTTGGATCTTGTTGTACCCAACCGGTCACTTTTGAATCTAAAAAGTTCGCGTATTTGCTACCGTTTAATTTCACATAAGATGAAATTGAACCAGAAGCCATAACTTCACCAAAATCATTTACATTGCCATCAGCAAACTCTGAAATATCGGTAACAATCGCATCTTCTAAAGTTGCATTAAGTTGGTTTTGAGTAAATTCATGGCTACGAATTTTTAAACCTGTTTCGATGCTTGAAATAGCGCCTAAATCAACATCAAAGGTAAGATCTACTTGAGCGTAAGATTCTTCATCTGACAATTCAGTTCGAGCAATTGAACTACCTAAGTGAGCAAAGCTTGTAGGATCAGTAGTATCAAAACCTGGTGTTGCAAGATACATAGTGTCATTAAGATCCATATCAAATTCAACTACAATCCCATCATCTACCGGACCGGTAGTCCAACCGTTACCCCATAAACCGTTGTAGTTACCACCGTTGCCGCCATCGGATTCTGTAGTACCAATTTTAGCGTGAATGCTATACCCATCACCTTCATAATCTGCAGAAAGCTCAGCAACCGTAGTTTCTATGTTTGCACGACGTGTATTAGTATCTTGAGCAAGTCCATTAATGTTAGTAACAGAACCGGTCAAAGGTAAACCATTTGCACCTTCAGCTAAGCGACCAGTTGAAGTATACGTGCCTCCAAAACCACCATTATCAGCATTACTATTCCATGGACCACAACAGCCGTTGTAAGCAAGCATATTCTGGTTGGTGTTAGCGGCATCTAGCTCTAAAGAAAGAACATGCGCAGTAAGTACTAGATCATCGGTTGCAGCAAACTGAGCTGTAACATCAATGGCATCACGAGTTCTATCTTGATCAAAAGCGGCAACACCTGAAGCTGACCAGCCTTCTTCCCAGTAGTTTTCAGCTTTACGTGCACGACCAATAGTTTCTAGCGTTGACGCGGTAACTAAAACACCGAACGTTTCGCTTTCGTCTTTCCAACTATACATACCAGTTACACCAGTACCTTCATCATCAGCTAGACTGTTTGAATTCATTTCTACAGAGGCAAATAAAGTATTAGCATCCATATCAAGTGGTTTGCGTGTACGCATAATAACCGTACCACCAACACCACCTTCATCAATATTAGCTTGTGGAGATTTGTAAACATCAACGCCAGCAACTAGTTCTGATGGCATCAAATCCATGTTAAATGCACGGTTGTTAGCAGATTGTGAAAACCAACCAGTAGAAGCAACAAAGTTACCATTTAGCTGCACTTGAGTTAATTGTGGATCAATACCACGTATTGATACTTCATTACCTTCACCGGTAAAACCTCGGTTAATAGTAACACCTGATACACGCTGTAAAGATTCAGCAATGTTTTTATCCGGGAATTTACCAATGTCTTCTGCTGAAATAGATTCAACGACGGCATTGGCAAAACGTTTCGCATTAAGGTTTTTCTTTAAACTACCGCGAATACCGGTAACTTCAATAACTTCAATTTTCTTTTCTGCAGCTTGAGCTTCTTCAGCGGCACTTACAGAAGAAACACTTCCGATCAGTGCTACAGCGATGCTACTAGCTAGTACATGTTTCTGGAATTTGATTGACGACATTTTCCTACCCTTTAGATTTATTTTAGTTTTCACCACAACCGCGCAACCAGTTAAAAAATTTAAAAATCACCTACAACCTATTTTTAAGTTTTTGTTTAACTCAAATGACAGCGCTGTCAAAAGCTTAATCAAAACCATACACAGAAATTGACCTCTTGGCTACAAAAAATTACAAAAAATTGTAAACACAAGGCAAAAACCATTAACACAAGCTTAACAAATTAAGCATATACAACCTTAAAAACAAACACTTACAAAACATCCCACTTCAGTATAGCTTTTATTTACTTTTATACAAATATTCAACTTCAGTAGTCAATTTTCAGCTAAAAAACAACAAAACAGCGCTGTCATTTAAATTAAAAATGATATTTTCAGGAAGTTTTCCCAATTTAGAGCTAAATTTTATGTAAGCTAAAAATTATTTAATAATTTCATTGATCTACAGAATTAAAACTAATTAAACAAACAGAACAGTGGCTAGAATAATTGATTAGTGGCGTGTTTTAAGTAATTGGCGATACCTTATATTTGCTTGAAACGACATAACAATATAATAGGAAAAACATTATGACTTTAACGAATAAATTAGCTGCTGAATTCTTTGGCACATTTTGGTTGGTCTTAGGTGGTTGTGGGAGCGCGGTATTAGCGGCAGGCATACCTGATTTGGGTATTGGTTTTGTTGGTGTTTCACTGGCATTTGGTTTAACAGTAATGACTATGGCCTATGCCATTGGTCATGTATCGGGTTGCCACCTTAACCCTGCCGTCTCATTCGGTTTATGGTCTGGTGGTCGTTTTCCTGCCAATGAATTAGTACCTTATATACTTGCTCAAGTTATTGGTGGTATTGCCGGTGCTGCGGTCCTTTATTCTATTGCATCAGGCGCACCAGGTTTCGACTTAGCTGGCGGTTTTGCTTCTAATGGCTTTGCTGAACATTCACCTGGCGGTTATTCTATGATGGCGGTACTAATTGCTGAAGTAGTGATGACTTTTATGTTCTTGATGGTTATTTTAGGCGCTACAGACAAACGAGCTCCTGCTGGTTTTGCACCTATTGCTATTGGTTTATGTTTAACTCTGATTCATTTAATTACTATTCCAGTAAGTAATACTTCGGTAAACCCTGCACGTAGTACTGGTGTGGCAGTATTTGTTGGTGACTGGGCAACAGCGCAACTATGGCTATTCTGGGTAGCACCAATTGTAGGGGCTATTATTGCCGGCAAAGTTTACGGCTGGGTTTCTGCTGAGGAGTAACTGAAAAATTGTTAAGAGCGCTATAGAGAACCTATAGCGCTTTTTTATTATGATTAATTAGCTTTTACTGACTTGTAAAATTTAATTAAGTTTGCGGTAGAACTATCATGACTTTGTACAACATCATCGGATAATAGTTCAGTTTCAATATTAGCAGCTAAACCTTTGCCAAGCTCAACTCCCCATTGATCAAATGAACAAACTTGCAACAAGATCCCTTGTACGAATATTTTTTGTTCATACAAAGCAATCAGTTGCCCTAATGTTTTGGGACTGATCTGTGAAAGTAGTAAAGTATTAGTCGGTCTATTACCTTCGTGCACTTTATGTGGCGCAAGTTTATCAATAACTTCTTGATTACGGCCTTTGGCTTTTAAATCAGCTCTAACTTGTTCTTCGTTTACGCCTGTCATCAACGCTTGTGTTTGTGCAAAGAAGTTACTCATCAATGTTTCATGATGGCCGGCTACTGGTGTCACACTTTCTACAGAGCCAATAAAGTCACCTGGCACTATATTGTTACTTTGATGAAGGTATTGATAAAAAGCATGTTGACCATTAATACCAAGCTCGCCCCAAATAGAGGGTACCGTGGGATACGTTATTTTTTCGCCTTCCCAAGACACCGATTTACCATTACTTTCCATCTCTGCTTGTTGCAAATAAGCACTCAGCATGTGCAGAGTTTGATCGTAAGGCAAAATTGCTTGTGACTTAAAGCCCAAGAAGGTGCAATTCCATAAACTGAGTAGTGCCATAAGAACAGGTACATTTGCATTTAATGGCGCTTGTTGAAAGTGCTCATCAATTTCAAATGCCCCATCAAGTAATTCGATAAACTTGTCAAAGCCTAAATCAAGGGCAATGGGCAGCCCTATTGCTGACCATAATGAAAATCGACCGCCAACCCAGTCCCACATTGAAAAAATATTATCGGGGTGAATACCAAAATCTGTAGCATTTTTAATATTGGCGGATACAGCAACAAAATGTTTCGCTATTGCATTTTTATCGATTGCTGATTTTAATAACCATTGCGTAGCAGTATTGGCATTGGTCATGGTTTCAGTCGTGGTGAAGGTTTTACTCGACACAATAAACAATACTTTTTCAGGGTTTAATGGCGCTAGCACTTCGGTAATTTGTGCGCCATCAACATTAGAAACGTAATGTACATTTACACTTTGGTCACTATAATGTTTTAACGCTTCAGTAACCATTTGTGGCCCTAAATTAGAGCCACCTACGCCAATGTTAACAATATCGGTAATACGCTTGCCAGAATATCCCTTCCATTGCCCTTGCCTAACTTGATTAACAAACTTTTCCATATGAGCGAGTGCATCTTCAACCTGGTCGGTAACATTTTCGCCATCAAGTACAATCGCTTTTTTACTTCGATTTCGCAGAGCTGTATGTAAAACGGCACGGTTTTCAGTTAGGTTTATGCGCTCAGCATTAAACATTTTATCGCGCCAGCTTTCTAGCTCTACCTGCTCGCACAAATTCAGCAGTTGCTTAACGACTGCGTCATCAATAATGTTTTTTGAATAATCAAAAAGTATATTTGGTAACTTAATTGAGAATTTATCAAATCGTTCAGAGTCTGCTGCAAACAAATCATTCATGTGAATGTTTTGCATATTTTGAGCAAGCGAAGTGAGTTTTTTCCAACTAGATAATTCTGTTCTAACAGTCATTTTAAGCCTTTTTACAATTGAACTTGTATAATTTCATTTATAAACTAAGGTTAAATGACAGCGCTGTCAATTTATTTGTGAATTGTTTGTAACATGTAATTAAATATCCCATTAAACTTATTACGGCGACTTTACTGATTTAAATTTTGTAATTTTTGTACAAAGTCATAAAAAATAATATATAGTGCGGATGTATTAAACACGCAAGGAATGCGCTTTCATTGCCGTGTAAGTAGTTTGTATATAAGAATAATTAAAGGCTTAGCCATGAAAGTAACAATAAACGATGTAGCAAAATTATCAGGTGTTTCGATCAAAACCGTATCGCGGGTAATGAATAATGAAGCATCGGTAAGACAGGCTACTCGTGACAAAGTAATGGCTGCAGTAAAGCAACTAAATTACCAACCAAACCTCGCAGCTCGTAGCTTAGCAGGTACCAAATCTTATAACATTGCTTATATATATGATAACCCTAACGCGTATTACATTATTGATATGCAAAACGGTATATTATCGGAATGCAGAAAACAAAGTTTCGAACTTTTGATCCACCCGTGTAATTCAAAATCGGTAGATATTCTTGAAGAAATAACCACAATGATCCGTCATTCTCGAATCGCAGGGGTTGTATTAACCCCTCCTTTTTCAGAGATGCCTAATGTTGTTGATCGGCTAAATGATTTAGGGGTTAAATTTGTCAGAATATTTTCAGGCCATACCGTGCCAGATACACTATCTCCATGCATAATGGTGAATGACTTTGATGCTGCATTTGAAATAACAGAACACTTAATTGAGTTAGGACACCAAGAAATTGGCTTTATCAGTGGTGGCAAAGAGCACAAATCGACCTTCGAGCGTATAGAAGGCTTTAAAGCTGCTCTAGCCAAGAATGAAATCACCTGTCGTGAAGACTTGATTATAGATGGTGAATACTCATTCGAATCAGGCGTACAGGGTGCGCAAACATTACTGGCAAAATCAACAAGACCAACTGCAATATTCTCATGTAACGATGAAATAGCAGCCGGAGCCTTATTTGCTTCCCGTTTGGAAAATGTTGCTATACCTGAAGAACTATCGATTGTTGGTTTTGAAAATAGCCCATTCTCACGTCAAACTTGGCCAAAAATTACCACGGCTGATCAACCAAACCAAACCATTGCTCAAAATGCCACCGCTTTACTTATTAATGAAATAAGAGAGCAAAAATCTGAAGAGATTTGTGAACAATTTACACCTAAGTTATTGGTTAGAGATTCATCAGGTACAGCTAAAACCGATAGCTAATTAAAAATATATCAAGTAAAAACAAATCTAGCTTGCTATCAAGATAACGAAAAATACAATTTAGATAGCAAAAGTTCATGAATAAACGTCGATTAATAACTCAAAATGACGACTCTTTGAGCAATCGCGAAAAAAGTCGCATTTATTTTGAAAAAACAGTTGACGACACCAAGGCAGATTTGCATAATACGCCGCACTTGCTTGAGGCAACTCAAGAAAGTAATGTTATGGCTACATAGCTCAGTTGGTTAGAGCACATCACTCATAATGATGGGGTCCCAGGTTCGAGTCCCGGTGTAGCCACCATAACATTTGCGGACGTGGCGGAATTGGTAGACGCGCTGGATTTAGGTTCCAGTATCTTGCGATGTGAGAGTTCAAGTCTCTCCGTCCGCACCATTTACTATTTAGCGATATAGTAAATCCATTAGATTTAGGTTCCCTAATATTTTTTGGCAAGGTGAGAGTTAAATCTCATTAATCGTGACATTTACATTGTTGGGATATAGCCAAGCGGTAAGGCAGCGGGTTTTGATCCCGTCATTCCGAGGTTCAAATCCTCGTATCCCAGCCAATTTTTTGATTGGCTACAGCGATGTAAATAAAAATAAAAGAAATACAGTTGGGATATAGCCAAGCGGTAAGGCAGCGGGTTTTGATCCCGTCATTCCGAGGTTCAAATCCTCGTATCCCAGCCACTTTCTTTTAATTTGTAAGCATAAAATAAAGCCTTATGGCTTTTTTTTTGTTTAATGAAAAGTAAAATTTGTTTGGCTACATAGCTCAGTTGGTTAGAGCACATCACTCATAATGATGGGGTCCCAGGTTCGAGTCCCGGTGTAGCCACCATTTACTACCTTATATCAAGTTGTCTAACTCGATATCAAAATGCGGACGTGGCGGAATTGGTAGACGCGCTGGATTTAGGTTCCAGTATCTTGCGATGTGAGAGTTCAAGTCTCTCCGTCCGCACCATTTACTATTTAGCAATAAATTGAATCCATGGGGTTTAGGTTCTCCTAATACCTTTGGCAATGTGAGTGCTAAAGCTCATCCATCGCACCATTTGATTGCAAGTAAACAAAAAAACTCCAAAGCTAACTTATTTTATAAAGTTAATTTTGGAGTTTTTTTATGCATAAAATTTATTATAAGGAAAGTATTAAAAATAAATATACTGCATTCTTGAACTTTCAGGATCTATCAATTAGGCAGCTTTGTGCCACTTGCAGTCAGTGACTAGTGACGAAACTCACATAAGGATTCTTCAATCCAGTACCTAATGATTTGTCGATTACAATTTGACCTTTATTATTATATTTAACAAAGCGAATATCTGATTTATATGAAGGATGCCCAGATATTAGGTGCAGTAATTTAAACCATTGCAAATGAAGTTCTTCGAATAAAATATACACTTCTCCAGAGTTAGAAATATAAATATCTTTTACTCTTTCTTCGCTTTTTATTTCAAAAACAGGATTTGGTATATCACCAAGCTCGTAAAGGATTGTTGTATATTCTTCTTCTGAGTCGATATTGGAGTGAATAACTTTTGGAGTTTCTAAAAACTCTACCTCTTCAATTTTTTGAGAAACAATTGCTAGATACTTTTTATTATCAGAGTAAAAGAAATTCTTATTTGAAACAACGCATTGACTTAATACTTCGGAATTCTTAATGAGGCTAACATTTTGCTTGTACGTATTGCTAAGTACAAGGTAATCATTGGGCAATTCAGTTAAGTATAGCTCTGGTTTATAACTGTCCCTTCGCTGCTCTATCCATCTATTTAATTGCTTCGAATCGGAATTATCACAGTTTAGGAAGTTTTTAAGGTACGAAGTTATCAAAGTATTATGGAGGCTCTCATCGACCTTAATATGCTCACGTTTTTGGTAGCTATAATTACTAGTGGAGAGTGTTTTATTAGGCGATAACCCATTGGAGTTGATTTTGTAAAAAGAAACTTTGTTCTCTGTTTCTAATTTTACTAAGGGAGTAGCATGGACAGAATAAACGGTCATTGCTGCCAAAGTTATTGCTATCCATCTCATTTTTAATATTCCATACGAGGGGCTGTTGTTCGCTCAAAGCTGCCCCTGAGCAACTTTAATAATTTGTATTAATGTACAATACATGATGTTATTGTTTAAACACAAGTTTTTAGTGGTCTTCACAGACCGCTTAGTCGATAACACTACATTCAATAGATGGAATTATCTAATGGGCGGATACCAAATATTAATTATATTAGTAACAATACTTATATTCTTTAACGCACTTTGTCATTTCAAAGGGTGGGCTAAAAAAGGAGCTTGGCAAGGATACTCTGCAAAAGGTCAATTCTATACAGCAATAGCATTTTCATGTCTTTGCATATCACTATATGGCGACGAGTATATAGGGAACGGTTTTTTATCACTTGCATTTATGTTTCTCTATCTCTTTATTTTATTCCGTTCTATGAAAATAGAAAAAATCGCTCAAACCAAACAACTAACGAAATTGGCAACCGAAGGTAGTGACGCATTAAATCATGATATTATATTTAGTTTTCAGATTGGGCTAATTATCGCCATAGCTGAGGCTTATGACTATTATATAAACGACAAACTCTTTAATTGGTTCATCCCGTTGGGTATGTTCTCTTTCGTTTTAATAGTAAGAATTGCACAAAGGGCAACGGCTTCAAAGCGTCTCCAATGAGCGATAACCAGCCGTTTGAAAACTCAAATAACTTAGAAAATATCCACTTCCTTCATATACCTGTTATTAGATAAATAATTAATAAAAAATCAACATACATTCAATAGACTCAAAGCGAAAAGTAGTTATTCTATTAAGAGTGATGAAAGGACATTTAACAAGTGGAATGAACCTATGGACGGCGTCGAAATACTTTTAATATTGATTATATTCTCCAGCTTTTTTAATGCACTGCGACATTTCAATGGTCTAGCTCAAAAAGGAAAGTGGCAAGGGTATTCAGGTGAAGGGCAATTTTATCTGGGGTTATCCTGTTTATGTTATTTAAGCTCATCATATATAAAAGACTATTGGGGATATTATTTTGTATCTGAGGTAGCTTTATTCATCTTTCTTTTAACTTTATTTAAATCTTTAAGAGTAGAACGTAAAGCTCAACAGAAGTATTTGAAAAACATGTCAGCCCAAATGGCCAATGACAATATAAGAACTGATTTAATTTTTAGTTTTCAAGTCGGAGTCATAGTAGCAGTTATAGAAATATTTAATTATTTTATGAACGAAGAATCAATTAACTGGCTCTACCCAATAGGAGCATTTTCTTTCGTTATAATACTGAGACTTTTTGTTCGTATGATATCTAAAGTAACTGCAAAGAGTGAATTATAGTGATTCACTCTCTAACAATGAATTTAGTTTGTTCGAATTGTTTCTCTGACGAAAACAACCATATAATGAAGTCGAAATATTGAATGAAAGAACACATCGTGAGTGTCGACTCCGAGCGAGCAGCAGAAATAGTATTATCTGAATTAAAATATAAATGGACTTACAGTGATTAATAAAGCCTTACTGGTATCAGCAATTATTATTCTTGGAGTTTGGCTTTTATTTACTTCTCCAGTTCAACAAGTAAAGCCAGATACTTCAGATGAATCTCCTCTTCTTCTAAATGAAAGAAAAGTCCACAGTATTGTAAAGACTGATTTAAAAGAATCTACTGCTATAGCAACTTACGAAACGACCAATAATGAGAAAGATTACATAGTCGATTGCTCTCTTGAGCAAACAATCGATGATAAAGAATTTGATGAATACTCTCAATCCGCCAAAACTTTTCTGAAATCACTATCCAATTCGAACTTAAAAGATAAGAAACTTGAATATACTTTGTTTTCTGAGCCACTAGAAGGTGATACTAGGTTAAGTTTATTGCTTAAATTTAATGAAAGTTTTCCAAACAATCCTCTAGTTTTGCAGGAGATTATGCGAGAGTGTGAGAATTTAAATGATAACAAGGAATGCAACACAAAGCTTATAGAAACGGCTTTAGCATCAGATAAAAATAATGGTGCCATGTGGCTAAAACTCTTATTTTTCAATGCATCGAGAGAAGATGATGAAGGTATAATTTATGCAGTTCAAGAACTGGTAAAATCAACTTATTTTGATGATGGTTTTGTGAGGCGTGTCAAACTTTACTCTAAATCTTTAGAAGGCTCTATAGCTAATAATAACCACTTTAATTTAATTATTGCATTTGGAGAGGAAGTAATAAAATTACCCGCGTACTCAACTATAACCAAGTGGTGTAAGCAAAATAAAAATAGCACACTAGAGGCGGATATTTGCTTACAATTAGGCAATTACATGGAAAAAAGAAGCAAGGTATTAATTGACCAAGTGATAGGCATTGCTATTAAGAAAATAATTTTTGAAGCTCAGGGGAAATTATCACTATTCGAAGCAGCAGATATAGAATTTAAGAACACAAGAGAATATTTAGGAAATGAGCAAGTTGTGAAAGCTTCATCATTGATGATAGCGGATGAAAGCTTATTTAAATCTTGGCTAAATAATTATGAAAATTACGGTGAGTTAAAAGCTTCAAAATTATTGGTAGAAGAAGCTATTAACCTTTCAAAAAATGAGAATTATTCCCCTTGTGAAAACGAAACAACACTCACGTCTGAATGACGGTTAATGGCACAAACCTGCCGGATGAAGTCACCTTAAAACTGGAGGAGATCCCATTCAAAAGCATTATGGGATGACGGAGTGTTTATTCTAATATCGAATGGTGGCTCATGGCACTTCTGAGACGATCAACTTCATTTCAAAATAAGGAAAAAGACTCAAGCCCTTTATATATTATTTATTGCTATGCTTAATAGCAATTGAAACAATCATTTGTTTTTGTGTGTTATTAGAGAGGGCTTATGGCTATTAGATATTTAAAAATCACTCTTATACTATTGGTTGCATTACAAGCATTAATCTATGCAATTCAAAATGTAGTGAATATTGATGCAACTTATCAATCAATAGCCTATGTGATCTCTAATCAAGATCACCAAGCTTACCCTTTCTCGGTGGGACCTGACGTTACAAACCCGATATTTATATGGATTACGTTAGCGATAGTGTTAACTTGTGAGTTTAGCGCTGGCATTATATCTACTTTAGGTGCTTATCATATGTGGCAGAACCGGCAGGCAACAAGTCACGAATTTAATAGCGCAAAACATTATGCGATTATCGGATGTTTGGTTTCTATGGTTACTTGGTTTGGCTTATTTATGGTGGTTGCTGCTGCATATTTTCAAATGTGGCAAACAGCTATAGGTGATTCATCCTATAAAGGTGCATTTATGATTTTTACTGCCAGTGCGTTGATACTTGTTGTTGTAAGCCAAACGGATGATTGATTTAATAATAAAATAAAAAGGCAGCACTGACCTGACGGTCCGAGCCTGACATTTTGCCTTTCTTCTTAGAACCCAATCGAATAACTGAAAAGCTGGAATTTAAAAGTTTCAAACGTCTGCTCTCTGGGTTTTCCTATATTTTTCTTAGTAAGTCAGTATTAAGCTGTTGTGCGGTGCTTGAATATCTATAGCCCAAACCAAACAGTCCGGTTAGTGGCAAAACCTGAACTGAATTATTGAGTAAGCTACTTCAGCTTCTGGCACAAAGCAGCCGAAATCATGTACTCCCGACTTCGCGGGAATGACGGTGTTTTTCTACTTCCGCTTTTGGCTGTGAGTTCAACTGGTGAATGCAACGCTATCCAGTCGTAGAAGATTTCTTATTTTATATTCAAAAAACGCTTAATGAAGTCCCCGATGTCACTTTAGATTATCAGGCATGAAGGTGTATTTTTTCTCTCTCTGTTATTAGCAGTTGGAGGCCTTCGATAAATGGGAAATAATTAGAATATGTGCATTTTTTAAACAGCCAGTTAAGTTTTTTTTGTTTTTGATAAAAATCACTTGCGCTTTAGTAAACGATCTCTATAATTCCCCTCGGATTGCGGACGTGGCGGAATTGGTAGACGCGCTGGATTTAGGTTCCAGTATCTTGCGATGTGAGAGTTCAAGTCTCTCCGTCCGCACCATTTAAACTCCAAAGTGAACTTTTTAAGTTTGTTTTGGAGTTTTTTTATGCCTGAAGCATAACAGTTCCAAGAAAATATCGGACGTGGCACTAATATTGGACCTAGACGCGCTGCCTGTATATATAAGCGTTCCAGTATCTTGCGATGTGAGAGTTCAAACATCGAAGTCCGCACCATTTAAACTCCAAAGTGAACTTTTTAAGTTTATTTTGGAGTTTTTTTGCGTTTAGAGATGAAGGTAATCCGAACCACCATGGATGCTGTAGGTTCGGTAATGCCTGAAATATAATAAATGAAAAGCAAATAAAGCTAACGAATACCACAGGCATAAGCTAAAGCTTTTTTCTTCAATAACGGTGCTCGATGCGCTGCAAATATTCCAATATTTCTTAATAGTTTGATTGGCGTCGATGGATTAGCAAAGGTTGAGTAAATAGCATCCATACCGGTCATCATTAATAAATTATCTGTGCGTCTGTTACGTTCATAACGCTTTAATACTGTCTCATCATGATAATTTTCACCAGAGCCTATCGCTTTAGCAATAACAGCTTGCAAAGCAGCAACATCTTTAAAGCCAAGGTTTACCCCTTGCCCCGCTAAAGGGTTAATTGTATGAGCTGAATCGCCCAATAGTACTACTCGCCTTTTAACGTAGTTATTTGCATGTCGCCTGGTTAAAGGAAAGGCCCCTTTAGCAATCACTTCAACTTTCCCTAAACGTTTAGGGAAGTTTTTACCTACTTCAGTTTGTAATTGCTCGTTAGTTAATTCTGATAAACGTCTTATTTCAGCTTTATCTTGATACCACACTAATGAACCATTATTGCCCGGCATAGGTAAATAAGCTAATGGCCCACCAGGTACAAATTTTTGCCAAGTAATATCTTGTTGGGCTAGTTCAGTTTTAACGTTTATCAACATTGCACTTTGTTGATAGTCCCAACCTGTGATGCCAATGCCAGCAATTTGCCTTACTTTGGAATTCGCACCATCTGCGCCAATAATGAAATTGGCTTCAACTTGAGTATTTGTTAATTGTGCAAAAACTTTATCGCTACTTTGGCTGAATGTATCAAGCTGCTCAGGGCATAATAATGTGACATTGTTCTTTTGCTCGAGTTGCTGCCAAAGCGATAACTGAATCAATCTATTTTCGACAATATGGCCTAAGTGTGATTGTTGTATTTCATCAGCGTTAAATTCAGCATAGGCAATATCATCTTCCCAAACTCCTAAGCGTTTATAAACACAGCTGCGCCAATCCTTTACTTGCTGCCAAGCGTTTAATTGCTGTAAAAGTTGCTCTGACGCTAAAGATATCGCCGACACGCGCAAGTCTAGTCCTTGTTCAGGTAAGTAAGATTGTGGAGCGTTAGCTTCTACCAACGCAACCTTTAAGCCTAAATCAGCTAATGATAACGCAGTAGCAGCGCCGACCATCCCGCCACCAATAATTAAACAATCAACTTTCAACACTATCAATCCAACTTTTAAGGCACGTTATTTTGTTAATGATTTTAACCAAGCTTATACACAATACCAAGTACTTAACCGAATAACTTTTGCAAAAAAATTTAACTTAGCACAATAAAAGAAACGTGAAAACAAAGCTTAACACATTGATTTTAAGTAAATAATTAAACATTTAACGGCAACATCGATGAATGACATATTTATAGCGATAAAATGCAATTTCCATTTTGAATGTAACAAAAACATTCAATTCCCTTGTTTTGACACACTTGCTTACAAGGGTTTTGCAACGTTTTTTTAACATCGTGTATCTTATAGTTAAGTACAAAAAAACAGCACTTATTTTTAAATACATTACTACAAACTTTTAGGAAATTATTATGAAAACGTTAACTACAACTTTATTAGCATTAACAATTATGTCAGCACCAGCAGCTTGTTTAGCAAATTCAGTATATGCATCTACACATGTGGAAACTATGCCAATTTATGAAGTACTTTATGTTGAAAGTGTCGATGTAATAGCCAAACAAACAACAAACACATTACAACAACTTAATTATCAACAAACACTAGATATTCGTGCTCAGGCTAAAAACAATATTGATTACATTGGTGCCCGTTTACATTTAAACAGTGAGCTAGTAGCAAAACAAAACTCCACTAACCTTGATATCGAAACAGCAGAATAGCCAATTAATAAAAGCTTACTTCGTTGTAATAATACTTAAACCGACAATTATCTGTCGGTTTTTGCGTTAAATAAGGGCTTAAATGCAATTAATTACAAATTAATACTCGCTGCATGCTAGCGCAGAATGTGAAGAAAGAGTAAAATACGCCCCCTTTTAGTTAATAACTGGCAACAGTTATGGCTAAACACGTTAAACAAACATTATTTATTGGGCAAACTAGTAATGAGTAAAAAGCTTTATATTAAAACTTGGGGCTGTCAAATGAACGAGTATGACTCGCAGAAAATGGCAGATTTATTAGATTCTACGCACGGCTTCACAGAAGTTCATGAGCCGGAAGAAGCGGATGTGCTGTTATTAAACACCTGCTCTATTCGAGAGAAAGCCCAAGAAAAAGTTTTTCATCAACTAGGACGTTGGAAAAATTTCAAAAATGACAAGCCAGATTTAGTTATTGGTGTTGGTGGTTGTGTTGCTTCGCAAGAAGGTGATGCCATACGTCAACGTGCACCATTTGTTGATATTGTATTCGGTCCACAAACTTTGCACCGCTTACCTGAAATGATTAACCAAGTGAATGGCGAACATACATCAGTAGTAGATGTAAGCTTCCCTGAAATTGAAAAATTTGACCGTTTACCCGAGCCAAAAGCTGAAGGCCCAACAGCATTTGTTTCGATTATGGAAGGTTGTTCAAAGTATTGTACTTTCTGTGTTGTACCTTACACTCGTGGTGAAGAAGTAAGCCGTCCGCTTGATGACGTACTTTATGAAATAGCCCAACTGGCCGAGCAAGGCGTGCGCGAAGTTAACCTGCTAGGACAAAACGTAAACGCTTACCGTGGCGATATGCACGATGGTACTATTTGCCGCTTCTCTGAGTTATTAACCTTAGTTGCTACCATAGATGGTATCGACCGTATCCGTTACACCACTTCTCATCCAGTAGAATTTACCGAAGACTTAATTGAAGTCTATAAAGAAATTCCTGAATTGGTAAGTCATTTACACTTACCAGTACAAAGTGGTTCAGACAGAATTTTGAATATGATGAAGCGTGGTCATACCGCTATTGAATATAAATCAAAAATTCGCGCGCTTAAAAAAGCTCGCCCAGATATTTGTATGTCTTCTGATTTCATCATTGGTTATCCAGGTGAAACAGATGCCGATTTCGAAGCAACAATGAACTTAATTCAAGCAGTAGACTTTGATTTAAGCTTTAGCTTTATTTACAGTGCTCGCCCAGGTACGCCGGCTGCTGATGCGATAGATGACGTTAGTGAAGACACCAAAAAACAACGTTTATATATTCTACAAGAGCGTATTAATAACCAAGCATTATCGATTGCTCGAAAAATGCTTGGCACTGAACAACGTATTTTAGTTGAAGGCCCGTCTAAGAAAAATCCTATGGAGCTTCGTGGCCGTACTGAAAATAATCGTATTGTGAATTTTGAAGCACCACACACGGTAATCGGTAAATTTGTTGATATTGAAGTAACTGATGTCTACAGTAACTCATTACGTGGTAAGTTAATTCGCACCGAAGAAGAAATGGGCCTGCGTATTGCGCATTCTCCTGCAGATATATTAGCAAACCAACATCATCAATCAGTCACTGAACATACTGATGATTTAGGTGTTGCGACTTTTACACCATAATTAATTTTACTGAAATAATTTAAAGATAGAGTACCAATTGACTACAGACAAAATCAGCCATGAAGTAAGCCTTGAGCCACTTGATAATAATCGTTTAGCAAACTTATGTGGGCCGTTAGATGATAATTTACGCCGTATAGAACGTCGTTTAGGTGTTGAACTAAGTTACCGTGGTAATGTTTTTAAAGTGCATGGCAAAAACATTGTATGTAAAGCTGTCATAGAGTTATTAAAAAGCTTATACGTTGAAACAGCTATTGTTAAAGGTAAAGCAGGTACAATCAGCCAGGAGGGCTTACATTTAGCCCTTACTGAGTTAAATGTACTTGAGCAACCAACTGATAATGCCGCTGAATTTGACCAAATGGTTACCATAAAGACCAAACGCGGTATTATTAAACCACGTAACGAAAATCAAAGTTTATATGTGCAAAACATATTAACTAACGATATTAGTTTTGGTGTTGGTGTTGCCGGTACAGGAAAAACATACTTAGCGGTTGCTTGTGCAGTAGATGCACTTGAACGTCAAGAAGTACGCCGCATATTATTGACTCGCCCAGCCGTTGAAGCTGGTGAAAAACTAGGCTTTTTACCTGGCGATCTATCGCAAAAAGTTGACCCTTATTTACGTCCACTCTACGACGCTTTATTTGAAATGTTAGGTTTTGAAAAAGTGGAAAAATTAATAGAGCGTAATGTTATTGAAGTAGCGCCACTTGCTTATATGCGCGGTCGCACCTTAAATGATGCCTATGTAATTTTAGATGAAAGTCAAAATACCACGGTTGAACAAATGAAAATGTTCTTGACTCGTATTGGCTTTAATTCAAAAGCGGTGATCACCGGTGATATTACCCAAGTTGATTTACCTCGTGGTCAACGTTCTGGCTTACGCCATGCTATTGAAGTATTAGATGATATTAAAGGCGTTAGCTTTAATTATTTTCAAGCGAAAGATGTGGTTCGACACCCTGTGGTAGGCCGAATAATTGAAGCGTACGAAAAGCATGACAGTCACAATCAAACCCCGGCTCGTTAATGACTAATAACCCACCTAATGCAGCAATTATTACCGTCGATTTGCAGGTTGTTTGTAACAATGTTCAGCTTCCTACACTATCGCAACTGCAACTTTGGGCTGATACTGCACTAAAGCCATATAACAAAAACTTTGAATTAACCATTCGTCTGGTCGACCGCGAAGAATCGCAACAATTAAATCACCAATACCGAGATAAAGATAAACCAACTAATGTGCTATCTTTTCCTTTTGAAGTACCACCAGGTATCGAGTTGGATTTATTAGGCGATTTAGTTATTTGTGCAGATGTAGTTGAATTTGAAGCAAAAGATCAAAATAAAGAACTTTTTAGCCATTGGGCTCATATGATCATTCACGGATGCTTGCATTTATTAGGTTATGATCATATAACACAAGATGAAGCGAAAGAAATGGAAGCAATAGAAATAGGATTAATGGCCCAATTAGGCTATAGCGATCCTTACATTGCCTCTTAATGTTAATTAATAAAGGTGTACAAAAAGCTCTATGAGCGACGATAATCCCCACTCTGGAAACGGTTCTTCAAAAACACTCATGGAAAAAATAGTTCAAGTGTTTACTGGTGAGCCGAAAAACAAAGAAGAACTGGTTGAGGTATTAAATGATGCACAAGACCGAGACCTGATCAAACCATCAACCAAGCAAATGCTTGAAGGTGTACTAGAAGTTAGTGATATGCGTGTACGCGATATCATGATCCCTCGCTCACATATGGTCACAATAGACATAGAACAGACCGTAGAAGAATTTATTCCTATCGTTCTTGAATCCGCACACTCAAGATTTCCAGTGGTAAATGATGATATTGATCATATTGAAGGCGTGTTATTGGCAAAAGATCTGTTAGCTCATGCTTTTAGTGAAAAAGCGAAACAAATTTCAATAAAAGATCTTATTCGCCCAGCGATTATTATTCCAGAAAGTAAACGAGTAGAACCTTTATTAAAAGAATTTCGCCAAGAGCGCTACCACATGGCCGTAGTGGTCGATGAATATGGTGGAGTTTCAGGCTTAGTAACCATTGAAGATATTCTTGAACTTATTGTTGGTGAAATTGAAGATGAGCACGATGATATGCTTGAACGAGAAATTCGCCATTTAAGCGGTAACGTTTACCAAGTTAAAGCATTAACCGATCTTGATGATTTTAACGAGTATTTCAGTTCAGCTTTTGATGAAGAAGAAGCCGATACTATTGGCGGTATTGTTATTCATAAATTTGGTCACATGCCAAAGCGTGGAGAAAACACCAAAATAAATGGTTTTGAGTTTAAAATTGTGAACGCGGATAAACGCCGTATTCAACAAATGCAAGTTACTATACCAACTGGCCATGAAATTTTCGGTAAGCTTGCCGATGAACGCTAATTGCGACCAATATAATTAACACTTAATAAAAACAACAAAGCAAAGACATTTATGACAGAGTTAAACGGACGTACTTTTAATAGGTTTACCATTAAACAGCCTGTTTATGCTCTGTTATTCAGTTTTTTAACGGGTACCAGTTTAGTCTTTGCTTTCGCCCCTTTCTCGTTGTGGCCCATTACATTTATTGCGGTAATTTTTTGGCTTTCACAATTAACAGATAAATCACCTAAACAAGCATTTAAACTTGGCCTTAGTTTTGGCTTTGGTTATTTTGCTGCCGGTATCAGTTGGGTACATGTCTCAATAGAGCAGTTTGGTGGCATGCCTTTAATTGCATCAATATTTTTGATGCTACTACTTTGTAGCTATCTTGCTTTATATCCCGCACTAGCCGCTTGGCTTTGTGCAAAGCTTACTAAGAATAAAAGTGCTAATTTATATTTTTTACCATTTGCCTGGTTAGTCAGTGAATACTTACGTAGCGTGATGCTTACTGGTTTTCCCTGGTTGTCTTTAGGTTATAGTCAAATAGATAGCCCTTTATCAGCGCTTGCACCTATTATTGGTGAAGTAGGGATCAGCTTCACCATTATACTGATGTGCGTAGTAACTGTGCAATTAATCAATCGATGCCATAAAACAGTAAATTTGATTATAATTGCAATAACAGTAGTTATTACATCATCAAGCCCATTATTAAACGTTGTAGATAAAACCGGTGAAACAAAAAGCGTTGCCCTAGTTCAAGGTAATATTAAACAAGAATTACGTTGGGATAAAGAAGCAGAAACCAATATTATAAACGGCTACATTGAGGCATCAAAACCGTTATACAGCAATAACGATTTAGTCATTTGGCCGGAGGCAGCGATCCCAAGGATTGAGCCTTTAGCGCAAAATTACTTAACCGAGCTAAACATTCAAGCCGGCAGTGTGCAATCAAGTTTAATTACCGGCTTAATCAACTATGACCCTGACACCCGTAAGTTTTTTAACCGGTTAGTCGTCTTAGGTAAAAAGAATCAAGATAATTTTGATGGTAGTTACTACTACGGCAACAACAATCATTATAATAAACATCACCTGCTACCTATTGGTGAGTTTGTACCATTTGCCGACTTATTAAGACCTATTGCACCATTTTTTAATTTACCAATGTCGTCATTTTCTCGTGGCGATTATGTTCAGCCTAACCTTGTTGCTAATGGTATTAACCTGGCACCATTAATTTGTTTCGAAATCGCATTTCCGCAACAACTGGCAGCGAATATTCGCCCACATACCGATATGATTTTAACGGTGAGTAACGATGCCTGGTTTGGCGCCTCGCATGGACCAGATCAACATTTAGAGATAGCCCGAATGCGCGCTTTAGAGTTTGGAAAACCAATGCTTAGAGCTACGAATAATGGCTTAACGGCAGTAATTGATCACCAAGGTAAAATCATCGCTGACATTCCCCAGTTTAGCAAAGCTGTGCTGCAAACCACAGTAGAGTTGGTGAATGGTGAGACACATTATAGTGCCTGGGGCCGTTATTTAGATAAACTTTTAATGTTGTTATTTTTAATGTACTTAGTACGAGAAAAGTTCATTAAATAATCCACACTTTCGCAAGTCCCCCCTTTCACTGTTAAATTTTTGTTACTTTTTTTAAACCTTTTTCACACTTACCTCGACTAATACTTGAAACCTACTTTTAAGGTTCAGGAATTCGGGGAATTTATGAAAATCGCAGACACCAGCTCACAAGATGTGACGGTTATAGAAAACAAACCAAAGAAAAAGCTCATCATTTGGGGTTTCGCTATTGCGGCTATGCTAAGTCTGGCACTTTGGCAATTTGCTCCGGCAGCGAGTCGCTGGAGTCAAGCTGAGTTATCCATTCCATTAAAGCGTGTTCGCATTGCCACCATTAACCGGGGTGACTTCATTCGCGATATTTCAGTGCAAGGTAGAGTGGTTGCTGCGGTAAGTCCTACCGTTTATAGCCCTGCAGAAGGTACCATAACTTTCTCTATTGAAGCTGGCAGTGAAGTAAAAGCAGGGACTCCCTTAGCGATCATTGACAGCCCGGAGTTAACCAGCCGTTTAGATCAAGAGCAATCTAGTTTAGAAAACTTACAAACAGGCTTAAAGCGTCAAGTTATCCAAGCAAAGAAACAACAACTGATAGATAAAAAAGCGGTAGATCTTGCGCACGTAGCGTTAACTACAGCAAGCAGAGAAAAACGTCGAGCGGATCAAGGTTATAGCAAAAATGCAATCAGCCAAATTGACTTTGAAAAAGCTCAGGATGATCTAGCCAATGCTAAGTTGCAATTTGATCATGCCGTTGCTGATGCCAGTCTTGATAAAGAATCATTAGACTTTGACTTGCAATCATTAAAGCTGCAAATAAAACGTCAAACCTTATTAGTTAAAGACCTACAACGCCAGGTTAACGCGTTAACCGTGATGTCACCGGTTAATGGCATTGTCGGTAATTTGAACGTCGAAAATAAAACCTATTTAGCTAAAAACCAAGCCATTTTAATGGTCGTTGATTTAAGCAAGTTTGAAATTGAAGTCGATATTCCTGAAAGTTATGCCGATGATTTAGCCATAGGTATGGATGTAGAAATTAATTTTGACCAACAAGGGTTTAATGCTCGTCTGGTAACGATTTCCCCCGAAATACTGAACAATCAGGTTACTGGACGGGTACGCTTCGAACAAGCAACACCACCTGGTTTACGCCAAAATCAACGGTTGAACACTCGTATTTTATTAGAATCCAGAACCGATATTTTACAAGTTCGTCGCGGTCAGTTTTTAGACAGTTCTAATGGCCGATTTGCCTATGTAGTAAATGATGGTATTGCCACTAAAACCTCTATCAACACAGGCGCCAGAAGCCTAAGTAGCGTTGAAATTATCAAAGGCTTAACATCAGGCCAGCAGATTGTAATTTCAGGTACTGACATTTTTCAAAATGCTGAGCAAGTAATGCTTACGCAATAAACAATGATTACTTTAACTAGATAAAAACGAATAAATTCAGAAGGAAACACTATGTTAACCATGAGCAATATCAGTAAAGTATTTCAAACCGATGAAGTACAAACCCATGCCTTACGAGATTTTAATTTAACCGTAAACGAAGGTGATTTCGTCAGTGTTACTGGCCCTTCAGGCTCAGGTAAAACTACATTTTTAAACATTGCCGGCCTATTAGAAAGTTTTACTAGCGGTTCATTTATGCTTGATGATACCGATATAAGTAACCTCAATGACAGTGGTCGTTCTAAAACCAGAAATGAAAAAATAGGCTTTATTTTTCAAAGCTTTAACTTAATACCTGATCTAAATCTATATGACAATGTAGATGTACCATTACGTTATCAAAGTTTAAATTCGAAAGAGCGTAAAAAACGTATTGAACACTATCTTGATATGGTTGGCTTAAGCTCAAGAATGAAGCACTTACCTAGTCAACTATCTGGTGGCCAGCAGCAACGAGTTGCTATTGCCAGAGCTTTGGCTACTCACCCTAGATTTCTACTCGCCGATGAGCCTACCGGTAATTTAGATACGCAAATGGCACAAAGCGTAATGAGCTTATTAGAAGAGATTAATAAGCAAGGCACAACCATAATTATGGTGACCCATGATACTGAATTAGCAAATCGTGCCACACGAAAAATTCAAATTCAAGATGGCCGCGTGAGTGAACTTGATGTAGTTGAAACCAACGCACAAGCAATTGCTTAGGAGATAATCATGTTTTCTTATTATCTTCGCCTTGCCTGGATCAGCATAATAAAGCACTGGGGCTTAAGTTTAGTGATGATAACCGCTATTGGCCTTGGTATTGGGGCATCAATGACGACGGTTACGGTTAACTATTTAATGTCAGCTAACCCTATTCCGCACAAAAGCAGCGTGCTTTATAACGTACAGCTCGATAGCTGGGATATAAATGAACCTGCCAATGATGATGGATCACCGCCCGAGCAACTCACGTATAGAGACGCTACCTATTTAATGAGCGCTAAAAAAGCATTTCGCCAGAACATTCAAGCACAAGCACACTCAGTTATTGAGCCGGAAGGTGATGGCGCACTACCATTTATGGTGTCAGCACGTGCCAATTCAGCAAGTTTTTTTAGCATGTTCGACTTGCCGTTCATTTACGGCAGTGGCTGGGATCAAAGCGCTGATGATAATAAAGAACAAGTAGTGGTATTAAGCTCTGAAATTAACCAACGTGTGTTTGGAGGTGAAGACTCGGTAGGTAAATCAATAAAAATTGGTGGTAACTATTTTAAAGTAGTGGGTGTTATCGATTATTGGAACCCTACCCCTAAATTTTATGATATTTCAACTGGCGCATTTGATGACTCAGAGGAAATATTCGTACCCTTTTCTTTAATCGCTGAAGAAAAAATTAATCGCAGCGGTAACACAAGCTGTTGGAAACCGCCAGGCGACGGCTTTCAAGCGTTCTTAAATTCTGAATGTGTTTGGCTGCAATTTTGGGTAGAACTGCCTAACGAACAAGCAAAAGAAGAATACCTCAGTTTTTTAAATGCTTATGTAGAAGAACAAAAGGCCCTTGGTCGTTTTGAGCGCCCATTGAACAATCGTTTAAACAATGTCATGCAGTGGTTGGAACAACAACAAATCGTATCTGATGATGCGGTTATGATGATGACTATGTCGTTTATGTTTTTAGTGGTTTGTCTGCTAAATACTGTTGGTTTACTGTTGGCTAAATTTATAGGGAAAGCACCAGAAATAGGTCTTCGCCAAGCTTTAGGTGCCAGTCGTAGAACATTATTTTCTCAATACATTATTGAATCTGGATGCATAGGTGTTGCAGGAGGTCTGCTTGGGTTATTGTTTGCCTGGTTAGGATTACAAGGTATTGAATCTTTATATGGCGACATGCTTAAGGGCTTAACAGGCTTAGATACAACAATGATTGTTAGCGCGATAGTTTTAGCCGTAATCACCAGTATCATTGCAGGACTTTATCCAACTTGGCGAGCTTGTAATGTGCAGCCATCGCAACAATTAAAAAGCCAATAGAGGGGCATATTATGCAAGAATTAGGATTGATATTTCGCGCTCTATTGCGCAATAAAGTTGGCGCTTTGTTAATTAGTTTACAAATTGCGTTAACCCTGACCATTATGGTGAATGCTATTTTTATGATGCAGGAGCGTAGTGCCCAAATGCAACGTTCAAGTGGTTTAGATGAAGCAAACCTGTTTCATCTAAGCAACACTATTTTCGCCCAAGAATATAATCAACCAGTTAACCTTGAAAATGATTTAGCGTTATTAAGGCAGACTGATGGTGTAGTTGATGCTATCCAAATTAATGCTATACCAATTAGTGGTGGTGGTTGGTCAATGGGCTTGAAAACCGAACCTGGCGATGATATCAGCAGCACTGGAGTTGCGGTTTACATGGTAGATGATCATGCAATTAATACCTTGGGCTTAGAGTTAATTGCCGGTGAGAATTTTTCACCTACAGACGTCGAATGGCGACCAAGTGGTAAAAATAGTTGGCCGGCAAAAACCATCATAACTCAAGCTATGGCAGAAGCGTTATTTCCTGACGATTGGCAATCCGCAATTGGGGCAACAGCTTATATTAACAATAATGAGCCGTTACTAATTACTGGCATTGTCAAATCATTACAAGCGCCATGGAATGGCTGGGACGGAGTTGAGCGCAGTATGCTAGTGCCTTATAAAATGGAATCCAGTGGTAGTCGTTTTATGATCCGTACCCAGCCAGGTAGAAGAGATGAGCTAATGCCCATTATTGAAAAACTATTAAGTGAAAGTAATAAAGGCAGAATTATTCGCCGAGTTACTACCATGGATGAAACCCGTGAACGTAGTTATCGAGGTCATAATGCGGTAAATAAAATTCTCTCTTCTGTGATTGTTGTATTAACCTTAATTACCGGCTTTGGTATTGTAGGGCTTGCTATGTTCAGCATTAACCGCAGAACAAAACAAATAGGTACTCGCCGAGCTTTAGGTGCAACTCAATGGCAGATCATGAGCTTTTTTATGATTGAAAACTTAATGATTTCAAGTTTTGGTATTATTTTAGGTGTTGCTGGTGCCGTTAGTTTAAACATATGGCTAGTGAGCACATTTTCATTATCACCTATAAATATAAATTTAATTCTTTTTGGTATTGTTGCGCTATACATTATTGGACAAATTTCGGTGCTATATCCAGCAAGGAAAGCGGCAATGATCTCGCCAGCAACAGCAACACGAACGGCATAAATAATCTATTTTATAATGTTGATTTTATTAAGGGCTTTATTGCCCTTTTTTATTATCTAATTGCTGATATGATATTTGCATAAGAAATTATAAAAGAATGCCAATGAAAAATACTTATAAAACATCAGCTATCACCACTTCCATTGTTGCGTGCTTGATTTCGCCAAGCATATTTGCAGCCACTACAATTATCGAAAATATTCAGGGCTACAGCCACAATGGACAACAATTGCAAAAATTTAAGGCGGTGCAATTTAGCGATGATAAAATTGATAGGGTATTTTTTAGCAACGACACCATCCCTGTATCTAAAGAAATAGAGCGGATTGATGGTAAAGGAAAAACCTTATTACCAGGCCTGATTGATGCGCACGGCCATGTGCTTAGCTACGGTATAAGCTTGCAAAGCGCAGAGCTTTACAATACCTCATCTGAAAATGACGCCGCGCAGCAAGTAGTAGAGTTTGTAAAACTTAACCCGCAACAAGGCTGGATAAAAGGTCGTGGCTGGAATCAAGTTCAATGGCCCACTAACCGTTTTCCAAGTGCGGCCACTTTAGATACTCATTTTAAAGATGTGCCAGTTGCGCTCAATAGAGTTGATGGTCATGCGGTTTGGGTAAATAGTAAAGCACTCGAAATAGCGGGAATAACTAGAGACACTAAAGATGTCGACGGTGGCCAAATCATTCGAGATAGCAAGGGTAACCCAACAGGTGTTTTAGTCGACAATGCGATGAGCCTGATTTACGCCAAGATCCCTGCTCTTACCCCTGCCCAGACTCAGGCAGCATTAAAACTGGCGATGAAATCATTAGCACAAGTAGGATTAACCAGTGTTCACGATGCAGGTATAGACTCAAAAAATGTAGAAGCTTTTAAACAATTAAGCAAAAACGATGAAATGATCATTCGCATCAACGCGATGATTTATGCTAATGACAAAAACATTAAGCAGCACTTCACCCAAGGTCCATTTGCTAGTGAAGACCAAAAGTTAACGATAAATTCAGTTAAAATTTCAGCTGACGGTGCTTTAGGCAGCCGTGGTGCAGCGTTAATTAATGATTACTCAGATTTACCGCACCATCGTGGCTTGCTGCTGCACAGTGAAAGCGAGCTTAGCAATTTAATGAAACAATCAATGCAAGCGGGCTTTCAAGTAAATACTCACGCCATAGGCGATAATGCCAACAAGCTTGTTATTGATAACTATGAACAATTAATCATCGAGACCAAAACCAAGCATTTACGCCATCGCGTGGAGCATGCGCAGGTTTTACAATTATCAGACATTCCAAGGTTTGCCGAAATAGGAATAATTGCCTCGATGCAAGCTACTCATGCGACAAGCGATAAAAACATGGCAGAAGATAGATTGGGCAGTGATCGTATCAAAGGCGCTTATGCCTGGCGCTCATTAATTAACGCGAAAGCAATAATCGCGGCAGGCTCAGATTTTCCTGTTGAATACCCTAACCCATTTTATGGATTACATGCATCGGTAACTCGTCAAGACAGGAGTAATCAACCAGAAAATGGTTGGTATAAAAATGAAGGCATGACAGTAAGTGAAGCATTTAAGTCATTTACTATAGACGCCGCATACTCCGGCCACCAAGAAAAAGTAATAGGCTCAATTGAAGTCAATAAAAAAGCTGACTTTATTTTAATCGATCAAGATATTTTTAGCATAGATGCCAAAAACATTTGGAAGACTAAGGTACTTAATACTTGGGTTAATGGTAAACAAGTTAAATTTTAACTTGTTCCCTATTGCCAATAAACGTTACCATTTAGACAATTATTTACCATTTAATATAAGAATTTCTATGAAAAAATTTATGACCCTATGCATGGCTACAGCCTTTTCTTGTTCAGTTATTGCTGCTGAGCCAGCAGTGAGTGAAACAGTCGGTTTAGTTGTGGCTGGAGGCAAACCAATTACCTTGTTAGGTAAACAAGTATACGTTGGCGATCAAGCGCCAAACTTTAAAGTAGTCAATGATCGATTTTCACCAGTAACGTTGAACGACTTTGCCAATAAAACAATACTTATTTCCGTAGTACCTAGCTTAGATACTGGCGTATGTTCATTACAAACAAAACGTTTTAATGAAGAAGTAGCAAACTTACCTGAAGACGTTGCAATTTTAACCATAAGTAACGACTTACCATTCGCACAAAAGCGCTTTTGTTCTACTGAGGGGGTAGAAAGTTTAAAGGTATTATCAGATTCTGTTTGGCGTGATTTTGGCGCTAAATATGGTTTAATTATCAAAGACATGGGCTTACTGAGCAGAGCCATTTTTGTTATTGATAACACTGGAAAAATTGCTTATAAAGAATTAGTTGCCGATATTTCTACCCACCCTGATTACGATACAGCTTTAAATGCTGTTAAAGAAGCTAATAGTTTACTTACTAAATAAGCGAGTAATATAATTTAAGCAAGTAGTTCAGGTTAATATCAATTCGTCTAACTACTTGCTTGGCCAAAATTAATCCCTTCTTTTAAAAACTCTAATTCTTCGGCTGTCGACTCTCGCCCTAATGTTTTATTTCGGTATGGGAAACGGCCAAATCGTTCAATAATTTCAAGGTGTTGCTTGGCATAACTTAATGAACCTCGAATAAATTGTTGCTGTGACTCACCTTGATACACTTGCTGTAATCGTTGAAATTCAACCACACAAACTTGCTGCATCTTTAAATTTTCCGCATGCTCTAATGGGTGATAAAAAAAGGCTCTTTGCACTAGCTGTAATTGTTTATCATAACCCTTAGATAAACCTTTCATGCAATAATCTAAGGCTAAATGGTCACTTAAAAATGCTCGTTTAGTGCCTCTATACATATTTCTAGGCATTTGGTCGAGTAAGATGATTAATGCTATTGTGCCTTTTGCCGATTCCAGCCAATTAGCTAACAGACCATGAAATGCTTGTTCGTATAAATGTTCAAATTGACTTCTTATGTTTTCATCATCTTCAGATGTTGCTTGATACCAAAGTTGACTTTTATTAGCAGGTGAAAGTTGATCTTTAATATTGCCAAACCAGAACTCAATAACTTTATCAATATTTCCGAACATTTTAATCTCTTTAATTTCAGTAAGTTAATTGACTATTGTAAATTAATTTCAAATTATTTTTTATTATTCCTTGAAAATAAAACATCTGTCCGCATCTCTTTATTGTAGTCGCCATAAAGGGTCTACAACAACCAAGTTGATAATTTTTCAATTGGTAAAAATAACCGCCTGTTCTTAATGAAAGGCACTTTATATTTATTAAATCACTATTTTATATAGATCGCAGAGATTTAATAATCAACATATTGCTAAATAATAGGATATGACTATGCGTACAATTACTAAAGATTTCAGCCCACTTTACCGTTCACTTATTGGTGCAGAGCACTTAGCGTCAATGATGGACAAAGCTACTAAAGCAGAAAAGCAACCTGCTTATCCTCCTTACAACATTGAATCTATCGCCGAAGATAAGTATCGAATTACCATGGCAGTAGCAGGTTTTGTTGAAAGCGAACTCGATATAGAATCGAAAGCCAATGCATTAATTGTTACCGGTACGAAAGTTCCGAAAGAAGAAGATGCCAGCAAAAAATTCCTCTATCAAGGTATTGCCGAGCGCAACTTTGAAAGAAAATTCCAAATAGCCGACCACGTTAAAGTAGTATCAGCCCATATGGAAAATGGTTTATTACACATAGACTTATTACGAGAAATCCCTGAAGCTTTAAAGCCTCGTAAAATTGCTATCAATGGTAAAAGCTTACTAGAAGGTAACTCTAACTAGGTCTGATTTGCTCGCGCAATTAAGTCCAACATAAAAGTTGTTGGCATTTTTTCTCCCTATACCTTTTGCCCAGCTATCGCTGGGCTTTTTTGATTCAGGGATGAATTAACTTAGAATTGCCATGGATGGTTTGAATTCTGTTGAGTCAGGGATGAATTAACTTAGAATTGCCATGGAAATGTATAAGTTTTGCGGTATAAAGCCCCATCTAAAGTAGCCATTAAATGGCTTGTCCGTACTCTTACCAGTCAATTTTATATTTTACTTGCTGTAAATAACTGGCATACTGGCGCACAGTAACAATACTTTAACATTTTTATCATGGTTGAAGTCCTGGTTAAGTTTTACAGAGAGTTTATGAAAAATTGGCATCCACCGAGTAAGCAAAACGTACTAATACTGAGCGTTTTTTATGCGATTACTATAGCAGCATTTTATTTAGCGGCAACAAGCATAAATAGCCAGAATGAAAACTTAGCTATCGCCAGAACATTTATCTGTATCTTATTATTACCGATCTTAAGCAAATACATTCTTCAACTAATAGCATTACCTTTTTATACGTTGAAAGAAAAGCTGCAACATAAAAGTAACCAAAAAACTAATCAATCTACCTTATCTGTATCAGTAATTATTCCAGCCTATAATGAAGAAGTAGGTATAATTAAAACACTAAAATCGGTACTAAATACTGGTTATAAAAAACTTGAAGTCATTATTGTTAATGATGGTTCAACAGATAATACCCATCAATTGGTCACTAATTTTATTAGCGAGATTAAAGAAAATGAGTATGACAATACTCGAATTAAATATCTGCAGTTGAATAATGGCGGAAAAGCACGAGCATTAAACAAAGCCCTAAAATTAGCAAGCAATGATATCATTATGACCATAGATGGTGATTGTTTGATGGATAAAAATGCGATCAGTAATACAGTTAAACGGTTTAATTGCGATAAAGTTGGCGCCGTTGCCGGAAATGTTATTGTAGGTAATAAATCAAAAGCAATCGAAGTAATTCAACAACTTGAGTACCTTTGTGGTTTTTTCTTAAGACGCGCCGACTCAGTATTTAATTCAGTATTTATCATTGGCGGTGCAGCAGCGGCTTATCGACGTAATGTATTGTTAGAAGTTGGTGATTTTTGTACTGATATTGTCACTGAAGATATTGAAATGTCTACTCGTATATTAGCCGCGGGTTATAATACCAGATATGCCGCCAACGCTGTCACATATACCGAAGGGCCATCAACTTGGCGCAGCTTGTGTGCACAAAGACTGCGTTGGAAATTTGGTCGATTTCAAACATTTATTAAATTTCAAAATTTGTTTTTCAGTAAGCACAAACAGCACAATAAATACCTGACTTGGTTGCTATTGCCTATCGCCGTATATGCAGAGTTTATTTTACTCATTGAAGTAGTTGTGCTTGCTGTATTTTTCTCATACACCTTTATTTGTAATGATTATGTGCCATTAGTTATGCTGATAACATTAATGGCTACATTAATAATGCTGCAGGTCTTTTTTGATTCAAAAAAACATTTCCATAAAAATTTATTGTTAATTGCGCCAATTGCCTGGCTGTTATTTTTAGTTGTCGATGTGGTTGAATTTCAAGCGCTATTTAGAAGCTTAAAGCGCTTGTATAAAAAAGAAAATTTGCAATGGCAAAAATGGGTCCGAATAGGTTTATAGAGAGCTGTTATTAATATTATACCAATCCGTATAATGATCTGGTCATTGAGTAACTCATATAAAAAACATATGAGTTCCCTTTAGGGAATGTATATAAAGCTTGATAACTTCCTGAACAAATTGTCGGGAACAATTTATCTCTGCTTTATAGAGCTAATAATAATATCAGCGACTTCATCAGCATGACTAATAGGCGCCATGTGCCCTGCCTGTATTTCATATTCAATCACATTGGGGAAAACATTAAGTAAGCGTTTTATAACTTCCCCGCTAATTTCCTGACTGTGTGAGCCATGTATTAACGCAACTGGACAGGTTATTTTACGACAGTCCTCTAATGTATATTTTTCAGATATTAAACCAACAAAGTCTAGATTAACCTTATCTATGTCTGCCATCATAAGCTGTTGCATTTTACTTGGTAATTTGTCAAAAAAACCTTTTCGATTCCATGTGTCAGTGAAGTGTCTTGCGGCCTGTTCAGCTGAAGATGATGCAACCACAGCGGCAAAATCAACGACTTGCTGACGAACCTGAGTCCCCTCTTCGAGTAAATGAAACGCAACAGGTTCAAACATACTCAGACTTAATATTCTTTTAGGGTTTTGCACTGCTATCTTCAATGCATTGGCTCCGCCAAACGAATGACCAACTAAATGAAAAGGTTTAGTACCAATAACATTTTCAACTGCATTCATAATTCGCACATACTCAGTATCTAAGTTATAGCTGTTAGGGTTATCTACTTGTGGTGCTCTGCCATAACCGAGTAAATCGATATTGATAGTTAAACAGTCATCTTTGAGTTTGAATTCAAGGGTACGCCATTGGCCACTGCTGCTTAATGAACTATGCAGTATTACTACTGCTTCGCCATTTAAATTGCCTTTAACAAACACACCAGAATTATGTTTCTCTAAGTTTGACACAACCAATACCAATTAATTACAAGAACGATTATTATAGATAATACTATCTTAGAACTGTATTCATTTAATGGCAAAACCAAATAAAAAGTTACCAACTAAAAGTGTGTGTATATACTGTCAGAACTGCAGAGCTAAGCTATTTAAATACAAAAAAAATGGCAAAGGAGCATTGCTTAAATGCTTTAAAGAAAGAATTGTTGAGGATTTCACAATAACACCTTGCGTATGCCCTAGTTGTGAGACGTTATTTGCGAGAGATACGTTAGTTAATGGCACGCCAGCCTTTAAAATAATAGGTAACAAAGCCTTTTGTAAGTAAACTCTTGGCTTTTATTTTGTTTAACCGTAAATTAAGGATAATTTAAATTTATTGGGGATGAGTAATGATAATTTATGGTGATAGTAAATCAGGTAATTGTTACAAACTACAGTTAGTGTGTGCCAACTTAGGGTTAAAATATACTTGGGTAGAGCTTAATATTTTAAATAAAGAAACCCAAAACGCTGACTTTTTAGCAAAAAACCCTAACGGAAAAATCCCCATTATTGAACTGGAGTCGGGCGAGGTAATAACCGAGTCTAACGCTATTTTGAACTACCTTGCAGACAATACGGAATTATTGCCAGCAGAACCTTTAAAAAGAGCAAGAGTATTGCAGTGGCAATTTTTTGAGCAATATTCCCATGAACCTTACATTGCAGTAGCTCGTTTTATTGAAAAGTATTTAAATTTACCTACAGAGCGGTTAGCTGAATATAAGCAAAAGCAAGAAGGCGGCTATAAAGCGTTAGATATTATGGAAAGCCATTTGGCTGATAATCTATTTTTAGTTGCTAACAAATATTCCATCGCCGATATTTCATTATATGCCTATACCCATGTTGCTCATGAAGGCGGCTTTGATTTGACTTCTTATCCGCATATTCAGCTATGGCTAAACAGGATTGAACAACATCCGGGCTATTGTGCTATGCAATAATAACAAGGGCATTAGTATTGCAGAGTAAACAGCAGCTCAGTTAAATCGGGCTGCCATTGAAACTCTTTTAATTTTATCCTGCCATTTAGCACCACAACGTCTTCTGATTGCAGTAAACCTTTTTGTTTATCAAAATACTCACTGTCTAAAGGGAATGAAATTTTGCCTTGTGAATTTATCACCCGTTGCCAAGGAACGTTTAATTCTTTTGGTGCAAAACCTAATGCCCGCCCGACCAATCTGGCTTTACCGGGTAAACCGGCTAAATCGGCTATTTGACCATAACTGGCGACCTTACCTGAAGGAATGCAAAGCACTGTGTGCCATATTCTTTGATAGTTAGGGTTGACCGGTTTTGTCGATTTTAAAGACACTGGATACCTTTTAGTTTACTTGCAAAATTAAAAGACGGCTTTGTTTGTCCACCCCATCTTCACTAGCGTAGCGCACAATCAACTCATCTTTACCATCTAAATTTAGATCTTCACTGGTTAATAACGCACCATTGCTAGGTAAGCGAATATCGAGTATTTGTGAGTGTTTATGCAAGATGTTGCCTTTTTTCAATCCTGGAAATATTTTTAGCTGGTTTTCATCTTCAGATAAAATAAGCTCTTTCGCGCCATCACCATCTAAGTCAGCTAATTTAATTACCGGAGCACCACTCCTTCCAGACGATAAACTAAATTTCATTTGCACTTGCTCACTAATGCGTTGTTGATAGCGCTGTTTTGAATCTAGTGCAAATATAAGCACATCCTGATCTACACTGCCGGTAAGCAAGGCTCCGATGATTTGCGATACAGAAATATCAAAAGATGATGCCATTACCTCGTGACGATCATCACTATTTAAATCGACAAAATCTAATTGCGCTAACGTGCCTTCTGATTTAATCGCCGTATCAGCATTACTGTTATAAGTTAATTTACCTAGTTTTTTTGAACCTAAATACACTTCATAATCATTGCTCTTATCTAATACGCCAGAGCTTTTTGTAAAGCGAACAATAAGATCTGGGATGTCATCGTTATTGATGTCTTTCAACGTATCAACACTGCGATGTGAAAAGTCGCTTTGATCTAAATTTTTACCGTCTGCACCGCGAGAATCCCACCAATTAGTTGAAGTAATTTGCTTGTTTACAGGTATTGATTTAGCGATAGTTAAAAACTGCCCAGAGTTATTTTGAGCAAACGTTAGTAATTCTCCGTTACCACTGATGACAATGTCTTTTTGTTGATCAAAGTTTGTATCAATTAAGTAGTAAGGTTTTTCTGTATAACTGACACTGCCATCAAATATTTCAACGGTTGGATTAATTGGTAAGCTTTGCTTAACAAAGCTGGAATTTCCTTGGTTTAAATAGATATTTAAGCTGCGAAAATCAGAAAGAATAACATCACTTAAACCATCATTGTTTAAATCAGTAACAAAATTAGCCTGTTTTAAATAGTCAGCATCTTGATTGACATAAATAGAACTTACATTGACTAAATCTACAAAAGGTTGCTTAAGGCTGGGCTCAAATCGAACAACTTTATCGCTTGCCAAAAAATAAAGAGACTGTTCACCTGATGTATTTTCATCACTGACATCAAAACCAAAATATGCATTTGATAAATCAATATGTAATATTTGCTTATACTGTTTTTCAGTCTCTTCAAACGCGAATAAAGCCAGTTGAGGAATATTATTTTTTTCACCAATTACAATTATTTCTTTACCCATATTTGGCAATATATTTGCTCTTATTGGTTCCTGGCTGATATTGAATGGCGCATTTAATTGGAAATGTGAAAATTCATAAAAATCTCTTGCAAAAGAGTTGGACGAAAATGCCATACCTGCTAACGCAAACACGCATAAAAAATAACTTTGAAAACTTTTCTTTTTCACTTTAATACTTTTGACTATTGTAATTACCATGGTAGTACTTCACCGTTTGAATGATAAAACACACCAGAATTATCCATAGATAATTTATCCATAAGTCCTATCAACCGATTAGCTGCCTCGTTTGCTGAAATATCACCACCGTGATTTACCATATCGGTTTGTACATAACCGGGGTGGTAAATGCCGACTGCGACATCTTTTTCGGTCAAGTCTTTAGCCAATGAAACTGCGGCAATATTTAATGCTGCTTTACTCATTCTATAACCGTAACGACCACCCGATGTATTATCAGTTATCGAGCCCATTCTAGAAGTAACCAAACCAATTTTGCTACCCGCGTGTAAATTATTCTGCAACTTTTGGCACACTTGAATAGGAGCTATAGCGTTAACTAAAAACTGTTCTGTTATAGTTTGAGTGTTAAAATCAGACAAAGTTTCATCACGCAATATTCCGGCATTATTAACAAGAATATCAATACGTAAATTTGCTAAAGCCTGAACCATAATATCTAGGCCTTGCTCAGTCGATACATCTACTCCTTCCACAACTCTGACGTTTAGTTCATCAAGTTGCGAAGAACTTTGTCTGCATAAAGCAATAACATGTTCGCCACGAGATTTATAAAGGTTTGCAAAAGCAAAACCTATGCCTCGGTTTGCTCCGGTAATTACTACTGTTTTAGACATGTTCAATCCTTAAAATTTATCTAGTAAATAAGCATATGGGCTCAGTATGTCTAAACTTTAGCTTAAAATCATAGCTAATTTGTAATAAGTTATTAACATATCCATAAATTAAAGCATTAAACATGAACAATAGTCCTACATTAAAGTCACACTATTCAATCAAAACGATCAAAACCGAAAGACTAGAACTTAGACCGGCTAGAGCTGAGGATAGGCAGTTTATTATAGATCTTGAGCAAGATTCTGATCTTATGCTTCATGTAAAGGAGGTGCTTAGTGATGATGAAGCTGAGCAGTTTTTCCAATCGCTGTTGCTGCCTTGGCAAGCTAAAGACATGGAATGGTCCATGCTTATTGGCGTTGATAGAACGACTCAAGAATATATTGGCTGTTTCTCTTTAAGATTAATCAGTAATCATAGCTTAAACGCTGAAATTGGCTTTTTGATCTCGCCTAACAATCAAAATAAAGGGTATGCCAGCGAAGGTGCAATGGCGATAAAAGAGTTTCTGTTTAATGAAATAGGCATGCGCCGAGTGTCTGCGTTTTGTAATGTTGGCAATACTGGCAGCTGGAAAGTCATGGAAGCAATTGGCATGCAGCGTGAAGGGTTAATGCGTCAAGAATATCGAATTAATGACGTATGGCACGATACTTATGTATATGGCGAAATACGCTAAAATTCACTTTCTAGTTTCTAAATAAGACCGGTTGTTTAAGTAAACAACCGATCTTAATTTAAATATTGTTGTTATCTAGTTCTTCCTAGACAGCATATACTTAGCAACGGCTAAACGTGTTTCGGCATCTAAATAATTTTGTGGTGGCATTTCAGGGTAATCGTCGCGCTTTTTAGTTGGGTTTGCGATGTACTCTGCAATGCCTTCAGGATTGTCCATATACAATGCTTGAATAATATTTACTGGTGGACCGATCATGCGATCAGTGTATGTATGGCAACCAGTACAAACACCTAGATAAGCAATTTTTCCAGTCTCAGATTTATCAATTACTCGAGGTGGGACTGGTTTATCTAATAAATAGGTTTTAATGTCGTTAGTGTTAGTAAAGTCACACTCTTTCCAGTCATTAACACCAGCGGTTACATAACGATGGCGATTGATAATACAGCTACCTACCCCTGAACCAACATTTAAAATATCGGCATTGCCAGTTTTCAGTTCGGTAAGCAATAATGCTTTAACGTCATCAATAGTGTCATAACCATTGTTCAACATAAAATTATCTAAGATCATAGTGCGATCAGAGTTTGGCTCTGAGTCAGGATCATTTGAGCCACTACCAAAGTCATTATGACCAGCAATTAATATACCGCCGGTTTTATTATCGGAGATAATATTACCTTCAACGATTACATCATCTCCGGCCCATATTACAATACCTGACCCTGCTGGGATCATACCAACGGTAGAACCTGGTATAGCAAAGTTTGCATGATTGTTTCCTACGACAAAGTTATTACGAATAATAACGTCATACGTTGTTTTTATCGGTAAACCAGGGGTTACAAACGCTAAAATTCCGCCAGTGTTATTGTGTACATAATTATTTTCAACAATGGCATGGCGTGAGTTTTCAATTTCAATACCGGCTACACTCTCAAATACATCATTATATGCCACGAGTATGTTATCACTCATGCCCACATAAATTGCCGCATCTTCAATACCGGAAATAATGTTGTGATCAACAATACCATTTTTACCTAACTGCGGAAAAATACCGTATACGCCAGTATCAATAATTAGGTTATTACGAATAATAAAATTATTACCCGCCTGGCCCATAATACCATTACCTTTGTAACCGGTAATTTTCATATTTTCGATCAAAAAATTATTGCCCGAGTAAAGTACCGCATCATTTAATACACCTTTACCATCCATTGTGGCACGTGCACCTTCTTTAATAACGCCTACGATAGAGATGTTTTCTTTATCAACATATACAGTTTCATGGTAGGTACCAGGCATTACTTGAATCGTATCACCAGGGCTGGCGGCTTTAACTGCCGCCATGATAGACTCACCATCATTAACAACACGAACTTCACCTGCCATTTCTTCAATAACTACCGGCTCAGTACTTAAGTCAGCATCTTTAGCAGCATCATAACCGCCACTAAAACTTGCGCCACCACTGCTTGAAGTAATTACCGCAGCACTATTTAAACCGCCCCAATAATTACCAACAGCAAATGCCCCTGCGATTAACACGACTGCTAAAATTTTGCCTTTACTCATCTTCGTCTCCACTCTCTGTATTTATATTTTGTTGTTGTTTTTGTTGTTTTTGTATTTGATTTTTTGCATAAGCAGCATCAATTACCGGCAAGCCCGAAGGTAAACTATTTGGTAATTGCGGTGTTAAACTTTCATCGGTTAACGTTTGTAAAAATTCGACTATTAAATCTATTTCTTCATCTTGCAGCTCGGGCTCCCAAATATGCCAGTGAATTAGCAGGTCTTCATCTTCTGGAACAGCATGGCCGCGGCCTTTATTATAAAACTCTGTAGCTTCACGCAAGTCTTTCAAACCACCAGAATGCATATAAGGGGCCGTTTTAGCTATATTCCTTAAAGTTGGCACTTTAAAACCGCCACGATTCTTTTTATTGTTGAATGTTTTTTCTGCGCCAATATCAAAAGGCATGCCTATAGGGTCAGGTGTGCCAATTACGGCAATTTGGTTATTGGTAAATAAAGGCGGTTGATGACATTCTGCACATCGCGCTACGAAAGAGCGAAAAATATTCAAGCCTTTGATTTCATTTTTATTTAATGCCTCATGGTAGCCATGAGCATATTGATCATAACGTGAGTTTAATGATATTAGGCTGCTTTGAAAGGCTGCTAAAGATTCACTTATATTAGCAACTGTTATTATGCCATTTTGAGGATAAGCGACTTTAAACATTTCGATATATGTTGGAATAGCGTTAAGAGTATTTAACAGATTCTCCGGAGTATTGCCCATTTCTTTCGAGTCAAACAATGGCCCTACCGCTTGTTCTTCAAGTGTATCAGCACGGCCATCCCAGAAAAATTTATCTAGAAATGCAACATTCCATAATGTTGGTGCACTACGTCCAACCTTTTCACCGGTTATGCCAATACTTCGGTCTAAATCATCGCTAAAGCCCTTTTCAGGCTGATGACAGCTGGCACAAGATATGCTGTTGTCTTTAGACAATGCAGGGTCGAAGAAAAGATATCTACCTAAATCAATTTGTGCAGGAGTAAAGCCATCACGATGTTTTGGCAAAGACGTTTGCGTCCCCCCTAGGCCCCGGCCCTGCACTGAATTATAAAATTGGTACATGTTTCTTAGTTTACATGTGCCATTTTCGATTAACTCGAAGCTAGGCGGACACTTTGCCGTTAATGAAAATTCAGAGCCTGAATGAGGTTTTAAATTTTCTCCTGCAGTTACACTATAAGAAAATGTAAATATGATAGAGAAACAAAGTACGATGAGTTTGTTCATTTTAAAACTCATTACCTTACTTAATTGGCTGAGCATTGATGAATGCGACAATATCATTAAGGTCAGTGTCATTTTTCACCATACCTGCCATCATCTTCATTTGACGACCATATTTGTCATCAGCATGATAGCCACGATTAGAGCTTTGATAGTTTTTAATTTGAGCGGTTAAATATAGCGGTGATAAAAGGCTTAAATTTGGTGCTTGCAAATTTTCATTACCTTGCGCATTTACGCCATGACACGCACCACATACGGCGTTATATTTATTATCACCATTACGTAAATCAGCAGTTATGGTCGTACTTGTTTTAGTTTTTTCTAAAGAAGCTAAGTAAGCACTTACGTTTTCAATTGCTGCTTCATCGACTAATAAATTGGCCATAGCAACCATTTGTTGACCATATTGATCAGTTGCTTTAGCGCCTCGCTTGCCATCTTTAAAGTTTTGTAATTGTCTGGCTAAATACCATTGATACTGGCCAGCCAACGTTGGCGCATTTAACTCATCATTACCTTGTGCCTTGTCACCATGACAACTAATACAAGAATTATATAACTGCTCACCTTTTACAATATCAGCGGCGACAACAGAGTAAGAAGAGAAAATAATTGAAATTAATATGAATGCTAACTTACTAATAGAATTTGATAAAAATGTCATCGATGCTGCCTTTGAATAATTTAGGTGAGATATTAATCTCAGATAACTTACCTTAGCTAAAATTTTCGATATACGCTTATTTATTCCTAAAAAAAGCTGACGGATTATTAAAAAATCTAATTAATTCTTTATCTATACTACCTTTTTCTTACGAAATTCGCTGGGTGTAGCATTATGGGTCATTTTAAAGGCTTTATTAAACGAGCTTAGTGAGCGAAAGCCACTTTCGAGCGCTAACGTTAATATTGGCGTTGATTTAAATTGCTCGCAGCTCAATTTTTCACTAACTTCAGTAATACGATAATGGTTTAAAAAATCATTAAAATTTCGATAGCCTAGCGCGCCGTTGATAATGGTTCTTAATTTATATTCTTGAATTGCAACATGGCTTGCCAATTTCGAAATGGTTAAGCCTTCTTGTCGATATAAACATTCATTGACCATCACATTTTTAAGTTTAACCAATTCATCTTTAAATTCAGTCGGAGGTTCTACCGTTGCAATTGACTTTGGTGGCTCAAATAAGCTGGTTAATTTAGGAGTAAATAAATAGAAATTTAACCCGCTAATTAAAACCGCTAACATCAACATTTCAAATGTATTTAACCAAGGCCAATTAATTTTTAATACTTGTTCAAAAACGATGACTAAAATAATGTATGTTGCAGTTAGGCTTATCACTGCCCCTCTAATTATACGTCGCTCTTTGACTAAATCATTTCGCCAAAACTTAATCGCAAACATTAAGGCGTAGCAAACTAACGTTATATCAATCAGCAAAGCAATATTATTTAATATGGTGATAATAATTTCAGATTCGCTAATGGTAACAATTGACAAAATTTTGGCTAAAAATAATATTAACGCCGGTGTGAAGGCTAAGCAGTAATGCTTTTGTTTTATGCTGTAATGATCACTAAAGACACTCAATCCAACCAAAAAGAATATACCGGGCAGCAAATTATTGGCAAAAAAGATCAACCACCAAGCAACACTTAAATCTGGGATAGCAGCAAAAATACTCGGCAACAAATAAAATCCTGTAGCTAGCATAAGTGCACAATACAATTTCACTTGTTCATTGTTTTTTGCCTTAGGTGATAAAAGCATAAACGCCATTACAATTTGAGCAAATGCAAATAAAGCGAAGAATTGGGTAAAACCAAGGAATGAGAAATTTATCATGAAGTTTTAAAATTACTTATATTGTCGCTCAGGTTATCATTCACATCACTGACACGCTAGTATTTCTAACACTGTCAAACACTCATTGTTAATAAAAAGTTAATTCAGATAACTTTTTTCTTATTTTCAAACAACCATTTGAAATATTCATTTAATAGGTTGACAACGCAGCGTTAATTTGAAAGATTATAAAGGTCGTACCACTTGAAGATTCTTCAAGTGGAACAGAATTTAAAGTTCTGAAGACTTTTAAAAAAGTGAAAACCACGGATGGTAACCCTTGAGAAAGCCCTAATATTGGAAAGTATCAGGGCTTTTTTCATATTTGAACTTAGTTCAGAACGGGAAAAGCGATAAAAATAAAAAGCCACTCGAAAGTGGCTTAATAATATTCTAGATAAAGTTAAGTATTAGAAAGAGTATTTAACGTCAATACCCGCTTCCATCCCTCTGTTTACACTAGTATAGCCAGTACCTAAAATATCTTTAGTACGCCCTCCTGGACCGCCACTATAGCGGTTGTCCATTAAGTTTTTCCCCCAAAGTCCTATTTCAATACTGTCGCTATCGCTTATCCAAGAAATACGCGCATTTAATAGTTCAGTGTCATCAAAGTAGTTAGGAATGTCATTAACCCAGTCATCTTCACCAATAATCGCGCCTCTATCATTTTCTCTAAATACGTAATCCACATGGATGATGGTAGTGCCAAACCCTAAGTCAGGGATCCAATCAGCTTTAAGGGTATACGAAGTATTGGTATCGCTACTGCTACTTCCTGCAGGTATCAAAGTACCTGAATCGTTGTAAAATTCATCAGACTCTGTATCAGTACTACGAACTTCTGTAACAAAACCAGTAGCAAAGGTCTCCGTTACTTGCCAATCCATGCCAAGCTCGAAACCATCAATTTCTACATCTTGGTTTACAATTGTCGGTAATGCTTGTGCTTGATCTGGTTGTTTAGAGCTACGACTTGTTTGTTGATCATCAAGAATATTATGGAACATAGAGAACGTCGTTCTTAAGCTATCAGATAAAGTACCTTTATAGCCTAGCTCAATGTTCACCGACTCTTCCGGTTCAAACGACACATCAACAACATCGCCAGTTGCTGGATCAATAATAATTGAACCGTCACTTTCGCTATGTGGTGAAGCTAAAGAATCAAAACCACCGGCTTTATAACCAGTTGCAACTGAAGCAAACACCATGTGATCATCATTGATTTGGTAACCGGTACCTACTCGCCCTGTAGTTTTACTCCATGACTTTGATTGCCATAATTCATCCCGTGCAGGGAATAAAATATTGCTCACACCAGGGCGAACTTCAGCAAACTGTGTTTCGCTCACTTCCCATGAAAAGTCTTTATCATCTTCAGAGTAACGAACACCAAAAAATACATTCCATTGATCGGTTAACTGAAAGTCAAAATCAGAATAAATACCATAACTGGTAAACTCACCGTTATTAATAAAGTTCTCTGACCACATCATACCGGTATAGCTAGGACCAAAAACCAGCGGGTCACCAAGTACTTCATAGGCGAAATCTGTTACCCCCGTAAGAGCATCTAATGTAGGAAACATATCACCGCTCAAAGGGACCCCCGGCATTCCAGCGCCGATCATAATAACTTCACCAACACTCAAGCCACCGTAAGAAGGATCTGGGTGGGGTATCAAGTTTAATGAACTGGCCCATTGGTCAGCATCCCAAAGGTGTTCTAACGGCAAGCCTAAGCTTTGCATTGCCTGGAGAACAAAAGAGTCAGGAATATCATCAGCTGGAATACCAATCAATCCAGAGATTTCGTCTCTCACCCCAGTTTCTAATTGGCCATTCAATTCACTCGAGATTAAACGGGCAGCCGTATCAGTCGTAGTGCTAATAAACGTGGTTTGATGCACATTTTCTTTTGAATAAGTTAAACCACCGACATAGTTAAAGGTGTCAGTGTTGTAGTTAATTTGCAGTTCATTATAGAAAATATCTGAATCTTCGTGGTTATCAGTATCTAAGTAACGGGTGATGTCTTGAGTGCCATCTTCATCAATACGGTTATTGGTTTCCCATTCACGAAAGCTGGTGGTAAATTTCATTGACCATTGATCATTAAATTCATGGTCAAATTTCAATGTTGTTGCGGTCATATCACGACTTTCGCCGCCATTTACCACATCATTGGCAAACGTATCGGCAAACGGGTCTCTTGGATTTTCAGCGTATTCGCTTAAGCCAATAGCGCCACCTGGGCCTTGATCTAACTTGTCCCAGTCATAAGAAAGTTGCACATTGGTTCTACTACTAACTTCCCATTTAACCGCAATGCGTGCCGCTTGATGATCTTTTTCACTGTCATCCCAAACTTTTTCACCAGTGTTTAATGGTGAATCAGCGACGTTATCAGCAAAACCATCTTGAGTATTCGTTAAGGCGTTAATACGAACAAATACATTATCGGTTAAACCAAAGTTAACCATACCTTCGATACGTTGCAGGTTATCAGTACCTGCAGTGCCTTTTAAAAAGCCTTCAAATTCAGCTTGGGGTGCGTTAGGGATCATACTAACAACCCCCATTGCCGCATTTTTACCAAACAGTGTTCCTTGTGGGCCTTTTAGTACTTCAACGCGCTGCATATCAGAGAACAAAACATTTTGTGCGGCACGTGGCATGTATACACCATCGAAAAATGTGGCCGTAGATGGGTCACCACCGACACTAATGTTTGGACTAGAAACACCACGCATAGTTACGCCAGCCTGGGTAACGTCGCCATCACCAAACTCAAAACCAGGGATAAACTTATCGATATCGCTCAACATTATTGAGCCACTTTGTTTGATGGTTTCTGCAGAGATACTGTCTACTGTGACTGGCACTTTCATCACGTTTTGCGTACGCTTTTGCGCAGTTACGACAATAACGTCATCAAGATCTTCTTTCTCTACGGCGGATTCTTCAGCTGAAAAACTGGCGAATGAGGTTACAGCTAGCGCTGTGGCAACTGTCTGAGCGATTAGGTGTTTTCGAAAATTAGCGCTCGAATTTCCTTGGATAATTTGTAATGACACGTTTTCTTCCCCAATGTATATTTATTATTATATTTTCATTGGTTCTGAAGCTTTTATTATTAGTGATAGACAATCATTGTCTTGTTCTTATAATTACTTGATGTAAATCTGATGTAAAGCTTTTTTTTGGACTGAATACCAATTAGACAAATGGCGATTAAAAACAAAATGAATAATTCTATTGGCAAAATATTAACAATCACCTCAGTATTATTTTTATTGGCGAGCTGCGGCGAAGCTAAATTATCAAGACTCTCCTATGATGCGAAAATACTAGCATTTGGTGATAGTTTAACCGCAGGTAAAGGGGTTAATAAAAAGTTTAGTTATCCAGCTACTTTAGCCAACCTTACCAATCTGGATGTTATTAATGCCGGTGTGTCAGGTGAATTAACCAGTGCCGGTTTACTGCGCTTACCGAGTGTTATTGCCGAGCACTCTGTTGATGTAATGATCCTGCTAGAAGGCGGCAATGACATTTTACAAAACAAAAATTTAATGGATACCAAAGAGAATTTGGCCCAAATGATTGAATTAGCACAATTGCATAATATAGAGGTTGTGCTAATTGGTGTTCCAAAAAAATCAATATTTTCAGATAGCGCAGCTATATATCAAGAACTTGCCGAACAATATAATTTAGTATTTGAAGATGAAATTATTGCAGACTTATTAACAAGTCCGTCATTAAAATCAGATTCTGTACACTTTAACAAGCAGGGGTACAGTGAATTAGCCGAAAGAATTTATGAACTTTTGCAAGATAATGGCGCTTTATAGGCTAAAAGCCTTATTTGTACAATTTTAAACAATTTTATTTCGCTATTTCTATTAGTTAAAATTTCTTTTGCTGATAACCACTTACCAATTTTATTGGCCTACAGAGGCTGTTTGTACAAAAAACACACTATTGTAATCTTTGTAACAAACTATTAACCTAACACCATATTTTGTAAAGCATGTAATTTATTAACATAATTTATCTGAGAGGTAGTATGGGCTTAGTTTGTAGTAACCGTAGACAGTTTTTTCGTAAAGTAACTGGCGTTGTAGCCATTGGCGCAACCGCACCTATGTTTAGTAAAACAGCTCATGCATCGTTAAATAACGATCAATCAGTAAGACGCCTGGCTTTATACAATCGTCATACTGGTGAACGTACTCAAGGTGTTTTTTATGCCAATGGCGTATTTCAAAATGATGTACTAAAAGCATTTGATCAAAACTTGCGTGACCACCGCCAAAATGAGGCTGCCCCAATGGACAGAAGGTTGTTTAATTTTCTTCATCAAATTCAGCAGCGCCTAGACACAGATAACGAAATTCATATTATTTCTGGTTATCGTTCACCAAAAACCAATGCCATGTTAGCGGGCAAAAGTACTCAAGTGGCGAAGAAAAGTTTTCATATGAAAGGCATGGCGATTGACTTTGCCATTCCAGGTATTGATTTAAAGCTAGTGCGAGACACTGCGAAATCATTAAAGCTTGGCGGTGTTGGTTATTACCCAAACTCTGGATTTGTCCATATTGATACAGCATGGGTTCGTAGCTGGTAAATATTAACTTAAGAGTTAATTCCACAATTTAATTTGATAATAATGTCGGATTTTCGCGAGAAGGTTCGACATTTTTGTTTTATCATAGGATCAGTTTAAAACATCTTTAGGTCCTGCTATGAAATTAGATCCGCACGTTTGCATGCAAGCAAGGCTGTCTCGTGACTCACGATTTGATGGTAAATTTTATACTGCGGTCATCACTACTGGAATTTATTGCCGTCCTACTTGCCCGGCAGGTCCTGCTCATGAAAAAAATGTTAGCTATTACCAAAGCGCGGCACAAGCTGAATTTAATGGTTATCAACCATGTAAGCGCTGTAAACCAGAATTATCTCCGAACCAGCCATTACCGAAAACGATAGATCAAGCGTTAGCATTGGTTACCATAGAGCCGCAAATACATGTAGCCGACCTAGCAACTAAACTCGACTTAAGTGAACGCCAGTTGCAACGCTTATTTAACGATAATTTAGGTGTGTCACCGCAAATATTTATTAATCAAAAGCGACAAATTAATGCCCGAAAATTATTGATTAGTTCAACAATAGCATTTGCTGATGTTGCATTAATTAGCGGTTTTGGTAGCTTGCGAAGCTTTAATGATCATATTAAACATCAATATAAATTAACCCCTAGCCAACTTAGGAAAAGCAGCAAACAAGAAAAAGTAAGTCATTTACAACTTAAGTTAGCATACAATGGCGAACTCAATTGGCCATTAATGCTGAGTTTTTTTAAAGCTCGACAAATACCAGGGGTAGAAGCGGTAACGGATAGATACAGTCGTACAATAAATATCGATAGCTGTACTGGCTGGATAGCCGTGAGTAAACCCGATGCGGGTAATTACTTAGCTGTTGATGTCTGGGTAAATGATTTTTCAAAACTAGCTGAGATCGTTACCCGTATACGGAAAATGTTTGATCTTGATTGCAATATTGACTTAATTAGAACGCAACTTGCCAAGCATCCAACCTTAAAGCCAATTATTGAGAACTACCCAGGATTAAGACTTCCTGGTTGCTGGGATATATTTGAGTTTTCAATAAGAGCGATTTTAGGTCAGCAAATATCGGTAAAAGCCGCAACGACCTTGGCTGGTAGAATTGCTCAAAAATTCACTAAACCAATAGTAGAGGAGAATGCCGAAGCGGCTTACCCTCATGGTTTGTCGATACTATTTCCCAAAGCTGAAATGTTAGCTTCTGCTGGTTTTGATGACATCGGAATTACAAACACCAGACAACAAACTTTGCATACTTGGATTAAGTTTTTCATTGCCAATAAGCCATTATTTGATAACCCAAGAGATACTGAGAGTTTTGAAAAAACGCTGTGTGAATTAAAAGGGATTGGCCCATGGACTGCCAATTACATGGCGATGCGCGGTTTAAGCCTACCTGATGCGTTTCCTGCCGCTGATCTAGGCTTAATTAAAGCATTGTCGAATAATTCAGAATTGCGAGAGCAGTTAAAACTTGAAGATGACAAACCGCTTACCGGTAAACAAATATTAGCCATAGCTGAATCATGGCGACCTTGGCGAGCATACGCAGCCATTTACTTATGGCAATCATTGTCAGCTAAAAATAACTAACCTTAGAAATATAACTAAAAGATCAAAGATATGAAAAATTACTACGATATATTATCGACAGAATTTGGCGATATTGCCATAGTTGCTAACGAAAGCGGTGTTGTTGAAGTTGCCTTTCAACAAGGAAAAGTAGCAGTAGATATTAATAGTGAATATCAATTAGCCGATAAAAATTCCCCACGACACTTGGCCGAAGCGAAACAGCAATTAACTGAATATTTTGCCGGTTCCAGGCAGGATTTTGATCTGCCTTTGGCGCAACAAGGTACTGCTTTTCAAAGCAAGGTTTGGCATGAATTAACCAATATTAAATTTGGTAAAACCATCAATTATGGTCAACTCGCTAATAGGATAAACAACCCAAAAGCAGTGAGAGCAGTAGGCACAGCCAACGGTGCCAATAAAATTGCGATTATTGTGCCTTGTCACCGAGTAATAGGTAGTGATAAGAAGTTAACTGGCTATGCCGGAGGTATGGGGATTAAAGCAAAATTATTGATGCTTGAAGGTGCACACTTTAAAGTGTAATGTGCGGTGTTATCTTTAGCAGTTTAAAAATTTACATGATTGAAATTATTGTTTTCCTAGCTTTTGCATTTTTATTTTGGATGATGTGGCGCTTGTATCAAGCCAAGCAATATAACAAGTTTATTGATTGGCTAAACGCAGAAATTAAGCCACAACTTTTAGCAAAAATAGCACAAGAGTTAGAAGAAAACCGTAGCGCTGACTTCCCCAATAATGAATGCCACCAAAAAGCAGCACAGTATTTTTACCAACAATATCCGGTAAGAATTTTTGAAGCTGCAGTTGCGCGTGAAATTATCACAAAAGACTGGTTTGTAAATAAGCAAAACAAACGCCACGCCTCGCATTTATTATTTATTCAAAGTCTTTATAGAATCCATCAAAATAAAACCCGAATAAATTAGCCCTTCGGGGATTAAGTCCTAATAAATTAGGACCAACCATATTTCCTAGTAGTTGGCCTTCTTCCAGATTAACAGAATTTAAGCCATCCTTGGCAATTCTAAGTTAATTCATCCTTGAATTAAAAAAAGAGAGCTTAATTAGCTCTCTTTAGTAATAGTTCGCCACAGAATGGCTTTTTAGAAATGCGCAGCAGATTTATTTAGCGTTTCTTACGGCGAGTTTGCTGTGCTCCTTGAGCCATTCGTTGTTGATGTTTTTTCACATTCTTGCGAATTTTTCGACTCTTATTATTGTCAATGCGCTTTTCATCAACCTTTACTTTTGATTGAGTTTCTACTGGTAACTCTACTAATTTACGATAATAGTTTACGTCTTTTAAACCAAGTTCAACCCAACCGCCAAGTGGTAAACGGCGTTCCATGGTTAAGTCGCCATAACGTACACGGATCAAGCGTGATACTTGTACTTCCTGACTTTCCCATAAACGGCGTACTTCACGGTTTCTACCTTCGCTAAGTACTACATGGAACCAATGGTTTCTACCTTCGCCGCCTTTATAGGTAATTTTATCAAACTTGGCCATTCCATCTTCAAGTTTTACCCCGTGACGTAAAGTTTGCAGCATAGCTTCGTTAATTTCACCAAACACTCGTACTGCATACTCACGTTCAACCTCATGCGAAGGGTGCATTAAACGATTCGCTAATTCACCGTCATTGGTAAAAATAAGCATACCAGAAGTGTTAATATCTAAACGACCTACAGCGACCCAACGACTGCCGTCAATACGAGGTAAACGATCAAATACCGTTGGACGACCTTCAGGATCTTTACGGGTACACATTTCACCTTCAGGTTTGTTGTATACCAGTACACGGCAAGCTTGCTCGTCAACAGCGGCTATTTTTACTTGATGGCCATCGAGACGAATTTGTTCAGTACCTTCTACGCGATCACCTAAGTAGGCAACTTTACCGTCGACACTCACCCGGCCAGCACTAATAACGGTTTCCATCTCACGACGAGATCCTTGACCTGCTCGTGCTAGCACTTTCTGTAATTTTTCAGACATTAATTAACTCATTATATTAAGTTGCTTGTTCAGCAACGGGCGCTCTTTCGCCATCGGCGGCGATTTTGAGCTCTGCAACTTCCATTAATTCTGGCAAATCGCTCAGTGACTTTAATGAAAAGTAATCGAGGAATTCTTTTGTTGTGCCAAACAATCCCGGTTTACCCGGAACTTCTTTATGACCAACAACGTGGATCCAATCACGCTCTTGCAATGTTCTAATTATATAACTACTTACCGCTACTCCGCGAATATCTTCTATTTCACCACGGGTAATTGGCTGGCGATAAGCGATTAAAGATAGTGTTTCCAGAAGTGCGCGTGAATATCTTGGTGCTTTTTCTTTAAATAATAGTGCAATATAATCGCTATATTGATCTTTTGCTTGAAAACGAAAACCAGATGCTACTTCAATTAAACTTATTCCGCGCGCATCATAATCGTTTTGCAGCTCATGTAAAATAGCTAATAGGCGTTTTTTTGTTAACTTTATTTGATCGCCCAGAGTTTCTTGTATGGTTTTCACCGATAACGGCACTTGCGAGACAAATATCATCGCTTCTATCAGCAACTTAACGTCTTGATCATTTTGCTTTAATATTGTGTTTTTTTGCATTTGAAATTATATCCCCCTCAACATAACTTAACCTGAATTTGGCCATAAAGTTGTACTTGAATACATTCAACCAATGACTCTTTTACCAATTCAAGTATCGCCAAAAATGTCACGACAACACCTTGTCTGCCTTCACTAAGGTCAAATAACTGACTAAATTCAGTGTATTTTTGTGAACTTAGCATAGCTAAAATTTTACTCATCCGCTCTCGGGTAGACAAGTTTTCCCGCTCAATATGATGATGTTCAAATGCTGCAACACGTTTCATTACCCCTTGCAATGCCATTACCAATTCTTGTAAATCAACATCGGCTTGCACTAGCCTAGGCTTAAAGTTATCGGGTAATTTTGCAGACACTGGAAACGTGTCTCGCTCCATCCGGGGTATTTGATCTAACTGCTCAGCGGCTTTTTTGATCACTTCATATTCTTGAAGGCGCCTAATTAATTCAGCTCTTGGATCATGTTCATCATCTTCTACGTCTGTTTTTGGTAATAGCAAACGTGATTTTATTTCAGCCAAAATAGCGGCCATAACCAAGTATTCTGCAGCAAGCTCAAGCTTTAAATCCTTCATTACCTCAACGTATTCTATATACTGGCGAGTAATTTCGGCAATCGGCAACTCGACGATATCGAATTTTTGCTTGCGAATTAAATACAACAGTAAATCCAATGGGCCTTCAAATGCCTCAAGAATTATCTCTAAAGCATCGGGAGGAATAAATAAGTCTTGTGGTTTTTCAACAACAGCTTCGCCATGAACAACAGCAAGCGGTAATACCTGCTGGACCATTTCACCAATTGTATTTGCCGTAGTACTTTTATTCATTTGCTGTCTTTTGTTAAGAGAATGGCTCAGGATCACCCTCACCAACTCGTATTACTTGCGGAAAATCTTCGGTAAAATCGATTACGGTGGTTGGTTTTTCGCCTAGGTAACCACCATTCATAATTAAATCGACCTGTTTTTCTAAATTATCACGGATAATTTCAGGATCAAATTCGGCCGTTTCATTGCCCGGCAAAATTAATGTCGTAGACATTAATGGCTCACCAAGCTCTTCCAATAAATCCATGGTAATTTTATTATCAGGGATGCGAATGCCAATAGTTTTCTTTTTCGGATTCAACAACCGTTTCGGCACTTCCTTAGTGCCTTTAAAAATAAAGGTATAAGCCCCTGGCGTGTTATTTTTAAGTAATCTGAAATTAGCATTATCAACTCTTGAATAGGTGGCCAGTTCAGATAAATCTCGGCAAATAAGGGTAAAATTATGCTCTCGGTCAATATCGCGAATTCGGCAAATTCTATCCAAGGCTTTTTTATCGCCAATATGACAGCCAAGCGCATAGCCAGAGTCGGTTGGGTAAACAATTACACCACCTTGTTGAATAATAGCAACGGCCTGTTTTAATAACCTAGGTTGCGGATTATCTGGATGCATGTAAAAAAACTGACTCATAATATTCCCTATTTAGCGTTAATAGTGCTTTTGCTAATTTAATTCCAATGTTGCCAAACAACATCAAGGTCATCTGGTACAGATAAGTTTCGGCCCAGCTCTGTCCACCGGCCTGGAAAATGAAAATCTGAGCCAACCGATGCTTTAAGCCCATATTGCTTACATAGCTCAACAGATAACTGTTTTTGTTGGCTGCTCATTTGCGGTGACGCCACTTCCATAGCGTCACCTTGTGCTTCAACAAAATCAATAATTAGCCGCCTTATCCATTTTGTTGATAAATCATATTTCATCGGGTGAGCGATTACGCTTTGACCGCCAGCTTGTTTTATAACATCTATGGCTTGCTCAATTGAGCACCATAAAGGTTTTACATATGCCCGGTTACCCTTACCAATATATTTATCAAATGCTTTTTGCATCGTGCTGACGATGCCACGATTGAATAGTACTCGAGCAAAATGGGCGCGTGTAATAGTGCCACCTTGGGCCAGCTCTTTAGCGTCAGCGTAACAATTATCAAAACCAGCCTTGGTAAGTTTTTCAGCCATTAACAATGCTCTTGATTCACGCGCTTGCTGCTGCGCCCTAATCAACTCAATTAATGCTTGATTGTTTTCATCAACATTTAAGCCAACCACATGAATTTCATGATTTTGCCACATTGTAGAAATTTCAATGCCGCAAATCAGCCTTATGTTTAAATTTTTTTCTTCGATATGTTGCTTAGCAACAGAAAATGCGGCAACGGTATCATGATCAGTTATGGCAAATTGTTCAATTTGGTGATTGCTAGCCCGGTCTAATAATTCACCAGGTGTAAGACGACCATCAGAGCAGTTTGTATGACTATGGAAGTCTACTCGTATAGATTTGTAACTTTTGTCGGTTATTTCACCGCTAACTGTTGACTTCATTGACGTTTTGGGTTCTTCTACTGGTATAGAATTATTTTACGTGTAAACCAGCTAAATTGGTACTTATAAAATGACATTACAACAAGCAAAGCAAATAACCGGTTTAAATATTTGGTGGTGGCATAACCTAACATAGTGGGTTGTGAGCTTTGCCGTTGGCAAAATTTTAAAAACCCGCTCTTAAAGGCGGGTTTTTTCGTTTAGTACGAAATAAACTTATTTAGATGAAACATTAATTTCAACTACACTAACAAAAGGCATAAAATGTTAATTAACAACGTTAAAACATGGTTTATCTGGTGGCTTCAGCCCCTTTACGCCGGATGACAGAAACATTACCCCTTGGGTAAACAAATTAAAGCAAGGTAAACCATGAACAACATAGATCAAAATACGTCACAGCTAGGGTTAGTGACCAGCACTATAATGAATGCTCAGTATCAAGCTGACCCTCTAATGCTATATCGCAGTTTAACCGCGGATAAAAGTAATACATTATTATTAGAATCCGCAGAAATATCAGATAAACGCGCCCTTAAAAGTTTATTGCTGATTGATTCAGCAGTAAAAATTGTCTGCAATGACAGTAATGTCACCATTAATGCGACTTCACTAAATGGCCAAGCCATTATTGCTTATTTAACTCAACAATTCAGCCAAGCGAAATACCAGCAAAGTGTCACTATTAATAAAGCTGCAATTGATTCTTTAGATATTGATTTTTCTACAAGTATTACCGAACAGGATGAGCTGTCACGTTTATTAGTAGATAATCCAATGCAAGTGCTTAGAGAGTTACAAGCAATTGACTGCCAGAAACAGCATCCATTTTCAGTATTTGTTGGTGGCGCTTTTGCGTTTGATTTAATTTGTATAAGCGAACAACTGCCATGCGTATCAGCAAGTAAAAACACCTGTCCAGATTATGTGTATTATCTGGCTGAAACGTTAATAATTATTGATCACCAACAACAAACTACAGAATTACTAGGCAATGTGTTTAGCGGCTCACAACAAGATGTTTGTCAGCAGAATATAGAACAACGCTTAGCGCAATTAAAACAAATTTGTAAAACGCCGATGACTAGCCAGTCAATAGATTTGAAACAAGCAACAGCAACTCCAGTGGAAGTAAATATTACCGACCAACAGTTTTGTACGCAAGTTGAAGATTTAAAGGAACACATCAGAGCAGGTGATATTTTTCAAGTAGTCCCTTCTCGCACATTCTCACTAGGCTGTAATGATTCCTTAAATGCGTATCAAGCATTAAAACAGACAAATCCCAGCCCATACATGTTTTTCTTAAAAGATGATGATTTTGCACTATTTGGCGCATCACCAGAATCAGCATTAAAGTTTACCGCACAAAATAGACAGGTAGAGATTTACCCTATCGCAGGTACAAGGCCAAGAGGCTTTACCCCAGAAGGCCAATATTCTGCCGACTTAGATGGCCGTATTGAACTTGAGCTTAGAAACGATGAAAAAGAAAAAGCCGAACATTTAATGCTGGTAGATTTGGCTCGCAATGATGTTGCCAGAGTATCTAAAGGTGGAACTCGCCATGTCGCTGAACTTTTGAAAGTAGACCGCTACTCGCATGTAATGCATTTGGTGTCACGAGTCATTGGCACTTTATCAGATAGATTAGATGCGCTGCATGCCTACCAAGCGTGTATGAATATGGGCACCCTGTCTGGCGCGCCAAAAGTAAAAGCAACCGAATTGATCCGCAATGTTGAAGGTGAACGTCGTGGTAGTTATGGTGGTGCTGTTGGCTATATAAACGGTGGTGGTGATATGGACTCTTGTATTGTTATTCGTTCTGCGTTTGTAAAAGATAACATTGCCTATGTACAAGCTGGCGCAGGTGTTGTTTACGACTCAGACCCACAAGCCGAAGCAGATGAAACCAGGCAAAAAGCACAAGCAGTGATTAAAGCGATACAAATTGCTAATGCTCATTCAACAGCTAATACGAACACACTTGGGGGAGCACAGTAATGAACACCAAGCTTTATATGCTCGACAACCTGGATTCGTTTACCTACAACTTAGTTGATGAGTTTAAAACTTTAGGTTTTGAGCCAATCATTTATCGTAATACCGTATCGGCTGAATTTATTTACCAAAAAATGCAGCAAGAAACAGATCCTGTAATCTTGGTGTTGTCTCCTGGCCCAGGAGATCCTGTTAGCGCTGGTTGTTTAATGGATTTAATCAAGCTTTGTGTTGGAACTTACCCTATCTTTGGTATTTGCTTAGGTCATCAAGCTTTAGTTGAACATTACGGCGGTAAAGTAGACCGAGCTGGTGAAATTGTTCACGGTAAAGCATCAAATATTGATCATGATGGTAAAGGCCCTTTCAGCGGTTTACCGTCGCCATTGCCAGTAGCTAGGTATCACTCATTAGTTGCTACCGTTATGCCTGCTGATTTACAGATGATTGCCCATTATCAGCAATTACCAATGGCAATTTCGAATCAGCAAGATAAAGTTCTGGGTTTTCAATTTCACCCGGAGTCATTATTAACCTCGAAAGGCAGTATTTTAATCAAACAAAGCTTTGAACATTTATTAGGAAAGGACAGTTAAGATGAGTCAACTGTTAGAACAACTTATTAACGGTGAAGATTTACGTCAAGAACAAGCAGAAGAGTTCTTCGGCAAAGTGGTACAGGGCGAAATTGAACCGGCGTTAATGGCCAGTGTATTAACTGCGTTAAAAATTAAAGGTGAAACGCCGACTGAAATAGCCGGTGCTGCAGTTGCTATTAGAGGTGCAGCAAAACCATTTCCAAAAATGCCCTACCCATTAGTGGATTGCGTTGGCACTGGTGGTGATGGCCACAGTACAATTAATATTTCCACAACAGCGGCAATTGTTGCAGCAGCGTGTGGATTAAAAATTGCCAAGCATGGCAACCGTAGTGTTTCCAGTAAATCAGGATCTGCAGATTTACTTGAAGCATTCGGCATTAATTTGATGATGTCACCTGAAACAGCCAAGCAATCCATAGAGCAAAGCGGTGCTTGTTTCTTATTTGCTCCTAATTATCACAGCGGTTTTAAACACGCTGGACCAGTAAGAGCTGCCATGGGAGTACGTACATTATTCAATATATTAGGACCACTGGTTAACCCAGCTTCGCCACGAGTAATGCTACTTGGGGTATATACACCAGAGCTTCTCATGCCAATGGCCAAAGCATTACAAATAACCGGTGTCGAAAGGGCTTGGGTAGTGCATGGCAGTGGGTTAGATGAAGTTGCTATTCATGGTTCAACGCAAATTATTGAAATTGATGGTGACAAATTAATTGAAAAAGAAGTTCAGCCGAGTGACTTTGGTTTAGCCTCGCATAGTTTAGAAAGCATAAAAGGCGGCTTACCTGAAGAAAATGCAGCATACAGCATGGCGATTTTAACAGGTAGCGGCGAGCAAGCTCATATTGATGCGGTAACCATAAATACCGCAGCATTACTATACTTAACAGGGCAAGCCAGCAATTTACGCAGTGCTACTGAAATTGTGCAACAAGTATTAAAATCTGGCAAAGCAGCAAACACATTAAACACTATGGTAGAGGTTAGTAATGGCTAGTACTCCACAAAGAAATATATTAGAAAAAATTGTCGATGATAAACGTGTTGAAGTTGCAGCGTTAAAGTTAGAACGCCCGCTTGCAAGCTTTATTGATGACTTAGTGCCTACCTCTAAAGATATGTATCAAGCCTTAAGCACAGATCACGCCGGATTTATACTAGAGTGTAAAAAAGCTTCGCCTTCAAAAGGGTTAATTCGCCCTGAATTTAACGTTGAAGAAATAGCCGGCATATACAATAACTACGCTGCGGCAATTTCTGTATTAACAGACATGAAGTACTTTCAAGGCAAACATGATTATTTGAAACTGGTCAGTGACAGTGTAGATTGCCCAGTATTGAATAAAGACTTCTTTATTGATGAATACCAGATTCATTTGGGCCGTTTATATGGCGCTGATGCTATTCTATTGATGTTAAGCGTATTATCTGATGATGAGTATAAAGCATTAAGTAAGGTTGCTAATAGTTATAACATGGCAATTTTAACCGAAGTATCAAACGTTGAAGAAACAAAGCGTGCTATTGCCTTAGGCGCTAAGCTTATTGGCATTAACAATCGTAATTTACGCGATCTTTCTACCGACTTAACTCGCACTTTTGAACTTGCGCCAATGATCCCAGATGACAGATTAATTATTTCAGAATCGGGTATATACACCAATAAGCAAGTGCGTGAATTAGCACCCGCTGTAAATGGCTTTTTAGTGGGCAGCTCGGTAATGGGCCAAGATGATATCGATTTGGCTTGTCGAGAACTAATATATGGCTATAACAAAGTATGCGGTTTAACCTCAGTTGCCGATATAAATGCCGTAACTGATGCTGGTGCGGCATATGCAGGATTAATATTTACTGAACAATCGCCACGTTTTGTTAGTTTTGAGCAAGCCAGACGCATTCAAGATGAATTATTAGAATCATCACAACCAAGCATTAAGTTTGTTGGTGTATTTAAAGATCAAAGTATTAATGAGGTTAGTGAGCTTGCCAATCACCTAAATTTAGCGGCAGTACAATTGCATGGTAAAGAAGACGCCGCGTATATTGAAGAACTGAAGCCTCATTTACCAAGTGGCTGCGATATTGTTAAAGCTATACCTGTAGTAAATGATTTACCAGAATTTAACCAGGCAGCCGATCGTTATTTACTTGATGCCAAACAAGGCGGCAGTGGTGAGGTTTTTGATTGGCAATTGTTAGAGGATAGCGCGCAAGACTTTAGCAATACCATGCTTGCTGGCGGACTCACGCTTAATAACATTGCCAGTGCACAGCGAGTGTGTAACGAACTAGATTTATCAGGTCTTGATATAAACTCTGGCGTAGAATCTGCGCCAGGTATAAAAGATCATAACAAAATTAAACAAGCCTTTGCGCTTATCAGAGATTACTAACATGACTGATCCAATATTAAATAACATAAGTCCATATTTTGGCGAATTTGGTGGCATGTATGTCAGCGAATTATTAGTACCAGCCCTGGAGCAATTAGAAGCGGCTTTTCTTGACTCTCAAACCGATGAAGCGTTTCAGGCCGAATTCAATAAACTGCTAACTTCGTTTGCAGGTCGCCCCACTCCACTAACACTATGTAGCAATATAGTTAAAAACCCCTTAGCAAAAATTTACATGAAACGTGAAGACTTACTTCATGGCGGCGCCCATAAAACTAACCAAGTATTAGGCCAGGCCCTACTTGCTAAAAAAATGGGAAAAACCGAAATCATTGCCGAAACCGGTGCTGGCCAGCATGGTGTAGCAACAGCGATAGCTTGTTCTTTATTAGGGTTAAAATGTCGCGTTTATATGGGCAAAGTAGATTGTGATAGGCAGCAACCTAATGTATTTAGAATGGAGTTAATGGGCGCAGAAGTTATACCTGTTACTGCGGGCTCTGGTACATTAAAAGATGCGGTAAATGAGGCCTTACGTGACTGGTCTGCAAATTACGATAATGCCCATTACTTATTGGGTACTGCGGCTGGTCCTCACCCATTCCCAACCATGGTGCGTGAATTTCAAAAAATGATCGGCATAGAGGCAAAAGCACAAATCTTAGAAGAGCAAGGTAGCCTGCCTGATTACGTAGTGGCTTGTGTTGGCGGTGGTTCAAACGCAATTGGCATGTTCCATGACTTTATTGATGAAGAAGATGTAAAACTAGTTGGTGTTGAAGCTGGCGGTAAAGGTATTGAAACAGCACAGCATGGTGCCACGTTAGTTGCAGGTTCTAAAGGCATGTTGCACGGTGCTTATACTTACATAATGCAAGATGAATACGGTCAAATTGAAGAATCATATTCAGTATCAGCAGGTTTAGATTACCCAGGTGTTGGCCCACAACATTCTCTTTTAAAAGAAATTGGCCGGGCGACTTACGTACCAATTAATGATGATGAAGCGTTAGATGCATTTCAACTGCTATCGCGTACTGAAGGCATAATTCCAGCCCTTGAGTCGTCACACGCATTAGCTCATGCGTTAAAAATTGCTGATGCGGCAACAACTGAAACAGTAATACTGGTTAATTTATCTGGTCGAGGTGATAAAGATTTAACCCACGTGAACAGTATTTTAAACGGTGAAAACTACCGGGAGAGCAAGTAATGAGCCAAGTAAGTAGTACAAGTGCGACAACACAAGCAGGTGCTCGTTATCAGCAAAGTTTTGATGCATTAGCAAAAAAGCAGCAAGGTGCCTTTATTCCATTTGTAATGATTGGTGACCCACATGCAGAGCAATCATTTGAAATCATTAAAACCCTGATTGATAATGGCGCAGATGCCCTTGAATTAGGTATTCCATTTTCAGATCCCAGTGCCGATGGCTTAACCATTCAATTTGCCGCCAAACGAGCGCTAGATGCAAACATTAATACCGATACTTGTATTGAAATACTTAAAAAAGTACGCGCTTATAATGCTGACATTCCAATTGGTTTACTGCTTTACGCTAATTTGGTTTTTGCACGAGGCGTTGAAAAATTTTACAGCGATATGAGCGCCGCGGGTGTAGATTCAGTATTAATTGCCGATGTACCAATTAGAGAAAGTGAGCAATTTAGAAATGCCGCATTAGCGAATAATGTAGCCCCTATCTTTATTGCTCCGCCGAACGCCAGCGCAGCTACATTGCAAAAAGTTTCGTCATTAGGCCAAGGCTACACTTATGTATTAAGCCGAGCTGGTGTTACTGGCACAGAAGTTGTGGCTAATATGCCAGGCAAGGAATTAATTGATACATTAACCCAATATAATGCGCCAGCACCGGTATTAGGTTTTGGTATCTCTACTCCTGAGCATGTTAAAGAAGCATTAGCTAATGGCGCAAAAGGCGCAATTAGTGGCAGCGCAGTAGTTAAGATTATTGAGAGTAACTTGAATGATGAAAAACAAATGCTGGTAGACTTAGCGACATTCATTAGCAGCATGAAGGCAGCTACATAAATAACATGATTTGAGAAGGAGCGCTTAGCTCCTTCTTTTTTAGGATGATAACATGACACTTTGGTTGATTATCTTTGCGGTATTGATGTTCATTATCAGCGGTATTTATTTTGTTTATAAAAGCGCTAAAAAATTTAATTTATCTAGCGAACAACTCGAAAAAATTAAAAAGCGTAACCGCGAACTTGATGAAGAAGAAAACAAAGATTAAATTTGGCTACTAAGATCTGACTCTAGGTTCTATAGAGCGTTTTAATAATATGATAGCCAAAGCGAGTTTTAACAATTGTTGGCGTTAAAATTTCACCTCCAAAGACAAATTTATCGAATTGTGGCACCATTTGACCCTTTTTAAATTCACCTAAATCGCCACCTTTTTTACCCGAAGGACAGTTTGAATGTTTTTTCGCCAAGGTTTGAAACTTAGCCCCCTTGTTTAACTGTTTTAGAATATCTTCAGCTTGTTCAAGGTGCTTTACCAATATATGAAGTGCATGTGCTACTCTGGCCATGATTAATTCTCTTAAAATAAATGTGATTTTAACATGAGTGATATCGATCTGCATATGTAATAAAAGAAAACTGCTTTACAAGATCCAAGGTTTTGCAGACAATACAATTAATAGTAATTAATTTAGAGAAAACATGGCATCTTTAACACACTTGTTTAAAAATAATAAGAATTGGGCTGAGAAAATACGCAAAGAACAGCCTGACTTCTTCGACAAATTATCGAAACAACAATCACCAGAGTACTTATGGATTGGTTGTTCTGATTCAAGAGTACCGGCGAACGATTTGCTAGGTATGCTACCGGGTGAAGTATTTGTTCATCGCAATATTGCCAATCAAGTGATCCATACTGATTTAAACTGTTTGTCGGTTATTCAGTTCGCAGTAGAAGTTTTAAAAATAAAACACATTATAGTTTGTGGTCACTATGGTTGTGGCGGTGTTGCTGCATCTTTAGATAATAATCAGCATGGTTTAATTGATAACTGGTTACGCCACATTAGTGATGTACACCGTTTTCATAAAGAAGAGCTAGAGCAATTAACCGGCGAAGAGTTAACCAATCGTCTATGTGAATTAAACGTAGTTGAACAAGTAGGAAACGTTTCAAAAACCACTACTATGATCAACGCATGGAATGTCGGTCAAGAAATTAGCGTACATGGCTTTGTTTATAATTTACAAGATGGCATTTTAAAAGATTTAAACGTAAGTGTAGATTCAAACGTTTCATAAAAATTTCAATATTCAAGCTCAAAGCTCAATGCTTTGAGCTTATTAATTTAAAACTCTTCTAACATATCATCAAGATCATCTTCTTCTTCTTGGTCAATTACAACCGGCGGATTGCCATCATGTAAACGATAATTGATATTTTGGAAATAAGCGTTTTTGACAAACTCGTAAGGATCTAATGAGTCGTTCAACAATGCTTCTTGTTCTGCCAGTTGGCCTCTAGTTTCTAGACCAATAATTAATTTACGTGCTACATTTGGCCAAAAATCAATTACAGCTAATGGCCAATAATAACCATCAACCAGATCACCAACTTCATCTCTAACTGAACTCGGTCCGAGTACTGGCATCATCAAAAAAGGGCCATCCCCAACACCATATGTTCCTAGTACTTCACCAAATTCTTCTTCTTCGCGCATTAAACCAGCGTGCTTGGCAATATCAAACCAACCTAATAAACCCACAGTAGAGTTTAAAACAAAGCGGCCGGTAGCTTTGCCTGCCCGTTGAAATTTAAGTTGCAGGAGGTTATTTATAATTGTAAAGGGTTCATTTAAGTTGAGCGCAGCATTATGCACACCTGATCGTATTGGCGACGGTACCCATTTAACATAAGCTGTTGAAGCAGGTTTAAAAACATACTTATCAGCATAGTCCCAATTAAATGTCCATAATGGACGGTTAATAGATTCTAGTGGATCTCGAGGGTCAGAATAACTATCTTCTTGTTCACTGGTTGTTGAACAAGCCGATAACATTACTAGAGATAAAATGATGAAAATATTAGCAAACCAAGGTTTGAAAGGCATAAATCGAACGTTCCCTTTTCAACGCACTACCATTAGCAAAATAATGTAATAGCCGTTAAAATTTAATTTTTTGTTATATCTGCAGCCCGTATTATAAACTGTGTAAACACATCTGCAACGTATTAATTACAGATTTCAATGTAACTTTTTATTTCAAACAGAAAATTTATACTCAGTTAATAACTCGACTAAACAGGCAGTTCGATCCCACTTTCACGCATTTTAGCCAATTTATAACGTAATGTTCTAGCGCTTACCCCTAAACGCTCAGCGACTTCTTTACGAGAGCCATCACAAGCTCGAAGAGCATCTAATATAATTTGAAACTCTTGTTGTTTTAACTCACTTTCAAGGTTCTCGTCTTCTTGTGTCGTAACAGTAGTTAGGTCATTTTGCTGCTCAACAAAGTCTTCAATAAGTAAATCATTGCTATCGATTTCTGCACCAGCTTTCATAATAAGTGCGCGTTGAATTACATTTTCTAATTCACGAACATTGCCTGGCCATTGATGGCTTGCCAGTTTAACCTCAGCAGCAGCAGTTAAGCTTACATTTTCATTTTGACTAAATTGACCAATGATGTGGCGGGCTAATGGCAAGATATCATCAGCTCTTTTTGCTAACGGTAGCCACGTTAATGGAAATACATTTAAACGATAGAATAAATCTTCACGAAAAACCCCCTCACTAACCGCTTCTTTTAAATCTCGATTACTGGTTGCCAGTACGCGTACATCTAAATTAATTACTTTTCTCGAGCCTAAACGTTCTACTTCTCGTTCTTGAATAACCCGTAATATTTTGGCCTGTAAGCCTAAGTCCATTTCGGTAATTTCATCTAATAAGATGGTACCGCCTTGGGCTTGCTCAAACTTTCCTGGACAAGCATTTACCGCGCCGGTAAAAGCGCCCTTCTCATATCCAAACAAGGTTGCTTCAAGCATGTTTTCAGGAATAGCGGCACAGTTAATTGCGACAAAGGTATTATCTGCACGTTTAGAGTTATTATGTATAAATTTTGATAGTACTTCTTTACCTGAGCCACTAGGGCCCAAGATCATCACCGAAGCGTCAGTACTCGCTACTTTTTCAGCTAAGCTTAGTAATTGAATACTTTGCTTATCAACGGCAATAGGACGAGAACTAACTACCTTTTCAACGGGCATGTATTGACTGATCATATTAATCAATACTTCCGGTGAAAAGGGTTTGGCAATGTAATTACAGGCGCCATCTTTCATTGCCTGTACGGCATCATCGATAGTGGCATACGCTGTCATGATCAACACAGGCAATTTTGGCCAGCCGGTTTTAATATTTTTTAATAGGGCAAGACCACTCATGCCGCCCATTTGTACATCAGAAACCACAATATCTACTTTGTGCTGTTTCAATAGTACCAGTGCGGCCTCACCAGAATCTGCTTCAATACAGTCAAACTCTGAAAGGTGTAGGGTATCAACTACGGCTTCTCGTAAACCGGGGTCATCTTCAACGACTAGGACCACTTTACTGGTCATTACTGCCTCTTTATCTATTGTTATTTTCTATATTTAGTAAATTATTCTGCTTTTTCTATATCATCTTTATCAGTGTTAAACAGCGGCAGCTTAATACAAAAGTCTGCACCTTCGCCTGTTTTACTCACTAATGATGCATCACCATGATGGGCTTTAGCAACTGATTTTACCACTGCTAACCCTAAGCCAGTGCCTTGCACTTTAGAAGTATAAAATGGTTCAAATATTTTTTCAGCTTCGGTTTCATCAATACCACTGCCATTATCTTGCACGTGAATGTATAAAAAACTATCTTTCTGATAAGCTCGTACTTTTATAATCGCATTGCTTTCAATCACTTGCAGTGAATTATGAATTAAATTTTGTATTGCCCCTTCAAGCGCATTTTTATTAGCTATGATTTGCAGGTTTTCGTCTTCGATAGTTAAAATAAGATCGGCATGTACTTCATCAATTTGTGCTTCCACGCCAGAAATAGCATCATCTAGTAACGACTTTATAGTAATAACGGCAACCACTTGTTTACCACCACTTTTGGCAAATAGCAGCATGTCATTTACCTGCTGCTCTAAATCTTGCAACCTTGAGGTTAACTTATCTTGAAAGATTTGGCGCTTTTCACTCGACAATGCTTTTGAACTTAAATTAGAGCAATAAAGCATTGCTGCAGATAGTGGAGTACGAATTTGATGGGCGAGAGTAGAAACCATTCGCCCTAACGCAGACAAACGCTGCATTTGGCTTAATTTATCTTGCAGTAAGCGAGTTTCGGTTAAATCGGTGATTAATATAAGCTGCCCAGCTTGTGAGCCAAATGATGAAATATCTAGTTTTACCCGGCGACCATCATTTAGTGATACTTCGTGACCATCGTCTGCTCTTGGTTTAAAAGCGACCTTTATTATTTCAATCCAGGACTTTTTAAGCAAATCTACGCCGAGTAAACTGCCAGCAACATTGTTGGCTTTAACCACTATGCCATCACCATCAATAATAACCACGCCTGCTGGCATTACATCAAATAACTGATTTAACTGGTTAGATTGCAAACGCAACAAGTCAAGCTCTCCCGAAAATGCTTCCGTGAGTAACTTTTTCTCTGTTCGCTCTGAGACTGTCGACGATGTGGATTCGTTATTATTATCCCCACGAGTCAAGCTCATACTCTACCTCTCCAACTTAACTAAGTATCTATTCTTTTGAAAAAAGCATCCTCTGATGAATTAGGTATCTATACTCAATTCAGTTTGCTTTATAAACCTTGCGCTAACTTAGCTAACCTATCCATCATAGGGTAATTCTCTAGTCAGCAACAGCATTAATTTTTATATACTATTTAACAATAGTGATACTATTGTTTATTACTTTTTACTCTTTCAAAATTTCAACCACGTTGGCCAAGTTCATCGTTTGATCATTTTCAAAATACAGCCAAATATCATCACTATTGTGGTCAAAGGTTACACGGATAATTTTGTTATATGTCATAGCCTTAAGCTCAACCACTTTACCTTTACTGATACAAGAAACAATAAAGCGGTATTCACCTTCTGGTGCCACAGCGCCAGTACGAGTAATACCATTCCAGGTAAAACTCACATCTCCAATTAAATCATCCCCCAAAGGAATAATCCGAATAATGTCATCATGTTCGTTTTCAACATAAACAAATATATGGTGTGCTTTTGAATTGATTTGCAAACGACCAGTAGCTGATTCACCGTATTCGATATAGAAATGACCATCTTCAACAAGTACACTACGGCCAATAAGCGAGCTGGCTTGTAAAGCTTTACTGGAATAATTGATTTGTGGGTTACTATGCAGCTTATCGTTATACTCATCAATGCTTTGACTGATTGACGAGGCGAGTAATTGTGAGAATACTTCATCAGTATTCATGTCGGGTTTGACCGTAGAATCGATTGGCTCAGGGATAATATTGGCGAAAAAGTCCTGCAACTCTATGGTAGCTTGTTTAGCTACAGAGTCGCTCTGCTGACTTTTATTCAACAAATGCTGGCTTCCTGCCATATGATCACTTTGTTTATCTTCCACTAAAAAGTTCCAAGCTCGTCATTTGAGTATGACAATTATTATTTGTCTCAACACTGAGTTTAATAGCATAAGCTTTGTTAACTATTCTCCGACAATGGCACAAAGCTAAATAGTTAGCAAACGTATAACAAAATCATACAAAAATTATGCCATAAAGCTGCATTTAAATTAAATAGAATTTAAAGAAAAAAACAACTGCATACTTTTCGATCAAAAAGCGATATTACTCAGTGCTTAGTCAACAAATATGCATATTTATTAAAAATAAGAATTACTTCTAACTACCAGAAAAAATTAACCAAAATGAAAGTTGATTGTTTTTTATACAAAAAAATATTTAAGCGGCATAGCATTGCCGCATAAAATTGTGAATTTATTACAAAAATTGCCGATTATTGCCGCTTACCTATTTACAGGCATTTAAAAGATGTTGTATTTTGAAAGAGCCGTATGATTGCGGAAAGTTTATATATCAATTTGATATTAAGTCCCTGTAGCTCAGCTGGATAGAGCAAGCGCCTCCTAAGCGCTAGGTCGGACGTTCGAATCGTCTCAGGGACGCCATTTAAATATAATGATTCTTCTCAAAAAAAAAACCTCGCTGTGCGAGGTTTTTAAAGAAGTTAGCAATAATTAATTTATTATTATTCTTCTATTATAATTTCGACAACTTCCGTGTCTTGAGCTGCATTTGTGCTGGAAAAACCAGCTGAAATACCTAAAACTAATACCGCAATAAATACAGTACTTAGCTTTACTTCCCTCAAAGACGATTTGTTCATGACTTTAGCCCTGAATGTTATTTGTTATTATTATTGTTTAACGAAAAATAATGTATACGTTTTAATCAAAGCACACAAGAGTTTTTTACATATATATTTACAAAACTTTTCACTGATTTACATAAAACTTACAAAGTAAAAATAAAAGCCAACAAAAACAATAAAATACACACATAAAAACAATATATTCATTTGTGGCATTTATCTCACCACGAATGTTTATTGAACTTTAATGCAATAAAGTCATTTATTAACGCATTAATAAATAATAACTATTATGAAAGAGAAACTGTAAGTTTTCATAAAGAAAACAATTTTGTAGAATCCCCGTTAAAAATTTAATTTACTGATTTTTAAGCTATTTAAAGCCTTATCTAAAATACAGCATAAGTTGATTTATTTGGCGTTATCAAATTTGAAGAAAACTTTATTGAAAAAAGCCCTATTTTTGATTGCACCAAAGCGCTGTGTAAGCGAAAATACGCGTGTTTTTTTTAACCTAAAATTTATTTAAGTGGAGCACTTATGCCATCGCGTCAAGATCAGGCCAATGCAATTCGAGTTTTAAGTATGGATGCTGTCCAAAAAGCAAAATCTGGACACCCTGGTGCCCCAATGGGTATGGCAGATATTGCGCAGGCTTTATGGTGTGATCACCTTAAACACAATCCCAACAATCCTAATTGGGTTGATCGTGACCGTTTCATTTTATCTAATGGCCATGGTTCGATGCTAATCTACTCATTACTTCACTTAACGGGTTATGACGTTTCTATTGAAGATTTACAAGATTTTCGTCAATTACATTCAAAAACACCTGGTCACCCAGAGTATGGTTATACGCCAGGTGTTGAAACAACTACCGGGCCATTAGGCCAAGGTATTACCAACGCTGTAGGTTTTGCTATTGCCGAGAAAACGTTAGCAGCACAATTTAACCAAGATAACTTTAACGTTGTTGATCATCACACTTATACCTTTATGGGTGATGGTTGTTTAATGGAAGGCATCTCACACGAAGCTTGTTCATTAGCGGGCACTTTAGGCCTTGGTAAGCTTATTGCCTTTTGGGATGACAACGGCATTTCAATTGATGGTGAAGTTGAAGGTTGGTTCTCAGACGACACCCCAGCCCGCTTTAAAGCATACGGCTGGCAAGTTCTTGAAGTAGATGGCCATAACCCAGAGCAAATACTATCGGCTATTACCGAAGCAAAAGCTGAATCAAACAAACCAACTTTAATTTGTTGTAAAACGATTATTGGTTATGGCTCTCCAAATAAAAGCGGTAGTCATGATTGTCACGGTGCTCCTTTAGGCGATGATGAAATTAAAGCATCACGCGAGTTCTTAAACTGGCCGCATGATGCTTTTGTTATTCCGCAAGACATAAAAAATGCATGGAATGGCCAAGAAAAAGGCGCTAACGCAGAAGCAGCATGGCATGAATTATTTGCCGGCTATAAAGCTGCACATCCTGAACTAGCAGCTGAATTTGAACGTAGATCATCGGGCCAATTACCAGAAAACTGGCAAGAATATACCAACAACTACATTCAAGACTTACAAAATAACCCTGTAAATGTTGCTACCCGTAAGGCTAGCCAGAACTGTTTAAATAGTTACGGGCCAATTTTACCAGAATTTATTGGCGGCTCTGCTGATTTAGCCGGTTCAAACCTTACATTATGGTCAGGTTCAAAAGGCATTGAAGCGGATGATGCAAGTGGTAATTACTTGTTTTACGGTGTACGTGAATTCGGAATGTCGGCCATTATGAACGGCATTGCCTTACATGGTAGCTTCATACCTTATGGCGCAACATTCTTAATGTTTGTAGAATATGCACGTAATGCAGTTCGTATGGCGGCATTAATGAAGCAGCGTAGCATTTTTGTTTATACTCACGATTCTATCGGTTTAGGTGAAGATGGTCCTACTCACCAGCCCGTTGAACAAATTGCCAGCTTACGGATGACGCCAAACTTATACAACTGGCGACCATGTGATGCGGTTGAATCAGCAGTGGCATGGAAAATGGCTATCGAACGCGTAGATGGCCCAACAACATTAACGTTTACTCGTCAAGGCTTACAACAACAAGAACGTACTACAGAGCAATTGGCAAACATTGCTCGTGGTGGTTACATCCTTAAAGATTGTGCAGGTACACCAGATTTAATCTTAATTGCTACTGGCTCTGAAGTTGAATTAGCAATGGCAGCAAGTAAAGAGTTATCTGATAAAAATATTCGAGTGGTGTCTATACCTTGTACAGACGCGTTTGAAGCTCAAGATGAAGCTTATCGCCAATCAGTACTACCAAATAATGTTAGAGCACGTATTGCAATTGAAGCTGGCATTGAAGATTTCTGGCATAAATATGTCGGTTTTGATGGCCGTATTATCGGTATGAAAACATTCGGAGAGTCAGCGCCTGCGAATGAGTTATTTGAATTATTTGGTTTTACCGTCGAAAACGTAATTAATACTGCAAAAGAATTATTAGGATAACTTTAGAAAGGTCGGTAATATAGCCGGCCTTTTTACATATTTATTTAATTATCATGACAATAAAAATAGCAATAAATGGTTTTGGCCGAATTGGCCGAAGTATTTTACGAGCGCTTTATGAAACTGGTCGAAATGATCAGTTTCAAATTGTTGCCATTAATGAATTAGCAAAACCGGAAGGGATTGCTCATTTATTAAAATATGATACCACTCATGGCCGTTTTGCTTATTCTGTAAGTTTTGAAAACAGTAAATTAAACGTAGCTGGCGATGAAATTGCACTATTTCATCATTCGGAAACTAAAGATTTACCTTGGCAAGAGCTAGGCGTAGATATTGTTTTAGATTGTACAGGTAATTATCAAAGTAAAGAGCACGCACTGCAGCATATCAAGCAAGGTGCTAAACAAGTTCTTTATTCACAACCCGCATTAACCGACGTTGATAAAACCATTATTTATGGTATCAACCAAGAACAATTAACCGCCAGCGATATTGTTGTTTCTAACGGTTCTTGTACAACAAACTGTATTGTGCCAGTAATTCAGGTACTCGATCAGGCGTTTGGCGTAGAAAGCGGTACTATTACGACCATTCACTCTTCGATGCATGATCAGCAAGTAATTGACGCTTACCATGATGATCTGCGATTATCACGAGCGGCGAGCCAATCGATTATACCTGTAGAAACTAAATTAGCCGCTGGCATTGAACGAATATTACCAAAGTTTTCAGGTCGATTTGAGGCCATTGCGGTTCGTGTACCCACAATAAATGTTACTGCGATGGATTTAAGCGTAACGTTAAATACAGATGTAAATATTAACGCGGTAAACGAAGCTATAGTCAATGGTCAACAAGGTAATTTGGCAGGAATATTAGGCTTTACAACTGAGCCTTTAGTCTCAAGTGATTTTAACCACGATCCACATTCTTCAATAGTGGACGGTAACTCAACAAGAGTCAGCCATAAACGCTTAGTTAAACTGTTAGTTTGGTGCGATAACGAGTGGGGATTTGCTAACCGCATGTTAGATACCGCTCTAAGTATGCATCAGACCAAGTAAAATGAACAAAATTTTAAAACTATCACTACATTCAACGGAGACTTGCTATGTCTGTCATTAAAATGACTGATCTTGAACTTGCTAATAAACGAGTATTAATTCGCGAAGATTTAAATGTACCGGTAAAAGACGGTAAAATCACTTCAGACGCTCGATTAAGAGCAGCCTTACCTACATTAAAACTAGCGTTACAAGCCGGTGCTAAAGTGATGGTGATGTCACATTTAGGTCGACCGACTGAAGGTGAATTTAACAGTGAGTTTTCAATGCAAGTTGTTGCTGACTATCTAACTGACGCACTTGGACAGCCAGTAAAACTGGTTAGCGAATACCTAGACGGTGTAGAGGTTGCTGCAGGTGAGTTAGTTATTTTTGAAAATATTCGTTTTAATAAAGGCGAAAAGAAAAACTGTGAAGAGTTATCACAAAAACTTGCCAGCCTTTGCGATGTTTATGTAATGGATGCATTTGGTACAGCTCATCGAGCGCAAGCAAGTACACACGGAGTTGCCAAGTTTGCTCCAGTAGCTTGTGCTGGCCCTTTACTTGCTGGTGAATTAGAAGCATTAGGCAAAGCGCTTGATAACCCAGCACGTCCATTAGTGGCAATTGTGGGTGGTTCAAAAGTTTCGACTAAACTTACCGTGCTAGAATCGCTTGCAACAGTTGTTGATCAACTTGTTGTTGGTGGCGGTATTGCCAATACATTTATTGCAGCAAGTGGCCATCAAGTTGGTAAGTCGTTATTTGAGGCCGACTTAATTGATGAAGCGAAGCGTTTAACAGCTAATGCGCAAGCAAATGATGGTGATATTCCAGTACCAACAGATGTAGTAGTAGCCAAAGAATTTGCCGAAAGTGCAACAGCAACGTTAAAGCCTGTAAGCGAAGTTGCTGATGATGAAATGATTTTTGATATTGGTCCTGATTCAGCAAAAGAGTTGGCTAAGATTATTGAAAACGCCGGAACTATCGTTTGGAACGGCCCTGTAGGGGTTTTTGAATTTGACCAGTTTGGTGAAGGTACTAAAGCCATCGCTCAAGCAATTGCTAATTCAAATGCTTTCTCGATAGCAGGCGGCGGTGACACATTAGCAGCAGTAGATAAATATGACATTGCCGACAAAGTATCCTACATCTCAACCGGTGGTGGTGCTTTCTTGGAATTTTTAGAAGGTAAGAAATTACCTGCAGTTGCCATTTTAGAAGAACGAGCAGCTCAATAGACATAATTAAATACACTTAATTAAAATATATTTTTATAACTTTAAACTATACTAAAAGTGGTTTTAACCGCTTATATCACACACAAAAGGAGTGTTGGTAATGGCTTTAATTTCTATGCGTCAAATGCTAGACCATGCAGCAGAGTTTGACTATGGTATCCCTGCGTTTAACGTAAACAATCTTGAGCAAGTACGTGCAATTATGCTTGCCGCTCGCGATACTGACAGCCCGGTAATTTTACAAGCATCAGCTGGTGCTCGTAAATATGCTGGTGCACCCTTTCTGCGTCACTTAATTCTTGCTGCTACGGAAGAGTTTCCAGAAATTCCAGTAGTTATGCACCAAGATCATGGTACATCTCCTGCTGTATGTCAGCGTTCGATTCAGCTTGGCTTTTCATCAGTTATGATGGATGGTTCATTAGGCGAAGATGGTAAAACACCTTCATCTTATGAATACAATGTAGACGTTACTCGCCGAACTGTTGAGATGGCACATGCTTGTGGTGTTAGTGTTGAAGGTGAACTTGGCTGTTTAGGTTCATTAGAAACTGGCATGGCAGGTGAAGAAGACGGTATTGGTGCAGAAGGCGTTTTAACTGCTGAACAAATGCTTACTGATCCTGAAGAAGCAGCTGATTTCGTTGCAAAAACTCAAGTTGATGCGTTAGCTATTGCTTGTGGTACCTCACACGGTGCATACAAGTTTACTCGTCCACCAACAAGTGACATTTTATCAATTGATCGTATTAAGGCTATCCATGCTCGCATTCCAAACACTCACTTGGTAATGCACGGATCTTCATCTGTGCCACAAGAGTGGTTAGCGGTAATTAACGAATATGGTGGCAATATCCCTGAAACTTATGGTGTGCCAGTTGAGCAAATTCAAGAAGGTATTAAAAATGGCGTTCGTAAAGTAAACATCGATACTGATTTACGTCTTGCTTCTACGGGTGCTGTTCGTCGCTTTTTAGCACACAACCCATCTGAATTTGACCCGCGTAAATTCTTACAAGTAACAACTGATGCTATGTACGATATTGTTAAAGCTCGTTATGAAGCATTCAACACTGCTGGCCATGCTAGCAAGTTCAAATGTATTTCTTTAGATAATATGTACGCTCGTTATGTCAGTGGCGAACTAGATGCTTTAATCAAATAAATCAGATAGTTACCTTAACTTATCGTTATTAAAGGGCTTTCGAGCCCTTTTTTGTTGTCATTTATAATGAAAAATACTGGTCTGCTTTGTTAACTTCGTTATAATGCTTTCGCTAATATGTTGATCACAATAATAACCTAAAGAAAGAATAGAGTTAAAAAGCTCTATTTATTATAAAATGAAAAAATTGCTAACCCTTTCGTTCCTTACAAGTGCTACATTCTCTGTTATTGCTCAAGATGACTTAACAACTCAATCTAGCAATGCAGAAGCGATAGACGCTATTGTTTCTTCTTTATATGAAGAAGACAAACCTGACTGTTATCACTTTACTGATGAAGTACCACCTGAAGAGTTCATCGGGTTTCCTGAATGTGATATCACCCCGTCTACAATTAGCGGTGCTGTTGAAGTTGGGGCATTTTTCAATACCGGTGATAACGATTATGCAATTGGTATTGTAAAGTCTGATTTAAAACATGAAATTGGTAAAATGCGAACTAATTGGAAAATGGAATTTTTTGGTCGTAAGTCTGAAAAAGAAGACGATGATGGTAGTAAAGATTATGTAACTACTGATCAAAAATGGGGAACATCTTTACAAAGCAACTACACCTTAGAAGAAGGTGGCAAGAACTATCTATTCGGATTTGGCTCATATAAAACAGATCGATTTAACGGTTTCGACTATCAGAGCTCAATAGCCGCAGGTTGGGGTCGTCGTTGGTTTGAGTCAGACGCTGCATTTTTTGATGCGGAAATGGGGCCGGGTTTTAAAGTTGATGAAATTGCAGAAACAGATGAGCACAATAACAAAACTGAAAAATCTATAATCATTCGTGCTGCTGCAACTTATGAGAGAAGTTTTTTTGAAACCATGCAGTTCAAGCAAATGTTCTCGGCTGAGTATGCTCCCAAAGCTGGTGAAAATAGTAAGTATCGCTCAGAAAGCTCGATTACTACCAAACTAATTGAATCATTAGCATTAAAGTTTGCCTTTAGTGTGGATCATAATACCGAAGTTGAAAATGATATTTCAAATACGCGCACTGAAACATCTCTTACTCTGGTATACAGTATTTAATTGCTCTAGGTTACTTAATAAGCCCGTGAAGTCGGGCTTTCAAATCACCTATAAAAATTCACTTTAATTAAGCAATCACTCCCTAAACCTCTGGTATAAATATAACAATTCATGTAATTTATACTTTTCCCTCATGTATTAATTTGATGAATATAACAAAAATAGATCTAAACTTACTCGTCGCTTTTGATGTACTCTTGCGTGAAAAAAATGTAACCAGAGCAGCGAACCACTTAGGTATCACTCAACCAGCAATGAGTAATAGCTTAAAAAGGCTTAGAAATTTGTTAAGCGATCCTGTTCTTGTGCGCACATCTGATGGCATGGTAGCAACTGAAAGGGCTAGCGCTTTAGCCCCAAAAATTCGAAAAATTCTCTTAGAAACCAAAGAAGCGTTACAAACAGTCGAAGATTTTGAGCCATTAAGTAGCACTCGTGTTTTTAGATTAATGGCCAGTGATTATGCAGCTTCTACCCTACTTCCTAAACTTTTAGAACATATTAATAAAATAGCACCTAACATCACCATAGATATTATGACACCAAGCGATGTAACGTTTCATGACGTTGAAGATGGTAAAATTGATATGGCGATTAATTTATTTGATCAACTGCCACAATCGTTTCATCAAAAAGTATTATGGAGTGATGGCTTTTCTTGCTTAACTAGAAGTTCAAATCCTATATTAGAAAATTTTGATTTAAATAGTTATCTGGCCAGTAAACATGTTTGGGTATCTAAAACAGGTTTTGGTGTTGGTTTAGGAATGAATCCTAAAGACGTACAGAAGCTAGGCTGGGTAGATGAAGCATTAGCGAATATAGGCAAACAACGTGATATAAAGATATTTACTCGTAATTATCATGTTGCTATGCAACTGGCTCATGACGATCAAATTATTGCTACCCTACCCAAAAAAGCAGCAATGATCCATAGTAACGATCCGGGCTATGCCATATTAGACACACCATTTGATATTCCTGACATAGAATTAAAAATGATTTGGTCACCACTACTGCACCATGAACCTAGCCATATTTGGTTTAGACACTTAGTAGATGAAGCTGCGAAAGAATGTTAGAAAGTTTTTTGACTACTAAACAGAAAAGCCAATAACTAAGTTGGCTTTAATAACGTTTTCATTTTCGGTACCCCATACATTATAAAACTAATTATGACGAGGTATTTAGTAGTTCAAAATTTGAACTACTAAAAAATAAGGTAGTAAAATCAAATAACTATTTCCCAATGAATAAATTAAATTTAAAAATTTTATTCATTGAGTAAGATATATGTAAAAATACCTGACGCAATGAAATTTTTTGTCAATATATCCGTTCATCTTATAAATCATGCAGTTTGTCTATTAGCTCTAGCTTTTAACATTTTGTTAACATAAGTTAAGCTAAGCAAAAACATATTAACTTTCTAATTCAGATGTGGCTCAAAGGGGTGAGAACTATGAAGACGAATATAAACATTAAAAGTTTTTTACTGGCAGTAATAATAGGTATCGGATTACCTGTGTCTGCTCAGGCTCTAGAAGACAGTAAAGTAAACTTCACTAAAGATATGCACGTAAACATAACAACCGTAACAGGTAATTACTTTAATGCTTACGATGCAATTATGAATAAGCCTTTAGCGCAGCTGGTAGTGGTAAATAATTTTTCTTCATATAGATCACATTCAGTAAAACCAGCGAATAGTGTTTTTGCTATGGCTATGCAAGTTCAGGACAAAATTCAATATTTCGTGGCTGTAGTAGACGGTATATTTAATGACGAAGATAAGGGCACTGTTGAGCAAGAATGTCGAACTACCAGACTTGCTAAGTTATTCTTTTAACCTATTTATACGATTAAAATTTAATCTTTTGTTTTCGCACGTTGAGGGTTAACCCTACCACCGGTAACTAAATCGGCACGGCCCTCTTCTTTTGCTTTTTCAGCTCTACGTTTACGAACTTCTTTTGGATCGGCAATAAGCGGGCGATATATTTCAATTCTGTCGCCATCTTCTACTATTTGCCCAAGTTTTACTGCTTTATTCCAAACACCAACCTTATTAACGGCCAAATCTATTTCTTTATATTGTTGACAGATACCTGATTCTACAATTGCCTGTTCAACCGTAGATTGTGCGTCTATTTGTAGCGATAATAATGTTTGCTCTTTCGGCAAACCATAAACCAGCTCTATTGCAATTTGTTCAACCGACATTTGTTAATAAACCTCTTTCGCTCTGCTAGTAAAAGCAGATACCATGTTATTGGTTAGACTATCAAATATACGGCCAAAAGCCATCTCTATCAGTTTATTCGAAAATTCATAATCTAACACTAACTCAATTTTGCAGGCCTCATCACTTAATGGTGTAAGTAGCCAATAGCCAGTTAACTTTTTAAAAGGGCCGTCTTTCAAATTCATACTGATTTTTTTATTCTGTTCTAACGTATTTTCGGTGGTAAACCATTTCTGTACACCTCCCTTTGACACTAATAACGATGCGGTCATTTTATCATCGGTTTGTGAAATAAGTTTTGAGTTACTACACCCAGGTAAAAACTTGGGATACGAAGCTACATCATTAATTAATTTGTACATATCTTCAGCACTATACATAACTAGTGCATGTCGATTTATTGCCGGCATTTACTTCCCCTATTAATACCAATAATTATTTCGGTATCAGATGCTTGGGTATAATAACAAAGGCAAAATAAAAGCTCACCATATCAAGCAATTATTTTTCATCTATTTTTCTCAAAAAATTTAAATCTATGAGTATCAATGTATGAATTCTTACGTATAATAGGCGCCATTATGGCAAAGAAAAAACCTAAACAAGCAAGTAACACTATCGCTTTAAACAAAAAAGCGAGGCATGAATACGCCCTAGAGGATAAATTTGAAGCTGGCATGAGTTTGCAAGGCTGGGAATTAAAAAGTATTCGCCAAGGAAAAGTAAATATTTCCGATTGTTACGTATTCATAAAAGACCGAGAAGCATACCTTCTTGGCGCTGAAATTCACCCATTACTTTCTGCATCATCACATGTAATTTGCGAGCCAACTCGTGATCGTAAATTGTTATTAAACCGCAGAGAGCTAGATCGTTTGATCGGCGCAGTTGACCGTCAAGGTTATTCATTAATTGCTACCGCAATGTATTGGAAAAAGAACTGGGTAAAACTAGAGTTCTGTCTTGGTAAGGGTAAGAAAACCCACGATAAACGTGCCGATATTAAAGATAGAGAGTGGAAAGTTGATCAAGGTCGACTAATGAAGCAAAAATCTCAATAGTAGGGTTTTTCTAAATTAGCCAATACTCCCTATAGAAAACTCAGCTAATGCATCTTTGAAATGAACGCCTGCTACATAAACAAGCAGGCGTTCTTTTATCATCAATTGATTATTTATTCGGCTTTTTGCTCACCCATAATTTAATAGTTCCTGTGACCACAACCACATTATTCGCATCATAAGCGGTAACCGGTACTAAAAAGTCTCCTTCATCCCAAACTAAGTCTGCTAAATCGGCTACACAGCGGATATCAGTTCCAGCTTTGGCGGTGTAATCTAAGCTCATACCTTTTGGGATCCAACGAAGATGGGCAGGAATTGAAGCCTCAGACACTGCGCCCATCGCCATTTCTAAGCCATTGCAAATAGCAATAACATGAACTGTACCTATATGGTTTTCTACTATCTTACGTTTTTTAATCAAGACTTCACAATAACCAGGGCGAAGTTCAACAACGTATGGTTTGATCGTTTGAAAGTACGGTGCCCAACGAGCAAAGAACCAAGAAAACAAGCGATTACCAAACGAATATTTGTGCCATTTATTATATATTTCTAACAATTTCGGCTGTGCCATGTATAACCCTATAACAATTCTAATTAATTGGACCAGAACTTACATTAACAGAACTGGTCTAATGAGTGTAGCAATTGAACAATAATATAAGATTTTTATAGTGAATAGCAATTAAAAGTCTAATGTTAAGACAATTTTTGTACATTTAATGCTCGCGTTGTTTATTCACTAAATACGCGATACAATAGCCATTCTATTATGTTATTTCGTAAACAGATAGAACCTTTGGGGCGGATTCAGGATTCGACGGGATTCACGAAACCCAAGGTGCATGCCCAGGGGCGGTTGGCCTGGTAAAAAGCCGCAAAACTATAATTGCTAACGACGAAACGTTCGCACTAGCCGCTTAAGGCTAGCCATCCCCTCGTAAATTTACCTGTTGTTTAGAGGATCGATGGTCACCCCAAATAGGTTAGCGAGGGAACTGCGTCTGACGGTGAACCGCGAAACAGTATCAGACTCACCATGAGGAAGTCTGTCGTTTGACGTCCGATTGGTTAAATAAATAAACGACTAAGCATGTAGTACCGAGGATGTAGGTTTTTCGGACGGGGGTTCAAATCCCCCCCGCTCCACCAATTTAGAGAATAAGAGCTTTCCTGAGCTCTTTTTTTTCGTCTGAAATATAACTATAGTTATAATTTATATTTGCAAATCAGTCACTTATAATCTAACCTTATCTAATACCATCCATACATATACAAATATTGAAGGTATACTTATTGGTATACGTTTATATATTAAACAGTAAAGGTATACCAAAAATGGCTAAAGTTACTACACCACTAAATGCAACCCAGATAAAGAATGCAAAGGCAGTACTTAAAGACATGACCCTTTTTGACGGTGGTGGGCTTGCAATAATTGTCAAAGTAAATGGTTCTAAACTGTGGCGATTCCGCTATACACAACCAATTACTAAGAAACGAGCTATGATAAGTTTTGGATCTTGGCCCGAAGTTTCTCTAGCCGATGCAAGAAAAAAACGTGATGAGGCTCGAAAACTAATAGCTACCGAGATTGACCCACTACAGTACAGAAACAAACTTCAACAGAGCCAACAACAAAAGTTCAAAAATACCCTAGAAATTATTGCCTACAATTGGTTCGTAATAAAGAAAACGAGAATAACGCCCGACTATGCCGACGACGTATGGCGGTCTTTTAAGCTTCATGTTTTTCCTAAATTAGGTAATTATCCTATATCGCAGGTGACAGCCCCGTTGACAATTGAAGCTTTAAGGCCACTAAGTAAACTCAAAAAACCACAGTTTGAGACCATTAAAAGGGTATGCCAAAGGCTAAACGAAGTCATGACCTTTGCAGTTAATACTGGTGTTATTCATGCTAATCCTTTAACAGGTATAAATGCTGCGTTCGAAAAGCCTAAGAAGAAACACCTACCAACAATTACTCCTGATGAACTTCCTAAATTTATGACTGATTTAAAATCAGCCAGTATTAAGCCAATTACTTACCAAATGATCCTATGGCAGCTTCATACTATGGTAAGACCAAGCGAAGCAGCGGGTGCGCGATGGGATGAAATAAAATTTGATACTAAAGAATGGCATATTCCAGGCAAACGAATGAAGAATAAACGTGCTCACGTTGTACCTTTATCACACCAATTACTTCACTTGCTTGAGACGATGAAACAAATAAGTGGTAAACGAGAACATATCTTTCCAAATAGCGTAAACCCAAGAAGATCAGCGAATAATCAATCTGTAAATATGGCCATCAAGAGAATGGGGTATGCGGGTAAATTGGTAGCACACGGGTTGCGATCGATAGCTAGCACAACTTTAAATGAAAATGAATTTCCTTTTGACGTCATTGAATCAGCATTAGCCCATATTGATCGAAATGAAGTGCGTTCTGCCTACAACCGAGCTCAATATCTAGATCAACGACGTAAAATGATGCAGTGGTGGAGCAACCATATTGAGCATTGTAGCGAAGGTAATATGAACATATCGTGTGGAAAAACTTTAAGTTTATTTAATTGAGGGTAAATAATGACAAAACCATGGAATGCTGTTGGTGTTACATACCCGGTTGCTTGGCATGAAATGCCAGCTGAACAGCAAAAACATTACTTTCCAGAGATACCTGCAGACATTTTAGCTCAAATAATTTGCCAATGTGATTCGTTAAATATAAACATTAGCAATAAAACTAAGTTCAATAATGCTCTAAGTAAAGCAGTATCGGACTACTTAGCATTCAAAAACTTTGAGGAAGAAAGTAAACCATCTAACCAGCAAAATCTTCTAAATAAAGCAATATCAAGTATTGAAGAAGGAATTAGATCTCTTCAACAACTACAAAAAAATTCAGCTCTATCTGTCGACCTCAATTTAAAAGACGACGTCCAATATGAAATTAATCTTCACAAAAAATTGGTCGATTACAAATATGATGTTGTAAAACGATATGGTAAAGGTCGACTAAAACAAGATTCATTAATATTTTTAGCCGTTGATATCCGCGAAGCAATTAGCAATTTCACTGACTCAGAACCAACGTCGACACCAAATGGTTTATATGACTCCATAGTAACAATCATTAAAGAGCTCCTAACTGACTGTGAGGTATCTTCAAACGCTAAGTTACTTAAACGAGCTTTAAAGTGCAAGACTGAAGCTAGTAATGGTTTAACAACTACACAGTCAAAACCTGTTGTTACTTAAATAGGAAATTTTTTCGGTTATATAAGTACCCAGCCAATGCCATCTACCTAGGTAAATTACTTTTAACCATAACGGTTAAACCTAAGAGGCTATTATGAAAACTAGAACTACAGTTACAAATCAGCTGCCAAATTACGGCTATTTACGAATTACACAAATACTTGGCGATCAAAACGCAATCCCACCTATTCCTGCTATTTTTCCAATTGGCAAGAGCAGTTGGTGGCTAGGTATAAAACAAGGTCGTTACCCTAAACCAGTAAAACTTGGACCGAATACCACTGCATGGAAAGTCGAAGATATTAAGCGGTTAATAGATAATATTAATGCCAATAAGTTAAGCGGTTTTGATGAATTTGAAGCACCTATAACTGATCTCGATACTTCATTGTTCCAAGCCTCACCCGCTATTAAGTTAAACAATGTTGCTGAAACCAAGGAGAATAGTCATGAGTAATTATTTAAAACATAAGGGCCTTGCACTTAATTCTTTAGGCTACTCAATAGTCCCGATCAAAGCAGGAACCAAACGACCTAGCATACCGAATTGGCCAAATGTAAAAGCTGATGAATATCTCATTAACGATTGGCTAAATCAGTACGATTCCACTAACACGGGGGTCGGTATTCTTGCCAAAGCCTGTCCTGCTATTGATATTGACATACTTGATGAAGCAGTAGCCGAAAAGGTAGTTGAATTTTGTATACGAAGACTTGGTGGGCAACTCGTTCGCTATGGCAAAAAGCCGAAGGCTCTTCTGCCTTTCAGGGTAGTTCCCGGTGTTACAATTCGTAAACAAAAGAGTACTATATACGAAGATTCAAAGGGTGACGTACACGCAGTTGAGGTACTGGGGGACGGCCAATTATGGGTGGCTTTTCACACTCACCCGGATACCGGTGAACCGTATTCCTGGGTGGACACTAATTACCCAGATTCTGACTTAACCGACTACACTTGGGACGAATTACCGGTGTTGGAGCAGTGGATGATATATGAATTGATGGACTTTGTTGAAGAACAAGCCATTGAGGCGGGCTGGAAAGTAAAAAGTACTGGCACAACATTCAATGCTACTGCCCTTCCCAATCAAAACGAAGACGATTTGCTTTACCTTAAACCGCCTATTGGTTTAAGTGATATTCAAATTAGTAACCTGCTTAAAGAATTGCCCACAGAAGAGTTTAGCGACTATGACAGATGGTTAAGTGTAGGTATGGCTATACATCATGAAACTGACGGCAGTGAGCATGGCCTAGACATATTTGACGAGTGGTCTGCAGCAATACCAAATTATGACGCTGATTCTGTAAGAGATAAATGGTTTTCTTTTCACTTAAACGGTTACAGCAATAGCTACACAATGGCGTCGATCATAAAGATGGTGAACGAAATCAAGAAACGTGAATCGTTTTTTAACGGTGAGCAAATATTAAATGAGTTACTACAACAACTCGAAAATATGACCACAAAGCAAGGTGTGCTTCTGGAATTTCCAGCGCTAGTTTGCAGTTATACTAAGCTTGACGATAGTTTGTTAAGGCTTCTAATTAAAGCGTACCAAGACAGGCATAAACTGGTTCTCAAGGTCTCACTGCCAGCTAAAGAAGCGAGAAAAAGACTGCAGAATGGTTTTAGCTGTATAGAGACTGACTATGGCAAAAAATACCCTTGGGCTAATGATTATGTATATTTAAAGGACAATAATCTATTTTGGCATAAAACCAACTATATAGGGGTCACGCCTCAAGCTTTTAATGCCGAGTTCGATCGACATGTCTTGTCTATCTACGATGGGGATATAATTGAGGACAAAGCGCGTCCAGTTGTTCACGCTGCTGAAATTGCTTTAAATTTGGTTAAGATCGCAACAGTAACGGGTTGCCGATATTCTCCAGGTGCTGGAGAAATGTTTGAGCTTGAAGGTCTTAGCTATATTAACAATTATAGGCCTAATAAAATAAAGCCTAAGCCCGAAGGAGATTTTACTAAAGAAGATCACGATCTGATCGAACGACTCGAAATGGCCTTAACGCGGGTGAGCGGTGATCCCATTGAGCAGCGAATCTTTAGGCAGTGGTTAAGCTACAAGCTTCAAAATCTAGATAAAAAAATGCAATGGTCAATGTTCATGCAAGGTCCCCCTGGATCTGGCAAATCATTATGGGCGGTTGTAATGAAACTTCTCTTAGGTGTGCATAATTGCAAATTCATAAGCCCAAGCGCCTTAGAAGGTTTATTTAGCAATTGGGCCAGTGATCATGTTCTTGGGATAATTGAAGAAATTATGCTAAACGGGTCAAAACGCTATGATATTTTAAACAAACTTAAGCCTTACATAACAAACCAAACCATTACGGTTCGGCCACCATACGGATCTGAATATGATGCACCTAACCATGCTGATTATATGATTACTTCGAATGAAAAGAACGCTATCCCGGTCGATGATTCTGACCGTCGTTATTTTGTTCTTTTCAGCGGTTTTATTGATCGATCAGATGTTATGAAAGCGGATGCGGCGTTGGACGCTATATGTCCATCAGGCAACTGGTGGGCAACAACTTACAGTTTGCTAAATGAAAGACCAGAAACGGCGTTGACTTGGTTGAACGATACCGATTTATCAAATTTTAGTCCTAATAAAGCGCCAGAAAATCCATCTAAAATAAAAATGATCGCGATGAGTGTAAACCCAATTCACGAAGCGATTTATAATTTATTCGATGATGAGTCTCGTCCAGAAATAACTGCTGACTTATTTGCTGCAACAGACGTTTTTGAAGCTCTACGAGCCTCGGGTGATGTACCTCATAACATGACCCCTAAAGCATTTTCTAATATAGTAATGAACATGGGCTTTGAACACGCTGGAATACCACGGAGAAGTAATACAACGGGGCGTATGATGACGGCCATCAAACTTCATAAAAAGGACCCGAAAAACTACCAGTTGTGGTCTAATCACCCTGACCGAGGTAAATGGACTATTGCTGAAGTAAGATCATTGTATTTTGAACAAAAAGATAAGGGGGATTTCGACGACTTCCTTCTATAGTAGAGAAATTATTTTATAAATTTAAGCCGCTAACCCAAGCGGCTTTTCCCTTAGAAAACTTCGGTTAGACTTTTAGCTTTTTCATCAACCAAACCTCCATTTTTTAATGAAATTTCACACAATTTAAGTAACTGTCTTTTTGTGGTCATTTATAATTTTTTAACGGTTGCATTTACTATTCAATTTCTTTGACTATATTTATTTGAGTAACCTGTTTACTAATAATTTAAGGATGAATTATGCAAACACACCTACCTAAGATCGGATTATTCATTGATGCCGATAACGCCCCCGCTTCACAAGTCAACTTCATCATGACAGATATTGCCAAGTACGGTATTGTCACAATTAAGCGCGCCTATGGTAATTGGCAGAAGCCTTGTCTGAACTCGTGGGCCAAATGCTTAAGCAAACATGCCATACAACCTGTGCAACAATTTGACGTGGTGAAAGGTAAAAACGCCAGCGATATTGCACTTACTATTAGTCTTGTTGATTCACTTCACATTGATGATATTGATCTATATGTGATTGTATCGTCTGACAGCGACTTTACGGCCTTAGTGACTCGTATCAGAGCAACAGGAAAACAAGTGTATGGTTATGGTCAAAGATTAGCTTGTAGTGCGTTTGTAGCGTCTTGTACTAAGTTTATTTACTATACCAAAAACACATTATTATCTTCAAAATCGGTGCAAAATATAAAGACAATAAATAAGATTAAGGCCAAAGTAAATTACCTGAAATTGGATGACTCAACATCTACAATAAAGTCAGCTATCGAAGCAACAGCAATGCAGGATGGGTGGAGCAACGTTACAGAGTTGTGCAAGCATATTACGAAGCATAGCTCGTATGAAATTAGAAGAAGCCTGCACCCAAGCATTGGCAATATAATTCACTCGTCAGATGGTATTGAAACGCGATATGAAGAGAATAAAACAAAGATGTTCGTTCGTATAAATAATAATTAGCAGATATACGTCTACAGATAAAGACAGATGAGCTAACTTTAGTGTCCGTGGCTAAATGGCCGTTATGGTAAATATTGAAAAAAAATTTAGTCGGCGTCAACCTATCGCATGCCTATGCCCGAACGCCTCAACGGTGCAAATGTGCGCTTTACTGACATGACAGTTTTTGCCACAAAAGAGACATTAGCAGATATATCGATGAAGTTACTTTGGATTAGTTTTTATAATGATAATTGCTTCATTAAAGCCATAATCTCTTATTATGTGCAAAGCCCCTGTTTTTTTTGTGCATCAATCAATGGAGTGTAATTAACCTCATCAAATTCAACTTTAAAGGTTGTTTCACTGCGCTTACCTTTCCAAAATTTCACATGAGGGTTTTGGCCTTTCAATACTAAGCAAATAATTTCAATTACTTCGAAGGCCATGCTAGGGCCAAAATATACACCTGTTAATGATTCGGTTGAATAAGTATACGCTGTGCCAGCTTCACCATGAATTACACGCCATTCCCTTTCATAATTCCATGATTTAGATTTAGTACAGAATAAGTTAAGCATTTCGTTACGATTGCCATCTGCATAAATGCTCTTAATGTTTAACTTTGGTATTTGTTCAACATACTCAATTTTTTTTGCTTTCTCGAACAATTCATTGTCCGTTGTAAACTCTAGGCAAAATCCTGTGTATTTGTCGGCATAATGTGCCCACATCAGCAATTCATCATTTACCTCTGAGAAACATGATACACCTCGACTTTGAATGAATTTATCTATTATTTGCTCACTCGCTTGTCGAGCTGCTCTTAATAATGTTGGTTTTAATTCTTTTATTGGCCTAGATTCAAGCTCATCTATAACATGCTTAGGCCAACTCTTTGCTAAGTAGATTTCTCGCAGCCTTTCAATTTCTAGGTCTGTTGGCTCGTCTAGCTGTGCTTTCAACGCACAATCATAAGGATCATTGAACCCAGAAGGTGGAGCAAAATATACAGTTTGAGTTTTAAGATTAAGGAGAGATTGAACAGTGAAAGACTCATACTTATATAATTTTTCTGGAATACTCAAACGACTTCTCCATTAGCACATAGTCGACTCATTAAGAGGCTAAAAATAGTTGGTTAAAATAAGCGACGAAGGAGCAAAAACCAACTGTTATTTGTCCTTTTGAATGACTTGTTATACTGCAATTTCATATTTAATAAACTCTTCAAGAGTTAACACCTGTGTATTAATGTCTAAAAAGAAATAAATAGCTCGTGCTTTATTCAATAGTTTAGTGTCATTCGTGACAAATATATCAGAGTATTTTCCATATATAATGTGAGAAACATCATGCAATCGAGATCTAGATTTTTTAGTACTCTCTCTGTAATAACCTAATTTCTCAATTAAATTTGCAGCAAAATAAACAGAATGCTCCAAAAGGCAGAACTTATTTTTAAGTCTTAATTTAGGAAAATTTTGTAAATGTTCGATCGATTCGGAATGCGTTGTTAAGTTGTATTGCTCCAAGGATAAAAGAAGAAGTTCAGTATAAGTTATGTGGCTTAAAATTTCTTCGGGATCTTTATTATTCATTTCTTTCGGGTTACCCAAAGGGTTTTCATTAGCATCTCGAATTATGCTTTCTTCTACCGATTCAGCATAATCATTCGATTTGTATTGATTAATTACTCTCTCGTAACAAGTTTTGGGTGATTCTGATCCGTATAAAACATCATTTCTGGTAGTTGGCCTTAATGAGTTTGTGCCACAGAGTTCTGTCAGAAAAGTAATATCTTTATCAATAGTGACTTCGTCTACACCGTGTCTCATGCTGGATACAGCTATTTCTTCGAGGTGAGCAGGGCTAAATATAAATTCATCACCACGCTCCTTCATTGCATCTACAGCTTCTTCCAATTGTATATTTGAGTTTTTCCTCAAATATACAATCAAATTATGGTCTAGGTAAATTTTCACGACTATATCCTTGTCCGTTTATACAACTTGTTAGAACTAGCTAAATTCATTAACCCATAAAGGGCAGTAGTCTTCATTGTCATTAGAATGTACAGTTTTCCCCAACTCAGCATGTATATTTACTTCAATAGTTTCTTCTGGCGTAAATATTAACTGATAAGGTTGCCTCTTCAGTGCATTTTTAACCTTGTTGCCTATTTCGTGTGGATATAATTTAAGTAATTGTTGATATCTTTTTTCGTCAAAGTCAAAAGACGTAGCAAGAAAACCATCATCGATGTCTATATTGACACAAATGGTATAAAGATCATCTTCAACCTTTCCAATCATAGGAATACCCATTGGCATAAAGTGTTGAGCTTGACCAATAGGAGCTCCAGCTTTGAGCATATATAACCCTAAATCTGGTTTAAAACCTAATAAATGAGGCTGAGATATAGCTGTAGGGGATAAACATTTATAAATTTCATCCCAAGAGTTTTCCCATTCCTCAAGTTTTATATTAAGTATTGGTTGTATTTTATTAATTTTAAAAACTGTCAACTGCTTACCATTACATAACGCGTAAAGATCAGCTCTTACATCTGGATGAATAGCATAACTAAAAGCTTGCTCAACATTTTTTCCATTAATAATATTTTGCTCTGGCGCTTTAGCATCCAAAATCCATTTAGGTTCACCATTAATTTCTAGCAAGTAATCTGGAATAATATTTACTTTATTCTTCTTTGTCCCTATATAAACATAAGGATGTGTAAGAGATCGGCTTCTTACCATAAGATTATCTCCTGTTGGCGCATAACCTAATTTTTTTAAGAAAGGGGATACTAAATCTTCCCTAACAGCGTCCTCTTTATATTCTGGATTTAAAAAAACAGAATAATCAAAATCATCAAAGTTCAACAATACTCTCCAGATAGTTCTAACGCCTTACTAAGCGGCGTAAAATAGTTGGCTAAAATGTACGAGGAACGAGTGCTAGCCAACTGTTTAGCGTCCGTTTGAGTAACTTGTTATGTTTTTATTTTGGTATAGAGTTCATCTATATTTTTTGCTCGGTATTCATCCAATACTTTTTGGTGAACACCTTCACCAATACCTTCAATTACATCATATAATTTTTTACACAAGTGGCAGAAATAAATACAGAAATCTTCAGATGGCTTACTATGTTTTACATTGAAATGATTTACTCCAGCAACACCTTTACCTTGTGATTCAGGTTCCAAAATCACGATGGTGCTTGCTTTCTCATATTCATTTACACCAGCATGAGCAAAGTATTCATTTCTCATTTTAAGGATTGAACTATGAAATTCGATTGCTTCTTCATCATATTGTCGTACATGATCTTCTTCTATTTTGATCTTACGGCCTTTGGCTGTCGCAAAGCACTTCCCATAGGTAATTATGGCTGACATCCATAATGAATATGCAACTTCACTATTTTCGATGTTTTTTATCGTAGCCATAAGCTCATGTGCATGATTTAAGTCATGCATAATTTGAGTCAAACCAGATAAACGTTTAGCAAGAGGGCTATCCGCAACAAAAAATGGATGTTCAACACCACTTTTATCTTTAAACCTAATAATTGGCTCATTTTTATCGTTTGATTCAAATGCAACAGGAAAAACCACGGGCACCTCTCATGATGAAAAACATAACGCCTCGTTAAGAGGCAAAAAATTGTTGGCTAAAATTAGCGACGAAGGAGCAAAAGCCAACTGTTTTTTGTCCTTTTAAACGACTTGTTATGTTCATAGCCACCCAGCAGCAACAAAAACCTTTTGTGTTTGGTCAAAAATAATGTAGCCAATTACAAATATTGATGAAATATAAATAAATAAAGAAAGTAGTGCTATCAACAAATTTGACCTTGAAGCTGATTGGTATTCTTCTGCAGTTTTTTCTATAAGTTCACGTATTGCCATGGGATCCATTTCTTGTCCATTTCCATGTATCTTCATTTCGTCATCAATGATTCCGTTAATATATTCTCTCATTGAGGAGTTTCTTACGATAGCAGGTGCGGCAAGCTGGTAAATAACTTGAGCAATCACAGCTAACAAAGATGCAAGAAAAGATAGTGCCCATACTGAAGGTAAGGTTTTAGTTTTAATTGATTGATTCTCAACACTCTTTTTCACATGAAGTAACTCGTTATTGACCGAATCTAACGTTTCTTTGAATGGTTCAATTATTTTACTGTCTGGCAACTCTGCCTTATATAAAAGTATTTGACGTGAAGCTAGATCGAATTTATCAGTTGCGTGATTTAATGTCTGATTATGTTGGTTTACTAATGTAGTCACAGTTGGCCATAAGCCCGCTAGCAGAGGTACTAGAATAAGCATCAAGTAAGACGCTCGAGATAAAATTTGTAATTCTCCAAAATTACGCACCATTCCCCAATCTATTCTGAATGTAGATCGCAAACCTAATGTAAGGGTCTCGTTTATTAGCCCAAAATAAGAACGTTTTACTTCCATTTAAACAACCTCATTTTCAAGTTGAACATAACGCCCTAATAATGGGCAAAAAATTGTTTGCTAAAATGTTGAGGAACGAAAACAGCAAACTGTTTTTTGTCCTTATTAATTAGCTTGTTATATGTACTTTACCACTGACATTATTGTATTAAAAGGCTCTGTTTTTGCCCCTTTAAAATCGCCATAAAACATAGCTGAATGATAAGCATCATAGCCAAGTTGATCTTTGAGCGTGACATCTGCGCCGTTTGAAACGAGAAACTTAACAATATCAAGGTGACCAGCCATACTTGCAGCAATTAGAGCTGAGATTCCATTAGCATCAACGATATTGATATCAGAGCCATTGTTGATGGCATTTTGGACACCAGATAAATTGCCGCTTATAGAGCAGCGGATTAATTCGATATTTTGTTCAGGTGAATTAGGCTTCAGAATCGGAAGCGATCTCATTTACTATCCTTGTACATATAACAGCTTTATTAAGAGGAAAGTATCTTAATTTCTACAGGAAGATAGTTACCTAAATTTTATTAAGCTCCTAATTTAACTTAAAAAAATTAATAAAACCACAAACTTCACTTGCTCTGATTAACTAAAGTATTAATCTGCATTTGTATAGCGAAATATAGATTAAGAATTCATTAGAAAAAGTATGGCATTTTATTGCAGGATTTTAGTCAGCAATGCGAACCAAGTGAGCTTTATAGAAGCGTCCCTCTCATCTGTTTACTGCATTTTTTGCTACCGATTGTGCCAGTTAACTAGTTTTTTAAAAATTATTTTTTTACATGCTTTGAATCGGAAACTGGCTAATTAACGTAAGTATTCTAAACTTAGCTCTTAGGTATTTTCACAATGCAACTTACAGGGAACGTAATGACTAACCCAAGTAATATTTTACCCAAAAATGATCGTCGTAAAATTTCGCTAAATAACCAAACATTGTGGTCTGAACTCAACAACGCTCAAAAGGTGGCGGCCAGTTCATTATTCCACTATGGCTTTGAACTCAAATTTATACGAATATGCCCTACTGAAAATTTTGTGGGGCTATTACTGAACGGCAAGCCAGTCACCATCGATAATGAAGGCGACATAAATACAACCCCAGACATCGATATTCGTGGATAGTTAACTACTGCCACGGAGCAGGTCATTTCCAGAAACTAACAAACTGCATTTATAAGACCTCTTTTGGCTTTATAGCGGGCATTAAGTAAATCTATTTATTTAGTAACATAAATAGCAATTTCTAGCTGTTAATGGATGTTAATTAAACTCCCATTTTTCTTGGTCTAGACCAAGTTCTATAAGTTTCTGTTTCTCATTTACATTAGGTACTGCCCAAACCAATATTTTTTTTGGCCGTGAACTAGCGACATATGCAAGCCGTGCAGCTTCTGTCTCTGGGTTATCTATCCACTGTGTCCAATGTCCATCCTTAGTACCTTTACAGGTTAATGAAGATACCACCATCACAGCTTCAAGAGTTTCTCCTTTGACCGAGTGAATTGTTTTAACAGGAATAGAAGATGAACTTTCAGGAGTGAATTTAATGGTGTCGATCACTTTTTTCTTTGAATCGCCATTTGGAGATTGGAAATTAAATTTGTCCGGACTATTAAACTTAAAATCCTTTTCAGAAAACTCCAAATTTTGAATGTTATTTATAATAATTTGAGGGAAAGATTCTTTTATTAGCTTTGCCCAGCGAGACCATAATTGATCAAATTCAATTACACCTTTTACAAGTAAAAATTCATTTAATGATTGTGAAATAAAAGAACGCCAATCAGATACTTTAGAAACAATACTTGGTTTATAAAACTGACTAGAGGAAGCCGGATATTCTTCAAAGAACTTAGAGCTAATAACTTTTCCCATCATGGAAATGGAGTCGTTCAGGCCTTGAACACCTCCTTCAGCCCATAACTTTAGAGATAATGCTAATTTATGGGGAGGATTTAAATTATTATTAGAAGATGGTCGTAATTTTGAGATAGTACCTCTTCCACGAGCAAGGATTACTGAATTTTGAATGTCTACACCACCACTCTTCACTAGATAGTTTTCAAACCAAAGTGGTAGCTTTTCTATTTCATCTTTTGGATATGAAACAAACACGCACGGGTAACTTTCAACATTGCAATTTCCTTCAATAACAGAGTTTGAAGTAATAAGGTTTTGACTGAAATCTACAATATTTTGGTTACTACGAAAGTTGTTCGTTAAATTCATCGTTTTAAATGATTCATTTTTAACAAAGTTTTTTACTAATACTGGATCAACTTTTTTAAATTCATAAATGGCTTGCTGAAGATCGCCAACAAAATGAATTTCACTACCTTGATACTTCAAATATTTGAGTATTGATAATTGTAACTTAGATAAATCTTGTGCTTCGTCAATAATAATTAATGGAAAGCGTTTTGATAATAAAACTAATAAATCATTATGTTCTTTAAATAATTTCAGGCTGTTCCATTCTATATCATTGTATGTAGCGAAGCCTTTTTTATTAAACTTGCGTTTTTTTTCTATTATTCCATTATTTATTTTTTCTACTGTCAACCAAAGTTTATCCGATCTAAATTCTTCAAAGGCAACATTGTTAAAATAGTCAGCTACAGAAATAAAAGGGGAATTTGAAGAAAGAGGATTAAATAACTCCCATTCACCCTCCCACCGGACATTATTGACACATAGATTTGTTTTTTTTCCGCTCTTGGAAACAAATGGGGTATCCAGTATATAGTTGTTTAAAAAATGCTTTGATTTGTCATTTTTGTTGTTCGAATTCGAATGTTCTTTCTCATCAATAATACGATAAGACCTATCATTATCAGAATCTAACTTCCCAGTATATTTATATATTTTATGAAGAAATGGGTGAGCTATAAATCCGTGCAGCCAACTATCGAACGTGCCAATAAAGTGAGGATGAGAAACTTTTTCATGCCTCATAAATTCACTTACTCGCTCATGAATCACGTCAGCAGCATTATTTGTGAAGGATAAAATGGCAATCCCTCCATTAGACTGCCATTTTGATATTTCATAGGCAGCTTTCATAGCTACAACTTCGGTTTTACCACTTCCTGGGCAAGCCTTTAAAAATATAGACTCGTCTATAGGGGATAAGATGTAGTTTATTTGCTTATCAGTTTTTTCTTTCACCCTGCATTTACCATTGGTCTGACATTTATCGCAGTAAATGTGTTCACCATTGGTTGGGCAGAGTGTAGATATTAGCTCTTCCCTATTGGTCACTAACTTTTCCCCCACATGCCCAAAGAACAGCATTAGTTATATATTGAGGAGTAGCTAATTCACTATTTTTAGTAATTGTTTCAGAGAATAACTGGGCAAAATATCCTTTACCCATATTTTTATCTTCAATCCTTTTTAGAATTTCATTTGCTGCTTCAGCTTTATTTTTAAGCGTTTCTTTGCACCAATCTTTTTCACTTATCTCTTTTAGTTCTTTATAAACCTCTTCTCTATTATGCCAATTTTCTGCAAGCACACTAGCCATGCTTTGAATATTATTGCCTTCCATAGCTAAGTCATACTCTAAGGTTTTAAGAGGGCCTACAAATAGGCGGCAGTATTCAGACTTATTGATTGTTGCTATTAAATTCAGTGCAGGATTTTTACCAAAATTATGGTTAGCAGTAGTTGGACTAGCAGGAATTGTTTTATTTCCATTTTCATCTAAGTCCTTTTCTGGGTCTTGATCTGTCATTCCCGAACACCTGATGGGAATATTAGCACTTTCTTTGTCCTCAATACCAAAATTACAAAACAGTCTCATGAAATGTTTAAAGTAAATCCCATTCATATTAACAACGCTTACACCTGCTTCATCTATACTTTCCGGTAATTTAGGTTTATTCGTTGAGTTATACTTTTTAAGTATTTTTTTTGCTAATTGAGGAACGATAAACGCTTCAGCAATACCTTCTACAAGAATTATTCCTTTGGCAAACAAGAGTGTCGATTTTGTTGTATCTAACCAACGAGTTAAAAAGTCAGCACTTTCAGGAATAGTTATGTCACTGCAGCCATCGTGCGTTTCACACTTAATACTGACCTTATAATCCAACCCTGTATCTTTTATGGGTGTAGCATTAACTTTCCCATTATTAGAACAAATATGGATTAGACTGTTAATTGTCGCGGATGACGCTAAAACAGGGGAGTGTGTTGTGACAATGACCTGAATTTCTCTGCTTAAAGATATTGTCTCAAGGTATTTTAAAAGCTTTATTTGAAGCTGAGGATGTAAGTGAGCTTCAGGCTCCTCAACCAGCAGCACTTTCAAGCGTTCATCTTGCTCTCCTGAGTCAATAAGCTCAGCAAGAATAGTTGCTAGGTACAGTAAGTTATTATGCCCCAAACTATTTTCGTCTAAAGAACGATAATTTTCTTTATTTTCATGTTCTTCTATACCCGGAAAGAAAAACAAACGCAGGCTTTCAGCAATTCGATTAAAACCCACTTCAGAGAACGATATATGTGTATGTTGCCCGAATGTTTGACCCACTGCATCCTTTAGTTGCTGACTTATTTTGTCATTCATGCCCTTAATCGGAAAGTCTTCAGAAGTAGCTATTTCGTCATTAAAGACTTTAAACCTTTCTTCAAGTTTATGGAGCTTGTAATTACCTTTCGCATCTTTAATTGCTGAAGCTTCTAAGTTCTTCAATAATTTTGCTAAACGAGATGATTTACCCTCTTTTAGCTTTGCTTCGGCATCTCTTAGAGGGGGTAAATATATACAATTTATCTTGTCAAATAACTCCCATTCAAACACTGATGATTTAGAACTACCTCCCCATACTTGCTTTTTATATCGCCCATATTTTTCTTTATTTTCAAATTTAAGACTAAGTGTTGCATGCTCTTTTAAGTCATACCAAGGGAGGAAAGTTACTTTATCATCTTTTGATAACCCACTAAACTGCCCTTGAATAAAAAAATTATCCGCTGGTTGACTATTGTCAGTAAATGGTTTGTGAAAGTCTTTTTCGGAAACTGGTGAAAAGCCAAATTCATCTTCACGCAAAAGTAACCTGATAGCATCAATTATCGATGTTTTACCTGATGCATTCTCACCGACAATTACGTTAAGCCCTTTATGTAATGCAACGGTGGATGTTTCGTTTACTACTTTATACCCTTTAATGCTTATATTTGATAAATGCATTTGTTCCCTCAACATAAATTTATCTTTAATGTTCTAGGTTTAATCGCTAAATGAAAGTATATAAAACAATACCTTAATTCAGTAATGAATGAAACTTGAATAAATTAGGCTTTAAATAAAGCGTTTCATAATGTCGGCTTTATAGAGTGCTACTGACTGTAACTAATATTTAATTAACGAATTGCTAACGTCAGGAATGCGAACATTTTGGACATGTTAACTAATGCCAAATTTGAGACATTAGGACTTCATTATAAAAGTAATTTCGGATTAGATTTTGTTTCAATAACGCCCTGCTAAACGGCTTAAAATAGTTCGCTAAAATTAATGAGAACGAAGGAAGGCCAATTGTTTTTTGTCCCGGCTTATTTACTTCATAAGTTCCGGTTTTACTAAAGACTCTACCATTTGGTCATACCTCCTTTGTCTTAACTGCCGACCTAACATAAATGCAAACACAATAAGCATAAAAAACCCGGCAATTGCCGAGTAATTATTACCAAAAACAAGCAGTAAATAACTGGCAAAAGTAAATATGCTAAAGGTTGCAATACCGAGTCGAGTAAACCATTTATCAACGAATTTAAAAATTGAATTTCTGCCAATAGATGTATACTGAAAAGAACCATTTTCATAACAAACCAAGCCAGGTGTTCTTTTTAATGCGTATATTATTCTTGAACAGTCATCATGGTTTATCAACTCAATAATGTCTTGGTAATTCATTCGCAATCCATGAATTAAGCGAAACAATTCAGTCACCGAATTCTTTTGAGTCTTTTCAACAGCTATTTCAAATTTCTCTAACAACTCAGCTGTAACTTTCCTAGTTTGACTCATATTAAAAAAAGTTAATGCTATAGTACCTACAGCGGTAACGATCCCAAATACAATTTTACTTATTTCTGAAAACTCCATTTTCAACTCCTAGGAATATAATGCCCAACTAAGGGGCTGATAATTGTTGGCTAAAATAAGCGACTAAGGAGCAAAATCCAACTGTTTTGTCCTTTTGAATGACTTGTTATACGAAATTTAAGGGAACTGATAAAATTACAAAAATCAAAGGTAAATAAAAATCAGTTATAATCTTTCCTCGGAAAGCAAAACCAAAAACGACTGGAAATTTCTTTTTTTCAATAGACTTTCTTGATATTTCTATCAAATGTTTGTTATCACCTGAGTTATCTGAATTTGGTGAATTAACTTCTACTTCGTATATACCTGCGCTTGAGTCTAATTTTTGTATATCAGAATAAGTATGGCTACTTGATATTAACTGAACGCCTTTCGGTAGCTTTTTAAATATTTGAGAAAGAATTTCTTTATCCTGTGTTGATGATAATTGGTTTCGATATTGAAATTTCAGAGCTGGAGTAACTTTGTCATGGTAAAAATACTGATAAAATCGCCACAAAAAATATGCTTGTATAATCAAAATAAATTGAATAATGAAATTGGGGTTAGTAATTTTAAAAGAAGTACCCATGAACTTCACTTGCTCACCGAACTCTACCCCCGCAAAGTGAGTAAAAACAACCAATAATGTCACAGACATCAAGTTTCTTCGTTGACGTAATGCACCATCACTTAATTCAAAATTTTCAGAACTCAAAGAGACTCCATTTCTATTTCGTATAACGCCCATTTAAGGGGCTGATAAAAGTTTGCTAAAATGTGTATCGAAGCGAAACCGAGCAAACAGTAAGCAGTCCCGCTTTAAATTTTTGTTATGCCGCTTCGGATTGAGAAACCACTTCTTTAGGTAAAAAAGTTGAAAATTTAGTAAAAGCGTCTAATAACATTTTTGTTTTTCCGCAAGAAGACAATTGAATGATCTCATTTATCCCATTTCTACTCTTAAATAGGATTTCTTCATAAAGGCAGATGGGTATTTCGTGGTTATCATTAAATCTTCTATCTGGGCCACCAGATTTATTTACATACTTCCAAGTTTTATCTACAACTTTTGCGTCTGAAGGCACTCCATCCTCTTCAATAAATTGTTTTTCTTTAGCATTTACTTTTAGAGAATAGTAGTTAGCTGCACCAACTCCATTTGCATCAAAAATTAGAACACGATCAGGGAAAAAGTGTAATGTTTGACGGCCAACAGCTATAGCAATAGATTTAACATTCGTTTTTATATTGGGAGGTTCAACAACTTTAATTGTTGTTTCTTTGCGTTCGACTAGATCACTTGCACCTGCATGATACTTTTGATCTAAAACTTTTCCAGAAGCAGAAATATGCCAAACTTTTGCACACTGGCTAATTTTCAGTAGCCCCTCAATCAATTGGTTATAATTAGATTCAATTTTTGGTTCAAAATCGTAGAGTAGAACGGATGTCTTTGCCAATATATCTCTATTATGTGAAAACCAAGAAAATCCAACGCCCAGAAAAATTAGAACGCCTAACAGCTCATTTGATAATTTTGAATAATAACCAAATAACACTAATAATATGAAAATAGCAAATACAATTGGAAAAAGTGTTAGTTTTTTTTGTTTTAAGTTTAATTCATTTAATAGGTCTACAGATGAAGAATCGACAATTTGTGATGTATCTGCAGAGTCAATTTCTTTCAGTTCTTCATGAGTCGATGAAACAGGCAATTTAACGCTATCTAAATTTATTGGTTCTATTCGTGGATTAGAGTCAATATTGGGTGGTTTTGGAAGTGATGCACTATAATAAATTCCTTTTGTTCCAATGCGAACATAATTTCCTCTTGGACCAGTGCCAAGCCTTAACCCTTTTACACCAGCCGAGACACCTACCCCAGATTTAGATAAATTAAAACGAAAAGCACCGACTTTAATACTTTTTCTTAAAAAAACACCCATAACACCTCCATGTCTATTGATTAGGCTATTGCGGCATAACAGCTCTTTTAACAGGTTAGTTTATTCATTTCTACAGGAAGAAACTCTCCTAACATTTATTAAGCTCATAATTTAACTTGAAAAAATCAATAAAACAACAAACTTCATTTACGCTGTTGAAAGAAAATATTTTTCTGCATTTGTGCAATCAAATGTAGACTGAAATACCATTAGAAAAAGTATTGCATTTTTGAAGTTATTTATGTCCGGTATGCGAACATTTGAAATAAAACATCTAATGACACATAGAGAAAATTAGAAGCAGCCAATTAATGTTGTAATTCTCAGTCGTTTTGGGGTAGGGAGCTGTCAGTAACGCTGCAATGGGCCGTAAATGTCAGCTGACAGTTCAAAACGCCCAAAACTCATATCAAAGATATTATCCTGACATATTCTAGGAGGAAACCAACCCTCTTTTTAACTTTTAAAGACTAATTAAGTTTACAAGTTTACATATAAGTTAATAAAAATAGGTAAGAAAAATAATATTAATTGTTCATAATAAAACAGTATGTATTTCTAGTTTTTATCTTCATGTAACCCTCACCCGCTTTAATTGGAAAAGTGCTACAGGTTAATCTATTTAATAGATCTACAAATACTTTGTTTTTAAAGTGTCCTTGTGTACAGCAGTATAGCTATCACCATTGAACCTTGACTCAGATTAAAGCTATATATAATGAAGCATCCAACCTCCCGACAGTTTGTTGCGTAAATAGGAATTGAACTTACATCTATCACTTCGTTGAACTCAAGAGATTCAATTAAAATATTTTTTGCCACTTTTTCATGGTGTAAACTCATAATTGATCCTAAAAATAGTTTACTGTCGATATGCGTATTGAATGTTTGCAGATAAAACTTCTTTAATTAATTGTAGGATCGAAAACACCACTAGTCTGTAAAATATATGATTGCTAAAAAAATTGAGGCACAAAGTATGCGTATGGTCAGGGTCTATTATGACGTGGGGGCCTTGGATGATTTACGCCTCCCCTCCCCTTTCTCATACCGTAGAAGCTAAAAACGGTTGAGCCAGATTTTTAATAATTAGAGATGCGTTATAGGCTATTAAAGCTAGACTTCAAAGTAGAGTTGGGCCTCAATTGTAAATAACTTACTAAGCAATATTATATCAGCCCCCCGTGATTAACTAAATCACTAAAAAAGGTATAACAGTTCACAGTTTAGGCACATCAATAGGTATACACCAACGCACATGTAAATATAAAATCATTTTTTGATAATGAGTTAAACACTTAATTCAGATGATACGGTGTCAGTTGAATCATTATTCAATAAAAAATAGTAGTTTATCTATTGGGATATAGATACTCGACAACACACCTAACACACAATACAAAGCAACTTAACCCAATAGCAACAACCTAGTGCCACTATCAATACCGCTAAAAATAATCATCAGAACTGAATATCTATATATTTATTAAAAAATCAACTTTTATCATCACCTTTAAACTTTATTATTATTTTTCAGCTTGTTTAATAGTTTTCTCTCAAATGTCCATTTAAATGCCCATCCAACCACATAATTGAATCTTCATCAAAAGTCACAATACTCATATCACTATTATTATTTTTTTGTTTGTTTTCTGACGGTTTTTCTGTATTTATGAGATAAGTTTCATACATTACCGCTACCTCCTTATTTGGAAGCCAGCATTCCTTAATCCAATCGGCTTCTTTAAACCATGGTGCGTTTTTAGAGTGAAAATCAACCCTAGCATCAACATCCGATCCTTCTCCTACATAAAGCAAATGCCCTTTACCATAAATCTTATACACCATATGCCACATTGCCTATCCCCAGTAAACTTTTGCTAGTTAAATTATAGTCTATGAAATATTGTGCTTTTTAACGGATTAGATATCACAATAAACTATCGTAATACATCAACAAATAAAAATTATAATTTGTAACTGATACATTTAAAGTATTATCATTAACTACTTGTAATTAATGATAATAACAGTTATTTTACTTAGCGGTTTATGGGCAGATTTTGGGCCGCGTTTCGCGGTCAGTGAAAATAATGTCCGTCTGGATTGCCTTTATAATAACTTTAGTACTTCTGTAAACCATTACTAATGTTAACTGCGTAAGAGTGCCCATAAACCCCCTCATAAAAAGGAATTTGAAGGTAATTCATGGGTAAATTGGAAGCTTTACAAAAAACTACAACAAAAAAACAACTAGCTACCCTACTTGGGATTAAAGCGTCAATTTTCACTTATACTTTATATATCCTTAAACCCAGCACTCAATACACTCAATTTAAAATCCCAAAAAAGAATGGTGGTGAGCGCATTATCAGCGCTCCAAATGGTAGATTAAAAACTATTCAAGCTAATCTCTCAAACTTGCTACTAGATTGTGTTGACGATATAAACAAAATAAAATATCCCACAAGTGAAATTATTCAGCCAACTTTATCCCATGGTTTTGTCAGGCATAGATCTATAATCACGAATGCGATGATGCATTTGGGTCAAAAAAATGTATTAAACATTGATCTTGAAAACTTTTTTGATAGTTTTAACTTTGGTAGAGTTAGAGGTTTCTTTATAAAAAATGAAAACTTTAAATTAGATCCAGCAATAGCAACAGTTATTGCCCAAATTGCATGTTATAACAATAAATTACCTCAAGGAAGTCCAAGTTCACCAGTCATAACAAATTTAATTGCTCACTCATTAGATATTCGACTAGCTTATCTCGCTAAAAAACATTCTTGTACTTATTCTAGGTATGCTGATGACATAACATTTTCAACTCGTAAAGCTGATTTCCCACTTCAAATAATGCGTCATGAAGAAGGCGAGTACTACTCGAGTAAAAAGTTAAAAAGTGAAATTAATCGAGCAGGGTTTTCAATTAATGATAAGAAAACACGAATTCAATATAAGGATTCAAGACAAGATGTTACAGGGCTAGTGGTTAATAAAAAGCCAAATACAAAAAAAGAATATTGGCGCACAGTGAGAGCACAATGTAATAATTTATTTAATACAGGACAATTCACTAAAACAACTGATGGTATACCTGTCAACGGCAACATCAATGAGTTAGAAGGTCAGTTAAACTTTATTGACCAAATAGATCATTACAATAGATTACGCCAAAAGCCACCTCTCAATCCGAAGTATAATTTAAAAAGGGATGAATTAATAAAACAAAAAAAAGCTAAGCAAAGAAGGTATTTATTTAGTGGCCGAGAAAAAACATTCAGTCAATTTTTGTTTTATCAATTATTTTACGCAAACGACAAACCAACGATGCTAACAGAAGGAAAAACCGATAATGTTTATCTAAAAACAGCGATAAATATGCTTGCTTCGGATTTTCCTGCTTTGGCAAATGTCAAAACAGCCACTACACCGTATGAACTGCTATTGCGTTTTGTAGAGTACTCAGAAAGAACTAAATTTCTGTTAGAACTTCACGGAGGAGCTGATTATTTGAAGCACTTCATAATGGGTTATGAATCTCAGCTAAAACAATATAAAGCCCCAAAACCTAAACAGCCTGTGATAATTGTGATTGATAATGATACTGGACCACAAGGCTTATTAAGCTATGTCTCCAATATATCTTCAGCTACTATTTCCCCCACTTCATTAGTGCTAAAACAAGACTACAGAAAAGCTGATTTCATTCATATATTTCATAATCTTTATGTAGTTTTAACTCCTCTAGGAGTCAACGATAGTTATACTGATATAGAGTACTTCTTTAAGGATATTGATCGCCTAAGAAAATATAAGGGTAAATGTTTTAACACTGTAACCAATCGAGATGGAGATAAAGATTTAAGTAAAGATGCATTTTCTAAACAAATTGTTAAAGCACAAAAGAACATTGTAGACTTTAATGATTTGAAGCCGTTACTAGAACGTATTGTTAAGGCTACTAAGCACTTCGACACCATTAAATAGTTTCGCCATTTAGTGTTGTACTTCTAGTTGCTCTATCAATTTATTTTGTCTTCTAAAGATAGGGTTTTGGCTGTGCCCTTTATGTTGTTCGGTAAGGTTTAATCAACTTAGGTGGGCTTGAGCTTTTTAATTGATGCTGCCATGTTTTCTTTACTTTTTTCTAAATTAATTAGCAAAAGATAACATCAGTCAGATTGGTTGAACAACCGCTTTGATTGAAGTTAGTACAGTTATACGTCTTTAACCATAGACCATGTTGACTCACTCCATGCTGATAACATTGATATTTATGCCATCGTATCGTCTGACAGTGATTTTCCGGCCTTAGTGACTCGTATCAGGACAACCGAAAACCAATTGCATGGTTATGGACAGAATATGGCTTGTAGTGAGTTTGTGAACAGTTGTTCGAAATTTGTGTGTTTTGACCATTACATCAGTAAACCAACAAGTATATTGACTAAACATAGCACCTGCTTGACCCATGAGGATTCGACAACTAAGTCTATTGTGCCATTTCTATTGTAAGAAAAGAGGATGGATGGGCTAACGTATCAGACATAGGCCTTTACCTCGCTAAGCAATCACCTTTTAATTTAAAGAACTACGGCTATCTAAGACTTGTTACTTGATTCAATATTTAGATGCGCTTGAAACTCGATATGAAGATGATGAAAGTAAATTATATGTTCGAATGAGAGTTGTTTAAATTAACAACGTCTAGGGATGGTAAGTGCCCAAAGAGGAAGACGCGTTTGCAACAAATGATCTAACTTTTGCCACATTGCGGACATAATGGTTTTATTGGATAAGGTGTATTGAGATTAGTTTTTGTTTTGCTAATACTTCTACTTAGGTGGCCAAATTCACTATACCACTACAGTATTAAATTTAGGCTGCTAAGGTATTTGAAGTGAGATGCTAGAACCCTGAAGCGCCTGCACTTACGTTTTGATGGCGAATTATCTCCGCCTAATACGCAGCTAAACAATTCCATAATCAACCCATCTGGCAAAATGGAAAATATCATGCTTTACTTTTATCTGCCGTAGTAGGAAATACGGAACGGAACTGCGTTATTGTCATGAATTCATTGCAACACATTTCTATACCAGCATTTCCATAAAGCAAAAAAATTAATTCTGTACATATTGTTTGGCACTTGAACTTTAAAATCGAAAAGTAATAACCTTTCATTAGGATGATTTTATTGCTTAATTTGCTTGTCACATAAAAATACAAGGAAAAAGTATATGGCTTTCGCGGATAGAATAAACACTGGAGCAACAAACCACCCAAAAAAATTTCTTTTTGAAGTTGCTGTAGTTATTGTAATTGTTGTAGCATTAATTATTGAATTTTCAGTTGAATATGGGTTTATAGACCCTTCTTTCTACCCAACTGCTGGTTCTGTTTTGACTACATTGGAATGGATGTTATGGGTATCGGTTGCCGTAACTATAGCTTTGATTTTAACGTTCATAGGAGTTTTCGCTTCTGTGTCAGACGCATTGTTTAGCGGAGGAGGAAGTGGCTCAGACAGTCCACATTTATCCTTGTTTGAGCACATAACTAACTACTTTATCGCGAGCGGTGTGTTTTTAGGTGGGTACTTCTGCTATGGCACCTTAAAGTCTGAATTCTTGGCGCTGCCAATTGTGCTTCTAGCATTTTGGCTAGCAATGATGAACCTTTCAATTGGTTGGGATAAATCATCGAGCTTTTTAGACACACATGTAAAAGAGGGCAGCCTTGGTTCGATTCGAAAGTTTATTTGGAAACACCAATTTCAGATCTTTTTTATTCAGCTGACACTATTAGTTTCCTTTCTATTATTTTTAGTCAATATTATCATAGGATTAGATTCGACTATTATCTCTAATGATCTCATGCAATTAATGTGTAATGATGCGGATATTAGTGACAAAATAAAGAAACTACATTGCCCAATCAAATAGCAAAATTGCTGACAATCATCAGAAATACTTGTCAGCGAGAAACCTTGAACCTGAATGGTTTTGGCTTAAAAATGCGTCGTATTTCGTCTTGACGACTTGCTAATTTATTTTGACGCGGCTTCCTTTAATATTTCACGCTCTTGGGTAACTCGTTTCAACTCAGCTTTTAAGCGACGAATTACCTCAGACTGGAAATCGTCCAATTGTCTTTGTTTTGTTGGTTTTGAATATTTCTTTACCCAATCATGGATAGTTTTGTAGCTGACACCTAGACGTTTTGCTATTTCAGTCATAGGATAATTGCTTTCAGTTACTTGGTTAACTGCTTAGATTTTGAATTCTTCGCTATAGCTTTGACCGCTCATAAATAACACCTATTAGTTTTACATATTATAAAGCTAAGAAATGTCTATGACACTAGGGTCTTGTCAGTTTGGACTTCCCCCAGTTAAGTAGACAAGTTTAAGCAAGACAGCGACATGGCAATTTCACAAATACATAGCAGAGAAATGTCTGTTTTGTGGCAGCAAATGTCCATTGGTCTCGCTTAAAATGTACGGGGTTGTTTTTGCTATTTGTAAGCTCGCCTCCGTTAACAGGCGACTACCTACTTGCAAGGCATCAACTTATCCAACTAGTTTGCGTATTAATTAAATAACATAGCCCCATTTTAAGCGTTAAAAGATGGTTGAAGAAGGAAAACAACCAACAGCTTTAGTCCGTTTAAAAGCCGTGAAACTATATTTTAATGGTATTTATTTCCACAAACTCTCGCCAAGCTTCATCAAGTGCTTCAAGCGCGCCAGGGCATGCACCTTTGTTTTCTAAATACTCTCGAAGAGAAGTAAAGTTGTCGCTATCTAGTGGAAAACTTGAATCTTGCCTAACGTCTGACGCAAGATCAGAAATAATGTCATTGCGACCTGATTGGCTTAATAACCACGTATAAAATTCATTCATAATTGAAAACTCTTTGCTCAGCTTACATTCTAATGGTGTGATATCCTGCGACGTATCATTTTTATTACAAAAATTCTCTGCAAAAGTTCACGATGTATTATTACGTTAACAGCAAAAATTAGAAGAAGCAATTCAGTGATATTGTTTTGTAACTGATTATTGATATGGTAGAAGTCTGGGTTATTTTAATGGTGATCAATTCACTTAAAATAATTGCAATATTGAATTATACCTTTCATAACATGCGGCCTATAATTCTCGGCCAAAAGGATCTAATCGTTCAATTTAAAGAACTAGGTATTTCTAGGTTGTTTGAGCCTATAAACGGTTGAGGTTAAATTTCTATAACAATAAGGTATTGGCTACTACTTTACAGTTGAGCCAATAAATAATTCGATTTTGTTGCACGGGTCAATATGACGTAATTTAGATTAACAGGTTTAACCAAAAAACTATGATAACTAGCTTTAATTTAAGAAAAATCTTAAATTCATCAATAGGTATATGCATCATAGCTATATAAACAATGGAGCATATAACAAAAAGACATAAGACTATCAAGTAATAAGTGAATGAATTAAAGCTATCCAAGGATGATTTCTTGAGTTAAACAGCACGATGGATAAACTGAGTTGGTAATCATTGCATAAAGAGTTTGATATAGTTGAGTCTTGAGCGAAAATACCTTACTAAATAGTGGTCTATCGATACCCTCACCCGCTATAAACTAAATCAATATAAAACGGTATGACGATTCACATCTTGGGTATATCAATAGGTATACACTTAAAATACATAAAGGATAAAATCATTATATAACAAATGATAAAGCACTAAATTCAAATCCCCCCCGCCCACCACAAGCCGGTTCATCAAGGACCAACAAAGACCCGTAAACCCTAATTAAACAAGGGTTTACGGGTTTTTTGTGTCAATTACTGACCAATGAAGATTTGCAATATCCAGCAGTTATAGTAACATTTTTAGTAACACGATGGTGTGTTACCAAAATGGCTAGAATTACCAAGCCCCTCACAAATACAGAGATCGAAAAAACAAAACCTAAAGCCAAGGAATAAAGTCTTTACGATGGTGAAGGCTTGATGCTGTGGGTAAAACCCAATGGCATAATTTGGATATGTTTGACTGCATGACCTAGACGTTTACACAGGACTCATTAAATCTGTTGCCTAATCCGTGATCACTAATTTGTAATTAAAGTCGGCTCCAGCTGTATCTTTGGCTTTAACTCGAACATCATAAACTTCACCATGCACTGGAGTGATATTAAATACATGTTCGTTATTATTAGTTTGTTCAGAGTAAGTCGAGTTAATGATCACCCCTTGATCATCTAATAATTCGATATAAATTTCATCGCCAATATAAAACGGTTGCTGGCAATTATCAGGGCTATTACATAAATAGATCGAGAGCAAACCGGAGGTATTGTTCGTGGTAAAGCGATAATAATCTGCAGTATCAGAAACATCGTTTAAGGCACCTAAAAATAAAAATCCGGTACGGTAGTTGAGCTCAAAGTTATAAGCTTCATTGCTGCTATCATTGGGCTCTTCTTCAGTTATCGAGGTAGAAACCCATTCTTGGTCGGTATTCTCATAAGCACCAAGATCAACTTGCCCATTGATGATTCTAGCATTGTCAATCAGATCCAGTTCAGGAATGCCTGGAGCAAAATTATCACCTTTATCGATTAATACTGAACCTGTTGGCAAATAAGGGAATAACGGGTCAATATAGCCAGGATACAAGTTATCAAAATTATCTTCGCCAATAGCAAATTCAA